>CAWJZQ010000031.1:0-69039 GCA_963847415.1 uncultured Thermoleophilia bacterium | reverse complement strand
TTTCGAAGATCCTCGACTGGACCGACCGTTCGACGCTCGTGCTCTTCGGCGACGGCGCCGGCGCGGTCGTGATGGAGCAGGTCGAGGAGGGAGGCTTCCTCGGCTTCGAGCTCGGCGCGGACGGCGGCGGCGGCGCGAGCCTCTGGCTGCCGGGCAGCGGCTCGCGCAAGTTCGACGATCCGGACGAGCTTCGTGAAGATGAACGGCCGTGAGGTCTTCAAGTTCGCGACGCGGGTCATGGTGACCTCGGCCGAGGCGATCCTCGACGAGTGCGGGAAGACGGTCGACGACGTCGACGTCTACGTCCCGCACCAGGCGAACGTCCGCATCATCGATCACGCTGTGAAGAAGCTCGGGTGTCCCGCAGGAGAAGACCGTGGTGAACGTCGACCGCTACGGCAACACGTCGTCGGGCTCGATCCCGCTCGCGCTCGCCGACGCGGCCGACGACGGGCGCCTCGAAGCCGGGCAAGCTCGTGCTGTTGACGGGCATGGGCGCAGGCCTCACGTGGGGCTCGGCGTTGATCGAGTGGACACACGAGACGACAGGAGCAGCGGCATGACCAAGATCGCCTTCATGTTCCCCGGCCAGGGCTCGTTCGAGGCCGGAATGGGCCGCGACATCGCGGAGGCCGTGCCCGAGGCGATGGCGGTCTTCGACGAGGGCACCGAGGCGTCCGGCATCGACCTCAAGCAGCTCTGCTTCGAGCGTCCGCTCGAGGAGCTCGTCGAGCACCGAGGTGCAGCAGCCTGCGCTCGTCGCGACCTGCCTCGCGATCGACGCGGCGCTCCGGGCGCGCGGGATCAAGCCGGACGTCGTCGTCGGCCACTCGGTCGGCGAGTTCGCGGCGCTCGGCTCCGCGCGGCGCTCTGTCCGTGCGCGACGCGATCTCGCTCGTGCGGGATCGCGGCGCTGCGATGGCCGAGGCGGCGCGCGAGCATCCGGGCTCGATGGCGGCGATCCTCGGTCTCGCCGACGAGGCGGTCGAGGCGCTCTGCCGCAAGATCTCGAACGTGTGGCCGGCGAACTACAACTGCCCCGGCCAGCTCGTGATCTCCGGCGAGACGCCGGCGGTCGACGAGGCGTGCGCCGAGGCCGAGCGCGAGGGCGCACGGCGCGCCGTGCGCCTGCGCGTGTCCGGCGCGTTCCACACGCCGCTCGTCGCGCGCGCGGCCGAGGTGCTGCGTCCGGCGGTGGAGCGCGTGCACCTCGCCGAGGGACGCGCGACGTTCATGTCGACGGTGACCGCGCGAGTCGAGGACGCGCAGCGCTACCGCGAGCTGCTGATCGAGCAGCTCACCGCGCCCGTCCGCTTCACGCAGGCGGCGCGCGAGCTGATCAACCAGGGCGTCACGACGTTCGTCGAGGTCGGGCCCGGCAACGTGCTGAGCGGTTTACTGAAGAGGATCGACAGATCGGTGCGCACGTTCTCCGTCAACGACCTGAAGTCGCTGGACGAAGCCACGGAAGCGCTTGGCTAGCGCGCCTTTCGCATCTCTTGCGGGCAAGCGCGCCCTCGTGACCGGCGCGTCGAAGGGCATCGGCCGCGCGATCGCGGAGGAGCTGGCCCGCGCGGGCGCGACCGTCGTCGTCGGCTATCGCTCCGGCAAGGACGACGCGGAGCAACTCGCGTCGGAGATCGGCGGGAGCGCGGTGCAGGCCGACGTCTCGTCGTCCGACGACGCGAAGCGCCTCGTCGAGGAGGCGGGCGACATCGACGTGCTCGTCAACAATGCGGGCCTGACGCGCGACGGGCTGCTAGCTCGCATGTCCGACGACGACTGGCGCACCGTGCTCGACACCAACCTGAGCTCGGTCTTCTACACGTGCCGCGCGGTCACGCGGCCGATGATGAAGAAGCGCGGCGGCTCGATCGTCAACATCAGCTCCGTCGTCGGGCGTTCACGGCAACTGGGGGCAGACGAATTACGCCGCGTCGAAGGCCGGGATCATCGGCTTCACGAAGTCGCTCGCCCGCGAGCTGGGGTCACGCAACATCCGCGCGAACGTCGTCGCACCGGGCTATGTGAAGACGCAGCTCACGGAGGTGCTGCCCGAGGAGGCGACCGCCGCGATGGTCGACAACACGCCGCTCGGGCGCGTTGCCGAGCCGAAGGAGATCGCGGGCGCGGTACGGTTCCTGGCATCCGACGACGCCTCGTTCATCACCGGCGAGGTCTTGCTCGTCGACGGCGGACTGGGAATGTGATGCAGGCAGACAGCAACGGCAACGGACGCAGGCGCGTCGTCATCACCGGCATGGGCCTCGTGAGCCCGCTCGGGAACGACGTCGCGACGTCGTGGCAGAACCTCGTCGCGGGCGAGTCGGGCGCGCACGAGATCACCGCGTTCGACCACTCGAACTACAACGTCCACTTCGCGTGCGAGCTGAAGGACTTCGACCCGACGCAGTGGATCGACCGCAAGGCCGCGCGTCGCATGGACCGGTTCGCGCAGATGATCCTTGCCGCCGCGCGGCAGGCGGAGTCCGACTCCGGCGTCGAGATCGCGAAGAATCCCGAGCGTGTCGGCGCGTCGATCGCGACCGGTATCGGCGGCCTGCAGAGCTACCAGCAGTGCTACCACGTGCTGCTCACGAAGGGCCCCGACCGTGTGAGCCCGTTCTCGATCCCGTCGATCATCCCGAACATGGGCGCCGGCTGGGTCTCGATCGAGCTCGGCACGAAGGGCCCGCTGATGAGCGAGTGCACCGCGTGCGCGGCGTCGAACATGGCGATCGGCGACGCGATGGACGAGATCCGCGTGGGCCGCGCCGACGTGATGCTCGCCGGCGGCACCGAGGCGCCGATCACCGAGGTCGGCATCGCCGGCTTCGACGCGATGCGCGCGCTGTCGCGGCGCAACGACGATCCGGAGCACGCGTCGCGCCCGTTCGACAGCCAGCGCGACGGGCTCGTGATGGGCGAGGCCGCCGCGGTGCTCGTGCTCGAGGATCTCGAGCACGCGACGGGCACGCGGCGCGACGATCTACGCCGAGCTTGCTCGGCTACGGCATCTCCTCCGACGCGTCGCACATGACGGAGCCCGACCCGACGGGCGAGAACCCGGCGCGCGCGATCACGATGGCGATCGAGGACGCGCGGCGTCGACCCGACCGAGGTCGGGTACGTGAACGCGCATGCCACGTCGACACCGCTCGGCGACGCGGCCGAGACGCGCGTGATCAAGCAGGCGTTCGGCGAGGAGCACGCGAAGAACAAGCTCGCCGTCTCGTCGACGAAGGGCGCGACAGGCCACTGCTTCGGCGCCGCCGGCGCGGTCGAGGCGGTGTTCACCGTGCAGGCGGTCGTCGACCGCAAGGCGCCGCCGACGATCAACTACGACGATCCGGATCCCGAGTGCGATCTCGACTACGTCCCGAACGAGGCGCGCGACATTCCCGACCTGAGCGTCGCGGTCTCGAACTCGTTCGGCTTCGGCGGTCACAACGCGTCGATCGTCGTGCGCCGCTGGGACGAGTAGAGCGCCGCAGAACGCAGGAAAACCGGCTTGCGTGGGCGAATCCCACGTGCATGGCCGATGACACAAGCGTTGTCGTCCGAGGCGACTCCTACCGTGCACCCATGCGCGTCGTGGACGTGGGTGGTCGTCCGGTCGAGGTGCACATACGCCGCTCGAAGCGCGTGCGCGGACACCGCCTCGTCGTGCGCTACGGATTCCCGCCCGAGCTCGTCGTTCGGCCGCGCGCGACCGACGCGGAGATCGACGTCGCGATCGCGACGAATCTCGACTGGCTCGGCGAAGCAGCTGGAGAAGGCGGCGAGCCGCGCCTCGGCCTCGAGCGGCTGCGCCTGACCGAGGAGCAGGGCCGGCGTGAGGCGCGCGCGCGGATCTCGCTGATCGCGCAGTCGGAGGCGGCGGCGCTCGGCGTCACGTACGAGCGCATCACGCTGCGCGACCAGCGCAGCCGCTGGGGCTCGTGCTCGAGCAAGGGCGCGCTCAGCTTCAACTGGCGGCTCGTGCTCGCCCCGCACGACGTGCTCGACTACGTCGTCGTGCACGAGGTCTGCCACCTCGTCGAGCACCACCACGGCCCGGAGTTCTGGAAGCTCGTCGAGAGGCGCCGCCCGCAGTACCGCGACTCGAAGCGCTGGCTCGACGAGCACGGCTGGGAGATCCTCGCGTACCAGCCGCCGCTCGAGGTCGCCGCGTAGCAGTTCAGCGCGCGTGGAGCGGTGGGCGACGTTCGACTGTTACGGGACGCTGATCGACTGGAACGGCGGCGTGCGCGCCGAGCTCGCGCGCGTCTTCGGCGAGGACCACGCCGACGAGCTGCTCGCGCGCTACCACGAGATCGAGCCGGAGCTGCAGCGCGACGGCGCGCGCAGCTACCGCGACGTGCTGACGGAGGCGATGCGCGAGCTCGGCGCGCCCGCAGGCCAGGAGCACGGCCTCGCGGAGTCGCTGCCGGGCTGGCGCGCGTTCCCCGAGGTGCACGGCGCGCTCGATCGAGGCTGCGCCGCCGCGGCTGGAAGCTCGCGATCCTCTCGAACACCGACGACGACTTCATCGCCGCGTCGCAGGTGCACGATCGGCGTGCCGTTCGACGAGGTCGTGGTCGCGCAGGAGATCGGGTCGTACAAGCCTGCGCACAAGCACTGGGAGGAGTTCTTCGAGCGGACGAAGGCGCCGCGCGACGGGCACGTGCACGTCGCGGCGTCGCTCTTCCACGACATCGTGCCGGCGAACGAGCTCGGGCTGCGCAGCGTGTGGATCAACCGGCTGGGCGAGACGGCGACGGTGCGAGCCGACGCGTCGAGCTGACCGATCTCTTCGCGCTCCCGGAGACGCTCGATGAGCTCGTCGCGGCTTAGGCAGCTCCGCGAGGACGACGCCGACGACGGTCGCGCGCGCTCTTCGTCGAGGCGTGGGGCGAGTCGCGGCGGATGAGCGGCGACGAGATCCGCGAGTGGTTCGACAACGAGGCGCTGCGCCCGGAGAACCTGCTCGTGCTGGTGGACGACGACGACCGCGTCGTCGGCTACTTCGACGTCTGGGTCACGAGGACGAGTCGGCTCGACGTCGACATGGCGGCGCCGGGCTGCTGGGACGAGACGCTTCGATCTGCGCCGAGAAGCCGGGCGCGCGCGCTCGGCGCGAAGCGCGTGCGGACGTTCTTCGTCGACGGGCACGAGCTCGGCGAGCTGCGTCGCGGCGCGCGGCTATCGCGAGATCCGCGCGCTCGTGGACGATGGAGATCGAGTTCGGCGTCGAGGCACCGCCCGAGCCGGTGATCCCGGACGGGATCGAGCTGCGCACCGTACCGCCATCCAGACGACGAGCGAGCGCGTGTACGAGGCGCTGCAGGAGGCGTTCGCCGACCATTGGGACTTCCATCCGCAACCGCTCGGGAACTGGCGCGAGTTCATCGTCAAGGCGCGCAACTTCGACCCGGACCTGTGGCTCGTCGCGTGGGACGGCGACGAGCTCGCGGGCGCGTCGCTCGACTACCCGGAACGCTCGGACGATCCCGGCCACGGCTGGATCGGGACGCTCGGCGTGCGCCGGCCGTGGCGGCGGCGCGGGCTCGGCGAGGCGCTGCTGCGCCGGTCGTTCGCCGCTCTGCACGCGCGCGGGCAGCGCAAGGTGCGCCTCGGGCGTCGACGCGGAGAATCCGACCGGCGCGACGCGGCTGTACGAGCGCGTCGGGCATGCAGCGTGCTGCGGCAGTCGAACACCTGGGATGCTGCGCAGACTCGCGAACTGAGCTGAGCGCGCTGCGCGCGAAGTGCCCCGACTGCCGGACGCTGACCGCGGTCGCGATCGGGCGCCGAGTACCAGTGCCATGCGTGCGGGCGCGAGTTCGCCGCCGGGCTGCGTGCGCGTGCCGCGCGCGTGGGGCGACGGAGCGGCGAGGCGATGGCGGAAGCTGCGGCGATGGCGCTTGCCGTGGCCCGAGGCGGCGACGATCGAGGAGGACGACGCTCGACGCGCAGATCGAGGCGACCGGGCGCGCAGCTGCCGGCGCGGCCGCTCGTCCTCGGCGGCTGCTGCTGCTCGCACGTCGGCGCGGTGCGCGAGCTCGCCCGCCGGCACGGCCGCGTCGCCGTCGTCTGGCTCGACGCGCACGGCGACCTGAACACGCCCGAGAGCTCGCCGTCCGGCAACGAGTGGGGCATGCCGCTGCGGATGCTGATCGACGCCGGCGACGTCGCGGCCGAGGACGTGACGCTGCTCGGCGCGCGCAACCTCGACCCGCCCGAGGAGGCGTTCATCGCCGAGGCCGGGATCCGGCCAGAGCTCGGCACGCTGCCGGAGCACGTCTACGTGGCGCTCGACGGCGACGTGATCGAGCCCGCCGAGCTCGACGTCTTCATGCCGGAGCCGGACGGGATCCGCTCGCCGAGCCTGGAGGCGCTCCTGGCCGCAGCTGCCGCGGCCCGATCGGAGCGGGGTTCACGGGCTTCGCAGCGCCTCGGCGCGGAACGAGGCCGCGCTGGCGCGGCTCGGGCACGCGCTCGGCCTGTAACCGGGAGGCGTCCGGCCGGGGGTCTAAGCTCTACCGATGTCCGAGACCCGGATCGACGTCCAGGTCGAGCACAAGCACGCTCCGCCGCCGTCAGACAAGAAGCACCCGAACACCTGCCCGCAGTGCGGCTCGCACTACCGCGACGACGAGCTCGAGGCCGCGCTCTGGGTGTGCGGCCACTGCGGCCACCACTTCCCGATGCGCGCCCGCGCGCGGATCGACTGGTACGCCGACGCGGGCTCGTTCGTCGAGGAGGCCGCCGACGTCCGCTCCGAGGACCCGCTCGACTTCTTCGACCTGCGCCCGTACGCCGAGCGCCTGTCCGAGGCCGAGCTGAACACCGGCCTCGGCGAGGCGATGGTGATCGGCCAGGCGACGATCGACGGCCACGCCGTCGAGCTCTCGGTCATGGACTTCACGTTCATGGGCGGCTCGATGGGCAGCGCGGTCGGCGAGAAGTTCTCGCGCGCGTGCGACTCGGCGATCGAGCGCGGCGTCCCGCTCGTCTCCGTCACGAGCTCGGGCGGCGCGCGCATGCAGGAGGGGATCCTCTCGCTGATGCAGCTGCCGAAGACGGTCTGCGCGGTCGAGGACCTGCACGACGCGCGCATCCCGATGATCACCGTGATGGCGCATCCGACCACCGCCGGCGTGCTCGCGTCGTTCGCCTCGCTCGGCGACGTGACGATCGCCGAGCCCGGCGCGCTGATCGCCTTCACCGGCCCGCGCGTCGTGCAGCAGACGACGCGCGAGAAGCTGCCGGAGGACTTCGGGCTCGCCGAGCAGAACCTGCGCTTCGGCCACATCGACGCGATCGTCCCGCGCGCCGAGCAGCGCGAGCACCTCTCGCGACTGCTGAGGCTCTTTGCGTGAGCCGTCGGCTTGACGGAGGCTCTGAGGGATGAGCGAACGCGACCAGGAGCTGCAGCCTCCGCCAGCGGCTGTCCGGCCTGTCGCGGCTGCCGCTCCTGCGCGGCGCGCGCGTCGAGCGGCGAGAGCGAGCGGCTCGAGCGCCAGCTGGAGCGGCTGCAGGCCGACACGAGCGACGAGGCGATCTGGCGCTCGGTCGAGCTCGCGCGCCATCCCGACCGGCCGTACACGCTCGACTACGTCGAGCGCTTCATCGACGACTGGGTCGAGCTGCACGGCGACCGCGGCCGCGCCGACGACGGCGCGCTCGTCACCGGGCTCGGCCGCTCGACGGCCGTACCGTCGTCGCTGATCGGGCACCAGAAGGGCCGCGACGTGAAGGAGCGGCTCGACCGGCAGTTCGGCATGGCGTATCCCGAGGGCTACCAGCAAGGCGATGCGCGTGATGGAGATCGCCGAGCGCTTCGGCTTCCCGGTGATCTCGCTCGTCGACACGCCGGGCGCCTACCCGGGCGTCGCGGCCGAGCAGCACGGCCAGGGCGGCGCGATCGCCCGCTCGCAGGCCGAGATGTCGCGGCTGACGGTGCCGACGGTCGCCTGCATCATCGGCGAGGGCGGCTCCGGCGGCGCCGTCGCGATCGCCGTCTCCGACCGCGTGCTGATGCAGGAGAACGCGATCTACTCCGTGATCACGCCCGAGGGCTGCGCGGCGATCCTCTGGCGCGACGCCGGCGAGGCGAAGAAGGCCGCCGCGGCCTTCAAGCCGGACGCGCTCCACTGCCTCGAGCTGGGCGTGATCGACGGGATCGTCGCCGAGCCGCCCGGCGGCGCGCAAACGGATCACGACGAGGCCGCGCGTCTCCTCCGGGCAGCGCTCGTCGAGAGCCTCGAGGAGCTCGAGGACACCCCGGGCGAGGAGCTCCGGCGCCGCCGGCGCGCCAAGTTCCGCGGCATGGGCGTCTACGCCTGACCCCGAGCAAGCTCGTGGCGATTGTCTCGAGCGCTTTCCACAGCGTCCACAGGGTTTTCAACGGGGAAGAAACGGCTCCGTGAACGCGTCGAGGCCCGCCGTAGCGGGCCCCGAGCGCCTAACCCCCCGTCAGGTGGAGAAGCTCCACGCTGTTCTGTCCCCGGGGTTCAGGCGCGAAACCTCGTTTCCCACCGGGCCGCGTGTGGAAAAGTCAGAAGCGTGCCCCGCGCGATCTGGTCCGGCGTGATCTCCTTCGGCCTCGTCTCCGTGCCGGTGCGGATGTACACGGCGACCGAGTCGAAGGAGCTGAAGTTCCACTTCCTCGATCGCCGGGACATGGCTCCGATCGGCTACGACAAGGTGAACAAGGAGACGGGCAAGAGCGTCGACCCGGACGACATCATCCGGGGCTTCGAGGTCGCGAAGGGGCAGTACGTCGAGCTGACCGACGAGGACATCGACCGGCTCGACGTCGAGCTGACCCACGCGATCGACATCTGCGACTTCGTCTCGATCGACGAGATCGACCCGCTCTACTTCCGCAAGGGCTACTACCTGCTGCCTCAGGAGGGCGCCGAGAAGCCGTACCGGCTGCTCGTGAAGGCGCTGGAGGAGACCGGCCGCGTGGCGATCGCCAAGGTCGTGATCCGCAACAAGCAGCACCTCGCCGCCGTCCGTCCCGTCGGCGACACCCTCGTCCTCGAGACCATGTACTACGCCGACGAGGTACGGCAACCGGAGGAGGCGCCGAAGCCGCAGGTGCGGCAGCCCGAGGTCGAGATGGCAAAGACGCTGATCGAGAACCTCGCCGGCGCCTGGGATCCCGAGCGCTACCACGACCGCTACCGCAACGAGCTACTCGACCTGCTGCGGAAGAAGGCGAAGGGGAAGCCGCTGCCCGAGCCGAGCGAGGACGAGGGCGGCGAGGTCGTCGACCTGATGGAGGCGCTCCGCCAGTCGGTCGCCGCGACCAAGAAGAGACGCGGCACCCCGGCGCGGCGCAAGACGGGCGCGGCGAAGAAGAAGACGAGCTCGCAGCGGAAGACCGCTTCGCGTAAAGCTTCGTGAGCGGCTAGTCAGTGTCGCTGGCCGACTACCGCCGCAAGCGCGATCCGAAGAGCACCCCGGAGCCGTTCGGCTCGACCAAGCGGGGCAAGAAGCCGATCTTCGTCGTGCAGCGCCACGACGCGCGCCGGCTGCACTACGACTTCAGGCTCGAGCGCAACGGCGCGCTCGCCTCCTGGGCCGTGCCGAAGGGCGTGCCGCTCGAGCCCGGCGCGAAGGCGCTCGCCGTGCACGTCGAGGACCACCCGCTGGAGTACGCGTCGTTCCACGGCGAGATCCCGGCCGGCCAGTACGGCGCCGGCAGCGTCGAGATCTTCGACAACGGCACCTGGGAGCTGCTGGAGGAGAAGCGCAACGGGCAGCTCACGTTCGAGCTGCACGGGAAGAAGCTAAGAGGCCGCTGGACGCTCGTACCGGCGCACCTCGACGGGAAGGAGCAGAACTGGCTGCTGATCAAGGGCCACGACGACGAGGAGACCGAGGTCGCCGCACACACGTACAGGCCGATGCTCGCGACCCTCGACACGCGCGTGCCGCACGGCGACGACTGGGTGCACGAGGTGAAGTTCGACGGCTACCGCGCGATCGCGTACGTGCGCGGCGGCGAGTGCAGGCTCGTCTCGCGGAACGACAACGACCTGACCGGCCGCTTTCCCGACGTCGCGAAGGCGATCGTCAAGGCGGTGAAGAGCCCGCACGCCGTCGTCGACGGCGAGGTCACCCGCGTCGACCCGTCGGGCAAGACGAGCTTCTCCGAGCTGCAGCAGGGCACGGGGCCGCTCGTCTACTACGCGTTCGACCTGCTCGAGCTCGACGGCGAGCCGCTCGTCGACGAGACGCTGCGCGAGCGCAAGGACCGGTTGCGTGCGCTGCTCGACGGCCGCGTGAAGAGCGTCTCGTACTCGGAGGACTTCGAGGACGGCGACGCGCTCTTCGCGGTCGCGCAGGAACAGCACTTCGAGGGGATCATCTCCAAGCGCGTTGCGAGCACGTACAAGCAGGGAAAGCGCACGCGCGACTGGCTGAAGCTCAAGACGGAGAACAACGAGGAGTTCGTCGTCGCCGGCTATACGCGCGGCTCCGGGCGGCGGGCGGGCACGTTCGGATCGCTTGCGCTCGCGGTCAACGAGGGCGACCAGCTGCGCTACGTCGGCAACGTCGGCACCGGCTTCAACGACGCCGAGATCCGCAAGCTGCTGAAGATGTTGAGGCCGCTGCACCGAGACACCTCGCCGTTCCCGGTCGAGCCGAAGATGCCGCGCGTGCGCAAGGGCGACGTCCAGTGGGTCGACCCGCAGCTCGTCGCGCAGGTGCGCTTCGGCGAGTGGACGCACGACGGGCACCTCCGCCATCCCGCCTACCTCGGGATCCGCGAGGACAAGGAGGCCGGCGAGGTCACACGCGCCCGTCCCAGCGGCTCCTCTTCGATGCCGGACGTGATCAAGAAGGGCAAGCGGGAGCTGAAGCTCTCGAACCTCGACAAGCTCTTCTGGGCCGACGAGGGGATCACGAAGGGCGACCTGCTCGAGTACTACCAGGCGGTTTCCGACGTGCTCGTCCCGCACCTGAAGGACAGGCCGTTCACGATGCGTCGCTACCCGGACGGCGCGTACGGGAAGGCGTTCTTCCAGAAGGACGCCCCGTCGCACATGCCGGAGTGGATCCCGCGCTACCGCGCGCTCGTCTCGACGCGCGACAAGGCGCGCACGAAGAAGTGGGTCGAGTTCCCGGTCGTGGACGACGAGCTCGCCGTGCTCTGGATGGTGAACATGGGCTGCATCGACATGAACACGTGGTACTCGCGGATCGACAAGCCCGACCGTCCCGACTTCGTGCTCTTCGACCTCGACCCGACGCCCGACGTCCCCTGGTCGCAGACGATCGAGGTGGCGCTGATCCTCAAGAGCCTGCTCGACGCGCTCGGCCTCGAGTCGTTCCCGAAGACCAGCGGCGGCAAGGGCTTCCACGTGCTGGTGCCGGTCGATCGCAGGTCGACGTTCGAGGACACCCGCCGCTTCTCCGAGCACGTCGCCGGCGCGATCGCACGCGCCCACCCGAAGCTCGCGACAACCGAATGGTCGAAGGCGAAGCGGCGCGGCGTGCTGATCGACGCCAACCAGAACGGCGAGGGGAAGACGATCGCCTCCGTCTACTCGGTCCGGCCGAAGCCGGGCGCGCCCGTTTCCACACCGCTCACGTGGGACGAGGTGAACGACAAGCTCAACCCCTCGATCTACACGATGCCCGTCGTGCTCGAGCGCGTGCGCCAGCGCGGGGACGTGTACGCCCCCGTGCTGACGACGCGCCAGTCGCTCTCGCAGGCGCTCAAGCGGTTGGCTTGACCGGCCGCGTGCGGGCCGCCTCCTTCGCGACCGCCAGCTCCTTCCCGTCGATCACCGCGTAGCGCAGGGCGATCGCGCTCAGCTCGTCGGACGCCTCTTTCGCTGCGTGCCCGAGCTTCGCATCCAGCGTCTCGGGGTCGTCGAGGTACAGCATCCGCGTCCAGAACGTGGTCAGGACGATCGACACCCACGGCATGAAGATCGCGTTCCTCTCGAGGGCAGCGGACGGCCGCTGCACGAAGAACGCGACGAAGATGCCGACGGTCAGCCCGGCGAGGCCGATCGCCGCGGCCGCCGCGGCCATGTTGTCGGCCGCCATCGCCTTCACGAACGCGGCGACGATCGCCGCCACGCCGAACACCATCATCGCCACGTAGCCGAGGAAGACCACGCGGTAGGAGCGCCGCAGGTACTTGGTGGTTCGCGCCAGGGTCTGCACGTCCTCGGAGAGGACGGCCGCAGCGAGCGCACGCAGTTCCTGCGTGGTGTCGTGAGGATCCCCGTGCCGCGGGCGGGGCAGCCGCATCGTCATAGGCATGCCCTCCTCAGGTTGGGTTTGTTCGCGCGTCGAATCTATGTCAGCGAGCGCACGCCGTCTACCACGAGTTGCACGGCGATGGCGCTCAGCAGCAGCCCGAACACGCGCGTCAGGAACGAAAGCACCGCCGGGCTCGTCGCCCGCGTGACCCGCTCGGCGACGAGCAGCGCGAGGCCGACGCACGCGACGGCGAGCACGATTGCCGCGAGCACCGAGACGTGCCCTTCAAAGCTCGGGTGCGAGCGCCAGAGCACGATCGCCGTCGCGATCGCGCCGGGACCTGCGACGAGAGGGGTCGCGAGCGGGACGAGAGCGATGTCCTGGGGCGTCTCGGCGTCGCCTCCGGGGAAGTCCGAGCCGCGGAGCATCTCGAGCGCGACGAGCATCAGCAGCAGGCCGCCGGCGATCGACAGGGAGCCGAGCGAGACGTGCAGGTACCGGAGCAGCGCCTCGCCGAAGATCGCGAAGCCGAGAATCAGCGCGCCCGCCGCGAGCACCGCGCGGAGCGCGGCCCGCTGCCGCTCGCGCGGCGTCAGGTTGCGCGTGATCGAGACGAAGATCGGCGCGTTCCCGATCGGGTCGGTGATCACGAACAGCGTGACGAACGTCTCGCCGAACGCGCGGAAGTTCATGAAGCAGAGAGTTTCATGAAGCGCCGAACAGTGGCAGCAACGGCTCCAGCGCGACGATCTCGACCGGCACCGGCGATCGGAAGCGCTCGCGCGGCAGCTCGACGTCCGTGTGCTCGAGCGGCGCGCCGCGCGGGCTGACCGTGTGCGAACCCACCACTTCGTAGCCGAGCTTGCGCGAGACGCCGAGCGACTGCGGATTGCCGGCGATCGCGCCCGAGCGGGCGACCTTCGCTCCGAGCCCCGCGAAGGCGAGGTGGAGCACGGCCGCGCGCATCTCGGTCCCGAGACCGCGGCCCTGCCAGGAGCGGCCGAGCCAGGATCCCGTGACGACCATGCGGCGCTCGGCGAAGCGCTCCGCGGCGATCGACTGGATGCCGACCGGCCGCCCGCGGTGGAAGGCGACGAGCCCGAGCTCCCAGTCCTCGGACGAGAAGTGCCGCAGCCGTTCGCGGTGGTAGTCGCGCACCGACTCCTCGGTCGCGTCGTCGGTCCACGGGAGCTCGAAGGGCATCACTTCCGGGTCGTGGATGCCTGCGACGGCGATGCGGCCGAGCTCGCGCAGCTCCGCGTCGGTGCCGAGCCGCAGCTCGAGCCGCGGCGTGCGCACGCGCAGGCGCGTCAGCGGGCTGGGGAAGAGCGTGTTGAAGTGCCGCTCGCCGACGACGTCGAAGCCCAGCCGCTCGTACAGCTCGCGCGGCCAGTCGTCCGCAAGCGCTTCGAGGTAGACGACGTCGTTCGTCGCGGCCGCCTCCTCCGCGGCGTGCTGCACGACCGCACGGCCAAGCCCGCGCCCGCGATGGCGCACGAGCGTGTTCACGTCCTCGATCTGCGCGACGCCGTCGCGGCTTCGCACCTCGCAGTACGCCGCGATCTCGTCGTCGACGAAGGCGGCGAAGAACCGCGTCGGCACGGCGCGCATGATCAGCTGCTTCGCCTCGTCGAGCAACGACGAGATCTCCGCGTCCCCCCACGGCTCGCCGAGCGTCACCGCGTGTCGCGCAGGCACCGACCTCGGGGAACGCGACCTCGCGCACGAAGGCCGTGTCGACGCGGCGGTCGGGCGGGCGCAGGCGCGCCATGATCAGGTGCGGCGTCACCGTCCAGCCGCGCGCGCGAAAGCCGTCCGCGACGGCGTCGTCGCCTCGCTCGAGCACGACCCTGCGGTGGAAGTAGTCCTCCATCAGCCGCTCCGCCTCGGCGATCAGCTCGTCGGCGGGCGCCGGCTGCTCGGCGCGGAGGTAGTTCATGTCGTAGACCTCGCGTACCGACGGTGCGAACAGCCCCTCGCCTCGCGCGGCCGGGACGCGCAGCTCCGCAGCGGCGTCCTCGAGCGCCGCCCGGAACGCGTGGATGCGCTCGAGCTCACGGGCGTGCACGCCCAAAACTTAGTCAGTCGAGCTCGGACAGCCGCCGCAGTCAGGAAGCGGCGCTCGTGCTCGGCCGTGGCGAGGGCGAGGGCTCGCTGATAGGCACTGCGCGCCTCGTGGACGCGGCCGAGGCGGCGCAGGAAGTCGGCGCGCGCGGAGTGGAAGTAGCGGTAGCCGTCGAGGTCGAGGCGGTCGGCGATCGCGAGGCCCTGCCTCGGGCCCCTCGGCCGCCGCGACGGCGACCGCGCGGTTCAACTCGACGACGGGGGACGCCGGTGAGGCGCGACAGCTCGCCGTAGAGCGCGGCGATCTGACGCCAGTCGCGCGGCTCGTCCGCGTGCAGCGACGCCATCGCCGCCTGCACCACGTACGGGCCGCGTCCCTGCAATGCGAGCGCGCGCTCCAGCCGTGCGCGCCCCTCTTCGATCTCCGCCGCGTCCCATGCGCTGCGGTCCTGGTTCTCGAGCAGCACGAGCTCGCCGTTCCGCAGCCGGGCGTCGCGTCGCGCGTCGTGGAGCAGCATCAGCGCGAGCAACCCTTGCGCCTCCGACTCGTCCGGCATCAGCTCCGCGAGCGCCTGCCCGAGCCGGATCGCCTCGTCGGCGAGGTCGCCGCGGCCGCCGTAGCCCTCGTTGAAGATCAGGTAGACGACGGCGAGCACAGCGGCGAGTCGCTCGGGCAGCAGGTGCGCGGCGGGGATGCGGAACGGGATGCCCGCGGCAGCGATCTTCTTCTTCGCGCGCACGAGCCGCTGCGCCATCGTCGCCGGCGGGACGAGGAACGCACGCGCGATCTCGTCGGTCGTCAACCCGCCGAGCGTGCGCAGCGTCAACGCGACCTGCGCGTCGAGGCTGAGGGCGGGATGGCAGCAGGTGAAGATCAGCTCGAGCCGCTCGTCGGGGAACGTGGTCTCGAAGTCCAATTCGTCCTCGACGGTCTCCGGCAGCTCGAGCAGCCTCGTCTTGGCGGCGAGCGTCCGGTCGCGGCGGATGCGGTCGATCGCCCGGTTGCGCGCCGTCGTCGTCAGCCACGCGCCGGGGTTCGCCGGCAGCCCGTCTCGCGGCCAGCGCTCGGCGGCGATCGCGAACGCATCCTGCACGGCCTCCTCGGCGAGATCGAAGTCGCCGAGGAAGCCGATCAGGGTTGCGAGGACGCGACCCCACTCGTCGCGGAAGACCTGCTCGATCAGCGCTCCACCAGGGGACGGACCTCGACCGAGCCCGCCCAGGCGCGCCGCCGGCACCTTGGCCGCGAAGTCGAGGGCCGCATCGAGGTCGTCGACGTCGATGAGGTAGAAGCCGCCGAGGAGCTCCTTCGTCTCCGCGTACGGGCCGTCCGTGGTCAGCGTGCTGCCGTTGTCGACGCGGACGGTCGTCGCGGTCGCGCCCGGCTGCAGCTGGGCGCCGCCGACCGTCGTCGGCAGCTCGGAGAGGGCGAAGTACTCGCCCATGATCGCCTGCTGCTCGCTCGCGGGGAGCTCCTCGAACGTGTCGCCCGCTTCCTTCGAGTAGATGAGGACTGCGTACTTCACGTCTTCCTCCTTGGTCGTTTCCCCTACGACGAACGGGCGCCGCCGGAATCGACAGGCTCGCGCAACTCCTTCTGCCACGTCAGCAGCGTGTCGTCGACCTCGAGCGGCCCGGAGCGGATCTGAACGGTGCCCTGTACCCGTCGCGGCGGCGCGCCCGAGTCGCGGTAGCCGAGCCGGCGGTAGAGCGCCTGCGACGCCTGGTTGTCCACGCTGACCGTCACGCGTCAGCAGCGCACCGCCGCGCGCCGCGGACCTCGTCCTCGGCTGCCTGCGTGAGCGCGCTCGCGATGCCACGCCGCCGGTGCGTCGGCAGCACCTCGACGTCCTGCAGCTCGGGCGGGTCGTCGAGCGCGAGGTATGCGTGGCCGACGGGCTCGCCGTCCTCCCAGGCGATGAGGTAGAAGCTGCCGTCGTCGCGCGGCCTGCGCGCGAGCCCGAGCCCGGCCGCGACGACGTGCTCGGCCTCGCCGGCGCTGAGCGGGAGGATCTTCACCGCAGCCGCGAGAGGAACGTGAGCGCGCCGGCCTTGTCGAGCATGTCGTTGAGGTTGCCGCACTTGGGGCTCTGAACGCAAGAAGGGCAGCCGTCGCTGCACGGGCAGCCGCGGATCATCGCCGCGGTGTCCGCGACCCAGCCCTCGAACTGCTCGAAGCCGCGCTCGGTGATGCCGACGCCGCCGGGATGCCCGTCGTAGATGAAGACGGTCGGCCTGCCCGTCTCGCGGGTGGACGTTCGTCGAGAGCCCGCCGATGTCCCAGCGGTCGCACATCGCCCAGAGCGGCAGGATCGCGATCATCGCGTGCTCGGCGGCGTGCAGCGTTCCGAGCAGCCGCGGCATCTCGTCGACCTCGGCCAGCTGGTGCGGCTCCGGCAGGTACCAGATCGCCTCGGTCGCGAACGTCGTCGGCGGAAGCTCGAGCGGCACCAGCTCGATGCGCTCCTGCGAGCGAGAGCGTCTTGCGCTCGTAGCGCGACGACCTGCTCGGTCACCTCGATCTCGCCGAAGCAGAGCTCCAGCCCGAGCCGCCACTCGACGAGCCGCGGCTCGACGATCTGCGTCATCGTCTCCTTCTTCGCCTGCGTGTACCAGTCGCCGCGGAACGGCTCGACGACCGCGTACATGGTGTTCAGGTCCAGCTCGCGCACGAGGTACGACTCGCCCATGTGCAGGTAGATCGCGCCCTCGTGCACCGTCGAGTACGCGCGCGAGCGCTCGACGAGCCCGAGCACCGCGCCGGTGCTGCCGTCGACGATGCTGAAGGCCTCCGGCTCGCCCGAGCGGAGCGACACGTGCGCGGCGGGGTGCTCCTGTCCCGCCCACACGATCCCGGCCGGCGTGCGCTTGAGCTTGTCGTCGTGCAGCGCGGCCTCGATCGCCTCCGGGCCGAGCACCTCCGCGTCGTCGGCGGTCAGCGGCGCCTCGTACGCGGCGGAGCGCACGTGCCCGGCGAGCACGCGCGGGTTCGCGTGGTCGAGGATCGCCGCCTCGACCCGGCGGCCGAGCAGCTTGTCCGGCTCGCGCATGAAGAACTGGTCGAGGCCGTCCTCGCTCGCGACGAGCACCGCGAGGCCGTGGCCGCGCCGGCCCGCGCGTCCCCACTGCTGCCGCAGCGAGGCGACCGTGCCGGGGAAGCCGACCGAGATGACGGCGTCGAGCAGGCCGACGTCGATCCCGAGCTCGAGCGCGTTCGTCGCCGACACGCCGAGCAGGTCGCCCTCGGCGAGGCGCCGCTCGATCTCGCGGCGCTGCTGCGCGGTGTAGCCCGCGCGGTACGGCGAGAGGTGCGCGTCGTCGCCGAGCCGCTCCGCGGTGAAGCGGTGGATCAGCTCGGCGGCCTTGCGGCTCTTCGCGAACGTGAGCGTGCGCAGACCGCGCTCGACGAACGACGCCTGCAGCTTCGCCGCCTCGGCGAGCGCCGAGCCGCGCAGCCCGAGCTCCGCGTCGAGCAGCGGCGGGTTCCAGAGCAGCGACCGTGCGCTCGGCGCGCGGCGCCGCGTCGTCGCCGACCACCGTCACGGGCACGCCGAGCAGCGATGCGGCCGAGCTCGCCCGGGTTCGAGATCGTCGCCGACGCGAGCAGGAACTGCGGCTCCGACGCCGTAGACGCGCGCGAGCCGCCGCAGCCGCCGCAGCACGTTCGCGACGTGCGAGCCGAACACGCCGCGATAGACGTGCGCCTCGTCGACCACGACGTAGCGCAGGTTCGCGAGCACGTCGCCCCAGCGGTCGTGGTTCGGCAGCAGCCCGACGTGCACCATGTCCGGGTTCGTGAGGATCACGTTCGCCCACCTGCGGATCTGCCAGCGCTGCTCGGCCGGCGTGTCGCCGTCGTAGATCGCGGGCTTCAGGCGCGGCACGCGGTAGCCGGAGAGCGTGCGGAACTGGTCCTGCGCGAGCGCCTTCGTCGGGTAGAGGTAGAGCGCGCGCGACTTCGGCTCGCGCGCGAGCGCGTCGAGCACCGGCAGGTTGAACGCGAGCGTCTTGCCCGAGGCGGTGCCGGTGGTGACGAGCACGTGCTCGCCGCGCGCCGCCGCATCCCACACCGCGCGCTGGTGCGCGTACAGCGCCGGCAGCCGATCGCCTCGCGCACGCGCGGGTCCAGCTCGTCCGGCAGCGGCGCGAAGCGCGGCGCGCGCTCCGGCTCGGTCGTCAGGTGGGCGACCTCCTCGCCCTCGAGGAGGCCCTCCCAGCGGAGGACGTCGACGCTCAATTCCCGAGCTCCGTCGAGCCTACGCTCAATACCCGGCTCCGTCGAGCCTACGCTCGTAGGCTGAGTCCGCAGCCTGCGCTCGTCCGCGAGTCGTCGAGCCTGAACGCTCATTCGCCGTAGGGCTTCGTCCAGGCGAGCGCGATCGTCTTCGGGTAGTCGAAGCCGTCGTCGAGCTCCTCGACCGCCTGGAGTGCGAGGCCGCGGAAGGCCTCGAGGAACGGGGCAAGTGGCACGTGCACGAAGGAGCCGAGCCGCGCGCGCCAGCCGTCGGCCGTGGTGCCGGGCGCGTCCCGGACGTCCCAGCGCCCGAAGCGGCGGTAGCCGGGATGCAGGCGCGGCAGCCCGTGGGCGCCGTGCTCCTGCGTCGCGCCGACGAACGCCGGGTGGTTGCCGACGTAGACGAGTCGTCCGCCCGGCTCGCAGGACGCGCCGGGTCTCCTGCATCGCCCCGGCGAAGTCGTCGAGGTCGGTGTGCGTGAACGTCGAGTACGCCGCGTCGAAGGTTGCGGACGCGAACGGCAGCTCCGCCGCGTCGGCCTGCACGAGTGTCGACGCCGGTGAAGCCGCGAGCGGGCGCGGTCGAGCTGGTCGGAGGAGATGTCGGTTCCCGTCACCGTCCAGCCGAGCTCGGCCGCCACGGGGACGAAGTGGCCCGTGCCGCAGCCGACGTCGAGGCATTCGCCGTCGCCCTCGCCGAGCAGCCGGGCAAGCGCGTCGGCGGCCAGACGGTAGTACTGCGGGTGCTCGTCGAGGAACGCGGCGTAGTCGTCGGCGAGCCCGTCGTAACGTGCGGCGCGCATGTCGACGATGCTAGCCTCGGCGCACCGGGGTGCCGTGTCCGCGGCTGAGATCACACCCGTCGAACCTGATCCGGTTAGGACCGGCGAAGGGAGCAGATTGGTTCCACGCGTACTGACGATCGCCGGCTCGGACAGCGGCGGCGGGGCGGGCATTCAGGCCGACCTGAAGGCGTTCGCCGCGGCGGGCGCGCACGGCATGTCGGCGATCGTCGCGCTGACCGCGCAGAACACCGTCGGCGTGACCGCGGTGCACGAGCTGCCGCCCGCGTTCGTCGACGCGCAGCTCGACGCCGTGTTCTCCGACATCGGCGTCGACGCGGCGAAGACCGGCATGCTCTTCTCGCGCCGCGTGATCGAGGCCGTCGCCGGCTTCCTCGAGCTGCACCGCGTGCCGCTCGTCGTCGACCCGGTGCTGCTCGCTCGTCCGGCGCGCAGCTGCTCGAGGACGACGCGGTCGCCGCGCTCGTCGACCGGCTGTTCCCGCTCGCGACCGTCGTCACCCCGAACCTGGCCGAGGCCCGCGAGCTCTGCGCGACTCGTCGCAGCGTTCTCGCGCGCGGAGCTCGCGGAGCGGCTCGTCGCGCTCGGCGCGCCCGGCGGCGATCGTGACCGGCGGGCACGGCGACCCGGTCGACCATCTGTTCGACGGCGACGCGACACGTCGAGATCCCCGTCGAGCGGTTCGAGGTCGCTGCGACGCACGGCGCCGGCTGCACGCACTCGGCCACGCTCGCGGCGCTGCTCGCGCGCGGGCTCTCGCTCGAAGACGCCGCACGCGGGGCCGCGCGGGCGGCCGGCGACGCGGTCCGCAACGGCCTCGTCGAGATCGGCGCCGGCGACGGGCCCGTCGACGTCCTCAACGTGAAAGGAAGACCGTGAACGCAGGAGACTCGCTGCGGCGGCTGCGCGAGGCGAAGCCGCTCGTCCACCAGATCACGAACTACGTCGTCATGAACGAGACGGCGAATGCGACGCTCGCGCTCGGCGCGCTTCCGGTGATGGCGCACGCGCGCGAGGAGGTGGAGGAGATGGCCGCGATCGCCGGTGCGCTCGTCCTGAACATCGGCACGCTCTCGCCGCACTGGGTCGAGGCGATGCTGCTCGCCGGTCGGGTCGCGAACGAGCGCGGGACGCCGCTCGTGCTCGATCCGGTCGGCGCCGGCGCGACGACGTACCGCACCGAGACGGCGAAGCGGATCCTCGACGAGGTCGACGTGACCGTGCTGCGCGGCAACGCCGGCGAGGTCGCGACGCTCGTCGGCGTCGACGCGGAGGTTCGCGGCGTCGAGTCGATCGCCGCCGGCCTCGAGCCGGCCGAGCTCGCGCGCGAGGCGGGAAGGCGGCTCGGCCTCGTCGCCTCCGTCACCGGGCCGGTCGACCACGTCTCGGACGGCGACACGGTGCTCGCGATCGCGAACGGCGATCCCTTGCTCGCGACCGTCACCGGCACCGGCTGCATGTCGAGCGCGATCACGGGCTGCTTCCTCGCCGTCAACCGCGAGCGCCGCTCGAGGCGGCCGCCGAGGCGCTCGTCGCCTTCGGCGTCGCCGGCGAGGACGCGGCGCGCGGCGCGCAGGGCCCGGGCTCGTTCCATGTCGCGCTCTACGACGCGCTCGCGGCACTCGACCCCGCGACGCTCGACGAGCGGGCGCGCGTCACGTGAAGGTGCACGCGATCGTCGCCGACCTCGAGACGGCGCGGCAGGCGGTCGACGCCGGCGCGACCGTCGTGCAGCTGCGCGTGAAGGCGCCGACGGACGAGGTCGTCGCGCGCGGCCTCGGCTTCCGCTCGTTGCCGGTCGACGTTCGTCGTCAACGACGACGTCGACGCCGCGCTCGAGCTCGAGCGCCGACGGCGTGCATCTCGGCCAGCAGGACGAGGGCGCCGAGGCGGCGCGCGCGGCCGGCCTGCTGCTCGGCCGCTCGGTCTCCGACGTCGAGCAGGCGCTGGCCGCCGACGCCGACTACCTCGGCGCGGGCCCGGTGTGGGCGACGCCGTCGAAGGCCGACGCCGAGCCGCCGCTCGGCCTCGACGGGCTGCGGGCCGATCTGCGCCGCGGTCGCGACGCCGGTGGTCGCGATCGGCGGCATCGACGCCTCGAACGCCGCCGCCTGCATCGTCGCCGGCGCCGCCGGGGTCGCCGTGATCCGCGCCGCGACCGACCCGGGCCTGAGGAGGGCCGTTGACGAGGCTGTCGGAGGCCGGTGAGCTCGGCCTGCTCGCGGAGCTCGAGCGCCGCGGGCTGATCGTCGGCGTCGAGCACGACGCGGCCCAGCTCGGCGGCGGGCTCGTCGTGACGCAGGATGCGCTCGTCGAAGGCGTCCACTTCCGGCTCGACTGGATCACCTGGCGCGAGCTCGGCTTCCGCGCCGCCGCGGTCAACCTCAGCGACCTCGCGGCGTCGGGCGCCGAGCCGGAGGCGCTGCTCGTCACGCTCGCGGCTCCCGGGCGACGACCGAGGTCGACGACGTGGTCGCGTTCTACGAAGGGATCGCCGAGGCGGGCGTTCCGGTCGTCGGCGGCGACACGACCGCGGCGGACGCCGTGGTCGTCTCGCGTCACCGCGCTCGGCCGCAGCGAGCGCGTCCCCGGCCGCGCCGGCGCGCGGCCCGGCGACCGCTCGTCGTCACCGGGCCGCTCGGCGCCGCGGGCGCCGCGTTCCGCGCGCGGCGGTACGTGCGTCCGCCGCTGCGGCTCGACGGAAGGGAAGGCGCTCGCCGCGCACCGCGCACGCGCTGATGGACATCTCGGACGGGCTCGCGGTCGACGCCGGCCACATCGCGCGCCGCTCCGGCGTGCGCTGCGTGATCGATCTCGACGCGCGTTCCGCTCGCCGAGGGCGCGACGGTCGACGACGTCGGCTTCGGCGAGGACTTCGAGCTGCTCGCCGCCGTCGCCGAGCCGGGCGGCTTCGCGGTCGTCGGCCGCGTCGAGGCGGGCGACGGCGTCGTCGTGCTTCGGCGACGGCGAGCCGTACGAGCTCGCGCGGCTGGGAGCACTTCCGCTAGAGGTACGGCGCGAACGTCTTCTCGAAGTGCTTCTTCGGGCGGGCGCCGTACACCGTCTCCCGCGGCTCGCCGCCCGCGAACAGGATCACCGTCGGGAGCGAGAGCACGCCGTAGCGCGTCGCCGTGCGCGGGTTCTCGTCGATGTCGATCTTCACGAACTCGACGTTCTCGGTCGTGCCCGCGATCTCGTCGAGCGCCGGCTCGATCGCCTTGCACGGCCCGCACCACGGCGCCCAGAAGTCGACGACGACGGGCCGCCCGGCCTGCAGCACGTCCTGCTCGAAGTCGCGTCGGTGACGTCGCGCATCGTCGCCAGTACGACGTTCCGAGCGCGCGGAGCCGCAGCAGCGGCACGCTGCCACACCGCCTCGAGCACGATCGTCCGGCTCATCTTCGACGTGCCGACCGTCGCGGTCGACGAACGTGATCGGCACCTCGACCACCTTGAAGCCGGCCAGCTTCGCGCGGTAGGTCATCTCGATCTGGAACGCGTAGCCCTTGGCGCTCGATCGCGTCCAGGTCGAGCTGCTCGAGCACCCGCCGCCGGAAGCACTTGAAGCCGCCGGTCGGGTCCTTCACGCCCATGCGGAGGAAGAAGCCCGTGTAGGCGGAGCCGCCGCGCGAGATCGAGCCGGCGCACCACGCCCCAGTTCCCGACGCGCCGCCCGGCACGTAGCGCGAGCCGAGCACCAGGTCGGCGCCCTCCTCGGCCGCCGCGATCAGCCGCGGCACGTCGTTCGGGTCGTGCGAGAAGTCGCAGTCCATCTCGAGGACCAGCTCCGCGCCGTGCGCGAGCGCGTGTGCGAAGCCGGCGATGTAGGCCGGGCCGAGGCCCTCCTTCCGCTCCCGGTGCAGGACGTCGACGAAGCCGAGCTCCGCGGCCAGCTCGTCGGCGAGCTCGCCGGTGCCGTCCGGCGAGTTGTCGTCGATCACGAGCACGCGGTCGCCCTCGCGCAGCACCTGGCGAGCGAATGCACCATCGGCTCGAGGTTCTCGCGCTCGTTGTAGGTCGGAAGCAGGACGGTCGCCCGCATCGGCGGGCCTATGATCGCTGCCGTGCCGGAGCTCCCGCGGAACGACCAGCTCGCGGAGCAGTTCGAGCTGCTCGCCGACCTGATGGAGCTCGAGGCCGCCGACGCTTCCGGATCGCCGCCTACCGCAAGGCGGCGGCGCGGATCCGCGAGACGCCGTCCTCCGTCGCGCAGCTCGCGCTCGACGGGAAGGCCAAGCAGCTGCAGGGGATCGGCAAGACGATCGAGGCCAAGATCGTCGAGGTCGTCGACGACGGCGAGATCCACGCGCTCACGAAGCGCAAGGCCGAGGTGCCGGCCGAGGTCGCGACCTTCATGCGGCTGCCCGGGCTCGGGCCGAAGACGGCGCGCCGGATCTGGCAGGAGCTCGGGATCACGACCGCGGCCGCGCTGAAGGCGGCCGCCGAGGCGCAGCAGCTGCGCGGCCACGCGGGCATCGGGCCGGGAACCGAGGAGAAGATCGTCGCGGCGCTCGCGCAGCCGCAGGCGACCGAGGGCCCGCGCCGCGCGCTGCTCGGCACGACGCTGCCGAAGCTGCGCGCCGTCGTCGAGGTGCTGCACGAGCATCCCGCGTGCGTCGAGGTCTCGCTCGCCGGCTCCGCGCGCCGGATGCGCGAGACCGTGCGCGACCTCGACATCATCGCGACGGCGACCGACGCCGCAGGCGCTCGTCGACTACTTCTGCTCGCTGCCGCTGGGTCGTCGACGTCGCCGCGAAGGGCCCGACGAAGGCGACGGTCGTCTCGCACGACGGCCTGCGCTTCGACCTGCGCGTCGTGCCGCCCGAGAGCTACGGCAACCTGCTGCAGCACTTCACCGGCTCGAAGCACCACAACGTCGCGCTGCGCGAGGACGCGGTGCGCCGCGGCCTCTCGGTCTCCGAGTACTCGGTCACCGAGGTCGAGACCGGCGAGGAGCACTCGCTTCGCGACCGAGGAGGAGGTCTACCGCTTCCTCGGCTACGACTGGATCCCGCCCGAGCTGCGCGAGGACGGCGGCGAGCTCGCGGCCGCGCGCAAGGGCGAGCTGCCGGCGCTCGTCGAGCTCGCGCGACCTGCGCGGCGACCTGCACACGCACACGACGTGGTCGGACGGCAAGGACTCGCTCGAGGACGATGGTCGCCGCCGCGCATCGCGCGCGGCTACGAGCTACTACGCGATCTGCGACCACTCGCAGCGGCTGCGCGGCGATCTGCTCGCAGCAGCAGGCCGAGCAGATCGACGCGCTGAACGAGGCGGTCGCGCCGTTCCGGATCCTGAAGGGGATCGAGGTCAACATCCGCCCCGACGGGACGCTCGACGTCTCCGACGAGGAGCTCGCGACGCGCGACTGGGTCGTCGCCTCGGTGCACTCGCGCTTCGACCACGACCCGACCGGAGCGCGTGCTCGCCGCGATGGAGAGCCCGTACGTCGACTGCATCGGCCACGTCACGAACCGCAAGATCGGCAAGCGGTCGCCGTCGCCGGTCGACGTCGAGCGCGTGATCGAGAAGGCGCTCGAGACCGGCACGTTCCTCGAGATCAACTCGCAGCCCGACCGGCTCGACCTGACCGACGTGCACGCGCGCGCGGCGCGCGAGGCCGGGCTGAAGCTCGTGATCGACTCCGACGGGCACCAGGTCGGCGCGCTCGACTACGTCGAGCTCGGCGTCGGCCAGGCGCGCCGCGCGTGGCTGACGAAGGACGACGTCCTGAACACGCGCACGTGGAAGCAGATCGAGAAGCTGCGGAAGAAGCGGCCGACGTAGCCTTGACGGAGCCGGAGCAACGTGAGCTTCAGGGCGACCTCGACCGCGCCGCCGCGTGGGCCGACGCCTACCTGCAGCGTGTCGGCGAGCTCCCGGTCGGCGCGAGCGTCGAGCCCGGCGAGGTGCGCGCGCGGCTGCCGGAGTCGCCGCCGGAGCACGGCGAGCCGTTCGAGGCGATGCTGCGCGATCTCGACGAGCTGATCCTCCCGGGGCTCACGCACTGGAACCACCCGCGCTTCTTCGCCTGGTTCGCGAACACCGGCTCCGAGCCGGGCATCCTCGCCGAGCTGCTGATCGCGGCGCTGAACGTGAACGAGATGACGTGGCTCTCGTCGCCGGCGGCGACCGAGCTCGAGGTGACGGTGATGGACTGGCTCGCGCAGCTGCTCGGCCTGCCGCGCGGCGTGGCACGGGCACATCGAGGACACGGCGTCGACCGCGACGGTCGCCGCGCTCGCCGCCGCGCGCGACCGCGAGCCGGGCGGCGTCGTCTACGCGTCCGAGCAGGCGAACTTCAGCGTCGAGAAGGCGGCGCGGCTCGTCGGGCTCGAGTTCCGCACGGTCGAGGTCGACGACGCGTTCCGCATGCGCACCGACGTCTCGTTCGACGACGCGACCGCGGTCGTCGCGACCGTCGGCACGACCGGCACGACGTCGGTCGACCCGGTGCCGGAGCTCGCGGCGCCGCTGCGCGGAGCCGGGCGCGTGGCTGCACGTCGACGCGGCGTACGCCGGCTCGGCCGCGGTCTGCCCCGAGCTCCGCTGGTGCCTCGACGGCTGTCGACCGCGCCGACTCGATCGTCGTCAACCCGCACAAGTGGCTGTTCACGCCGATGGACTGCTCCGCGTTCTGGACGCGGCGGCCCGAGGTGCTGCACGAGGCGTTCGCGCTCGTGCCCGACTACCTCGCCTCGACGCAGGACGCGATCGACCTGAAGGACTACGGCCCGGCGCTCGGCCGCCGGTTCCGCGCGCTCAAGCTCTGGTTCGTCCTGCGCTGGTACGGCGCCGAGGGCCTGCGCGGCGCTGATCCGCGAGCACGTCCGGCTCGCGCAGCTCTTCGCGGCGCTCGTCGAGGCGGAGCCGGGCTGGGAGGTCGTCGCGCCGCACCCGTTCTCGACCGTGTGCTTCCGCCACGTCGAGGCGCGACAACGACGAGATCGCGCGCGCCGCGACCGCGACGGGCGAGCTGTTCGTCGCGACGACGAAGCTGCGCGGGCGGCACGATGATCCGCCTCGCGATCGGGAACGAGCGGACGACCGAGGACGACATCCGCCGCGCGTGGGAGGTGCTCCGCCGTGCGCATGCCGCGCGGTGATCTTCGACCTGTGGGAGACGCTGATCGACTGGGACCGCGACGCGGCCGCGCGCATGCTCGCGCGAGGTCGACGAGCTGTCGGCTTCGGCTTCCGCGAGCGCTGGGACAGCTCGAACCGAGCGCTACATCGCGCCGATCCGCACCGCGCTCGCCGAGGCGCGGGGTGCCGGCCGAGCTGATGGACGACGTGCTGCGCGATCGCGGCTCGACTTCGTGCGCGCACTGCCTCGTCCCGCGCGCCGGCGCCGTCGAGACGCTGCGCGAGCTGCGCGCGCGCGGCCACCTGGTCGGGCTGATCACCGTCTGCAGCGAGGACGTCGAGATGCTGTGGCCGGAGTCGGCGTTCGCCGGGCTCTTCGACGCCGAGGTCTTCTCGTCGCGCATCGGGCTGTCGAAGCCGGACCCGCGCATCTACCTCGCCTGCTGCGAGGCGCTCGGCGTCGAGCCGCAGGAAGCGGTGTTCGTCGGCGACGGCGCGAACGACGAGCTCGACGGCGCGCGGCGCGTCGGGATGGACGCGATCCTGATCCACCGGCCCGGCGAGCAGCCGCTCTGGGGGCTCGACCGTGGGACGGCCGCGCGTGACTCGATCCCCGGCATGCTCGACGCTGCTCGAGACGTGACGGCGGTTCGCGACGTGCGCTCGGCCGACCTCGCAGCGGCGCCGGCGAAGTCGTACCTGGCAGCTCGCGACGAGGCGTCGACGCGGTGACCCGCGATGCGGCGTCGAGCGACGCGTCCTCGTGACGGCAGCGCAGTCGAAGCCGCGGCTGACTGCACAATCCCGCCATGCCACGCGTGCGCAGGCCACGGCGCCGGGCGCCGGCGCTCGAGCTGCTCGACGGCGACCCTGCCCGAGCTGCGGCGCGGCCTGACCGAGAGCGCCGCGCGCACCGTCGCCTACGAGCTGTTCGAGAAGCTCGGCTACGGCGCGGTCGCGGTCACCGACCGCAACGAGGTGCTCGCGTTCGTCGGCGCCGGCGCCGACCACCACGGCGCGGGCGACCGGCCGATCCGGCCGGTGTACGAGGCGATCGCGCGCGGCGAGCCGCTGCTCGCGCCGCTCGGCATCCGCACCGAGTGCGAGCACCCGGCGTGCCCGCTCGGCGCGGCCGCGGTCGTGCCGCTGCGCCTGCACGACGGCCCCGTCGGCGCCGTCGTCGCGTACGCGACCGCCGGCTCGCCGCTCGACGAGGCGCGCGGTCGAGACGCTCGAACGCGCTCGGCCGCCAGCTGTCCGCGCAGCTGCAGCTGTCCGAGCTCCACACGGCGACGACGACGGCGCTGCAGGCGCAGATGGAGCCGCACTTCGTCTTCAACGCGCTGAACACGATCGCGTCGTTCATCCGCACCGAGCCGGAGCGGGCGCGCAAGCTCGTGCTCGCGTTCGCCGACCACCTGCGCAGCCGGCTCGCGCGGCCGGGCGAGTTCGTCACGCTCGAGGAGGAGCTGCGGCACGTGCAGCAGCTACCTCGAGCTCGAGCAGGCGCGCTTCGGCTCGCAGCTCGCAGGTGACGATCGACGCCGCGCCGCGACGCGCTCGCCGTGCGGCTGCCGCCGCTGCTCGTCCAGCCGCTCGTCGAGAACGCGATCAAGCACGGCAAGACCGACCGCCCGCTGCACCTGCATCGTGCGCGCGCGCGTGCGCCGCGGGCCGGCTGCGCGTGACCGTGCGCGACGACGGCCGCGGGATCGCGCGCGACGCGATCGAGCGCGTGCTCGAGCCGGGCGTCGGCGAGGGCACCGGGCTCGGCCTCGCGAACGTCAACCTGCGGCTGACCGCGCACTACGGCGAGGGCGTGCGGCTGCGCTCGTTCCCGTTCGGCACGGTCGTGCGGCTCGAGGTGCCGCGCAGATGACGGTGCGCGCGCTGCTCGTCGACGACGAGGCGCCGGCGCGCTCGGAGCTTCGCTACCTGCTCGCAGTCGCATCCCGAGCGTCGAGGTCGTCGGCGAGGCGGCGAGCGCCGCCGAGGCGCTCGAGCTGTCGCGGGAGCTGCGCGCACGACGTCGTCTTCCTCGACGTCGAGATGCCGGGCGCTGACCGGGCTCGAGGCCGCGCCGCTCGTGCGCGAGCGCGCGCGATCCGCCCGCGATCGTCTTCGTGACCGCGCACGCAGCGTACGCCGTCGACGCGTTCGCGGTCGAGGCGTTCGACTACCTGCTGAAGCCGGTCGACCCCGACCGGCTCGCGCGCGTCGTCGAGCGGCTGCAGGAGCGCTCGCACGAGAACGCCGCGCCGGTCGAGAAGGTGCCGGTCGTCGCCGGCGGCGGCACCGAGCTGCTCGACCACGACCAGGTCCACTACGTGCAGGCCGACGGCGACTACAGCCGCGTGCACACCTACGACCGCTCGTACCTCTGCACGGCGTCGCTCGGCGAGCTCGAGGAGCGGCTCCCGGCGCGCCGCTTCGCGCGCATCCACCGCTCGTACCTCGTGAACCTCGCGCAAGGTCGCCGGTGTCCGGCGCGCGGCGCCCGACCGCTTCTGCCTGCAGCTCGCGGACGCGGCGCGCACCGAGCTCGACGTCGTCGCGGCGCCAGTCGCGCGCAGGCTGCGCGAGCGGCTCTGGGCATCTAGAGCTGCGTTTCGAGCAGCTCGCGGAACGCTCTCCGGTCGAGCCGACGACGACGTCGGCGCGCTCGCCGAGCTCCGCTCGGGCCCTTCCGCCGAGACGACCGCGACGCGCACCGGCGACCTCGAGCCCGTCGAGCGCCGCGAAGCCGTCGAGGTCGGTCGTGTCGTCGCCCGCGTAGAGCGCGCGCCGCAGGCCGGTCTCTCGAGCAGACGCGCGCACGGCGGTGCCCTTCGACGCGTCGACCGGCGGCAGCACCTCGAGCACCATCCGGCCCCAGCGCGTGCGGAAGCCCTCGGCGAGCGCGCCGGCGGCGACCGCCTCGAGCTCCTCGCGCGCCGCCTCGCGGTCGGCGCGCCGCCGGTAGTGGAACGCCGCCGTCAGCGGCTTCACCTCCAGGTCGGGCCAGCCGGCACCTCGACCGCGAAGGCGTGGATGCGCTCGGCCCAACGCGGCGCCTCCGGCTCGAGCTCGAGGCCGTGCTCGCCGACGTAGCGTCAGCCCGTCGACGCCGACGATCTCGCGCGCGACCTCGCTCGGCCTGCCCGTGACGCACGCGACGAGCGCGTAGCGATCGCGCGAGCCGCTCGCAGCTCGCGCCGCGTCTCGGCCGGGACGCGCGCGTCCTCCGGCCGCTCGACGATCGGCGCGAGCACGCCGTCGACGTCGAGGAAGAGCGCCGCCGCGGTCGGCGGTGATCGACTGGAGCCGTCGCACACGTGCAGTAGCAGCGCCCGCCGAGCGGCGCCCACCGAGCAGCGCGCGGTCTGGCGGACTCGGCCGAGATCGTGGACACTTCCCGACATGAGCGACGACGCAGAGTCTGGATCCCGCTCGTCGACGAGCCGATCGGCTCGATCGTCGACGCGCTGCAGGCCGAGCACCCGGAGATCGACGAGCTCGTCTCGTCGCCGCACCGGATCCTCGCGTTCCGCACGTTCGCCTACATCCGCGTCGGGATCCTGCTCGGCCAGCTGCTCGTCGAGCAACGACGTCCCGGAGTACGACGGGACAGAGACGTGGATCGAGGCGCTGCTGCGCGACCCGACGCACCAGGAGGCCGTCGTGCGCGGAGCTGCGCGCCGTCGCCGAGGAGGTCGCCGCCGACCCGCGCTACGCCGACGAGGAGCAGATCGGGCCCGGACGACGCGGCCCGCGACCGCTTCCGCGAGTTCGCCCGCAAACAGCTCGGCTAACGCCGATCCGCGGTCGGGCCGACGCCGGACGGCCCCGACAGGGAGGGGATGCCCGGGCCTGGCAGCCATCACGGTGCGCCGTCGCTTCGCCCTGCGTCCTGCTCGTGACGCTCCTCGCGTTCGGCTCGGCGAGCGCCGGAGGGACCGCCCAGCACGCCTGGCGCGACCGCGAGCGCGTGGGGCGATCCACATCTCGCCGGCCGGCGGCACGAGCGGCCGGGACGACGACCGTCGTCTCCGCCGCCGCGCCGCCCGCCCCCGCGGTCGAGGCCTTCGCCTATCCCGCCGACGGCTCGGTCGTGCGGGCGACGTCCTCGACGGCGAGCGCCGTTACGACGGTCGCTGACGCAACGCGTCGCGCGAAGGCCGAGAGCGTCGTCACCGCGCATCTCGCTCTTCAACGGCGAGATCACCGCCGACGCGGTGACGGCGCGCGCCTCCGCCGGCACCGGGCCTTCGGGCGCGGGCGGCAACCTCGAACGGGAGCGCGGTCGACGAACCTCGTCGCGCTCGGGCCAGCCCGTCGCCTCGGGACGCAGGTCGCGCTCGCCGACTGGGGCCAGCTGACCATCGGAAGCCAGGCCGTCGACTCGAGCGCCCCGACGGCGCCAAGGGGTACCGCACGCTCGTCACCGAGCTCGACATCCACCTGACAGCCGACCACGGCGGCCTGCCGGCGGGCAGCGAGATCCAGATCGGCTACGCGGACGCCGCCGCGCAGACGGCGCCGCCGGCGCCCGCGCGACGCGACCACGACGACCACGACGACCACGACGGCGAGACGGACGCCGGCCCGACGACGACCACGACGACGCCCGCACCCGACGTGCAGAGCGGCGACGCGCCGCGTGACCGCCCGAGGTCGACCGGCAAGACGCCGAAGGTCGAGCCGCTCATCGTGCACCCGAAGCTGACGGCGGGCCGCTACGTCTTCCCGGTCTACGGGCCGGTGTCGTACAGCGACACGTTCGGCGCCGCGCGTCCGACGTCACCTACCACCACGGCGACGACATCTTCGGCCAGCTCGGCCAGCCGCTCCTCGCCGTCGCCGACGGGACGATCTTCTCCGTCGGCTGGAACAAGATCGGCGGCAACCGGCTCTGGCTCGCTCGACGGCCAGGGCAACCAGTTCTACTACGCGCACCTCTCGGCCTTCTCGACCGCCGCCGTGAACGGGGCGCGCGTGAAGGCCGGTGAGGTGGTCGGGTTCATGGGCCACACCGGCGACGCGGAGGGAACGCCGTACCACCTCCACTTCGAGGTGCACCCGGTGTCGCTGCTCTACCTCGGCTACGACGGCGCCGTCGACCCGACGCCGTACCTCGACGCGTGGCAGCCACCAGCAGGACCTCCCGTTCCCGGTCGCGAGCGGCTGGGCGCCCGCGATCCCGGGCGGGCCGGCCGCGCCGGAGCCCGGCGCGATCCTGCTCGGGATGTCCGACATCTCGACGGCCGACGGGCTCGACCCGGCGTCGCTCGCAGCGCGCGCTGACGCCGCTCAAGCCGTCGGCGCTGATGCAGACCCTGGTGCCGACGCAGCTGGCGCCGACGACGGATCTCGGCCGAGGCTAGAGCCGGCGCGAGCTGCTCAGCCGCCGTTACGTGCCGCCGTTCGACGAGTAGTCGCCGCCGAAGTCGTCGGCGCCGCCGCCGATCATCTCCTTGACCCACTTGCGGGTCTCGGGCCCGGTGACCGGGTTGAAGAGCATGCCGAGGGCGATGCCCGCGATCAGCAGCGTCGTGTTGCGGCCGCTGTGGCTCTTCTTCCCCTGGAGCCGGTCGGCCGCGCTCCGGAGATCCTCGACCGCGTCGCGCAGCTTGTCGCGAATCTCGTCGTCGGTGGCAACTCGCGTGGCCAGCGTGACCGCGCTGCGGCCGCCGATCAGCTCGTTGTAGAGCTCCTTCGCGGTCGCGAACGCGCTCATCACGTCGCTCGCGCAGCTTCTCGTCCTGCATCGCACGCTCGACGTACGGTTTGACGCTGTCCGCCGCGTCGTAGACCTTGTCCTTCGTCTTGGCCATGTTCGCTGGATCCTTTCGCCTCGTTACCGCGCGCCTGATACCCCTGGTAGGCCGATGCAAACAGGCGCTTCTGCTGGCCACCACGCTCCGCGTGCTCGCACGGTGCTCTCGTGCTCGGCACGTGATTCTCGCAGGCTGCGGCGGGTCGGGGGCGGCGAAGCCGCAGGCCGACTGGCAGATCGTTGCGCGGCCCGGGCTTCCGCTTCGAGGCGCCGGCGGCTGGAAGGTGGAGCGCGGCAAGGCCGGGTCTCGGCGACGCAAGGACGCCGAGCTCGTGCAGGTAGCGACGTTCCCGCTCCTGAAGGCCTACGACGCGAAGCTCTTCGACAAGGTGGCGCGCGAGCTGCAGGTGCGGATGCGCGAGGTCGCCGGGCAGACCAGGGGACGCTGAGCGGCGGGCGCACGGTCGACGGCGACGGCGTCCGCTCCCACGCCTACGACGTCACGGTCGGCGAGCACGGTCGACGAGTACACCTTCGTGCTCGCGCGGCAAGCGCGAGTACTCCTGCTCTGCCGCCGCGCCTCCGGACGACGACGCGTCCGGGTCTGCGGCGAGCTCGCTGCGAGCTTCGAGCGGGCATAGCGGCCTGGCGCTCGACGCCGCGCGGGCCGCGCGCCCGAGCGCGGCGCTTGCCGTCGAACGCGGCCGCGAACACGTCCTCGATCGTGTCGGCCGGGATGAACTCGAGCGCGTTGCGCGTCTCCGGCGGCAGCTCCTCGAGGTCGGGCTCGTTCTCGCGCGGGAAGACGACGCGCTTCAGGCCGGCGCGCTGCGCGGCGAGCGACTTCTCGCGCAGGCCGCCGATCGGCAGCACCTGGCCGGTGAGCGTGATCTCGCCCGTCATCCCGACGTCGTCGGCGACGGGCTCGCCGCGCACGAGCGACGCGATCGCGGTCGCCATCGTCACGCCGGCCGACGGCCCGTCCTTCGGCACCGCGCCGGCGGGCACGTGGATGTGCACGTCGTGCGTTCGCGAACCAGTCGTCCGGCGAGGCCGAGCTCGTCGGCGTGCGAGCGCACCCACGAGAGCGCCGCCTGCGCCGACTCCTGCATCACCTCGCCGAGCTGGCCGGTGATCGTCAGCCGCCCCTTGCCCGAGTAGGCGGTCGCCTCGATGAAGAGCACGTCGCCGCCGACCGCCGTGTAGGCGAGCCCCGTCGCGACGCCGGGATCGGACGTGCGCTTGCGCACCTCGCCCGAGAAGCGGCGCGGCCCGAGCCACTCGCGCGACGCGCGCCTCGTCGACGCTCGACCTTCTGCGCCTCTCGCCCTTCGCGATCTGGGTCGCGGCCTTGCGGCACACGTCGGCGATCCGCCGCTCGAGATTGCGCACGCCGGCCTCGCGCGTGTACTCGCGGATGATCGTGCGCAGCACCTTGTCGCGTCACCGTCAGCTGCGATGCGCGTCAGGCCGTGCTGCCCGAGCTGCTTCGGCAGCGAGGTAACGCTTGGCGATCCCGAGCTTCTCCTCCTCGGTGTAGCCGGAGAGCGAGATCACGTCCATGCGGTCGAGCAGCGGCCCCGGGATCGTGTCGAGCGTGTTCGCGGTGCAGATGAACAGCACCTTCGACAGGTCGAACGGCAGGTCGAGGTAGTGGTCGCGGAAGGTCGAGGTTCTGCTCGGGGTCGAGCACCTCGAGCATCGCGCTCGCCGGGTCGCCGCGCCAGTCGGCGCCCATCTTGTCGATCTCGTCGATCAGCACCAGCGGGTTTGCCGACTCGGCGTCGCGCAGCGAGCGGATGATCGAGCCCGGCATCGAGCCGATGTACGTGCGGCGGTGCCCGCGGATCTCCGACTCGTCGCGCACGCCGCCGACCGAGAGCCGCACGAACTTGCGGCCGAGCGCGTTCGCGATCGAGTGCCCGAGCGACGTCTTGCCGACGCCCGGCGGGCCGACGAAGCAGAGGATCTGGCCCGAGATCTCGTTGCGCAGCTTCGCGACCGCGAGGTACTCGATGATCCGGTCCTTCACCTTCTCGAGGTCGAAGTGGTCGGCGTCGAGCACCTCGCGCGCGTGGTCGAGGTCGAGGTTGTCCTCGGTGTACGTGCGCCACGGCAGCGTCAGGATCCACTCGAGGTACGTGCGGATCACGCCGTACTCGGCGGCGGCGGGCGGCAGCTTCTCGAGCCGGCCGAGCTCGCGGTCGGCCGCCTTGCGCACGTCCTCCGGCAGCGTCGAGCGCGTCGAGCTGCTCGCGCAGCTCGTCCACCTCCGCCTGCTCGGGGTCGCCCTCGCCGAGCTCCTGCTGGATCGCCTTCAGCTGCTGGCGCAGGAAGTACTCGCGCTGGCCCTTCTCCATCTCGGACTGCACCTGCGACTGGATCTTCGAGCCGAGCTCGAACACCTCGAGCTCGCGATTCAGGATCTGCGAGACGAGGCGCAGCCGCTGCTCGACGTTGACCTCCTCGAGGATCTCCTGCCGTTCCTCGGTCTTGATCGTGCGCAGCGTCGAGGCGACGAGATGGCAGAGCGCGCTCGGATCGTCGACGTTCGCGGCGGCGAGCTGCAGCTCCTCCGGCAGGTACGGCGCGAGCCCGATGATGCGCGCGAACAGGCCCTGCACGTTGCGCGTCAGCGCCTCGACCTCCGGCGTCTCCTCGAGCACGTCGGGCAGCGCGCCGAACTCGCCGAGCAGGTACGGCTCCGTGTCGAGCCGGTTCTCGAGCTTCACGCGCTCGATGCCCTGCACGAGGATGCGCAGCGTGCCGTCGGGGACCTTGATCATCTTGTGGATCAGCGCGACCGTGCCGACGTCGTAGATGTCGTCCCACTCGGGCGCCTCGACCGACCCGTCGCGCGAGGTGACGAGCGCGAGCAGCCGGTCGCCCGCGACGACGTCGTCGATCAGCCGCACCGAGCGCTCCTGTCCGATCGCGAGCGGCGACATCGACTGCGGGAAGACGACGGTCTCCTTCAGCGGCAGGACCGGCAGCGCCGCGGGGAACGCGAGCTGTTGGTCGTCGACCGGCTCCGGCGCGTCGAACGAGACCTCGCTCATTGCCGCACCCGGATCGCGATGCTGCCGGTGGGCGCACGGTCGACGACCGGCAGGGCGATGGTGAGCACGCCGTTGTCGAAGCTCGCCGTCGCCCGCTCCGGGTCGACGTTCTCGGCCAGTCGCACCTGCCGCTGGAACGGGCCGGTCTCGATCTCCATCTGCTGGTAGACCCGTCCGGGGACCTTGGGGCGCTTGCGCTCGCCCGCGATCTGGAGCAGCCGCTCGCTCGCCACGACCTGTACCGAGCGCGGATCGACGCCGGGAAGCTCGACCACGACCGTCAGCGTGTGCGGGTCGTCGGTGTGGAAGCAGTCGACGTTCGGGCGGAACCCGTTCCTGATGCCCGAGAAGCGCGGGACCTGCCAGAGATCGGCGAAGAGCTCCTCGATCTCCTCCTGGAGCTTGTCCACGTCACGCCGCGTCATACGCCGCCAACCGTACCCGTGTTCGTCAGCCCGGGAAACCGTGCAGGTCGGCCGCGAGCTGCCGTGAGTCGACGGATCACTCCGGAAGGCGCGCGAGCACCGCCTCGGCCATGCGCCGGTTCGCCTCGTCGACCATCTCCCCGTCGACCCGCGCGACGCCCTCGACGGCGAGGATGCGGCGCGCCCGCTCGACCTCCTCGGCGCTCGGCGTGAAGACCGCGTCGCAGACGGCGACCTGCGCCGGGTGGATGCACCACTTGCCGTCGTAGCCGAGCGCCCGCGACCGCTCCGCCGAGGCCCGCAGGCCCGCCTCGTCCCCGAGCACGGGGTACGGGCCGTCGACGGCGGCGACGCCCGCGGCGCGGGCCGCGACCAGGATCTGGAAGAGCGCGTGCTCGACGTGGGCGCCGCCGCCGATCGTCAGCTCCGGCACGCCGAGCGACGCCGCGAGGTCGCCCGGCCCGAGCACGAGCGCCTCGACTCCCGGGACGGCGGCGATCCGGGCGCACTCGGCGAGGCCGCGCGCGGTCTCGATCAGCGCCTCCGCGGGCGCCGGAAGACCCTCGAGCTCGCTGCGCGACTCGACCTTCGGCAGGACGACGACGTCGGGCCGAAGCTCGGCGACGAGCGCGAGATCGTCGGCCGAGCCGCGGTTGACGCGGATCCCGACCGTGCGGGCGCGCCAGTCGTGGTCGCGGAAGGCGCGCGCCAGCACCTCGCGCGCCGCGTCCTTGCGCGCGGCGGCGACCGCGTCCTCGAGATCGAGGATCACCTCGTCGACCTCGAGCCCGGCCGCCTTCTCGAGCTTGCGTGCGTCGTCGCCCGGGACGGTCAGGCAGCTGCGGCGTCTGCGCACGGCCACGGCGCGACGCTAACGATTTCCGTACGGCACGGACACGAATGTCGAACCCCGGTCGCGGAAGGTCGATGGATGCGCTATCTCGCAGCAGCCGCAGGGGTCGTCGGCACGATCGTGCTCCTGCTCCCGGCCCACTAGCACCAGCGCGGGCGCGCGCTGACACCTCTTCGGAGCGCCCGGCGCCGCTTCACTAACGTGAAGCCGTGCGCGCGGCACCTGTTCTGCGCGGCGGTCGGGCCGTGCGCGCGGTCTGGCTCGTCGGCGGCCTCTTCCTCTGTGCGGCGGGGATTCTCTGCTTTCTCGAGTCTCGCCTCGGCCTGCCGCCGTGGGACGTGCTGCACCAGGGGATCGCGAAGCACACCCCGCTCTCGTTCGGGCTGGCGAACGAGGCCGTCGCGGTCGCCGTGCTCGTCCTCGCCTGGTCGCTCGGCGCACGGATCGGCGTCGGCACCGTCGCGAACGCGGCGCTGATCGGGCTCTTCGTCGTCGTCCTGCAGCCGCTCCACGCCGTCCAGGAGCTCGGCGGGTGGCCGCTCCTGCCGCGCGTCGGCCTGCTGCTCGCCGGTCTCGCCGCCTTCGGCGTCGGGTCGGCGTTCTACATCGGCGCGGGCCTCGGCGCGGGGCCGCGCGACTCGCTGATGCTCGTCGGCTCGCTCCGGACGCACCGCCGAATCGGCCTCGTCCGTGCGGCGCTCGAAGGCTCGGTGCTCGTCGCGGGCTACCTCCTCGGAGGTGTCGTGGGCGTGGGTACGGTGGCGTTCGCGGCCCTGGTCGGGCCCTCCGTCGAGGGCTCGTTCTGGCTCGTCTCGAGGACTCGACTCACGTGAAGCTCTTCAGCCGCCTGTTCCGCCTCGTCTGGGGCGGTGACGTCGATCGCGCGCTGCGGCCGGTGCTCGCCGTCTCGCTGGCGGGCTCCATCGCCGGCGCGGCGGCCTATCCGTTCCTCGGCATCTGGGCGATCAAGGAGCTGCACGCGTCGCAGACGCAGCTCGCCTTCACCTACCTGGTCAGCGCGATCCTGGCCGGGGTCGTCGGCTACGTCGGCGGCCACTGGTCGGACAGGATCGGGCGCCGGCCGCTGATCCTCGCGGGGTGGGGCTTCCAGGCGCTGGTCCCGCTCGCGCTGCTCGGCGTCGGAAGTCACGTCTACGTCGGGCTCGCCCTGCTCGCGCTCCTGCCCGCGTTCGGCTCGCTCGGGAACGCCGCCGACCAGGCGATGGTCGCCGACCTCGTCGCGCCCGAGCGGCACGAGGCCGCCTACGCGTCGGTGCGCGTCGCCTCGAACCTCGGCGTGACGATCGGCCCGCCGATCGGCGGCCTGCTCCTGATCGGCGGCCACTGGGACCGCCTGTGGCTCGGGACGCTCGTCCTCGCGTCCGCCGGCTTCGCGATCGCCTTCCGCTACATCCCGCGGGGCGGCGCGTACGCCCCGGAGGGACCGCCGCAGCGCGGCTCGTTCGCGGTGATCGTCCGCGACTCGCCGTTCCTGCTCTTCATGCTCGCGTCGGTGTTCGCGACCGATGACGTACGTCGCGACCGAGACGCTGCTGCCGATCTCCGTCACGACGACGCACCACCTCGCGCCCGCGGCATGGGGCGTGCTGATGATCGTCAACCCGCTGCTCGTCACGCTCTTCCAGCTGCGGCTCACGCGCTGGACCGCGGCGGTCCCCGCCTCGCTGAAGCTCGGCGTCGCGATGCCGCTGATGGGCGTGCCGTTCCTGCTCCTGAACGTGAACGGCTCCGCGCCGGTGATCGCGCTCGTGATCGTGCTCTTCGTGATCGGCGAGATGCTGTGGGTGCCGACCTCGCAGGCGGTCGTCGCGGCGCTCGCGCCGCCGGACATCCGCGGCGCGTACATGGGCGCGTACGGCAGCACGTGGTCGGTGGGCTGGGCGCTGACGCCGTTCCTCGGCCTGCAGGTGCGCCCCGCCTACGGCGACGCGACGATGTGGATGTGCGTCGCGGCCGTCGGCGTGGTCGCCGGCATCCTCGGCCTGGTGGCCGCGCGCGGGCACGACCACGACGTCGCTGCAATAGCATCGCCCGCGTGAAAGGGCTCATCTGCGCCGGCGGCAACGCGACGCGGCTCGAGGAGCTGACGCGCGTCACGAACAAGCACCTGCTGCCGGTCGGCCGCTGGCCGATGGTCTACTACCCGCTCCAGCTGCTGCAGCGCGCGGGCGTGCGCGAGGTGCTGCTCGTCACCGGCCAGCAGCACGCCGGGCGACTTCATCGACCTGCTCGGCGACGGCCGCGTGCGAGACGCGGTCGGCGACGAGCACGCTCTTCGACCTCGACCTGACCTACAAGGTGCAGGTCGAGCCGGGCGGGATCGCGCAGGTCGTCGGCATGGCGCGCGACTTCGCGGCGCGGCGAGCAGCTCGTCGTCTGCCTCGGCGACAACATCTTCGAGCACGCGCAGGCGGAGGCGATCGCGTCGTGGGAGGACGGCGCGCTGGTGTTCGTCAAGGAGGTGCCCGACCCGGAGAACTTCGGCGTCGTCGCCTACGACGACGACGGCAACGTCGCCGACATCGTCGAGAAGGCCGGCGTCGTCGACATGCGCTACGACGAGCCGCCGTCGAACGACGCGGTCGTCGGCCTCTACTGCTACCCGCCCGACGTGTTCGAGATCATCGACGGGCTCGAGCCGTCGAGCCGCGGCGAGCTCGAGATCACCGACGTCAACCGCGTCTACGCGCAGCGCGGCGAGCTGGCGGTGCGAGCGCGTCGAGGGCTGGTGGCACGACGGCGGCAAGCACTGGGCCGACCTCGCCGACGTCGGCCGCCTGATCGAGGAGACGGGCGTGAACAAGTGAGTCGGTCGACGCGCATTCCCGCTGCAGCGGCACGAGGACGAGCGCGGCTGGTTCATGGAGCTGATGCGCGCGAGCGCGCTGCCGAAGCCGGTGCGCCAGGCGAACCTCGCGTGCTCGCGGCAGGGCGTGATCCGCGGCGCTGCACTACCACGAGCGCGGCCAGGACGACCTCTTCGTCTGCCTGCAGGGGATGGTGCGCGTCGTCGTGCTCGACCGCGAGACCGGCGAGACGTTCACCGAGGACATCGGCGACGACAACCCGGTCGCGATCTACGTGCCCGGGCACGCACGCGCACGGCTACGAGGCGCTCACCGACTGCCTCTTCTGTTACCTCGTGACCGAGGAGTACGACGCCGCCGAACCCGGACGAGCACGGCGTGCCGTGGAACGACCCGCGCGTCGTCGACCTCTGGAGCACGCGATCGCCGCTCCTCTCGGAGCGGGACACGGGCGCGGCGTCCTGATCACCGGCGCGGGCGGCCAGCTCGGCCACGCGCTCGCCGAGGCGTTCCCGGACGCGCTGCGCGCTGACGCGCGCGGAGTGGGACGTCTCGCTACCCGCCGCCCGCCGGGGCTCGACGGCCGACGCTCGTGCTGCACGCGGCGGCGTGGACGAACGTCGACGGCGCCGAGGACGACCCGCAGGGCGCGGCGGCGGTCAACGTCGGCGGCACGCAGCACGCCGCGGCGCTCGGCGCGCCGCTCGTCGACTCTCGACCGACTACGTCTTCGACGGGACGAAGCGCGACGCCGTACGTCGAGTCGGACGCGCCGACGCCGCTCGGCGCGTACGGGCGGACGAAGCTGCACGGCGAGGCCGCCGCGGGCGAGCAGGCGTGGATCGTGCGCTCGTCGTGGCTCTTCGGCGCGACGGCGCACAACTTCGTGCGCACGATGCTGCGGCTCGGCGCGGAGCGCGACGAGGTCGCGGTCGTCGACGACCAGCGCGGCTCGCCCGACCTACGTCGGCCACCTCGCCGCGGCGACGCGAGCAGGTCGTCGAGCTGCCGTTCGGCGTCTACCACGTCGCCGCGGCCGGCGACTGCACGTGGGCCGACTTCGCCGAGGCGATCTTCGAGGAGGCCGGCCTCGACTGCCGCGTGCGCCGGATCACGACCGCCGAGTTCGGCGCGCAGGCGCCGCGGCCCGGCGTACTCGGTGCTGCGCAGCGAGAAGGGCGCGCCCGAGCTGCCGCACTGGCGCGACGGCCTGCGCGCGTGCCTCGCCGCGGCACTCGCTCGACCGGCTAGCCTGTCGCGCGATGCGCGTGCTCGTCACCGGCGGCGCCGGGCTTCATCGGCTCGCACTTCGTCCGGCGCCTCGCCGCGGCCGGCGACGAGGTCGTCGTGCTCGACAAGCTCACCTACGCCGGCAACCGCGCGAACCTCGACGGCGTCGAGCACGAGTTCCACGAGGGCGACATCGCCGATCCCGACGGCGGTCGCGCGCGCGGCGCGACGGCTGCGAGGCGATCGTCAACTTCGCCGCCGAGACGCACGTCGACCGCTCGATCCTCGGGCCGGCCGAGTTCATCCTCACCGACGTGCTCGGCACGCAGGTGCTGCTCGACCACGCGCGCGCAGCACGGCGATCCGCCTCGTCCAGGTCTCGACCGACGAGGTCTACGGCGACATCGCCGCTCGAGCGCGCCGCCGTGCACCGAGGACGCGCCGCTCCGGCCGTCGAGCCCGTACTCGGCGTCGAAGGCCGGCGGCGACCTGCAGGTGCTCGCGTACGTCCGCACGTACGGCGTCGACGCGCTCGATCACGCGCGGCGCGAACACCTACGGGCCGCGCCAGTACCCGGAGAAGTTCCTGCCGCTCTTCGTCACGAACGCGTTCGAGGGCGAGCCGCTGCCGGTCTACGGCGACGGCACGCCAGCGCCGCGACTGGCTCCACGTCGAGGACCACTGCGCCGGCGATCGAGCTCGTGCTGCGCGAGGGCGCCGCCGGGCGAGGTCTACAACGTCGGCGGCCAGGAGCGCGAGAACATGGAGGTCGTGCGCCGCATCCTCGACCTGACCGGCGCCGAGCCCCGACCTCGTCCGCCACGTCGCGGACCGCCCCGGCCACGACCGCCGCTACTCGGTCGACTCGACGAAGCTGCGCGGCCTCGGCTGGACGCCGCAGCACTCGTTCGACGCGGGCGGCCTCGAGGAGACGGTCGAGTGGTACCGCGAGAACCGCGACTGGTGGGAGCCGATCAAGTCGGGCGAGTACCGCGGTACTACGAGCAGCAGTACGCCGCGCGGCTCGCTCTAATCACGCCAGCACTGCGTGCCGCGCGTCTGCGCGGAGCGTTGTCGATCTCCTGCCGGTGGCCCTGGATCGACTGCGAGCGGTCGAGCAGGTCGAGCACGCCGTGCAGCGGCCGAGCGTGCGGCGCGTGTAGGCGAGGTTGTAGTCCGCGTACGCCTCGTCGATCCGGCCGCTGCCGTTCAGCTGCTGCACCGCCTGCTCGAGCAGCGGCAGCGCGCCTGCGTAGTCGCCGGCCTGCATCTTCGCGAACCCCACGTCGTTCAGCTGCGTGCCGCTCTGGCCGCTCGGCGCGGCGTCGAGGCGGTCGTCGAGGCGGTGGTCGAGGCGGTCGTGGTCGGGGTCGTCGTCGGCGCCGTGGTGACGGTCTCCCGCACCGTCTGGCCGGGGCCGGTCACCGTGCGCACGATCGTGCGCACGCCCGACTGCGACGGGTTGTCGGAGCCGCGCGAGACGAGGAACGCCGCGAGCGCGCCACCCGCGAGCAGCGCGATCACGCACCGGGAGCCACCATCGCGACGGGCCGCCGGTGCTGCGCGACGCGGCGCGAGCGCGTGTCGGAGCGGTCGGCACGATCCACGTGTCGCCGGCGTCGTCGTGCAGCGCGCCGCGCAGCTCGCCGACGAACTCGGCTGCGCTCGCGTATCGCGCACGCGGGTCCTTCGCGAGCGCCCGCTCGAAGACCGGGTCGAATGACGCGCGGCAGCTCCGGGTTCGCCTCGTGCACGGCCGGCACCGGCGCGTTGACGTGCGCCGCCGCCTCCGCGGTCGCCGGCTGCGCTCTCGAACGGCCGCCGGCCGGTCAGGAGCTCCCAGGCGACGACGCCCAGGGCGTAGAGGTCGCTCGCCGCCGACGCGCGCTCGCCGCGCGCCTGCTCCGGCGACAGGTAGCCCGCGGTCCCGAGGATCGTGCCGGTCTGCGTGAACGAGTCGAGCCCCGCCGCGCTCGCGATCCCGAAGTCCGCGACCTTCACGTGCCCGCGCTCGTCGAGCAGCAGGTTCCCCGGCTTGACGTCGCGGTGGACGATCCCGGCGTCGTGCGCGGCGTCGAGCGCGGCCGCCGCCTCCTCGAGCCAGTCGAGCACCTGTGGCGCCGGGCACGGCTTCCTGCCGCGTGACCCGCTCTGCGAGGGAGCCGCCCGCGAGGTACTCCATGACGATCATCGGGCGCCCGCCGTGCTCGCCGACGTCGAAGATCGTGACGATGTTCGGGTTGCCCGAGAGCCGCGCCGCAGCGAGCGCCTCGCGCTTGAAACGCTCGCGCAGGCTCACGTCCTTCGCGTAGCGCTCGGCGAGCACCTTGACCGCGACCTCGCGGCCGAGCTCCGCGTCCGTCGCCCGGTAGATCTCGCCCATGCCGCCGTGCGCGATGCGGCCGGCGCCGCGGTAGCGGGGCGGCAGCAGGGTGTCGGTCGGGGCAGGCATGCCAGGGTGGGCAACGAAGACGTTGCCGCAGACGGCGGGATGGAAACGTTCGGTAAAGGCACTCCGGGGCCGCGCGGCACCTCGGCTACCGTGGCCCGCGTGCCTCGCCCGCTCTGCTGCTGGCCTGCGTCCTCCTGGTCCTGGCCGGCTTCGCCGCCTCGCTCCGCGCGGCCGGGCCGGAGGCTGCGCGCCGGGCCTGACGACGACCGGCGGCCGTCCTGACGAGCACCGCGCCGTCCGCGCTCGTCGTCAGCGGCCACGGCTGGGGCCACGGCCTCGGCCTGAGCCAGTGGGGCGCCTACGGCTACGCGAAGCACGGCTGGACGTACGACCGGATCCTCGCCCACTACTACCCGGCACCACGCTCGGCGACGCGAAGGTCGCGACGGTCCGGGTCCTCCTCGCCTCGGCGAAGCAGGTCGACGCTCGAGTCGACCTCGCCGTGGACGGTCGTCGACGCGGCCGGGACCAAGACGCGCGCTCGATCCCGGCCGGATCGTGCTGAAGGGCAAGCTCGCCCTCGCCGACCACCCCGACCTCGTCCCGCCCTACACGTTCACGGCCTCGCAGCCGCTGCTCGTCGCCAAGGTCCCCTATCGCGGCCGGATGCGCGTCTCGACCGACGGCAAGCTCGTGCAGGTCGTCGACACGGTCGGGCTCGAGGCAGTACCTGAAGGGCGTCGTGCCGTCGGAGATGCCGTCGACGTGGCCGCCCGAGGCGCTGAAGGCACAGGCGGTCGCCGCGCGCTCGTACGCGCTCGCGAACCTCACCGACGGGCAAGCCGTTCGATCTCTACGGCGACACGCGCGAGCCAGGTGTACGGCGGCGTCGAAGGCCGAGTCGCGCGAACGCGAGCGCCGCCGTCGAGGCGACGAAGGGCCAGGTCGTGCTCTACCAGGGCAAGGTCGCGCGCACGCTCTTCTTCTCGACCTCGGGCGGCCGCACGGCCTCGGCGCCGAGGCGACCGGGACCGGCGGTGCCGTACCTCGTCTCGGTCGCCGATCCGTACGACACGGCATCGCCGTACCACGACTGGGGCCCGGTCGCTCGACGCGGCGTCGGTGGCGAAGCAGCTGAAGCTCGCCGCGCCGATCGCCGACCTGCAGGCGACGCGCGGGCCGTCGGGCCGCGTGAAGTCGCTCGTCGTCGTGTCCGACGACGAGTCGCAGGTGACGCTCACGGGCAGCCAGGTCCGCACCGCGCTCGACCTGCGCTCGACGTGGTTCACGCCGGCGCTCCTGCAGCTCCTGCCGACGGCGAAGACGATCACCTACGGCGGCGCCGTCTCGCTCACGCGGCCGCGCGCGCGGCGTCGACGGCGCTCTCGCTCGAGGCGAAGCCCGTTCGGGCTGCGACTGGACGCCGGCCGGGCGAGCTGATCCTCGGCGCGGACGGCAGCTTCGCGACGATCGTGCAGCCGCCGCGATCGGCACGCGACTACCGGCTCGCCTGGGGCGACGTCCGCGCGGGGCTCGCGAAGGTCGCGGTCGCCGTCGCGCGTCGACGCCGCGGTCGCGAACGGCGCAGGGTGTCCGGGCAGCACGCAGCCGCCCGGTCGACCGGGGTCGCCGGTGCAGCTGCAGGAGCCGGCGACGGCTCGACGGCATGGCACGACGGTCGCCGCGTCGACGACCGACACGACGGGTGCGTTCGCGCTCACCGCGCCGAGCCCCGAGACGTCCGGCGCCTACCGCGTCCGCGTTGCTCCGGGCCACGGCCTCGCGCCGGGATTGTCGACGCCGTTCGCGTGCTGCTGAGACGTCCTCGCTACTCGCCGTGCTCGCGCGCTCGCGCTCGCCAGCGCGCGGCGTTCGCGTTCGACAACACCGAGCCGCTGCGCGGCGAAGCAGTGGTACCTCGAGCACGACGACGCCTGGACGTTCTGGCCGAGCGATGCCGCAGCTCTCTCCGGTCAAGGTCGCGGTGATCGACTCCGGCATCGACGGCTCGCATCCGGATCTCGCCGGCCGCGTCGTCGCGGCGCGGTCGTTCGTCGGCGGCTCGCCGTACCGCGACGAGCAGGGCCACGGCACGTTCGTCGCCGGCGAGATCGCGGCCAACCCGGCGAACGACGATCGGCATCGCCGGCCTCGCGTTCAACGCGCGGCTGATGATCGCGAAGGTCGTCGCCGCCGACGGCGACGGTCTCGCTCGCCGGCGAGGTCGCGGCGATCCGCTGGGCCGTCGACAACGGCGCCCGCGTGATCAACCTCAGCCTCGGCGGCGTGCGCGACCCGCTCAACCCGCGCCTCGACACGTACTCGCCGCTCGAGCAGGCCGCGGTCGAGTACGCGTACTCGAAGGGCGCGGTCGTCGTCGCGGCCGTCGGCAACGGCCCGCAGTCGCCGACGACGCCGTGGCGCTTCGCGGACTATCCCGCGGCGCTGCCGCACGTGATCGGCGTCAGCGCGGTGCGGCAGGACGGCTCGGTGCCCGACTACTCGAACCGCGACGCCGTCTACAACGACCTCGCGGCGCCGGGCGACGGCGATCTTCTCGACGATCCCGCGCGACCGCTCGACCGCGACGACTGCCGGGCTGCGCCGGCCACCCGTACTCCGACTGCGGCCCGCTCGAGTTCCGCGACGCGATCGGCACGTCGTTCGCGGCGCCGCAGGTGTCCGCGGCCGCGGCGCTCCTGCTCGGCGCAGGACCCGACGCTCACGCCCGACCAGGTCGCGTGGCTGCTCGAGCGCAGCGCCGACGACGCGAGCGCCAGCGACCGGCTGCAGCGCAGTGCCCGGCCGGCCGCGACGCGTTCACCGGCTGGGGCACGCTCGACGTCGCGAGCGCGCTCGACGCTGCTCACCTACGGCGCGCCGCTGCCGCGGCCCGACCGCTACGAGCCGAACGACGACGCCGGGCCCGTGGGCGCACGCGCTGCCGCCGCTGCCACGCACGATCGACGCGTCGCTCGACTACTGGGACGACAACATCGACGTCTACCGCGTCCACCTCGAGCGAGGGCGCGCGGCTGTTCGCCCGCGCTGACGCCGGCGACGGCGCGACGGTGCGGCTCGCGCTCTGGGCGCCGGGCACGCAGCACGTCGAGCGGCCTCGACGGCCGAGTTCAGCGACCGCGCGTCGCACGCTCGCGGCGCGCAGGCGCGCAGGTGCGGCTCTCGCTACCGCGCGCGCGCAGACGCGGCATCGTACTACCTCGAGGCGAAGCTCGTCTCGCGGCGCGCGCGAGCCCGTGCAGTACCGGCTCGCGCTCGCCGCGCAGTCTAGCCGCCGTTCTCGCGCAGCTCGGTCGGCGCCGACGTCGCGCAGGACGCGCGCCGGGTTGCCGACGACGAGCTTGCGCGGCGGGACGTCCTTCGTCACGACCGCGCCCGCGCCGACGAACGCCTCCTCGCCGATCTCGACGCCGGGGCAGAGGATCGCGCCGCCGCCGATGCGGGCGCCGCGGCGGATCGTCGGCCCCTTCATCAGCTCCTTGCGCTGCTCGGTGCGGCCCATGAAGTTGTCGTTCGTCGTCACGACGCACGGCGCGATGAAGACGTCCTCCTCGAGCGTCGAGTACGCGGTGATGTAGGCGTCGGCCTGGATGCGCGTGCCGGCGCCGACGGTCGTGTCGTTCTCGATCAGCGAGCCGCGGCCGAGGACGCAGTCGTCGCCGAGCGTCGACGCGCTCGCGGATGCACGACTGGTCGCCGACGATGCAGTCGCGCGCCGACCGTCGAGCCGGCGAAGACGATCGCGCCGGTCGAGACGACGGTGCCGTCGCCGATCTCGCGCCGGCGGCAGCGGCTCGCGCTTCGCGGTCGAGCTGCGCGCCGAGCGACGGCTGCTTGCCGACGACGGCGTTCTCGAGCACGCGCACGCCCTCGCCGAGCACCGTGCCCGGGTAGACGGTCGCGGTCGGGTGGATCTCAGCCATGCCGTTCAGCGAGTTCGTGAGCATCTCGAGCGCGCGCACGACGCGCGCGCCGTCGCGCGCGACCTTGCGCCGTGTCGTGCCTCGCCGTCGACCAGCTCGAGGAAGTGCGCGCACTCGAGCCGCAGCGGCTCGTCGGTCGCGATCTTCGGGATGTAGATGTCGCCGGAGCGCGTCAGCACTCGCCGTACGTCTCGGCGCGCTTCCACGGCGCTTCTCGTAGACCGTCACCTTGCGCTCGGGCTCCATGTCGTCGAAGACGACCATCTTCTCGCGGCCGACGACGGTCATCTTCCGCATCTTGTGCGGGTCGAGCCACGAGAGGTGCATGTGCGCGATCTTCCCGCTCGGGAAGCGGAGGAAGCAGAAGACGACGTCCTCGACGCCGGGGTAGGATCGACGCGCTGCCCTGCGCCGTCGCGAACTCGGGGTCCTCGTCGAGCAGGTAGAGGATCACCGACAGGTCGTGCACGCCGAGCGACCAGAGCGCGTTCTCGTTCGTGCGCACGATGCCGAGGTTCGACGCGGTTGCCGTAGACGCACAGCACGTCGCCGAGCTCGCCGGCGTCGATCAGCTCCTTCAGCTTCAGCACGCCGGGGTGGTAGAGCAGCAGGTGGCCGGGCATCAGCACGCGGTCGCGCTCGGCCGCGAGCGAGACGAGCTCGTCCATCTCGGCCGCGCGCATCGCCGGCGGCTTCTCGACGAACACGTGCTTGCCGGCCTCGAGCGCCTGCTTCGCGAGCGCGTAGTGCGTCGGCACGGGCGTCGCGATCGACGACCGCGTCGAGCGCTGTCGTCGGCGAGCAGCGTCGTCGAGCTCTGCGTCGTCACCTGCGCGTTCGGGTAGCGCGCGCGCGAAGCGCGCGCGCAGCTGCGTGCGTCGAGGTCGCAGAGCCACGCGAGGTCGGCGAGCTCGTCGAAGTTGCGGACGAGGTTCGGCCCCCAGTAGTTCGAGGCCGACGACGCCGACTCGTCGTCACAAGCTTCCAGACCTTGCCGTCGACCTCGTGGCCCTTGGTGGCGTTGCGGAAGTCGACGATCACGTTGCCGCGCCGCACGAGGTCGGCGTAGTCGATCGCTCGAGTGGTTGGTGACGATCGCGATGCAGTCGTACGCCTCCGGCTCGAGCGGCGACCGACGTCATGCCGTCGAACTCCGGCACGAACGGGTCGTGGTAGGCGACGTCGGCGCCGGCGTTGCGCAGCAGGTGGATGAGCTTCTCGGCCGGCGTCTCGCGCATGTCGCCGATGTCGGGCTTGTAGGCGACGCCGAGGATCGAGGATCTTCGAGCCGCTCGACCGACTTGTTCGCGCCGTGGTTCAGCGCCTGCGAGATGAGCGAGCGGCAGAAGTACGGCATGTTGTTGTTGACCTCGCCGGCGAGCTCGATGAAGCGCGTCGAGAAGTCGAACTCGCGCGCCTTCCACGTGAGGTAGAAGGGGTCGATCGGGATGCAGTGGCCGCCGAGCCCCGGGCCCGGGCTTGAACGACGCGAAGCCGAACGGCTTCGTCGCCGCCGCGTCGACGACCTCCCAGACGTCGATCTCCATCCGGTCGCACAGCTGCGCGAGCTCGTTGACGAGCGCGATGTTGACGGCGCGGTAGATGTTCTCGAGCAGCTTCGTCAGCTCGGCCGCGTCCGGCGTCGACACCTCGTGCACCGTGTCGATCGCGCGCGCGGTAGACGTCGGCCGCCGCCTTCGTCGACGCGGCGTTGATGCCGCCGACCACCTTCGGCGTCGTCTTCGTCGTCCAGTCCTCGCGGCCCGGGTCGACGCGCTCCGGCGACATCGCGAGATGGAAGTCCTCGCCGGCCTTCAGGCCCGAGCCCTCCTCGAGGATCGGCTGCAGGACCTCGCGCGTCGTGCCCGGCCACGTCGTCGACTCGAGCACGACGACCTGGCCGCGCTGCAGCACCGGCGCGAGGCTCGCGCGCGGCGCGCTCGATGTAGGAGAGGTCGGGCTCGCGCTGGCGCGAGAGCGGCGTCGGCAGGGCGATCAGGACGGCGTGCGCCTGCTTCACCTGCTCGTAGTCGGTCGTCGCGACGACGAGGCCCTTCGTCGACGAGCTGCTTCGAGCCGCTCGGAGCTGACGTCCTCGATGTGGCTCTCGCCGCGGTTCAGCGCGTCGACGACGTGCGTCTGCACGTCGACGAGGAGCACGCGGCTGCCCGCCTCGCCGAAGGTGGCGGCGAGCGGCACGCCGACGTAGCCCGCGCCGATGACGGCGACGTCGTAGAGGGGCTCGCCTCGGACACGGCGGTCAAGCGTACAGGGCGGCTGCGATCGCGTTCGGCGGCGTGGCCGTCGCCGTACAGCGGCGGTGCGTCGGCCGGGAAGCGCGCCGTCGTCGAGCGCGCGCGGCGAGGCCGTCGGGCTCGACGAGCGTGTTCGCGCCGGCCGCGACCGTGTCGACCCACTCGGTGTTCGGGCGCAGCGTGACGCACGGGCACGCGCAGCCAGTACGCCTCCTTCTGCAGCCCGCCCGAGTCGGTGACGACGCGCCTCGGCGCCGGCGACGAGCGCGAGCATCTCGAGGTAGCCGAGCGGCTCGATCGCGCTCGACGTTCGGCCGGCAGCGCGATGCCGTGCTCGTCGAGCACGTGCCGCGTGCGCGGGTGCACCGGGAAGACGAAGTGCCGTCGGCGCTCGCCGAGCGCGGCGACGATCTCGCGCAGCCGCTCCGGCTCGGTGTTCGCCTGCGCGGTGGATCGTCAGCGCGACGTACGGCGACTCGTACGCGCGCCGTGCGCCGTCGTCGCGATCGGCAGCGAAGAGCGCGCGTCGCGTCGGCCATCACGTCGCCGACGACCTCGCGCCCGGCCGGCGACGCCTTCGGCCGCGAGCTGCGTCGGCCGAGCGCTCGTCCGGGCAGAAGAGGAGCGCCGAGAGCCGGTCGACCTCGATCCGGTTCCGCTCCTCCGGCATCGAGAGGTCGAAGCTGCGCAGCCCCGCCTCGACGTGCGCGACCGGCACCTCGCCGGCCGCGCGTGCGCCGGCGACGGTCGTGTTCGTGTCCCCGTAGACGAGCACCCAGTCGGGCCGCTCGCGCGTCGACCGCCTCGCGGATCGGCGGCGTCATCGCCTCGGTGTCGGCCGTGCGCAGGTCGAGGCGGTACGCCGGCTCGGGGATCCCGAGCTCGTCGAAGAAGACCTGCGACATCTCCGGGTCCCAGTGCTGGCCCGTGTGCAGGACGACCTCGTCGATCCCGGCGTCGCGCAGCGCGAGCGAGAGCGGCGCCGACTTGATGAACTGCGGGCGGTTGCCGACCACCGAGAGGACGCGCACTCGGCGCGCGCTACGATACGCGGCGCTTCCGGGCCGTTAGCTCAGCTGGTAGAGCAGGGGACTCTTAATCCCAAGGTCGAAGGTTCGATCCCTTCACGGCCGCATAGGTTTGTCTTCGGCGCGGCGCAGAGCCTCGCAGGCAACGGCGATCTCGAGCGCCTCGCAGATCTGCAGCATCCGCACGTCGCTGAGTCGGCCGAGACGCTCGACGAGCGTTGCGAGCGACACGCTCTCCACCGAATCGAGATTCGACGACCGAGGCGCGCGGGCACTGGGTCGTCGCCGGCTCGAGCAGTACCTCGCTCGGGATTCCACGAATGGTCGTGGTACACGGACCGATCAGCGTGCGCCGAAGATCGCGGGATCGCAGCGTCTCGAGATAGCACTACGACCGGGCGACGCCGACCTCGGGAAGCTCAGCACCACCAGACCTCCCCCCGCGCCGGAATGGGCGCTGCGACGACGAGCCGGCAGCCACGCGGAACGAGGCGAGGTCGCCCCACCTCCGTCGCCGCATCGAGCGGGAGTCGGTCGTACGCGGCGTAGGCCGCATCGATCTCCAACGCTCGATTGCGTGCAAGGAGAGCGCCCAGCGCTTCGTCGATGAAGCGAGGAATCGTTGACGCCGGACCGCATCTCTCGTGCCCTGGCGAGCAGCTGGTCGTCCACGGTCGTGCTGATCCTCACGCGTGCCATGCCATCTTCATAGCATACGATGTGCCACCGTCAGTCTGCCCAACTCGTCCGCGAAGTCCCACGCGCGGACGAACCCGGCTCGATGCGGATCAGCACGTCGTCGCCGTAGGCCTCCGCCTTCGCGGCGCCCTCGGCCTCGCCGAGGTAGCGGATCGCGATCCGCCTGCCGGTCTCCGCCGCGTCCTCCGCGACGAGCCGCGCACGGCCGTGCACCTCGATGCCGCGGTAGGGCGGCACGTGCTCGCAGACGACGATGCTCGCGCGCGGGTCGCGGCGGACGTGCTGCGTCTTCACGTTGCCGCCGCCGGTCGCGACGACGAACGCGGAGCCGTCCGACTCGTGCCACACCGGCGAGAGGAGCACGCTCCGTCGCGGCGGTAGGTGGCGAGGACGGCGAGGAGCGGCTGCTCGAGCAAACGCCCGAGCTCGTCGACGGTGAGGTCCTTGCGCACGCCCTACGCCGTCGCCGAGGCGAACGCCGCGGCGAGAATCAGAACGAGTTCGAGCCCCACCATCGCATCGTCGACCCTAGGTCGTGTGCGCGCTCGTGTCGAGTGTCGCGAGCGCAGTTGGCGCCCGGACTACCGGGATGCGCCGCCGGCGCGGCGACCGGCCCCTGGTCGCCGCGCCGGCTACCCCGTTCTCAGAACGGAGCGATCCTGTTCGGCTTGTCCCACGCGACACGGATCAGCTCGGCCTCCTCCTCGACGATGCCGAGCTCGGGCCGGGGCTGCGCGCTGTGGCGCTTGCCGTTCGGGCGCCGCGGCGCCGTCGAATCCCAAGAGAGACGGTTCATGAGTGCACCTCCTGCACCGAGTTGAAGAAGTGGTCGTCGGCGGGCGCGGGCGCCCGCGTGATCCTGATGTCGCCCGACACGGTCTTCGCGCGGATCTCGACCAGCGGGCCGTCGCCTGCCGGCGCGTCCGTGGACAGCTCGAGCTCCGAGGTCGTGTCGCCGCTGACGGTGTTGCAGTCGAGGTAGACCTTCGAGCCGCGGCGGACGCCGATCGTGACGTCGCCCGAGACCGACCCGGCGCTCGACGCTCCCGCGCATGACCGCGCGGTGCTCCTGGTCGCCGCTGACAGTGTTCGCCGAGACGTTGTCGTAGGCCTCGCCGATCGTCAGGTCGCCCGAGGCGGTCGCGACGCTGACGGCGCCGCGCACGATCTCGAGCTCGATGTCGCCCGAGGCGGTCTGCACGTTCGCGCCGCCGCCGATCTCGCGGATCCCGATGTCGCCGCTCGCGCTCTTGACGTTGACGCCGCCCGAGACGTTCTGCGCCTCGACGTCGCCCGAGGCGGTGCTGACGTTGAGGCCGCCGAGCGTGCCGCCGGTGCGACACGTCCGCGGACTTCGTCCGCACGGAGACGAGCGAGCCCTGCGGGCAGCGCACGCGGCAATCGATGCCGGAGCGCCCGAAGACGAGGGAGAAGCTGAAGCCGCCGCGGCGGTAGGGCACGTCCACGATCAGCTGCGGCCGGCCGTGGTGGTCCTGCAGCTCGATCCGCGCCTCGTCGACGAGCTTCTGCGACTCCTCGTCGTGGGCCGTGAGCTCCACCTCGATCCGACCGTCGAGCGTCGGGTCGATCACGATGTCGCCGGACGCGAGCCGGATGTCGATCTCGGCCGGGCCGTGGACGTCGAATGCCTTGTGCATCTTCCCCTCCCCTTAGCTCTGGGCGTAGCCGGACAGGCGCTTGCCGCTGATGTGAACAGGACGCGACTCGGACGCGCGAGCGATCGCACGTACGAGCCACGCGTTGGTCGAGATGCCCTCACGCGCGGCGGCCTTCTCGACCGCCGTCTTGAGCGACTCGGGCAGGCGCAGGCTGATCCGCGCCGACAGCTCCTCGCCCGCCGTCGCCCCGGCGGGGTCGCCGCCCGAGTCGACGAAGACGAGCTCGGGCTCCTGGCCCGCGAGGCGCACCTCGACGTGGCCGGAGGGCAGCTTGGAGGAGACCTCCACGGCGGCCTGCGAGAGCAGGTCGAACAGCTTCAGGCGCAGGTTCGACGCGAGCGCGTCGCTGAGGCGCCGCGCGATCGTCGCCGACCGCTCGTCGCCCAGCTCCGCGAGCCCCTGCAGGTCTTCCTGGATCCCCTCGAGCACGATGGTCAAGTTCATGATGACATCACTATGACATCACCAGTAGCGTCTGTCAAGCGTCTATTACACGTCGGCTACACGTCAGCTCACGTCGCAGGCGCTCAGGCGCTGTCGGATGTGACCACATCCAGTAGTAGAGCCATTTCGGGGGGTCGAGATCGCTCAGATTCGTCTGTGCAAGGTCGTGGTGGAGGCGCCGGTAGGCGGCCGGATCGCCCGTCAGGGCGAGGGAGAAGCGGTCGGCGGAGCGTTCGAAGCGGCGCGCGAGGGCGCTCAGCGCGGGCAGGGCCGCGAGCTCGAGCACGAGCGCGAGCAGGAGCACGAAGGCCGTGTCCTTCGGCACCGGGTGCGGCCGCAGGAGCCACAGGAGGACGACGAAGGCGGCCGCGCCTGCCATCGCGATCGCCGTCAGCACCGCGACGTGGCGGCGGACCCGGTGGCCGAGCTCGTGGGCGAGCACGACCGCGATCTGGTCGGCCGGCGTCGCGAGCAGCGTGTCCCAGAGGACGACGCGGCGCGTGCCGCCGATCCCCGAGACGTAGGCGTTGGACTTCGTCGTGCGCCTGCTGGCGTCGGCGACCAGGATCTCCCGCACCGGGGCCCCCGCCTCGACCGCGAGCGCGTGCAGGCGCCTGCCGAGCTCGTCGTCCTCGAGCGGCCGGAACCGGTTGAAGACCGGCTCCAGCACGACCGGGGCGAGGAAGCCGAGCAGGAAGACGAGTAGCGCTGCTCCGACCGCTGCCGGCCAGACCCAGCCGTGCGGGAACGTGCGGGCGAGCCAGAAGAGCGGCCCGAGGGCGGCCAGCGTCAGCACGGCCTCGATCGCGATCGACTTCGCGCGGTCGACCGCCCAGCCGCGCGGCGACTGCGTCGAGAAGCCCCACGCCCGCTCGTGCCGGTAGCGCCACCAGCCGACGGGCAGCCGCGCGACCGCCACGGCGGCCGCGACCGCGGGCGGGGCGAGGAGGAGCGGGAGCGACACCTGCGTCAGCGCGAGGAGCACGACGACGCCGATCGCGAGGTCGACGACCAGCGCGACGTATCCGCGGCCGGTGGTAGCGGCGCGCACGCTCGACTTCTGCGGGGGTGAAACCGGTCAAAGGCTTAACACGAAAGACAACGGAGACTTCCTAGTCTCTGTCAATGGCGACCGACGCAGGAACATCGATCCGGGTCACCTCGCCGGAGCTCGCCGCCCAGTGGAGGACGCTGACCCGCGCCGCGACCTTCGTCGCGGTGCTGACTGCGCCGGCGGTGTTCGTCTGGCTCCGGAACCACCAGGGCCTCGATTTCCGCTATGCGCTCGTGCTCACGATCATCGAGGTCGCCGCGTTCCGCGGCCTCATCGACCTCGGCTTCCGCCGCTTCATCGAGTCGCCGAGCCTCTTCGGCGAGGAGAGCATCGAGCTGCGCGAGAGCGACATCGTCTCCCGCCGCCGCACCGCCTTCTGGCGCATGATCTGGAAGACGGTCCGCGCGCTGCTCGTGATCGTGACGCTGCTCTGGATCGTGCTCGACTTCTTCGGGCACGGGCTCAGCTGGACGGAGACTGCGGGCAAGATCTGGGACGGCCTGAGCATGATCTGGAACCCGCAGACCTTCGGGACGTTCATCTCGCTGCCGTTCTTCTTCCTCTTCAACTTCCTGATCTTCATGGGCCCGATGCTCGCGATGGGCATCTCGCAGATCCGCGGCTACCAGCCCGGCGACGCCGAGTGGGGCGTGAAGCTCGAGCACGTTCGCGGGCAGGCCGAGGCGAAGGAGGAGATCCGCCGCATCGTCACCCTGTGGCAGTCCGGTGAGCGCTTCGAGCGCGCCGGCGGCAAGCGGGAACGCGGCCTGCTCTTCCTCGGCGCGCCCGGCACCGGCAAGACGATGCTCGCGAAGGCGATCGCCACGGGCTTCAACTCGCCGTTCGTCACCATCCCGGGCTCGGGCTTCGCCCAGACGTTCATCGGGCTCGACTCGATCCTCGTCCGCTACCTCGCGCGCAAGGCGAAGAGGCTCGCGCGCAAGTGGGGCGGGCAGTGCATCGTCTTCATCGACGAGATCGACGCCGTGGGGATGCGCCGCAACTCCCTCGGCGGAGGCAACGTCATCGGCGGGTTCGAGGAGCCGACGTTCGAGCAGGCGACCGACCTCGTGCTGGAGACGCGCGCGTGGCGCGAGAAGCAGTTCGAGCTCCGCGCTCCCGATCGGCCGGGGCCGTCGCGCTTCGTCCGGTTCGCCAACAAGGCCGTGCCGGGGCCGGGAGGCATGTTCGGCGGCGGGAGCGGCCAGATGGCGCTGAACCAGCTGCTCGTCGTGATGGACGGCCTCGACAGCCCGCCGCTCGGGAAGCGCATGCTCACGAACGGCGTCAACACGCTGCTCGACGCCCTCTACTTCGTCCCGCCGCGGATCAAGGGCCGTTCACTTCGCCTGCCGGCGCCGCGCCCTCGGAGCGAGCAGATCTACTTCATCGGCGCGACGAACGTGCCGATCGAGCAGCTCGACCCGGCACTGACACGGCCGGGCCGCATGGGCCGCCACGTCTGGTTCCGCACGCCGACCAAGGGCGACCGCGAGGACATCTTCGACCTCTATCTCGGCCGGGTCTCCCACGTCGCAGACCTCGATCGGCCCGAACGGCGCGACGAGCTCGCGCGGATGACGATGGGCTACTCGCCGGCGATGATCGAGCAGGTCTGCTCGATGGCGCTCACCGTTGCGCACCACACGGGCCGCGAGGCCTTCGGGTGGGAGGACATCGTCGACGCGATGACGACCGTCGAGTCCGGCACGGCCGTGGACATCGAGTACGTGCCCGACGAGACGCGCGCGGTCGCGGTCCACGAGGCCGGCCACGCGCTCGCGGCTCACGCGTACCTGAAGGGCGCCGAGTCGACCCGCCTCTCGATTCGCCGGCGCGGCGGCTCGCTCGGGCACCACATGGCGCTGCAGAAGGAAGAGCGCTTCTCCTCCTGGCGCAGCGAGGAGATGGCGCGCCTGATCTGGGCGCTCGGCGCGATGGCCGCAGAGCGGGTCTTCTACGGCGAGAACTCGACCGGCGTCGGCGGCGACGTGCAGGCCGCGACCGACCGCGCCGCCTGGATGGTCGGGGCATGCGGCATGGCGCCCGAGTTCGTCGAGCTCCGGTGCGACGACGAGTCGGAAGAAGAAGCGCGCGAGCGCGTGATGAGGAAGTTCCAGCGCATCGGCACGCAGATCGTGAACCGCACCACCTCGGGCAGCGCCGAGACGGCGGTGCTGCACGACCCGAGCCAGCGCCAGATGGTCGAGCAGCTGCTCGGCCAGGCCTACCTCGCCGCGCACCACCTGATGGACGCGAACCGCGAAGCCGTCGGCAGGATCGCGGACGAGCTCGTGGCGAAGCGGGAGCTCTACGGCGACGAGGTGCTCCGGCTGCTCGCCGCGCAGACGGTGCACATGCCCGAGGTCGACTTGACGAAGGACGAGGCGTGGCCTCGCCTCTGAGCAGCGAGCCCGAGGGCCACAAGCACCATTTCCGGCTCGCCTACGGCGTGCTCGCGCTCGCCTTCTGGATCTCGCTCGCGATCTTCGTGCTTCTGATCGCGCGCCCCAACCACTCGAAGCCCGTCGCCTGGTCGGCGTGGAAGCCGGACAACACGCAGGGCCTGCTCGGCGCGCGGGAGATCAGCCTCCGCATCGCGCCGCAGTACAAGGGCGTGAACGGAGCGCAGCTGATCGCGGTGCAGCCGCACGGCCCGCAGGTGCAGGGTCTCCGGCTCGAGGCGATCGGCGTCAGGCGGCTGAACTCCGGCGGGCAGATCGACCCGTACATCGGGATGTACCGCACCGACAACACGCTCATCTATGCGTTCTGCGGGCTGCAGACGAACTGCGGCCTCCAGGGCGAGACGACCGACGAGGTGCAGCGCTCGCTCCGCCGCGCGGCGCTCGAGCTCTCGCTCTACTCGTTCAAGTACCTGAAGGGCGTCGACCAGGTGGTCTCGCTCGTCCAGTCGGTGAAGGCGGGCGGCACGAGCGCCGTCTTCCTGCGCAAGGACGACCTCGAGCCCGAGCTGAAGCACCCGCTGCGCGACACGCTGCCGCTCGCGCGCCGCGCCCAACGCAACCTCGGCCGACCCGAAGGAAGCCGCGGTGATCGACGCGCTGACCGCTCCAGAACACCTTCCCGGCGCATTTCGAGCCGCTTCCCGACGGCGACGCGATCCTCGTGCTCGACGTCGAGAACCAGGCGTCGCCCTAGGCGCCGGGCCTCTTCGGCAGTACGCTGGGGCCGGGATTGCCGACCCGGGGGGTGACGTGAGCCAGACTGCCGACCGCTCCACCCTGGAGCTCGCGCGCTCGCGCGAGCTGTTCGAGACGGTCCTGGGGAGCCTCCACGAGGGGATCCTCGTCGTCAGCGCCGCCGGGGAGTGGCTCTACGCCAACGACGAGGCGGCCCGGCTGACCGGCTATCCCTCGGTCGACGCGCTGATGCGCTCGCCGAAAGGCGAGGCGGCGACGCGCTTCCAGATCTTCGACGTCGAGGGCGAGCCGCTCACGGCCGACCAGCTCCCCGGCCGGCGCGCGCTCGCCGGCGAGGAGGCCGGGCCGCTCCTCGTCCGCTTCCGCACCGGGCCGGGCGAGCCGGATCGCGTCTCGGAGGTGCGGGCCGTCCCGGTGCGAGACCCGCAGGGCGCCGTGAGCTACGCGATCACGTTCTTCCGCGAGGTGACGAGCGAGGTCACGCGGTCGGCCGCCGAGCGCGCCGCCGCCGACGAGTACGCCGCGCTCTACCGCCAGGCGGAGCGCACGACGGCCCTGCTCGACGCGCTCTACGGCGCCGCGCCGGTGGGCCTCGGCTTCTGGGACCGCGACCTGCGGTACGTGCGCGTGAACGACAAGCTCGCCGAGATCAACGAGCGGCCGGCGCAAGACCACGTCGGCCGTACCTTCCACGAGGTCGTGCCGCAGCTCGCGCACGTGCTCGAGCCGATGGCGCGCCGCGTGATCGAGACGCGGGAGCCCGTGATCGCGCTGGAGGTCGAGGCGGGCACGCCGGGCTCGCCGGACGTGCCGCGCCACTGGCTCGCGAGCTACTACCCGGTTCTGTCCGCCGAGGGCGAGCCGCTCGGCGTGGGCTGTGTCGTCGAGGAGATCACCGACCGCCGGCGCGCCGAGCGGCGCACCGAGCTGCAGCTCGCCGTGACGCGCATCCTCGCGCTGGTCGACGCCACGGAGGATGCGATCCCCGGCGTGCTGGAGACGATCTGCCACACGCTCGGCTGGGACGTCGCGTGCTTCTGGTCGACCGATCCCGACCAGCCGCCCGTCACCTGGGCGCGGCCGGGCCGGCAGCTCGACGGCTTCCTCGCCATGACGGCCCGCGCCACGCTCTCACCGGACGTGCCGGCGGGCCGCGTCGCGCAGACGGGGACCGCCGAGTGGCACAGCCGAGCTCGGCCCGGGCATGACCGCCTCGGTCGCCCACGCGGAGGGCCTGCGCTCCGGCGTCGGCTTCCCGGTCGTCGTCGAGGGCGAGGTGGTCGGCCGTGATCGAGGCGTTCGCATCCTCGCGCCAGCCGCAGGACTCGGAGCTGCTGATGGCGCTGACCGCGATCGGCGCGCAGCTCGGTCAGTTCCTGCGGCGCAAGAACGCCGAGGAGGAGCGCAGGCTGCTCCTGCAGCGCGAGCAGGCCGCGCGCGCGGAGGCCGAGGCCGCCGCCTCGACGCTGCGCAAGCTCAGCCGCGTCTCCGAGGCCGCGCTCGAGCACTCGTCGCTGCACGACCTGCTCGGCTCGCTGCTCTCGCGCATCGTCGAGGTGCTCGAAGCGGACAGCGCGGCGATCCTGCTCGTCCAGGACGACGGGCTCCTGCACGTCAGCGCCACCGCCGGGCTCGAGGCGGAGCTCGGGCACGCAATCGCGATCCCGATCGGTCAGGGGATGGCGGGGCGCGTCGCGGCCCTCCGCACGCCGATGCTGATCCCCGACCTGTCCGAGGTCGAGCTCTTCAGCCCCGTGTTGCGCGAGCGCGGGATCAACTCGCTCGTCGCGATCCCGCTCGTCGTGGAGGACCGCGTGATCGGCGTCGTGCACGCCGGCTCGGTCGCGTTCGCGCAGTTCGCCGACGAGGACGTCCGGCTGCTCGAGCTGATCGCCGACCGCATCGCGATGGCGATCAACCAGGCGACGCTCTACGAGGCGGAGCGCGCCGCGCAGGAGCGGCTGCACTTCCTCGGCGAGGCGAGCACGCTGCTCGCGTCGTCGCTCGACGTCGACGCCACGCTCTCGCGCGTGGCGAGGCTCGCGATCCCGCACTTCGCCGACTGGTGCGCCGTCGACCTGCTCGGTCCGCGCGGCGATATCCAGCGCGTCGCGGTCGAGCACCACGATCCGGCCAAGACCGAGGTCGCGCGCCGCCTGTTCGCCGCCTTCCCGGCGAGCCTGGAGGAGGAGTGGGGTGTCGGAGCGGTTCTCCGCACGGGCGAGCCGATCGTCTCGCCGGAGATCCACGAGTCCGCGCTCCGTGCCGCGTTCGGCGACCGGCCGCGGTACCTCGACATGCTGCTCGGCCTTCAGCTGACCTCGACGGTGATCGTCCCGCTGATCGCCCGCGAGCGGACGCTCGGCGCGCTCACGTTCGTCTCCGCGGAGTCGGGCCGCCGGTACGGCGATTCCGACCTGCAGTTCGCGCAGGAGCTTGCCGCGCGCGCCGCCGTCGCGGTCGACAACGCGCACCTCTACCGCGCCGCCGAGCAGCGGCGCGACCGGCTCGCGTTCCTCGCCGAGGCCAGCGCGCTGCTCGGGTCGAGCCTCGACGTCGAGCAGACGCTGCAGCGGCTCGGCAACCTGCTCGCCGAGCAGTTCGCCGACTGGGTGGCGATCCACCTCGTGCGCGAGGACGCGCCGGCACAGCTGAGCATGAGCGCGCACCGCTCCGCCGAGAAGAGCGCGCTCGCCCGTCGCGAGCTCGAGCGCCTCCCCGCCGACCGCGAGCCGCCGCTGACCGTTGCGCGGGTGATTGCGACGGGGGCGACGGAACGCTGGCAGGTGTCGCCGGAAGGGAACGAGCGGGGGACGTTCGAGCACGAGGAGGGGCTGCACTCGGGCCTCGTCGTCCCGCTCGTCGCCCGCTCGCGGATCCTCGGGACGATCTCGCTCGCGCGCGGCGAGACGCCGGAGCCGTACGAGCAGGACGACCTCGAGTTCGCCGAGGACCTCGCGCGGCGCGCGGCGGTCGCGATCGACAACGCACAGCTCTACCGCGAGGCGGAGGAGCAGGCGCAGGCCGCGCGTGTGCTCGCGTCCGTGGGCGACGGCGTCTTCTTCGTCGACACGAACGGCGTCGTCCGCACGTGGAACCGCGCCGCGGCAGCCGCGACCGGAATCGGCGCGGACGAGGTCGTCGACCGGCCCGCCCGCGCGGCGATCCCGGGCTGGGCTGCGATCGTCTCGCGCGTGCCGATCGTCTCGAGCGGGACCGCGGTCCGCCCGGAGTCGCTGCCGCTCGACCTCGGCAGCCGCGAGCTCTGGCTCTCGATCCACGGGGTCGTGGTCACGGACGGGATCGTCTACGCGTTCCGCGACCTGACCGAGGAGCGCGCGCTCGAGTCGATGCGCACCGAGTTCGTCTCGACGGTGTCGCACGAGCTGCGCACGCCGCTCGCCGCGATCTACGGCGCGGCGATGACGCTCCGGCGGAAGGACGTCGCGCTCGACGACGGCCAGCGCGCGACGCTGCTCGACGTCGTCTCCGGAGAGGCCGATCGCCTCGCGCGCACGGTCAACGACATCCTCTGGGCGAGCCGCCTCGACAACGACTCGCTGAACGTCACGATCCAGAACTGCGATCCGGCGGAGCTCGCCCGCGACGTGGTCGAGGCTCAGCGCGTGCACATCGACGCCGAGCACGAGGTCTCGCTCCAGCTCGACGACCAGCTGCCGCTCGTCGCAGGCGACCCGGACAAGGTCGGACGTGTGCTGATCAACCTCGTCGACAACGGCCTGAAGTACTCGCCGGACGGCGGCAACGTCGATGTCGCCGTGCTGCGCGTCGGCTCGCGGGTCCGCTTCTCGGTGACCGACCACGGGCTCGGAATCCCACCCTCCGAGCACCGCCGGATCTTCGAGAAGTTCTACCGGCTGGATCCGAACATGAATCGAGGGGTTGGGGGCACCGGGCTCGGCCTCTACATCTGCCGCGAGCTCGTGCGGCGGATGGAGGGACGGATCTGGGTGACCTCGGACGGCCTGGGGACGGGCTCGACGTTCCACGTCGAGCTGCCCGTCGCGCTCTCCTGACGCGACGTTCGCCGGCTTGGGCCGGCGAACGCCCCCAACGCTTGCCGAGCCCTCAGCAAAGAGACACTCAGCAAAGAGAAACGGCCCCGAAGGGCCGTTTCGACAGTTGCTGAGGATAGATCAGACCGGCGGGCCGTCCTCGACGTACGTGGTGCGACGGCGCGACGTGCCGCCGACGCCGCCCCACGACGACCAGAACATGAGCGACAGGATCAGACCGATCGCGCCGACGATCATCAGGATCACGCCGATGGCGTTGATGTCCACTCCCGAGACCGTGGCGTTCACGGCCCAGGTGAGGATGGCACCCGCTGCGATCAAGATCAGGCTCACTCCGATACCCATTTTCAAAGACCTCCTTCTCGTGTCTCCCGACGGATGGTTTTCTGTAGTTCCCTGGGGGTCACGGATTGAACGGCTGAGCGGGCATTTCGGTTACGGCACGGTGTCTCCGTGCTCTTCATTAGGCTTGGCCCCGCGTGCGTAGGGGTTCGATTGTCCAGCTCGTCGCCATCGCGATCGTGGCCGCGGTCATCGCGTCGCTCGTGGCGATCTTCGTCCACTGGCTGCCGACCCCGGCGAGCGAGGAGGCGAAGCGGATCCACTTCGTCTACTGGTTCGCCACCGTCATCTGCATCGGGGTGTTCTCGGTCGTGGCGTCCGTGCTCGCCTACTCGATCCTGAAGTTCCGCGCCGGGCCGGACGACGACTCGGACGGACCGCCGATCCACGGGCACACGAAGCTGGAGATCGTCTGGACGGCGATCCCGGCGGTCCTCGTCACGGCGATCTCGATCGTCAGCGCGATCGTGCTCGCGCAGAACAGCAAGGCGGGCAGCGACCCGCTGGTGGTCAAGGTGACCGCCGTTCAGTTCGCGTGGAAGTTCACGTACCCGAACGGCAAGAGCTTCGGGTTCCTCACGCTGCCGAAGGGCCGGCATGTGAAGCTCGACATCACCGCGAACGACGTCATCCACTCGTTCTGGTCGCCCGAGCTGTCGCAGAAGCAGGACGCCGTGCCGGGCCAGCACAACACGCTCGTCGTCACGCCGACTCGCCTCGGGACGTTCCCCGTGATCTGCACGGAGCTCTGCGGCCTCGGCCATTCGCTGATGCGCAGCCACGTCACGATCGTCGAGCCCGCGGCGTTCGACGCGTTCCTGAAGCGCGGCGGCCAGTCGGCCGGGCCGCCCGGGCTCGCCGTCTTCCAGCAGTACGGCTGTGGCAGCTGCCACACCTTCAAGGCGGCGTCTGCCACCGGCACGATCGGCCCCGACCTCGACCAGCTGAAGCAGGAGGCGGCGCGTGCGAACCGCGGCCCGCTCGACGCGTTCATCGAGGAGTCGATCGTGAAGCCCGACGCCTACGTCGAGCCGAACTTCCAGGATCTGATGCCGCACAGCTTCGGCACCCAGATCCCGCCCGACCAGTTGAAGCAACTCGTGCAGTATCTGGGCGGAAGCGCGCAGTAGATGACGACGACCGAGCACCACGACACCCACCACCACGCCGCGCCGCCGCGGCCGACCGGCATCCACCGCTGGACCGCCCCGGGCTGGCTACGCATCCTGTGGGTGATGCCGATCTTCATCGGGATCGGGATCGCCCTCCCGGTCCTGATCCGCTGGCTCGCAGGCTGGCATCCGATCTGGGACGGCGAGGTGATCATCACCGTCGAGCTCGTGACGGCGCCGCTCGGCTTCCTCGTCGGCCTCGGCGGCTTCGACTACTGGGCCCGCTACGCGAGCGGCAAGCCGACGATCCCCGAGGACCACTCGGGGCACGGCGCGTACTCCTGGCGCGACTACTTCCGCATCAACACCGACCACAAGGTGATCGGGATCCAGTACGTCGTCACGACGATCGTCTTCTTCTGCATCGGCGGCCTGCTCGCGATGCTCTTCCGCGCCGAGCTCGCGCAGCCGGGCGACCAGTTCTTCAGCCCGCAGACGTTCAACGTCCTCATCTCGAACCATGCGGCGCTGATGATCTTCCTGTTCATCATCCCCGCGTTCGCCGGGCTCGGGAACTACGTCATCCCGCTGATGCTCGGCGCCGCCGACATGGCGTTCCCGCGCCTGAACGCGCTCTCGTTCTGGCTGCTGCCGATCGCCGGGATCATGCTGCTCGTCGGCATGACGATGCCGGGCGGCGGGCCGTCGGCCGGCTGGACGTGCTACGCGCCGCTCTGCTCGCATCAGCCCTTCGGCCAGGTGTTCTTCAACATGGGCGTGCAGTGGGCGGGCGCGAGCTCGATCATGACCGCGCTCAACTTCCTGGTCACGATCATCACGATGCGCGCGCCGGGCATGACGTTCTGGCGCATGCCGCTGCTCGTGTGGGCGAACTTCACGACCTCGCTCCTCGTCGTGATCGCCACGCCGTTCATCGCCGGCTCGCAGTTCTTCGTGATGTTCGACCGCGTGCTGCACATGAACTTCTTCGAGCCCGCGGGCGGCGGCTACGTGCTCGGCTACCAGCACATCTTCTGGTTCTACTCGCACCCGGCCGTGTACATCATGATGCTGCCCGGCTTCGGGATCATCAGCGAGGTGATCGCGGTGATGAGCCGCAAGCCCGTGTTCGGCTACCGGCTGATGGCGCTCTCGCTGATGGCGATCCTCGTGCTCGGCTTCTCGGTCTGGGCGCACCACATGTTCGTGGCCGGCATGGCCGGCTGGCTGCGCGTGCCGATGATGGTCACGTCGATGGTGATCGCGGTCCCGACCGGGATCAAGATCTTCTCGTGGCTCGCCACCATGTGGGAAGGGCGAATCCACTTCACGACGCCGATGCTGTTCGCGCTCGGCTTCCTGTCGATGTTCGTGATCGGCGGCCTCTCCGGCATCTACCTCGCGTCCGTGCCGATCGACATCCACGCGAGCGACACGTACTTCATCGTCGCGCACATCCACTACGTGCTCTTCGGCGGCTCCGTGTTCACGATCTTCGCCGGCATCTACTACTGGTTCCCGAAGATGACCGGCCGGATGTACGACGAGCGGCTCGGCAAGCTGCACTTCTGGCTGACGTTCGTCGGCTTCAACCTGACGTTCTTCCCGATGCACGTCATCGGGTTGCAGGGGATGCCGCGCCGCGTCGCCGACTACGCCGATCGCTTCGCCGACGTCAACCTGTTCATCTCGATCGCGTCCTTCGGGCTCGGGGCATCGACGCTCGTCTTCCTCTACAACATGGCGAAGTCGTGGGCGCACGGGCCGGCTGCCTCGGGCAACCCGTGGCGCGCGCTCACGCTCGAATGGCAGGTCAGCTCGCCGCCGCCGATCTTCAACTTCGACGAGCTCCCGCAGGTCGTGGGCAGCCCGTACGAGTACGGCGTCCCGGGCGCGAAGCACGCGATCTTCGGCGCGCCCACGCCGGCGCCCGTTCCCGCCGACTGATGACCCACATCCTCGTCATCGCCAACGAGACGGCCGCCTCGCAGACGCTTCTGGACGCCGTGCGCTCCGCGACGGGCGGCGGCGACCGAGTGACCGTGATCGCGCCGGTCAACGAGCCGAACCAGGGCTACGTCGTCTACGAGGACACGCGCCGCGCCGCGGCGGGGCGCCGGCTCGACAAGACGATGAAGGCGCTCCGAGAGGCCGGCCTCTCCGCGCAGGGGTTCGTCGTCGACACCGGCCCGGTGCAGGCCGCCAAGGACGCGCTCGCGCAACTCGAGCCGAAGATCGACCAGATCGTGGTCTCCACGCACCCCGCCTCACGTTCCGGCTGGATGCGGCGGGACGTGCTGCAGGACATCGAGCACGCCGCCGGCAATGTCCCCGTCACGCACGTCGAGGCGCAGGACGAGGGCCAGACGAACGTGCTCGTGATCGCCAACCAGACCGTCGTCTCGGAGGAGCTGCTCGAGCGCATCCGCAAGCGGGCCGCGAAGAGCCCTGCGAGCTTCCTGATCGTCGCCCCGCAGAGCGACGACGAGGCGCACGCCGACGCCGACCGCCGCCTGCGCCGCGCGCTGAGCGAGCTGCGCGGCCAGGGTATCGAGGCGCACGGTCAGGTCGTGCATCCCGATCCATACACGGCGGCGCAGCACGCAGTGCACGACGAGCGCGTGGACGAGATCATCGTCTCGACCTTCCCCGGGGAGAAGAGCGGCTGGCTGCGGCGCGACCTCGTGCAGCGCCTCCGCAAGGACACCGGGCTTCCCGTCGAACACGTCGTCTCCACCTCATGACCGGCGCAGCCGAAGCACACGAGCACGGAGCCTTTGAGCACCATGGCCCGCCGCCGATCCACTACAGCTCGCGCGTCTCGCCCGCGGTGCTCGGCATGTTCCTGTTCATCGCGTCGGAGATCATGCTCTTCGGCTCGTTCTTCACGGTCTACTTCTTCGACCGCGTCGTCAACGACCCGTTCAACGGGCAGTGGCCGCCCCCGCCGTTCGAGCGGCCCGTCTACGTCGCGCTGATCAACACGCTGATCCTCGTCACGTCGAGCGCGACGATGCACTGGGCCGACACCTCGATCAAGAAGGGGAACCGCGCCGGCCTGCAGGCGGGGCTCGCGCTCACGTTCTGTCTCGGCCTCACCTTCCTGCTCACGCAGGTGATCGAGTATCACCGGCTCGACTTCAACACGTCCGACACCTCGTTCGCCGCGACGTTCTTCGGCCTGACCGGCCTGCACGGCGCGCACGTCTTCGTCGGGCTGACGATTCTGCTCGTGATGACGATCCGCGCCTTCCGCGGCCACTTCTCACCCGAGCATCACCACGGAATCGAGATCGGCGGGATCTACTGGCACTTCGTCGACGTGATGTGGATCGTCGTCTACGTGACCGTCTACCTCCTCTGAGCGCATGAAGAATCCTTTCCGGAGCGAAGCAGACGCGTTCCGGTTCGTCTGGCTGACGATCGGGTTCTTCGCGCTCATCGTGATCGGCTCGCTGATCGACCGCTGGCTCGGCCTCGCGGTCTTCGCCGTGCTCGCGGCCGTCGCTCTCTGGTGGCTCTTCCGGCGCGAGGAGCAGGAGCCGCCCGTCAAGCAGACGCCCGCGGCGAGCCCTCCCGACGAGCACCGCATCCTCGTGGTCGCCAACGAGACCGTCGGCGGCCCCGAGCTGCTGCGCGAGATCCGCGAGCGCTCCGAGGGCAAGAACGCCCGGGTGCTCGTCGTCTGCCCCGCTCTCAACTCGCCGCTCCGGCACTGGGTGTCGGACGAGGACCAGGCGCGCGCGAACGCGCAGGGCCGTCTCGACGAGAGCCTCGGCTCCATGCGCGCCGTCGGGCTCGACGCGGACGGCGAGATCGGCGACGGCGACCCGATCCAGGCGATCGAGGACGCCGTGCGCACCTTCCGGCCGGACGAGCTCGTGATCTCGACGCATCCCGCCGGGCGCTCGCACTGGCTCGAGCGCGGCGTCGTCGACAAGGCGCGCGAGCGCTTCGAGCTGCCGGTCACGCACGTCGTCGTCGACCTGGACACCGCCGTCAGAGACGACACCGACCGCAGCTGAAGATCGAGCCTCGGATCCACATCGAGCCTCGAGACCCGCTGACGCTCGCCGGCGAGCTGCGCGAGGTGCATCGCGCAGCGCTCGGTGCGGGCGCCCTCTCCGACGAGTGGGCCGCGACGCGGTTGCCCGCGCACGCCGAGCGCCGGGACTTCCTCTTCCTGGTCGCGCGGGAGGCCGACGAGATCGTCGGCTTCGGGTACGGCTACACCGGGAGCGCCGGCCAGTGGTGGACGGACCGCGTCGAGCGCAGCCTGACGGCCGCGCAGCGCGCCGAATGGATCGAGCAGCCGCACTTCGAGATCGTCGAGCTGCACGTCCGGCCGTCGCGCCAGCGCCGCGGCGTCGGCAGCGCGCTCCTCGCGCGGCTGCTCACGCTCCAGCCCCACGACCGCGCGCTGCTCTCGACGCAGGCCGGCTCACGCAAGGCCCGCGGCTTCTACGCGAAGAACGGCTGGACCGAGCTGGCGAGCGTCGACTTCGGCGCCGGCTATCCGCCGTACATCGTCCTGGGGAAGAAGCTCGCAATCTGATTCGGCGCAGCGCCGAACCTGATTCGGCGAGCCGAACCGATTGCAGCCTTGCCGGCTACTTCCCGGCGTTGTCCGCCACGTACTTCGAGACCGCCTGGATCTCGGCGGCCGTCAGCTGACCCTTGAACGGGGGCATCCCGCCGCCGCCGTTCGTCACCTGGCGGTCGACCGCGGCCTGGTTCGGCTTCAGCTGGTCGAGGTTCGGGCCGACGTTCCCCGTCGAGCCGGCCGCCTTCAGCGTGTGGCAGCTGCCGCAGCCCGCTTTCGCGAAGACCGCCTTCCCGTCGGCCGCCGGCGCGCCGCCTCCTCCTCCGCCCGAGGTCGTCGTGGTCGGGGGCGGGGCGCTCGACGCAGCGGTGACGCCGCAGCTCGGGTTGCCGGCGCACTTCGCGACGTACACCGAGACGTCGTCGGCGTCCGTGCCCTCGACGATGTTCGCGGGCATCGGCTCCTCCGGGTAGGCGATCTGGCCGCGCACGACGTCCGCCATCGTCTGGGGGGAGAAGCCCTGCTGCTTGTCGGAGCTGAACGCGTCGTCGAGGTTCGGGCCGACCGTGCCGGTCGACTTCGCGTCGGCGAGCGTGTGACACGACCCGCACTTGTCGGTGAACAGCTGCTTGCCCTGGCTCGGGTCGCCGCTCGTGACCCGCCCGACCGCGCCGCAGCCCGTCAGCAGCAACGCGGCCAGCAGGACCGCGACCGGTGCGAATGCCCTCCGGGGACTCACCTACGACGAAGGCTGGGTGGCGCCGTCGAGCTTGGAGACCGCCTCGTCGCGCGTGCCGTAGATCGCGAAGACGCGGTCGAGGCCGGTGATCTCGAAGATCTTGGTGATGTTGCGATCGCTGCAGACGAGCGACAGCTGGCCGTCGTTCGTGCGGAGCCGCTTCACCCCGCCGACGAGGACGCCGAGCGTCGTCGAGTCGATGAACGTCGTGTTCGAGAAGTCGACGATCACCTGCTTCCCGCCCTGGCCGATCACCTCGAGCAGCTGCTGCTTGAACTCCGGCGCCGTGTACAGGTCGACCTCGCCCGCGAGCGAGATGACGTAGGCGTCGCCGGAGAGCTGCTCCGTCTTGATGTCGAAGTTCATCTGACCCCCCGCGCTAGGTGGCAAGCCGACAGGACTGACGCGTGAGTCTAGCCGCCGCTCGAAGCGGAGGCGGAGGCAGCCGTCGACGCCTGGAGCGACTTCAGCGCCTGCTTCACCTGCGCAGCCAGTGGATCGCTGGGGGCGAGCTTCAGGAACTTCTTGTACGCCGCCACCGCGGCCGCGCTGTCGTTGGCCGCCTGGGCGGCCTGGCCGAGCTGGATCTGGATCGTGGCGTCGTTCGGCGAGAGCACGACGAGCTTCTGGTAGGTCGTCTCGGCGTTCTTCTGCGCCTGCTGGTAGTTCGAGAAGGCCGTGCTCTGCGCGGTCGAGGACAGCGACTGGACGGCGGTCGCGATCGGGTCCTGCAGCCCGTTCGGGTCGGCAAACGCCTTCCCGAACGGCGTCGTGGACGGCGGTGCGAACAGCGAGCCGGGCGAGGCCTGCGCGGTCGCCTGCGTCTGCGCGTTCGAGTAGTCGGTCGCGTAATTGTTGGCGAGCGTCGAGTACTGCGTCGCGAGCTCCTGCAGCGCGGTCTGGTCCTGCGGGCGCAGCGCCGTGTAGCGCTGCAGCGCGGTGACCGCCTCCTGGGTGCGGTCCTTGCCCTCGAGCGCGGTGGCGAGGTCGCGCCACGCCTGTGCGTTGCTCGGGTTCTTCACGGTCTTCTTCTGCAGGCTCGAGATCGACGT
>CAWJZQ010000030.1:440000-565669 GCA_963847415.1 uncultured Thermoleophilia bacterium | reverse complement strand
CACGCCCGTCGTCGGGCGCCACGGCGCCCGACGCCGGCGCCGACGAGATCCCCTAGCTCCCGAAGAGCTCGACGCGGCCGTCGTCGGCCGCGGGACCCTCGACGCGCCAGCCGTCGCCGCCGCGCACGATCGTCGACGCGGCGCGGCGCCGCCACCACGCGGAGACGTCGCGCGGCAGCGCCGCCCACATCGTCTCGTCGCCCGCGAAGGCCGCGAGGAAGCGGTCGTAGACATCGAGCCGCTCCCGCTCGAGCATGTAGTCGGGGTGCGTGATCAGAAGCGCCATCCCGCCGCGGTCGCGGAGGAAGCGCGTCTTCTCCGCCCACACGCTCTCGTCGCGGCGAAGGATCACGAACAGCGTGTGGTCCATGAGCAGCGTGATCGGGAGCTCGACGAGATCGCCGATCGGGAACGGCCACCACGTGCACGAGCCGCCGCCTTGAGGCTCGAAGGGATCCGTGTCGAGGTACGACGAGTCGTGGTCGAAGCCGAGAAGCGGCATCAGCTCCCAGCCGCGGTGCGTGGCGGGCGCACGGAACCCGTCCGCGCCCCAGCGCTCGGCCGCCTCGTGCATCGCGGGCAGCCGTTCGAGCAGAAGCTCGCGCGACTCGAGGTCGCGGCCGTCGTGGTAGAGGCCGTGCACGCCGACCTCGAAGCCCTGCTCCCTCAGGTCGCTCACCGTCTCGTCTGGCGTGTCGTAGCGGCGCGGCACGAAGTTCCACTGCGACCGGAGCCCGTGCGCAAGCTCGATGTCGCGGAGGAGCGCCACGTTGTCGCAGCCCTGCTGCAACTCGACGTCGTGCGTGAGCACGAGCGCCCAGCGGTACGGCTCCGGCCACGGGGCGAGCCACGGGACGGGCTCGGTCGTCACCTCGTGCAGCAGTCCGAGCACGAGGTCGAAGAGGTCGTGCGCGGCGGTCTCCACCGGCCAGCGCGGAAACGCCGTTCGCGCCTGCACCTTGGCGAACTGCCGTCGGAGCGCGATCTGCACGCGCCTCGGCAGGAGCGGCCGCACGCGGTAGTAGGCGAGCAGCGCGAGCCGCTTTGCGCCGGCCGAGCGGGCGCCTGCCTGGTAGGCCTCGCTCCAGAGGTTGACGAGCGCCGCGTCCGGGCTGAACGGCAGCACGATGCTCCCGCCCGCCTCGCGCCAGAGATGGCCGGCCGTCCTGCCTTCCGGGTCGGTGACCGGCTCGCCCGGTGACCAGTCGCCGTCGGGCAGGAGCGGGCGGACCTCGTCGTCGGCGAGCACGGGCGCGAAGATCCGGGTCTCGCCGAGCCGGTGCTCGGGCGCGGGCCCGGGCGCAGCGCTCTCCGGCCAGGCGAGCACGCGGCCGCCCGCCGTCTCCAGACGCAAAAGATCTCGACCTCGAGTCGAGGTCGAGCTTCTCGAGCGGGACCCGCAGGTACTCGAGCAGCGGGCTCGTCCCATAGCAGTTACGAAGGCGGGACGCAACACGTATTCAGACTAGGTGTAGGACTGGCCGCCAAACCTAACCACCTGTTCAGTGTGGCCGCCGGAGGCTCGTCATAGCCTCGGACAAGGCAATGAGCGTTCTGCGGCACTCCCACCGTCGGGGGATTCTCTCCCTCGTCATCGTCACCACAGTCGTCGGTCTCGCCCTCGCGAGCCCGGCGTCGTCGCGCGTGGAGCCGGCGCCCAACCTAAGCTCCTTCAACGCCGACCCGACGCCGGCGAGCGAGTCGTTCTCGATCACAGGCACGACGACCGTCGCGGTCCGCGACGCATGGGGTCCCGTCGTCTATGCCCCCGAGTCGCTGGCCGTCACGTCGGCGACCACGACGACGCTCTCGTTCGCCTGGTCTTCGGTCGGCCGTGCCGCCGACGCGATCTCCTACCGCGTCTATCGCAACGGCGTCCTGAGCGAGACGGACACCGACCGGCAGGCCACGATGACGGGCCTCGGCTGCGGCCGCACGTACACCGTCTCCGTCGTCGCGCAGGACGACGCCGGTCACAGCTCGGCGCCGGCGGCGATCATGGCGTCGACGGTGCAGTGCCGGAACCCCGACGTGCCCGTGACGCTGAGCATCCCGCAGTCGATCGGACCGGGCGTCGCGCTCTCCGCGACGGCGAGCGGCTCGATCAGCAGCATCGGCTTTGGGTATTGCGCCGGCACCACGACGTGCACGTGGGCGGCCTCGAAGCTCATCGACACCATCTCGGGCCCCGGACAGGCGGACGTCCGGTGGAGCTCGCCGCCGCCGGACGGCATCTACACCGTGGTCGTGCGCGCCGTCGCCACGAGCGGCGCGACCGGCGACGCCAACCCTGCGGTCGTCTCCGTCGACACGACCTCGCCGGGCACCTCGATCGCCACGGGGCCCAACGGCTTCTCACCGACGACCGCGAGCTTCAACTTCGATTCCGACGAGACCGTCGGCCGCTTCGAGTGCAATCTCGACGGCTCGGGATTCTTCCCGTGCCTCCAGAGCTTCACGGTGACGGGGCTGGCGCTCGGCGCGCATTCGCTGGCCGTGCGCGCCGTCGACCTCGCAGGCAATGTCGACCCGTCCCCCGTGACGACGAGCTGGACGGTCGACGTCGAGCCACCCGAGACGACGCTCCTCGCCGGGCAGCTCTCCACCACTCCTGTCTCGACGGCGACATTCACGCTCGGCAGCACCGAGCCCGGCACGTTCGAGTGCAAGATCGACAACGCCGGGACCTTCACGCCGTGCTCGTCGTTCCTCAGCCTGACGGGCTTCTCGAGCGGCCTGCACAAGCTGACGGCGCGCGCCGTCGACCAGGCGGGCAACGCCGACCCCACGCCGGTAGTCGCGAACTGGACGGCGACGACGCCGACCGACCCGCCCGACACGACGATCACCAGCACGCCGTCCGGCCTGATCAACACGCGGGGGGTCCTCGTGTTCTTCACTTCGACGAACCCGTTCGCGACGTTCCAGTGCTCGGTCGACAACGCTGCCTTCGCGACGTGCCTCAACCCGCGACCGATCAACAACCTCACCGACGGCCCGCACACGTTCCAGGTCCGCTCCACGCTCGGCGGCCTCAGCGACCCGACGCCGGCGACCTCGTCGTGGACGGTCGACGCGACTGCGCCGACGGTGACGATCACGCCGTCGCGCCCGGCTGACGGCGCCGGCTGGTACCGCAACCCGGTGGGCTTCACGACGACGGGCGTCGACGCCGGCGGCTCGGTGACGTGCACGGCGCCCCAGAGCTACGGCGGCCCGGACGTCTCGCACCTTTCGATCGTCGGCGCGTGCACCGACGCGGCCGGCAACACGCGCACGAAGACGTTCGACCTTCGCTACGACACGACCGCGCCGTCCGTGCGCGTCGCCTTCCGCGTCCGCGACCGCAACGGCTGGTACAACCGCCCGTTCAACGTGACGTGGCTCGGCACCGACTCGGGCAGCGGCGGCGTCAACTGCGGTCCCGTGCAGCACTACGAGGGCCCGGACGTCGCGGCGGCAACGCTGACGGGCACCTGCACCGATGCCGCCGGCAACAGCGCGACAGTGCCTTTCCCGTTCTCCTACGACGACACGGACCCGACGGTCACCGCGACGCCGTCGCGCGGCCCTGACGTCGACAGTTGGTACAACGCGCCTCTCTCGGTGTCCTTCGGCGGCAGCGACGCGATGAGCGGCGGCGTCACTTGTGACGCGCCCGTCGACTACGCCGGCCCGGACTCCGGGACCGCGACCGTCACCGGAACCTGCACCGACGCCGCGGGCAACCCTTCTCCCGCCACGCTCGACCTCGCCTACGACGCGACCCCGCCGGTGGTCACGGCCGCGGCAGGCCGCGCCCCGAACTCGAACGGCTGGTACAACGCGCCGGTCGCGGTCGCCTTCAGCGGCGACGACGCGACGAGCGGTCACGTCAGCTGCGATCCGACCCGCCTCTACGCCGGCCCCGACACCGCCGCCATCTCGGTGCTCGGTTCGTGCTCCGATGCAGCGGGCAACTACGCCTCCGGCTCGGTCGATCTCGCGTACGACGCGACCGCGCCGAGCGTCACCGTGACGGCGCGGCGCGCGCCGGACTCGGGCGGGGCCTACACGAGCCCGATCACCTTCGATGTGGCCGGCACGGACGCGACGAGCGGCGGCGTGACCTGCGACGGCCCGAAGACGTACTCCGGCCCGGACTCGTCGGCCGCCACGGTGAACGGCGCCTGCACGGACGCCGCGGGCAACCAGGGCACCGGTAGCGCCACCTTCAGCTATCAGACGACCACGCTCGACACGAACTTGCTCCAGACGCCGGCCACGCTCACGAACCACACGTCGGACCAGTTCACCTTCTCGTCGACGAAGACGCCGGCGACGTTCACCTGTGTCCTCGACGGGACGAGCTCCGCCTGCACGAGCCCGTTCACCGCCTCGAACCTCACAGACGGCCAGCACACGTTCAGCGTCGCCGCCAAGGACGGCGCCGGGAACACCGACGCGACTCCGGCGAGCTTCACGTGGACGGTCGACACGGTTGCTCCCGATACCGCCTTCACCGCGCAGCCGGATCCGATCAGCAACATCCCGGCCGCATTCACGATCTCGTCCGAGGCCGGCGCGACGTTCCAGTGCAGCCTGGACAGCGCGGCCTTCACGGCATGCACCGCGAACGTCTCGATCCCGCTCTCGGCCCTGCTCAACGGCTCGCACACCTTCCGTGCGCGGGCTCTTGACGGCGCGGGGAACGCCGACGCGACCCCCGCGAGCGTGACCTGGACGGTCGACACGATCATCCCGACGATCACGCTCCAGAGCACGCCTACGTCGCCGTCCAGCGCGACCAGCTTCACCTTCACGTGGTCGACCGACGAGCCTGCGACGTACTCGTGCAAGCTCGACGCCGGGACGTTCGCGAGTTGTGGCACCAACCTGACGAGCGGCTCGAGGGCGCTGACCGGGCTCACGCAGGGCACGCACACGTTCGTCCTCCGTGCGCGCGACGCGGCCGGCAACATCACTCCGCTTCCGGGCGTGAGCTTCACGTGGACGGTCGACACCGGCCCGCCCGACACCGACCTGACGCCACCGCTGCCGGCGAACCCGACGGGCTCGTCCAGCGCGACCTTCGCGTTCACGGCCACCGAGCCCGGCTCGACGTTCCGCTGCAAGCTCGACAACGGCGCCTTCGCCGCCTGCACGAGCCCGACGACGCTGAACGCGCTCTCGGACGGCAGCCACACCTTCTCGGTCGCAGCGGTCGACACCGCGGGCAACGTCGACGCAACGCCCGCAAGCTACACCTGGCTGGTCGACGCCACGAGCCCGACCGCCACGATCTCCGTGCCCGCAGAGGCGGCGACCGTCTCAGGCACGACGACGTTGACCGCGACGGCCAACGACAACGTGAGCGTCCTGAGCGTGCAGTTCAGGCTCGACGGCGCCGACCTCGGCAGCCCGCTGACGAGCGCGCCGTACACCACGACGTGGGACACGACGGTCACCCCTGACGGCGCGCACACGCTGACCGCGGTCGTGAAGGACGAGGTCGCCAACACGTTCACGACCACCGCCGTCCACGTGACGGTCTCGAACTCGACGACGCCCAAGCCGACGGCGACACCCGACCTCGTCGACGTCGGCCCCGGCAACGTCGACGCGACGACGCGCAACGTGATCCGGACGGCTGCGGGCCGCGTCTACATCATCGCCAACGACGACCAGGCGCTCTCCACCCGCACGAGCGCCGGCGTCATCCACGCCTACAAGGGCAACCAGGCCGGCACGCCGACCGCGTTCGCCGAGGTGGACACCGCCAACCACCCGGTCTCGGGCGGGCGCACGACGGCGACCACCGCGTTCGGCGGCGCCGACGTCCGCCTCGGCGGTGACGGCAACGCCCGCGTGATCTACAACGACAACGCATCGAGCCAGGATCTGATTTTCCGCACCTTCTCGACGCTCACCGACACCTGGGGCCCGGCCGAGCAGATCGACGCGCCCGTCGGTACGCAGGAGCGCGGCCGGATCAAGTACGCGCTCGCGCTCGACGCGAGCAACGTGCCGCACGTCGTCTACGCGAAGGGCACCTCGCTGCTCTACCGCAACCGGATCGGCGGCACGTGGAGCGCACCCGTGACGATCGCGACCGGCACCCCGCTCCACCCCATGCTGGCCTTCGATACGACCGGCGTCCTGCACCTCACGTGGCTCGAGGACAACGGCAGCGGCTCGTCGCTCCGCTACGCGACGCGGACGGGCACGACCTGGAGCACACCCGAGCTCGTCCCGACCGGCGCGATCCTCTCGAACGGAAACGCCGACCAGGGCCCGAGCATCGCCACCGACCCGGCCGGGCATCCGTACGTCCTCTACGTCGGACCGTCGCTCGGCACGTTCGGCCCCGTCGGCCACACCGCGCTCTACGGCGCGATCAAGATCATGGAGAAGGTCAACGGGACGTGGCAAGACGTCAGCCCGGCCGTCGACATGAAGACGCACACGCCGCAGGTGTACCTGCGCGGTGACGATCTGTACGCGTTCAGCGGGCATGACACCGACATCAACTTCAGCTACAACCGCAGGCTCGCCGGCGGCGCGTGGGGCGCGGAGACGAAGCTGACCTCGATCGTGGCCGACGGCTCCGCGAGCGTGCGCTGGGATCCGCTGCACGAGACCGACAGCTCGATCATCGACGCGGCGACGTACAACGAGGACCGCCTCGGCGACCACAGCTTCAGGCCCGAGCTCTATTACACGGCGGTGCTCCCTTCGGTCGCCGACTCGACCGCGCCGACCGTCTCGCTGACCGCGCCCGCAACGGGCTCCGTCGGCGGCACGGTCACCGTCAGCGCAAACGCGGCCGACAACATCGGCGTCGCCGGTGTCACGTTCAAGGTCGACGGCATCACGATCGGCAACGAGGACACCTCCGCGCCCTACTCGGTGAGCTGGGACACGACGACCGCGACGAACAGCTCGCACACGCTGACCGCCGTCGCGCGCGACGCGGCCGGGAACACGACGACCTCGACGGGCGTCAGCGTCACGGTCACCAACGCGGCGCCGCCGCAGGGGCTTCCGGGAGCACTGCTCTTCGGCGCAACGGCGGCGCTGCTCCCGACGGATACGAACCTGCCCGGGCAGATCGAGGCGTTCGACGTCGGCACGGTGGTCGCGGGATCGCTCACGCGCATGCACGTCTTCCTCGACGCGCCGCTTCCTCCGTCGCTCCTCGTCGGCCTTTACGCCGACAACGCGGGCACACCGGGCGCGCTGCTCTCGAGCACGACGATCGCGGCTCCGGTGGCGGGCTGGAACGACGTCGCCTTCGGCCCGATCGCGCTCAGCCTCGGCAAGAAGTACTGGGTCGCGCTCCTGACGCCGAACGGCGCCGCGAACGGCCCCCACTTCCGCGACACGAAGGCAGGCCTGGGCGCCGGCATCTTCATCGCCAACCTCGGCCTCTCCGACGCTGCCGAACCCGTGGCCGGCCGGCGGCACGAAGAACACCGACGGGCCGATGTCGGCCTACGGCACGGGCTAGATCTAACCGGCTTCCGCCCGGAGAGGAAGGCGCGCGCGAGCCGCGTGACGCCCTCGCCGTGCTCCACCTGCGGTCGCAGCACGGCCGTGAGCCGGGCCTGCTCGCCGGCGGTCAACGCGGCGTCCATCGCCTCGCGCAACGTCGGGGCGAGCGGGTTGGGCGACGAGTCGAGGAGGACGTCCCAGTCGCGCACCTCGAGCGGTGGCCTGCGAGCCACCTCGGCGATCAACTGCAGGCGCAGCTCGACGAACCCGGCTTCCTCGGCCAGCCGCAGGAGGTCGCGCTCGTCGAAGTCGATCATCGCGTCGAGGCCGCCTGCCTCGTCCTGGACGCGGTCCATCTCCTTCGCGAGCTTCATGAGCAGATCCTCGACGCCCGCGGTCTCCCGAAAGCCCCACGTGGCCTTGCGCTCCTCGAGGCCGAAGCGGTTGATCGGCTCGAAGATCGCGAGCCGGCCTCCCGGACGGAGAACGCGGTGGAACTCCGCGAACGCCCGCGACTTGTCGTCGACGTAGATCAGCACGGATCGTGTCGTGACGACGTCGGCGGTGACGTCGCCGAGCGAGGTCGCGTCCGCGAGCAGGTACTCCGCTTCGTCGCCGGCGACCGCGCGGCAATCGTCGAGGCAGGCGGCCGAGATGTCGCTGAAGATGACGTGCGCGCCGCGTTCGAGCGCCCCGAGCCCGATCAGGCCGTCGCCGCAGCCGACGTCGAGCAGCACGTCGCCCGGGCCGACCTCGGCGAGGTCGAGCAGCTCGTCGCGCACCGGCGCGAGCATCTGGAGCGTGCGGCGCCGCTGCTCCTCCGATCCCCCCGTGCGACGCAGGCGGAGCCACTCGGCCCAGCGATCGGTCACTCGGCTGATCCTATGCCGCGGCGGGCCGGCGGTCGTCCAGCGTACGCAGCGCATCCGGCTCCGGATGGCCGAAGTAGAAGCCCTGCGCGCTGTGGCAGCCGAGCCCGCGGACGATCTCGTGCTGGCCGGGCGTCTGGATGCCCTCGGCGACCAGCCGCAGGCCGAGCGCGTTTCCGAGGTCGACGATCCCGCGCAGCAGCACGAGGTCGGCGGTCGTCGACTCGATCGTCGCGGTGAAGCTGCGGTCGATCTTCACGATGTCGACCGGGAAGCGCTGCAGGTACGAGAGCGACGCGTAGCCGGTGCCGAAGTCGTCGAGCGCGAGCGTGATCCCGCTCGCCTTCAGCGCGGCCAGACGCTGCTGCGTGTGCTCGCCCGAGGCGAGCAGGACGCTCTCGGTCAGCTCGAGGATCAGGCAGTGCGGTGCGAAGCCGGACTCGGCGAGTGCTTCCTCGACGTGCGCGACGAAGTCCGGATGCTCGAGCTGAACGGCCGAGACGTTGACGGACATGTTCAGCTCGCGCCCCATCTCCTGACAGAGCTGCGCGCCGTAGCGGCAGGCCTCCCCGAGCACCCACTTGCCGAGCGGGATGATCAGCCCGGACTCCTCTGCGAGCGGGATGAAGTCGAGCGGCGCGACCTTGCCGTCGACCGGATGCTGCCAGCGCAGCAATGCCTCGTAACCCATGATCGCGTGCGCCCCGAGGTCGATCACCGGCTGGTACTCCAGCGTGAACTGCCCGGCGTCGACCGCCTCGCGCAGCTCGTTCACGCGGCGCGAGCGCTCGGCCGCGAACGTGTCGAGCTCCGGCTCGAAGAACGCGTACCCTCCGTCGCGCTGCGCCTTCGCGCGATACATCGCAGCGTCGGCCTCCTGCAGCATCGCTGCGACGTCGTGGCCGACCGAGATGCCGATGCTGGCGCTCACCAGCACGCGGCGGCCCGCGAGCTCGATCGGCGTGCGGATCGCGTCGAGCAGCCGTTCCGCGACGCGCACCGCTTCCGAGGCCTCGCCGATCGCAGGCACGACGACGGCGAACTCGTCGCCGCCGAGCCGCGCCGCGGCGTCTCCGGCGCGCAACGTGTGCTGGATGCGCGCGCCCAGCGTCGCGAGCACTCGGTCGCCCACCGGGTGCCCCCACTGGTCGTTCACGTGCTTGAAGTCGTTGACGTCGAGGAAGAGCAGCGCCGTCTGCTGGTCGCGCTCCTTGCGGATCGATACCGCGTGCTGGAACTGCTCGTGGAAGAACGCGCGATTCGCGAGCCCGGTGAGCGTGTCGTAGAGCGCCAGCTTCCGCAGCTGGTCCTGCGCGTCGCGCTCCGCCGTGATGTCGAGCAGGTAGCCCTGCAGGTAGAGCGGCGCGCCGTCGTCGTCGAGAACGATCACGCCCTCGTCTCGCACCCAGACGACGCGGCCGTCCTTCGCGAGCACCCGGTACTCGACGCTCAGCGGCTGTGGGTGCGGTGCGTGTGCGCGTGGGCGGCGAGAACCCGATCGCGGTCCTCGGCATGGAGCGCCCGCACGAACAGGCCCATGTCGGCAGGCCCACTCCGCGGTCGTGTAGCCGAGCAGCGGCTCGACCTGCCGGCTCGTGAAGATGTTCGAGCTCTCTGCGTCGAGCGCGTCCACGTAGACGACCAGCGGGAGCTGCTCGATCAGGGTCCTGTAACGCCGCGCGTCGTCGTCCGTTGCCGGATGCGCCGCGGCCTGCCGCGCCTCGCCGCAGAAGCTCACATCGAGAGAATTGACCGAAATCGGGCTGCGCGGCTCCCCCTGTTGGGGGATCCGAACCACTACGAGCGGCGGCGCGAGGCGGTCGTGAGTGCCGGCTGCCGCCGGGATCGCGGCGCCCACGCCGCGCAGTGCAAAGGCGCAGTCTCGACGCGCCGCTGAAACCGCAGCGTCGGACCGAGGAGGCCGAGACGGCGCGCGAGGCGAAGGCGAAGGTAGCTCATGCCTCAGTTATCGACGGCGCGGCCGCGGTCCTAACTAGCCGATCGGCTAATTCTGCCGGCGAGCCCGCCGAGGGCGGCAATCGCCTCGTCGTGACCTGCACCGCCGAGCGCGGCGAGCGCCGAGGCGGCGAAGGCAGCGTCCTCGATCGTCGCCGCCGGGTGCTCGTCGAGGTAGCGCTGCAGCCAGCGGGCGGCGACGCGCGAGCGACGGCGCGGGTCCTTGAGCGCGATCAGCGCCGTCAGGTCGAGTGCCTCGAGCAGGCTGATCCGCCCCATCTCGCGGGCGGTCACCTCGGCGACGACGAGATTGCCGCGCGAGACGGCCCGTTGGAAGATCGCCCTCGGCCGCCCGGTGGCGGTCATGATCAACCTCCTCCCGGGGCCGAGACGACCCGCAGCCTAGACGAACCCTCTAACGGGTGCCGGCAGGCCCCCGGTAGGTGAGCCAGCGGAGGAGCCCGCCGAACTCGCGTGCCAGGCAGTCGGCGCAGTAGGTCACGAGCGTGCTCACGCCCGGGGTGTCGGGGTCCTCGATCCGGAACACGGACCAACCGAGCTCGAACGAATCGGACGTCCTCCCGCACTCAGTACAGGCCAACACCCTTCGATTGTCGCGCCCTTGCCGAACGGCTGCCACTGGCCGGTCGTCTAAGAAAAATGACGAGCTTCAGCGGCTCCGCGGGGAGACTTCGCGGTCGTCGAGCAGTCCGTGCTCACGCGCCCAGCGGCTCGCCCCTGTGCGGTTGCTGACCTCGAGCTTGCGGTAGATGTTCGAGAGGTGGAACTTGACCGTCTGATCGGTCACCCACAGCTGCTTCGCCATCTCGCTGTTCGAGAGGCCGTCGGAGGCGAGACGCAGGATCTCCAGCTCGCGCGGCGTGAGCAGGCCGGCGGCCGCGCCGTTCGAGGCGGACTGCCTGGCGCCGGGCCGGGCGCCGCGCGGCACCTCGAGGTGGATCGAGTCGGAAAGCAACACGTGCACCGCGCCCGCGAGGTCGTTGGGATCGGTCGCCTTGCCGACGAAGCAGACGGCGCCCGAGTCGAGCGCGCGCCGGATGTTCTCCTCGTCGTCGGTCGCAGAGACGACGATCACGCGCGTGCTCGGATGGTGCTCGCGCAGCTGCGCGAGGCACTGGTAGCCGTCGAGACCGGGCATCGCGAGGTCGAGGAGCACGGCGTCCGCCTCCACCGTCTCCATCAGCTCCATCAGATGATCGCCTCGGCTCGCGGTGCCGACGACCTCGATACCCGCGCGTTCGACCGCGGCTCGCAGCGCTTCGACAAATAGGGGATGATCGTCGACCAGAACGACGCGTGTCACTACTTGGTTTCTCCCGCAGTATCCGCAGTACAGGACAGCCCAAGCGTCCACGCTCGGCTGTAGTACTTATTTCTACGCCTCCTGCACGAAAAGAGCAAGCCTTTTTCGGGACACGATGACCCGGGAACCCACCGAGCCCACGCAGCGTCCCGCGCCGAGGCAGCGCAAATACCGGCGCCTGCGCACCCTGCAGCGCGTCGGTCTCCTGGCGCCGCTGCTCAAGTTGCAGCGGAAGATCGAAGGGCGCTGAGCCGCTTACGCGGCGATGGCGCGAAGGTCGCCGAGCGCCCGTCCGAGCAGGTTCTCGCGCAGGTCGAAGAGGCCCGCCCAGAGCGAGCCGGCGTCGATCGTCGACTGCCAGCGCACGGTCGACGACAGCCCTTCGAGGGCGCGCACGAGCACGGCCAGCTCCAGGTAGGCGGCCGCTATCCGGTGCGGAGCGACCTTCACGCCGGCTCGGTCGAGGACCGGCTGCCAGTCCACGAGCTCCGCACGGCCGGGCTCGCCGAACCACGAGCGGCCCTCGGCGAGGTCCGCCTCGAGCTCCAGCAGGTAGCGGCCGAGCGGCTCCTCGAGCCCGGAGAGCGCAGTCTCGACGCGGTCGGCCGCACGGCGCAGCGCAGCCTGGCGCCGGCCGGGCGTCGACGGGTCCGCATCGCCGCGCTGCCAGCGCTCGAGCAGCCGGCAGAACGCGAGCGAGGCGACCTCGACCGCGAGCAGCTGGTTGATCAGCCGCCGGGCCGTCGACTCCTCGACCGCGTGCTCGGCGATCACCGCGGCCCACTCGGGCCGCGTGCCGGTTGGTGTTGTCATATCTCGATCACGATCGGAAGGATCATCGGACGCCGTCTCGTCCGATCGTAGATCAGCTGGCCGAGTCCGTCGTGGATGTGCTCCTGCAAGAGCTTCACCTCGCGCATGTCGTCGGAGAGCAGGTCGTGGACGATCTCGGTCACCTCGCTGCGCAGCTCGGAGAAGAGCTCGTCGTCGTTCTCGGCGAACCCGCGCGCGATCAGCTCGGGTGCAGTGGCGCCGTTGTTCGCGAGCGTCGTGACGACGATCAGCACGCCGTCCTCCGACATGTGGCGCCGGTCGCGCAGCGCGACGTCGGTGATGTCCCCGACGCCGAGCCCGTCGACGAACGTCACGCCGGCCTCGATCCGGTCGGCGATGCGCACGCCCTCGCGGGAGAGCTCGACGACGTCGCCGTTCTCCGCGATCACGATCGAGCCCGCGGGCACGCCCGCGTCCTGGGCGAGTCGCGCGTGCGCGGCCTGCATGCGGTACTCGCCGTGGATGGGCATCACGCTCTTCGGCCGCATCAGGCTGAGCAGGGTGCGCAGCTCCTCCGCGCGCGCGTGGCCGGAGACGTGGACGGCGGCGTTCTCCTCGTGCAGCACCTCCGCCCCGTTCTTCGTCAGCCGGTTGATCGCGTCGTGCACGCGCAGCTCGTTGCCGGGCACCGGTCGCGCGGAGATGATCACGGTGTCGCCGCGCTCGACCTTGATCGCGGGATGGTCGTTGTAGGCGATGCGCGTCAGCGCCGATAGTGGCTCCCCCTGCGAGCCCGTGCACAGGATCAGCTGTTGCTGCAGCGGGATCTCGTCGAGGTCGGCCGGCTTGACCAGTGCGTCCTCGGGAACGTTGACGTATCCGAGGTTGCGCGCGACGTTCATGTTGCGGCGCATCGAACGGCCGACGACGACGATCTTGCGCCCGCAGTCGACCCCGACGTCGATCGCCTGCTGCATGCGGTGGATGTTCGAGGCGAAGCTCGAGACGAGGATCCGCCCGCTGCGGGTCGGGATGATCTGGCGGAACGCCTCGCCGACCACGCGCTCGCTGCGCGTGAACCCGGGGCGCTCTGCGTTCGTCGAGTCGCCGCAGAGGAGGTCCACGCCGCGGTTGCCGAGCTCGGCGAGCCGGCCGACGTCGGTGCGCAGCCCGTCGACGGGCGTGTGGTCGAGCTTCCAGTCCCCTGTGTGGAAGACGCGGCCTGCGGGGGTGTCGATCGCGATCCCGACGCGCGTCGGGAATCGAGTGCGCCATGCGCACGAATTCCAGGCCGAACGGGCCGAGCGACAGCGGCCCCGCGGCGGGGTCGATCTCGCGCAGCTCGGCGGCGCGCAGCAGGCCGTGCTCGTCCAGCTTCGACTTGACGAGCCCGAGCGTCAGCCGCGTCGCCCAGATCTCGTTCACGCGAACCTCGCGCATCAGGAACGGCAGCGCGCCGACGTGGTCCTCGTGCGCGTGCGTCGAGTAGGACGGCGAGGATGTTCTTGTCGGCGAGGTACCCGAAGTCCGGCAGGATCACGTCGACGCCGAGGTGCTCGTCGCGTGGGAACGCCATCCCGGCGTCGACGACGAGGCACGCGCCGTCGAGCTCGTACACCGTCATGTTCTTCCCCACCTCGCCGAGCCCGCCCAGCGGGATCACGCGCAGCACGTCAGTCATTGGCCCAGCAGTCTAGGGATGCGGGCAGCGGAGGCGCGTCGCCTAGGCCGCGACGAGCAGCCCGAGTCGCTCGAGGCAGCCGCGCACGGCTGCGATCTCGTCGCCGGTCGGCGGCGGGATCGGGAGGCGATGGCCGCCGACGCCGTGGCCGAGCAGGTTCAGCGCCGCCTTGACCGGGATCGGGTTCGTCTGGATCTTCAGCAGCTCGTACGCCGCATCGAGCTCGCGGTCGATCGCGCGGGCCCGCTCGGGGTCGCCGTTCAGATACGCGCGCACCTGCTCGGCGACCTGCGGCCCGACGACGTGCGTGTGCACGCACACGCCGCCCATCCCGCCGAGCTCGAGGAACGGGACGATCAGGTTGTCGTCGCCGGCGTACAGGTCGAGTCCGACCTCGACGACGTGCCGGGCCTGGTCGAGGTCGTCGTGCGCCTGCTTGACCGCGCGCACCGTCGGGATCTGCGCGAGCCGCGTGATCGTCTCGGGCTCGATGTTGATCACGACCCGCGAAGGAATGTTGTAGACGACGATCGGCAGGTCGCTCGCCTCGGCGATCGCCTCGAAGTGCGCGACGATCCCGCGCTGCGGCGGCTTGTTGTAGTACGGAGTGACGACGAGCAGGCCGTCGACGTCGAGCTCGCGCGCGTCCTCGGTCAGGTGCACCGAGTGCGCGGTCGAGTACGTGCCGGTACCGGCGACCACGGTCGCGTCGCCGCCGACGGCCTCGACGGCGGCGCGGATCAGGTCGAGGCGCTCGCGGTCGGTGAGCGTCGGGCTCTCGCCCGTCGTGCCCGCGACGACGACGCCGTCGGAACCGTGGTCGACGAGATGGCGCGCGAGCCGCTGGAAGGCCTCGAAGTCGACCGACTCGTCCTCGCGAAACGGCGTCACGATCGCGGTCAGGACGTTGCCGAGCATGGGCTGATTCTACGTCCGGAGCCGGATCACGCGACGGCCGATTTCCTCGGCGGCGCCGGCGCAGCGCAGGAACTCGGCCTCGTAGGGCCGGCCGGCGAGCCCGACGTACGCGACGGGCGCGAGCTCGCGCAGCCGTGCGACGCAGCGGCTCGACGTTCCGCCGCTCGTAGAGCACATCGGCGGCGAGCGCGAGGTCGTAGTGCTCGGCGCGCGGCTCGCGCCAGTCCCACCGCTCGGCGCGCAGCTGCAGCCCGTTGCGCTCGGCGTTCTCGCGCAGGAGCTCGATCGCGTCGGCGGCCCAGTCGGTCGCCGTCACGTCCGCCCCGCGCGCGGCCGCGACGAGCGACGGCAGACCGAGCCCGCAGCCGAGCTCGACCACGCGCAACCCCGACACGTCCGGCAACGCCTCGGCGAGCGCCGTCGCCGCCGGCCAGAGCTCGGCCCAGTACGGCAGGAACTCGTCGTCCGCGAACGCCTCCTCGTCGATCAGCGCGTCCGGCGCCGCCGGCCGCAGCAACTCGAGGTCGACGTCGCCGACGCGGATGCGATCTAGGAGCACGCGAACATCGAACGAACCGTAACGCCGTCCCCGGGCCCTATCGCCGGGTGCGGGGCGCGTCGACGCGCGCCGCATGGGAGTAGTGTCGACTCACCTAGCGAGGAGGTTGGTGTGGCGACAGCAAGGTTCGTCAACACGGGGATCACACCCGACGAGTACGACCAGATGCGTGAGAAGCTCGGTGACACCGCACCGCCCGGGGGCGTGTTCCACGCGGCCGCGGTCGGCGACGACGGAAAGATTCGAGTCTTCGAGGTATGGGACACGCGTGAGCAGGCCGAGGCCTGGGGCGAAAAGGTGAGGGCGCTCCGCACAGAGGCGGGCTTCGGAGACGGGCCGCCCTCGATCGAGTACCTCGATGTCCACAACGTGATTCAGCCCTAGTCGGTTCGACACAACACCGGCGCGAGCGACTCAGGTCGCTCGCGCCAAGTCCTTCGCGTGCCCGTGATCAGAAGAGGTGTCTGACACCGGGTTGACGGCCTCCGAACTGATTGCGCGAACCGGTGTCAGACACCCGTTGCTCAGAGAAGAGCGTCGAGCCCGACCGTGACGCCCGGCGGGAGCGACGGGAGCTTCTCGAGCGCGAGCAGCACGCCTGGGGTGTACGCCTCGCGGGTCAGCGCGTCGTGCCTGATCGTCAGCGTCTGCCCGGCATCACCGAGGACGACTTCCTGGTGCGCGTTCAGGCCCGGCAGCCGCACCGAGTGGATCGGCACGTCGCCGCCCATCAACTCCGCGGTCAGCTTCGCAGTGCCGGAGGGCGCGTCGAGCTTCGCCGCGTGATGCAACTCGACGATCTCGGCGCGCTCCATGTGGCGGGCGGCCTCGGCTGCGAAGCGCATCATCAGCACGGCGCCGATCGCGAAGTTCGGTGCGTAGAAGACGGCGACGGACGCGTCGGCCACCTCGTCGGGGTTCCAGCCGGTGGTGCCGACGACGGACGGGACGCCTGCGTCGATCGCCGCGCGCACGTTCGTGAGTACCGCGTCTGGGCGCGTGAAGTCGACCATCGCCTCGGCATCGGCGAGCGAGTCGACGAGCGTGTGCCCGGCCGTTTCGAGCCCGGGCCCGAGGACGGACCCGACCTTCCCGTTTCGGCCGTTGAGAAGGACTCTCACGCCGCGCGGGCGAGGCTGGGCGTGACGTGCTCGAGCGCCGCGAGGAACCGCTCCTCGTTCGGCCCGATACAGGCGGCGGAAAGCCGCTCCGGCTCGAGCAGTGCGCCGGCGAGCTCGGAGACCGAGGCCGCCTCGACCGCGTCGATCTCAGCGACGATCCGGTCGAGGGAGAGCAGCTCCGAGTCCGTGATCAGGGACTTGCCGAGCCGGTTCATGCGCGCGGACGTCGACTCCATCGAGAGCACGATGCGACCCTTGAGGTTCTCCTTCGCGCGCGCGATCTCGCGCTCCGGGAGGTTTCCGCCGGCGATGTCCGCGATCTGCTCGGCCGTGATCTTCAGCGCCTCGCCGAGGTTGTCCTCGCGCGTGCCGACGTAGACGCCGATCTGCCCGGTGTCCGTGTACTGCGACACGAACGAGTAGACGGCGTATGCCATCCCCCGCTTCTCGCGGATCTCCTGGAAGAGCCGCGACGACGCGGAGCCGCCGAGGATCGCATCGAGCAGCGACGCGGCGAAGCGGCGGCGGTCGGAGCGCGAGATGCCCGGCGCGGCCAGGCAGACGTGGTACTGCTCGGTGTCCTTCTGCTGGAAGCGGAGACGCGGTGCGGGCGTCGCGACGAGCGGCGGCCGCACGTTCGGGTGCGAGCCGGTCGCGACCGCGCGACGCTCGAGCCCGCGCGTCACGAGCTCGACCAGGCGGTCGTGCTCGATGTTCCCGGCAGCGGCGACGACGATGTTGCCGGGGACGTACATCGCGTCGTGGTAGTGCGCGATCGCGTCGCGCGGGATCGAGGCGATCACTTCGGCCGTGCCGATCACCGGCCGGCCGAGCGGATGGTCGCCGAAGACCGCCTCCGCGATCAGGTCGTGGACGAGCTCCTGGGGAGCGTCGTCGTACATCGCGATCTCCTCGAGCACGACCTCGCGCTCCGAGTCGAGCTCGGCGAACGCAGGTGCGAAGACCATGTCGCTCATCACGTCGACCGCGGTCTCGAGATGGTGGTCGGGAATCCGCGCGTACACGAGCGTGTGCTCGCGCGAGGTCGCGGCGTTCAGCTCACCGCCCAGGCCGTCGAAGATCTCGGCGATCTCGACCGCGCTGTAGCGCTCGCTGCCCTTGAACAGAAGGTGCTCGATGAAGTGCGTGACGCCGGCCTCGCCTGCCTCCTCGTCGCGCGAGCCCGCCCCGATCCAGTACCCGACGGCCGCCGAGCGCACGTGGTCGAGCCGCTCGGAGATCACCCGCTCGCCCGAGTCGAGCTCGGTTAGCACCCAGTTCTGCATCGGGGGTAGCGTAGTGCGCGTGGCGCAATACCGCTTCCTGACGACGTGGATCTTCGACGCGCCGATCGAGGCGGTGTGGGAGCGACTCGACGATCCGGTGCGCTGGCCGGAGTGGTGGCGTGGCGTCGAGCGGACCGAGATCCTGGCTCTGGACCACTGGCGCTCGACCTGGAAGTCGTTCCTCCCCTACACCCTGACCTTCGACTTTCACATCGAGAAGCGGGAGCGCCCTCACCTGCTCGGCGGCCGCGCCTCGGGCGAGCTTGCGGGCACCGGGACGTGGCGCCTGTTCGAGGCGCGCGGCCAGACCGCGTCGACCTGGGACTGGCGGGTCGGCACGACCGACGCGTGGATGAACGCGCTCGGCCCGGTCGCGCGGCCCGCGTTCGCGTGGAACCACGGCTGGGTGATGCGGCGCGGCGCCGAGGGCCTGGCGCGCGAGCTCGGCTGCGCGCTGGTGGCCTCGAGCTGAGCTGAGATCAGAAGATCACGAACGTGATCCCGAGCACGCCGACCGCGAACCCGAGCTGCGCCGGCGCGCTGTCCGCGTCCGCGATCCGCGCGGCTCCGAGCAGCAGCACGCCGAGCGCGAGCCTGATCGGGATGACGCCGATCGTGCGGTCGCGGTAGGAGTGCAGGATCACCGGGGGTCGTCGGGGAGCAGCGACCAGAGGATCGCGTCCTGCCGCTCGTTGTGCAGCCAGATCGAGCGTCGCTCCACGCCCTCGCGCTGGAAGCCGCAGCGCTCGGCGAGCCGTTGCGACGCGTCGTTCCCCGGATGCGTGCGGACCTCGATCCGCCCCACGCCCTGCGCGAAGAGCCAGTCGCACATCAGCCGCACGCTGCGCGTCATCAGCCCGCGCCCTCGCCCCTCCGGCCGCGCGAGGTACGCGAGCTCGTAGTTGTCGCGATGGCGGCGCGAGGCGATCACCGCGCCGAGCGACTCGTCGTCGGGAGGCCTGGTGACGCAGTAGTCGTAGCGGTCGCCGGTGTCGAAACCGCGCTGAATCGTGCGTAGGGTCGAGTCGAAGTCCGAGTCGCGCGGCCGGGCCGGCATGTTCAGCCACTGCCGCACGACCGGGTCGGCCATCGTCGAAAGAACGACGGCGCGGTCGTCCTCGCGCATCCTGCGGAGAACGACCACGCCGTCGGTCAGCGTTTGCGGCGGCTTCATGCCGCCAACGTACTACTCGCTGCGCGAGCCTTCCCGTGCGGGCTCGCGGCGCGGGCCGCGACCGCCGCGGCGGTCGCCGTCGCGGCGCGGGCGCTCCTCGCGGGGCTCGCGCGGCGGGGCGTTCTTCGCCCGCTCGACGAGCTCCTCCGGGGAGACCATCGTCTCGCCCTCGTGCTTCTGCACGAGCTTGAGGCCGATGCGGCCGCGGGCCTTGTCGACCTCCTGCACGATCACGTCGAGGATGTCACCGCGTGCGATCACGTCCTCGATGTGGTTGACGCGGCCGGGGCCGACGTTCGAGACGTGCAGCAGCCCGTCGGTGCCCTTCTTCAGCTCGACGAACGCACCGAAGTCCGTCGTCTTCACGACGCGACCGGTGTACGTGTCGCCGACCTCGGGCTCCTTCGTCAGGTTGCGGATCGCCTCGATCGCGGCGTCGCCCTTCGTGCCTTCGGTCGCGTAGACGAGGATCGTCCCGTCCTCCTCGATGTCGATCTGCACCTCGTACTCGGACTCGAGCGAGCGGATCGTCTCGCCGCCCTTGCCGATGACCATCCCGATGAAGTCCGGGTTGATCTGGATCGTCGAGATGCGCGGTGCGTGCTCGGCGAGGGCGGAGCGAGGCTCCGCGATCGCCTCGGCCATCTTCCCGAGGATCGCGATGCGTGCGTCCTTCGCCTGCGAGAGCGCCCGCTCCATGATCTCGCGGCTGACGCCGGTGATCTTGATGTCCATCTGGAGCGCGGTGATGCCCGTCCCGCGTGCCGGCGACCTTGAAGTCCATGTCGCCGAGGTGGTCCTCCGCACCCTGGATGTCGGTCAGGATCTCGTACTCGTCGCCTTCCTTGACGAGACCCATCGCGATGCCGGAGACGGGAGCCGTGATCGGCACGCCGGCGTCCATCAGCGACAGGGTCGACCCGCAGACCGAGCCCATCGACGACGAGCCGTTCGACTCGAGCGTCTCCGAGACGATGCGGATCGTGTACGGGAAGTCCTCGGTCGCCGGCAGCACGGCCTCGAGCGCCCGCTGTGCGAGCGCGCCGTGACCGATGTCGCGCCGCTTGGGCGAGCCCATGCGGCCCGTCTCCCCGACCGAGTAGGGCGGGAAGTTGTAGTGATGCATGTAGCGGCGGTCGGTCTCGAGGGAGAGGTCGTCGATGCGCTGCCCCTCCTTCGCGGTGCCGAGCGTGAGCAGCGACATGATCTGCGTCTGGCCGCGGGTGAAGAGCGCCGACCCGTGCGTGCGCGGCATGACGCTTACCTCGACCTCGATCGGGCGGATCTGCGTCGCAGACCGGCCGTCGGGGCGCCGCTTCTCGATCGCGATCTTCTGGCGGACGAGGCTCTTGTAGATCGACTCGCACGCCTTCTTGACGTAGCTCTTCGTGAGCGCGTCCTTGACGACGGGCTCGCCGTCGACGGTGGCCGGGCCGACCGGGAACGGCAGCTCGACGCTCTCGAGGATGTGCTCGAAGAGCAGGTTGCGCTTCGCCGACTTGAGCTCCTTCGAGTCCTGCTCGGCGTCGGTGAGACCGCGTAGGTCATTCTCGAACCGCTCCCGCACGACCGTCTCGACCGCGACGGAGCGCTGCTTCTCGAGGATCTGCGCGAGCGACATACGGACCTGCAGCTCGCCGAAGACCTTCGCCTCCTCGGCGTCGAGCGACGGTGCGCCGACCTCCTTCTCGACGATCTCCTCGACGATCGCGCCGGCCTCGCGGATCCCGACTTCCTGGATCCGCGTCCAGATCTCGTGGCCGTACTTGGTCTCGAGCGCCTCGGTGACGGTCGGGTCGAGCCACTTCGACTTGCCCCGCTGCGAGCGCAGCTCGAGCTGGGCGTCGCAGAGCTTGACGATCTCGCGGTGCGCGATCTCGAGCGCCTCGAGGAGCTTGTCCTCCGGCACCTGGTTCGCGCCCGCCTCCACCATCGTCAGGCCGTCCTTCGTGCCGACCACGATCAGGTCGAGGTCGGAGTCCTCGGTCTCGGCGAGCGTCGGGTTGACGACGAGGTTGCCCTCGACGAGGCCCATGCGCACGGCGCCGATCGGGCCGAGGAAGGGCAGCGGCGAGACGGTCAGCGCCGCCGACACCGCGTTGATGGCGAGGATGTCGTGGGCGTTCACCATGTCGGCCGAGAAGACCGTGGCGACGCACTGTGTCTCGTTGCGATAGCCCTTCGGCCAGAGCGGCCGCACCGGGCGATCGGTCATGCGTGCGGTGAGGATGGCGCGCTCGGTGGGGCGCCCCTCCCGCTTGAAGAAACCGCCGGGGATCTTGCCGGCGGCGTACATGCGCTCCTCGACGTCGACGGTCAGCGGGAAGAAGTCCGCTCCCTCGCGGGCCTCCGTCCGGCCCTGCGCCGTGCCGAGGACGACGGTGTCGCCGCTGCGGACGATCACTGCGCCGTCCGCCTGCTTCGCGAGCTTCCCCGTCTCGAAGTCGATCCGCTTGCCGCCGATCTCGACGGACACGGAGGCCGGCACCCCAGCGGGATGCTCAGCTTCGACGATGCTCATATCTCTCCTATTCCTCCACTGTGCGGGTGAAGGGTGGAAGTTTGGGTCAGCGCCGCTGTCCTTCGGACACCGCGCCCGTGGACACCGCGCGCTCTCCCAAACTCCACCCTTCTTGGATTGATGGCCCGGCCTCGCCTAGCGGCGCAGACCGAGCTCCTTGATGAGGGCGCGATAGCCCTCGAGGTCGTTGCGCTGAAGGTAGTTCAGGAAACGGCGGCGGCGCCCGACGAGCTTCAGCAGCCCGCGGCGCGAGTAGTGGTCGTGCTTGTGGGTGCGGAGGTGCTCGGTGAGCTCGTTGATGCGCTGCGTCAGCATCGCGATCTGAACCTCCGGCGAGCCCGTGTCGGTCTCGTGCTTGCCGAACTTCTGAACGTGCTCCAGCTTCTCTTCCTTGGTGAGGGGCATCCTTCTCCTCCTGTAGCTGTGTCACCCAGGGCAGGACTGCCTCAGGTCCAAGCCGCCGCGAAGGAAGACGCGCACGGCCGAGACCGGGTCGGCCAGTAGGGTAGCGAATCGTGCTGGATTCGGCTTTCTTGCAGGCCTGCGAGGCCGCCGCGCTCGCCTGGGAGGTGCCGGCGCTTGCGGTCGGCGTCGCCGTCGGCGACGAGACCGAGACGGCCGCGATCGGCTGCGACGCCGACGCCCGCTTCCGGGTCGCCTCGATCACGAAGCCGTTCACCGCGCTGCTCACGACCGGGCTCGTCGACCCCGAGCAGCCCACCGGCGTCTGGGCGCCCGACGTGCGCGTCCGGCACCTGCTCTCGCACATGAGCGGCTACGACTGCGAGCTCGCCGACGTCGACCAGTCCCTGTTCGAGGACGAGCCCGACCCGCTCGCCGCGCAGATCCCCGCGCTTGCCGCCGTGCGCCGCTGGGTGGGCGTCGAGCAGTGCTGGTCCTACGCGAACACCGGCTACTGGATCGCCGGCCATCTCGCCGCGAAGGCGGCGGGGGCGAGCTACGAGGAGGCGCTCGACCGGCGCGTCCTGCGCCCGCTCGGGCTGGAGTCGACGTCGTTCGACGCACCGCCCGACGTGCCGGGGACCGGCGCCGACGCGAACGACGGCCACTACCCGCGCGCACGGCGACCTTCGGGCGGCCTCGTCTCGAACGTGGCCGACCTCCTGCGCTTCGGCCGCCGCCTGCTCGCAGAGCCGCAGATGCGGATCGTGCACGGCAAGCCGGTCGCCGGCGTGTACGGGCTCGGGCTGGGCGGCGAGCGTGTCGGGGGCGTCGAGGTGTGGGGCCATCCCGGCTCGTGGGGCGGCTACCAGACGATGCTGCTCACCGTGCCCGACCGCGACGCGGTCTTCGTCGGGCTGACGAACGGCAGCAGCGGCGCGAAGGCGCTCGACGAGCTGGAGAACCTCTTCTTCGAGCGGCTGCTCGGCGCGCGGCGGGCGAAGCCGCAGGCGGTGCAACTGCCCGACGAGGCGCTCGAGGAGCTGCCGGCTCGTACGCGAACAGCGACGGCTGGGTCGAGGTGTCGTACGCGGTCGGAGGGCTGTCGGTTCGGTTCGAGGACGGTGAGTTCCACGCGCGGCCGATCGGTGAGCGGACCTTCGAGATCACGGAGGGCGCCTACATCCGCGAGCGCTTCGACTTCCCGCTCGAGGGCTTCGCCCGCTTCGGCAGCCGGCTCGCCGAACGCGTCGCGTGAGCGCTGCGCTTCCCGCCGCCGTCGCTGCCGGCCACCCGGCGACCGCCGAAGCCGGCGCCGAGATCCTGGCCGCCGGCGGCAGCGCCGCCGACGCGGCGGTCGCGGCAGGTCTCGCGTCGTGCGTCGCCGAGACGGTCATGACCGGACTTCTCGGCGGCGGGCACGCGATCTACTTCGACGCCGCGGGAGGAACGGCGCGCAACCTCGACTGCTTCGTCGCGGTGCCGTCCGGCGAGGGCGCGCCGATGGAGGCGCTGCAGGTCCCGTTCGGCGAGGAGCTCGTCCACTACGCGGTCGGCGCGTCGTCGTGCGCGGTGCCCGGCGTGCCGGCCGGCCTCGACGCGCTCTGGCGCGCGCACGGGCGGCTGCCGTGGACGCGGCTCGTCGAGCCCGCGCTGCGGCTCGCGCGCGAGGGCGTACCGATGCCGGCGGCGCACGTCGCCTGCCTGAGGATGCTCGCGCCGGTGATGACGATGCGCGAGGGCGGCGCGATGTACGCGCCCGGCGGCGAGCTGCTGGCGGAAGGCGGGCGGCTGCGAGCAGCCCGGGCTCGTGCGCGCGCTCGAGCTCGTGCGCGACGAGGGTGCCGCGAGCGTCTACACGGGCACGATCGCGCACTCGCTGCTGCGCCTCGTCGCCGAGCGTGGCGGCGCGATCACCACCGACGACCTCGCGGCGTACGAGCCGCGGTGGAGCGAGCCGACGCGGGTCGACTTCGCGGCGCGGCGGGTGCTCACGCGCGCCGGCCTCTCCGGTGTTCCCGACACGCTCGCCCGTTTCGACCCCGCCGGCGGGCCTGCTGCGCTGCTCGCCGCGCTGGAGCAGACGGCAGTGCCCGACGGGCACACGACGAACCTCACCGTCGTCGACGCCGAGGGCAGCGCCTGCGTGCTCACGACCAGCCTCGGCCTCGGCTCGGGCGACTGGCTGCCCGGCCTCGACCTGCACCTGAACAGCATGCTCGGCGAGACCGACCTCGTCCGCGGGCCGCTCCGGCCCGGGGAGCGGATGGCGAGCATGATGGCGCCGACCCTCGCCTTCTCGCCCGGCGACGGGCGGCTCGAGCTGGCGCTCGGCGCGGCCGGCGGGACCCGGCTGCGCACGGCGCTCGTCGGCGTGATGGCTGCGGTGCTGCACGAGGGCGTGGAGCCGCAGACCGCGATCGACCGCCCGCGCTTCCATCCGGCGGGCGAGATCGTGAACGCCGAGCCCGGCGTCGACGAGGCGTTCCTGGCCGCGCTCGAGCGGCAAGGTCGGGAGGTCCGGCGCTGGGCCGGACGGCACCACTACTTCGGCGGCGTCAGTGCGATCGGGCGGCGGGGCCCTGGGGCCGATCCACGGCGAAGCGGCGCGGTGCGTTTCCCGTAGCGGGGATCGCCGTCGAGATCCACCCGAGGTAGCCGCACTTCGGGCACCCCGGGTTCTCGTGCACCGTTCCCCCATCGGACGGCTTCACGTACGTCGCTCTGCACTCGAGGCACTGCACTCGAGGCACCGCACGCGATCGAGCTGGATCACGTTCTCTGCTCGCCTCCATACGACAGAAAGACGCCGTGGAGCACCCAAACTTGCGGCCTACCTTCGGTTTCCGTGGAACTACGGGACCGGCCGGGTCGCGCTCCGAGTCTCCTCCACGTCGCGGGCGATCTGCTCGACCAGTTCGGCCTCGCTCCCGAAGGCCCGCTCCTCGCGCAGCCGCCGCCACAATTCGACCACGAGCCGGTCGCCGTAGAGGTCGCCGGACCAGTCGAGCAGGTACGCCTCGATCCGGCGCTCGGTGCCGCCGTAGTGCGGGTTCACTCCGATCGAGATCGCAGCGCGGCGGTCGCCGACCGCGCCCGCGTAGATCCCGAACTCGGGCACCAGCAGGTCGGTCTCCACGAGCAGGTTCGCCGTCGGGAACCCGAGCGTGCCGCCCCGCTGCTCGCCGGGCACGACCGTGCCGTCGACCTCGATCGGCCGGCCGAGCAACCGCGCAGCCGCCTCGATCTCACCCGCCGCCGCGAGCTGGCGGATCGTCGTCGAGGAAACGCCGCCGACGAGCGGCACCTCGCGGGCGTCGAAGCCGAGGCGTCGTAGCGTGTCGAGGTCGCCGCTCCGGCCGCGGCCGAACCGAAACCCCTCGCCGGCCACCACCACCTCGGCGCCGATCGCACCCAGGTACCCGTCGGCGAACTCCTCCGGCGTCAGCGCCGCGAGCTCGGGCGTGAACTCGACGACGAGCACGTCCTCCACCCCGCACGCCGCGAGCAGCTCGATCCGCCGCTCGAGCGTCGAGAGCAGCGGGACGCGGTTGCCGCCGAGCGCCATCCGCGGGTGCGGGTGGAACGTGACCACCGTCGGGCCCTCGCCGGCCTCGACCGCCGCCCGGATCACCGCCTGGTGGCCGCGGTGCACACCGTCGAAGGTGCCGATCGCGACCGAGCGCGGCCGCGCCTCGAGCTCGTCCGGCCGATGCGCGACGGTCACCGTGTCACCACAGGCCACCATCAGGCTGCCACCATCAAGGCTGCCACCATCGAGGCTGCCACCATCAGGCCGCGCTTCCGTTCCCGACCGGCGTGTCGAGCGCGAGCACGCCGGCCCGCACGGGCTCCGACACCTTCTCGACGGCCTCGGGCGGCAGCCGGTCGAGCGCAGCCGCCGCCGGCAGCAGCGCGGCATCCTCCACAGGCGCGGCCTCGTCGATCCGGAACGGCCCGACCGCAAGACGCCGCAGCGTCGTGCAGTGGCCGCCGAGCGCGTTGGCGATCGCGCGGACGTACGTGCCCGAACTGACGTGCAGCTCGAGCCGGACGCTCGGCACGGCAGATGGGTCGCCGCTATAGGTGATGACGTCGAGCGCGTGCACGAGCGAACGCCTCAGGGGCATGTCGACCTCCACGCCCCGACGCGCGAGCCGGTACGCGCGCTCGCCGCCGATCTTCACCGCCGAGGCAGCTGGGATCGGCAGCTCCACCTCGCCGCGGAGGCGCGCGAGCGCCTCGTCCAGCTCGGACCGCGGCGGCGCCGGGTGCCGCTCGACGACCTCGCCCTCCGGGTCGCCGGTCGTCGTCGTGGACGTCAGGTCGACGTCGGTGACGTAGCGCTTGTCCAGTCCGACAAAGCACGGGGCCAGCCTAGTTGCCGCACCGGACAACAGGACCAGAAGGCCCGTGGCGAATGGATCCAATGTCCCGGCGTGACCTGTCCGCGCGCGTGTACGCCGGCGGAGCGTCGCGACGATCGCGAACGACGACGGGCCCGCCGGCTTGTCGACCAGCGCGATCCCGACCGGCCTAAGCGCCCGCGGAATCGACACCGTGCGCCACCAGCGCGAACTCGCGGCGGATGAAGTCGATGATCTCGCCGATCGGCCGCTCGGACGAGAACCCCGCGGCCTGCCGGTGGCCGCCGCCCCCGACCTTGCGCGCGATCGCCGAGACGTCGACCTCGTCGTGGCTCGAGCGCAGCGAGATGCGCCGTGCCGGCCCCTCGTTCCGCGGCGGCTCGCGGATCAACGCGACCATCTCCGACCCCTCGACGGCGCGCAGCGAGTCGATGATCCCCTCCGAGTACGGCTCCTCCGCGCCGACATCGCCGAAGTCGTCCTTCAGCAGGTACGACACCACGAGCCGGCCGCCCTCGAACAGTTGCGCGCGCTCGAGGGCGCGCGCGAGCAGTTTCAGCTTCGCGAACTGCACGGTCTCGTAGACGTGCCGGAAGATCCCGTGCACGTCGGCGCCCGCCTCGACGAGGTCGGCTGCCAGGCGCAGCGACTTCGGCGTCGTGTTGGAGTACTGGAAGCGCCCCGTGTCGGTGACGAGACCGACGTACAGCGCCGCGGCGATCTCGGGCGTCAGGTCGACGTCGAGCTCGCCGCAGCAGGTCGCGCACGATCTCAGCGGTCGACGAGGCGTCGTCGACGATCAGGTTGAGCGTGCCGAAGCGTGAGTTGTCGTGATGATGGTCGACGTCGATCACGACCGGCGCGCGGTCGATCCCCGTCCCGTCCGGCCCGATCCGACGCTCGTTCGCGCAGTCGACCGCGACGAGCACGCGCTCGTCGATGTCGGCCGGGAGCTCGCGCACGACCTCGGCGAGATCGAGGAAGCGGTACTCGGCCGGCAGCGGCGCGGTGCCGGTGAGGAACATGACGGTGTCCTTGCCGAGCGCGCGCAGTCCGAGCACGAGGCCGAGCATCGAGCCGAGCGCGTCGCCGTCCGGGTTCTCGTGTGTCACGACGGCGAAGCGGTCGTGCTCGCGGATCGCGTCCACGACAGTCTTCAGCTCACCGGTCGCACGGCCGGTGCCGGCCGCTTCAGCTCTCGTCATCCGCATCCTCGGACGCCGCCGGCAGGTCCCCGGCGAGATCGTCGATCAGCTTCGTCATGCGCACGCCCCGCTCGACCGACTCATCGTAGGCGAACGTCAACGTCGGTGTCCGCCGCAGGCTGAGCTCGCGGTTGATCTTTCCCTGGAGGACGCCGCGGGCGGAGTCGAGCCCCTGCATCGTGGCGGTCCGCTTCTTCTCGCTCCCGAGCACCGACACGAAGACCCGCGCCTCGCCGAGGTCGGGCGAGACCACGACGCCGGTCACGGTCACCATCCCGATCCGCGGGTCCTTCAGCTCCCCCACGCCCTCGGCGACGACGGCGCGGACCGACTCGTTGACGCGGCGCATGCGCTCGGACACGCGAGAACCGTACTAGCGCTCGTCGTCCGGCGACACGAGCAGCCGGTCGCAGCGGACGAGCACCCAGTCGCCGGACGCGAGCCAGCGCTCGGCGCCGTCCGCGAGCTCGTCCGCCTCATGCGCCGACCGGGAGACGCACGCGACCGTCAGCGTCGCGCGCTGCCAGAGGTCGTGATGGTCGACCTCGGCGACGGCAGCGCCGAAGCGGTGCGCAGGTGTCCTTCGCCGAGCGGACGAAGTGGCGCTTGCCCTTGAGCGACGACGCTTCGGGGAAGTGCAGCTCGACGGTGAGGATCGCGACGTAGCCGGACGACAACTAAGACGGCTGCGGCGTCGCCGCCCGGTGCCGCGTCGAGCGAGGTGCGCTCGATCTCGCGCGTCTCGAAGACCTCGAAGACGTCGCCTTCGCGCAGATCGTTGAAGCCGTCGAGCAGGATGCCGCACTCGAAGCCCTCGGTCACCTCGCGCACGTCGTCCTTGAAGCGGCGCAGCGCGGCGACCGTCGTCTCGTGGATGCGGGTGCCCTCGCGGAAGATGCGCACGTTGGCGTTGCGGCGGACGATGCCGCTCGTGACCATGCAGCCCGCGATCGTGCCGAGACGCGAGACCTTGAAGAGCGCGCGCACCTCCACCTCGCCGATGATCGCCTCGGTCTCGACCGGCGTCAGCATGCCGACGAGCGCCTGCTCGATCTCCTCGGTCAGCTGGTAGATGACGCGGTAGAGGCGGATCTCGACGCCGGCGCGCTCTGCCACCGCGCGCACCTCGGCGGACGGCCGCACGTTGAATCCGACGACCATGCCGTTCGACGCGGCGGCCAGGTTGACGTCGTTCTCGGTGATACCGCCGACGCCGGTGTGGATGACGTTGACGCGCACCTCGGCGTGCTGGATCTTGCCGAGCTCGGAGACGATCGCCTCGACGGAGCCCTGCACGTCGCCCTTGATCACGATGTTCAGGTCCTGCACGGCGCCGACCTGCATCTGCTCGAACAGCTTGTCGAGCGAGACGCCGCCCCCTCGCGCCTGCTTCGCCATCGCCTCGCGGCGCAGCCGCTCGCCGCGCTGCTGCGCGAGGTCGCGCGCGCGGCGCTCGTTCTCGACGACGCGACCGAGCTCGCCGGCGGGCGGCGGCTTGTCGAAGCCGAGGATCTCGACGGGCTCGCCCGGGCGCGGCTTCCTGGATGCGCTCGCCGCGGTAGTCGTAGAGCGCACGCACGCGGCCCCACGCGTCGCCGGCGACGATCGCGTCGCCGACCTTGATCGTCCCGCGGTGGATCAGCATCGTCGCGACGGGACCGCGGCCGACGTCGAGCCGTCGACTCGATGATCGGGCCGGAGGCCTCGGCGCTGGGGTTCGCGCGCAGGTCGAGCTCGGCGTCGGCGACGAGCAGGATGCGCTCGAGCAGATCGTCGAGGTTCTCGCCCTGCTTCGCGGAGACCCGCGCGACCTGCACGTCGCCGCCCCACTCCTCGGGCTGCAGCCCTTCGGTCGCGAGCTCGCCGAGCACGCGGTCCGGGTTCGCATCGGGTAGGTCGATCTTGTTGACGGCGACGACGATCGGCACCTCGGCAGCGCGGGCGTGCGAGATCGACTCCTTCGTCTGCGGCATCACGCCGTCGTCGGCGGCGACGACGAGCACGGCGATGTCGGTCACCTTGGCGCCGCGGGCGCGCATGGCGGTGAACGCCTCGTGGCCCGGCGTGTCGAGGAACGTGATCCGGCGTCCGTCGTGCGTCGGCCTGGTAGGCGCCGATGTGCTGTGTGATGCCCGCCCGCCTCGGTCGTGACGACCGACGTCTTGCGGATCGCGTCGAGCAGCGTCGTCTTGCCGTGGTCGACGTGGCCCATGATCGTGACGACCGGCGGGCGCGCCTCGAGCGTCTCCTCGGCGTCCTCGAAGACCTCGGGCTCGCCGTCGTCGTCGTCGGCGTGCTTGATCGTCACCTCGCGCTCGAGCTCGGCGGCGATCAGCTGGACCTCGTCGTCGGTCAGCGACTGCGTCGCGGTCTTCATCGTGCCGAGGTCCATCAGCAGCTTGATGATCTGCGGCATCGCGACGCCGAGCGCCTGCGAGAAGTCGCGCAGCGTGACGCCGGACTCGACGGTCACCGGGCCGGTCGGGGCGACGACCTCGCGCGGCTGGCGCGGGCCGCGGTCGGCGGGCCGGTCGCCGGGGCGCTGGCGCTGCCCCTGGCCGGGACGGCCGCCGCCCTGGTCGATCACGACCCGGCGCCGGCCCTTGGGGCCGCCACCGCGCGGTCTGATCGGTCTATTCGGCTTGCCGTTGGCCATAGGTCAGTCCAGTGTAGAGACGTGAGAGCGTCGGGTCGACGCGGAGGTTCGCACGCAGTGTGCGGTTGAACGCGCGCCGGGAAGCGGCGCGCTCGAAGCATTGCAGGCGCCGGCAAGTGTAGGCGCCGCGGCCCGCTCCCGGGCCGGGCGCGAGCGCACCGCCCTCCGCGTGGAAGCGCTGCAACTCGCCCTGCGCGGCCTTGCGGCCGCAGCCGGCGCAGGATCTGACGGGAGAGGCCGCCGCTATTCGCCTTCCCGGATCGGGATGCCCGCATGCGGGTCGTCCGTCACGTGCACGTGGTGCGCGTGCGCCGCCCCGGTGTCGAGCGTCTGGTCCTCGCCGGGCACGGGTGCGTCGCCGGGGCCTGCCGGCAACTCCTCCGGCTCGGGGTTCCCGAACGCGGCCGCGTCCTCGGTGACGGGCTCGGGCTCTGCGGTGTCGGACAGCGCCTCGAGCTCCGGCTCCTCCTCTTCGACGATCGGGTTGTCCTCGTCGTCGACCTCGTGCAGCGCCAGCTCCTGGTGGGCCGGGACGCCGCAGTACTTCGAGCCGGGCAAGGAGGCGTTCGGGCAGCGCTTGCCGTTCGAGAGGATCGCGGAGCAGCGGCCGGAGAAGTCGCCCTCCTCGCCCTCCTCGCCGCCGAAAGCCGCCTCGGCCTCCTGCTGGGCGAACTCGGAGTCGGAGGTGATGTCGATCTTCCAGCCGGTGAGGCGCGCGGCGAGGCGGGCGTTCATGCCTTCCTTGCCGATCGCCAGCGCGAGCTGGTCGTCAGGGACGACGACGGTCGCCTCCTTGCCTGCGTCGTCGAGGTAGACCTCGCGGACGCGGGCGGGCGAGAGCGCCTTCGCGACGAAGCGCGCAGGCTCGTTGTTCCACGGGATGATGTCGATCTTCTCGCCGCGGAGCTCCGAGACGACCATGCGGACGCGCGAGCCGCGCGGGCCGACGCACGCGCCGACCGGGTCGACGCCCTGGGCGTGCGACTCGACGGCGATCTTCGACCGGTAGCCGGGCTCGCGGGCGACGCCGCGGATCTCGACGAGGCCGTCGGCGATCTCGGGCACCTCGAGCTCGAACAGCGTCTTGATCAGCTCCGGGATCGCGGCGCGAGAGGATCACCTGCGGGCCCTTCGTGCCGGTGCGCACCTCGCGGATCACGGCCTTGATGCGCGAGCCCTGCTCGTAGCGCTCGCCGTCGACCTGCTCGGGGCCGGGCAGCAGCGCCTCGACCTTGCCGAGGTCGACGAGGATGTTCCGGCGGTCGCCCGTCTGCTGGACGATGCCGGTGACGACCTCGCCGACGCGGTCGATGTACTCGTCGTACATCATCTCGCGCTCCGCCTCGCGGATCCGCTGCAGGATCACCTGCTTCGCGGTCTGCGCGGCGATGCGGCCGAAGTTGTCCGGCGTCACGTCCTCGCGGCTGACGAGGTCCTCGGGGACCTGCGACCAGTCGATCTCGAGGTCGTCGTCGGAGAGCAGCGTGTGGTTCTTCTCGCCCGTCTCCTCCTCGATCCGCTCGAGCTCGTCGAGCGTGCTTTCGCGCGCCTCGTCGAGCAAGCGGCACCTCGAGGTCCTCGGGGATCTCGATCGCGAACACGCGGAAGTCCCCGCGATCGTCGAGCTCGACGGTCGCGTGGCGCGCCGCGCCGGGGGTCTTCTTGTACGCCGCGAGCAGCGCGTCCTCGAGCGCCGCGACGAGCGTGCCGCTCTCGATTCCCTTCTCGCGCTCGATCTCGCGGACCGCGTCAACGATCTCCTGGCTCATCCGTTCGTCCCTTCATCGATCAGATTTGCTCGCACGATCTCGCCGTACGAGATGTCCACCGGGCCGGCACCGTTCTCGACCTGCATGGTGCGCTCGCCGGCGGAGACGACCACGCCTCGCGCGCGGCCTGTCTCGGTCTTGATGCGGACGGCCTTGCCGACCGCCCGTTCGAAATGCTCCCGTGTACGCAGCGGCCGTTCGAAACCGGGTGAGGAGACCTCGACGGTGTACTCGTCGAGATAGTTGCGCAGCGCGTGTGTGACGCGCTCGCACAGCGCATGGTCGACGCCTCGAGCGTGGTCGACGTACACGCAGAAGCGGTCCTTGCCGGTCAACTCGAGCGCCAGCACCTCGACGCCGGGCACCGCCGACTCCACGAGGCGTGTCACCTCGCGCTGAAGCTGCCGCTCTTTTTCGACCTGAGCCGTTCCCATTCCCGCACCTACCCCGAAAATCTGCCCCCATCAACAAAAATGGGCGCCGCGCGCCCACTTCGAACCAGCCGAAATGTTGGGTGCAGGGTACCAGAAAGGCGTTATTCCAGCACGATCGTGACCGGCCCGTCGTTCACGATCTCGACCGCCATACGGGCGCCGAAGACGCCCGTTTCGACGTGCACGCCGAGCCCCCGGAGTGCGTCGGCGAAGCGCTCGTAGAGCGGGATCGCCTGCTCGGGCCGGGCTGCGCCCGAGAAACTCGGCCGGTTCCCTTTCGCGGTGTCGGCGATCAGCGTGAACTGACTGACGACCAGCGCCGCTCCGCCGCTGTCGAGCAGCGAACGGTCGAACTTCCCCTCGTCGTTCTCGAAGATCCGCAGCCTCGCGATCTTCTCGGCAAGCCGGACGGCCGTTGCGGCTTCGTCGCCCTCGGCGACGCCGAGGAGGACGCACAGTCCGGGACCGATCGCGCCGCCCGGCGTCGACGAGGCCCGGCTGACGCGCTGGACGACCGCCCTCACTCGGTGTCGAGGTCGCGGATCCGCGACGAGTACGTCTCGGACGACGGCTTCATCGAGCTCGCGAGCTTGTAATGGCCGTTCGCCTCGGCGTCGCGGCCCTGCTGCTCGAGCGCGCGGCCGAGCGCGTAGTGCGCGTAGTCGTCGGTGGGCTCGAGCTCCTCGACGATCGTGCGGAACTCCTCCTCGGCCTCCTTCCAGCGTGCGAGGCGGAAGTAGGCGATGCCGAGTGCCTCCCGAATCGACGCTTTCCCCGGCTCCAGCTTCTTGGCCTTCTCGAGCGGCACCGTCGCCTGTGCGGCCATTCCCTTGCGGAGCCGCTCCTGGCCTTCACGGAAGTGGTCGTACGCGTCGGTCAATGCCTATGGGACTCCGTCAAGCCTACGTCCGTGTCTCAGGTACGGGAAGTTCTCGCGCACGAGGTCAACGGGGTCTGTGAGGTCGCGGGTGCGTCCTATCTGGATAGCAGACACTTCGGCGCCGGCGTCGATCGCGTTGCTGAAGACGTGCTGCAGCTCGTACGGCGGGTTGCCGGGCAGCGGGTCGAGGTGGCCGTGGACACGCTCGCCGACCAGCCAGAGCGGCGGCCGTTCGTCGCCGTGCAGCGCGATCGCCCCGTCGGCGCCCGCGCCTTCGCGCGCGAAGCGGGCGAGATCGCCCTCGCCGAAGACGTTGTCGGCCGCCACGACCAGGTACGGCGGACGCGCCCGCGCGCGCAGCACGGCGTCGGCGGATCCGAGGCCCGGCGGCTGACGCTCGAAGCGGATCTCGTACGGCAGCGGCCGGAGCAGCGCCTCGACCTGCTCGGCGAGGTGGCCCGTGACGACGACGATCCGCTCGCAGCCGGCGGCGGCGAGCTCGTGCACGAGCGTCACGACCACGGGCCGGCCGTCGACCGGGAGCACCGGCTTCGGCCAGTGCTCGGTCAGCGGACGCAGCCGCGTGCCGAGCCCCGCGGCCATCACCACCGCTTCTACGACAAAAGCCTCTCGACCTCGTCGAGGATCGCGGCCGCGACCGCGGCCTTGGACGCCTTCGCGACCTCCCGCTCGCCGTCGCGCGAGACGAGCACGACCTCGTTCTCCGCGCTGTCGAACGCGATGTCGGGGCGGCCGACGTCGTTGAAGACGACGAGGTCGGCGTTCTTCGACTCGAGCATCGCCTTCTTCCGCTCGAGCCCCTCGGCGCCGTGCTCGGCGCCGAAGGCGACGAGCACCTGGCCAGGGCGCTTCGCGCTGGCCGAGAGCCTTCGCGATGTCGTCGGTCGGCTGCAGCTCGAGCGTCCAGGCCCGCTCGTCCTTCGGGCGCTTGCCCGCGAGCGCCTCCGCCGGCCGGTAGTCGGCCACGGCGGCGGCGAGCAGCAGCGACGTCGACGTCGGCCAGGGCGAGCGCGGCGTCCCGCATCGCCTCGGCGGTCGGCGTCGGGATCGTCTCGACCCCGTGCGGGCGGGTCGACCGCGATGTTCGCGGCGAGCAGCACCACCTCCGCGCCGCGCCGGCGTGCCTCCTCGGCGAGGGCCACGCCCATGCGGCCCGACGAGCGGTTGCCGAGGAAACGCACGCTGTCGACGGGCTCGCGCGTTCCGCCGGCGGTGACGAGCACCCGCCGCCCGGCGAGCGAGCCCGGGGCGAGCAGCTGCGCGACCCGTTCGAAGATCTCGTTCGGCTCCGCCAGGCGCCCGACGCCCCACTCGCCCTCCGCCATCTCGCCCTCGTCCGGCCCGACGAGCTCGACCCCGCGCGCGCGCAGCGTCTCGACGTTCGCGCGCGTCGCGGCGATGCAGCCACATGCGCGGGTTCATCGCCGGCGCGACGAGCACCGGGCCGCGGTGTGCGAGCGCCGCCTCGGTGAGGACGTTGTCGGCGATCCCGTGCGCGAGCTTCGCCAGCGTGTTCGCCGTGCAGGGCGCGACGACGAGCAGGTCGGCGCGGGTCAGGTGCGGGTAGACGTCGTCGTTCTTCGGCCGGCGGGCGAGCGCGAGGAACGTCTCCTCGGTCACGAAGCGCTGCGCGCCGCGGCGTGACGAGCGGGATCACCTCGTGACCCGCCTTCACGAGCAGGCGCGTCAGCTCGCACGCCTTGTAGGCGGCGATCCCTCCGGTCACTCCGAGGAGGACCCGCGCCATGGCGGAAGTGTTACGCAGCGGGATTCGCGAGGCGCGCGCCGGGACGAGACTCGTGAACCTGGTTCGGCTGCGCCGAATCAGGTTCTTCTACGCGCGCTTGGGGTACTCGTAGACGATCTTGCCCTCGGCGGTCTCCTCGAGGGCCATCGTCAGGTAGTTCTTCGAGCGCGACTCGATCAGCGGCGGCGCGAACTCGTCGAACGTGCCCTCACCGAGCTGGTGGTGGTAGTTGTTGATCTGCCGCGCGCGCTTGGCGGCGACGATGACAAGCGCGTAGCGCGAGTCGACCTTGTCCATCAGCTCGTCGATGCGGGGGTGGATCATCGCCGCGCCATGGTAGCGGCACCGATCGAGTTCCCGCGCGATGATCGCCGCCAGGGCGTTCGGCGGCCCGCTCGCGGTCGTCGTTCTCGACGACGAAGTCGAACTCCCCCTGGAGCTCAAGCTGCTCGCGTGCGGTCGCGAGCCGCTCCTCGATCACGCCCGAGCTCTCGGTCGCCCGCTCGCGCAGGCGGCGCTCCAGCTCCTCGACCGGCGCGGTGACGAAGATCGTGACCGCGCCCTCCTCGCGCCGCTTGACCCGCAGGGCGCCCTCGGTCTCCAGCTCGAGCAGCGGAGCCTTCCCGGCGGCCGCGGAGCCGGTCGATCTCCGAACGGAGCGTCCCGTACCGGTTGCCGACGTAGTCGACCCACTCGAGGAACTCGCCGGCGTCGACCCGCGCATCGAACTCCTCGCGGTCGAGGAACCAGTAGTGGACGCCGTCCTGCTCGCCGGGACGCTGCGCGCGCGTCGTCGCCGACACGGCGAGCGCGAGGCTCGGGGAAGCGCGGCAGGACGAGCTGGATGAGCGTGCCCTTGCCCGCGCCCGACGGGCCGGTGACGACGAAGACGGGCTTATCTGTGGTTGAAGAGGCCAATCAGCTCGTGCCGCTGGCGGTCGGAGAGGCCGCCGACCGTCTTCGACTGGCTGATGCGGCACTGGTTGAGCAGACGGGCAGCCTTCACGCGGCCGAACTTCGGCACCGCCATCAGCATGTCGAAGACCTTCGCGGTCGAGACGAACTCGGGCGGCTCGCGGAGGATCTGCTCGATCGAGACGGCGCCCGGACTTCAGGTCCTTCTTCAGCTGGGCGCGCTTGACGCGGATGTCGTTCGCTCGCTTCAGCGCTTCCATCCGCTGGTCGAGCGAGCGGACCGGAGCTTGCACCTGAGTCTGGGGGGGCACCATGAGCGCCGCATCCTACCAACCTCGCAGCGCGCGTGCAACCAGGTAGCGTTTGCGGCTAGTTTGCCAATCTGGCAACAGTTGTCGAGCGCGGCGCCGAACGCATCGTCGGGCGTGTCGAAGCCCGCGCGTCGCGCCTCGTCGACGAGCTCTCGCACGCACGCGCGTCGGCGCATCCGGGTCGGCGAACAGCACCGTGCCGAGCGCGACGTGTGTCGCACCGCACGCAATCAACTCGAGCGCGTCGCGTCCGGTCTGACACGCCGCCCATGCCGACGATCGGCAACTCGGTCGCACGGCGCGCAGCGAGCACGGCCGCGAGCGCGACCGGCTTCAGCGCCGGTCCCGAGTAGCCGCCGGCGCCGCGCGCGAGCTTCGGCCGCAGTCGCGCGTCGAGCGCGACGCCGCGCAGCGTGTTGACGAGGCTGAGCGCCGTCGGCGCCCGCTGCCTCGACCGCGCGGACGGTCTCCCCCATGTCCCACGAATGCGGAGAAACCTTGGCGTAGAGCGGCTTTGCGGTCACCTCGCGGCACGCCGCGACGATCTCCGCGGCCGCCTCCGGCGCCTCGTCGACGTTCGGGCAGCTGAGGTTCAGCTCGATGCACGCCACGTCGTCGGACGTGAGCTGCTCGCACGTCTCGACGTAGTCGCGCGCGCAGAAGCCGCCGACCGACACCCAGACCGGGACGTTCGATCGCGCGCGCGAGTTGCGGCAGCGTCTCGGCGAGGAACGTTCGCGTCCGGGGTTCGCCAGACCGATCGCGTTCAGCATCCCGTGCTCCGTCTCGGCGATGCGAACCGGCGCGTTGCCGGCGCGCGGCTCCGGCGTCACGGTCTTCGTCACGAACGCGTCGAGCGCGCGACGCGACGTGCGGCGCGGTCAGCGCGTCGAGGCAGCCGCTCGCGTTCAGGAGGTGCACAGCACCGGTCCTTCCACGCACAGCCGCTTCAATTCGCCGTCGATCTCGACGACGCAGCCGTAACACGCGCCGTAGCCGCACGCCATCGGCGCCTCCCACGCGAGCTGCGCGTCCGGGACGAGCGCGCGCACGGCTTCGAGCATCGGCTCCGGCCCGCACGCGAGCACGTCGCGGTCGAGCGGCATCGCGTCGGTCACGAGCACGGGGTCGATCACCACCTCGGCGTTCGGCAGCAGCGCCGCCGCTTCGGCGTGGTAGCTCGGAGCGGAAACCGAGCACCGCAGGCGGATGCTCGAGCGCTTCCGAGAGATACGGCAGCGGCGCGATGCCGATGCCGCCGCCGACGAGCAGCGGACGCAGCGACGTCGAGCCGGAAGCCGTTGCCGAGCGGGCCGAAGACGTGCATCCGGTCGCCGCACTCGAGCTGCTGCGAGCGCCATCGTCCCCGGGCCGATCGGGTCGAGCAGGAACGCGAGCTCGCCGCGGCGGCGCGAGGCACAACGACATCGGGCGCGGCAGCACGCGGCCCGGCGCCTCGAGCATGAAGAACTGGCCCGGGCACGCCGGGGTCGAGGCCGCCGCGCTCGACGCGCACGAGCGCGTACGGGCCGACCGCCTCGACGGCGGTGACGCTAAGACGCTCGCGCCGAGGTCTCGACATCGATCCGCTCCTGGAGCGAGAGCGCAGTCTCCGCACGCGCGTTCGCGATCGCGTGGACGGCCGCCGCGGCGCCGGCGATCGTCGTGATGCACGGGATCGCGGGCCGCGAGCGCCGCCTCCCGGATCAGGTAGCCGTCCGAGCGCGGCTCCGGACCCGCCCTCGGGCGTGTTCGACGATCGAGGTTGCAGCGGCCGCGCCGGATCAGGTCGACGACGCTCGGCTCGTCGCCCGGCTCGTTCACCTTCCGCACCTCGTCGACGTCGAGCCCGGCGCCGCGCAGCGTGCGGGCCGTCCCGTGCGTCGCGTACAGCTGGAAGCCGAGCCCGGCGAACGCGGCCGCGACCGGGATCGCCGCCGCCTTGTCGTCGTCGCGCACCGAGAGGAAGACCGCGCCGTCGCGCGGCAGCGAGCGGCCGGCGGCGCGCTCGGCCTTCGCGAGCGCCGTCGGCAGGTCGCTCGCGCTCGCCATCACCTCGCCGGTCGCGCGCATCTCGGGCCCGAGCACCGGGTCGGCGCCCGGGAAGCGCGCGAACGGCAGCACCGCGGCCTTCACGCTGACCTGCCGCGGCGGCCGCTCGGCCGGCAGCCCGAGGTCGGCGAGCCGCTCGCCCGCGGCGAGCCGGCACGCCGCGGCGACGAGGTTGACGCCGGTCGCCTTCGACGCGAACGGGACGGTGCGCGACGCGCGCGGGTTCACCTCGAGCACGAACACCTCGTCGTCGACGACGGCGAGCTGGACGTTCAGCAGTCCGACGACGCCGAGCGCCGGCCCGAGCCGCCTGACGATCGACGAGATCTCCGCGGTCGCGGCCGCGCTCAGCGACTGCGCGGGCAGCACGCAGGCGGAGTCGCCCGAGTGCACGCCGGCCTCCTCGACGTGCTGCATGATCGCCGCCGACGTAGGTCTCCGTGCCGTCGCAGAGCGCGTCGACGTCGATCTCGACCGCGCTCTCGAGGAAGCGGTCGACGAGCGTCGGCCCCTGCACGCCGTGGAATGCCTCGACGACCTGGTCGGCGCGGTGGCAGACGCGCATCGCGCGCCCGCCGAGCACGTACGACGGGCGCACGAGCACCGGGTAGCCGATGCGGTGCGCGATCGCGGCCGCCTCGGCGCCCGAGCGCGCGATCCCCCAGTCCGGGCAGCGGATGCCGAGGCCGGCGAGCAGCCTCCCGAAGCGCTCGCGGTCCTCCGCGAGGTCGACGGCGTCGAAGGGCGTGCCGAGGATCCGGAAGCCGGCGGCCTCGATCGCGCGCGCCAGCTTGAGCGGCGTCTGGCCGCCGAACTGGATCACGACGCCCTCGGGCTGCTCGCGCTCGAGCACGGCGAGCACCGACGCCTGCGTCGAGCGGCTCGAAGTAGAGCCGGTCGGACGTGTCGTAGTCGGTCGAGACCGTCTCCGGGTTGCAGTTGATCATCACGGCCTCGTAGCCGAGCGCGCGAAAGGTCTGCACGGCGTGCACGCAGCAGTAGTCGAACTCGACGCCCTGCCCGATCCGGTTCGGGCCCGAGCCGAGAATGACGACGCGCTGCGCCCGTCGCCGGCGGGCGCGCCTTCGTCGCGCTCGCCCCAGGTCGCGTAGTAGTAGTTCGACGGCGCCTCGACCTCGCCGGCGCACGGAGTCGATGCGGCGGTACACGGGCGGCTCGACCTGCTGGCGTGCCTCCTCCGCCTCGAGCTGCTCGAGCTCGCGCACGAACCACGGGTGCATGCCCTCGGGCTCCCAGTCGAAGTCGCCTTCGAGCCCGCGCTTCGCCTTCACGAACGCCTCGATGAACGTGCGGCCGATGCCCATCGTCTCGCCGACCGCCTTCATCTGCGTGCCGAGCGTGCGGTCGGCGCCCGGGAACTTCTCGAACGCGAAGCGCGGGATCTTGACGACGACGTAGTCGAGCGTCGGCTCGAAGCTCGCGGGCGTCGTGCCGGTCAGGTCGTTCGGGATCTCGTCGAGCGTGTAGCCGACGGCGAGCTTCGCCGCGACCTTCGCGATCGGGTAGCCGGTCGCCTTCGACGCGAGCGCCGAGGAGCGCGAGACGCGCGGGTTCATCTCGATCACGCGGATGTCGCCGCTCTCGCGGTCGCGCGCGAACTGGATGTTCGACCCGCCGGTGTCGACGCCGACCGCGCGGATCGACGGCGATCGCCGCGTCGCGCAGCTCCTGGTACGCCTCGTCGCTGAGCGTCATCTGCGGCGCGACGGTCACCGAGTCGCCCGTGTGCACGCCCATCGGGTCGAGGTTCTCGATCGAGCAGACGATCACGACGTTGTCCGCCCGGTCGCGCACGACCTCGAGCTCGAACTCGTCCCAGCCGCGCACCGACTCCTCGACGAGCACCTGTCCGATCGGCGACTCGGCGATCCCGCGCTCGACCTGCGCGCGCAGCTGCTCGACGTCGTCGGCGAAGCCGCCGCCGTGCCCGCCGAGCGTGAACGCGGGCCGCACGACCGCCGGCAGCGAGACGCCGAGCAGGTCGTCGGGCGAGGTGACGATGCGCGACGTCGGCACCTTCAGGCCGCAGCCCTCGACCGTCTGCTTGAAGAGCTCGCGGTCCTCGGCGCGCTGGATCGCGTCGATGTCGGCGCCGATCAGCTCGATGCCGAGCTCGGCGAGGATCCCGGACTCCTCGAGCTCGCGCGCGAGGTTCAGCGCGGTGCCGCCGCCCATCGTCGGCAGCAGCGCATCGGGACGCTCGCGGCGCAGCACGCCGGCGACGCCGTCGAGGTCGAGCGGCTCGAGGTACGTGCGGTCGGCGAAGCCGGGGTCGGTCATGATCGTCGCCGGGTTCGAGTTGACGACGATCGTGCGGAAGCCGTCCTCGCGCAGCACCTTCAGCGCCTGGCAGCCGGCGTAGTCGAACTCGGCCGCCTGCCCGATCACGATCGGGCCGGAGCCGATCAGGCAGATCGACTTCAGGTCGTAGCGGCGCGGCATCAGGCGGCCTTCAGCTCGTCGACCCAGCCGCCGATGATCGACGCCGCGTCGTGCGGGCCCGGCGCGGCCTCCGGATGGAACTGCGCGGAGCGCGCGCGCAGCTCGGGATACGCGAGCCCCTCGACGGTGCCGTCGTAGAGCGAGCTGTGCGTGACGCCGGACTCGTCGCCCGCGTCGACCGCGAAGCCGTGGTTCTGCGACGTGACGATCACCCTTCGTGTTCGGTGGTCGACGACCGGGTGATTCGCGCCGCGGTGGCCGAACGGCAGCTTGAACGTCTCCTTGCCGGTCGCGAGCGCGAGCAGCTGGTGGCCGAGGCAGACGCCGAGCACCGGCGTGCGGCCGAGCAGCTCCTGCAGCCGCTGCACCTCGCCGGTGAGCGGCGCGGGATCGCCCGGGCCCGGCGAGAGCAGCACGCCGTCGTAGCCGGCGAGCGTGTCGGCGTCGGCGTCGTGCGGGAAGACGTCGACCGCCGCGCCGTTCGCGGCGAGCCGGCGCAGGATCGAGCGCTTGCAGCCGTAGTCGACGACCGCGACGCGCACCGCGCCTTCGCCGGTGAACGTGTATCGCTCCTTCGTCGAGACGCCGGCGACGAGCGCCGCGCCGGCCATCTCCGGCTGCGCGCGCACCGCGGTCAGCACCTCGTCGATCGACGTCGTCGCCGCTCACCGCAGCGGCACGCATCGCGCCCGCGTCGCGCAGGTGGAGGACGAGCGAGCGCGTGTCGATGCCGGTGAGCGCGACGATCCCGTGCGCGTGCAGCCAGTCCGTCCACTGCGGCCCGCGCGCCTCGCGCATCACGACCGCCTTCGCGTGCGCGCGCTTCGACTCGGAGCGCGCGTCGTCGACGCCGTAGTTGCCGACCATCGGCGCGGTGAAGCGTCACGATCTGCCCTTCGAAGCTCGGGTCGGTCGCGACCTCCTGGTAGCCGCTCATCGACGTCGTGAAGACGGCCTCGCCGAACGCGAAGCCCTCCGCGCCGACCGACTCGCCGGCGAAGACGGTCCCGTCCTCGAGCACGAGATGGCCGGTCACCGCTCGAACACCACCCGGCCGGCGGCGATCGTCAGCGAGCACGCGGCCGCGCAGGCGCTGGCCGAGCAGCCACGAGTTCGTGCGAGCGCGAGCGGAAGCCGGCCGGCCTTGACGCGCCAGCTCGCCGCGGTGTCGATCAGCGTCAGGTTCGCCGGTGCGCCGACGGCGATGCGCGGCCGGTCGAGGCCGAAGATCGCCGCGGGCCCGGCCGACATGCGCTCGAGCACCGTCTCGAGCGCGAGCACGCCCGGCTCGACGAGGTACGTGTAGAGCGCGGCGAACGCCGTCTCGAGCCCGGTGACGCCGAACGGCGCCGCCTCGAACGGCACGTCCTTCTCCTCCGGCGAGTGCGGTGCATGGTCGGTCGCGATCGCGGCGATCGTCCCGTCGCGCAGCGCGTCGAGCAACGCGCTGCGGTCGTCCTCGGTGCGCAGCGGCGGGTTCATCTTCAGGTTCGGGTCGAGTGTGCGGATCGCTTCGTCGGTCAGGCACAGATGATGCGGCGTCGCCTCCGCGGTCGCGCGGGCGCCGACTGCGTGCGCGCGGCGCAGATGGTCGACCGACTCGCGCGCCGAGAGGTGCATCAGGTGCACCGCCTGCGCGGTGTCGGCGGCGAGGTCGACGTCGCGCGCGACCATCAGGCTCTCGCCGAGCGACGGCCAGCCGCCGAGCCCGAGCTCGGCCGCGACCGCGCCGGCGTGCGCGTGCCCGCCGCGCGTGAGCGACGCCTCCTCGCAGTGCACCGCGATCGTGCGACCGGTGACGGCGTTGTACTGCAGCGCGCGGCGCATCACGCCCGCCGACGCGACCGGGCGGCCGTCGTCGGTGAAGCCGGCCGCGCCGGCGTCGGCGAGCGCCGCCATCTCCGTCAGCTCGCCGCCGTCCTGGCCCTTCGTGATCGCGGCGAGGAAGCCGACCGGGACGTGCGCCTCCTCGGCGGCGCGCGCGCGCAGGCCGCGCAGGACGTCCGCGTCGTCGACGACCGGGTCGGTGTTCGGGATCGCGAGGATCGCGCAGTAGCCGCCGGCCGCGGCCGCGGCAGTGCCGGTCGCGATCGTCTCCTCGTCCTCGCGGCCCGGCGTGCGCAGGTGCACGTGCGGGTCGACGAACGCCGGCACGAGCGTCGAGCCCGCCGCGTCGATCACGCGGTGCTCGTTCGTGTCGAGCCTCTCGCCGATTTGCGCGATCACGCCGCTGTCGATGCGCACGTCGAGCGTCGCGTCGACCCCCTCGACCGGGTCGAGCACGCGCGCGCCGCGCACGACGACGTTGTCGGTCCCGGTGCGTCCCGCGAGCATCACGCGACCTCCACCGTCGTCTCGACCGCGACCGGCCCGGTGGTCAGCAGGTCGTAGAGCACCGCCATGCGCACGATCAGCCCCGCGCGCACCTGGTCGACGACGAGCGCCGCGTCGAGTCGGCGACGCGCGCGTCGATCTCGACGCCGCGGTTCATCGGCCCGGGGTGCATGACGCGCTGGCCGTCGCCCACGCGCTCGGGCGTGATCCCCCAGCGCGCCGTGTACTCGCGCAGCGACGGCACGAAGTTCGCGCCCTCGAGCATCCGCTCGCGCTGCATGCGCAGCACGTAGACGACGTCGGCGTCCGCGATCGACGCGATGTCGTGCGAGACGGGCGCCAGCCCGCTCGGCACGAGCGCCGGCGGGCCGACGAGCAGCGCGTCCGCGCCGACGAGCCGCAGCGCCTGCACGAGCGAGCGCGCGACGCGCGAGTGCAGCGACGTCGCCGACGATCGCGACCTGCAGCCCGTCGAGCCGGCCGAACGCCTCGCGCATCGTGTAGCAGGTCGAGCAGCGCCTGCGTCGGATGCTGGTGCTTGCCGTCGCCGGCGTTCACGACGCGCGCGTCGGTCAGCCGCGCGACGAACTGCGCCGCGCCGACCTCCGGATGACGGATCACGATCACGTCCGGGTCGTACGCCGAGAGCGTCAGCGCGGTGTCCTTCAGCGACTCGCCCTTGTCGACCGACGAGCCCGACGGCCTTCAGCGTCATCGTGTCGGCGGAGAGGCGCTTCGCAGCGAGCTCGAAGCTCGACGAGGTGCGCGTCGAGGACTCGTAGAAGACGTTGAGCACGAGCCGGCCGCGCAGCGTCGGCAGCTTCTTGTTGTCGCGCTCCTGCGAGCGCGCGAACGAGCGTGCGGTCGCGAGCAGGCGCTCGACGTCGCCGCGAGTGAGGTCGGCGACCGAGAGCAGGTGCCGCTTGCCGTCCGCCGGCGGCCGCAGCTCGCCGCCGACGACGCGCAGATCAGTCATCGAGGGCCTCCTCGCGCTCGGCGACGAGCACGACGCGGTCGACCTCGTCGATCTCGACCAGCTCCACCTGCACGCGCTCGCTGCGGCCGGTCGGCAGGTTCTTGCCGACGTAGTCGGGGCGGATCGGCAGCTCGCGGTGCCCGCGGTCGGCGAGCACGGCGAGCTGCACGCGGTCGGGGCGCCCGTACTCGAACAGCGCGTCGATCGCGGCGCGAATCGTGCGACCGGTGTAGAGGACGTCGTCGACGAGGATCACCGTGCGGCCCTCGAGCTCGAAGTCGAGCTTGGTCTCGCGCACGAGCGGCTGCGGGCGCCGCGGCGCCTGCCCCGCGCGCACGTGGACGTCGTCGCGGTGAAAGGTGATGTCGAGCTGGCCGAGCGCAAGCTCCTCGCCCGTGCGCTCCTCGACGAGCCGGCGCAGCCGGTGCGCGATCGGGACGCCGCGCGTGTGGATACCGACGAGCGCGACGCTTTCGAGATCCTCGTTGCGCTCGATGATCTCGTGCGCGATGCGAGAAAGCGTTCGCCGCATCGATTCCTCGTCGAGCAGGACGTGCGGCGCCGGTGTGACGGCAGAGTGAGACATCCGACTCCTTTCCGGCCTCGCTGGACCGGGTTAAAGGGGTGGTGCCGGGTCGCACGATAGTCGATGGGGTCGGACGGAGTAGGCTCAGGCCGCGGTGGATCGGGAAACGCTCGGGCGTTACGCGAAGCTCGTCGTCGAGGTGGGCGCCAACGTGCAGCCCGGACAGACCGTCTGGGTCGTAGCCGAGCCCCGGGCCGCGCCGCTCGTCCGCCTCGTCGCCGCCGAGGCGTACGCGCGGGGCGCAAGGTTCGTCGACCCGTGGTACTTCGACCCGTTCGTCAAGCGGATCCGGCTCGAGCGCGCGGCCGAGGACACGCTCGACTTCGTCCCGTCGTGGTACGGCCGCCGGCTGCTCTCGCTCGGCGAGGGTCACGGCGTGCGCATCTCGATCACGCCGCAGGTGCCGCCGGGGCTGCTCGACGGCATCGACCCGGAGCGCGCCGGACGCGACGGCCTGCCGGCGCACCAGGAGAACTTCGACGTGATCAACGCGCGCACGACGAACTGGACCGTCGTGCCGTGGGTCGTCCCCGAATGGGCGCGGCTCGTGCACCCCGACCTCGACGAGGACGCCGCGGTCGCGAAGCTGTGGGAGCAGCTCGTCTACGTCCTGCGTCTCGACGAGGACGACCCCGCCGCGGCATGGCAGGCGCGGCTCGAGCAGCTGCACGAGGCGGGCCGGCGCATCGACGCGCGGCGCTTCGACGCGCTGCGCTTCGAGGGCCCGGGCACCGATCTGACGGTCGGCCTGCTCCCGACGTCGCGCTTCTCGTCCGAGACGCCGGGGATGCAGACGGTCGACGGCGTCATCCACGCGCCGAACCTCCCGACGGAGGAGATCGCGTCGGCGCCGGACCCGCAGCGCGTCGACGGCGTCGTCTCGGCGACGAAGCCGCTCGACGTCTCGGGCACGGTCGTGCGCGACCTGCGCATCCGCTTCGAGGGCGGCCGCGCGGTCGAGATCGAGGGAGAGGGCGCCGACTGCGCTGCGCGGCCGCGTCGCGCGCGACGAGGGCGCCGCGCGCCTCGGCGAGGTCGCGCTCGTCGACAGCGAGGGACGCATCGGCAAGACGGACACCGTGTTCTTCAACACGCTGCTCGACGAGAACGCCGCGAGCCACCTCGCATTCGGCAACGCCTACGCGATCTCGGTCGACGAGGAGGACCGCGACCGGATCAACAAGAGCGTCGATCCACATCGACTTCATGATCGGCAGCGACGATGTCAGCGTGACCGGGCTCACCCGCGACGGCGAGGAGGTGCCGGTGCTTACGCGGGGGCGGCTGGCAGGTCTGAAACCCTGGAATCTGATTCGCTCCGCGAATCAGATTCCAGCTTTCGCGGCGGGCGCGCCGCGCGACGGAGCAACTGCGGCTCGCCGCGCTCGGCGAACGGCACCTCGATCACGTCGAAGTCGCGCGGCACGACCGTCGCCGCGAACACCTCCTGCGCCTCGCGCGCGAGCTCCGGCCCGAAGTAGCGCGGCGAGACGTGCGTGAGCGCGAGCAGCCGCACGCCGGCGTCGCGCGCGATCTCGGCCGCCTGCAGCGCGGTCGAGTGCAGCGTGTCCGCCGCGCGGTCGCGCTCGTCCTCGAGGAACGTCGCCTCGTGGACCAGCACGTCGGCGCCCTCGGCGAGCACGCGCACCGTCTCGACGGGCGCGGTGTCGCCGGGGATGACGATGCGGCGGCCGGGCCGGGCGGCTCCGAGCACCGCATCCGGCGTCAGCACGCGCCCGTCGTCGAGCGTGATCGACTCGCCGCGCTGCAGCGCGCCGCGCTCGGGGCCGAACGGGATCCCGAGCGCGTCGGCGGCGTCCGCGTCGAACTCGCCCGGGCGCTCGTCCTCGGCGACGACGTAGCCGACCGCGGAGACACCGTGGTGCACCGGGAAGACGAGGATCCGGTAGCCGTCGCGCTCGAGCGCCTCGCCGGGCCGCACCTCCTCGAGCCGCACGTCGTAGGTCAGCCGGCCGACGATCCGGCCGAGAGTGCGATAGAGCTCGCTCAGGCCGGGCGGCCCGTAGACCGTCAGCGGCACCTCGCGCTGGCGGAGCGCGAACGTCTTCAGCATCCCCGGCAGCCCGAGGTAGTGGTCGGCGTGGAAGTGCGTGAGGAAGATCTCCTCGAGGTCGGGCAGGCCGATCGTGGAGCGCATCAGCTGCCGCTGCGTGCCCTCGGCGCAGTCGAACAGCAGCCGGTCGCCGCCGCGGCGCACGAGCAGCGCCGTCGGCGAGCGCTGCGCCGTCGGCGCGCTTGCGGACGTGCCGAGGAAGACGACGTCGAGGTCCACGCCGCCAGTCTTGCAGCGACACGTCGTTGCAGCGACACAGTCTTGCAGCGACTCAGTCTCGCAGCGGCTGCATCGCAGTGCTTCAGGGAAGCACGAGCCTCTGCCCGACGCGCACGTCCGCGCTCCGCAGGTGGTTCGCGCGCTCGATCCGCCAGACCGCGTCGCGTACGTCGCCGCCGTACTGCCGCTCCGCGATCGTCCACAGCGTCTCGTACGGCCGAACCGTCACCACCTGCTTCGCGCCGTGTGCGTTGGACGAGCGCGCCAGCGCGCTCCAGACCAGCACGGCGATTCCGACGATGAGGAGAATCCTGACGAACATATGTTCGCCATCCTAGCGAACAGGTGTTCGTGCTGTCAAGGGCCGAACCGGACGAGCTCCGGCTCGAGGTGCCCGTCCGCCAGCTCGAGCTCCAGCATCGTCCGCGCAGGCGCCCGCCGCCGCTCGGTCGGCGAGCCCGGGTTGAGGATCCAGAGCGCGCCGTGGCGGGTCAGCTCCGGCTGGTGCGTGTGGCCGTACACCACGGCGTCGCAGCCCGGGAAACGCCCGGCGAGCCGGTCCTCCCGCCCGGCGCTCGGGCCCGGGACGTGCAGCATCCCCAACCGCACACCGTCGGCCTCGACGATCCGCTCCTCGGGGAGCCGTGCGCGGACGGCGGGCTCGTCCATGTTCCCGTGTACCGCCTCGACAGGCGGCCCGAGGCCAAGCAGCTCCTCCAGGAACGCGAGGCCGGTGAGGTCACCCGCGTGCAGGATCAGGTCGGCCCGCCGTAGCCGCGCGACGCAGTCGCCGGGCAGCGCGCGGGAACCCCGCGGCATGTGCGTGTCGGAGATCACCGCGATCCGCATGAGCAAGGCCCCGTCGCGGGGCCTCTCGCACGCTACTTCCTCTTCTTGATCGTCGGCGCCGGTCTCGGCTTCGGCTTCGATGTGACCTTCTGCTTCGGGGCGCCGATCCTGAACGTCCTGGAGACGAGCGTCGTCGTCCGCGCCGGGTTCGTGGCCGCCTTCAGCAGGACCGTGAACTGGTAGTAGCCGGCCGCTCTGTGAACCTAGCCCCGAAGAGGTTCGAGCGCGTCCACCAGCTTCCCTGCCCCGAAGCGTACGGGGTCGTCGGTCGGGAGACCGAGTCTCCGCTTCGGTCTGCTCGACCGCGCGGCGTGCCGCGTGCTCGTCGAGCTCGCGCGTGTTGAGCGCGATCGCATGCACCTTCGCGGGTCGCGCGAGCAAGCTGAGCCGGGCGTGCAGGTCGGCCAGCTCGGCGAGCGGCGGGATCGGGTAACGCTCGTCCTCCTCCACGAACCGCTCCCCCGCCTTGTGGCAGAGCACGAAGCCGTGCGGCGCCGAGCCGTGGATCAGCCCGAGCGTCACGCCCGAGTAGAACGGGTGCAGCACCGAGCCCTGCCCCTCGACGAGCAGCAGCTCTCCCCCACGCTCGACGCCTTCGACAACGAGCCGCTCGGCGGCGCCGGCGATGAAGTCCGAGACGACTGCGTCGACGGCGATCCCCCAGCCGGCGATCGCCATCCCCGTCTGGCCGGTCGGCACGAACTCGCTCTTGATCCCGCGGCGGCGGGCCTCGCGGTCGAGCTCGAGCGAGACAGTCATCTTCCCGATCGCGCAGTCCGAGCCCACGGTGAGCACCGAGGTCGCGCCGTGCGTCAGGTTCGCGCCCGTCGGGACGTTGAGCCCGGCGGCGGCTTGCGCAGGTCGCGCAGCTCGACGCCGTGCTGCCGGGCGAGCTCGACGAGCTCCGGGTCCTCGGAGACGAACTCGTGCAGGCCGTTCTCCAGGTCGAGCCCTGCGCGGATCGAGTCCTTGAGCAGCTCGCGCCACATCGGCGGGAAGCGCCCGCCTTGCGTCGCGACCCCGACGAGCGCGGTCGTCGGCCCGTACTGCATCGCCTCCTCGACGCTGCGCACGACGGGAAAGCCGTCCTGCGTGTCGCCCTCCGCGCGGGTCGAGTCGAGGATCGCGACGACGTGCTCCGGCCGGTACCGGATGACGCCGCGCGCCGTCTTCCCGTGATGCGGGTCGGCTGACCCGCGCTCCGCGAGGATCAGCAGCCTACGGTCGTTCGACACCCAATCCGGGACGGTCGGAGGGACGCTGCACGCCGTCGACGAACGCGACGCCCGGCCACGGGTCTTCCGCGAGCAGCAGGTTGCCGTCGAGGTCGACGTGGTCCATCAGGCTCGCGATCTGCGCGCCCGCGGAGATGCCGAGACCCGACTCGACCATGCAGCCGAGCATCACGCCGAGCCCGAGCGCGCGCGCAGCGTGCACCATGCGCACCGCTTCGCGGATGCCGCCGGACTTGGCGAGCTTGATGTTGATGCCGTGCGCGCGCTCCGCGCACTCGGCGACGTCGGCGAGCGTGTGACAGTCCTCGTCGACGTAGATCGAGACGGGCGAGCGCTCCTTCAGCGTCGGGCCGTCCTCGTCCCCGGCCTTCAGCGGCTGCTCGCAGTACTCGACGTCCAGCTGCGGGATGTTCTCCAGCGCCTCGTCGAGCGTCCACGCCTCGTTCACGTCGCACATGCAGCGGCAGGTCGGTGACGCCGCGCACCGCGTTCACGCGCTCGACGTCGAGCCCGTCGAAGCCGCCGAGCTTCAGCTTCAGCCGCTTGAAGCCGCGGTTCGCGATCTTCTCCGTGCGCCGAGCCATGTCGTCGGGGTCGCCGAGCCAGATCGTCCACGACGTCGGCGGCCCGGCCGGCCGGACGCCGAGCAGGCGGTAGACCGGCAGCCCGGTCAGCTTGCCCTGCAGGTCGTGCAGCGCCGCGTCGACGGCGGCGCGCGCCGCGTGCTCGCCCTGCGGCAGCCGCTCGTCGAGCTCGTCGAGCGCAAACGGGTCGTCACCCAGCTCGACGTCCTCGAGCCACGCGAGCGCCGTCTCCGCCGACTCCGCGTAGCGCTCGATCGGCGCCGCCTCGCCGTAGCCCGTCGCCCCGTCGTGCGTGATCGCGACCTGCACCACCTCGGCCTCGTCCTCCGACCCGCGCGAGATCGTGAACGTCTCGGCGAGGCGCAGCGTCGCCCTCTGAGCCGTCAATTCCACGAGGGCTACACTACGGAACCCCCGCGCCCGTAGCTCAGGGGATAGAGCGTTCGCCTCCGGAGCGAAAGGTCGCAGGTTCGATTCCTGCCGGGCGCATTGACGGCCGCGACGCGTAGCCGTTTCGCTGAACGATGCGACGTCATTCGCGCCCGTGGCGACTGCAACGACAATCCGTGCTGTCCCGATCTGTCACCGGGCATCAATAGACCCCACCTGGGTGGCTGCTAGTTCGGTTCGTGCACGACGACCACCGGCCTCTTCGACCGGCGGACGACGTCGGCCGACACGCTTCCGAGAAGCGAGCCGGCGAGGCCACCGTGGCCTCGGGTCCCGACGACGACGAGGTCGGCGTCCCGGCTGTCGGCGATCATCGCGATCTCCTCGGCTGCGTCACCCTCGAAGACCTCGAACTCGGCCTCGACTCCGGCCTCCTCGGCCATCGTCCTCGCGGCGTCCAGGGCTGCGCGGGCTCGGTCCAGGTGCTCGCTGACGTTGTGCCGGTAGGCGGAGCCACCCAGGAGGTCGGAGGTGTGCGCAGCGACGGCTACGACCAGCACCTTTGCGCCCAGCCGCTTGGCGAGGTCGAAGCTCTCCGAGAGAGCCGCCTCGGAACCCTTCGACCCGTCCGTTCCGACGACGATCGTTGCCATCGGTCGCTCCTTCCGTTCGCCGGCCAGGACCTTCCAGGCCGAACCGCGCACACCCTACTGTGTCGCCTTCCGCGACTTCCCGGCGGGCAAATCTTGCACCGAGACTCTGCTAGCGGATGGCCGGCACCCGCGTTCGAGTCCGCCCATACGCTCGTCTGATCCCCTTATAGAGTGGAGGTCGGTCAGTTGCCCGACGTCTACGTGACGATTACCGAGGCCGAGCCGGCTGTCGTCGAAGGGCTCGTCGACATTCTCGAGCTCCGAGCGGCCGATCCGCAGCAGCGTGAGATGCGGGAGGCGTACTTCGCGGATATCGGGTTTCCCGCTGCCGCGCGTGTCGCCGAAGTCGGCTGTGGCCCCGGGCCGGTGGCGCGGGCTCTTGCGTCCCAACCTGGTGTCGGGACGGTTGTTGGCGTCGACCCGTCCCCGATCTTCATCGCCAAGGCCCGAGAGCTCGCGCGCGATTTCTCGAATCTCCGGTTCGTCGAGGGCGATGCGCGTGCGCTCCCGCTGGAGGACGGATCGTTCGACGTGGTCGTGTTCCACACCACCCTCTGCCATGTCCCCGATCCCGAGCTCGCCCTGGCCGAGGCTTCACGAGTTCTCGTTGCCGGTGGGCTGCTCGCCGTCTTCGACGGCGACTACGCGACGACAACGTGCGCGTGCGGCGCCTTTGATCCGCTACAGACGTGCGCCGAAGCATGTGTCGACTCGCTGGTCTACGACCGCTGGCTCATCCGTCGGCTGCCCAAGCTCGTACGCGGCGCAGGCTTCGAGCTTGGACGCTTTCGGAGTCATAGCTACGTGGAAGCTCCGTCCTCAGACGGTTATATGTTCGCCATCGTCGACCGCGGCGCCGATGCCCTACTCGCCGGCGGTCGGATAACGCTCGAGGTGAGCAACGCGCTCAAGGCCGAGGCTCGTCGTCGCTCCGATGCCGGGGAGTTCTTCGGGCACATCGCCTACGCAAGCCTCATCGCGCAGAAGTCGGCGTAGGCTCGATCACGATCTGACGAGATCGGCGCTGGACATGTAGACGCGTCCCGCGACGTCGCTGCGATGCGCGCGCTCGAGCGGACCGGTGACATCTCCGTGTGCGTTTCGTGCGTGTGTCTGACACCGGCCGTGCCCTAAGCGGACCTGCGCCCCGGGGACAAGTCTCCGTGCGATAGTCGCGACGTGCCGGACGAGTACAGCGGGTTCTTCGGCGAGGACGTCGCGTCGCGGTACGACGACGACTCGGCCATGTTCGATCCCGCTGTCGTCGACCCGGTCGTCGACGTGCTCGCCGAGTTGGCCGGCGACGGGCGCGCGCTCGAGCTCGCGATCGGGACCGGCCGCATCGCGCTGCCGCTCGCAGCGCGCGGAGTGCAGGTCGCCGGCATCGACGACTCGCCCGCGATGATTCAGCGGCTGCGCGCGAAACCCGGCGGCGACGAGATCGACGTCGTGATCGGCGACTTCTCGACCACGCGCGTCCCCGGCGAGTTCAGCGTCGTCTATCTCGTCTTCAACACGATCTTCAACCTCGTGACGCAGGACGCGCAGGTCGCGTGCTTCGAGAACGCCGCCGCGCACCTGCGGCCGGGCGGGACGTTCGTGATCGAGACCGGCGTGCCGGCACTTCAGGATCTCCCGCGCGGCCAGACCATCATCCCGTTCCGCGCCGCGCCTGACGGGATCTCCTTCGACGTCTACGACATCGCAACGCAGCGCGCGAGCTCGCAGCACTTCAACTTCGTCGACGGCCGCGTCAAGTCGTTCCCGGTCGAGTTCCGCTACGCGTGGCCGGCAGAGCTCGACCTGATGGCCCGCATCGCCGGGCTCGGGCTTCGCGACCGATGGGCGGGCTGGAAGCGCGAGCCCTTCACCGCGCTCAGCGAGTCACACGTCTCGGTCTACGAGAAGCGCTGAGATGCGCGTGCTGTTCAGCTGCGTCGCGGGCGACGGTCACTTCCTCCCGCTCGTACCGCTCGCACGCGCGTTTCAGGAGCGCGGCGACGAAGTGACGTTCGCTGCCGCATCCAGCTTCCTGCCGCGTATCGAGGCAACCGGGTTCGCCGCGGCGGCTGCCGGTCTCGACCATCGAGAGCTCGAAATGCTCTTCACGGAGGACCGCAAGCGGGTGGAGTCGCTCCCGTCGGCAGAACGGCGCGCGTTCGCCTTTCCGCGCCGCTTCGGCCGCCTCGACGCGCCGGCACGGATCGACGAGCTGCGCGAGCTCGCGCGCGGGCTGCGCCCCGACGTGCTCGTCCACGAGAGGGCCGAGTTCGCCGCGCCCGTGGTCGCCGCGCAGCTCGGCCTGCCGTCGGTCTACCACGGCCTCGGACGGCCGCTCCCCGCCGAGATCGTTGCAGGAGTCGCCCGCGAAACGGCGCAGATGTGGCGCGACGCCGGCCTCGACCCCGAGCCGCACGCCGGCCTCTTCCGCGGCGCCATCGTCGACATCTGCCCAGCCGGGCTTGCGCCAGATGCCCCGCCGCCCGCCACGCGCACGTTCCGGCAGCGCGCACTCGACGTCGCGCCGACCCGCCGGCCGAACGGCGCGGCCGCTCGTCTACGTCACCCTCGGCACCGTCGTGCGCGACGCGGCAGCGCTGCGCATCGTTCTCGCTGCGCTCGGCGCGCTCGACGTGGAGGTCCTCGTCACGACCGGCGCACAGAACGACCCTGCGGAGCTCGGCACCGTCCCTGCGAACGCGACGATCGAGACCTACCTGCCGCAGTCCGAGGTGCTGCCACGCTGCGCCCTGGTGGTGACGCACGCCGGCTCCGGGTCCTTGCTCGGCGCGCTCGCGCACGGGCTGCCACTGCTCGCGCTCCCGCACGCAGCCGACCAGTTCGACAACGCGGACGCAGCCCGGCGAGCCGGAGCAGGGCTCACGCTGCTCCCGGACGAAGTGAGCGTCGACGCCGTCCGCGAGGCGGTCAGCGACCTCCTCGCCGTCACCGTCCTACCGCGAAGCCGCGCAGGCCATCGCCGCGGAGATCGCCGCGATGCCGCCGCCCGCCGAGACAGCCGAGAAGATCGAGGAGCTGTGCCGATCGACCACGTGAACATCCCGGTCGCGGACCTCGAGCGCAGCCGTTCGTTCTACACCGTCGCGCTCAGACCACTCGGTTACTGGTGCGTGTTCGAATCCGACAGCTCGCTCGGGTTCGGCCACGAGACGCGCGAGCCGTTCGCGCTCCGGCTCGCACCCGCGCCCAACGTCGGCTCACATATCGCGTTCACGGCGACGGCGGACGAGCAGGTCGACGCGTTCCATGCCGCCGCCGTCGCGGCTGGCGGCGTCGACAACGGGCCGCCGGGCGAGCGGCCGTACGGCGGCTATTACTACGCAGCCTTCGTGCTCGACCCTGACGGCCACAACATCGAGGTCGTCAACCACGGCGACCGCGACGCTTCTTAGTCGCTTTCCGGAACTCGTCCTCGGTCGGCAGCTCACCGCGCCGTCGTGCCGCGACGACGCACTCCAGGTGCGCGTGCCGCCGCCTCGACACGTCCCCCTCCGGCGCGAGCAACGCGTGCTCGCTCGTCGCGTGCAGCATGCCGTCGCACAGCGGGCAGATGTAGCTCGCAGGCTTCAGGCTCTGCGCAGGTCGCATCGCCCACCAGCGTGCCTCCACGACGCCGACGATACCCTCGGTCGGTGCGCTCGTACCTCCGTTCGCTCGACCCCCGGCTTTCCGCATGAGGTGGCTGCGCTCGTTCGATCCGCAGCTGCCGCGCGAGGTGTGGCTGCTGCAGCTCGGCGGCGTCATGAACTCGTTCGGGAACGGCCTCGTCCTGCCGTTCCTCGTCATCTACCTGCACGACGTGCGCGGCTTCGCCCTCGGCGTCGCCGGACTCGTCGTCGCCATGTCGGCCGCCGCTCAGCTGACAGCCGGGATCGTCGCCGGGCCGCTCGTCGACCGGCTCGGCGCGCGGGTCGTGCTCGGCGGCGGGCTCGTCATGCAGGCGATCGGCTTCGGCCTCTTCCCGCTCGTGCGGAGCCCGTGGCAGGCGTTCCTGCTGATCGCGATCGAGGGCGCCGGCAGCGCCGGCTTCTGGCCGAGCCAGTCGACGCTGATCGCGCGCCTGACGCCGCCCGCGCGACGTCACGCCGCGTACGCGCAGCAGCGCGTGACGATGAACCTCGGCATCGGCGCTCGGCGGGCTCGTCGGGCGGGCTGATCGCGAGCGTCGCGCATCCCGACGTCGTTCACCGTGCTGTTCGTCGTCGACGCGGCTGACGTTCCTCGCGTACGTCGCCGTGCTCGCGTTCATCCACGACCCGGGGCTCGCCGCAGACGAGCGAGTCCGAGCACGCCGTCGTCGTACCGCGCCGTGCTGCGCGACCGGCTCTTCCTGCGGCCTCTGGTCGCTCAACTTCCTCTTCGTCGCCGCGGGCTACTCGCTCTTCAACCTCCTCCCGCCGTTCGCGCGCGACCACGCGCAGCTCAGCGAGCGCCAGATCGGCGTCGTGTTCTTCGTCAACACCGGCGTGATCGTGATCGCGCAGCTCCCGATCAGCCGCGCGATCGAGGGGCACCGGCGGCTGCGCGCGCTCGCGTTGATGCCGCTGCTCTGGGTCGTGTCGTGGCTGATGGTCGACGCGAGCGGCTACTGGCTGACGGGACGGCGCCGCGTTCGTCGTGATCGCTGGTCGCGCTCGCGATCTTCGGCGTCGGCGAGTGCTTCCACGGCCCGGCGCACCAGGCGCTCGTCGCCGAGATCGCGCCCGATCACCTGCGCGGCCGCTACTTCGCGGTGCACTCGCTCTCGTGGGGGCTCGCCGGCACCGTCGGCCCGGCGGTCGGCGGCTTCCTGCTCGCCGCCGCGCCGTTCGCGCTCTGGCCGGCTCGCGGCCGTCGTCTGCCTCGTCGCCGCCGCCGGCGCGCTCGCGACTCGAGCCGCTGCGTGCCGGAGCGCTTCCGGCGCATCCCGCGCGACCGAGCCGCTGGCGCCCGTGCTCGACGAGCGCGACCTGCCGGTTAGAGCGGGAAACGGCGGTAGAATGGCGAACATGCCGATGATCCCGTGATCGAGGATCCGCTCAGTACCGATGCCGAGCCTGCCTCGCATCCGGCGCACGCGCGCGCGCGACACCGTGGTCGCGACCTCGGCGCCGCAGTCACCGCCCGCTGAGCTCAGCGCCGCCGGCCTCACCTGGATCCACCTCGACGCGCCGACGCTCGATGCACGCGCAGGAGCTCGCCGAGCGCTTCGGCTGGCACCCGCTCGACGTCGAGGACGTCCTCTCGAAGCGCCAGCGGCCGAAGGTCGACGACTACGCCGACGAGGGCTACCTCTTCGCCGTCCTCCACTTCCCGGTCTACGACCGCGCGATCCAGCGGCTGAACGCGGCCGAGCTCGACGTCTTCGTCGGCCCCGACTACCTCGTCACGCTGCCGACGGTCGAGCTGCTGCCGGTCACGCGGCTCTTCCGCCGCTGCGAGGAGGACGAGGCACTTCCGCGAGCAGCTCTTCTCGAAGGGCTCCGGGCGCCTGCTCTACGAGGTGCTCGACGACCTCTTCGACTACTGCTTCCCGATCCTCGACAAGATCGGGCACAAGCTCGACTCGCTCGAGGACGACGTGTTCGAGGGCCGCTCCGAAGAGGTCGTCCGCGACATCTCGAACGTCAAGCAGGAGATCATCAGCTACCGGAAGATCATCAAGCCGGAGCGCTCGACCCTGCGCGTGCTCGAGCGGCACGTCGAGCGCTTCCTGCCCGAGGAGCTCGAGCTCTACTTCGACGACATCGTCGACGCCGCCGAGCGCATCTGGGACATCCTCGACAACTACAAGGAGGTCGTCGAGGCGCTCGAGGACACGAACGAGTCGGTGATCTCGCACCGCCAGAACGACGTGCTGCGCGTCCTGACCGTCTTCTCGGTCGTGCTGCTGCCGCTGACGCTGATCACCGGCTTCTTCGGGATGAACGTCCACTTCCCCGGCTTCGACACCGCCTGGGCGTTCTGGGTGATCTTCGTCGGGATGGTGTCGACGCTGGTCGGCCTGCTCGCGTTCTTCCGCCTCAAGCGCTGGCTCTAGGCCGCGCAGAACGCGGCGTTGCGCGTCGCTCGACCGCCGCGCGCGGTCACCGTCGAGAGGCGCACGGTTACGCTCCGGCCATGCCGAAGCCGCTCTGGGCCCCCTGGCGCCTCGAGTACGTCCAGCAGGCGGACGAGCTCGACCGCTGCATCTTCTGCGAGCCCGAGGAGGAGCTGCTCGTGCACCGCGGGGAGCACGCGCTGTCGTCCTGAACAAGTTCCCGTACTCCTCCGGGCACCTGCTGGTCGCGCCGCACCGCCACCTTGGCGACTTCGGGCTGCTCTCCGACGAGGAGGCGCTCGAGATGCACCGGCTCGGGGCGCGCGGGGTCGAGGCGCTCCGGACGGAGTACCGGCCGCACGGCCACAACCTCGGCTGGAACCTCGGCCGCGTCGCCGGCGCGGGCATCGAGGATCACGTCCACCTGCACGTCGTCCCGCGCTGGAACGGCGACACGAGCTTCATGCCGGTGCTGGCGGACGTGAAGGTGCTGCCCGAGGCGCTCGAGCGCACCGCCGAACGGCTGCGCCCGCACTTCGCCTGACTCGGCCCGATCAGCGCTGGTAGTTCGCGCGCGCGACCGCGAGCACCCGTTCGGCGTGGCGTGGCATCCGCTCGCTGATCCACTGCAGCATCTGCTGAGAGACGGGGGCGCTGTGCTCGTCGGCGTGGTCGCGAACGATTCCGTGCACCATGCGCGCGCTCGACGATCCGAGCACCTCGTCGACAGCGTCGTAGACCGCGCGGTCGAGGTGCGCGACGTCGTGCGCGGGCAGGACGCGCGTGTGCGCGTCGCAGATCGAGGGGAGCCGTTCGCGCTGCGTCGCCGGGTCGAAGACGTCGAGCCGGTAGCCGCAGAGGAGCGCGAAGCGGCGCGACCGGGCCAGCTCGGTCCAGAGACGCTCGAGCGTCTTCGCCGCATCGTGCAGGCCAAGGCGAGTGAGCACGTCGACCATCTCGCCGAACACCCGCACGCGCCGCCCGGGGTGCCGCTCCTCCACGGTGTCCAGGGTGCCGCCGACGAGGCCGAGCAACCGGTCGGCAGATATCTCGCTGCCGTGCAACACGGCCTCGAGCGTCTCGTCGGCGTCGAGCCTCGTCAGGAAGCCGGCCCGGACGAGCACCGGCGCGTCCCAGCCCGCTGCGGCGAGCACCTGCGCGAACAGCTCGAAGTGCTCGGCGCGGACGACGACGACGGCGGGATCGCCCGCTGCGAAGCCGGCCGCCAGGTACGCGGCGACGGACTCGGCGAGCTCGTCGGGTTCGGCGTAGACCTGGACGGCGTGCCCCGGCTCGTCCGGAGCCTCAGGAACTCGGCCCAGGCACGATCCATCGGGCTCAACGTACCCGGGTCGCGGCGAGCGAACTGTCAGTGGAGCCCGCCTGTCCCCTTCGCCGCGTTCCGCTTCTCCTGACGCTTCTCCTTGAGCGTCTTCTGCGCCGGCTTCTTCCCGTCGCGTTTCGGCTTCTGCGCGCCTTTCACGCCTTCCTCCCTGTGGTCGGTGGGCGTCTGTCAGCTTACTCCGCGCAGGAGAAGAGCGGTGCGCCGGCGAGAGCGCCGACACACCGCAAAGTGCCGCAGACCTTGCCGAGCTCGTCGCCATCCCCCTCGTGGGCGAGCCCTGTTCGAGGGTCGCAGATCGCAGCCCGGAATTCAATACGGGAAACGAGGGGCGGCGGAACGCGCGCTGCGGCCCGACGGTCCGCCGCACCCCCAGGGGGGCCGCTCACCATTGGGGGAGAGAGCGGCTCCTTCGATGCTAGGACGGGCCGCCGAAGGTGCCTACACCCTGAAAGAACAGGAATTCCCTGCAATGAATGACCGAGGGCGGCGGACCGTCCTGCGGCGACAGTCCAGCGCGCCCTCGTGCCGCTCACACGTGAGTGTCGAGCAGCCTGTGGACGCTATGCGTGCGCGATTCCAGCCGCAACGCCCCGAACGGCCGGACCACGGGGTGGCTCGTCAGTCGCGCTCGGCGACCATCCCGGCCGCGCGGCCCTTCTTCGCAACGATCCAGAAACCGTCGCGCAAGATGACGTCTTCGACCTCGGGGCGGTCGTGCCCCGGCAGGACTGCGAAGTGCGTCGGGTCGGAGCGCACGCGCTCGTACTGCGCGAGGGTCATCTGCATCCGCTCCGCGCAGTCGAGGCTCGCGCACTCGCAGACGAACTCGAAGACATCCGTGTCGGAGCCGTGCTTGAGCGCGTCCGCCTCTATCTGGTCGTTCATCTCGCGGAACCACGCCTCGTTCATGGCGAACCGTTCGGCACGCTCCCCCACACCGGTACAACTCGCCGGCGCTCCGCGAAGATGCGGCAAATGGAGCTGCGCGGCGTCGTCCTGGTGGAAGGGCTGAGCGACCAGGCAGCCGTCGAGGCGCTCGCCGGGCGCCGCGGCCGCGACCTGGCGGCCGAGGGGATCCGCGTCGTGCCGATCGGCGGCGCCCAGGCGATCGCGCGCGAGCTGGAGCGGTTCGGGCCGCGAGGCCTGGACGTCGAGCTCGCCGGGCTGTGCGACGCGGGCGAGGAACAGGACTTCCGGCGCGGCCTCGAGCGGGCCGGCCTCGGCCCGCAGGCCGGCCGCGCCGGCCTCGAGACGCACGGCTTCTTCGTCTGCGTCGACGACCTCGAGGACGAGCTGATCCGCGCCCTCGGCGTCGAAGCGGTCGAGGGGGTCGTAGACGCGCAGGGCGAGCTGCGGTCCTTCCGCACGCTGCAGAAGCAGCCGGCCCAACGCGGGCGCACGACGGAGGCGCAGCTCCGCCGCTTCTTCGGCTCGGGCAGCGGCCGGAAGATCCGCTATGCGCGCCTGCTCGTCGAGGCGCTCGACCCGGCCCGCGTGCCGCGCCCGCTCGATCTGCTGCTGGCGAGGATCTGACGGCCGCGAGCGATTCACGTTCGCGATTGAACGTCGGCGCGTGATGTGCAAAGTTCTTCGGCAGGACCGGCGCGCTCCGGGGTCAGACCCCCCTCGGGGCGCGCCGCCTTTTTATCGAAGCGGGAACGGGCCTTACGGGAGGGGCGGTGGCGCGACGGGCACCGGCGTGGTCACGGTCGGCGGGGGCGGCACCGGCGTCGTCACGGTCGGCGGAGGCGCCGGAAGCGGGACAGGCGTGCTCACCGTCGGCGTCGGCGGAGGCGCCGGAAGCGGCAGAGGCGTGCTCACCGTCGGCGTCGGCGGAGGCGCCGGAAGCGGCACCGGCGTGCTCACCGTCGGCGTCGGCGGAGGCGCCGGAAGCGGGACAGGCGTGCTCACGGTCGGCGTCGGCAGTGAAGGCACCGGTAACGACGGGGTGGTGTTCACGCTCGGCACCGTTGCGGTCGCGACGGGAGTCGAAACCGTCGCGGACGGGGTTGACGCGGTCACAGTCGGTCCCGCGCCCGGCGGAGCGGCCGGACTCGAGGCCGGCGTGTCGGTTCCACCCCCGCCCGGCGCGGGCGTGCCCGGAGCGCCGCCGCGCGGCGGTGTGTTCGGGATCGCGCCGCGCGGGGCCGGCTGGGTGCCGCTGCGAGCCGGCGTGGTGGTGGCGGTGCTCGGGGAAGGTTGCTTGCCGCGGGGCTGCGAATCCTGGGGCTGCGACCCCGGGACGCTGCTTCCGCCCTGAGCGCCGCCGGTAGGCAAGGTGTGATCGACTTGTCGCGCGTGCTCAGGCGTGACCGCCGTCCGTCCGTGCGGGAGCCGCGCCAGTTGCGCGAGCGCGCCGGAGAGCGTTCCCTTTTCGCCGGGCTGGATCGGCAGGTAGGCCGGCGAGGGCCACAGGCTGAACGCGGCGAACGCGGCCGCGCCCATAGCAACCGCCACGACGCCGGCGCGCGCTGCCGGGCGGCCGTCGGTCACGCGCCAGGTTCCGAAGGCGATCCGGCGACCGAGCTGCGCGAGCGTGATGACCGTTCCGAGCGGCACGATCACGAGCAGCGCGAGCTGGATCAAGGTCACGATGACAGTCACCAGATCGCCGCGCGCGACGGCGTGCCCGATCGTGCTCGCCTCGAGCCGACCGGAGTCCCAGGCGGTCGCGAACATCCGGGGCAGGTTGAGCACCAGTAGGCCGAGGAAGAGCACGATGCACCGGCGTGAGGGTCAGGACATAGACGCGGACGACCGCACGCACCCACGGCTTCAGCTCTTCGACCAACCCTTGTCGCCGTCGCCAGGGCAGCATGCTCGTCAGCGTCGGTTTGATCCGGGACGCCATGTCGGGCACGCCGGCCAGGTCGCTGATCACGTAGTAGCCGTCGAGCCTGATGAACGGCAGCAGCTGGTGGAGGATCTCGGCGTGCTGGATCGGAATGAGAAGCAGGATGGGCTCGTATCCGGTGGCGAAGTAGGCGCCGCCGATGAGCAGCGCGAAGATGGCGTTGAAGTAGACGCCGCCGAGGTCTGTGCGCAGCCGCCCGGCCCGGTCGAGGCGGTAGGCATCGGTTACGTCGGTGTAGAAGGCCGGCCAGACGACGAAGATGCCCATTCCGATCTTGCCCGGCTTCGCGCCGCCGTAGCGGCAGGCGGCCGCATGTCCGCACTCGTGGAATGCGGTCCCGAGTACGAGCAGCCCGAGCGTGAGCAGGAGAAGCGCCGGGTGGTAGAGCGTCTGCCGCACGGCCTGTGCGACGCCGTGCATGCCGAAGAGCCAGACATCCAACGCAGCAAGCGCGGCCAGGACGAGCACGACAACCGCAGGCTTGAAGAGCGGGGCGAAGAAGCGGCTGAGCGCGTCGACCGCCCGCGGCGGGATGATCGCCGCGCGCAGCTTGAGCGCGATCAGCGGATCGACCGGTGGTGCGTGCTGCGCGTGCTCGCCGTCGGCAGCGACCACTCCGAGTCCGCGCAGCCGCTCGACCAGTACCTGCGCCTGGTCGGGCCTCGAGCTTGACGCCGTAGCGGTCGGTCGCGCTCTCGGCGATGTGCTCGATGTCCGCGTCGTCCGTCGATCTCTTCGGCGACGAGGTAGAGCAGTCGCTTCATCTGCACGATCTGCCCGTCTGTGCGGCGGGCGAGGTAGGGCGGATCCTCGAACCCAGAGCCCTTGTATTCGCCGATCAACTCGACGCCGTCGGCCAGAGTGGGCGGCCCGCCGTCCGCTTTGGTTGTCGGCAGGTGCCGTTCGGTGTTGCTGGTGGCGGCGCTGCTCGACATCCTCAGAAGGCGAGCGGGGCGGGGCGGCCCCCGCCCCGCTCGCTTGAACCCGTACTAGATGGCGACCTGGTTGATATCCGCCTGCTGCTCCGGGTTCGCCGTCGCGGTCGAGTCGCTCGACAGCACGTTCGCGGCGACGCCGGCGTTGACGGGAACGGCGACGTTCGCGTTGATCAGCGACATCGCGGCGCGCTCGGGGAGCGGCTCGCCGACGATCTGGTCGAGCTCTTCACGGGACAGTTCGCGGTAATCGGACATGCGGTTCTCTCCTTTGCCTCGTAGGATGTTGCACTGCTGGTTGGATCCAGACCCCGCCTGTGCTGACGTTCTTTTTCTCCGCTGACAGGCGCGTTAAGCGTGTACGCGGCGAGAAGGTCACTGCAGTGACGAAGAGCGCGCCGCGGCGTCACTGCGGTGACGAAGAGCGCGCCCTCGTCGGGTCAGAGCCAGCCGTTGCTGTGTGCCACCCTGCAAAGTGCACGCCGCTTCGCCTGCGCCGGCAAGTCCGACAGACCTGCCTTCGCATAGGCCCGCCGTAGCGTCGCCTTCACCGTCTCCGCCGCGCCGGGGGTGCCGAGGCGCTCCGCAATCTCCTCGTTCGTCAGCACGTGTTCGAGGCTGCCGCTTGCGAGCCATTCCTCGCACAGGATCCGCACGACCTGGGCTTGCAACGGCGAGAGATGGATCCGCGCCGGGGTCGGGTCGACCGCTTCCTCCGATTCCGTCCGCTCCTCGTCATCGAGCTCGTCAGGATGCAAGAAGCGGAAGATTTGCGGGCCGACCTGGATCCGGTCGCCGTGCCGCAGGCGCACAGCGGTCGTCGGGGCCACGAGATGCTTGTTGACGCGCGTGCCGTTCGCGCTCCCCAGGTCCTCGAGAAACCAGAACCCGTTCTTCTCGAACATCCGCACGTGCTGACGCGAGACCTTCCGCGACACCAACACAACGTCGCAGGAACGATCTCGTCCGATCATCACGTCGCCGGGAAGCGTCCGATGCAGCCCGTCCGGGAAAACGAGCGTCGGCGGAGGGCCGTCAGGAACCTGGCCCGACACCCTCGACCCCATTTGAGACGAACGACATCGTCTCCGCCACCGCCGCGGCGAGCCTCTCGGAACGACGTGCCACTCGACCCGATCTGTTCCCTCTAAGGCGGTGCGCCACACACGCTCGGTGTCGCTTCGTGCACTGACCTCGATGCGGCTTGAAGGCCGACCGGTCCGAAGGGTCATCGGAAGCGGGGAACGGGGCTCGAACCCGCGACCCTCAGCTTGGGAAGCTGATGCTCTACCAACTGAGCTACCCCCGCGTCGGCCTGCATCCTAGCGGCGCAAGATCGGGCACGAAACGGCGTCTCGATCTCACATCACCGACGGGAGACGCAGTGAGCACGCCGTGGGCCGAGGGAGGGGCGGCGGCGTTTGCGATTCGCCGCCCCTCCCCGTCGGTGACGTTCAGGCGGGCGCCGGCGCGCCCTCGTAGACCTCGATGAAGCGCATGTACTTGCGCGCGATGCTCTCGACCGCCGCGGCGCGGTCGAAGCCGTCCGGATCGGCGGCGTAGGCCTTCACCGCCTCCGCGAAGATCGAGCGGCCGATCGCGAAGCCGATGTAGCCGTCGAGCCCTGCCGCTGCGCGCAGCCACTCGTCGACCTTCTCGTCCGAGGCGCCGCGGCCGAGCACGACGCACGAGACCTTGTCGCGGCCCTCGCGCCGGCAGAGGGTCGCGATCTCGTTGCACGCCTCGCGATCGGAGATGCCCTCGATCTTCCAGATGTCCGGCTCGACGCCGGCGTTCTGCAGCTGCAGGATCGCCTCCATCATCAGCTGCGGGCGCAGCTCGACGTCGTAGCGGTCATCGCTGCCGCCGACCTTCTCGAGCTGCGCCGGCTCCGCCGGGACGAGCAGCTCGAACAGGAACTTGCGGTGACGCTCGTGCAGCCACTCGGAGAGCTGCCGCAGCTTCGCGGTCTGGCGCTCGTTCATCTCCTGGTCGCCTTCCGGGTTGTAGCGGACGAGCACCTTCGAGAAGTCGGGATCGAACTCCTCGATCTTCTCGCCGAACCGGTCGCCGTACTCGAAGTCGAACTCGTTCTGGCCCGACTTCTCGACCGGCATCGCGAGCTTGAAGCCGCCGGCCTTCGCCTCACGCGCGACGTCGGGCCCGTACTGCCCGTCGACGAGCACGCCCGCGTACTCCTTCGGCGCGCCCTCCTCGACCGCTCGCTGGAACCCCTCCCAGATCAGCGTCTTCGCGCCGGGCACGCGGTCGACGTCGCCGACCATCTTCTCGAACGACCCGCGATGGTCGAACGCGAGGATGTAGAGCTTGCTCGTCGTAGCCGAGCTCGTTCAGTCCGATGTCTCCCATTCAGTACTCCCTTCCCGTGAAGTGCGTCAGCTTGCTCAATTGGTGCCGCGCCTCGATCCGGCGGACGGTGCCGGAGCGCGAGCGCATGACGATCGAATCCGTGATCGCTCCGTCGCGTGACGTAGCGAATGCCGCGCAGCAGCGCGCCGGTCGTGACGCCGGTCGCGGCGACGAAGACGTCGTCGCCCTTGACGAGGTCGTCGGTGTACAGCACGCGCGTCGGGATCGAGCCCGGCGTCGACGAGCGCCTGCCGCTCGCCGTCGTCGCGCGGCCAGAGCCGTCCCTGGATCCCGCCGCCGACGCATTTGAGCGCGGCCGCGGAGATGACGCCCTCGGGCGTGCCGCCGACGCCGTAGAGCATGTCGACGCCTGTCTCCGGACGCGCCGCCGCGATCGCGGGCGCGACGTCGCCGTCGCGGATCAGGTTCACGCGCGCGCCCGCCTCGCGCAGCTCGCCGATCAGGCTCGTCGTGGCGGTCGCGTTCGAGCACGACGACGCGGATGTCGGTGACGCGCCGGCCCTTCGCCTTCGCGACCGCCCGCACGTTCTCGGTCGGGCGTGGCGTTGATGTCGATCGCGTCGATCGCGTCCGCGCCGACGGCGATCTTCTCCATGTAGACCGCGGCGCCGGGGAAGAACATCGACCCGCGCTCCGACGACGGCGATCACGGCGATCGCGTTCGGCTGGCCGAGCGCGGTCAGGCGCGTGCCCTCGAGCGGGTCGACCGCGACGTCGACCGTCGGGCCGCCGCCCTCGCCGACCTCCTCGCCGTTGTAGAGCATCGGCGCCTCGTCCTTCTCCCCCTCGCCGATCACGACGACGCCGCTCCATGACGACGGTGTCGAGCATCGCCCGCATCGCGTCGACGGCGGCCTGGTCGGCCGCGTTCTTGTCGCCGCGGCCGATCCAGCGGCCGGCGCCCATGGCGGCGGCCTCGGTGACCCGGACGAGCTCGAGCGCCAGGTTCCGGTCGGGCGCGTGGCTGGCTCACCGGGCGCCGATCCTAGAGTGCTGCGTCGTGCGGCTCGACTGGGAGATCGCGAAGCGCGGCTGGCGCCGCTACGCCGCCTACCCGTGGGCGACGGCCGCCGGCGTGTTCACGAACACCATCTTCGGCTTCCTGCAGGCCTACATCCTGCTCGCCGTCTTCGCAGCACCGGACGCGACGTCGGCGGCTACGACGCGGCCGACGCGGTCACCTACGTCTGGCTCGCGCAGGCGCTGATCATGACCGTCTACATCTTCGGCTGGCAGGAGCTCGCGCTGCGGATCCGCGACGGCTCGATCGCCACCGACCTCTCGCGCCCGCTCGACCCGCAGCGCTACTGGCTCGCGTTCGACCTCGGCCGCGCGCCGTACCACTTCCTCTTCCGCGGCGTGCCGCCGTTCCTCGTCGGCGCGCTCGTCTTCGAGCTGCACTACCCGACGCCGCTCGATCGCGGCCGCGTTCGTCGTCAGCCTCGCGCTCGCGGTCGTCGTCAGCCTCGGCTTCCGCTTCCTCTACAACTCGGCCGCGTTCTGGCTGCTCGACTTCCGCGGCGTGATGACCGCTCGCGATCACCGCTCGTCCTCTTCTTCTCCGGGATGGCGATGCCGATCAGCTTCTTCCCGGACTGGCTGCGCGACCGTCGCGCACGCGCTGCCGTTCGCCGTCGATCCTGCAGACGCCGGTCGACGTCTGGCTCGGCAAGCACGACGGGCTGCGGCCTCGTCGGCGTGCTCGCGCTGCAGGCTGCTCTGGGCGCTCGCGCTGCTCGGGCTCGGCCGGCTCGCGCTACGCGCGCGGACGCGAGAAGCTGGTGGTGCAGGGTGGTTGAGCCGCTTCGTCGTCTGGCGGCGGCTCGTCGGCGCGCAGATCCGCGTCGCAGCTGCAGTACCGCGTCTCGTTCGTGCTCGACCTCGTCGGCGCGTTCCTGATCTCGTTCATCGACTTCCTCGCGGTGCTCGTGATCTTCCACAACGTGCCGCGGCTCGGCGAGTGGAACGTCGCACGAGGTGGCGTTCCTCTACGCGCTCTCGTCGATCTCGTTCGCGCTCACCGACCTGCTCGATCGGCCACCTCGACCAGTTCCCACAGAAGATCCGCGACGGCAACTTCGACATCGTCCTCGTGCGGCCGCGCGGGACGCTGTTCCAGGTGGTCGCCTCCGACTTCCAGCTGCGGCGGCTCGGCAAGGCGGCGCAGGGACTGCGTCGTGCTCGGCTACGCGCTCGCCGGCGCTGCACATCGATTGGATCGCCGGCCGCGTCGCGATGCTCGTCGTGATGATCCCGGCAGGCGTCGTGCATCTTCTCGTCGATCTGGGTCGATCGGCGCGTGCCTCGCCTTCTGGACGACCGACGGCGGCGAGTTCACGAACGCGTTCACCTACGGCGGCAACTTCATGGCGCAGTACCCGATCGACATCTACGCGACCTGGCTGCGCCGCTTCCTCGGCTACATCGTCCCGCTCGGCTTCGTCTGCTACTTCCCCGCGCTCTACATCCTCGACAAGCCCGACCCGCTCGGGCTGCCGCGCTTCCTCGAGTTCTCGTCGCCGCTCGTCGCGCTCGCTCGCGGCGGCGGTCGCCGGGCTCGTCTGGCGCGGCGCCGTCCGCCACTACCGGAGCGCGGGCGGATGATCGAGGTCGAGCACCTGCGCAAGCACTTCGTGGTGCGCCGCGGACGGTTCCGGCGCGGAGCGTCACGTCGTCGACGCGGTCGCGCGACATCTCCTTCCACGTCGAGCGGGGCGAGCTGCTCGGCTACCTCGGACCGAACGGCGCCGGCAAGTCGACCACGATCAAGATGCTGACCGGCATCCTCGTCCCGACGAGCGGCCGCGTCCCGGTCGCCGGGCTCGACCCGTCGCGGCGGCGGATCGAGCTCGCGCGGCGCATCGGCGCGATGTTCGGGCAGCGCATCCAGCTCTGGTGGGACCTGCCGCTGATCGACTCGTTCGAGCTGCTGCGCCACATCTACAAGGTGCCCGCGCGACCGCTACCAGGCGAGCCTCGCGCGCTTCCGCGAGGTGCTCGACCTCGACCCGTTCCTCCACACGCCGGTGCGCCAGCTCTCGCTCGGCCAGCGCATCCGCGGCGAGCTGACGGCGGCGCTGCTGCACGAGCCCGAGCTGCTCTTCCTCGACGAGCCGACGATCGGCCTCGACGTCGTCGCGAAGCAGCGCGTGCGCGACTTCCTCGTCGAGATCAACCGCGAGCGCGGCGTCACGGTGCTGCTGACGACGCACGACCTCGGCGACATCGAGCGGCTGTGCGACCGGCTGCTCGTGATCGACCACGGCCGCTGATCTGGGACGGACGCATCCCCGACCTGAAGGAGCGCTACGGCGCGCGACCGCACGCTCGATCGTCGACCTGGAGGAGCCGGCGCCGCCGCTCGAGATCGAGGGCGCGACGGTCGAGCGCGTCGACGGCCCGCGCCAGTGGCTGCGCTTCCGCGGGCTCCGCGGCCGAGCTGACCGCGCGCGTCGCCGCGTCGGCGCGCCTCGTCGACCTGCAGATCGCCGAGCCGGACATCGAGGAGATCGTCCGACGGATCTACAGCAACCCCGCAATCTGATTCGGCGCAGCCGAATCAGATGCAGCCTTCCGGGTCACATCGGCTCTGGCGCTTCGACCCCGACCAGGTCGAGGCAGCGCGCGATCACGTGCTGCGTCGCGCGGATCAGCCCGAGGCGGAACGACTGCTCGGGCTCGCCGAGCACGCGGCACTCGTGGTAGAAGCGGTGGAAGTCGTCGGCGAGCCGGATCGCGTACGCCGGCAGCAGCTGCGGGCCGCGCCGCAGCGTCGCCTCGCGCACCGTGACCGGGAAGTCGGTCAGGCGCTTGATCAGCTCCTTCTCCTCCGGCGCCAGCGGCCCCGGCGGGTCGCCGCCGACGTCAGCGTCGCCCGCGTTGCGCAGGATCGACGCGATGCGTGCGTGGGCGTACTGCACGTAGTAGACGGGGTTCTTCGCCGACTTCTCCGCCGCGAGATCGAGGTCGATCTCGATCGTCTGGTCCGGCCCGCGGTTGACGAGGTACCAGCGCGCAGCGTCGACGCCGACCTCGTCCATGAAGTCGTCGAGCGAAGACGACGTTGCCCGACCGCTTCGACACCTTCGCGCTCTCACCACCACGGATGAGATGGACGAACTGGTACAGCAGCACCTCGACGCGCGACTCGTCGTACCCGAGCATCCGGGCGATCGCCGCTGTACCACTTCGCGGTCGCGTGGTGGTCGGCGCCGAGCACGTACATCGCGCGGTCGAGCCCGCGCTCGAGCTTGTCGACGAGGTAGACGATGTCGGCCGCGCGGTAGGTCGGCGTACCGCCCTTCTCCGCCGAGCGGATGATCACCCAGTCGGCTCGTCGCCGTAGGCCGACGAGCGCGCCCACAGCGCGCCGTCCTTCTCGTAGGTGTCGAGGCGCGGCAGGAACTCGGGCAGCCGCTGCTCGAGCTCGCTCTGCAGCGCCCAGCTGTCGAAGTGGATGCGGAAGCGCTCCATCGTGCGCTCGATCGACGCGAGCATCGGCGGCACGGGATCGCCCTCGAGCTTCGCGAGCTCGGCGACGTAGTCGCCCTTGTAGCCGTCCTCGGGCACCTGCTCGCCGCGGCGCAGGGCGTCGACCGACGCGCGGAAGAGGTCGATCTGCCGTCCCGCGTCGTTGTAGTAGTACTCGCGCGTCACGTCGTGCCCCGCGAACGCGAGCAGCCGCGCGACGGAGTCGCCGTACGCGCCGTTGCGCGCGGCGGAGACGAGGATCGGCCCCGTCGGGTTCGCGGAGACCATCTCGACCTGCACGCGCTCTCGCGTCTCCGCCGAGCCGCCGCCGTAGCCCTCGTCGATCTCGCCGAGCGCGTCGAGGAAGAAGCGGTCGCCGACGCGCAGGTTGAGGAAGCCGGGGCCGGCGACGTCGGCCGACTCGATCTCGTCGAGGGCGACCACCTTCTCGGCGAGCTCCTGCGGCAACGTCGCGCGGCGAGCGGCCGATCGCCTTCGCCGACCGCATCGCGACGTTGGTCGCGAAGTCGCCGTGCGCCGGGTCCTTCGGCCGCTCGAGCTCGACCTCGGCGCCGGCGAGCTCGGCGACGCGCGCCGCGAGCCGCTCGACGGCGCTCGTCATGGCTCCGTCCCCTGCGGCTCGAAGAGCTCTTCCAGCCGCCGGATCTCCTCGGTCGAGCCGAGCCCGACGATCACGTCGGACTCATCGAGCCGGGTGTCCTTCGTCGGCCGCATCTCGAGCGCGCCGTCGCGCCGCCGCACCGCGACGATGTTCGCGCCGGTGCGCGTCGCGACGCCGAGGTCGCCGATCGTCCGGCCCGGCCACGCCGCTGCTCGGCGTCACCTCGATCTCCTCGAAGTTCAGGTCCGGGCCGCCCGACGACGTCATAGCGTTCGACGAACGACGTCGACCTGCGGCCTGATCATGAGCTGCGCCATCACGCGTCCCGGCCGTCGTGTACGGCGTGACGACGCGGTCGGCACCCGCGAGCTTCAGCTTGCGCTCGGCCTCCTCGCTCGAGCCGCGCGCGATCACCGTCACCCCGGGCCGGCGCGCCTTGACCGAGAGCGTGATGTAGAGGTTGTCGCCGTCGTCGTCCGACGCGACGATGATGCCGCGCGCCCGGTCGATGCCCGCCCTGCGAGGTCCTCGTCCTCGGATCCCGTCCCCTCGACGAACAGGGCGTCCTGCTCGCGCGCGTGCTCGAGCGCCTCGTCGCTGAAGTCGAGCACGACGTACGGGACGCCTGCCTCGCGCAGCTCGTCGCCGGCGCGCCGGCCGACCCGGCCGTACCCGCAGACGATGATGTGGTCGCGTAGCTCGTCGATCATCTTGCGTCGTTTCTTCTCCCTCCAGGCGCCGCCGAGCACGCTGTGCGCGATCGAGTCGAAGATCTGCGCGGCGAAGTATCCAAAGATAGCCACGCCCGAAAGCACGATCCCGATCGTCAGGAGCTCGGCGCCGAGCCCGCGTGGGGTCGAGTCGAGGCCGGTGAGGGAGCCGGTGACGATCGTCCGGTAGAGGGCCGCGTGCCACGACTCGTGAAGCAGCCGCATGAAGCCGAGCGTGCCCCCGACGAAGAGGACGGCGATCGCTCCGGCGAGGATGCCGGCCTCGCGCCGGGTGAACCCGTGCCCGTCCATGACGCTCGAGAGCCTAAATGTGGCTCGGACGCCCCGCGACCACGTCCGATCCACATCCAGCCTCTAGTATCGTCAAGCTCGCGATGGACGAAGGCACTCCCGAGCGCCAGCTGAACATCCACATGGATCCGGAGCACCTCGCCGGGGTCTATGCGAACTTCGCCAACATCACGTTCTCGGACTACGAGTTCACGCTGACCTTCGCGCGCATCGACCACGAGGTCGAAGAGGGCGACGTCCCGGGCGTCGTCGTCGCACGCGTGAACATGTCGCAGCAGTTCGCGAGCGAGCTGCTCGTCGCGCTGCAGGAGGCGCACTCGAAGTACATGACGGTCAAGGGGATCCAGGACCTCCCCGAGACCGACGACCGCTAGCGGCGACGCTCGCGCCAGGCCTCGACCATCGCGAGCCGCTGCGCGACGGTTGGATGCGTCTGCAGCCAGAGGTAGTCCCAGAGCGGCGGGTTCGGCTCTTCGAGACTCGTGCGGCCGAACGCCTGGAACAGCTTGCGCGTCGACGCGGGATCCTGCGTCGCGTTCAGCGAGCGCCAGTCGGCCTCCGCCTCGTAGCGGCGCGAGACGACGTTCTCCACGGGCGTCACGAGCAGCCCGAGCACGGTCAGGACGAGGAAGACGTAGGGCAGGTTCGAGGGGTCGCCGACGCCGCCGCGGCGGCGCAGCGCGAGGTCGAGCAGCCACAGCAACGGCAGGACGACGAGGGCGCTCCAGCCGATCGCCTTCAGGATGTGGCGGCTGCGCACGTGCCCGAGCTCGTGCGCGATCACAGCGTCCTCCTCCCCGCGGCTGAACCGGCCGTCGAGCAGCGTGTCCCAGAGCACGACGTGCGCCGACGGCCCGAAGCCGACGGTGAACGCGTTCGGCTGGTTCGTCCACGAGGAGACCTCCTGCACGCTGATCGGCGTGCCGGAGACGTGCTCGATGCGCGCGAGGCGGCGGCCGTCGGCAGCGAGCTGCGCGTTGCGCAGCGGATGCGACGCCGCCGACTCGAGCCAGCCGGCGAGGAACGCGGTCAGCGCGGCGAAGACGACCACGATCGGCGCGGCGATCAGCCACCAGCGCCGGAAGCGTCCTGCGAGGCCGACGAGCAGCACGATCGTCGCGAGCGCCGAGATCGCGAGCGGTGCGAGCGACGACCATTGCGCTCCGAGCCACGCGAGGATGTCGAACGGCCCGAGCCCCCAGTGGTGATCCCACCACAGCTGGACGAAGCTGAACGGCAGCGAGACGAACCAGAGGGCGACGAGCAGCACCATCCCGACGATCACGGCGCTCCCGATCCGGCCGAGGCCGATCGAGCGCACGCGCGGCGGCAGGATGCGCGCCAGCACGACCAGGGTGACGAGCGACGCCGCCACGCCGGTCGCCCAGAGCACCTCCACCCCGCGCCAGTAGCTGGTGGCGCGGTCGATCGCGTGCTGCGAGAAGTAGCGGTGCACGTCGAGGCCCGAGAGATCGAGCGCGGGCACGCTCGTCCGGGCGAGGAGCCACGCACAGATGCACCAGACCGCGGCGGCTGCGGCTAGCGTGGCTGCCTTCCCGATGCGTGTCGCTGTCATCTCAGACGTTCATTCCAATCTTCACGCGCTCCAAGCGGTGCTCGCCGACATCGACGCCGCGACACCCGACGAGATCTGGTGCCTGGGCGACGTCGTCGGCTACGGGCCGCGTCCGAACGAGTGTGCCGACATCGTGCGCGAGCGGTCGGCGATCGTGCTCGTCGGCAACCACGACCTCGCCTCGATCGGGAAGCTCGACACGGGCGACTTCGGCGCCGCTCGCGGCCGAGTCCGCCCACTGGACGGAGCGGGCGCTCGGCGAGGAGCAGGCGGCCTGGCTGCGGACGCTCGAGCCCGCCGCCCACGCGCGAGGGGCTCGATCTCTTCCACGGCAGCGCGCGCGATCCGGTCTGGGAGTACGTGCTGAGCGAGGCAGATCGCGCTCGAGACGATGCTCGTCACGAACGCGCCGATCGTGCTCGTCGGCCACAGCCACATCGCGCTCGCGCTCGCCTGGGACGGGACGACGGTAGAAGGTGGCCTCGCCCGCAGCGAGACGGTCGTCGAGACCCCCGGCGCCCGCTGGCTCCTCAACCCGGGCTCCGTCGGCCAGCCCCGCGACGGCGACGCGCGTGCGGCCTGGCTCCTGATTGACATCGCCGGCCGGGCGGGCAATCTTCCGGCGGGTTCCGTATGCGATCGAGCAGACGCAGGCAGAGATGCGTGCGGCGGGCCTGCCGGAGGAGCTCGGCTCGCGACTCGCGGTGGGAATGTGAGATGACCCGCGGCCTCGTGCTCGTTCCGGTCGCCGCGCTGGCGATGCTCGGCGGCTGCGGCGGGCGCGACGAGCCGACCCTCGCTCGCGCCGACGTCGCCCCGCTGATCGCGCTCGCCGACCGCATCCAGCACGAAGGGCCGTGCGCCCAGGCGCGCGACATCCGCGCGCTCGACGCGCGTCAGGCGGCGCTCCTGCGTGCGCGCCGCGTGCCGGCGGCGTTCCAGGAATCGCTCGCGTCGGCGGTCGCCTCGCTCTCCGAGCAGATGCCGGTGTGCCTTCCATCGGTGGCCGCGGCGCAGGCGGCGCCGCCCGCTCCGCAGGCGCAGCCGGTGCCGGACGACGAGCACAACGGCCGCGGGCACGACAAGCACGACCGCAAACCCGAGCACGACAAGCACGACCACAAGCACGAGCACCACGGCAAGCACGGGGACGATTGAGCAGCTACCGCATCGACCGTGAGATCGGCCGCGGCGGCATGGCGGTCGTCTACGCGGGCTGGCACGAGCAGCTCGAGCGGCCCGGTCGCGCTGAAGGTGCTCGCGGACCACCTCGCGAACGACGCCGCATTCCGCACGCGCTTCCTCCGCGAGGCGCGGATCGCAGCGAAGCTCCACCACCCGAATCTCGTCCAGACCTATGACATCACCGAGGTCGACGGACGCCCGTCCATCGTGATGGAGCTGCTGCAGGGCCCGACGCTCGAGGGCGGTGCGCTGTCCGCGCGAGGATGCAGCGGAGGTCGCCGGCGGGCTCGCGCACGCTCACAGCCGCGGCGTCGTGCACCGCGACCTCAAGCCGGCGAACCTGCTGCGCGGCGCGAACGGCCGGGTGAAGATCGCCGACTTCGGCATCGCCCGCGCCGCTCGAGGAGACGCGCGTCACCCAGATCGGGACCGTGCTCGGGACGATGCGCTACCTCGCGCCCGAGCAGGCCGAGGGCCGCGACGTCGGGCCCGAGGCCGACGTCTACTCGCTCGGTGTCGTGCTCGACGAGCTGCTCGACAGCACCACGCCGCGCGATGTGGCACTGCTGCGCGAGATGCCGCGGCCGAACCGGCGGCGCGGCCCTCCGCGGCCGACGTCGCCGCCGAGCTCGGTGCGACGCAGGCGCTGCCGCGCGCGGCGCCGACGGCGCCCCGCGAGAAGGCGCATCCCGCGGGCGGCGCTGCTCGCGGCGGGCGCTGCGGGGGCGATCGTCGCCGCGGGCGCGATCGCGTTCGCGGAGGGCAGCGGCGGCGGCAAGCCGGCGCGGATCGAGCCGGTGCCGCAGGCGGCCACGCCCGCGCAGCAGGCGCGCAACATCAGCGCCTGGCTGAAGCGGTACTCGCGCTAGGAAGACGCGGCGCGCGTCTCGGCGTCGGCGCCGAAGGTGATGCCCTCGCGGGCGAGCGCGAGCTGGACGTCCTCGCGCGCCTTGAAGATCCGCCACTTGACGGTCGCGAGCGTGACCTCGAGCGAGTCGGCGATCTCGTTGTAGGAGAGCCCGACGACGTCGCGGAGGAGCAGCGCCATCTTCAGGTCGACGGGCAGCGCTTCGATCGCGCGCCAGAGCGCGTCGATCGCCTCGACCCGCTCGACCGGCTGGTCGAGCACCTCGAGCTGCGGCGCGTCGTCGAGGTTGATCGGGTTCAGCGGCCGGCGCTCCTTCGCGCGCAGCTCGTCGAGCACACGGTTCTTCGTCACCTGGAAGAGCCAGGTCGTGAACTTGCAGCGGAGCGAGAAGCGCGGCAGGCCCTGGTAGACGCGGAGGAAGACCTCCTGCGTCAGGTCCTCGGCGAGCGCCTTGTCGCCGTTCGTCAGCCTGAGGACGTAGTTGTAGACCGGCGTCTCGTACGTGCGGACGATGATCGTGAACGCACGCTCGTCACCACGCTGGGCCTTTCGAAGAATCGCCAGATCAGGCTGGGGGAGCGACAAGGGAGCCGGAGTATAGCCCCGTTCCGGAACCGAAAAGTCGGCCTTACGGAGGATTTACGAGGCTCTTCCCTCCCATAGCCATCGGCGGATTTGATTCCGAACATTTGCAGGCACGTCGGGGCCAGATCCGCGATCTCCCCGCCGTCCCGGAGCGAGGCTCCCGGGAGCGTGACGACGAGCGGGACGGGTTCGTCGTGTGGGCCGTGTGCGGGCTCACGCCGTCGTCCTCGAGCATGCGCTCGGCGTTGCCGTGGTCGGCCGTGATGAGGCAGACCCCGCCGAGCTCGGAGACGCGCTCGACGATCCGGCCGAGCTAGCGGTCGGCCGCCTCGCACGGCCTCGATCACCGCCGGGATCGAGCCCGTGTGGCCGACCATGTCCGGGTTGGCGAAGTTGACCACGCAGAACGCGTAGCCGTCGCCCAGCTGCTCGACGACGCCGGTCGGCGACCTCGGCCGCCGACATCTCCGGCTTGTGGTCGTAGCTCGGCACGTCGCGCGGGCTCGGCACGAGCGTCCGCGTCTCCCCCGGCCACGGCTCCTCGCGCCCGCCGTTGAAGAAGTAGGTGACGTGGGCGTACTTCTCCGTCTCGGCCACGTGCAGCTGCCTCAGCCCTCGCTCGGACAGGACCTCGGCGAGCGTGTCCTTCGACGTCCTGCTCCGGGAAGACGACGGGCGTGTCGAGGTCGCGCGGCGTAGCGCGTCATCGTCGTCACGTCGACGTTGTGGTCGAGCAGCATGCGCGTCAGCTGCCGCCCGCGGTCGGGCCGGAAGTTGAAGAAGATCGCGGTGTCACCCGGCTCGAGCGCCGGCGCACCCTCGACGCAGATCGGCTCGAGGAACTCGTCCGTGGTTCCTTCGTCGTAGTTCCGTTGCACTTCTGCGATCAAGTCGTGTGCTGTAGCTGTACAGCTACAGCGCCTGTGGACGATCGCGTCGAACGCCTTCTGCGTGCGCTCGAGGCGCTGGTCGCGGTCCATCGCGTAGTAGCGGCCGGTGACGGTGGCGATTCGGTCGAGCGGCAGCTCGGCCAGGTCCCGGACGGCAGAGGTCGGCGACACGTCGCGGCCGTCCGTGAAGGCGTGGATCCATGTCTTCTCGGGCGCGAAGCGAAGCAGCGCCTTCAGGTGGTCGATGTGCGAATGGACGCCGCCGTGCGAGACGAGCCCCAGCAGGTGCACGCGGCTTGCCGCGCTCGAACGCCGCGAGCAGCACCGGGCTCTCGAAGAACGACCCGTCCTCGATCGCCTTGTTGACGCGCATCAGGTCCTGGTAGAGCCGGCGCCCGGCGCCGATCGTCAGGTGCCCGACCTCGCTGTTCCCCATCTGGCCGGGCGGCAGGCCCGCCGCCTCGCCTGAGGCCTCGATCGTCGTGTGCGGGAACTCACGCCACAGCCGGTCGAAGACCGGTGTCTCGGCGAGCTCGACCGCGTTCCCCGGCCCGGGCGGCGCGCAGCCCCAGCCGTCGAGGATCGACGAGGCTACGAGGTCACTGCTGCGCGGCATATCGCGGCGAACGAGTCGACGTCGAGCGAGGCGCCGCCGACGAGCGCGCCGTCGACCGCCGGCTGCGCGAGCAGCTCGGCTGCGTTCTCGGGCTTGACCGACCCGCCGTACAGCACGGGCACGTCGAGCAGCGACTTGATCGTCTCGTGCGCCTCCTGCGCCATCGCGGGCGTCGCCGTCTTGCCGGTGCCGATCGCCCATACCGGCTCGTAGGCGATCACGAGGTTGTCGTCGTGCTCGAGCACGCCGACCTGGCGGCGGAGCACCGCCTCGGTCTCCCCCGCCTCGCGCTCGGCGAGCGTCTCGCCGACGCAGGCGATCACGTCCAGCCCCTCGGCGAGTGCGGTGCGGACACGCCGGCGGCGCTCTCGTCGGTCTCGCCGAACCACTGGCGCCGCTCGGAGTGCCCGACGAGCGTGCCGTAGGCGCCGACCTCGTGAAGCATCGCGGCCGACACCTCGCCGGTGAACGCGCCTTCTGCCTCCCAGTGGCAGTTCTGCGCGAAGACGCCGATCTCGGTGCCCGCGAGCGCCTGCACTGCCGCCTCCAGCGAGACGTACGGCGGGCAGACGACGACGTCGACGTCCTCCGGCAGTCCCGCGTCACGCAGCGCCCGGCAGAACGCGGCCGCCTCGGCCGGCCCCTTGTACATCTTCCAGTTGCCTGCGATCAGCATCAGACGAGCACCGCTTGTGTCTGTATCACGACGGCGACCGGCCTGCCCCCGGCATCGGCGAGCTCGGTCTGCACGACGATCGAGCTCCGGCCGACGTGCAACGGTCGCGAGACACCCTCCACGTGCCCCTCCCGCACTCCGCGGAAGAAGTTCGTCTTCGACTCGATCGTCGCGGTCGAGGCGCCCTCCGGCAGGTTGAGGTATGCGCAGATCGCGCCGAGGCTGTCCGCGAGCGTCATCAGCGCGCCGCCGTGCATGACGCCGCCGGCGGTGCAGCGCTCGGCCGTCCAGTCGAGCCGGCCGCGCACCTCGTCGTTCGACGCCTGGTCGATCTGCACGCCGAGCGCGGCCGCGAACGGCATCTGCGCGACGAGCTGGCTCATTCCACGGACGTGTGGTCGTTGCCGTGGATCTCGCAGATGAGGCCGTCGGAGAGGCGATAGATCTTCGTGCCCGTCGAGGTGACCCGCCGGCCGTCGGGGAACGTCGCCTCGGCGCGATAGCGGCACGCCACGCGCTCGCCATCGACGAGCAGCTCCTCCTCGGTGACGTGCTCGAACCGCACCTTCATCTCGGCCTGCGAGGAGATCCACGCGTCGCGGCCGTCGAAGGCGAGCGTCCCGTCAGGCGAGTACACCCTCAGGTCCGGCGCAAGCACCTCTGCGAAGCGCTGCGTGTCGTCCTGCTCGAAGAGCGCCAGGTAGCGGCGCACGACGTCGGCGGCGTCACGCATCGGGAATCGCCGCCACGCCCGGAAGCTCCTTGCCCTCCAGCAGCTCGAGCGACGCGCCGCCGCCGGTCGAGATCCACGAGATGCGGTCGGCGACCCCTGCCTCATGGACGGCGCGCACCGAGTCGCCGCCGCCGACGACGGTGAAGCCGTCGCTCTCCGCGAGCGCCCTCGCGAGCGCGAACGTGCCCTCCGCGAAAGCGCGGCCACTCGAAGACGCCCATCGGCCCGTTCCAGAACACTGTTCGCGCGCCCGCGACGCGCCGCGCAAAGTCCTCGCGCGTGCGGGGGCCGACGTCGAGGCCGAGCCAGCCGTCGGGCAGCGCATCGAAGGGCGCGACCTGCGTCTCCGCATGCTCGTCGAACGACGCCGCGGCGACGACGTCGCTCGGCAGCACCGCGTCGAACGAGAACGGGTTGTCGGCCCGCACGTCCTCGGCCATCTTCCCGCCGATCAGGACCTCGTCCGCGCGCGACCCGAGGTTCTCGAGCACGCCGATCTTGTCCTCCACCTTGGCTCCGCCGGACACGATCGTGAACGGCCGCTCGACGTCGCCGAGCAGCTTCCCGAGGTTGCGCAGCTCGTCGAGGAGCAGCAGTCCCGCGAACGCAGGCAGCAGCTGGGCGACGCCGACCGTCGACGCGTGCGCGCGGTGGGCGGAGCCGAAGGCGTCGTTCACGAACAGCTCGCACCCGTCGGCGAGCTCTCGCGCAAAGCGCTCGTCGTTGTTCGTCTCCCCCTCGTCGAAGCGCGTGTTCTCGAGCACGGTCACGCGGTCGTCGCCGGCGAGCTCGAGCAGCCGCTCGCGCACGGGCTGTATCGCGTACTTCTCGTCGCGCCCCTTCGGCCGGCCGAGATGCGAGCAGACGCGCACCTCGCGTGCGTTCTGCTCGAGCAGCAGCCGGATCGTCGGCAGCGACGCCCGGATGCGCGTGTCGTCGGCGACTCGGCCGTCGTCGAGCGGCACGTTGAGATCCGAACGGACGAGGACGACCTTCGCGTCGACGTCTGCGGTCTCGACCGACCGCGGCAGCCTCATCCGACGATCTTGGGCACGAGGTCGACGAGCCGGCACGAGTAGCCCCACTCGTTGTCGTACCAGCCGAAGACCTTGGCCGACGTTCCCATGGCCATCGTCAGCTCGCTGTCGAATGTGCACGACGCCGGCGAGTGGACGATGTCGCTGGAGACGAGTGGCTCCGTCGAGTAGTCGAGGTAAGGCGCGAGTGGCCCGCCGTCGGCGGCCGCCTTGAACGCGTCGTTGATCCCGTCCGCGCTCGTCTCGCCGCGCAGCTCGACGACGAGGTCCGTGACCGACCCCGTCGGGACCGGTGCGCGCACGGAGATGCCGTCGACCTTGCCCTTCAGGTGCGGCAGCACGAGCCCGATCGCGCGCGCGGCGCCGGTGGAGGTCGGGATCAGGTTGATCGCGGCCGCCCGCGCGCGCCGCAGGTCCTTGTGCGGCAGGTCGAGCACCTGCTGGTCGTTCGTGTACGCGTGGATCGTCGTCATGAACCCGCGCTCGACCCCGAAGGCGTCGTCGAGCACCTTCGCCATCGGCGCAACGCAGTTCGTCGTGCACGACGCGTTCGAGATGATCGAGTGCTGATCCGGGTCGTACTGGTCGTCGTTCACGCCGAGCACGAGCGTGATGTCGGGGTCGCTGGCGGGCGCGGAGATGATCACCTTCCTCGCGCCGGCGTCGAGATGCTTCTGCGCGGAGGCGCGGTCGGTGAAGAAGCCGGTCGACTCGATCACCACGTCGACGCCGAGATCGCCCCACGGCAGGTTCGCCGGGTCGCGCTCGGCAAGCCCCTTCAGCTCCTTCCCGTCGACCTTCAGCGAGCCGGCCTCGGCCTCGACCGTGCCCTGGAACGCTCCCGAGCACGGAGTCGTGGCGGAGCAGGTGCGCCATCGTCGCCACGTCGCCGAGATCGTTGAACGCGACGATCTCGAAGTCTGCGTCGCGCTCCTGCGCGGCGCGGAAGAAGTTGCGGCCGATCCGGCCGAATCCGTTGATCCCTACGCGTGTTTTCGCCATGCGGCGACTCTACTCAACTGAAAGTCGCCTCAAGCGGCAGGCGCAGCGATCCCGTAGATCGCCGAGAGTTTTTCGCGCAGGTAGCGCACGTACGGGGCGGGGTCGATCGCCGTCGTGCCGCAGACCCGCTCGAGCGTCTCGCCCGGCGTGAACTTGCGGCCGTGCCGGTGCAGGTTCTCACGCAGCCAGTCGCGCAGCTGCCCGAACTCGCCCTGCTCGAAGCCGTCGTGGAGGTCGGGCAGGTCGGTCGTGACGCGCTCCCAGATCTGCGCGGAGATGAGGTTGCCGAGCGCATACGTCGGGAAGTAGCCGATCGAGCCGCCCGACCAGTGCACGTCCTGGAGCACGCCTTCGGTGTCGTTCGGCACCTCGATGCCGAGGTAGTCCCACATGCGGCTGTTCCACTCGTCGGGCAGCTGCTCGAGGGGGAACTCCTCGCCGAGCATCGCCTGCTCGAGCTCGAAGCGCAGGATGATGTGCAGGTTGTAGGTCGCCTCGTCCGCCTCGACGCGGATCAGCGACGGCTCGACGACGTTGACCTCGCGGTACCAGCGATCGACGTCGTATCCACCGAGCGTGTCGGGGTACAGCTCCTGCAGGCGCGGGAAGAAGTGGCGCCAGAACGGAAGCGAGCGGCCGACGAGGTTCTCCCACATGCGGCTCTGCGACTCGTGCATGCCGAGCGACACGCCGCGCGCGAGCGGCGTGCGCTCGAGCGCCGGGTCGATCTGGTGCTCGTAGAGCCCGTGCCCGAACTCGTGCATCGTCCCGAACAGGCCGCCGAGGTGGTCGGTGAAGTAGCGCGTCGTGATGCGGATGTCGTCGATGCCGGCGCCGGACGCGAACGGGTGCACGGTCGGGTCGAGGCGCCAGGCGTCGTCGGTGAAGCCGAACTCGCGCACGACCTCGAGCTCGAACACCTTCTGCGCGTCGAGCGGGAACGTCGTGGTCGCGCGGGTCGTTCGCTCCCTGCGCGGCGACCTCCTTGACGAGCGGCGCCTGGTGCTCCTTCACGTAGTCGAAGATGCGCCGCACCTCCTTCGTCTTCATGCCGCGCTCGTAGTCGTCGAGCACGATGTCGTACGGCTCGTCGTCGACCTCGAAGCAGTCGATGTAGCTGCTTGCGCAGATCGAGGTTCTTGCGCAGCACCGGGAGGAAGCTCTTGAAGTCGTTGTTCTTGCGCGCTTCGACCCACACCGGGTTCGCGAGTGCGGCGGAGCGCGACATCTCGGCGCGCAGGTCGGCGGGCACCTTGCTCGCCTTCTCCCAGTCGCGCGCGGTGACGCGGATCAGGCTCGCCTCGAGCGAGTCGTAGTCCTGCTGCTCGCCCCAGTCGCGTAGGTCGTCGAGCAGCTTCCCGACCTCCGGGTCGGTGAACTCTGACGTGCGCGATGCGGCCGATCGTCGCCAGCTGCTCGGCCCGGATCTGGGCCGCCGCGCGGCGGCATCATCACGTGCTGGTCCCAGCCCAGCACCGATGCGGCCTTGCCGAGATCCGCGATCTCCGCCAGCCGCGTCCTGAGCTCGTCGAACTTCGCCTGGCTCATCGGAGAGACAAAGGTATATGAGGACGGCGCTCACACGTTTTCCGAACGAACAACGACGTTCGGCTGTCGGGCGCCTGCCTATGGCGGGCCTGAGGGGAGGCTCCGAGGACGACCCTCCCCTCAGGACGAACCGGTTTCAGTGGTGACGGCAGACGGGGTCTGTATCCACCGTCGACTGAGCACGGACCCGCCGGAAGGAGTATGGGGAACAGGATGCCGCCGACGCTAGAGCAGTTGCAAGTCTGGACTCACATCGGTTTGAAACAAGCTTGACGACGGCCTGCAAACGGCGATGCGCAGCGGCCTTGGAGAGCGGTGGGCGCGCCTTGGCGGCGAGCTCGCGGAGCGAGGCGGAGGGGTGCCGGAGGCGCAGCTCGGCGATCTCGGCGAGGGCCGGCGGCAGCGAGTCCACGTCGAGCGAGCGGATCGCCTCCAGCTGCTGGTGCGCGGCGCGGGCGGTGCGGACGAGGTTCGCCTCGTCGGCGTTCGCGAGCCGGTTTGCGTCCGCTCGGATCGCCGCGAGCACGGCGTGCTCCTCGAGCCGGAGGGCGGTGTCGCCCGCCCCGGCGAGCGCAAGCACGTCGGCGATCGTGTCGTGGCCCTTCGCGTAGGCCACGGCATGTGTGCGCCGCTCGGAGACGGCGAGCTCGACGCCCTCACGCGCGGCGACGTCGGCGATGAAGCGCGCACCGTCGAGCCCGCTCGCGCGCAGCTCGAGATGCGGGTCGCGCGGGCCGGACAGGGAGCCGGCGCCGAGCAGCGCGCCACGCAGGTACGCGCCGCGGCAGCAGGAGCGTCCGACGACGCGCTTCGGGGGCTGCCCGAGCGGCGCGCCGGTGCGTGAGAGCACGCCGGCCTCGCGCAGCACCTGCAGCGCGTGCTCGTCGACGTCGACGTGCAGCTGGTAGCGCGTTGCCTGCTCGAACGCGCGTCGCCGGTAGGTCCGGATCTCCGACCGGACGCCGAGATCGCGCAGGAGCGCGAACGCGCGCCGCGCGACGGCGGAGCTCGACGACAGGTCGAGGTGCACGCGCGACCGCCCCGCCACGCAGATGCCACGCGCCCGAGGCGTGGAAGAGCGCCGAGAGCTCGGCTAGGCGGCAGCAGCGCCGCGCCGGCGCGATCTGCGCGAGCTCGTCGCGGAGGTCGTCAGAGAGCGACGTGCTCGAGCTCCAGCAGCCGCCGCTTGTACTCGACGCCGAGCGTGCCCCAGCTGCCGATCCCGTTCGACGAGACGACGCGGTGCACCGGCAGGAACGGCGCGAGCTCGCAGCGCGCGCAGAACGTGCCCGGCCGCGCGCGCCGCGCCCGGCCGGCCCGCGAGCGCCGCGAGCTCGCCGTAGGTGACGACCTCGCCGCGCGGGCACCGCCCGCAGCGCCCGCGCGCAGTCGCCGTAGAACCCGTCGTCGATCCGCAGGGGCACGTCGCGAAAGTCGTCCTGCACCGCCCGCGAAGAACGCCTGCAACCGGGCCGCCAGCCTCTGAGCCGGCTCTGAGCCGGCTCTGAGCCGGCTCAGACGTCGTGGGCGGGGAGCTCGCTGTGAAAGACACGTCCGTCCTCGTCGAGCCAGACCTCCCCCACGCCCCAGCCGGGCGCGTCGTACTGCACGAGCGTCGGCTTCATCCTTCGATGTTGTAGCTTCGCCGCGTGACGCGGGCGAAGCTGCCGGCTCTCGGGTACGCGTACGTGGCGCTCGCCCTGCCGGCGCTGCTGCTCGGGCTACAGCACCAGCGGGCGAAGTCGAGCGCTCTTCACCGGCGCGGCATTCGCCTACCTCTGGTTCATCGCGAGCCTGCGCGCGCGGCTCGTGCGCTTCGACCCCGACGGCTTCTTCGCGAGCGTCGTCGTGCATCGGCGGCGCCGCGTACATCGCGCTGCAGACGTTCGCCGTCGTGCTGGGCGACGACCGCGGCTCGCCGCGCCGGCGGCGGCCTGCGCCGTCGACGGTGATCATCGGCTCGTCGCTCGGCCGCGTGGCGCGCGCGCAAGATCGCGAAGTGGTTCGGCCAGGCCGGCGTCGCAGGCGGGGTCGCCGTGCTCGTCGTCGGGCTGATCGAGGCGGCCGCCGACTGGACGCTCGCGGGCGGTGCGCGTTTTCGCCTCGTCGCTCGGCTTCATGGTCTGGGTCGTCGTAACGGCGACCTATCTCCTCCGGCGCTGATCGCCTCGTACTCGGCGAGCGTCAGCTCGATCGTGTCCTCGCAGCCCGGCTCGCCGCACTCGCAGGCGAACGCCAGCGGCCGTCGTCCGGGAGCGCGATCGGCGCCGAGCGACTCGCGGTAAAGCCGCACCTGCGTCGCGTCGACGTCGTTCTCGAAGCGCCGCAGCGCCGCCAGATCGGCCTCGCGCGGCCCGCGCTCGATCACCGGGCGAAAGTGCTCGGCCGCGCGCTCGATCGATCACGTCGAGCGGCGCGTCCACGCGCAGCACCTTCAGCCGCAGGTCCGGCCGCCTCGCGGGCCGAACCGGCGCGTGATCAGCAGGTCGCGCTCCGTCGCGTTCGCACGAGCACGCTCGCCGTCCGAGACGTCCCGGGCATCGGCCCGCGCGCGAGCAGCCGCGCTCCCTGCTCGCCGGCTCCGGGCAGCAGGAAGAGCGCTTCTCGGGCGCCGCAGCACCGCCGCGACCGACGTCGGCAAGAGCTGCGGCCCCTCGACGATCGCGAGCGGCGAATCGGGCAACGCGCGCAGATCCTCGAGCACGAGGCGGAAGCGGTGGCGGGAGGTGGTGACGAACCACTCGAGCATCCGCTGCCGGCGTCGCCTCGACCCAGCGTTCGTCCATCGAGAGCGAGCCGAACTCGGTCGTCGGCATGCGCGCCTCGTGCACCCACGTCCGGCGGTCGACGTTGTAGAGCTGCAGATCGAATCGCCGTGAGAGCGCCCTGGCGACCGACGATTTGCCGCTGCCCTGCCCGCCGCCGATCCACAGGACGTGCGCCGGGTCCACCGCCCGTAATGTACGAGGCATGAGCACCCACGCGATCTTCCGTCCGCCGCCCGCCGCGCAACGAGCCGATCCACGACTACGCGCCCGGCAGCCCCGAACGCGAGCGCCTGCAGCGCAGGCTCGAGCAGATGCGCGAGCGAGCGCATCGAGATCCCGCTCGTGATCGGCGGCAAGGACGTCCGCACGGGCGAGACTCAAGCCGGCGGTGATGCCGCACGACAAGGAGCACGTGCTCGCCGACGTCCACCAGGGCGGCGCCGAGCACGTGCAGCAGGCGATCGACGCTGCCGCGGCGGCCTGGGAGGACTGGTCGCGCTGGCCGTGGGAGGAGCGCGCGGCGCGTGCTCCTGCGCGCGGCCGAGCTGCTCGCCGGCCCGTGGCGCGACACGCTGAACGCGGCGACGATGCTCGGCCAGTCGAAGACCGCGCACCAGGCGGAGATCGACGCCGCCTGCGAGTCGATCGACTTCTTCCGCTTCAACGTCGAGTTCATGACGCGGATCTACGCGGAGCAGCCGCATCTCGTCGCCGGGCGTCTGGAACCGGCATGGAGTACCGGCCGCTCGAGGGCTTCGTGCTTCGCCGTCTCGCCCGTTCAACTTCACGGCGATCGCGGCGAACCTGACGAGCTCGCCGGCGCTGATGGGGAACGTCGTCGTCTGGAAGCCGGCCGGCACGGCGATGCTCTCGGCCTACTACCTGATGCGCCTGTTCCAGGAGGCCGGGCTGCCCGACGGCGTGATCAACCTCGTCTACGGCTCGGGCGCCGACGATCGGCGACGCGGCGCTCGCAGCCCGCACCTCGCCGGCATCCACTTCACCGGCTCGACCGCCGGTCTTCAACGGGATGTGGCGCACGGTCGCGTCGAACATGGAGCGCTACCGCAACTACCCGCGCATCGTCGGCGAGACCGGCGGCAAGGACTTCATCGTCGCGCATCCGTCCGCCGACGTCGACGCGCTCGCGACGGCGATCGTGCGCGGCTCGTTCGAGTACCAGGGGCAGAAGTGCTCGGCGTCGTCGCGCGTCTACGCGCCGTCGAACCTCTGGCCGGAGCTGCGCGAGCGCCTGCAGGAGCGAGGTCGCGACGATCAAGATGGGCGACGTCTCCGACTTCGGCAACTTCATGGGCGCGGTGATCGACGGCTCGTCGTTCCGCACGCAGGCGGAGGCGATCGAGGAGGCGAAGGCGCACGCCGAGACCGACGATCGTCGTCGGCGGCGGCTACGACGACTCGCAGCGGGTACTTCGTCGAGCCGACGGTGATCGAGACGCGCGACCCCGAGCTTCCGGCACGATGCGCGAGGAGCTCTTCGGCCCGGTCGTGACGACGTACGTCTACGACGAGAGCAAGTGGGACGACACGCTCGAGCTCGTCGACAAGACAGCGCCGTACGGCCTGACCGGCGCGGTCTTCTCGGAGGACCGCGCCGCGCATCGACGACGCGCAGCAGCGGCTCCGCTACGCGGCCGGCAACTTCTACGTCAACGACAAGCCGACCGGCGCGGTCGTCGGCCAGCAGCCGTTCGGCGGCGCGCGCGCCTCGGGCACGAACGACAAGGCCGGCTCGATGTGGAACCTGATCCGCTGGGTCAGCCCGCGCTCGATCAAGGAGACGTTCACGCCGCCGACGAGCTACCGCTACCCGTTCATGGACGCGCGACCCGGACAGCGCCGGCACCTGACGGGCTCAGCACGCACGCGGAACGACCAGCGCGACCGCGGTCGCGTGCTCCGCGGTGCGGCCGTAGGCGACGGCGACGTGCTTGCCCTGCGCGAGCGGCGTGCCGGGCGCGCCGTAGATCGTGCCGCGGTTCGGCGTCAGCCCGCCGCCCTTCTCGAGCAGCTCGATGCCGTCCACCCAGAGCCCGACTCGACGAGCGGCGTCGTGCGCGACGAGCTCGGCGGCGACCTGCGGGGATCGGCGGCGCGATCGCCGTCGCGGCCCGAGAATCGCGACCTTGACCGCGCCGGCGTCGGTCGGGCTGCCACGCTGCCGCCGACGCAGGTGGAGCGCGGTCGCGTCGTCGCCGTCGAGCACGACCGCCCAGTCGCCGCCGGGTAGAGCGTCGTGCCCCGGCCCGGGCTTCGGCCGCGACCGGCGTCGTCGCCGTCGTGATGACCGCCGCTCGTGCTGCGAGCGAGCCGCAGCCGGCGAGCACGAGCGGACCGAGAGCGAGGGCGAGCCGGCGCACGGCCGCGACAGGGTAGTCACTGCCTCAGCGCGCCGCCGGTGCGTGTGCAGCTGCGCGTAGATCGTGCGCGCCGTCTTCGCCGGCACGCCGGGCACGCCCTCGAGCTCCTCCTCGCGTCGCCGCGAGCGACGCGCTCGGCCGAGCCGAAGTGCCGCAGCAGCGCGCGGCGGCGCGCCGGGCCGACGCCCTCGAGCTGGTCGAACATCGACTCGCGCGCGGCCGCGTCGCGGCGCTGGCGGTGGAAGGTGATCGCGAAGCGATGCGCCTCGTCGCGGATCCGCTGCAGCAGCTGGAGGCCCGGCGAGTGCTCGGACGAGCAGCGATCGGGTCGGGCCGGCCCGGGGACGAACACCTCCTCGATCCGCTTCGCGAGCGCGATCACGGCGACGCGCGGCAGGTCGAGCTCCTGCATCGCGGCGAGCGCCGCCGCACAGCTGGCCCTTGCCGCCGTCGATCACGACGAGGTTCGGCGTCGCGGCGAACGACTCGTTCCACTCGTCCGAGCCGGCGTCGGCGGCGAGCCGGGCAGAAGCGGCGCGAGATCACCTCGCGCCATCGCGGCGAAGTCGTCCTGCCCGTCGACGCCGCGGACCGCGAACTTGCGGTAGTGCGCCTTCTTCGCGACCGCCGTCCTCGAACACGACCATCGAGCCGACGATCTCCTGGCCCTGGATGTTCGAGATGTCGAAGCACTCGATGCGGATCGGGAGCGACTCGAGGTTGAGCACCTCGCGCAGCTCCTCGAGCGCCTCGACGCGGCGCAGCGCGCTTCGTCTCGGCGACGAACGTCTCCGACTCGAGCGCGAGCTGCGGCGTTCTGCTGCGCGAGCTCCTGCAGGCGCCGCTTCTCGCCGCGCTCGGGCGCACGCACCTCGACGTGCGAGCCGCGCAGCTCGGAGAGGAACGCGCTCGAGCGCGCTCAGTGTCGCCGACGCCGCGCGGCACGAGGATCTGCGGCGGGATCGACGGCGCCGAGCCGTAGTACTCGAGGCAGAACTGCTCGAGCACCTCGCCGAGCGTCCTCGCCGGCGGCGTTCTCGAGGTGGAACGAGTAGCGGTCGACCATCCGGCCGTCGCGCAGCGGGAAGACCTGCACGGCGGCCCGCTCGGGCGACGACGGCGACGCCGATCACGTCGATCGTGCCGATCGACGCGCCGCTCGACCGCCTGCCGCTCGGACAGCCGCTCGATCGCGCTGCAGCCGGTTGCGGTAGCGCGCGGCGTCCTCGAACCGCTCCGTCGGCCGCGGCCTCGCGCATCTGCCGCTCGAGCCGGCGCCGGATCGGCCGGTCGTCGCCCGAGAGGAACTCGATCACCTGGTCGATCACGCTCGCGGTAGTCCTCCTTCGAGATGTAGCCGACGCACGGCGCGTGGCAGCGCTCGATGTGGAAGTCGAGGCACGGGATGCCGCTGTGCCGTCCCGGCTGCGGCCCCTCGCACGGCCGGTAGCGGAAGACGCGGTTCAGCACGTCGAGCGTCTCGCGCACCTTCTTCGCGTTCGCGTACGGCCCGAAGTAGACGACGCCGCGCCGGTGGCGCTCGCGCGTGAACATCACGCGCGGGTAGTCGTCCTCGACCGTGACCGCGATGTACGGGAACGACTTGTCGTCGCGCAGCCGCACGTTGAACGGCGGCCGGTGGCGCTTGACGAGGTTCTGCTCGAGGTGGAGCGCCTCGACCTCGGTCCGCGGTGACGATCGTCTCGATCGTCTCGACCCGGTCGGCCATCTGGTCGATGCCCTGCCGCGTGTCGCTCGAGCCCGGCCTGGAAGTACTGGCGCACGCGCGGACGCAGCGATTTCGCCTTGCCGACGTAGAGCACGTCGCCCCGCCGCGTCGCGGAAGAGGTACACGCCCGGCTTCGCCGGGAGGCGCTTCAGCTGGCTCTCGATGCGGTCGGATCGGCCATCGGAGGCCAGCGTACTCCGGCGCGCCTCGTGCACGGGTGCGCGCCATGCGCTGCTGCGCTCGCCGCGCTCGTCGCCGCTGCGCTCGGCTGCGGCGGCGGCGGCGGCCGGCGCAGCCGAAGCTCGTCGTCGGGGCCGTCGAGGACGCGGCGAAGTGGCGCGCGACCCGGCGCGGCGCAGATGGAGCTCGCGCGGCGCTCGGGCTTCCGCGCGATCGTGCTCAGCGCGGTCTGGACGCAGACGGTGCTCGACGCGCCGCGCCGACCTGCCGCCGCTGCGCCGCGCGGTCGACGCGGCCGACGGCCGCAGCGGCGTCCGGCCGGTGCTCGCCGTCTACTCAGTTCAGCGCCGTCGACGCCGCTGACGCCGGAGCGCCGCGACGCAGTTCGCCGCGTACGCGGCGGCGATCCTGCGCAGGCGCTGCCGGAGGTGCGCGACGTGATCGTCGGCAACGAGCCGAACCTGAACCTCTTCTGGCAGCCGCAGTTCGGCGCCGGACGGCGCGCGACGCGGCCGCGGTCGACTACGAGGCGCTGCTCGCCGCCGACCTACGACGCGCTGAAGGCGCGTCGACCCGCGACCTCGACGTGATCGGCGGCGGGCTCGCGCCGCGCGGCGGCGACAACGCCGACGGCACGCGGCCAGACGCACTCGCCGACGCAGTTCATCCGCGACCTCGGCGCGCGCCTACCGGGCGAGCGGCCGCGACGCAGCCGATCATGGACGCGTTCTCGATCCACGTCTACGGCGAGAGCTCAGCGCGTCCCGCCGACGTCCGCGCACCCGAACTCGACGTCGATCGGGATCGCCGACTACGGCAAGCTCGTCGGCCTGCTCGGGAGGCGTTCGCGGGACCGCGCAGCCCGGCGCGAGCTGCCGATCGTCTACGGCGAGTACGGCGTCGAGACGCGCGATCCCGCGCGCCAAGGCGTACGCTCTACACGGGCCGCGAGGTCGCCGACGCCGCCGTCGACGAGGAGACGCAGGCGCGCTCTACGCCGACGCGATCCGCGCTCGCGGCGCTGCCAGCCGCAACGTGCGGATGCTGTTCTCTTCCACGTCGTCGACGAGACGCGCCTCGAAGGGCTCCAGAGCGGCGCTCTGCTACGCCGACGGCAGCGCCGAAGCGCGAGCCTCGAGGCGCCGGTCCGCGGACGCGCTCGACGCGGGCCGGACAGGCTCGCGGAGGGGACGCTGACAATCGTGCGCGTTCCCGGCGACGCGAGTCCTTCGACGGGTGGGCAGTACGTCGCCTACACGTTCTTCCGCGTCGACCCGGCGTGGCGCCGGCTGCCGGTCGAGGAGCGCGCGGCGGCGAAGGACGCCTTCGCCGAGGTGGTCGAGGAGTTCGCGCCGCGCTTCGACCACGCTGCGCGCCTACTCGACGACCGGCGTCCGGCCGGACACGCGACTTCTTCCTCTGGAAGATCACCGAGCGCTACGAGGACCTCGGCGAGCTCGGCGCGGCGCTGAACGCGACGCCGCTCGCCGGCTGGCTCGAGACGCCGTACTCCTACCTCGCGACGACGAAGGCGTCGCAGTACACGTCGGCGCGGCGGGCGCGGAAGATCATCGCCGCAGGGATCGCCGTACCTCGTCGTCTACCCGTTCGTGAAGGTGCGGCCGTGGTACGCGCTGCCCGAGGAGGACCGGCAGCGGGCGATGGACGAGCACATCCGCATCGGCCGCGAGGAGTTCCCGACGATCCACAACCACACGACGTACTCGTTCGGGATCGACGACCAGGAGTTCATGACCGCGTTCGAGTGCGACGAGCCGGCCGACTTCATGCACCTGATGCTGACGGCTGCGCGACTCCGAGGCGTCGCGCTACACCGAGCGCGACACGCCGATCTTCGTCGGGCAGCACATGACGATCCGCGAGGCGCTCGACCGCCTCGACGGCGTCGGCGTCACTCGTCGAAGATCACAGCTAGGCGCGTGATCGCGCCGCGCTCGTGCTCGAGCACGAGCCGCCCGGTGCCGCCGCGCGCCCAGGCGAACGCCGCCGTGACGCGGTGCGTCGACGTCGTCCTGGATCCCGAGCAGCCGGATCTCGTCGTCCGGCGGCTGCTCGCGATAGGCGTGCCGGATCTCGTCGAGCCCGCCGAACGGGCCGGCCGGCACGTTCTCGAACCGCAGCTCGGCGTCGTCGGCGAAGCGCGCGAGCATCGGCTCCCAGTCGCCGGTGCGGACGCCGTCGTTGAACGCGCGCACATGTGACTCCACCAGCTCGCGACCGGTCACACGTACGTGCTCTGGTCGCGCCACGTGCGATAGCCCGCGTAGATGCACGCCGCGGCGACGAACAGCGCGAGCGAGCAGGTCGCGCCCTGCGAGACCGGCGAGCAGCCACCAGCCGATGTCGACGATCAGCAGGCCGACCGCCGCGTAGAAGACGTAGGCTGCTCGCGGCGGCCAGGTCGAGATCTCGCGCCGGCCGAAGTCGCGCCAGTAGAAGTACGCGACGACCGCGATCGCGATGATGAACGCGACGCGCAGCAGCATGCCCGCGGTCACGAGCGCCGTCTCGAGGTTCAGCACCACGATCACGAGCGCGACGGCCGCGAGGATCAACAGGTTGCGGACGAACGGGCTCACGCCGTCATCCAGGCTCGCACGCCGAGCGCCGCGGCGAGCAGCGTGGCGACCGCGAACCAGAGCAGCCGCGCGCGCGGCTCGGTCGGCGCGTAGAGCCACGGCGACAGCACCGCCAGCAGCGCGAACGTCCCGTAGGCGTAGTGGAGGTGGTCGTGCGCGCGATGGTGGCGCGAGAGGAGCAGCAGGCCGAGCCCGACCTGCGCGACGAGCAGCGTCTGCGCGAGCGCGAGCAGCTGCGTCACCGCGTGCCCGGCGCGCGTCCGGCGCGCCCAGAAGGCGGCGGCCGAGGCCAGCGCGCAGACGGCGATCAGCAGGAATGCGTTGACGTGGTGCGCCGTTAGCATCGCGGCCCGAACGCTACCTGCGCCTCTGGTAGAAGGGCAGTCGACGATGTTCGAGTCCGAGGAGGAGATCCGCGAGCTGCAGGGGCTGATCGACCGGACGTTCGATCACGCCAACCCGCACCTCGCGGGCATCGTGAAGCCGGAGCGCCGGCTGAACGCGCGTCAGGTCGTGCGCTACCTGCAGGGCACGAAGCACGTCGCCTTCGCGACCGTGAACCCGAAGGGCGAGCCCCGCGTCGCGCCGCTCGACGGTGTCTTCGTGCGCGGGCGCTTCACGGTCTCGACCGGCGGTCGTGCTGCGCGCCTCGAGCACCTGCGCGCCAACCCCGCCTGCAGCGCGGCGCACGTGGACGGCGACACCGTCGGCATCGTCGTCCATGGGCACGCGACGATCATCGGGCGCGACGACGAGGACGCGGCGGAGCTCGAGCCGATCTGGCGCGACATCTACGGGTCGAGCCCCTTCGAGTGGGGCGAAGGCGTCGTGTTCATGCGCATCGAGCCGAGCTCGATGTGGGCGTACGCCTTCCACCCCGAGAACTTCCCCGAGTAGCGCGCGAGCCCGGTCCGGCCGGATACGCTCGCAGGACCGACGAGGAAGGAGCAGCGATGGTCGAAGAGGGCAAGCCGGCACCGGACTTCGAGCTGACGAGCGACAGCGGCGAGAGCGTGCGGCTCTCCGAGCTGCGCGGGAAGCCCGTCGTCCTCTACTTCTATCCCAAGGACGACACCCCGGGCTGCACCGCGCAGGCGTGCGGCATCCGCGACACCTACGGCGAGTTCGAGCGCGAGGGCGCCGTCGTGCTCGGCGTCTCCCCGGACACCGAGAAGTCGCACGTCAAGTTCAAGGACAAGTACGACCTCCCGTTCACGCTGCTCGCCGACGAGGGCCACCACGTCGCGGACCAGTACGGCGTCTGGGCGGAGAAGAAGTACATGGGCAAGACCTACTGGGGCGTGGAGCGCTCGACGTTCGTGATCGACGAGGACGGCAACGTCAAGCGTGTGATGCACAAGGTCAAGCCGGATACGCACGCCGACGAAGTCCTGGCCTCCCTCCGCTCGTAGACTGACGCCATGTGCCGGAACATCAAGGTTCTCTACAACTTCGCGCCGCCAACGACCGAGGACGAGGTCCGCGCGGCGGCGCTGCAGTTCGTGCGCAAGGTGAGCGGGATGCAGAAGCCGTCGCGGGCCAACGAGGCCGCGTTCGAGCACGCGGTGGAGGCGATCGCCGCGACGACGCGCGAGCTGCTCGACGAGCTCGTCACGGCCGCAGCACCGCGCGACCGCGAGGTCGAGGCCGAGCGCAGGCGCGCCCGGTCGGCCGCTCGCTTCGCGTAGGCGTCCGTTGCGCAGGTATTGACGAGTCCCGTGCGCTCGCGCGGGGATGGGTCGTTGCTTCCCCGAACGGGGATCTTCGACCGCGCGTTCTGGCGCCGCGAAAGCGCTAGCCGGCGTTCAGCGCGACCGTCTGCTCGTCGCGTGCGGCGGCGTAGTCGTCGCCGAGACGCTCGCGGAGCTTCTGCTCGAGCTCGCCGCTCTGCTCGAGCTCCTCGACGATGTCGGCGCCGCCGACGAGCTCGCCCTTCACGAACACCTGCGGGATCGTCGGCCAGCCCGAGATCGCCGGTCAGCTCCTGGCGGATCTGCATGTCGAGCAGCACGTCGACCGCGGTGATCGGCGCGCCGGCCCGGCGCAGCGCCCGCAGCGCGCGCTCGGAGTTGCCGCACATGATCGACGTCCGGCGTGCCCTTCATGAAGAGCGCGACGTCCGAGCCGTCGATGACTTCCTTGATCTTCTCCGTGTAGCTCACGCCGCCCCTTTCGTCTTGATGCGCAGTTCGTGGATGGTGCCGTCCGGCCAGCGGCTCGGCGAGCGCCTCGTAGACGCGCCGGTGCTGCTCGATGAGCGAGAGGCCCGTCGAGCGACGCTGCGGTCACGCGCACCTCGAGGTGGTCGCCGCCGCCGCGGTCGATCACCTCGCAGCTCGGTCGGCATCCGGAAATGCGCCCGTCGAGCAGCGTCGCGCAGAGGTTCCGTGCTCACTCGGCGATCGTAGCGAGCGACAGCCGTCGCCAGCGCGCTCGCGTCGGAGCAGCGGTTTACAGCGGCCGCTACACTGGGCGCCGCCACGCGGATGTGGCGGAATTGGTAGACGCGCACGGTTCAGGTCCGTGTGCCCGTAAGGGCGTGGAGGTTCAAGTCCTCTCATCCGCACTCTTGAGACGCATCGCCCTCCGATCCTCGCGGCGGCCGCGGCCGCCGTGTTCTCTCCGGCGACGGCTTGGGCGCGCGGAGCACTGGACCGACGACCGAGGTGGTCGTCACGCTGAAGGCGCCCGCCGCTCGCGGCCTTCGGCCGCTCGCTGCACGTCGGCGCGCGCACGCCGCCTACGCTGCGCCGCGTCGACGCAGCCCAGGGCACGCTCGCCCGCCGCGTCACGGATACGTCCCGGGCGCGCAGGTCCGCTGGCGCTACCGCCTCGTCGCGAACGGCTTCGCCGTCGTCGTCCCGAGCAGCGCGGTCGAGCGGCTCGCGCGCGTCCCGGGCATCGCCAAGGTCTGGCCGAACGTCCGCTACCACGCCGCGTCGGCGGTCGACCGCGCGCGGCCCGGAGCGTGATCGGCGCCGACAAGCTCTGGGGCACGGACTTCGCGACCGCCGGCAACGGCATGAAGATCGCGATCATCGACGACGGCGTCGACGCCAGCAACCCGTACTTCGACCCGAGCGGGCTTCCAGTATCCGCCCGGCTTCCCGAAGGGCCAGACGCAGCTGCACGACGCCGAAGGTGATCGTGCAGCGCACGTTCGCGCCGGACCTCGCCGCCTACAAGTACGCGAACACGCCGTTCGACCCGACGACGTCGTTCCACGCGACGCACGTCGCGGGCATCGCCGCCGGCGACCACGGCACGCAGGCGGGCGCGATCCAGCTCTCGGGCGTCGCGCCGAACGCGTACCTCGGCAACTACAAGGCGCTGACGATCCCGACGCCCGGCTTCGGGCTCGACGGCAACTGCGGCCGAGATCGCCGCCGCGATCGAGGCGGCCGTCGCGGACGGGATGAACGTGATCAACCTCTCGCTCGGCGAGCCCGAGGTCGAGCCGAAGCGCGACATCGTCGTGCACCGCGATCGAAGGCGCCGCGGCCGCGGGCGTCGTCCCGGTGATCGCGGCCGGCAACGACTTCGCCGACTTCGGCTACGGCTCGGTCAGCTCGCCCGGCAACGCGCCGAGCGCGATCACGGTCGCGGCGGCACGACTCGCACAACACGATCGCCGGCTTCTCCTCGGGCGGGCCGACCCCGGTCTCGCTGCAGCTGAAGCCGGACGTCGACCGCGCCCGGCGTCGCGGTCACCTCGTCGCTGCCGAAGAGCCAGGCGGCCCGTGCGGGCGTGCTCGAGCGGCACGAGCATGGCGACGCCGCAGGTCGCCGGCGCGGCCGCGCTGCTCGAAGCAGCGCCACCCGACGTGGACGGTCGCGCAGATCAAGTCGGCGCTCGTCCAGACCGGCGACCCGGTGCTGAACGCGAGCGGCCGGGAGGTCTCGGCACGCGCGAGGGCGGCGGGCTGATCAACCTCGTCCGCGCGCGGATGCACCCGCTGCTCTTCGCGGCGCCGACCGGGCTCTCGTTCGGGATGCTCGCGGCCGGTGCGAGCGCGACGCGCAGCGTCTCTTGACCGACGCCGGCGGCGGCGCGGGCGCGTGGACGGTCTCGACCGCGCCTGCAGCAGGGCGCCGCGGACGCTGACCGTGCCGGCGCGACGGTGACGGTGCCCGGGCACGCTCGACGTCGTCGGCCGACCGCGGCGGCAGCGCGACGGGCGACGTCACCGGCTTCGTCGTCCTCACGCACGGCGCGGACACGCGCCGGATCCCGTTCTGGTTCGGCGTGACCGCGCCGAGCTCGCCGGCGAGCCGACGATCGCGCTGACGAAGCCCGGCCGTACACGGGCGACGACGCGCGGCGGCGCCTCGCTCGTCTCGCGCTACCGCTATCCGACCGGCGGCGACGCGAGCTACCCCGGCCCCGAGGTCGTCTACCGCGTCGCGATCACGCGGCCGGCCGGCGAACTTCGGCGTCGTCGTGCTCACCGGACGCGCGGTGCCGCACGTCGTCTTCGACGGCAGCGAGGACCAGCTCGTCGGCTACACCGGCCTGCCGTTCGATCTCAACCCGTACCGCAAGTCCTACGGCGAGCGGTTGTCGGTCGCCGGCGTCGACGTCCCCGCCGCGGGGGCGTACGACATCGTCTTCGACACGCGCGCCGCAGGCGCAGGCGGGGCCGTTCACGTTCCGCTACTGGGTGAACGACACGAAGCCGCCGACGCTGCGCGCGAGCGGCAGCCGCGGGCGCATCGTCGTGCGCGCGACCGACGCCGGCTCGGGCGTCGACCCGGCGTCCATCACCGCGACCGTCGACGGCCGCAACGTCACGCTGCGCGGCCCGGCGAGTGCGCTGACGGTCGCGGCGGCGAAGGGCCGGCACACGATCGTCGTGCACGCCTCCGACTACCAGGAGACGAAGAACATGGAGAACGTGCCGCCGATCCTGCCGAACACCGCGACGCTCCGCGCCACGGTCACCGTGCGCTAGACGATTGATTCCCAACTGGGGCACGTCCGGCTGGTGGCTCAGACACGGCGCATCTCGCCCGGCTCGGGCTGGAACGTAGGAACCGCTATGTCCTGCGCCCGAGCCGTGCGACCTGCTTGGTCTGAGCCATCCCCGAACGCACCCGAGTTAGGAATCAATCGTCTAGTTCTTCTTGCGCTCGCGCGGGTCGATCGTCGGCAGGTTCGCCAGGTCGCGCTCGACGGCGCGGGCGAAGTCGTCGCTGTCGTTCTCGACGACGCGCAGGTGCGACTTGCGGCGCGAGCGCTCGCGCCGGGTGCTCCGGTCGAGGCCCGTGCGGCGCCCGATCCGCGGCCATTCGGCGGCCACGACGAGGGCGACGGCGGCGAGAATGAGGACGACCCCGAACAGGCTCACGCGTCAAGGATAGACCGGCCTCTGCCAGAACAGGGAGATATGCGGAATTGTCTGCTCGTCCTGGGGCTCGGAGCCCTCCTGGCCGCCGGCTGCGGGTCGACCGATACCGCCTCGGAGCAGGTGACGACCGTCACGACCGTCGTCACGACCGCGCCGTCCACGACCACCCCGGTCTCACCGGCGCCGATGGCGCTGACGGTGTTCAAGGTCGACGACGGGCTCCTGCGCCCGCAGGTCGTCCACGTGCCGCGCACGACGGCGGTCGCGGCCGCCGCGCTCGGGGCGCTCGGGCTCGGGCACGCCGGTGTGACGATCGCGGACGGCACCGCGACGGTTGCGTCTCGACGACGCGACGCGGGATCAACAGGCGGAGATCGTCTACACGCTGACCCAGTTCTCGACGGTGGAGCGGGTCGACGTCGCGGGCCGCAGCGGGCTGACCCGGGACGATTTCCGGAGCTATGTGCCCGCGATCCTGATCGAGACCCCGGCCTCCGGCGCGCAGGTGCCGCAGACGTTCCACGTCTCCGGCACGGCCAGCGTCTTCGAGGCCACGCTCGTCGTGCAGCTCGTGCGGGACGGCAAGGTGATCGCGAAGCGGACGGTCACCGCCTCCGAAGGGCGCCCCGGGCCGCGGCACGTTCGACACGACCCTGCAGGCGACGCCGGGCGACGCCACGGTCGCCGCCTTCGCCCCTTCGGCCGCGGACGGCTCGCCGCAGCACGAAGTGGACGTCGCCGTCACGGTCACGCACTGAGCTCGGTTGTCCTCGGTCGGTGGCCAGGCACCGTTCGGGGCCGTCCGTCGCCGCGGCCGGGGCGAGGCTACAATGCCCGCCGCTGAGCGATCCCCGGTAGCTCAATTGGCAGAGCATCCGGCTGTTAACCGGAGGGTTGTTGGTTCGAGTCCAACCCGGGGAGCTAGCCCCTTCCTCACGAAGCGAATTCGGCTCAGAGCCTGGGGTCAGCTTTGTCGTGAAGGGCGCGTCTGAGCACGCGTGCCGTCCCGGGAGCTGTCCCCGAAATGGGCCCAGACGCCGACCGCGCACGCCGTCGACGTCGCCTTGCCCGTGCTCCGGCGCTGCGTCAACGGACCGCCGCATACTTGGCCGCGTGGCCACGCCGCGTCTCGTGTTCCTCTATGGCCCGCCCGCTGTCGGAAAGCTGACTGTCGCCAGAGCGATCGCAGACCGTCTCCCGTTCAAGATCCTTCACAACCACGTCACGATCGACGCCGTGACAGAGGTACTGCCGTTCGGGAGCGAGACGTTCTGGCGCGTCGTCGGACGTTTCAGACGCGACCTTGTCGAGGCCGCGGCCGAGGAGAACATCGACCTGATCTACACCTTCGTGTTCGCGCCGGGCGACGAACAGCACGTCACCGACGTCGTCTCTTCCTATGAGAAGGCAGGAGGCGCGGTCTCGTTCGTGCAGCTGCTTGCGCCGCGTGAGGTGCTGCTCGAGCGCGTTCTCGCCGAAAGCCGGAGACAGTACGGAAAGCCCACCGACGCGGAAACGCTCGCTCGGTTGCTCGACGAGTACGACTGCTTCACGGCCATGCCCGATCGCGACAGCCTGACGATCGACCTGGCCGTAACCTCCGCTCGCGACGCTGCAGACCGGATCATCGGCCACATCACGACCGCTAATCCCGCTCGTCTCCCTGCGGCCGCCGCTCACGGGCCCGGCGCGACCCTGAGCGGGACAGCGAGGCCGGCGGCGCCGAGCTCGGAGGTCGACGGCTCGTAGCCCGAGCGTGCGAGCAGCTCGAGCCCGAGGCGCGCGCGGCGGACCCGCTCGCGCGAGAGGGCGATCGTCGTCGCTTCGAGATGGGAGCCGGCGGGATAGACGTCGGGTAGGTCGTCCGGCCGCAGACCGATGGAGCGGACGAAGTCGCGAACCCCAGGCACGACGCTAACTCCTCGCGAGCCGCATATGAGGCGGCGGGGTCGAAGGCTCATCCGAGCGCGTGCGCTTCGACCTCCGCGAGCCGCGCCTCGAGTTCGAGGAGTGGGTCGACGCCGGTACGGCGTCCGCCTGGCGCAGGCGGCGAGCCGAGACGAACTGCAAGCAGCAGATCGGGCCTTGAGGAGGGTTCGATTCCAGCTTCACGGAGGAGCTGTAGTCGACGTCGAGGATCGCTTTGGGCTGTCCCTTGAAGTAGTAGAGGCCCGATTGCCAGCCCGAAGTCAGAGATTGCTCGTCGGTGAGGAGGAAGTTGTAGATCCCGACGACGCCGTAGCCGGTCGCCAACAAAGCGACATGTTCTTGGAGGGCCACGAACTGCTCGAGGCTGACGTAGACACCCTGTTGGGCTGTGCCGTTGTCGCCGGCATCAGGTGGAACGGTGGTCTTGAAGGCCACCTCTGTGTAGACGATCGCGATCGGCCTCTTGGAAGCATCGGGCCACGGCGGACTTGATGTGCGGTGTCATTCGGACCCGGAGTAGGGGTCGATCGTGCCGTCGGCGAGGTAGGTCTGGGTGAGCGGGTAGGGGTGGGTGGAAGCCCTGTTCGTCCATGTCGGGTTCGCCGTAGCCGTGGCTCTTCCAGGAGTTGCAGTAGGCGGCGATCTGGTCCAGCGGGTTGTGCTGAGCGGCGACGGCCAGCCCGATTACGCTGATGGGAAGGCCGTATTGCACCTCGGCCGCCTTAGCGTCGGCGTAGACAACGTGTTGCAGGAGGACCGCCCACTCCGCGCAGGTGCGCCGCCGGAGGTTGCCGTCGTCGGTCTGGGCGTCGCAGAAGGTGGTGAGGTTGAGCTCGTTGACGGGCATCACCTTGATCAGGAGTTTTCGTCCCGCGCAGCCGTCGGGTCCGAAGGAGCCGGTAGAGATCGTCGTAGGAGCTGACGAAGCTCCCTCGTCCTGCGTCGTCCTTGGGGAAGTCGCGGGCCCGGGGAAGCAGGTTCAGGGTCAGGATCTTCATGCCGTTGCTGACCATCGCGCGCGCTGCGTTGCAGGTTGCGTCCACCTGCAACTGATCGAGATGCGCGCTGCCGTTCCATCTGAGGATCAGCCGCAGTGAGTTGAAGCCGATGTCGCTCATTTTCCGGACGGCGGCGTTTGCCTGGCCGCCGTCATAGAAGACATGCTCGCCCTCGGCAATGCCGTCCTGCTCGATGGCGAGACTCGGCCTGGAGTGAGCCGCCTCGGCGGGCGGGGGCGGAGTTGCCAACGAGCCCGTCAGCGCCAACAGGACCATCCGCCGTCGCGTACAAGATTCTCTTCATCTAGGACCGGCGAAGATCACCACGCCGCAGGGAACTCCTCTCGCTAAGAGCGCCTAACAGAATGACTCTCGGCTTGGAGGAGTTTGAGGCAGATCAGGCGCAGGCGATCGCGAGGAAGGCTTCGTGGATGTCGTCGCGGCGCTCCCAGCGGATGCGCAGGCGCCGGTACTGGTGCAGCCAGGCGATCGTCCGCTCGACGACCCAGCGCTGCTTGCCGAGGCCGGAGCCGTGCGTCGCTCTTGCGGCCGGGCGATCATCGGCCGGATGCCGCGGGCGCGCAGCTCGCGGCGGTACTTGTCGTGAGTCGTAGGCGCGGTCGGCGAGCAGCCGCTTCGGGCCGCCGGCGCGGCCGGCCGCGCCGGCCGCGCACCGGCGGGATCGCGTCGACCAGCGGCAGCAGCTGGGTGATGTCGTTGCGGTTGCCGCCGGTCAGCGAGCAGCGCCAGCGGGATGCCGCGGCCGCGGTGATCACGTGGTGCTTGGAGCCGCGCCGTGCCGCGGTCGACCGGGCTCGGACCGGTTTTGCTCGCCCCCCCAACGCCCGCACGTGGGAGCTGTCGATCACCGCCCGCGACCAGTCCATCCGCTCGGCCGCGTGCAGCTTCGCCAGCAGCAGCTCGTGCAGCCGCTGCCAGACGCCGGCCTCGTTGCCACTCCCGCAGCCGCCGCCAGCAGGTCATCCCCGAGCCGAAGCCCATCTCCTGCGGCAGGTACTCCCACGGGATCCCGGTGTGCAGCACGAACAGGATCCCGGTCAGCACCTTGCGATCATCGAGCCGCTTGCGGCCCGGGATACCGGTACCGCCGCTCCACCTTCGGGATCAGCGGCTCGACCAGCTCCCACAGCTCGTCCTGACACCAACGGCCTCGCCATCGCGTCGCCATCCTTTCGCACGAGGTTGACGACACCCGCTTTCGTCAGCGAACGCGGGTCCCTGCTTTTCGTTAGGCGCTCTAAGCCATCGTACGGCGAGGGCCCGGTGCTGCATCGGGGCCAGACCAGCTTGAGCAACCTCCGCGCGCGACGCTGCAGACCGGATCATCGGCCACATCACGACCGGCTGACGTCCGCCTCGTCTCCGTGCGGCCGTCCGCTCACGGGCCCGGCGCGACCCTGAGCGGGACAGCGAGGCCGGCGGCGCCGAGCTCGGAGGTCGACGGCTCGTAGCCCGAGCGTGCGAGCAGCTCGAGCCCGAGGCGCGCGCGGCGGACCCGCTCGCGGGAAGGGCGATCGTCGTCGCTTCGAGTGCGTGCCGGCGGGATAGACGTCGGGCGCGTTGCGCAGGCCGAACTTGACGTAGACCGGCGCGGCGACCCGGATCAGCTCCGGGATCTCATGGTGGCGGAGGAAGCCGCCGACGTTGTCGGGTGCCTCGACGTACACGTCGAGCGGCACGTCGACGACGGCACGGATCGCGGCGATCTGCGCGAGCGTCAAATCTGTCGGGAGGTTGATGGTCGAGGCGCCGAGCCGCTCGAACACGCGCGCCGCGGCCGCGTTGGCGGCGGGGAGCATGACCGAGATCTTCGCCTGCATGTCCGGAGGGAGCAGACCGGCGTCGCGCGCTTCTCCGAACGCCGCGAGCACGCCGACGTCAGCGATCAAGACCGAGCGGAACCCGTGCTCGGCGGCCCGGCGCAGTCCTCGAGGTTCGCGACGAGCTGCTCCTGCCCGCGGGCGGCGGCGGCAAAGCCCGCATGCGCCCGCGCGGTCGCGGACAGCCCCCACGCCGCGCCCGGCCGGGCGAACAACGAGACCTCGACCTTCGCGTCCGCCGCGAGCCCGCGCCATCTCGTCGAGCTCTGCGTCGGTCTGCATGAAGACCCCCGAGCCCTGCGAGACCCGGTGGACGCGCACGTCGAGCTCGGACGCCCGCTCGAGCACCGCCTCGAGGCACCGCGGTCCCTCGGTCGACGGGATCTCGACTCGGTACTGGGCGCCGTCGGGAAACCTCTTCGCCGAGTCGGGCAGCTCGTGCAGGTCGTCCGGCGGCAGACCGGTGGAGCGGAGGAAGTCGCGAACCCCGGGCACGACGCTAGCTCCTCGCGAGCCGCATGTGGGGCGGCGGGCTCGGTGGCTCATCCGACCCGGCAGCGGTGTCGGCGATCGCGTGGTCGATCTCGTGCAGCTCGGCCTCTGACAGCTCGAGGTCCGCGCCCGGCAGCCAGCCGTCGACGTGGCGCGGCAGACGAGCACCGACGATCGCCGCGGTGACGCCCGGCTGAGCCAGCGTCCAGGCGACAGCGAGCGCAGGCAAGGTCGTCCCGAGCCGCTCGGCAAGTGGCCGCAGTCGCTCGACGAGCGCCAGGTTGCGACCGAGCATCGGCTCGGAGAAGACCGGCGAGTGGCGGCGCCAATCGGCGGGGTCGAGCCGCGCGATCCGCTCCGCGTCGAAGGCGCCGGTCAGCATCCCGGAGCCCATCGGCGAATAGACGATGACGCCCGTCCCGTGCTCGGCCGCCCACGGCGCCACGGTCGAGCGCGCACCGCGCGCAAGCAGCGACAGCGGCGGCTGCACGGAGTCGACATGGCGAACGGCCTCGCAGCGCGCGAGCTGCTCCACGTCGAAGTTGCAGACGCCGGCCCAGCGCACCTTGCCCTCCTCGACCAGCTCTCCCATCGTCCCCCACGACTCCTCGAGCGCCGTCCCGGTCGTCCAGTCGGGCCAGTGGAACTGAAAGAGATCGATCCGGTCGACGCCGAGCCGGCGCAGGCTGTCCTCGCACTCCTCGCGGATCGAGGAAGGCCGTAGGTCGTTCTCGATCGTGTCGGGGCTCTGCGGCCATCGCCGCCCGCACTTGGTGAAGACGAAGACGTCCTCGCCCACGCGGAACGGCTCGACCGCGCGTCCGACGACCTCCTCGGAGTGGCCGAGGCCGTAGACCGCGGCCGTGTCGATCCAGTTCACGCCGCGCTCGATCGCATGGCGGATCGCGGCGACCGACTCGTCGTCGTCGACCGGCCCCCAACCGAACTTCCACGGACCGCCGACGGCCCACGACCCGAAGCCGACCGTCGTCAGCTCGGGTCCCGACGTGCCGAGAGCGCGCGTCCTCACGAGAGCGGACGGCCTTCGTTGTCGAGGTAGTCGCGCCACGAGCGCGACGGCTTCCAGCCGAGCAACCGCTCCGCCTTCGCACTCGAGATGGCGGACGCGTCTTCGCGCGCGAGCGGCCGGATCTCGATCGCGCCTCCGCCGTAATGGGTGCGCACCGTCTCGGCGAGCGGATGGCCGCCGATCGTGTCCGGCGAAGCGATGTAGAAGACCTCGTGACCCGGGAGATCGGTCTCGATCGCGAGCACGACCGCATCGCAGAGGTCGTAGACGTCCACGTACGAGCAGTAGTTCTCGATCAGCACCGACGGATCGCGCACGATCGGGCCGAGATTCCGCGGGTAGCTCTCCCGGTCCTGCACCCAGCACGGGCGGATCGACGTGCACCGGACGTCTGCCCGCTCGACCGCTCGATCGCACAGCAACTCGCCGAACCACTTCGCCGTTGCGTACGGATCCTGCGGCCGCACCGGATGCTCCTCGTCGACCGGAAGGTAGTCCGGCTCGAAGCCGCGGTAGGCGAAGATGAAACCCGGCACGGTCTCGCTCGAGAAGTTGACGAAGCGACGCGCTCCTCCCACGATCGCGGCCTCCAGGATGTTGAACGTGCTCAGCAGGTTGTTCCCGAACACGACATGCGGCGGGTTGTGGGTCGGCTGCGGGATCGCCGCGGTGTGCACGACGACGTCGCAGTCACGTGCCAGCGCGTACGCGGAGCCGGCATCCGTGAGATCGACCTGCCAGTAGTCCTCCGGCTCGCCCGGCTCGACACGGTCCCACACAGGACGCGTCAGGTCGCTCGCGCGGACGTCGAAGCCGGCCTCCGCCAGACGTCGCGTGAGCGCTCGGCCGACCTTGCCGTGCGCGCCCGTGACGAGCACTCTCACAGGTAGGTCACCGCGTCCGTGACGACCGGCGAGCGGCCACGCAGAAAGTCGAGGTCGCAACCGTGGTTCGCCTGCAACACGTGCTCTGCATGAAGCCGGCGATAGCCGCGCTCGTCGATTCGCGCCGGCGGCTCCCAGGAGGCACGACGCGCCTCGAGCTCGGCCTCGTCGACGACGAGGTCGAGCGTGCGCGCCTCGACGTCGAGGCGGATCAGGTCGCCGCTCTCGACGAGGGCGAGCGGCCCGCCGACGGCAGACTCGGGGGCGACGTGCAGCACGACCGCACCGTAGGACGTGCCGCTCATACGCGCGTCGGAGATGCGCACGAGGTCGGAGACACCCTGCTTCAGGAGCTTCGCCGGAATCGGCAGGTGCCCCCACTCCGGCATCCCGGGCGCACCGACCGGCCCGGCGTTTCGCAGCACCATCACGCTGCTCGCGTCGCACTCGAGCGCGGGATCGTCCACCCGTGCAGCGAGATCGTGGATGTCCTCGAAGACGATCGCGCGCCCCTCGTGCTGCAGCAGCGCGGGGTCGGCTGCGCTGATCTTCATCACCGCGCCGTCCGGGCACAGGCTTCCGGTGAGAACGACGAGCGCACCGCCGCGGTCGAGCGGATCGTCCGCGGGCCGGATCACTTCGGTGTTGACGATCTGCGCACCTTCGATGTTCTCGCCGAGCGTCTCACCCGTCACGGTGATCGCGTCGAGGTGCAGCAGGTCGGAGATCTGCGCCAGCACGGCCGGCAGGCCCCCTGCGTAGTAGAAGTCCTCCATCAGGAAGCGTCCCGCCGGCTTGAGGTCGACGAGCCACGGCGTCGTCGCGCAGAGGTCGTCGAAGAGCTGCAGGGGAAGATCGACTCCGACGCGCCCGGCATACGCGATCAGGTGCAGGATCGCGTTCGTCGAGCCCGAGATCGCGTGCAACGCCCGGATCGCGTTCTGGAACGCCGCCTCGGTGAGGATGTCGGAGGGCTTGAGGTCGCGCTCGACGAGGTCGACGATCTGCCGCCCCGCCCGCTCGGCCAGCTGGCGGCGGCGCGAGTCGACGGCCGGAACGGCGGCGCCGCCGGGCAGCGTCAGCCCGAGCGCCTCGGTGACACACGCCATCGTCGACGCTGTGCCCATCGTCATGCAGTGGCCGTTCGAGCGGGAGAGCGCGTTCTCCACCTCCACGAACTCGTCCTGCGTGATGCGCCCGGCCCGCAGCTCCTCGTGGTAATGCCAGCAGTCGCTGCACGAGCCGAGCTCGCGGCCGCGCCAGTGACCGTTCAGCATCGGCCCGCCGGTGACGACGATCGAAGGGATGTTCGCGCTGGCTGCGCCCATGATGGCCGCGGGGTTCGTCTTGTCGCAGCCGGTGAGCAACACGACGCCGTCGAGCGGATAGGCGCGGATCGACTCCTCGACGTCCATCGCCATCAGGTTGCGGTACAGCATCGTCGTGGGCTTCATCAACGACTCGCCCAGCGACATCACGGGAAACTCGAGCGGGAAGCCGCCCGCTTGCAGCACCCCGCGTTTGACCGACTCCGCGAGCCCGCGCAGGTGGATGTTGCAGTTGACGAGCTCGGACCACGAGTTGCAGATCCCGATCACGGGCCGCCCGCGGAACGTCTCGTCGGTCACGCCCGTCGACTTCAGCCACGAGCGGTGGAGGAAGCCGTCGAGATCGCTTCTCTCGAACCACTCCTCACTGCGCCGGCCGCCGTTCCGCCGCCCATAACCCCCGTTGCGCATTGTCGCCATCTCGCTCCTCCGGTCCGGTGCGGGCAAGACCGCCGCTGCGGCGCAGAGCCGGCTGCCGCATTCCGCCCTATCATATGATCTTTGAGGTGGAGGTCGCTCCGGGAATCCACCGCATCGAGTCGCCCCTCGGCGCGCGGTTCATGGCGCAATACCTGCTCACGGGAGACGCCCGGACGATGCTCGTCGACACCGGCATGCCCGACACGCCCGCCGGCGTCCTGCAGCCCTACCTCGAGTCCGTCGGGGTCGGAGCGCTCCACGACGTCCTGATCAGCCACGCGGACAACGACCACGTGGGCGGCAACCGCGCGCTGCGCGAGCTGCAGCCCGGCGCGCGCTTCTCCTGCCACGAGCTCGACCGCCGGTGGGTCGAGTCGAACGATGCCCTCGTCGCGGAGAACTACCTGTGGCACGAGGCGTACGGCTTCGACGAGCCCGACGACGCGGGGCGCGCCGCGTTGCGGGCCTCGTGCGGCGGCGACTCGCCGATCGATACGGGACTGCGCGGCGGTGAGACGATCAGGCTCGGCGACGACTGGCGCGTCGAGGTGCTGCACCTCCCCGGCCACACGTTCGGGCACCTCGGGATCTGGGATCCGCGCAGCCGGGCGGCGATCGTGATCGACGCGGTGCTCGAGCGCGGCATCTACGGGTACGACGGAGAGCTCCTGATCCCGCCGCGCGTGTACGACCTCACCGCCTATCGCGAGACGATCCGTCGCCTCCGCGCACTCGAGCCCGACCTTCTCCTGACCGCTCACTACCCGGTGATGGACGCGGCAGCGGCGCGGGAGTTCCTCGACCGCTCGCTCGCATTCACGGACGAGGTCGTGGCGGCGGTACGCGAGGAGCTCGCGGCCGGAACGACCGAGCTCTGGCCGTTGACGCAGCGACTCGACGAGCGCCTGGGGCCGTACCCGGAGTTCCCGAACGAGCTCGGCGCGCTCGTACGCTCGGCGGCAGCGATCTCGAGCTAGGCGGACCGCGGCGCGCGGTACTCGGCGGCGACGATCGCCGTCAGCTCTTCGACCGACGTCTCGTCGCTGCGCTTGTCGAGCATGATCCGGCCGTTACGCAGCAGGTTGACGCGGTCGCACATCTCGAACACGTGCACATAGTTGTGCGCGATCACGATGATCGAGACGTCGCCGCGCTGCTTGAGCTCGGTGATCAGCTCGATGATCAGCGCGCCCTCGCGCGCGCCCATGGCAGCCAGCGGCTCGTCGAGCAGGATGATCTGGGCGGCCGAATGTGTCGACCGCGCGATCGCGATCGCCTGGCGCTGGCCGCCCGACATGCGAGCGACCTCGGCGTCGATCGAGGGGACGCGTACGCCGATGTCGTCGAGGTACTCGCGCGACCGCTTCCGCATCGCGCGGTTGTTGAGGAAGCGAAGGGGGCCGATGCCGTGCGTGAGCTCGCGGTTCAGGAACATGTTGTGGTAGACGGACATCCCGGGCACGAGCGCGAGATCCTGGAAGACGGTGTCGATGCCGAGCGAGCGCGCGTGTGTCACGGACTTGAGCTGCACCTCCTCGCCGTGGACGAAGATGCGGCCGGAGTCGGGCCTGTGGAAGCCGGTCAGGATCTTGATCAGGGTCGATTTGCCGGCGCCGTTGTCGCCGATCAGGCCGAGCACCTCGCCGTGTCCGAGGCGGAGCGAGACGTCCTCGAGCGCGGTCACGACACCGAAGCTCTTGCGGATGTTCTCGACCCGGATGGCGTCGGGCGCAGCTTGTGCCTCGGAGGCGGCGGCGCTCATGACAACTTCCCCAGCCGTCCCGACTGGCGAACCCGCTCGAGCGTGACGTTGAAGGCCATCGACAGGATGATCGCCATCCCGAGCACGAGGTCGAACGTGTACGCACTCACGCCCTGCAGCGTGAACCCGAGGTTCAGCACCGCGAGCACGAGCACGCCGAGCGCCGCGCCGATGATCGTGCCGGAGCCGCCGAACAGCGAGGTGCCGCCGATCACCGCGGCCGCAACGGCGTAGAACATGATCGACGTGCCGCCCTGCAGCGGCTGGATGGACGTCAAGCGGACGCCCTCGAGTATCCCGGCGAGCGCACCGAGCGTGCTGCAGATGACGAAGTTGCCGATCTTGATTCTGCGGACGTTGACGCCGCTCTCGCTCGCTCCGATCAGGTTGCCGCCGGTCGCGACAGTGCGAAGCCCCCAGCGGGTGCGGCCGAGCAGGATCGCCATCACCACGATCACGCCGATCGCCCAGTACAGCGTCGCGTACGGCGAGCCGCCGAAGAAGCGGAAGAACGTGTGGCCGCCCGGCGTCTCCACCGGGAACGCGCCGGAGATCCTCAGCGTCAGACCGTTCAGGAGAAAGATCATCCCGAGGGTCGTGATGAACGACGGCACGCCGACGAGGACCGTGATCGAGCCCGTTCACGAGCCCGACGAGCGCCCCGGAGATGAGGCCTGCGATCACGGCCAGCCAGATCGGGAGGCTCCAACTGGTGGCGGCGAAGTAGAAGATCCACGCGGAGAACGCGTATACGTTGCCGGCCGAGAGATCGATCTCGCCGCAGATCAGGAGCATCACCTCGCCGGCGGCGATGATCGCGATCGGCGCCGCGAACTCGGCGATCACCTGCGCGTTCTCCTGGCCGAAGAACGCATCGGTTCGAAGCGAGAAGTAGATGACGAGCGCCAGCAGGACGACGCCGATGCTCGCCTCGCGGCGACGCGCGAACGCGCCCGCAACGCGCCAGCCGAGGCTGGCGCGTTGCGGTGGTTTCGGAGGCTGTACTGCTGTTGCGGCCTCGTTCACGAATTACGAGACGGGATACTTCTGTGCGTTGCTGCTGCCCTCGTAGCGGGTCTTCGTCGAGATGTACGGCTTCACGTTGGCCTTGGTGACGAACAAGATGCCGGTGTTCGTGTTGGACGGCGCAACGAGACCGGAGGAGTACCTGTAGAAGAACAGCTGGAGCACGGGCAGCCAGCCTTGCAGGTACGGCTGTTGGTCGATCGTGAAGTCGAGCTGGTTCGACTGGATCAGCTTCAGCGTGGTCGGCGTGAGGTCGTACCCGCCTGCCTTGACGCCCTTCTTGCGCAGGCCGTACTTCGCAACCGTCTGCCCGACCGCCTGGGTCGAGCCCGCGTCGACCGCGAACATCCCCTTCACGTTCTTGTGACCGAGGTAGTACGCGTTGATCTTCGCGATCTCGTCGTTGAGCTGCGAGCCCGTAGCGATCGCGCTGGTCTTGATCTTGCCCTTGCCGTACTTCTTGATCGCGGCGGTGGCGCCGTCGATGCGCGGCTGGATGTTCAGCTGACCGGGGGTGGCGATGAACAGCGCGACCTCCCCTTCGCCGACGAGGTTCACGATGCGCTGGCCCATCGCGAACCCCGACGCGAACAGATCCTGGCCGATGTAGGCCAGCCTCTCGTTCGGGTTACCGGCCGGGACGTCCGCGTTGTAGGCGAGCACCGGGATGTCCTTGGAGATCGCTGATGCCGTCGGCGCGTTGAACGCCTTCAGATCGACGAGGCAGCAGGAGATCCCGGACGCCTTGGCCGAGATCGCCGAGTTGAACGCGTTGACCATCTGGCTGACGTCGGCCGTCGTCGAGCCGGTCCACTGGTAGGCGCAACCGAGCAACGAGCACGCATCCTGCGCGCCGTAGATAGTCGGCACGAAGAAGGGATTCGTCGTCACGTGGTTGACGAAGACGAACTTCCACTTCGGGTGCGACTTGATGAAGCTGTCGGAAGCGAGCGCATCGGTGACCGCACCCATGGCGGGACTTGCCATGACGGCCGTCGGGGCCGCCAACGCTGCGGCGACGAGGCCTGCCCGCTTCAGCACGCCACGCCGGTCCATCGCGAGCTCGTGCTGCTCCTGCGGATCGGTCGGCGGGGTACCCGCTTCGTCGTGCGTCTGATCGGAATCCACGCAGCCCTCCTTCATTTCGAATGCACAGACAGGACCCGGCCCTCGGATCGACCGCGAACGTAACACCTGTTGCGACCGGTGTCCAGTAATCTCCTTATCGTATGACGAAAGACCGCACCTATCCGCGGCGCGGCCTGCACGGCCAGCTCGTGCACGACATCGGGCTTCGGATCCTCCGCGGCCAGCTCGAGCCCGGCGATTCGCTGGCCGCCGAGTGGGGCGATCAGGACGTCAGCCGCACGGTCGTGCGCGAGGCGGTCAAGGTGCTCGCCGCGAAGGGGCTCATCGTCTCACGGCCGAAGACCGGCACGCAGGTGCGCGAGCGCCGCTACTGGCACATGCTCGACCCGGACGTGCTCGCATGGCAGGTCGAGGCCGAGCCGCGAGATGACTTCTACCTGTCGGTCCTCGAGACCCGGCGCCTGATCGAGCCCGCCGTGGCGGCGCTCGCAGCGACGCGCGCCGGGCCCGACGAGGTCTCGGAGCTCGAGACGACCTTCGCGCGCATGGCGGAGTCCGCCGGCTCCGACATGGAGGCGTACATCGAGGCCGACATTCGGTTCCACGAGGTGATCCTCGAGGGTTGCCACAACGAGCTCCTGACGCACATCGGCTCCCTGCTGCGCGGTGCGTTTCGCGCGACGTTCACGCGCACACAGGATCTCGCCGAGCAGACGCTGGGCCTCCACGAGGCCGTGCTCGACGGTATCCGCGACGGCAATGCCGAAGCCGCCGAGGCGGCGATGCTCACGTTGATCGAGACGACCGCCGCCTCGCTCGACAGGGTGTCGGGCTAGCCGTGCTCGAGTAGCACCTTCGCCACCACCCCGCGCCGCGCGTCCATCACGTCGAATGCATCCTCGAAGCGCTCGGCGGGGAAGCGGTGCGTGACGAGCGGGTCGAAGTCGACGAGCCCTCGAGTGAGCAGGTCGACGACGTGGCTCCAATCCGACGTCGTATACGAGAAGCTTGCCGATCACGTCCATGTCCCCGAACGTGATCCGGTCCGACGGCAGCTCGAGCATCCGGCCTTCTCCCGCAAGGCCGAGGAGGACGACACGGCCGCCGGGTCGGATGAGCCGGGTCGCGAGCTCCACCGCCTCGGGAGCGCCGGCCGTCTCGAGCACGAGGTCGAGGCCGTCGCCGACGATGCGCCGCGTCTCGGCCGCCGCGTCCTCTTCGCCGACGTGCACGCTCGCGTCGGCGCCGAGGCGTTCCGCGAAGGCGAGCTCCTCGGCACGGAGCCCGTAGGCGACGAGCGCGCCCGGTGCGTACAGGCGCGCGAGTGTGACCGCAAGCGACCCGAGCGTGCCGATCCCGATCACGCCGATCGTCTCGCCCGGCCGCGGTCGGCCGCGTTCGAGCCCTCGCACGACGCACGAGGCCGGCTCCACCAGCACGGCCGCGCCGAGCGAGACGGAATCCGGCAGACGGTGGACCACGTGACGCGGCACGACGACGTACTCGCCGTAGCCGCCGCCGCGGGTGAAGCCGACCTGGTCGTAGTGCTCGCAGAAGTTCGTGTGCCCCGCCTTGCATCTCCGGCACCGGTTGCACGGCACCATTCCTTCGCAGACGACACGCGTGCCGGGCTCGAAGTCGGTGACGCCGGGTCCGACCTCGGCGACGGTGCCGCTCCACTCGTGCCCCGGCACGACAGGGAACGTCACCCAGCGCGGATCGGTGAGGGCGCCGTGGACGATCTCGAGGTCGGTGCGGCAGACGCCCGCCGCGTGGCTGCGCACGAGCAGCTCACCGGGGCCGGGCGACGGCGTGTCGATCTCGACGAACGCAACCTCGTGCGGCCGCTCGATCACCACCGCCTTCATCGCGCGACCCTATACCGCGGGCGTATAGAAATGCCCGATGGGCTTCTCGACCGGAGCGTGCTTCGACATCTCGGGCGGGCGGGCGACGTATGTGATACGCGTCGTGCGCGTGAGGGTCGACGGAGCCGCGCGGGCCGGACGGCTCGTCGGCGAGGACCGGGCGGAGCTCTACGAGCACGACGATCCCCTCGCAGCGCTCGACACCGACCCCGGCGGCGAGATCGTCGACCTCGCGCAGCACGAGCTGCTCGCGCCGGTCCATGCGCCCGAGATCTGGTGCGCGGGCGTCACGTACGAGCGAAGTCGCGACGCTCGGCTGGAGGAGGCGGCGACGGGCGCGCGCGACGTGTACGCCCTCGTCTACGACGCCGACCGTCCCGAGCTCTTCCTCAAGGACGCCGGCATGCGCCGGACCGTGGGGCCGGGCGGCCGGATCCGCGTGCGCAGCGACTCGAGCTGGACGGTGCCCGAGCCGGAGCTCGCTCTCGTGCTCGGCGCGGGTGGCAAGCCGGTCGCGGTGACGATCGGCAACGACGTCTCGAGCCGCGACATCGAGGGCGCGAACCCGCTGTACCTCCCTCAGGCGAAGGTGTACGCCGGCGCGTGCGCGATCGGACCGGCACTCGCGGTGCCCGACGACTGGGATGCGACGTGGACCATCCGCCTCCGAATCAGCAACGGGGAGGGTCGCGAGCTCTTCGCAGGCGAGACGTCGACGGCGAGAATGAGACGTCATCCACTCGAGCTCGCGGAGTGGCTCGTCCGCGACAACCCGCTCGAGCCCGGATCGATCCTGCTGACCGGTACCGGCCTCGTGCCCCCTGACGACTACACGCTCGAGCCCGGGCATGAGATCTCGGTCACGATCGACGGCATCGGGACACTCGTCAATACTGTCGCGGAGGACTGATGAGGTGACTGACGTGATCGATGCCCCTGCGCGTCCGGTTGGGCGCAACTACATCGGCGGCGAATGGCGCTCGTCGTCGTCCGGTGCGACGTACACCAAGCTGAATCCGATGTCGCCGTCCCAGGCGGTCGGCGAGTTCTCCGCCTCCGACGAGGCCGACGCCGCGGCCGCCGTCGCCGCCGCTGACGACGCGTTCGCCGCCTGGGCCGCGCTCCCGCTCGCCCGCCGTGCCGCGTACCTCGTCGCGGCGGCCGCAGTCCTCGAGGCACGGGTCGAGGACATCGCGCGTGACATGTCGATGGAGATGGGCAAGCCCTTGCGCGAGGCGCGGCTCGAGACCGCGCGTGCCGGGCAGATCCTGCGCTTCGCGGCGAGCGAGGCGTTCAGGCCGGTCGGCGAGCACTTCGAGCAGGCGGCGAGCGGCGCCCAGGTCTCCACGTACAGGCGGCCCGTCGGCGTCGTCGCATTGATCACGCCCTGGAACTTTCCGATCGCGATTCCCGTCTGGAAGCTCGCCCCCGCGCTGATCTACGGCAACACCGTCGTGCTCAAGCTCGCCTACGAGGCGCCGCTCACCGGGCTGCACGTCGCCGAGGCTTTCGCGGAGGCAGGGCTCCCTGCGGGCGTGCTGAACGTGCTCACCGGGCGAGGCTCGACCGTCGGCGCAGCGCTGGTCCGCGATCCGCGCGTCCGGGCGATCTCGTTCACCGGCTCGGTCGCCACCGGGCACTGGGTGCGCGACGAGGCGACGAAAGCCGGGACGCGCGTCCAGCTCGAGCTGGGCGGCCAGAACCCGCTGATCGTGATGGACGACGCCGACCTGCCGCGGGCGGTCGAGGCCGCCTACGCGGGTGCCTTCTGGTCGGCCGGCCAGAAGTGCACGGCGACACGCAGGATCCTCGTCCAGGACGGCGTGTACGACGAGTTCCGCGCGCAGCTCCTCGCACGGATCGAGCGCGGGCGCGTCGGCGACCCGCTCGACCCGGAGGTGGAGGTCGGGCCGATCGTCAACGAGTCCCAGTTCACCGAGGTCTTGGCGGCAATCGAGCGCGGCCGCAACGAAGGCGGGACCGTGATCGCCGGCGGCGAGCGTGCGGACGACGAGGGATACCTGATCCCGCCGACGGTGTTCGAGGGCGTCGCGGACGACGCGTTCCTCTCCTGCGAAGAGGTCTTCGGGCCGGTGACGACGCTCTATCGCTTCCGGGACCTCGACGACGCGATGGCCCGCGCGAATGCCGTCCCGTTCGGTCTCTCGACCGCGATCTTCACGTCGAGCCTCGCCACCGCGGTGCGGTTCCAGCGCGATGCGCAGGCCGGGTTGATCCACGTCAACTCGCAGACGGCCGGAGCGGACGTCCACGTGCCGTTCGGCGGGATCAAGTCGAGCGCTTTCGGCCCCCACGAGCAGGGACGCGCGGCGATCGAGTTCTACACCGACCTCGTCACGGTCTACGTCGACCCGTAGCTCATCCGCACTGGACGGATGGACAGTTATCGGCGCCGACCGCCGGCGCTACGTTCGATCGTGATGGTCGAACGGTGAGAATCGCGCTGCTCGGCGTGATGGAGGTTCGCGATGCTGCTGACGCGCTGGTCGACGCGGGCGGCGCGAAGCAGCGTGCGGTCCTGGCGCAGCTCTGCAGGACACCGAATCGGCCGGTCTCGGTGGACTCGCTCGCCGAGGGAGTGTGGGGCGAAACCGTGCCGCCACGCTACCGCCAGAACCTGCAGGTCTACGTCTCGACGTTGCGCCGGACCCTCGAGCCGGATCGCGCGCAGAGCGCCCCCAGCCGCATGGTGGGCCACGGTGACGCGTACGAGCTCGTTGCCGGCCCCGACGACATCGACGTGGACGTCTTTGAACGAGGGTGCGTCGACGGCCTGGCCGCGCTGGCGGCCGGCCGTCCCGGGGCAGCCGCGGAGATACTGCGCTCGGCGCTCCAGATCTGGCGGGGACCGGCTCTGGTGGATCTCGCGGCGCAGCCCTTCGCCGCGCCCTGGATCGCCGAGCTCGACGCGCGCCGACTGGTCGCGCTCGAGGCTCGGCTCGAAGCCGACCTGGCCGGCGGTCGCCACGCCGAGACGGTCACGGAGCTCGCGGGGCTGAGTGAGGCGCATCCCGACCGTGAGCGGTTGTGGGAGCTGCTCGTGCTGGCGCTCTATCGATGCGGTCGCCAGAGCGAAGCGATGGATGTCTACCGCAAGGCTCGGCGTCGCCTCGCCGACGAGGTGGGGCTAGAACCCGGGCCTAGTCTCGCGCGGCTCGGCCGACAGGTGCTAGAGCACGACCCGGCGTTGCTCGTCGAGCCGCCGCGTTCACGGGCCGAGCCGATCCCGGTGCCGCTCACAGGGCTGCTCGGCCGCGAGGCGTTACTCGAAGAGCTGCTCACGGCAGCGGCCGATCGTGCGCGGCTGGTCGTGCTGACCGGGCCAGGTGGCGTCGGCAAGACGCGGCTCGCCCTGGCCGCGGCGCACGAGCTGGTCGAAGAGGGCGCGAGGTCGCCTGGGTGCCGGTCGCCGACGAGCACGATCCCGCGGCGATCGTGCCGGCGATCGCACGCGCGCTCGGAAGCGAGGCGGGCGAAGCGCTCGACGAGGCACTGAGCGCCCGCGACCTGCTTCTGGTCGTCGACAACCTCGAGCAGCTGCACGGCGCCGGTCGCGTGCTGTCGCAGCTCCTCGAGCGCTCGCCGACGCTGCAGGTGATCGCGACGAGTCGCGCGCCGTTGCGGGTTCCCGGCGAGCGCGTGCTCGCCGTCGAGCCGCTCCCGACGGCGATCGCGACAGCCCTGTTCGCGGAGCGCGCCGCCGCCGCCCTCCCGGGTTTCGACCTCGCCGCCCAGGCCGAGGATGTAGCCGCCCTTTGCGCTGAGCTCGACTGCTTACCGCTTGCCCTCGAGCTCGCCGCCGCCCGCATCGCGACGTTCGCTCCGCGCGAGCTCTCGCCTCGCATCGCCGGCTTGGCCACCGAAGGAGCCGGGGCCGAACGCCACGGTTCCCTTCGAAGCCTTGTGGACTGGAGCGTCGCGCTCCTCGATCCGTCGGCGCGGGAGCTGCTGGCGCGGCTGTCAGCCTGCGACGGCGCCTACGGCCTCGACGTCGTCGCGTCGGTCGCCGCGCCGCTCGGGCTGGACGAGGACGGCGCTGCCGTCGCGATCGAGTCGATCGTTCGCGCAGGGCTCATCTCCCCCATCGAGACCGACGCCGGCCGGCGTTTCACGATGCTGCAGACCGTCCGCGCGGTGAGCCGTACCGCAGACGACGCTCTCGACGCCGTGGCAAGGCTGCTCGTGGCCGAGGCCGCGGACGCGGATCCCGCCGGCGAGGTCGATCATCGACGGTTGGCGGCGTACGACGTCGATGCGCCGCTCCGCCGCCAGCTCGTCGCTTGGCTCGCCGACGCCGACCGGCGCGAGGAGGCAGCCGAGATCGTGCTTGCCGATCGGAGAGCGGCATTGCTCGCCGGTCGCTCGCACGAGACGTTCGCCGACGCTCAGACGCTGCTCGCCGCCGGCGTCCGCGAGCCCCAGCGCAGCCGGCTCCGCATCGTGGCCGGAGGCGCGAGCTACATGCTCGGCCAGCCCGACGCCGCGTCGCTGCTCGACACCGTCGACCTGCTCCCCGACGACGACACCACGTATCGGGTGCTCGGCCTGACGTGGCGGAGCGCACTGCACGCCGAGCAGAGCGAGCACGACGCCGCCCGCGAGCGGGCGGAGGCGGCCATCGCCGTCGCCGAGCGCGCGCACTCCTCGGCGCTCGCCTGGATCGCGCACAGCGCCGCCGCGTGGGTCGCCGTCTACCGCGGCGACGCCGACGCTGCGGCCGCACACGGGCGCCGCCAGCTCGAGCTCGCGGCCGGCCACCAGGAGGTCGCGAGCGCGCTCGTCGACCTCGTCCGGGCCGAACTGCTTCGCAGCGACGTGACGACAGCGACGGGCTACGCCCGCGAGGCGGTTCTCTCCGCTCGCCGCCTCGGCCGCTCGCGGACGCTCCGCGAGGCCCTGCGGGCGCTCGCGACCTGCACGTTGCTGGGCGGCGACCCGACCGACGCGATCGCGCTCTACGCCGAGGCGCTGACAGCGACGGCCGACGAGGGCGAGCCGCTCGCGCTCGTCGAGCTAGCGGCCTCTCTCGCCGTGGCCCTCGTTGCGTGCGACCGACGGGACGACGGCGCTGCGCTGCTGCGGCGCGCAGCCGGATTGGTCGACCGCTGGTTCCCGGGCGGCGACCCGATCGCGCCCGAGCTCGCCGACCTCGCCGCCTCGCTCGGCCTCCGCACGGAGCGCCCCGCGCCGCCCGCCGTCGGCTCCCTGCCGGAGCTCGTCGCGCTCGCCACCCGGCACGCCGACGAGGTCCGGGACGCAAAAGCGTCCCGAACCTCGATCACCCCCGGTCGCTGAGGCCGCTACCAGAGGTTCGGGTTGTCCGGAGCGCGATCCACGTCGTCCTCGTGGTAGTCGTGGTCGCGGTCGAGGACGACCACGTTCCCGTGCAGCCGGTGCGAGTCCATGTAGCAGGCGACGAGCATCGCGGAGCTCGAGCCGCACCCGCCCCCGCCGCCGCCGCTCGTCATCTGGTCGAGCCAGCCGTTCGTCAGGCCGTCGAACGACGCCTCCGGCGGGGCGCTCGCGGGCAGCACGTAGAGGCCGACCGTGCCGGCGCCGAGCCGGTACGTGGCCGAGCCGCCGGGCGCGTAGTACGGAGTCGCGCCGCTGAACATCGCGCGCCACTCGGGCACGAAGGCCGAAGCGCGGATGCGTACGGAGTACGTCTTCCAGGCCCGCGCCAAGATCGTGTAGGTCACGCACCCGTTGCCGTCCGTCGCCGCCGGGGCGCCGAGGTAGCGCCACGTGTTCGAGACCGTCAGGTACTCGAGGTTCGTCGACAGCCCTGTGACCGGCGCGTTGTCGTACCTGAAGCAACCTGTTACGCGGTTCGCCGCCGACGCAGCCGGCACGAGCACGAACCCGACCGCCGCGACCATCGCTACCAGTGCTGCCTTGCACATGAACCGACGACCGAACATGACTCCTCCTCCTCGTTGGATCCCGGCGCATCCGGGCCATGGAGGGAGCATCGACCTCACCGCTTCAGGATCGCTTCAGACCTCATGGTTCCGCCAACTGCGCGTCCACGTTCGCCGACCGGCGTAGGATCGGAGGGCAGATGCCGCAGCTGAACGCGATCGGGGTCGTCGCCTCCGACATGGAGCAGTCGATTCGCTTCTACCGGCTGCTCGGGCTCGACGTGCCCGAGACGCCGGACGAGGGGCACGTCGACACGTTCCTGCCGAACGGCGTCCGCTTCATGCTCGATACCGAGGACGTGCTGCGGAGCTTCCGGCCCGACTGGACGCGTGAGAACGGGAACCAGATCGCGCTGGCGTTCCAGTGCGAGAGCGCGGCCGAGGTCGACGAGATCTATGCGCGCGTCGTCGAGGCCGGCTTCAACGGTGAGAAGGAGCCGTGGGACGCCTTCTGGGGGCAGCGCTACGCGCAGCTCGCGGACCCGAACGGCGTGCACGTCGACCTCTACGCGCAGCTCGTAGGAGCTACTCAGCGCGGCGACGCGCTCGAGCAGCTTCTGCAGCGAGTCCTGCAGCTCCCTCGTCCGCGACGGGTCGGCGGCCCGCAGCTCGCGTCGCAGCTGCCGCTCGCGGAGGCGCCAGATCAGCTCCTCCCCGGTCGCCTCGTCGATCCCCTCCGCCACGGCCCGCGCGTCGAGCTCGGCGAGCAGCCCGACCGACGCCTCGTCGAGCGGTGCGCCGTCGACGATGTGCGCGCGGAGCTGACGGTGCTGCGGGTCGTAGAAGTGCTCCGGCGTCAGCTCGTGCGAGCAGCGGGCGCAGCTCTTCGTGCGCGAGGACGCCGGCGAGCGCGTTCCGCTCGAGCTTCGTGCTCGCATCGAGCACGCGCTGCGATGCCGGCGACGCGGCCCGCGCGGCCGACGCGCCGCGCAGCTGCACCGTCATGCCGAGCTTGTCGTTCGCGTAGCCGCCACGCGTCCTGGCGCTCCGGCGAGTCGGGCGCGTCGTCGAGCAGCGCCTTCACGGTGCGGAACGCCGAGCTCGCGCTCCTCGGCGCGCTCGATCTCGATCCGCACGCGATAGACGAGGTACGGCTCGGCAGCGGCGAGCCGCGGCTCGAAGCCGCTCGGGTCGTCGGCCGGGTCGATCCCGGGCGGGAGCGCGACCACCTTCACGTCGAAGCCGTGCTTCGCGGCGAGCTCCATCCCGCGCAGCGTCGCCGTCTCGCCCGCGGCGTCGCCGTCGAACGCGAGCCACAGCCGCTTGCGTCAGCCGGCCAGCTCCTTCAGCTGCTGCTCGGTGAGCGCCGTGCCCATGCGACGCCACGACGGGCTCGAAGCCGGCCTGCCGCAGCGCGATCACGTCGGTGTTGCCCTCGACCACGCACGCGCGGTCCTCGCGCGCGATCGCGGCGCGCGCCTTGTCGAGCCCGTAGACGACCCAGCCCTTGTGGAAGAGCTCCGACTCCGGCGTGTTCACGTACTTCGCCTTCAGCGGGTCGTCGTCGTGCAGCTGCCGCGCCTGGAAGCCGAGCACGCGGCCCTGGCGGTCGGCGAGCGGGAACAGCAGGCGGCGCTGGAAGTAGTCGTCTCCGCGCTGCCGCATCAGCCCGGCGGCCCGCAGCTCGTCCTGTGTGAAGCCCTTCGCGAGCGCCTTGCGCGCGAGCGAGTTGCCGCCGAGCGCGAGGCCGAGCCGGAACTCGCGGCTGATCTCCTCGTTCAGGCCGCGGCCCTTCAGATAGTCGCGCGCCATCCCGCCGGCGGCGGTGTCCCAGAGCGTCCGCTCGTAGAACGCTCGCCGCCTGGTCGAGCAGTGCGAGTAGCCGCGCGCGCCGCTGCCGCGCCGCGTCCTGCTGGGGAGAGCTCTCCTCGTACTCGATCGGGATGCGGAACCGCTCCCCGAGCCACTCGATCGAGCCGGCGAAGTCGAGGCCCTCCGTCTCGCGCACGAACGTGATCAGGTCGCCCTTCGCACCGCAGCCGAAGCAGTAGTACAGCTTGTCGACCGCGTTGACCGAGAACGACGGCGTGCGCTCCTCGTGGAACGGGCACCGGCCCGACGCAGCGGCTGCCGGACTTGCGCAGCTGCGTCCGCGCCGAGACGACCTCGACGAAGTCGGCGGCGGCCTTGACCGCCTCGACGGAGCTGTCCTTGATGCGCGCCACTACAGAGCTGCTCAGCGTACGACAGCGCGAAGCGGTCGGTCATGCCCGCGATGAACTCGACGATCGCATCTTGCGAGTCTCCGCGATCGCGGAGGTGCTCGTAGATCCGGCCGATCGTCGTCGTGCGCGCGCTCGTGCTCGGACTTCGTCTCCGGCCCGAGGTAGACGCGCTCGAACATGAACTGCCGGAGCGACAGCATCGCCGCGCCGATCTCGTCGCTCTGCACGATGTCGCCCGTGGCCGCCGAGCTCTCGACGAGGTCGTGCACGAGCCGTGTCGATGCGCCGCGCGCCGGTCGGCCCGAGGATCTCGATCTCGTCGCGCGGCAGGTCGCTCTCCTCGAGGATCCCGTAGCGGATCGCGTCGTCGATGTCGTGGTTGATGTACGCGACGCGATCGACGATGCGGACGACCTTGCCCTCGAGCGTCTGCGGCTCCTGCGGCCCGGTGTGCGTGAGGATCCCGTCGACGACCTCGTGTGTCAGGTTCAGCCGTTCGGCGATGCGCGCCGACTGCTCGTTGTGGCGGAAGCCGCCGTCGAGCAGCGCTGTCGAGCGCCGCCTCGCCGGCGTGACCGAACGGCGGGTGGCCCATGTCGTGGCCGAGGCCGATCGCCTCGGTCAGGTCCTCGTTCAGCCGCAGCGCGCGCGCGACGACCCGGGCGATCCCGGTCGTCTCGAGCGTGTGCGTCATCCGCGTGCGGTAGTGGTCGCCCGCCGGGTCGATGAAGACCTGCGTCTTCCCCTTCAGGCGGCGGAACGGCTTCGAGTGCAGGATGCGGTCGCGGTCGCGCTGGAACGGCGTGCGGACGAGGCATTCCTCCTCCGGCCGTCCGCGCCCGCGCGTCTCGTAGGAGCGCACGGCGAGCGGCGAGAGCGTGCGTTCCTCGAGCTCGCGCATCCGCGCGGCAAAGGCGTCGGCAACCCTCCCGGCGAGCTCGGGCATGCGGCCACCGTAGCCGCTGGGTCAGATGATGATCGGGACGGTGCCGCCGTCGGCCGACCAGGCGGCGCCGGTGACGTACGAGGCCCGGTCCGAGCAGGAGGAAGACGATCACCGCGGCGATCTCCTCCGGCTCGGCGAGCCGCCCGAGCGGCCGGCCCGGCGCCGACCTTGGCGAGCACCTCGTCGCGGTTCGCCCTGCTGCTCGGCGAGCCCGCCGTCGCCGAGCCACGCGTCGGTCGCGGTCGGCCCGGGCGTGACGGCGTTGCAGCGGATGCCGTCGCCGGCGTAGAGGTCGGCGACGAGCCGCGAGTAGGAGAGCAGCGCCGCCTTCATCACCGAGTAGTCGGGCATGCCGCCCGACGGCCGCTTGCCGGCGGTCGACGAGACGTTGACGATCGACCCCGCGCCCCGCTCGCGCATGCCGCGGCAGCGCGGCGCGCGTCGTGCGCACGGCGCTCATCAGGTTGAGCTCGAACGACGCCTGCCAGTCGTCGTCCGTCGAGCTCGTCGAGCTTGCGGATCTCGGTGCCGCCCGACGTTGTTGACGAGGCAGTCGATGCGGCCGAAGCGCTCGAGCGCCGCGCGCGACGAGCCGCTCGGGCGCGCCGCGCCGTGTCAGGTCGGCGGCGACGTGCAGCTCGCCGATCCCGCCGGCGCGGCGGCCGGTCGTGACGACGCGCGCGCCCTCGGCCTGCAGCTGCGCGCGCGACCTGCGAGGCCGATCCCGCCGGTCGAGCCGGTGACGACGCACACCTTGCTCCGAGAGGCCGAGATCCATCGCGTCGCTACCGTAGCGGCGTGACGACGCTCCTCCTCGCACGGCACGGCGAGACCGACTGGAACCGCGACGGCCGCTGGCAGGGCTGGGCCGACCCGCCGCTCAACGAGACCGGCCGCGAGCAGGCGCGCGAGCTCGCCGAGCAGCTGCGCACGACCGCCGTTCGACGCGGTCTACTCGAGCGACCTGCGGCGCGCGCACGAGACGGCGCTGATCGTCGCCGCAGCCGCACGCGGTCCCGGTCGTCGCCGACGCCGGGCTGCGCGAGATCGACGTCGGCGCCTGGTCGGGCCTCACGCGGGCCGAGATCGAGGCGCGCTTCCCGGACGGCGAGCGCCCGGACGGCGAGACGCGCGAGCAGCACGCCGCGCGCGCGTGCTCGAGGCGGTCGAGCGAATCGCGCGGGACCATCCCGGCGAGCGGATCCTGCTCGTGACCCACGGCGGCACGATGCGGGCCCTCCACGGGCACGTGAGCGACGAGCCGGTGCACCCGGTCGCCAACTGCGGCGTCCTGGAGCTGCATTTCCGGGACGACCGGCTGGCCGCCCCGGCGCTCGAAAGCGGGACGCCGGGGTCGACCCGATCGGCTAGCGTTCGCTCCGTGGAGGACTACACGAACAAGTACAAGGGCGAGCAGGTCGAGATCGCCCTGTTCGGCGGCGAGTACCAGGACGGCGTCCTGACGGCCTACTGCTACCTCGAGGACGTCGCGCACGTCGAGCTGAACGGGCACATCCTGATCCCGCTGCAGAACGTCGCCTCGCTCCACTGCTCGAGCCGCTGCGACGCGCCGGAGCCCGACTGGCCCCCGCGCGGGCTGGCCGAGGACGAGGACCGGACGAGCCGACGACGAGGCGTAGCCCGACTGCGGCGTGAGCCGGCGCTTCCTGATCCTCCGCAACGTCCTCAAGGCCTGGCTGGTCCTGGCCGTCTTCGCGCTGCTGCTCGGGCGCGCTCGGCTGGGAGCTCGGCGGCTACCGGCGTCGCGATCCTCTTCCTCGCCTCGGTCGTGCTGCTCGCGGCGGCGCTCTACTGGTACGCCGACCGGATCGTGATGGGCATGGTCGGCGCGCGCGAGCTGCTCGCAGGGCGAGGCGCCGGCGCTGCACTCGACGGTCGAGCGGCTGGCGCTCGCGCGCCGGCGTCGTCAAGCCGCGGCTCTACGTGCTGCCGGACAGCTACCCGCGTGCGCTCTCGGCCGGCCGCGGCGCAGGCGGCGGCTCCGGGCTCGCGCTCTCGGTCGGGCTGCTCGGCGTCGCCTCGCCGGCCGAGCTCGAGGGGATCGTCGCGCACGAGCTCGCGCACCTCCGCCACCGCGACGTGCTCGTCCAGACGATCGCCGTGGTCGTCGCCGACCGCGATCGTCGAGGCCTCGCGCGTCGGCGGCTTCGCTGCAGCGCGCGCTGCTCTTCGTGCTCGGGCCGGTCGCCGCGGCGTTCGTGCACCTGCTGCTCTCGCCGAAGCGCGAGTACGAGGCCGACCGCTTCGCCGCCGAGCTCTGCGACTCGCCGCACGGCCTCGCCGACGCGCTGCTCCGGCTCGAGCAGGCGATGGAGCTCGTCGCGTTCGAGGCGAGCCCGGCGACCGAGCCGCTCTACACGACGAACCCGTTCGCCGAGGAGGGCCTCGGCGGCGCTGTTCGTCTCGCACCCGCCGGTCGGCGAGCGCGTGCGCCGGCTGCGCGAGCTCGACCCGGACTGGCGCGAGAAGCTCCGCGCGGCCTGAAACGAGAAAGGGCCCCTTCGCGGGGCCCTTCGAAGAAATGGGCGGCGTCCTACTCTCCCGGGGGATTGCTCCCCGAGTACCATCGGCGCTAACGGGCTTAACTTCTCTGTTCGGAATGGGAAGAGGTGTTTCCCCGTCGCTATGACCGCCCAACTTGTGAGGCGCTGCGTGCAGCGCGCGCACCCTCAAAACTCCATAGCTGACGGACATGAGTTCAAAATCAAGACCTCGAGCAATTAGTACGGGTCCGCTGAACACATTGCTGTGCTTGCACGTCCCGCCTATCAACGTGGTGGTCTTCCACGGCTCTTACTCTCTCTAGGAGATGGGAGCTCTCATCTTGAGGTGGGCTTCCCGCTTAGATGCTTTCAGCGGTTATCCCATCCAGACGTGGCTAATCAGCAGCGCCGTTGGCACGACGACTGATACACCAGAGGTCCGTTCGTCTCGGTCCTCTCGTACTAGAGACGACTCCTCTCAAAGCTCCAACGCCCATGGTGGATAGGGACCGAACTGTCTCACGACGTTCTGAACCCAGCTCGCGTACCGCTTTAATGGGCGAACAGCCCAACCCTTGGGACCTACTCCAGCCCCAGGATGCGACGAGCCGACATCGAGGTGCCAAACCCTTCCGTCGATGTGGACTCTTGGGAAGGATAAGCCTGTTATCCCCGGAGTACCTTTTATCCGTTGAGCGACGGCACTTCCACTTGTTACCGCCGGATCACTATGGCCTGCTTTCGCACCTGCTCGAGCTGTCGCTCTCGCAGTCAAGCTCCCTTATGCCATTACGCTCTACGCACGATTTCCAACCGTGCTGAGGGAACCTTTGCGCGCCTCCGTTACATTTTAGGAGGCGACCGCCCCAGTCAAACTACCCACCAGATGCTGTTCCCGCCCCGGATCACGGCAGCGGGTTAGAAGCCCAGAACACGAAGGGTGGTATCCCAAGGTTGGCTCCACCGACGCTGGCGCGCCGGCTTCAAAGCCTCCCACCTATCCTGGACAACCTGCCCCGAACTCCAACATCTAGCTGTAGTAAAGGTTCACGGGGTCTTTCCGTCCAACCACGGGTACTCGGCATCTTCACCGAGACTACAGTTTCACCGGATCCCTCGAAGAGACAGCGCCCAAGTCGTTACGCCATTCGTGCAGGTCGGAACTTACCCGACAAGGAATTTCGCTTTGTCTTATTCGGACATCCTTCTCGGACGGTCGAACGGACTATCACTTCACTTTGATGCCGCTCCCCTGCATGTCGCCATGCAGACGGGACTATCTCATGACCCTGTGTCGTAGGGCCTCTGGCGTATAGTCTCTGAGGATTCTGATCAGTCCGTGTCTGGGCTTCGTACGGTTCATCGTCTCGTGATCTCGCGATCCGATCAGCCGCGACCGTCAGGTGACGCGCCGGCCGCGCATCAACTCGACAGCACGTCGCGAACTCGATCGAAGTCGTACCGCTTCGCTCGATCAGCAGCGGATACTGCTCGAAGAACGGGATCACCGTCTCGAGGAGATCCTCGCGCCGTCGCACGACTTATCGGTGCAGGTGCTTCCGATGGTTGTCATGCCGCCGGTTCGAAGTACGACTTGATCGCATCGAAGCAACTCGGCGCGAGCTCCGTTCGACTGACCGAGAAGCTCTGCCTCACCTCTGCAGTCACCACGAACATCGTGCTCGCGGAGCCATGGAAACCGGTGAAGTAGCCTTCTCCGTCGACGTACCGGAGATGTATGCCGAGAGGAACGCCGACTCGAGCAAGGATCGCTTCTGCTCGTCTACATAGACCGATCACCCAGCCGGACGGAACTGCGATCAGCCTTTCCTGCTGATTTTCCGCAGATCAGTCGTTACGGTGTCAACTCTGAAGACGACTCCAGTCGGACGCTTACGAGTAGTGCGGGATACCTCGGGTTTTCCAGCATATGGCCAGGAGGCGCTTCGCACCGTTATTAGCCGGTTTGTCCGCCAGGATCACTCCTGACTCGGGCAATTGCACATTACCCGACAAGGCATTTCGCTACCTTAGGACGGTTATAGTTACCGCCGCCGTTTACCGGGGCTTGGATTCGAAGCTTCGCCCGAAGGCTAACCTCTCCTCGTGACCTTCCGGCACCGGGCAGGCGTCAGCCCCTATACGTCGTCTTTCGACTTCGCAGAGACCTGTGTTTTTGGTAAACAGTCGCTTGGGCCGTTTCACTGCGGCCACCTCGGGCTTTAGTCCGCGAGGGACTATCACCCTACCGTGGCGCCCCTTCTCCCGAAGTTACGGGGCCATTTTGCCGAGTTCCTTTTCGAGGGTTCTTCCGATCGCCTTGGTATTCTCTACCTGCCCACCTGTGTCGGTTTTGGTACGGGCACGTCCCACCTCCCTAGACGCTTTTCTAGGAGGCATGGTTTCGGCCACTTCGGGCTGAGCGCCCTCGGCATCCCGTCTCAGGCTATGTGAGCGACGGATTTCCCTATCGCTCGCCCTACGCGGTTACCCCAGGTCGACCATCGCCTGGGTTGGCTTAGCCTACCCCGTCCCGCCATTGGTGATAGCGGTGGGGACGTGGTACTGGAATATCAACCAGTTGTCCATCGCCTACGCCTGTCGGCCTCGGCTTAGGTCCCGACTAACCCTGAGCAGATTAGCTTTACTCAGGAACCCTTGGGCATTCGGCGGACGTGTTTCTCACACGTCTTTCGTTACTCGTGCCAGCATTCTCACTTCCCAAGCCTCCACGGCTGGCTTACGCCGCCGCTTCGCCGGCCTGGGAACGCTCCCCTACCACTCCATCCGAAGATGAAGTCCGTGGCTTCGGCTCCATGCTTGAGCCCCGTTACATTGTCCGCGCCCGACCACTTGACCAGTGAGCTGTTACGCACTCTTTGAATGGTGGCTGCTTCTAAGCCAACATCCTGGTTGTCTCTGCAATCGGACATCGTTTCCCACTTAGCATGGAATTAGGGGCCTTAGCCGACGGTCTGGGCTGTTTCCCTTTTGAGCACGAAGCTTATCCCCCGCACTCTGACTCCCACACTCTGGAATTACGGCATTCGGAGTTTGCCTGACTTCGGTAAGCTGGTAGGCCCCCTAGGCCAAACAGTGCTCTACAACCGCAATTGAACGTGTGAGGCTATACCTAAATATATTTCGGGGAGAACCAGATATCTCTGAGTTTGATTAGCCTTTCACTCCGATCCACAGGTCATCCGCCCAGTTTTCAACCTAGGTCGGTTCGGTCCTCCACGGGGTCTTACCCCCGCTTCAACCTG
>CAWJZQ010000030.1:0-437500 GCA_963847415.1 uncultured Thermoleophilia bacterium | reverse complement strand
TTCTCGCTCGACTTGCATGTGTTAAGCGCGCCGCCAGCGTTCGTCCTGAGCCAGGATCAAACTCTCCGTGAAGGTGTGTTTGCCGACGCTCGAAGAGCCGGCGATCCTTTCACTTCGAGCTGTGTTACTGCTCAAAGGCCATCTCCACCGCCTCGTAGAGAAGCGGCTTTGACGACGAGGTTAAGACCCTCTTGCCGCGAGCAGGCCGAAGCCGGCTCCGACTCGAGGTTCTCGACATCGAAGAACGTTCGCTGTTGAGTTTTCAAAGACCGGCGCCGTGCCTACATGACGGCGTAAAAAAGCCTCCGACTCGCGCCAGAGGCCTCCGAGGAAACGAATCGTAACTTGTACGAGTCGGGCCGGGAGGCTCCTATGGTCGAGTTACAGGGGTTTTCTTACGCACGCCCGTACGAGCGGCCCGAGAAGTATAGCGGCCTCAGCAGACCTGTCAACGAGTCAGCGGAGCCGGGCGAAACGCCGCTTGCCCACCTGCAGCAGGGCGCCCTCGAGACTCTCGCGCGGCAGGTCGACGCCGGCCGCCTGCTCGCCGTTCAGCTTCACGCCGCCCTGCAGGATCAACCGCCGCGCCTCCGAGGTCGACGCGACCCCCAGGCCCGAGACGAGGAGGGCCGGCAGGTGCACCGGGTCACCCTCCGGCAGGGCGAGGTCGGGCACGTCCTCGGGGGCCTCGTGACGGCGCACGACGCGTGTGAAATGGGCCTCGCCGGCGCGCGCGCCCTCCTCCCCGTGCCAGCGCGCGGTGATCCGGCGGGCGAGCTCGAGCTTCCACTCCATCGGGTCGTCCGGGTGCTCGCCGTTCGCGAGCATCGTCCACCACTGCTCCAGGGCGGTGTCCGGGATCGACATGACCTTGCCGAACATCTCCTCCGGCGGCTCGGTGATGCCCACGTAGTTGCCGCGCGACTTCGACATCTTCAGCTCGCCGTCGGTGCCGACGAGCAGCGGGAAGGTCATCACGACCTGCGGCTCCAGGTCGTACTGCGGCATCACGTCCCGCCCGGCCAGGAGGTTGAAGCGCTGGTCGGTGCCGCCGATCTCGACGTCCGCCTCGATCGCGACCGAGTCGTAGGCCTGCATGACCGGGTAGAGGAGCTCCGAGAGCGAGATCGGCACATGTGCGGAAAAGCGCTTGGCGAAGTCGTCGCGCTCGAGCAGCCGGGCCACGGTCATCGTGCGCGCGAGCCGGACGGTGTCGGCGTAGCTCAGCGCGCCGAGCCACTCGCCGTTGAAGCGCACCTCCGTCCGCTCGCGGTCGAGGATCCGGAACGCCTGCTCGGCGAAGTACTTCGCGTTCTCGTCCAGCACGGAGTCGGCGAGGATCGGCCGCTCCTTCGAGAGCCCCGAGGGATCGCCGATCCGGGCGGTGTAGTCGCCGACGATCAGGACGACCGTGTGGCCGGCGCGCTGGAAGTCGGCGAGCCTGTCGAGCACGTAGGCGAAGCCGAGGTGCACGTCCGGTGAGGTCGGGTCGACGCCGAGCTTCACGCGCAGCGGCCGACCGAGCTTCAGCTTCTCCTCCAGCGCCTCCCGTGGCAGGACGTCGACGGCCTGGGAGAGGGCGTTTTCGACACTCAATTGCTCGACGGCTCCGCCGAGTCTACGCCCGATATTGTCGACGGCTCCGCCGAGTCTACGCCCGATATTGTCGACGGCTCCGCCGGGTGTACGCCTCATGAGGGGCGTTACACTACCCCGGCTCTGGCGCTCTTTCGGAGAAATCGGCGCCGGCCCAAGCGCCGGCGCATCCGCAAGCTCAGACTCCTCGCCCTCCTCGCCGTTCTCGGGGTGCTGGGCATGGCGGCTTTCAGCTTCGGTCTGCTGACCGCGGTGGCTGCGCAGATCCCGAAGCTCGACCCGAGCAAGCAGCGCGTCTCGCAGGCGAACACCTACGTGTACGCCGCGAACGGGCGGACGGTGCTCTCGATCCTCCGCGGCTCGCAGGCGCGCATCATCGTCCCGTCGCAGGACATCTCGCCGTGGATGAAGCACGCGATCGTCGCGGCCGAGGACAGGCGGTTCTACGAGCACCGCGGCATCGACGTGCGCGGCATGGCCCGCGCGCTCTGGGCGGACGTCTCGAACCGCGGCGTCGTGCAGGGCGGCTCGACGATCACGCAGCAGTTCGTGAAGAACGCGTACCTGACGAGCCAGAAGTCGGTCGGCCGCAAGCTCTTCGAAGCGGCGCTCGCCTGGCAGCTCGAGCAGCGCTGGAAGAAGGACCAGATCCTCACCGCCTACCTGAACACCGTCTACTTCGGGAACGGCGCCTACGGCGTCCAGCAGGCCTCGAAAATCTACTTCCACCACTCGGCGAAGACGATGAAACCGGCCGAGGCGGCCCTGCTCGCCGGCATCCCCGAGGACCCGAGCCTGTGGGATCCGGTCGCACACCCGAAGACGGCGAAGGCGCGCCGCGACTTCATCCTCCGCCAGCTCTACGAGCAGCGCTACATCACGCTCAGCCAGTACGGCGACGGCAAGGACTGGCCGATGCCCGACCCCACCAAGGTGTCGCTGCCGTCGACGCAGGGCGTCGCCGCGCCGTACTTCGCCAACTACGTGAAGGACCAGCTCGTGCGGCAGTTCGGACCGCGGCGGACGTTCGGCGGCGGGCTGCGCGTGAAGACGACGCTCGACGTCGACCTGCAGCAGGCCGCGCGCGACGCGATCAAGTCGGTGCTGCCGCCCTCGTCGTCGGGACCGACCGCAACGATCGTCGTGCTCGATGCGAAGAAGAACCCGGGCGCCGTGCTCGCGATGGTCGGCGGCGCGAACTACCACAAGAGCCAGTTCAACCTCGCGACGCAGGGCGAGCGGCAGCCGGGCTCGTCGTTCAAGCCGTTCGTGCTCGCGACGGCGCTGAAGGAGAACATCTCGCCGCAGTCGATCCTCACCTCGCAGAAGCAGGTGACGATCAACGCCGACGGCCGGCTCTGGGAGGTGAACAACTACGAGGGCGAGGCGCTCGGCCCGATCAACCTGTCGCAGGCGATCGCATACTCCGACAACTCCGTCTTCTCGCAGCTGACCGCGATCGTCGGCCCCCGGGCGGTGCGCGACACCGCGAAGGAGCTCGGCATCTCGACGAAGCTGAACGGCTACTTCGCGATCGGACTCGGCGCCGAGCCGGCGACGCCGCTCGACATGGCGCGCGCCTACACCGCGTTCGCCGACGGCGGCAAGCGCATCGACGGCTCGATGTTCGGCAACGCCCCGCGCGTCGTGGAGTGCCTCACGGACGCGAAAGGCAAGTGCGCGGAGGAGAACCGCCCGGTCGCGCACGAGGTGCTGACCGAGTCGCAGGCCGAGACGGTCGACCAGCTGCTGCAGGGCGTCGTGCGCTACGGCACGGGCCGCGCGGCGGCGATCCCGGGCTGGCAGGTGGCCGGCAAGACGGGGACGACCGAGAACTTCGGCGACGCGTGGTTCGTCGGATACACGCCGCAGCTCGTCGCGGCGGTCTGGGTCGGCTACCCCGACAAGCTGATCCCGATGACCACGGAGTACCACGGCGATCCGGTCGCCGGCGGCACGTTCCCCGCGCTGATCTGGAAGGCGTTCATGCAGAAGGCGATCGAGCTCAAGCACCTGACGCCCGAGACGTTCACGCCGCCGCCGTCCGAGTACGCGGGGCCGGTCTACGTCGTGAACCGCGGCGGCGTGCTCATGCGCGACAACGGGACGTGCAAGAACGTGCACCAGCTCGCGTTCTACGGCGGCGTCGGCCCGAAGAACGTCGCGACGTGCAAGCCGAACGAGGTCGAGGTGCCGGACGTCGTCGGCTGGAAGCTCTCGAACGCGAAGGTGCGCCTGCAGGCCCAGCCGCTCGGGGCGACGCTGATCTACCGGCCGGCGAAACCGGGCGAGCGGCTCGGGATCGTCGTCAACCAGTTCCCCCGGCAGGGGACCGCGTCGGCCGACGACAAGATCACGCTCGTGCTGCCGAAGTCGTTGCACGGCTCGATCCCGAAGGTGGTCGGGCTGCGCGTGCAGCGGGCGCAGGCGAAGCTCGCACGGCTGAAGCTCGACGTGAAGGTCGTCGGGCGCGTCCAGCGGCAAGGTCGTGAGGCAGTCGCTCCGCCCGGGCACGGCGGCCGCGCCCGGCCTGCGCCTCACGCTCTCGGCGAAGCCCTGAACGGCTTGCTGAGGTAGCGCGAGCCCGCGAGCCCGTAACGCCACGGCTGCTCGACCGCCTTCGTGATCCCGATGCGCGGACCGCGCACGATCCCGACCGGACGAGAGCGCGGCGTCAACTCGAACGGCGGGTCGGTCGAGCGGCAGGCCGTCGTGGTCGCGCGTCACGCCCAGCGCCTGGCACAGCCGGCCCGGGCCCGCGCACAGGAGACGCGGATCGTCGAAGCCGCGGCGCTCGCGCATCCGCTCGAGCCCGTGCGTCGGCTCGAGGGCCCTGATCAACACGGCGCTCGCCTCTCCCTCGTCGCCGCACACGAGGTTCAAGCACCAGTGGATGCCGTAGGAGCGATAGACGTAGGCGTGGCCGCCGGGGAGGAACATCGACGCGTTGCGCGCGGTGCGGCGGTTGCCGTAGCCGTGCGCCGCCGGGTCCTCGTGGTCGTACGCCTCGACCTCGACGATCGTCCCGCCCACGCCGTCGACGAGCAGCCGCGCGCCGATCAGCTCGGGCGCGATCTCGTGCACGTACGTCGCAGGTTCAACGGCATCGCGCGTAGCGTCATAGCGCAGGAAGCCCGGCAGGGCGAGGGCCGCGACCACGCAGCCGACGATGCAGAGCAGCCCGCCGGACACGATCGAGAAGCGCAGCGAGGTGAGCGACGCGAGCACGCCCGCCTCGAGATCGCCGAGGCTCGGCGCACTGGCGACCTGCATGAACTCGATGCCCTTCAGGCGCCCGCGCAGGTGGTCCGGCGTCGAGCGCAGCAGGATCACGCTGCGCAGCACGGCGCTGTAGAAGTCGGCGCCGCCTGCGACCGCGAGCAGCACGAGCGCGGGCCAGAGGCTCGTCGTGAAGCCGAAGCCCGCGATCGCGGCTCCCCAGACGCACGCCCAGAAGGTGACGGCGAGCCCCTGGCGGCGCACGTGCGAGGTCCAGCCGGAGACGAGCGAGCCGAGAGCGCGCCGGCGTAGGGCGCTGCGTACAGGTAGCCGACCGTCGACGCGTCGCCGTCCGAGCTGGTGCAGCGCGAACGCCGGGAAGAGCGCGCTCGGCATGCCGAAGACCATCGCGTTCGAGTCGACGAGGAAGATGCCGATCAGCGCCTGGCGTCCCTTGAGGAAGCGGAAGCCGTCGACGATCGAGCGGACGCTCGGCCGGTCGACCTCGACGAGCGGCGGCAGCTTCGGCAGCGCGGCAGATGCGCGACCAGCGACGCGACGTAGGTCGCGCAGTCGATGCCGTACGTCCACGGCACGCCGGCGAACGAGATGATCAGTCCGCCGACGGCCGGGCCGGCGACGGCGCCGAGCGAGTTGTAGACGCTGTCGAGCGCGTTCGCGGCCGCGATCTCCTCGTCCGGCACGAGCCGCGGCGCGAGCGAGCTCATCGCCGGCCGGCCGAGGCTGAAGACGGCGACCGCGAGCGCCTGCAGGACGAACAGCGCCCAGACCTGGGGATGCGGCAGCAGCGCGTTCAGCAGAAAGAGGCCGGTGATGAGCGCCATCCCGGTCTCCGTGCGCAGCAGCACGGTGCGGCGGTCCGACGCGTCGGCGATCGCACCGCCGACGAGCGGCACGACGAGCAGCGGCACGAGCGAGGCGAGGCCGAGCAGCGCCGACGAGCGCCGTCGAGCCGGTCAGGTTGTAGACCTGGTACGGCACCGCGACGGTGCCGATCGCGCCGCCGAGCGTCGAGATCATCTGGCCGATCCAGAGGTTGCGGAAGTCGCGGTGGCGCAGCGGGCGCGTGTCGACGCGCATCCGCCGCCAGAACCCGGGCGGCTCCGGCCCTTCGTGGAGGGGGTCGCAGTGCCGATTACGACTCCGTCGAGCCTACGTCGGCCGCCATCAGTCGTCCTCGAGCCGCTCCCAGAGGTAGTGGTCGACCCACTCGCCTCCCAGCATGAGGTGCCGGCGCATCAGACCGACGCGCGTGAAGCGGTTGCGCTCGAGCACGCGCTGCGAGGCGATGTTCGCGATCGCGGTCCCCGCCTCGAGCCGGTGCAGCCCGAGCTCGCCGAACGCGACGCGCGCGACCTCGCCGACCGCGCGCGTCGCGAGGCCGCGGCCGGCGCGTGCGGCGTCGACGAAGTAGCTGACCATCGCGCTCTCGAACGGCGCGCGCTCGATCCCGGTCAGCGACACCATCCCTGCGACGACGCCGTCCTCGACGATCACGAACCGCTTCTGGTCGTCGCCGATCCAGCGCGGCGATGCTCTCGAGCGTGTACCAGCGGTTCGGGTCGCGCGAGTCGGGCTCCCAGCGCCGGTAGTAGTCGCGGTTCGCGAGGCGCAGGTCGAGGATCGCCTGCGCGTCCGCAGGTTCGACGGGACGGATGGTCTCCATCTAAAAGAGGTTCTCGTCCTGCGGGCGGGACGGCCGCGGCGCGGGACCGAGCCCATGTCGGCGAGGATCGCACGCTCCGAGCGGGACGCGACGATCGGGTCGGCGATCCCCTCCACCCAGACGCGCGTCCGCGCGCCGGAGCCGCGCTCGTCGCGGATCGGCTCGACCGCGTAGATGCGGTCCGCGCGCACGTACTTGCCGAAACCGAGCGGGATCATCCTCGCGTCAGCCATCGGCGGCATCTTAGAAACTCCGGAAGCGAGTTCTGGCAGCAATCTGATTCTGCGAATCAGATTGCAGGGTTCCGTTGCTACGCGCGTTCGAGCGCGGAGCGGAGCGACTCGACGACCGACTCCTGGTCGCCGGGGTCGAGCCGGGCGTGGAACGGCAGCGCCATCGTGCGCGCGCTGCAGTCCTCGCTCACCGGCAGCATCCCCTCGCGGAAGCCGTAGCGGGCGCGCATGTACGACTGCAGGTGGATCGACGGCAGGTACGGCGCGCTCGCGATCCCGTCCTCCGACAGCCGCGCGATCACCGCGTTGCGGTCGACGCCCGCCGGCAGCTTCACGACGTAGACGAACCACGAGCGCACGTGGTCGTCGTCGTCCGGGAGCGGCGTCTCGACGTCGACGCTCGCGAGCAGCTCGTCGTAGCGCCGGGCGACCGCGCCTCGTCCGTCGAAGATGCGGTCGAGCTTCTCCAGCTGCCCGATGCCGAGCGCAGCGGAGAGGTCGTCGAGGCGGTAGTTGTAACCGAGGAACCCGTGCTGGAGCCAGCTCGACGTCTCGAGCCGGCCCTGGTTGCGGAGAGAGACGATCAGGTCGTGCTCCTCCTCGGCGTGCGTCGTCACCGCGCCGCCCTCGCCCGTCGTCATCTGCTTGTTGGGGTAGAAGGCGAAGACCGCGGGGTGCGGCAGCGAGCCGATCGGCTGTCCCTTGTAGGCCGAGCCGAGCGCCTCGCACGCGTCCTCGATCAGCGCGATGCCGTGATCCTCGCAAAGCGGCACGAGCGCGTCGTACTCGGCGGGGTAGCCGAAGATGTCCACCGCGACGATGGCACGCGTCCGCGGCGTGATCGCGGCGGCGACCGCGTCCGGGTCGAGGTTGAACGTGCGCGGGTCGATGTCGGCGAAGACCGGGATCGCGCCCTCGTAGATCGCGCAGTTCGCCGAGGCGACGAACGAGTACGGCGACGTGATCACCTCGTCGCCCGGCCCGATCCCGGCAAGGCGCATGCAGAGGTGCAGGCCCGCCGTCCCGGACGAGACCGCGGCGCAGTGCGGCGCCCCGACGCGCTCGGCGAACAGCGACTCGAAGCGCGGCCCCGTCGGGCCGAGCGAGAGCGACCCCGAGCGCAGGACCTCGAGCACGAGCTCCTCGTCGCGCTCGTCGATCCAGGGAGCGCTGAGGTTGATGCGCGTGGTGGTGCTCAACTCCGGGCGAGCTGCGGCACGTGGTCGAGCCACTGCGACCAGCGCTCGCTCTGGCCGCGCACCGTGTCGAGGTACGCGCGCTGGATCTCCACGGTGACCGCGCCCGACGCCGATCTCGTGGTCGTCGATCGACCGGAGCGGCGTCACCTCGGCGGCGGTGCCGCACATGAACACCTCGTCGGCGAGGTAGAGGTCGGAGCGGATGAGCGGCTTCTCGACGACCGTGTAGCCGAGGTCCTGCGCGATCTGCGTCACCGTGTCGCGGGTGATGCCCGGCAGGATCCCGGTGGCGAGGTCCGGCGTGTAGATGACGCCGTCGCGCACGACGAAGATGTTCTCGCCCGAGCCGTCCGCGACCGTCCCCTCGGGCGTCAGCAGGATCGCCTCGTCGTAGCCGGCGTTGTTCGCCTCGGTCACCGCGAGCATCGAGTTGAGGTACACGCCGGTCGCCTTCGAGACGTGCGGGACGACGTTCGGCGGAATGCGCTGCCAGGAGGAGATCTTCGCGCGGATGCCGTTCGTGAGCCCCTCGTCGCCGAGATAGGAGCCCCACGGCCAGCTCATGATCACCGTCTCGACCGGGTTGCCGCGGGTCGCGACGCCCAGCTGCCCGTAGCCGTAGAACGCGATCGGGCGGACGTAGCACTCCGGCAGGCCGTTCGCGGTCACGAGCTCGTTCGTCGCCGCCTTCAGCTCGTCGACCGAGAACGGGATCTGCATGTAGAGCAGCCGCGCCGAGTTGTGCAGGCGCTGCATGTGCTCTCCGAGGCGGAAGACCGCCGGCCCCTTCGGCGTGTCGTAGCAGCGGATGCCCTCGAAGACGCCGGAGCCGTAGTGCAGGCCGTGGACGCCGACGTGGACCTTCGCGTCCCCCCAGTCGACGAGCTCCCCGTTCATCCAGATCTTCTCGGTTTCCTGCACGATCGCTCCTTTGCTCGGGCGGGACGATCTCGATTCTAGCCGCGGCCCCCCAGCTCGACGGTCTTCGCGCCCGTGAGCCGCAAGAGCTCCTGCGGGCGGATCGCCGCCATGTGCAACTCGGTGCCGGCGCCGATCCAGACCTCCTCGTGCGCGAAGAACGACCGGTCCATCAACGTCTGCGTGATCGCGCGCTGGGGGAACGGCGCGACGCCGCCCGGCTCGAACCCGGTCGCGTGCAGCACCTCGGAAGCCCGCGCCACGCGCACCTCGACCGCCCCCACCGCCTCGCGGACGGCGTCGGTCCCGGCCCGGCGGTCGCCGGGGACGAGCGCCATCACGTAGGCGCCGTCGCAGACGAGCACGACCGACTTGACGATCTGCTCGAGCTCGCAGCCGACGGCGCGCGCGGCGTCCTTCGCCGTCGGCGTCCCCTCGCCGAACTCCTCGATGCGCGCATCGATCGCAGCGGCGCGCAGCACGGCGGAGACGCGCTCGACGGGCTCGGGCCAGGTCATCGCGTGACCGATTCTGCCCGTCGGACGTTCTCTCCTACAAGCAATCGTCCGGGAGACGTGATGAACGACGCCGAGATAGCGCGGACCGAGTCCGCGTTCCGAGAGCTGAACGAGGCCATCGCCACGACTGCTGCCAAGTTCGAGGCGGACGAGACGGTGCTGATCTGCGAGTGCGCGGATCCCGCCTGCGCAGACCGCATGAGAGTCGAGCTCGACGACTACGAGGAGGTACGGGCGGAGGCGACGCGGTTCCTCCTCGTCCCTGGGCATGCCCAGCCGCACGTGGAGGAGGTCGTCGAATCGACGCCGGAGTTCGACGTCGTCGACAAGACGGCGCCGGCCGCGGCCGAGGTCGCACGCGCGCTCGACCCGCGAGCCGCGTAGCTAACCCTGGATGACGTAGGCCTCGTCCATGCCCTCGCGCAGCTGCGCGAGGAGCTCGGGCGGGGCCGCCGAGTCGATCGAGATGGCCATCAGCGCCTTCCCGCCCTCTCGGTTCCGCGAGACGGTCATGTTCGCGATGTTCACGCCGGCGGCACCGAAGAGCGTGCCCACGCGTCCGATCACGCCCGGCACGTCGTCGTAGAGGAGGAGCGCCATGCGCGGCGACATCTCCATGTCGAGCTCGAAGCCGAGCGCGGACACGAGCCAGTGGCGGTTGTCGGTGCCGATCGTGGTGCCGGCGACGCGCACGCCGTCGGCGGAGACGCGGACGAGGTTCGTGAAGTCGCGCGACGCGCGACGCTTCTCCTCGCTCACCTCGATTCCGCGGTCGGCAGCGACGACCGGCGCGTTCACGTAATTCACCGGCTGGTCGGTGTGCCCCTGGAACGCGCCGTTCAGCGCGGCGACGGTGAGCAGGCGCGTGTCGTGCTCCGCGAGCGCACCGTAGACCTCGATCGCGATCCGGCGCACGTCGCCGCCGGCGAGCTGCAGCGCAAGGCGGCCGAGCTTCGCCGCGAGCGGGATGAACGGGCCGAGCACCTCGAGGTCCTCGGCGCCGATTGTCGGGATGTTGACCGCGTTCGTGACGAGGCCGCCGTCCAGGGCGGCGGCGACCTGCTCGGCGACGATCACGCCGGCGCGATCCTGCGCCTCCTCCGTCGACGCCGCCAGATGCGGCGTGACGACGACGTTCGGTGCTTTCAGCAACGGCCCGTCGTACGGCTCGTGCGAGAAGACGTCGATCGCCGCGCCGGCGAGCTTCCCGGACTCGAGCGCGGCGACGAGCGCCGCCTCGTCGACCAGCTCGCCGCGCGCGGCGTTGATCAGGCGCGCGCCGTCGCGCATGCGCGCGATCGCAGCGGCGTCGATCGAGCCGCGCGTGTCGTCGGTGAGCGGCAGGTGGAGCGTGAGGAAGTCGGCGCGCTCGAGCACGTCGTCGAACGACGCGCTCTCGACGCCGAGCTCGCGAAAGCGGTCGCCGGAGACGAACGGGTCGTACGCGACGACCTTCATCTGCAGCCCGAGCGCGCGCCGCGCGACCTGGCGGCCGATGCGGCCGAAGCCGAGCACGCCCAGCACCTTGTCGGCGAGCTCGATCCCGCCCCACTTCGAGCGCTCCCACCGGCCCTCGACGAGCGCGGCGTGCGCCTGCGGGATGTTGCGGGCGAGCGCGAGCAGGAGGCCGACAGCGTGCTCGGCCGCCGACACGACGTTCGACTCGGGCGCATTTGCGACGACGATGCCGCGGCGCGTCGCCGCGTCGACGTCGACGTTGTCGACACCCACGCCCGCGCGACCGATGACCTTCAACTTTGTCGCGCGCCCGATCACGTCGGCGGTCACCTTCGTCGCCGAGCGCACGATCAGCGCGTCGTAGTTGCCGACGATCTCCTCGAGCGGCGAGTCGGTGTCGACGTCGACGTCGAACCTGCTCGCGGAGCAGGTCGATCCCCGCATCCGCGATCTGTTCGCGGACAAGGATCTTCAATGTGTCGGCTCCGTCGAGCCTACGCCGGTCATGCAGCGACGGGCGCGTCGAACGCCTCGAACGCGCGCGCGACTGCGACACCGCGCTCGATCTCCGCACCGAGCTCGGTCAGCGACAGCTCGACCGCTGCGACCGCGCTCGCGATGTCGAAGACGTCGAACCAGCCGATGTGCCCGATGCGGAAGATCTTCCCCTTCAGGTGCGCCTGGCCCGGTGCGAGCGTGACGCCGTGGTTGTCGCGCAGGTGCAGCAGCAGCTCGTCGGCGTCGATCCCGTCCGGCGCGCGCACCGCCGTCACGACGGCGGCGCTGTCGTCATCCGGCGAGAAGAGCTCGAGCCCCATCGCCTTCACCCCGGCGCGCGCAGCGCGGCCGAGTCGCACGTGGCGGGCGAACGCCGCTTCGAGCCCGTCCTCGAGCAGGAGCCCGAGTGCGACGTCGAGGCTGCGGATGATCGAGACAGCAGGCGTGAAGGCGGCGTCGAGCGCGTCCTGTGCCTTCTTGTTCGCGCGCCAGTCGTAGTAGAAGGTGCGCGGCTCCTTCGCGCGCGCGAGCACGCGCTCCGGCACGGAGACCATTGCGAGCCCCGGCGGCGACATGAGCGCCTTCTGGGAGCCGGAGACGACGACGTCGATCCCCCACGCGTCCGTCTCGAGCGGCACCGCGCCCAGCGAGGAGATCGCGTCGACGACGAGCGTCGCGTCGCCGACCGCTTCGCGAACACCGCGGACGTCGGCGACGACGCCGGTCGAGGTGTCGGACTGCTGGCAGAAGACGAGGTCGGCACCGGCCTCCCGCACCGACGCGCCCACCTCGTCGGGGTCCGGCGCCTCGCCCCACTCGTAGCGGATCGCGTGCACGTCGAGGCCGTAGCGCTCGCAGATCGCGATCCAGCGCTCGCCGAACGAGCCGTGGCTGACGACCGCGACGCGGTCGCCGGCTGCGGTCAGGTTCGCGACCGCGGACTCCATCGCGCCCGTCCCGGAGGCGGTGAAGAGAAGGACGTCGGACTCCGTGCGATAGACGTCCTTCAGCCGCCGCAGCGTGCGCGCGTAGATCTCGCGGAAGTCCGGCCCGCGGTGATGGACGATCGGCTCCGCAGAGGCGGCCAGGACCTCCGGTGGGACCGGGGTCGGGCCGGGCGTGAAGAGGTAGCGCTTCTCCAAGGCGGTCACCATATCGTGCCCGGCGGAGGGCACGCTTTACAAAGTGAAGTAACGGCTTCGCGGCCGCGTTCCTCACGCGGCGCGCAGACTATCGCCGTGGACGTGCTCCTGTCGTTCGGGGCGGCGCTCTTGTCGCTGCGACTCGCCGGCCCGCTCGCGCGCCAGCGGCGCTGGGCGTGGGCGGGCGGCCTGCTCGCGTTCGCCGCCGCCGCGGCGGCGATGGCCTGGGGCGCCGCGCACGGCTGGGACGCCCCCTCCTTCCGGGTCTACTACCTCGCCGGCGCGCTCCTCTCCGCGCCGCTTCTCGGCATCGGGTCGCTCACGCTCGCCGGCCGCCGCTGGGCGGCCCCGCTCGGGCTCGCCTACGCCGGGCTCGCGGTCGGGATCGCCACGGCGATGCCGCTGCACGGCGCCTTCGGCGGCACCGACGTGCCGCGCGCGCAGGATCACGTCGACACGTACGCGCGCGTCGTCGCGATCGCGGCGAGCTCGCTGGGCGCGATCGCGGTCGTCACGGTCGCGGTGCTGACGCGGCGCCGGAGGCCGCTCCGGAACGCGCTCGTCGTGGGTGCGGTGGCCGCGGCTGCGGCCGCGTCTGCGTTGACGCAGACGGCGGTCGCAGCCGCGGCGGCGTGCTTCGCGCTCGCCGCGGGGCTCCTCTACGCCGCGGTCAGCGCGCCCGAGCGTCAGCGGCGCGCCGTGTCGCCCGTTTCGACGACCATGAGCTCCTCGAAGAGCGCCCGGTAGTGCTGCACGGCCTTGCGTAGCTCCTCGGTGCCGGCCTTGCCGCGCTCGTGCGCGACCGCGATGCCGTGACCCGCGCGGTAGTTCTCGACGACGTCCGGATGGTCGACCGACAGGTCGCCGGCGCGCGTCTCGAAGTCGTCGACCGGATACCCGCGCTCGCGCATCACCGTCTGGATCAGCGAGTCAGCCGCGGCGAGGGAGCCGGACGGGTCGTCGACGAAGTCGGCCTGAATCGACTGCCACTGCGCCTGGTAGTTGTCGCGCTGCTCCGGCGAGAGCGGGCGGATGTCGAACTCCTCGTGCCGGCGCTCGCGCTCCTGCAGCTCCGACTCGGCCTGGCGGCGTGACGGCGCATCCGCCGCGACACGGTCGTACTCGGACCCGAACCGCTCCTGCAGCCCTCTCGTCCGACGCGACCGCATGGCGGCCCAGATCACGCCGAGCACGACAGCGACGACGACAACCGCGATCACGATCCATACCCATGTGCTCATCAACGTCCTCCTTCGGGTCGTCAGGACGACGTGCCCCACGGGGCGATACCCGGGGAGGCGATCGCTAAGCGTCGGGACGTTCGAGTGCGTACCACGCGGTCACGCGGTCGGCGAACGCCTCGTCGGCGAACTCACTCTCCTCGAGGCGCATCGCCTTCGTGCGCACGTCGCCGAGGTAGCGGGCGATCTCCGCCGCTCCCTTGCCGCGCCGCAGCATGCGGCCGACGCGCTCGAGATAGGCGTCGTACGCGTCGGCCCGGGACGCGTCGTCGTAGACGTTCTGCGGGTCCCAGTGCTCGACGGCCATGACGCGGAGCGCAGGCAGGCCGGTGGACGCCCACCAGCGACGCCAGCCCAGCATCAGTTGAGCGTGACCCAGACCGCGCCGCCGCCGGCCGCGATCCCGCGCGGCAGCCCGCCGACGTGGATCGGCGGCCCCGCCTGGTCGGTCTTCGGGTCGACGCGCACGACCGTCCCGTCTCCGCACGCGACCCAGACCGCGCCCTCGCCGTAGGTGAGCGCGAGCGCGTTCTCGCACGCGGGGATCGACGCGACGATGCCGCGCAACTGCGGGTCGAGGCGCAGCACCGTTCCGTCGACGGCGCTGATCCACAGCGCGCCGCCGCCGAGCACGACCCCGGTCGGGTTCGGCGGCACGCGTCCCGCGGCGAGGCTCCGGTCGCTGGCGAGCGGCAGCGAGCCCGTGAGCAGGCCGGTGCGCGTCGAGACGCGCGCGACGCGGCTCGCGCTGCTGCCGACCCAGTACGCCGCCTCGTCGTCGGCGGCGATCAGGTCGCCGTAGATCTCGATGTCGACGTTGCGCACCGCGCCCGTCAGCGGGTCGGAGCGCGCGGCGCCGCGCACGCGCCCGGGCAGCAGCCCGGTCGACCACAGCGCGTTGCCGCCGGCGGCCATCACGAACGCGCCGGTCTGCGTCTGCACGCGGCGGTTGATCCGGTCGGTGTGCGGGTCGATCCGCTCGAGCTCCGCCGACTCGAGCGGCTGCGGCACGCCGCGCCGCGCGCGGCCGACGAGCCAGACGCCGCCCACGCCGACGGTCAGGTCGCTGGCGGCCAGGTCGAGCGGCACCGTGGCGACGACGTGCCGTGTCGCCTCGTCGATGTGCGTCAGCGTCCCCTCGCCCTTGTTCAGCACCCACGCTCCGCCGAAGCCGGACGCGATCAGGGTCGGCGAGCGGCCGACGGGGACGTTGTCGACGACCTTGCGTGACGAGGCGTCGATCACCGCGACGACGTCCGCGCCGCCCGGCCGCGTGACGGCGGCCGGTGTGCCGTCGTGCGCGGCGAACCACACCACGACGTCGAGGGCAACCACGACGACCGCAGTGGCGATGACGCCCATCACCCAGCGCGGGACCACTGACCGAGTCTAGGAAACGGCGTGCGGAATGACTACCGGGGCCGCCGGAAGCGGACGCGGTCGCGCTGGATCGACGGCACCTCGTTGCCGCCGCGCAGGATCACCCGCAGCGGCTTCGACGCCGGGCCGTTCTTCGCCCGGACGTTCGCGGCCGCAAGCCCCAGCCCCGTCCCCACCGTTCCCGCGAGCGCTACGAGAACCGTCGCCGCGATCACGTCGGCACGCTGGAGATGACGCCGCATGCGGTCAAGGTAGACCCGGAAATGCGGGCGCGGCGTCGTCCGGAGGGACGATTTTCGGCGTACAGTGAGCGCGTGCGGAAGGTGCTCCCCCTCGCGCTCCTGGGCGTGCTCGCAGTCGCGATTCTCGTTGCGCGCGGCGGCTCCGCGGCCTCGGGGCCGACCTACAACCGCGACGTGGCGCCGATCCTTGATGCCAAATGTGCGTCATGCCATCGCCTCGGCGGGATCGCGCCGTTCGCGCTGACGACTGCGGCGGAGGCGAAGGCGCACGCCGCGGGCATCGTCCGGATGACGAAGGCCGGGCTGATGCCGCCGTGGATGCCGGCTGACGACTCGGCCGCGATCGTCGGACGCGACGTGCGCCGGCTCACCCCGGCCGAGCTGTCGACGCTTGCCCGCTGGGCGGCGGGCGGCGCACCGGCCGGGAACGCGTCCGACCGGCACTCGACCCCGGCGCGGCCGGCAGCGCTCTCCGGGCCGGGCACGACGATCACCGTCGCGCCGCGCAAGGCCTACGTGCCGCACGCGACGGGCGGCGGGATCGACGACTACCACTGCTTCGTGCTCGATCCGAAGCTGAAGCAGGACGCGTTCGTCACCGGCGCGCTGATCAGGCCGCAGCGGACCGGGATCGTCCACCACGTGATCCTGTACGAGGCGGCCGGCGCGCAGGCGACCGCGGCCACGCAGATGAACGCCGCGAGCGGCGGCAAGGGCTGGACGTGCTTCGGAGGGCCGGGTTGCCCTTCGATCTGACAGGGTCGAGCGCGCTGACGCGGCTCGGCCAGCCGCCGTGGATCGCGGCGTGGGTGCCGGGGCACACGACGAACGCGCTGCCGGGCGGCACGGGCGTGCTGCTGCACGCGGGCGCGAAGATCGTCATGCAGGTGCACTACAACCTGATCGAGGCCGGCGGCCCGGACCGCTCCTCCGCGCAGCTGCGGCTGCGGCCCGCCACGACGCCGCTGACGCGGCTCGAGACACAGCTGATCGCGGCGCCCGTCGAGCTTCCCTGCCCCGCCGGAGTCAGCGGCCCGCAGTGCTCCCGGCAGAAGTCGCTGCAGGACGAGGTGAACAAGTACGGCGCGGAGGCGGCATTCGTCCCGGCCGCGCTGCTGAAGATCTGCAACCGCACGCTCGCCGACTTCCCGACAGCGGTCGGCGCCGGGACGGCGATCGGGACGACATGCGACCGCGCGGTCACGCAGCGCTCGACGATCTACGGCGTCGCGGGCCACATGCACCTGCGCGGCCGCGACATCTCGGTCGTGCTCGATCCGGGGACTGCGAAGGAGCAGACGCTGCTGCACATCCCGGCCTGGGACTTCCACTGGCAGGACGTCTACTACCTGCAGAAGCCGGTCGCAGTCGGCCCGGGCGACACGATCCGCGTGCGCTGCTCGTTCGACAACTCGAGCGACGACCAGCCGGTCGTCGGCGCGAAGCAGCTGACGCCGCGCTACGTCCTCTGGGGCGAGGGCACGACGGACGAGATGTGCCTCGCGATGCTCTCGTCGCTTAGGTGAAGTGCGAGCAATCTGATTCTCGACAGATTGGCGCACACGGCGCTGATCGCGCGCAGCTTGTTCAGCGCGTCGAGGGCGGCGACCTTGTACGCCTCGGCGAAGGTCGGGTAGTTGAAGACCGCGTCGACGAGGTAGTCGATCGTGCCGCCGAGGCCCATCACCGCCTGGCCGATGTGCACGACCTCGGTCGCGCCCGCGCCGAACGCGTGCACGCCGAGCAGCTTGCGGTCGTCGGGCGGAGACGAGCAGCTTCACGAGGCCGTGGCTCTCGCCGAGGATCTGCCCGCGCGCGAGCTCGCGGTAGTGCGCGATGCCGACCTCGTACGGGATCATCGCCTCGGTCAGCTCGGTCTCGGTCTTGCCGACGAAGCTGATCTCCGGGATCGAGTAGATCCCGATCGGCAGCAGCGCCTCCGCTCGCCGAGGTCGAGGATCCCGAAGATGTCGCACGCGGCGAGCCGGCCCTGCTCGGCCGACGCGGACGCGAGGTTCGGGAAGCCGACGACGTCGCCGACCGCGTAGATGTGCGGCACCGCGGTCCGGTAGTGCTCGTCGACGGAGATGCGGCCGCGCTCGTCCGCCTCGAGGCCCGCGTTCGCGAGGTCGAGGTCGGCGACCGCGCCCTGGCGCCCGGCCGAGTAGAAGACGACGTCGGCCGGGATCAGCTTGCCGCTCGCGAGCGACGTCAGCGTCCCGTTCCCGCGCGCCTCGACGCGCTCGACGCGCTCGCCGAAGCGGAAGACGACGTTCAGCTCGCGCAGGTGGTAGCGCAGCGCCTTCGACGATCTCGGGGTCGCAGAAGTCGAGCATCGTCGACGCGCGCGTCGACGACCGTCACCTTCGAGCCGAGCGCCGCGAACATCGAGGCGAACTCGATCGCCGATCACGCCCGCGCCGACGATCGACGATCGTCGTCGGCAGCTCGGCGAGCCGCAGCACGATGTCGTCGGAGTCGAGGATCGTCGTCCTGTTGAACTCGATCTCGGACGGATGCGCAGGCGTCGAGCCCGTCGCGATCACGATGTGCTTCGCCGTCACGCGACGCGTCTCGCCGTCGCGCCCGTCGATCGCGAGCCGTGTGCGGCTCGACGAAGCGCGCGCAGCCGTCGAGGATCGAGACGCGGTTCCGCAGCAGCTGGTCGCGGATGATCTCGCGCTCGCGCTCGACGACGTGGCGCGTGCGGCAGCGCGATGTCCGTGATCGAGACGCTCTCCTTCAGCCGGTAGCTCTGCCCGTAGATCGCCCGCTGGTTGAGGCCCGTCAGGTAGAGGATCGCCTCGCGGATCGTCTTCGACGGGATCGTCCCCGTGTTGACGCAGGCGCCGCCGAGCGCGACGTGGCGCTCCACGAGCGCGATGTTGCGGCCGAGCTTCGCCGCCTTGAACGGCCGCCCGCTGGCCGGCCGGCCCCGACCCCACGACGACGAGGTCGTACTCGGCGCTCACACGCGCGCATGTGTACGACGCTGTCGAGCTTCGCGCGGACGCGCTCGTTGACGACGCGCGGGTCGGCCTTGCCGCCGGTCTCCTTCATCACCTGGCCGACGAAGAAGCCGAGCAGGCCCTCCTTGCCCGCCGCGGAACTGCTCGGCCTGGCCGGGGTTCGCCTCGATGATCGCGGTCGATGACCGGGTCGAGCTCGCCGTGTCGGCGACGACCTTCTGCTCGAGGTACGGCGCCGCGCTGAAGCCCGGCTCGCCGACCTTCGCGAGCGCCTCGTCGAACGCGGCGCGCGGGATCTCGGCGCGCGCGGCGACGAGCTTCGCGAGCTCGCCGCGCGTCGACCGCGTCCGGGTCGATGCCGGTCGCGACGAACTGGTTCGCGAGCACGTTCGCCGCCTCCTTCGGGTCGGCGCCGGCCGCGACGACGCGCCGACCAGAGCCGGTCGAGACCGCCGGTGACGAGCACGTCGGCGTCGTAGAACGAGAGCGTGTCGGCGATGCGCGCGGATCCGCGCGCCGGGCAGCTCGCCGATCTCGCCGCGCAGCCGCTCGACGAGCTCCGCGGGCGGCTGCACCGGGACGAGGTCGGGCTCGGGGAAGTAGCGGTAGTCCTGCGCCTCCTCCTTGGAGCGCATCGGCGGCGACTCCTCGTGCGCCGGGTCGAAGTGCAGCGTCTCCTGCTCGACCGTCGCCGCCCTCCTCGTAGATCCGGATCTGCCGCGCGATCTCGCGCTCGATCCCCTTCGCCGCGAAGTTGAACGAGTTCATGTTCTTCAGCTCGGTGCGCGTGCGCAGCTCGTCCGAGCCCGCCGGGCGCACCGAGACGTTCACGTCGAAGCGCATCGAGCCCTTCTCGAGCTCGGCGTCCGACAGGTCGAGCTCGACGACCGTCTGCCGCAGCAGCTGCAGGAAGCGCTTCGCCGTCTCGGCGTCGTGCAGGTCCGGCTCGGTGACGATCTCGACGAGCGGCGTGCCGCCGCGGTTGAAGTCGACGAGCGTCGCGGTCGCGCCGTGGATGCGGCCCGGACGCCGCGACGTGCACGTTCTTCGCCGCGTCCTCCTCGAGGTGCGCGCGCGTGATGCCGATCGTCGACGTCGCCGTCGGCGGTCGGCACGGCGAGCTTGCCCGTTCGCGCAGAGCGGCTCGTCGTACTGGCTGATCTGGTACGCCTTCGGCAGGTCGGGATAGAAGTAGTTCTTGCGGTGGAAGACCGCGCGCTCGGCGATCGTCGCAGTCGAGCGCGAGGCCGAGCTTGATCGTCTCCTCGATCGCGCGCCGGTTCGGCACCGGCAGCGCGCCGGGGAACGCGAGGCACACCGGGCACGTCTGCGTGTTCGGCGCGCCGCCGAAGCCGTTCGCGGCAGCGGCAGAACATCTTCGTCTCGCGTCTTCAGCTGCACGTGGATCTCGAGGCCGATCACCGGCTCCCAGGTGTCATGCGGTCATCGCAGCCGCTCCGGGACGACGTCGAAGCCGATCGCGCTGCTCGAGCGCGTGCCCGGCGCGGAAGAGCGTGTTCTCCGAGAACTGCGGGCCGATCAGCTGCAGCCCGACCGGCAGCCCGTCCGACAGGCCGCACGGGATGTTCAGGCCCGGCAGGCCGGCCATGCACGACGGGATCGTCAGCAGGTCGTTGAGGTACATCGCGAGCGGGTCGTCGGCCTTCGCGCCGATCTCGAACGCGACCGTCGGGCTCGTCGGCGAGACGATCACGTCGAAGCGCTCGAACACGCTCGTCGTGCTCGCGCTTGATCACCGTGCGCACCTTCTGCGCCGTGCCGTAGTACGCGTCGTAGTAGCCGGACGAGAGCGCGTAGGTGCCGATCATGATGCGGCGCTTCGGCTCGTCGCCGAAGCCCGTCGTCGCGCGTGTGCATCACCATCTCGCGGAAGTCGGCGCCGTCGCTCGCGCAGGCCGTAGCGCACGCCGTCGTAGCGGCGCGAGGTTCGACGACGCCTCCGCCGGCGCGACGAGGTAGTAGCAGGCGACGCCGTACTCGACCGAGCGCGGCAGCGAGCACTCCCCCACCTCCGCGCCGAGCGACTCGGCGAGCTCGATCGCCGCCCGCACCGCGTCGGTGACGCCGGGCTCGATCCCTTCGGCCTCGTTCATCTCCTTCGGGACGCCGATCCGCAACGCCCTTCAGGTCCTCCGCCGGTCGGCAGCTCGACCGGCGGGCACGTCGACCGTCGTCGAGTCGTTCTCGTCGCGGCCCGCGATGATCGAGTAGAGGAACGCGCAGTCGCGGACGTTCTTCGCGACCGGGCCGACCTGGTCGAGCGACGACGCGAACGCGACGACGCCGTAGCGCGAGACCGTGCCGTAGGTCGGCCGCAGCCCGACGTTGCCGCAGAGCGCCGCCGGCTGCTTGATCGAGCCGCCGGTGTCGGAGCCGAGCGCCCACGGCGCGAGCCCGCCGGTGACCGCGGCCGCGCTGCCGCCGCCCGAGCCGCCCGGGCACGCGCGTCGGGTCCCACGGGTTGTGCGACGGGCCGAACGCGGAGTTCTCGGTCGACGAGCCCATCGCGAACTCGTCGGTGTTCGTCTTGCCGAGCAGGCGCAGCCCGCGCGCCTTGCAGCGCGCGACGACGGTCGCGTCGTAGACGGGGACGTAGCTCTCGAGGATCTTCGAGCCGGCGGTCGTCGGCACGCCCTTCGTCCCGATCACGTCCTTGATCGCGATCGGGATGCCCGTCGCCGCGGCTCGTCCTCGCAGACGTGCAGGTAGGCGTGCAGCTCGGGGTCGCGCTCGCCGATCGCGGCGAGGTACGCGCGCGAAGAGCTCGTCGCCGAGACCTCGCTCGCCGTCGAGCGAGCTCGTTCGCCTCCTCCGCGGTCAGCCGTGAGGGTGTCGACGGTCATGCCGGCGGCACCCGGAAGTAGTCGTCGTCGCGGTCGGGCGCGTTCGCGAACACCTCGTCGAGCGGCAGGCACGGCGTGCGGCTCGTCCTCGGCCCACGCGTTCGCGATCTCGAGCGGGTGCGCGGTCGGCGGCACGTCGGCGAGGTCGAGCTCCGAGACCTTCGAGACGGCTTCGAGGATCGTCGGAGAGCTGCTCCTGGAACCGCGCCGACCTCGTCGTCGGTCAGCTCGAGCCGCGCGAGCCGCGCGACGTGCAGTACCTCGTCTCTCGTGATCCCTGCCATCGTCCATCCTCCCATAGACGACGAGAGGCTCCTTTCGGAGCCTCTCGTCACATCTGGTTCCGAAAGAGGTCTAGAGCGCCGAGACGTTCGCCGCCTGCAGGCCCTTGTCGCCCTGCACGACTTCGAACGACGACGCGCTGACCCTCGGTCAGCGACTTGTAGCCCTCACCGGCGATCGCGGAGAAGTGGACGAACACGTCCGCCTCGCCGTTCCCACGCTCGATGAAGCCGTAGCCCTTCTCGTTCGAGAACCACTTGACCGTGCCTTCAGCCACTTGCGACTACTCCTTGCTGGATGACTACAAGTCCGCCACGACCGGCGGAGCGCGCGCAACATTAGCACCGGATCACCGCTGGATATGCAAGGTCGCCGCGGCGGTAGCGCGCGCAGCGGACGGCGTTCTGCGAGCAGGCAGGCGATCGTCATCGGCCCGACCCCGCCCGGCACGGGCGTCATGTACGCCGCGACCTCGGCCGCGCCCGGGTCGACGTCGCCGACGAGGCCGGCCTCCGTGCGGTTCATGCCGACGTCGATCGACGACCGCGCCGGTCCTTCACCATGTCCGGCGCTCACGAGCGCCGGGACGCCGACGGCGGCGACGAGCACGTCGGCGTCGAGCGTGTGCCGCGCGAGGTCACGCGTGTGCGAGTGGCAGAGCGTGACGGTCGCGTTCGCCTGCATGCAGGAGGTGCGCCATCGGCTTGCCGACGATGTCGCTGCGGCCGATCACGACCGCGCGCGCGCCGTCGAGCTCGATCTGGTGCTCGGCGAGCAGCGCCATCACGCCGAGCGGCGTCGCCGAGACGATCGCCGGCCGGCCGAGGTACAGCTCGCCCGCGTTGAGCGGGATGGAAGCCGTCGACGTCCTTCGCGGGCGCGACCGCGCGGATGATCCGCGCCTCGTCGATGTGCGTCGGGCAGCGGCAGCTGGACGAGGATCGCGTCGACGTCGTCGGACGCGTTCAGCTCGTCGAGCTTCGCGAGCAGCTCCTCCTCGCTCGTCTCCGCGGGCAGGCGCAGGTCGCTGCGCGTCGAAGCCGGCCTCGACCGCGGCCTTGTGCTTGAGGCGGATGTAGACCTCCGACGCCGGGTCGTCGCCGACGAGCACGGTCACGAGGCCGATGTGGCCGATCGCTCGCACCTCCTCGGCCACCTCGGCGCGGATGCGCTCGGCGAGCGGCTTGCCCTTCATCAGCGTCGCGGCCATGGCGCGACGAGTCTAAGTCTCCGCCATGCGCTGGCCCCGGAAGAACGACGCGAGCTCGATCGAGCAGCGCCGCGAGGCGATGGGCGTCGACGGCGGGCTCGTCACGTCGGTCGACCTCGAGCCGTTCGCGAGCGCGGCGGAGTCGCTCGTCGGCGTCGCCGTGATCCCGGTCTCGGCGGTGCCGGTCGAGATCGAGCTCGGCGCGTACGAGCTCGACGACGACGGCGCGGTCGTCGAGACGCGGCCGCGCGACCGAGACGGTGCACGTTCCGCTCGCGCACACCGAGGGCGGGCTCACCGCGTCGATGACGCGCGGCGCGCTCGCCGCCGGCACGATCCGCACGTACGTCCTGCACGACCGCATCACGCGCGCGTCGTGCTTCGTCTGCGCGGACGCAGGCGACGGCGATCGCGCTCGCGCGCTGGGTCGACGCCGAGCTGCCGGCGATGCGCGAGTGGCTCGAGTCGTCCGACGACGCGTCGCTCTCGAAGCGCGCCAGGCTGCGCGGCGTCAAGACGCACGTCGTCGGGCCGATGTGCCACGTGCTCTGGCAGTGGACGACCGGCGACGCGGTCGGGCCGAACATGATGACGCGCAACTCCTACGCGCTGAACATGGGCGTACGTGATGCAGCGCGCGCCGCGTGAAGCCGGAGCGCGCGGTCCTCGAGGCGAACATGGGCGGCGACAAGAAGCCGTCCGCCGAGTTCTTCCAGTCGGGTCACGGCAAGACGGTGCTCGCGGAGGCGTTCCTCTCCGACGAGCAGATCCGCCGCGTGCTGCGGACGACGGCCGCGGACCTCGAGGCGCTCTCGTGGGCCGGCACGCACGGCGTCGGTCGCGAGCGGCATGCAGTCGGTCGCGTTCACGCCCGCGTCGGCGATCGCCGCGATCTTCGCCGCGACCGGCCAGGATCTCGGCATGGTCGGCACGAGCTCGATGGCGCACGGCACCGGCGCGGCGCGTCGAGGGCGGGCTGCAGGCGACGATCCGCTTCGGCGGCCTCGAGGTCGGCACGGTCGGCGGCGGCACGACGCTGCCGTCGGCGCGCGACTGGCTCGCGTCGATCGGCTGCGCGGGCCCCGGCAAGGTCTACCGCTTCGCGCAGATCGTCGCGGCCGCCGCGCTCTGCCTCGAGATCAGCGCCTCGGCGGCGATGGCCACCGCCGGCAGCGAGAACTTCTTCCAGGCGCACCACGAACGGGGCGGGATTCGGTGATCGCGCTCGTCTTCCGCTACGACGTGCGCGACCCGGAGGCGTTCGAGGAGGCCTACGGCCCGAAGGCGAGTGGGCGCAGTTCTTCCGGCAGGGCGCCGGCTACATCGGCACCGAGCTGCTGCGCGACGTCGAGGAGCCCGACCGCTACCTCGTGATCGACCGCTGGGAGTCGATCGACGCCTACAACCGTTTCTCGCGCGAGCACCAGGCCGAGTACCTGCGCCGCAGTCGACGAGTCCCGCTTCCACTACCTCCAGGAGCTGCGGTTCGGGACGTTCGAGAACGTCTGGGCCGACGACGCGTGAGCGCGCCGTGAAGCGAACTTCGTGATGACTCATCACTAAGTGGTCGTGACGTCACGCAGCGCGCGGCGGACCGCTGCCGGCGCCGCCGAGCACCTCGTGGACGCCGCGGAGCCGCGTGCGCGAGCAGCGCGGCCGCGCGCGAGCTGTCGAGCGACACGTCGGGCGCGCGGTCGGGCGTCGTCTGCGGCACGCTCGATCGCGCGCGGGTCGGCGCCGAGCAGGACCGCGAAGTCGAAGCGCGAGACGTCGTCGGCGCCGCCGAGGTGCAGCGGGCCGGGCACGTCGAGCGGAGCAGCTCGAGAAGCGCCTCCGCGAGGTCGCCCACCTGCACCGGCGAGCGGATCTCGTCGACGAAGAAGCGCGTGCCCTCGCGGGCGAGACGCTCCTGCGGCCCGGGCTCCGCGCCGCCGTAGATCAGCGACGTGCGCACGATCGTCGCGCCCGGGTGGAGCCCGCCCGCGATGCGCTCGGCCTCGGCCTTCGACCGGCCGTACGAGCTGACGGGTGCCGGCGGGTCCTCCTTCTCGGTACCGGCCGCGCGTGCCGTCGAAGACGAGATCGGTCGAGAGGTGCACGAGGCGCCGGCCGTCCGCTGCCGCCGCGACCGCGCGCGTCCCGTCGACGTTCGCCTCCCACTCCCCCTCGCCCTGGCGGTACGCGGTGTGGATGACCGCGTCGACTCCGTCCACTGCGCGTCAGCGCGGCCTCGGGGTCGCGAACGTCGGCGCGAACCCAGTCCGCCTCGCCCGCCGGCGGCTGCCGGAACCACGTCGCACGCACGCTCCAGCCCCGCGCGCGCCCGAGTCGCACCAGCTCGCGTCCGAGGTACCCGCAACCGCCGGTGACCAACAACCGTTGCATACCTGACGAATCCTGACCCCCGAGGGAGATGACCTTGTCCAGCCAGACTCCACCCAGAACGACGAACGACCCAGATGCCTGGCCGACCGCGGACGACGCGACGGTCGTCTCGCGCACCGACACGCGGGTGGGCGGACCGCCGCCCGCCGGGCCTCCGCCCGCCGCCCCGCCTCCGCCAGGGCCGCCGGCCGACCGGCGGATCGGCGCCGGCATGCTGCTCGGCCTCGGCGTGCTCGCGCTCGTCGCCGCCGGCATCCTGGTCGCCTGGCTCCTGACGCACCGCGACAGCAACAATCAGACGACGACCGTGATCGTGACGACCGGAGCAGGAAGAGGCTCGTTGCTCCCGCCCAAGGTGGCGGTGCCTCGGCTCATCGGCATGAAGGAGCAGGAAGCGCTCGTGAGGCTCGGCCAGCTCGGCCTGCGGCCGAAGGAGGTCTTCCGCCCGACGAAGCAGCCGAAGGGCGTCGTCGTCGCGCAGAAGCCGCAGGAGGCGACCGAGCTCCCGCGCGGGGGTCGCGTCACGCTCGTGATCGACTCGGGCGCGCCGAAGGTCAGCGTGCCCGACCTGACCGGCGGCTCGTTCGCCGACGCGCAGCGCAAGCTCGACCAGCTCGGACTCGACTCGACGAAGACCGAGGTCACCTCGACCGAGCCCGCGGGGACGATCGTCGACCAGGCGCCGAAGGCCGGCGGCAAGCTCGCCAAGGGCTCGACGGTGACGCTGTCGGTCGCGAAGAGCGGTCAGCCGGCCCAGACCACGCAGCCGACCCAGACCACACAGCCGACCCAGACCACGCAGCCGACCCAGACCACGCAGACGAACGCGACGACGACGAACGCAACCACGACGAACAGCGCGACCACGCCGACCACCACGGCCGCGGCGCCCCCGCCGCAGCCGACGAGCGCCACGATGCCCGACGTGAGCGGTCAGAAGGAGGCGGCCGCCGTGTCCGCGCTCAACCAGGCGGGGATCCTCGCGAGCCTCGTCTTCGTGCCCGCGGACGACCCGCTCGGCACGGTCGAGCAGCAGGCGAAGCCGTCCGGCGCGACGCTGCCCTACCACGCGCACGTCCAGATCAACATCTCGCGCGGGCCGAACGACAACCCGCTGATGTCGGTGCCGAACGTGATCGGCCAGCCGCTCGACCAGGCGGTCCGCACGCTGAACGCCGCGCACCTGAGGCTGATCTACGTCAAGTTGCCCGTCACCTCGCGGACGCAGGTCGGGAAGATCGTCCAGCAGTCGCCGCTCGGCGGCGGCCACGCGCCGCAGAACGCGCAGGTCGCCGTCTACCTCGGCGTGCTCAGGCAGTAGCGCAGACGGCGAAGCTCTGGAATCTGATTCGGCTCCGCCGAATCAGATTCCGGCCGTCAGCGTCAGGCGAGGTCGGCGTGCGCACTCGCAGCGACGTTCGCACTCATGCGCCGGGACGAGACTCGTGAACCTGGTTCGCTTCGCGAACCAGGTTCTTACTCACCAGCCGCGGCGTTCGAGCAGCTCGCTCGGGTCGAGCGACTGCGTCGAGATGCCGACCATCGCCTCGCCGAGGCCGGCGGAGACGCGGGCGAGCACGTCCGCGTCCATGTAGTGCGTCGTCGCCTCGACGATCGCGCGCGCGCGCTGCGACGGGTTGCCCGACTTGAAGATGCCCGAGCCGACGAAGACGCCGTCCGCGCCGAGCTGCATGCAGAGCGATGCGTCGGCCGGCGTGGCGATCCCGCCGGCGGTGAACGTGACGACGGGCAGGCGGCCGTTCTCGGCCACCCACCGCACGAGGTCGTAGGGCGCCTGCAGGTTCTTCGCCTCGGCGTAGAGCTCCTCTTCGCGCAGCGACTGCAGCCGGCGGATGCCGCCGAACACCGAGCGCATGTGCGTGACGGCGTTGACGATGTCGCCGGTGCCCGCCTCACCCTTCGTGCGGATCATCGCGGCGCCCTCGGCGATGCGGCGGAGCGCCTCGCCGAGGTTCGTGCAGCCGCAGACGAACGGCACCGTGAACTGCCACTTGTCGACGTGGTGCTCGAGGTCGGCGGGCGTCAGCACCTCGGACTCGTCGATGTAGTCGATCTCGAGCGACTGCAGGACCTGCGCCTCGGCGAAGTGGCCGATGCGGCACTTGGCCATCACGGGGATCGTGACCGCCTCCTGGATGCCCTTGATCATGTCGGGGTCCGACATGCGAGCCACCCCGCCGTCGCGGCGGATGTCGGCGGGCACGCGCTCGAGCGCCATCACCGCGCACGCCCCCGCGTCCTCGGCGATCTTCGCCTGCTCGGCGTCGACGACGTCCATGATCACGCCGCCCTTCAGCATCTCGGCGAGGCCGCTCTTGACGCGCATCGTCCCGATCTCGTGCATCGACGTCATCCTACCGAGAGAGGAATCGCCTCGACGGCGTCCCGGAACGCGTCCGGCTGCTCGAGGAACATGAAGTGACCCGCGTCGTCGATCAGCACGAGCTCGGAGCGCGGGATGCTCGTCGACGAACGGCGCCGCGGCGGCCGGCCCGCAGATGAAGTCGTCGCGGCCGGTGATCACGAGCGTCTCCGCGTCGATGCGCCCGAGGTCCGGGCGCAGGTCGAACGGCGCTCCCGTTGAACTGCGCGCAGCGGCTCGGGCGGCAGCCGGTCCACCTCGACGAGCGGCCGGTAGCGCTCGTCCCACGTCGAGAAGTACACCGGCACCATCGCGTTCCAGAGCTGCGCCGTGTCCTCCGGCGTCTCGTACTCGCCCGCCTCCTCGCGCGCGAGCGCGGCCACGGCGGCGGCGTGCCACGGCTCGCCGGCTTGGCCTCGATCGCCCGCTTCGCCTCGGCCTCCATCTCGGGCGTGAGCGCGGCGAGGCCGACCGCGAGCACGAGCTTGCGCAGCGTGCTGCGGGATGCGCGATCGCGTACGCGGCCGCGACGAGCGCGCCGTGTGAGAAGCCGAGCAGGTCGATCTGTCCTCGAGCGCGAGGTCGGCGCGCAGCTCCTCGAGGTCGGCGACGTAGTCGTCGAGCAGGTAGGAGTCCGCCGGGCCGCTGCCGCTCGGTGCCGCGCGGGTCGAGCAGCAGCAGCGCGCGCGTGCGCGTCGAGGCCGCCGAGGTCGAGCAGCTCCGAGCCGTCGAAGCCGGGCCCGCCGGGATGGCAGATCAGCAGTGGGCCGCTTCCGCGGCGCTCGGTGTTGAGCTTCACGCAAGCTCGTGCCGCAGCACGGCGGCCACGGCGCGCAACGCGACCTGCGTCTCGTCGAGCGTCGGCTCGCGCGTCGTCAGCCGCTGCAGCGCGAGCCCGGGCAGCGAGGAACGCCTGCCAGAAGCGGTGCGACGACGTCTGCACGATCCGCCAGAGCTCCATCGTCAGCGCGAGCGAGAGCACGAGCACGACGAGCCGGCGACCAGAACGCGGGCGCGAGCGGCAGCAGCCGGTCGGCGAGCGAAGGTGACGGGCAGCGCGAGCGCCGCGAAGTTCGTGCCGCAGCGCGGCGAGAACCGCGACGGCCGCGCCGCGCCGCTCCACGTGGCGGCGAGGCGCCGCTCCTCGGCCGCGGCGATCGCGCGGTGCTCCGCGCCGTGCAGGTGCAGCGCGCGGCCGCGCAGGATCGTGAAGAGCAGCGCGAGCGAGAACGCGATCCCGCCGATCGTCGACCAGCGGCCCGCCGACGAACGCGAGGCCGAGCGGGGCGAGCACGCGCGGCGAGGATCAGCCAGCGCTCACGGCGCGGCGCGACGCCGCCGCGGCCGGAACAGCGGCGCGAGCGAGGCGCAGAGGCGGACGAGCCCGCGGGCGAGCGGCAGCCGCTGGAGCAGCCTCGGGCGGCTGCGGCATCTGGCCCTCGCGGAGCGAGCCGTCGACGCCGGCGAACGCCCAGAAGCGCTCGCTGACGATCACGACGCCGTTCGGACGCGCCATGCCGCCGAGGCGGGGCAGCGCCAGGGCGCGCGTCGGCGCGCGGCGAGCATGCTCCGGCGGCGTCCACACCCAGCCGTTGTAGCGCACAAAGGGCCGCCCCGCGAGGGCGGGACGGCCCATGAATACGTGCGTTCAGGTCCTAGGTGCGGCTCACCAGACGCCGCGCGAGAAGAAGCCGAGCAGCGCGAGAACGAGGACGACGATCAGGATGATCCAGAGAATTCCCATGTGTCGAGTTCCCCCTTTCGGTTACGGAGACAACGGAGATCAGCGCCGCTGGGATACGGGCAGCGGCAGGAGCCGCTCGATCGCGGGCTCGACGCCCCAGCGGTCGCGCAGCTCGACGTACTCGGCCGCGCGCGCGTGCGCGCGCTGGCCGCCGAGGGCGCGCGCTCGGCGCGCAGCATCACGTTCTTCGCCGTGTGCTCGGCCGAGACGAACTCCATCACGTCGACGCGGTAGCCGAGCGATCTCGAGCGCGGCGGCGCGCAGCGCGTCGGTGACGAGGTCGGCCTGCCGGCCGAGCAGCAGCCCGTGCCGGAGCAGCGCCGTCCTTCTCGCGCGTCGCGATCTGGGCGGCGAGCTCGTGGTGGCAGCACGGCGCGACGACGATCGCCTCGGCGCCGAGCCGCACGCCGGCGGCGATCGCCTCGTCGGTCGCGGTGTCGCACGCGTGCAGCGAGACGAGCAGGTCGATCGGCTCGGTCGCGTCGTCGTAGTCGTCGATCGTCGTCGCCTCGAAGCGCGCCTCGTCGTAGCCGAGCTCGTCGGCGATCGCCGCGCACGGTCTCGATCACCGCCGGGTTGCGTGTCGAGCCCGACGAGCTCGACACGCGTGCCGACCTCGCGGCCGTAGGCGACGAGCGCGAGGCTCATGTACGCCTTGCCGCAGCCGGCGTCGACGACGCGGATGCGTCTCGCGCTCCCAGAGCGGCAGCGGCCGCAGCAGCTCGACGTAGTGCTGCACCTGCCGCTCCTTGTCGCGCGAGATCTTCGTCGCGCGGAAGAGCGGATGGTCGGCGGGCAGCGGATGCTGCGGCGCGCGGTCGTGCGCGTCCGCTCGGGCGCTGCGGCGACGACGGCCTTGCCGCGCGAGACGAGCCAGCGTGCCCTTCTTCGTCCGGCGTGCGTGCACGTCGCCGTCCGGCGCGAGCAGGTGCACGTTGCGCGCGCCGTGCGAGCAGCGCGTCGAGCCGCGTCCGGCCAGTCGGCGCGCGGCGACGGTCTCCGTGCGCGGGCCGTCGACGACCTTCACCGCGGCGCCGCGCGTCAGCGTCGACCGGCGTCGCGGTCACGCCGTCGACGACGAGCTTGCGCCAGCCGTCGCCGAGCGCGCGCTCGCGGCAGCTCGCTCCATGACGCTGCAAGTGTGCCAGCGGGATCACCTCCAGCTCGGGCGGCGGCCGGCGGATGAACGACGCGACGACGAGCAGCTCGTCGGCCGCCTCGGGCGCGAGCGTCGGCTCGGCGCGCGCGACGGCCGCGAGCCCCGCCTGCCACTCGAGCCCGTGCGGCCCGATGAACGGGCCGTGCGCAGACGACCTGGCCCTTCGCGATCGTAGAACGCCCGGCGCGTGCCCTCCTGCTCGCCCGGGACGACGACGCACACGGCACATGCTCGCGCAGCCGCTGCATGCGCTCGATCTCCCGCGCGACGTCCTCGAGCGCCTCGATTCGGTCGCGCAGGCGCGCGGCGTCCTCGAAGCGGAGGTCGCGCGCGAGCCGCTTCAGCTTCGCCCGCAGCTTCGGCAACGCGTCCTCGAGCGTCTCCCACTCGACGCCCTGCAGCGCGCGCGCGGCGAGCTGCGCGCGCCGGCGGCTCTTCAGCGGGCCGAGCTCGGTCGGCTGCGACGAGCAGACGACGCTGTCGCCGCGCCGGCGGAGGTAGACGTAGCGGTCGGGACGCGCCGAGCGCGCGTTCGCGGGCGGCCGCAGCTCGCGGATCAGGCGCAGCTCCTCGAGCGCCGCCTCGAGCTCCGAGCCGAGCACGCGCCACTCGACGCGGTCGAGCGCGCCGAGCGCGGCCTCGACCGCCGGCCGCTGCTTCTCGGAGCGGAAGTACGAGCGCAGCCGCGCGCGCAGGTCGCGCGCGCGTCCGACGTAGAGCACCTGGTCGTGCGCGTCGCGGAAGAGGTAGACGCCGGGCCGCTGCGGCGCGCCGAACGCGAGGTTTCGCTTGCGGTGCACGCGCCGCGGCCGCGTCGCCGCGAGCTCGACGAGGTCGGCGACGGTGCGCGCGCCGCGCTCCTGCGCCATCCCGATCAGGCAGAGCAGGATCTCGGCCGTCGCCTCGGCGTCGGGCAGCGCGCGGTGGCACGGCCGCGCGTCGGTCGCGAAGCGGTACGAGAGCGCGGCGAGGTTCGCGGGCTGGCGGCCGAGCAGCCGCCGCGCGAGCCCGACGGTGTCGACGACCGTCGCCGCGACGCGGTTGCCGGTCAGCCGCATCGTCTCGTTGTCGAGGAACGCCATGTCGAAGCGTGCGTTGTGCGCGACGAGGACGGCGTCGCCCGCGAAGCCGAGGAAGCGGCGCACCACCGCCGCGACCGGCGGCGCGCGGCGCAGCTCGCTCGTCGCGCAGGCCGGTCAGCGCGGCGACGCCGGGCTGCAGTCGCGCGCCGGGGTTCGCGAGCGTGCTGAAGCGCTCGTCGAGCTCGAGCTCGCGCACGCGCACGGCGCCGAACTCGCACGGCCGCGCGCGTCCCGGGCCGCAGGCCGGTCGTCTCGAGGTCGAAGACGACGAAGGTCGCCTGCTCGAGCGGGAGCGCCTCGCCCGGCGCGCCCGGCGAGCGCGACGAGGTCGCCCGCCCAGCGCAGGCGCGCGTCGGCCTGCACCGCCTCGTCGAGCAGCGAGCGCGCGAGCCCGACCGGGCACCGCGCTCCCGAGCCTCAGCACGTTCCGCGCCGCCTCGTCGGCCGCCACCGGCCCGCGCCGCTCCTCGACGAGCTCGACGAGCCGGTCCGCGGCGTCGAGGCGCAGCTGCATCCAGGCCGCCCGCCACGAGCGGGCCGGGACCGGCTGTTCGAGACCTGTCCTACCTCTGAGGTGGGACACGTCCCGAAGAGCTACTGCGCAGGGGAAGGGACGTGGCGTCGCCCGGCGGCCAGGGCCGTCGTGGGCCTGGCCGTTCCGGACGTGGCCTACCTCTGAGGGAGGGCATGTCCCGATGCTAGTACGAACATATGTTCGTGTCCATTCGGGACAGGATCGTCGCGTGTACGAGCTCGTCCCCGACGACTTCGACGTGCCCGCCGGGCTCGAGCACGAGCGCTTCCGGCTCCGGATGCTGACCGTCGACGACGTCGTCCAGGACTTCGACGCGATCTGCTCGCGGGTCGACCACGAGGGCACGCCGCAGCCGCCGTTCGTGCCGACGGTCGCCCAGAACCTCGTCGACCTCGGCTGGCACCAGAAGGAGTTCGAGCTGCGGCGCTCGTTCGCGTACACCGTCGTCGCGCCGGACGAGTCGCAGGTGCTCGGCTGCGTCTACCTCTACCCCTCGGAGACGCACGACGTGCGCCTGCGGCTGTGGGTGCGGCAGAGCGCCTGGGACGAGGGGCTCGACCCGGTGCTCGAGCACGCGGTGCGCGAGTGGGTCGCTACGCGCTGGCCGTTCGAGCGCGTGACCTTCGAAGAGCGAGACCGGTGAGCAGCTCGCGGACGACCCGCTCGGCGACGAGCGCGGTGATGTCCGCCGAGCCGACCGCCGTCGGCAGCACCTCGACGACGTCCGCGCCGACGAGCTCGACGCGACGACGCGATCTCGCGCACCGCCCAGAGCAGGTCGACCGACGTCATGCCGCCCGGCTCGGGCGTGCCGGTGCCCGGCGCGAACGCCGGGTCGAGCACGTCGACGTCGACCGTCACGTAGACCGGCCCCTCCCCCACGTGCGCGAGCGCGCGCTCGACGCACCTCGCGAATGCCGAGGTCGCGCACGTCGTGCATGAAGAAGCTCGCGATGCCCGTGCTCGCGCTGCCACGCGAACTCGGCCGGCCCGGGCCAGTAGCCGCGCAGCCCGATCTGCGCGTAACGCGCGCCGTCGACCGCGCCCGCCTCGACGAGACGGAACATCGGCGTGCCGTGCGAGCGCTCGACGCCGAACACCTCGCGGCCGGTGTCGGTGTGCGTGTCGAAGTGGATCAGCCCGACCGGCCGGCGCGCTCCGCGATCGCGGCGATGCACGGCTCGGTGATCGAGTGGTCGCCGCCGAGCGTCACCGGCAGCGCGCCCGCGTCGACGACCTCGCCGACGAGCCGCTCGATCGCGGCGTGCGTCGCTGCCGGGTCGGCCGGGATGACCGGCGCGTCGCCGTAGTCGACGATGCGACAGCTCGGCGAACGCGTCGATGCCTGCCTCGAGGTGCGGGCCCGGGCGGGCAGGACGCGGCGCGGATCGCGCGCGGCGCGAAGCGCGTGCCCGGCCGGTCCGAGACGAGGTCGTCGGTCGGCGCGCCGACGATCGCGACGTCGACGCCCGCGAGGTGCTCCGGCTCCTGCGCGATCGGCAGCGCCCGCCGAACGAGAGGAAGCCGGCGTAGTCGGGCTTGTCGGGCGAGCGGCCGCCAACGCTCTTGCGGGTCGAGCATGCGGCGATCCTCCCATGCACCGAAAGGGGCCGGGCCGGCGGTGGTTCGGCCCGACCCCCGTCGCACTGATCTTTCGCGCGGGCGCTCGCGACACCAGCCTGCTGACGAACCAGCCGCTCAGGCAGTCGCGCGGAGCCCGCCGACGATCGTCGCTGTCACCTCGCGCTCGGCGGCGGCGACGGCGTCCGCGTCGTCGGGCAGCTGGCCGAGCACCCAGCCCGGTCAGCACCTCCTCGAGCGCGCCGTAGAGCATCCAGGCCGCGAGCGCGGCGTCGACGTCGGCGCGGAACGTCCCCTCCTCCTGGCCGCGGCGCACGATCCGCTCGAGGCTCGCGAACGCCTGGCCGATCTCGTCGAGCTCGTCCTGGATGTGCGGGCTGCGCGTGATCTCGCGGACGAGCAGCCGGACGAGGTCGGGATCGTCGCGCCACGCGCGCAGCACGATCTTCACGACGAGCTCGAGCTGCTCGGGCGCGGTCTCGCCGGTCTCCTCGGCGAGCGCGACGGCGGCGAGCAGCCGCCCCCACGCCTCGCGGAAGACCGCCTCGAGCACGGCGTCCTTCGACCCGAAGTAGTGGTAGACGAGGCCGTAGGCGACGCCTGCCTCCTTCGCGACGTCGCCGACACGCGATCGCCTCGTAGCCCTGCGCTGCGAAGACGCGGACCGCGGCGTCGAGGATCCGCCGCCGCTTGTCGTCGGCCGTCCCATGACGGCCGAACCCTACTCCCGTCGGGCTGTCAGTTCACCACTGCCGGCGAGTCGGCCGCAGCGACGAGCTCGACCGGCTGCCCGGTCCCGTCGGCCCGGACGGCCTTGATCTCCTCGCCGCTGCCGTAGACGACCACGTGGTTGCCGAGCCACTCGGCCTGGTCGTCGATCGCGCCGGGCTCGGCCAGCGCGGTGTCCTTCATCGTCCGCAGGTCGAGGACGTGCAGGTGCCAGATCCGGGGCGTGCCCGGTGCGAGCTCGATGAGCTTCTTGTAGGCGATGCGCGTGCCGTCGGGTGAGAGCGACGGGCACTCGACGTTCGTGTGCAGCGCGCGCGCCGTGCGCTGCGCGATGTTGCCCTCGATCAAGTACGTCTTGCCGCCGGTCGCGAGCGTCGCGTAGAAGCGGTTGCTGTCCGTCCGCCAGAACGTGACGCCCCAGAAGTTGACGTCTGGCTTGTCGACGAGCTTGCCGTCGATCGTGACCTTGAACCGCTCGAGATCGGTGATCGTCTTGCCGCGTCCTCATGTCGATCAGGAGCGTCTGCGTCGAGAACTTGCCCGGCGTCGAATAGGAGTGGCCCGCAACGAACGTGGTCGTCGCGCCGTAGCGGCCGTCGCGCGAGATGCGCGCACGGCTGGGGATCCCGCCGATTGCGATCCGGTGCAGCACGTTGAAGTGCGCGTCGAGCACCTCCGCGTTGTAGAGCGTCCCGAAGCCGCCGCCCTTCGCGAGGCAGAGCCCACGCCCGGACTGGACGTAGACGCGCTCGCAGTGCAGCGTGCCGACCAGCCGGCGGTTGCCGGCGCTCGCGAGCGGCGCTGTCGCCACGCGCCCCCAGTTCGACGTGTCGTGGCGGTCGAGGTCGCGGAAGACGATCGAGCCGCGCGTGATGCCGTTCGCTGCGAGGAAGCGGCGCGCCTCGACGGTCGTCCCCGCGAGCGTCGCCGCCCGCGTCGCGACGTGCGCGGGCTTGGTCGCCGCCGGCGCGAGCTGCGGCGCACGACTCGCGACGAGCAGGTAGGCGACCGCTGCGACGGCACAGAGCGCGACGAGGCCGGCGAAGATGCGGCCGCGGTGCGAATCAAGCATCGGCGACGCGTGCGACGCGACGTCCGAGCACCGCGGTCAACCCGAGTGCGAATGCGAGCGCGATCATGAAGACGATGACGGCCGCGTTCAGCCCCGCGAGCGTCCAGAGGGCGCCGAAAGCCAGCGATCCGAAGAGGCGGGCGAGCGTCGTCCCCGTCGTGACGAGCGCGAGGCCGCTGCCGCGCGTCTCCTCCGGGAGCAGCGGGCTGGCGAGCGCCATCAGCACGCCGTCGGTCGCCGCGTAGTACGTGCCGAAGAGCAGGATGCACAGGACGAGCATCGTCGGGCCGACGCTCGGCAGGAGCAGCGTCGCGTAGAGCACGAGCAGCAGCGAGTAGCCGACGCCGAACACGAGCATGCGTCCGTACCGGTCGGCGAGCTTCCCGACCGGGACCGCGAGCACCATGTAGACGAGCGACGTGCCGACGTAGAGCAGCGGCAGGAGGCGCGTCTCGAAGCCGATGCGATGCTGCAGCCCGACGTAGACGAACCCGTCGCTCATCGTCGCGAGCCCGAGCACGCAGCCGAGCGCGACGACGGTCGAGAACGTCTTCGACTTCATCAGCCCGAGCGCGGAGCGCAGGGACACCGGCGGGCGCGGCTCGGCCTCGCCGACCGCTTCCTCCTCACGCTTGTTCTGCACGAACAGCACGAGGATGCCGAGCCCGACGAGCGCGATCAGGAAGCTGACCATGAAGATCGCGTCGAAGCGACCGGGCGCGACCGCGAGCATCCCGAACGCGAGCAGCGGGCCGATCATCGCCCCGGTCGTGTCGAGCGCGCGGTGCACGCCGAACGCGGTGCCGAGCTGCTCCTTGCGGCGTGCTCAGCGAGATCATCGCGTCGCGCGGCGCGGTGCGGATGCCCTTGCCGGTGCGGTCGAGCACGATGACCGCCGAGAGCGCGCCGACGGCACCGCCCACCGCGAGGAAGCCGAGCTTGCAGAAGGCCGAGAGGCCGTAGCCGACCGCCGCGACCTCCTTGTGGCGGCGGAACCGGTCGCCGACGAAGCCGCTCGCCACGCGGACGATCGCGCCGGCGCCCTGGTAGAGGCCGTCGATGAAGCCGTACGCGATCGGCGAGAGGCCGACCGTGTAGACGAGGTAGAGCGGCAGGACGGTCGAGACCATCTCGGACGAGATGTCCGTGAAGAGGCTCGTGAGGCCGAGCAGCATGACCGTGCGGGCGACGAGCGGCGCCGTCCGCCCGCGCGCGAACAGCCGGCGGTGGACCGCGACGAGCGTCTGCGAGTTCTGCACCTGGTACACGCCCGCTCAGGCTAGGAACAGCGCGTCAGGACCGCCATACCGTTCCGGGCCGTTTTTCTTCTAGCCGGATGGCTAGGTTTCGCGCCCCGGCGTCCCGCGCGGGGACATGAAGAGGGCGCCTTTTCCCTGCGGCCAGGTTCGGGCGCCCTCGAATCTTCAACGGCCCGCGTGGACCGCAAGATTCGGCCTCTCTCAGCCGCGGCGGGCCGAGCCCGCCCGCTGAGGTTTTGACCGAAGCTGCCTGGAGTCAAACCCTTCTCGATTCGCCCGAGCTCGAGCCGCGCCGCCGCCGAGAGGAACGCTTGTCAACGTCGTGATGACTGACTGACGACCTCGCCGGGTGAAGCACACGCGCCCGACGCCTTGGGGTCGATGCGATCCGCGTCCGAACGGGACTGTTGACGCCAACGGGTCACACCCGGGTTTTCACCCGCCAAATACCCTGGCTCTTGACCTCCTCGTCGAGGTTGTGGTGACGAAAGGCCCGCGTTCCCCTCGTGGGCCTTTTGTCGTTGAGGGCCGTGTCGTCCGAACTGGAAGCTGACACGGTCGGGTCACACGCGGGCAGGCAAACAGGGATACCTTGGGCTCTTAGCCTCCTTCTGAGGTGACCCGACTGAAAGGCCCACGAGCCCGTCCCTTTCAGGTGAGCGCGATTCCGTCAACGGGGATCTCCCATTCTCCCCGTTGCGCGCTTCCCTCAAAGCGAAGGCGAGAGGGCCTTTCGTCGTTGAGGAAGCCTTGCCGGCTCGACGAGCTCGGGCAGCGTCCGAATCGGGAGGTTGACACGAAAGGGTCAGCGTCGAGCAGCAGCACACCACCTACCTTGGCCCTGGACACCTCGCCTGCGGCCGACGAGTGACCCGACCAAAGGCCCGCGAGGGCCTTTCGTCGTTCAGGGTCTATGGCGTCTCGCGCTGCGTGGGCCGAGACCGTGGAACGCGCCGTGAGATGATCGACGCCATGTCGTGGACGGCAGTTGCCACTGACGACGACGAACCGCTCATAGGCGGCCGCCGGGCCGGCAGCGGACCACCGATTCTGCTGCTCCACGGCGGGCCGAGCCTCAGCTTCGAGTACCTCCGCGCCCTCGCCGAAGAGCTCGCAGTCGAGAACGACGTCGTCTGGTACCAGCAACGAGGGCTTTCCCCGTCGGCGAGCGCAGGGCCGTACTCGGTGGCGGCGGACGTCGATGACGCGCGTCGCGTCCTGGACGCGCTTGGCTGGGAGAAGGCGTACGTCGTCGGCCACTCGTGGGGCGGCCACCTCGCCCTGCATGTCGCCGAGGGGCTGCCCGAGCGGGTCCTCGGCGTGCTCGCAGTCGACCCCCTGGGCTCGGTAGGCGACGGGCGGTGGCCGGAGTTCGATCAGGAGATGCTTCGGCGGACGCCGGAGGCCGTGCGGGAGCGGGCACGTGAGCTCGACGAGCTGACCACGCAAGGCACTGCCGACGAAGAGCTGGCGCTCGAGGGACTGCGGCTCGTCTGGCCGGCGTACTTCGCCGATCCGGCGACGGCACCGCCGATGCCCGAGCTCAGGATTGCGACTGAGCGTGGGGCGGAGATGGGGCGGTCGATCCTCGCGGAGCTGCCTGCACTCGAGGCGGGACTGCCGAGCATCCGGGTCCCGGTCGGCTTCGTCCACGGCTCCCGAAGCCCGATGCCGCTCCCCGCATCGACGGATGCGGCGGACCGCATTCCCGACGCCTGGGTAGAAATCGTCGACGGTGCGGGGCATTTCGTGTGGGTCGAGGCTCCGGGCGCGGTTCGCGCGTCGCTCCGACGCCTCACCGGGACCGCATGAGTCGTCCTCGGTCTCGTCGTCCGGCGACCGACTCAGCCCGCCCGCGAGCAGTTCGGATCGACACCCGGCCCGACCGCGGGGCGAACTCGCTAGTCGGGAACGCAGAGCGCCGTCGAAGTGTTGTCCGGGCCTGCCTGGAAGTACACCGACGTCCAGGCAGGAGGATTGACCGCCCCGCTCAGGGCCGGGACGCCAGCGTCGTCCGACGCGAAGCTGCCCTGGAGATTCGACGCGTTGCCACCGGTGACGACGACGCCAGAGGCGAATCCGCCGCCACCGACGACGTGGCTCCCAGGTGCGCAGGTGGCCGTCACCGTCGTCGCGTTAGCCGAGACTCGGACCACGGTTACCGTGGCCCCACCGCTGCCGTCGGACCCTTCGCGCCTGTCGAACCCTTCGCGCCTGTCACGCCAATGGCACCTGTCGCGCCCTTGGCGCCTGTGGACCTCGCGATCCGGTTGACCCCCGACTACCGGTTACGCCGTTGGCGCCGGTCACACCCTTCGCGCCTGTCGTGCCGTTCGCACCGGTGACTCCGGTCGCGCCGGTTGTTCCGCGCGCTCCGGTTGGTCCCGATCTCCCTGTAGGACCGCGTGCGCCGGTCGGACCGGTCGCGCCCGTCGCGCCGCGTGCTCCGGCAGCGCCGTAGCTCCGGTTGCGCCTGTAGCTCCGGTTGCGCCTGCGGCTCCGGTGGGACCCACCGCGCCGGTCTGCCCGGCTGAACCGGTTGCGCCGGTAGCTCCTGCCAGACCGGTCGGGCCACGCGACCCGCTCGGACCACGCAGACCAGCAGCCCCCGCGGGACCAACGACACCGGGCGAACCCGCCGCGCCTGTCGCGCCGCGTTGACCGGCCGCCCCCGCAGGACCCTGCGCTCCCGCAGCCCCCACCGCACCCTGTGCTCCCTGCTGACCCGCAGGACCCTGTGCTCCCTGCGGGCCTGTCGGGCCGCGGGCGCCGGGCGGCCAGGCAACCCGCCGTTCATTTTTCGCGCACGCACTCTCGCGCAGCTTCAGATCGCGAAACGTCTGGCGATCACCGGTCAGTTCGATGCATGCCGTATACGTCACCGCCTGCTTCCCCGGTGCACCAAGGGCCGAGCCCGAAGCAAGCAATGCCAACAGCGCAGCCGAGCCGAGCAGCACCGGAAACGCGAATGTCGCTCCGGCGCCAAGCACACGGCTCTTCATCCGCGTCACCAACCCCCCAGAATGCTACGAGGACGAACACGATCACCGCAAGTGTTTCTCCCTATTGCACATGCGGGTTCCGCCTCGTTGCCGAGTGTGCAAAAAGGGCCCGCCTGGATTCGAACCAGGGACCAAGGAATTATGAGTTCCCTGCTCTAACCGCTGAGCTACGGGCCCGACGGCGCGAATGTAGCGCCCGCGGTGGCCGTGAGCGGCCCGTTAGACTCGCGCGGCGTGGAGATGAAGGTCTTCCAGGCGGAGCGGCACTTCCAGACCACCGGCGGCCTTCACGTCACCGACATCACGGACGAGGTCGCGTGAGATCGTCCGCGAGTCCGGGCGTCGTCGACGGCATCTGCTGCGTCTACTCGCCGCACACGACGTGCTGCGTGCGCGTCAACGAGTACGAGCGCGGCATGTTCGAGGACTTCGGCGCGCTCCTGCGCCGCCTGATCCCGCACGAGACGTACTACGCGCACGACGACTGGGACCGCCGCACCGAGAACATCTGCGAGGAGGACAAGGAAGTCGGCGAACGGCCACGCGCACTGCATGTCGATGATCCTCGGCTCCGCCGGCGAGTCGATCCCGGTCGGCGACGGCGAGCTCTGCCTCGGCACGTGGCAGCGGGTGCTCTTCATCGAGCTCGACCGCTCGCGCCCGCGCCGCTGGCTCTGCAAGGTCGTCGGCTCCTAGGCACGAACGACTCACGAACTTGGTTCAGTCGTGAACGTCGTTCACGAATGAACCAAGTTCGAGCGAGTTACGTCTCGTCGACCGCGAGCGGCTGCTGCGAGTCGCGCCGCTCCGCGTCCAGCTCGAAGACCCAGAACTCGCGGCCCATCACGTGCACGGCGACGTTGTAGACCGGGCACGCCGTCGATCGTCGCCCTCGAACGACCCGTGGTGCGCGTGGCCGTGCACGACGAGGTCCGGACGGTGCGCGCGGATCGGGCCGGCGAGACGGTCTGCGCCGAGCACGAGCCACAGCCGCTCCGGCTCGCCGACGAGCGTCGCCTCGACCGGCGAGTAGTGCAGCAGCGCGATCCGCACCGCGCACGGCTCGATCGCGGCGAGCCCGCGCTCGAGGCCCGTCGACGTCCTTCGTCGTCTCGGCGTACGCCTCGCGGAAGATGCGGCTCGCCGAAGTTCGCCCACTGGTTGCCCGAAGCCGCCGACGAATCCCTTCACGCCGGCGACGCCGACGCTCGACGCCGTTGATCGGCAGGATCGTGTGCGACCGGTCGAGCACGACCACGCCCGCCTCGGCGAGCGCGCGCGACGAGGTCGGCGGGCCGGTCCGACTGCCAGTCGTGGTTGCCGAGCACCGCGACGACCGGCACCTGACAGATCGCGGCAGGCGTCCGCGACGACGCAGACCTCGTCGACCTGCCCGTGCTGCGTCAGGTCGCCCGCGAGCAGGATCAGGTCTGCCTGCTCCTCGACACGGCGGAACGCCTCGCGGACGCGGTCGCGCTCGGCCGCTCCCGCATGGATGTCGCCTGCTGCTGCAACGCGCATCGTCTTCGCCATGCCTCGTGTCGTACCCGAGGATTCGCGCACTGCCATTCGCGGGTACCGACGCTCGATGCCGAGCGACGGACACCTTCAGCGACCTGCTGGACGCGATGAAGCGCGCCGCCGCGGTGCTGCGCGACCACGGCATCGAGTTCGCGCTCGCGGGCGGGCACGCGATCTACGCGCGCGGCGGGCCGCCGAGAGCGAGCACGACGTCGACTTCGTGCTGCGCGAGGCGGACGCCGAGCGCGCGCTGCACCTGCTCGAGCGAAGCGGGCTTCCGCTGCGAGCGGCCGCCCGAGGACTGGCTCTACAAGGTCTACGACTCGAACGGACGCGATGATCGACCTGATCTTCGCGCCGAACAGCCGGCCCGAGACGTCGATGCCGCGATCCTCGAGCGCGCGGACGAGCTCGAGGTCTACGCGATCGTGCTCAAGGTGATGAGCGTCACCGACGTGCTCGCGACGAAGCTGCTCGCGCTGAAGGAGCACGAGGTCGACTACGAGAGCGTGCTCGAGGTCGACGCGCGCGCTGCCGCGAGCAGGTCGACTGGCCGCTGCTGCGCGAGCTACCGCGGGCAGCCCGTACGCGACAGGCGTTCTTCACGCTCTGTCGAGGAGCTCGGGCTCGCGCCGGCCGGTTAGGCGGCCTTCATCGCGGCGATCTCGCGCCGCTCGGCGAGGCGGCGCAGCGCCTCCGCCTCGAGCTGGCGCACGCGCTCGCGCGTGATGCCGAGGATGCGGCCGATCTCCTCGAGCGACTTCGGCTCCTCGGTGCCGCTCAGGCCGTAGCGCAGCGTGAGGATCTGCTGCTCGCGCTCCGGACAGCTCGGCGACCGCCTCGTGCAGCGCCTGCTCGGTCAGCTCGACCTCGACCTGCTCGTCCGGCGTCTGCTCGTCGCTCGCGAACAGGTCGCCGAACGACGCGGAGTCGTCCTCGCCGACCGGCCTGTCGAGCGACGCGACCGCGCGCGCAGCCGTGCGCACCTCGCGCACCTGCTTGAGCGGCAGCTTCGCCTTCTCCGCGAGCTCCTCGTCCGTCGGCGTGCGCTCGAGCTTCGCGACGCAGCTCGCGCTCGGCGCGCGAGATCTTCTGCTCGCGCTCGACGATGTGCACCGGGATGCGGATCGTGCGCGCCTTGTTCGCGACGCCGCGCTGCACCGCCTGGCGGATCCACCACGTCGCGTAGGTCGAGAACTTGAAGCCCTTGCGCCAGTCGAACTTCTCCGCCGCGCGGATCAGCCCGATGATCCCCTCCTGGATCAGGTCGAGCAGCGTCAGGCCGTGGCCCTGGTACTTCTTCGCGATCGAGACGACGAGCCGCAGGTTCGAGTTGACGAGCAGGTCCTTCGCGCCGCTTGTCGCCGTCCTCGATCGCGCTTCGCGAGCTCGACCTCCTGCGCGGCGGTCAGCAGCGGGTAGCGGCCGGCCTCGTTCAGGAACAGCTGCAGCGAGTCGGTCGTCGCCGACGCGATCTGCGTGGTTCGTGTACGCTGACGTCCTCCTCGATCGCGCGCGAGCAGTCGTCGGTCAGCTCGATCCCGTGCGTCTCGAGCCGCTCGAGCAGGGTCTCGATGTCGTCCTCCTCGAGCTCGAGCTTCTGCACGATCTCGTACAGCTCCGTCATGTGGACGCAGCCGTGCTCTTCGCCGTGCTCGACGAGGATTGCGATCGGATCGTGCGCCATGGTCATCGGTACCCCCGTTCACGCGGCTTTAACGCCTAACGGAGAAACAGCCCAGTGGTTTCAAGGAATCCTTACCTCGCGGGACACTGCTGCTCATCGACTCCGGAACCCTGGCCGCGTGCATGTCCTCGCATCGCTCACGCTCGCAGCCTCCGCCCCGCCGCACCCGCTCGCTGCGAGCTCGATCCTCCGTGGCTCGTCGCGGCGCGTGCTCGCCGTCATCGTCGTCGGCGGCATGTACCTGACCTCGCGCCGCTGACGCGCGGTACGATCCATCGGCCCATGTGGTGGCTCTACGTCCCGCTGGTCATCATCGGCGTCGTGCTCGTCCTCTTCCTGCTGCTCCTCTTCTGGGGCGGTACAAGAACGGCGCGCTGCTGCGGCCGGTGATCGCGCGGCTCTCGCGCATCGGCTTCATGCGCCGGTTCTTCACGAGCGTCAGCACGGCGGCGATCGAGCGCCAGAACCCCGAGCTCGCGAGCGCGCTGAAGAAGATCAACCCGGTCGCGTCGAACCCGAACCCGCAGGCGGTGCAGAAGGCGATGAGCCGCCTGACGCCCGCCGAGCGCCGCGCCTACATGGAGGCGGCGCAGGAGCAGGGCGCGCGTGCCCGACTCGGCGAACCGGCAGATGCGCCGGCAGGCCGAGCGCATGCAGCAGCAGGCCCGCGGCGGCCGCCCCGGCGGCGGCAGCGGCCTCGCGCAAGCGCAAGCGCCGCTAGCTCACGCCGGCCGGTAGGCGGAGAAGCGCAGCTGCCCGTGCTCGCAGACGGGCGTCGGCGGCGCGAGCTTCGACCATCGTCGTCCCGCCGCCCGGCGCCGTGACGCGGAACCAGTACGCCGTCGGCTCGCACGGCCCCATCATCGGCTCGCCGACGCCGGGGACGTCCGGCGAGAAGCGCGCGGTCGCGACGGCGACGCGTCCCGGCCGCAGCGTGACGAGGACGGCGTGCAGCGCCCCGGGACGCCGGCGCGCACGTGCGTCGGCAGCGCGTCCTTGCGCTGCCCGAGCAGCCGTCCGTGCGGCAGGCCGGTGAGCGTGCACGCCGACGCCGAGATGTTCTTGCAGCGTAGCGCGTAGGTGATGTTCCCGGCGCCGGCGCTGCCGGGGACGACGGCGAAGCGGCCCGCGAGCGCGGCGCCGCGGCAGCCGTGTGACGCCGGGCGGCCACTCGCTCCGGAGGCGAGCACCGCCGCGAGCGCGCAGAGACCGAGTGTTGCGCGTATCGAAAACACCACGGCCCACGTTCTACCGCCGATCTATCGCCCAGTCCAATCGATCTCGGGGGGATACCGATGAGAAATCGGGTCAGCCGCCGCCATCTGGCGGCGGGACTCATTTCTGCGGCGTTTGTAGGACTGGCGGGGGCATTGCTGTCGAACGGCGCGGGCGCCGACGACGGCCCACACGGCTTCGACGGGCGGCCGACGGGGATCCGCACGGACGACCCGGTCGCCAACCAGCGCCGCGACGTCTCTCTCCCACTCCGGCAGATCACGCCGATCCCGCCGAAGAAGGGGACGTTCACGGTCAAGCGCGAGTTCTTCACGCGTCCGCCCGCGAGCGGGACGGGCGCACCCGACACGGCGCTGCAGAGCGCACCCGGCGCAGCGGCCGCACCGGTTCTCAACAGCTCCTTCGAGGGCGTCGGCCAGGGCTTCGTCGGCCCCGCCGGCACCTTCACGGTCGACTCGGCGCCGCCGGACACGAACGGCCAGGTCGGCCCGCGCAACTACGTCCAGATCGTGAACAGCGCGTTCGCGATCTTCGACAAGGCCGGTCACGTGCTCTACGGCCCCGCGCAGACGAACACGCTCTTCGTCGGCTTCGGCTTCGGCTGCGAGGGCAACAACGACGGCGACGCGACGGTCGTCTACGACCGCCAGGCGGACCGGTGGATCATCTCGCAGTTCTCGGTCACGACCTTCCCGTTCCGCGAGTGCGTCGCCGTGTCGACGTCGGGCGACCCGACCGGCTCGTACTTCCGCTACGAGTTCCAGTACCAGAACTTCCCGGACTACCCGAAGATGGCCGTCTGGTCGGACGCGTACTACGAGACGTTCAACCTGTTCGATCCGAACGGGATCGCGTTCCAGGGGCCGGAGATCTGTGCGTACGACCGCGCGAAGATGCTCGCCGGCGCGCCGGCGACGCAGCAGTGCTTCACGCTCTCGACGGCGTTCGGGTCGATCCTGCCGTCGAACGTCGACAGCGCGCAGCCGCCGCCCGCGGGGTCGCCCAACTACCTGCTCGACTTCACGACGAACGCGCTCGACTTCTGGAAGTTCCACGTCGACTGGTCGAACCCGGCGAACACGACGCTGACCGCGGCGGCGCAGATCCCGGTCGCGCCGTTCGCGCCGGCGTGCTCGGGCGGCGCGTGCATCCCGCAGCCCGCGACCACACAGCAGCTCGACTCGCTCGGCGACCGGCTGATGTTCCGGCTCGGCTACCGCAACTTCGGCGACCACGAGTCGCTCGTCGTCAGCCACGCGGTCACGGCGGGCTCGGCGACGGGCGTCCGCTGGTACGAGCTGCGCAACCCGAACGGCACGCCGAGCGTCTTCCAGCAGGGGACATACGCGCCCGACGCGACGTCCCGGTGGATGCCGAGCGTCGCGATGGACGGCTCGGGCAACATCGGGCTCGGCTTCAGCGCCTCGAGCAGCGCCGTCAAGCCGGGCGTCCACTACACCGGTCACCTCACGTCCGACCCGGCCGGCGTGATGGGCCAGGGTGAGGGCGTCGTGATCAACGGCACCGGCGTGCAGTCCTCGCCCGACCGCGCGCTCGCCCGCTGGGGCGACTACAGCGACATGACGATCGACCCGAGCGACGACTGCACGTTCTGGTTCACGAGCGAGTACATCGCGACCGACGGGATCTTCAACTGGCACACGCGCATCGGCAGCTTCCGGCTCGCCGGATGCGGCTCGCCGGACTTCTCCGTCGCCGCGTCGCCCTCGAGCCAGACGGTCAGCCCGGGCAGCCCGACGACGTACGGCGTCACGGTCACGCCGAACGGCGGCTTCACGGGCAGCGTCTCGCTGAGCGCGTCCGGGCTGCCCGCGGGAGCCGCGGCCTCGTTCAGCCCGAACCCGACCACCGGCTCCTCGACGCTCACGGTGACGACGTCCGCGTCGACGCCGGTCGGGAGCTACCCGGTCACGATCACCGGCACGAGCGGGACGCTCTCGCACAGCGCGACCGTCACGCTCGTCGTCTCGCAGCCCGACTTCTCGCTGACGGCGACGCCGGCGAGCAGGACGGTCACGGCGGGGACCTCGACGACGTACACCGTGTCGGTCGCGCCCGCGGCCGGCTTCACCGGCTCGGTCTCGATGGGCGCGAGCGGCCTGCCGGCCGGCGCGTCGGCGTCGTTCAGCCCGAACCCGACGACCGGCACGTCGACGATGACGGTCACGACGACCGGCTCCACACCCGCGGGCAGCTACCCGGTGACGGTCACCGGCACGAACGGCTCGCTCTCCCACACGACGGGCGTGCAGCTCGTCGTGCAGGCGGCAGCCGACGCCGAGCTTCACGCTGTCGTCGACGCCGTCCACGCGGACGGTGAGCGCCGGGACGGCGACGACGTACGCCGTGTCGGTCACGCCGAGCGGCGGGTTCACAGGGGCGGTGTCGCTCACTGCGAGCGGCCTGCCGGCGGGAGCGTCGGCGTCGTTCGACACGAATCCGACGACGGGCACGTCGACGATGACGGTCGCGACCTCGACGTCCACCCCGGGCGGCACCTACACGCTGACGGTCACGGGCACGAGCGGCTCGCTCACCCGCACGACGCCGGTGCAGCTCGTCGTGCAGGCGGGCGCTCCGGCGGGAGCGGACTTCTCGCTCTCGGTGACGCCGACGTCGGGCACCGTCTCGCGAGGCGGCAGCGCGTCGTACACGATCACGGTCACGCCCACGAACGGCTTCGGCGGAGCGGTGTCGCTCTCCGCGAGCACGATGCCGAGGCGCGTGACCGCGAGCTTCAGCCCGCAGACGACGAGCTCCTCGTCGACGCTCACGCTGGCGACGGCGTCGAACGTGTCGCGGCAGACGATGACCGTGACCGTGACGGGCACGAGCGGGTCGCTGTCGCACGCCGTCACGCTCCAGCTCACGATCCGCTAGTAGCGGACGCCTCCGGGCCGGGCGTCTTCGGGCGCCCGGCCCGTCAGGCGACGGGCGACGGCACGCGCGGCAGCTCGACGACGAACGTCGAGCCGACGCCGGGCTGCGAGCGGACGCTCATGCGGCCGCCCATGCGCTCGACGAGCTCGCGGCTGATGTAGAGCCCGAGGCCGCTGCCGCCGACGCCGCGTAGCATGCCGGCGTCGAGCCGGACGAACTTCTCGAAGATGTGCGCCCGCGCCTCGGCCGGCACGCCGATCCCCTCGTCGCTCACCTCGATCGACGCACCGCCTGGACGCTCGCTGACGCGCACCTCGACGCTGCCACCGTCCGGCGAGTACTTGACCGCGTTGTCGAGCAGGTTCAACACGACCTGGCGCAGGCGCGACGGGTCGCACTCGACGAGCACGCTGCCTGGTGCGTCCACGGAGAACGTGTGCGTCCGGGCGTGCACCCTCACGGCGTCCGTCGCGCTCTCGCAGAGCGCGCGGAGGTCGCACGTCTCGCGGCTCAGCCTCACGTCGCCGCGGTCGACGTCCGCCGACACGAGGATCTGCTCGATCAGCTCCTTCAGGCGCGCCGACTCCGTCTCGATCATCGCCAGCAGCCGCTCGTCGAGCTCGCCGTCGACCGGGCGGTCGACACGGCGCAGCGTGCGCACGGCGCCGTACACGGCGGCGAGCGGCGTCCGGAGCTCGTGCGACGCGGTGGCGATGAACTCGCCGCGTGCACGCTCGAGCTGTTGCTCTGCGGTCACGTCGCGCAACACGAGCACGCGTCCTTCGGCGAGAGTCGTTTCCGAGACGGCGAGCCAGCGCTCCTCGCCGTCGACGACCACCGGCGCGACAGCGCCGGGGCCTCCCCGCGCGAGCGCCTCCTCGATCAGGTCGAGCTCGGGGATCAGCTCGCGCACCGTGCGTGTCAGCGCCTCGGCCTCCGGCACCCTGAACACGCGCTCGGCGGCGCGGTTCCAGTAGAGAACGCGGTCGTTGTTGTCCAGCAAGACGACGGATGCCGTGCACGTGCTCGAGCGCATGTGAGGCGCGGTCGCCGCGCTCGGCGGCGCGACGGGCCGCCTGCTCACCCGCGTACAGCCGGCGCATCCGTTCCGGGACGAACATCAGGAGCGCGAGACCGATCGCCCCGGCGACGCCGGCGACAGCGAGCACGAGCCCCAGTGTGTTGCGGAAGGTGTCGTGCTGCGCGCGCTCGGCTTCGAGCAGGATCTGGTCGGAGCGCGTGAGCAGCCGGTTGGCTGCGAGCCGGAACTGGTCGAACTTCCGCTTGCCGTCGAGGACGTTCTCCTCGGCGCGACGCCGGCCGGCGGGCCCCTGCGCGACCAGCGCTACCTGCCGGGCGAAGTAGCGCTCCAGGTCGGTGACGAAGCTCCGCGCCGCGTCGACGTTCCCGCCGATCTCCGGCCGCCGCCGTGCGAGGCTGTCGAGCATCGCGAAGTCGGCGGCGATAGCCGGCTTCGCCCGATGGTATGGGCCGAGGCTGTCGCGATTCCCGGTGATCAGGTAGCCGCGGACGGACGTCTCCTCGTTGACCATCTGCAGGACGATGTCGCGCGCGTTCGTGCGCAGCGGGATCGCTTCCTTGACGTACTGGTTCTGGGACGAGCGGTAGAGCCGGCCCGAGCCGAGGACCGCGATACCGCCGAGGGCGACGAGCAGCATCAGGAGCGTGCCGAGCGCGAGGCGCGTCCGCCGCTGGGCGACGAGCGCCGAGTCGCGCCGGGGCCGCTGCCGGTCGACCGGGCTCGAGGCCGCGACTGATTCGTCCACCTACTCCTCCAGCTGAGCCAGCTGCTCGCGCCGGTACTCGTCCGCCTCGCCACGCTCCACGCGGCCGAGAATCTGCTCCACCTGCTCGCCGAGCACGATCGGGTCGAACGGCTTGGTGATGTAGTCGACCGCGCCGAGCTCGAAGCCGCGGCGCAGGTCGGCGTTGCTCGTCCGCGCGGAGAGGAAGACGACGGGCACGTGCCGGGTCCCGTCCTCCTCCGCGAGCCGCCGTGCCACGTCGTGGCCGCCGATGTCGGGCAGCATCACGTCGAGCAGGATCAGGTCGAAGGGCTCCTGCCGCGCCGCCTCGAGCGCCCTGCGCCCATCCTCCGCCTCGGTGACCTCGAAGCCGACGAGCCGCAGGTTGATCGTGCAGAGAAGCCGCATCGAGGGCTCGTCGTCGACGACGAGGACGCGGGGCCTCGCCGCATGCTCCCGGGCGCCGGCGCGCTGCTCCGTGTGGGGAGCCGGGCCGACGGCCCGGAGGCGCGGCCGAGGCGGCGGGTCGTTCGGGCTGCCGCCTGCGGCCCAGAGCGGCCGCTCGAGCGCAGCGATCATCTCTCTCCCGCCCCTCTCCGCAAATCTGCCCCCTCGATAGAGAACGGCTATCGGTCGCCCTGAACCTACTCGCTAGGCGGGCGACAGGGAAGCCCCTGTTTGGGCCTTCAGATGCGCTTCCAGAAGACGGTCGTGTCGCAGAGCCGGCCGTCCGGATACAGGGCGTAGTCCGGGATCACGCCGAGCCGCTGCCAGCCGAGGCGCGTGTAGAGCCGTTCCGCCGTGCTGCCGGTGACCGTGTCGAGCACGAGCAGCGTCTTCCCCTCTGCGCGGGCATCCGCCTCGGCCTGCTCCATCAGGCTGACCGCGACGCCGCGACCGCGCGCGCTTCGGCGAACGAGCAGCTTCGCGATGTCGCCCCGGTGCGGCTGGTTCGGCGGGTGAGCGTGGATCATCTGCACCGTGCCGACGAGCGCGTCGCCGTCGTATGCCGCCAGCAACATGCGGCTCCCGCGCTCGATCTCGGGCAGTAGGCCGGCGAAGAAGGCGACCGCATCGGCCTGCGTGAACGGATCCATGAAGCTGACCGACGCGCCGCCGTCGACACAGTCGAACAGGACTTCGCCGAGCGCATCGAGCGACTCGCGCACCTCGTCGGCGCGCAGGCGGCGAACGACGATCCCGTTGCCCGACACCGTTCGATGCTAGGCAATCTTCCGCCGGTGCAGCGCGCGGACGAGGAACAGGTCGAACGGGTGCTCGACATCGTCCGTGCCGCGCTCGGCGAGCAGCTCGTCTCCGCCTACCTGTTCGGCTCGGCGGTGCTCGGCGGGCTCAAGCCGAGCAGCGACCTCGACCTGCTCGCCGTCGTGCGCCGGACGACGACGGTCGACGAGCGACGGCGCCTCGTGGAGGTGCTGCTTCCGGTCTCCGGCCGCAACGGGCGCCGGCACGCCGAGGTGACGACGGTCGTCGCGTCGGAGCTGAGACCGTGGCGCTACCCGCCACGCATGGACTTCCAGTACGGCGACTGGCTGCGCGACCGGTTCGAGCGCGGTGAGCTCGGGCCGCCGTCGACCGTCAACCCGGACCTGACGACGCTGCTCGCGATGGTGCACCGCAATGGACGTACGCTGCTCGGACCTCCGGCCGCGGAGCTATTCGAACCCGTGCCGCCGGAGGACCTGCGCCGGGCGGTCTCCGACGTGGATGCGCTGCTCGACGACCTGGACGATGACACCAGGAACGTCGTGCTGACGCTCGCGCGTGCGTGGAGCACTCTCGAGACGGGCGAGATCCGCTCGAAGGACGCGGCCGCCGGCTGGGCGCTCGAGCGGCTGCCGTCCGAGCACCGTCCGGTGCTCGAGCATGCGCGCGCGATCTATCTCGGCGAGGCGGACGAGCGCTGGGACCGCCTCGCAGCGGACGTCCGCCCGCACGCCGACTACGTCGTGGGGCGGATCCGCGATTGAGGTGTGCTACTCCGCTTCGTACCTGCGGGCCTCGCGCCGGTCGTAGACCCAGCCGAACGCGAGCAGGATGATCGAGAGCGCGAGGAACGCGCCGAAGAACCCCCAGGCGTACACCGCGCGGCTGAAGAGCAACAGCAGCACGAGGAGCACGAGGCCGCCCGCGAGCACGGCCCCGGCCAGCTTGAGGTAGAAGGTGAAGCCGATTCCGTCGTCGTCGTCAGCCATAGGCCGCGAGTATGGATCAACGGCAGGGCCGACGCAAATACGCGCTACGTCTTGGAGGCGGCGTAGGCCTCGGCGACGTGCTTCGGGACGCAGAAGGCCCAGGCGTCCTCCACGAGCTCACGCATCTCCTCCTCGTCGATCGCGTCGAGGCGGACGTGGACCCAGTGGTAGCGCATATCGCCGGCGCCTGGCAGCGAGAACTTCTCGGGCGCGGCCTCGACGAGCGCCGCCCGCCACTCCTTTGGGAACGCGAAGCCCATCACCGTGCCGTCGCGCGAGAACGCGAGATAGACGATCCGGCCGATCCGAAACTTGACGCGGCCGCGCACGAACGCCTCGCTGCTGCGGGGCAGCGCGCGTGCAAGCGCGCAGACGTCGTCGATCGTCACCACGACCGTTCCAGGATACGACTGTCACTTCTCCTCCTCGCGGACGACGCAAATCATCCGCGGGATCGAGCGGTCGGTCCGTTTCCCTTCAGGTGAGGGGTCGCACCTTGCCGAAAGGAAACCATGAAGAAGCTCATCCGCCGCCAGCGCCGCCGCCGCGAGGCCCGGCCGCTCACGAGCCAGGCGCCGGCGGCCACGTCGTCGATCGGCAAGGTCGAGCCGAGACCGATCGTCGTGATCGCGCTGAGCGCGGCCTTCCTCGCGCTGCTGCTCGCATTCGGCTCGAGCCCCGCGCACGCCGCCTACAAGGCGAGCGTGCAGAACGGCACGCTGCGCATCAACGGTGACGGCGCGAGCGACAAGCTCGCGCTGCGCCTGCAGGGCACGTCACCGACGACGCTTCAGGTCGACGTCGGCGAGGACGGCAGCGCGGACTTCTCCTTCGACCGCAGCACGTTCACCGCGATCGACGTCGACGCGGGCGGCGGCGACGACGACGTGCGCGTCGACCAGAGCGGCGGGCCGTTCACGGACGAGACCGTGACGATCGACGGCGGCTCGGGCGACGACACGCTGATCGGCGGCAGCGGCGCGGACGTCTTCGAGGGCGGGCCGGGCGACGACTTCGTCGACGGCAACATCGGCGCCGACCAGGCGCGGCTCGGCGCAGGCGACGACCGGTTCCAGTGGGATCCCGGCGACGGCAGCGACACCATCGACGGCGGCCAGGGCGGCCGCGACCGGCTCGAGTTCAACGGCTCGAACGCGGCCGAGCGGATCGCGCTCGCGGCGGACGGGCGGCGGGTGCGGCTGACGCGGGACGTCGCCGCGATCACCATGGACACCGACGGCGTCGAGACCGTCGCGCTGCGGCTGCTCGGCAGCGCCGACACGCTCACCGTCGGCGACCTCGACGGCACCGACGTCAAGACCGTCGACGCAGACCTGAGTGCGACAGGAGGCGGCGGCGACTCTGCAGCCGACACCGTCGCTGTGCACGGCACTGCGGGCGCGGACAAGTTCACGCTCGGCAACACCTCTGGCGCGCTCGTCGTCTCCGGAGCCGCGGCGCAGACGCGGGTGACGGGCGGCGAGCCGGCCCTCGACACCGTCGCCGTCGCAGGAGACGCGGGCGACGACACGCTCTCGGCCGTCGTCGGCGTCAGCGGGCCGACCGTCGACTTCGACGGCGGTGAAGGAGACGACACGACGCGCTACACCGGCACGGCGGTCGACGACCAGATCCAGGTCGCGCGCAACGGCACCGCAGCCGCGACCTTCGCGCCGGGCTCCGTGCTCGTCGACACCGAGCCCACCGTCGAGAGCCTCGTGGTCAGCGGGCTGGACGGTGACGACACGATCGGAGCCGGCAACGGCATCGCCACGATCACGACGCTCACGCTCGACGGCGGCGCGGGCGCGGACACGATCCGCGGCGGCGACGGAGCCGACACGCTGATCGCAGGCCCCGGCGCCGACTTCGTTGACGGCAACATCGGCGCAGACCGCGCGCTGCTCGGCTCGGGCAACGACCACTTCCAGTGGGATCCCGGCGACGGCAGCGACGTCGTCGAGGGACAGAACGGGCGCGACACGCTCGACTTCAACGGCTCGAACATCGGCGAGCAGATCGAGCTCGCGGCGAACGGCTCGCGGCTGCGGCTGACGCGCAACGTCGCCGCGATCACGATGGACGTCGACGGCGTCGAGTCGGTAGACGTGCGCCTGCTCGGCGGCGCCGACACGTTCACGGTCGGCGACCTCTCCGCCACCAAGGTTCGCGCGGTCAACGTCGACCTGGGCGCGGCCGGCGGCACCGGCGACGGCCAGGCCGACACGATCGTCGTCGACGGAACCCCGCGCTCCGATCAGGTCGAGGTGACGAGCTTCGCCACTGCGGTCTTCGTCGCCGGGCTGGCTGCGCAGACGACGATCTTCGGCGGAGAGCCCACGCTGGACACGCTCCACATCCAGACGCTCGACGGCGACGACGACGTCAGCGTCGAGCCGGGCGTGAGCGGGTTGCTCGCGCCGGTCGTCGATCTCGGCACCGGCGAGTAGCGGACAGGTTTCGGGGCCTCCCATCCCCCCGGGAGGCCCCGGATGCCGTGCGAGAATCGCGGCGCATGAAAAGCACCGCGCTGCACCACATCAGCATCCCCGTCGCGGACGTCGAGCGCTCGCGCGGGTTCTACGTCACGGTGCTCGGCCTGACCGAGATCGAGCGTCCGCCGTTCCCCTTCCCCGGCGCCTGGTTCACGTTCGGCGACGGGCAGTTGCACCTGATCGGCGACCCCGACGACCCGACGTACCGGGACGGCAAAGGTGTCGATCCCGGCGACGTGCACCTGGCCGTTCGCGTCGCGAGCTTCCGCGGCGCGCTCGAGCATCTCGAGGCGCAGGGCTACAGCGCCGAGGCGGACGCGGATGACCCGCACGCGATGATCGTGCGACCGCAGGCGATCACCGGCTATCCACAGATCTACATCGTCGATCCGGACGGGCACATGATCGAGCTCAACGCCGAGAGCCTCGACTAGCCTCACTCGCAAGTCTCGTCCCGAGGGACGGGACGATGTTCGTTCGCAGGAGCGACGCGATCTCGGTCGCGCGGCCGACGTGGCGCGGCGCGCGCACCCGCAGACTCGCCGCATGGCACACGCATACGAACGGCTGAACGAGGTGCCGCGCCCGGTTGGACGCACGCGCGCGCTGCGCCACCTGACCCGCTCGCTCGACGCGCTGGTCGCGTCGCACAGCGAGCCGTACATCGTCGCCGGTCGCGTCGGCATGCTGCTGCAGCACGCCCTCGCCGACCCCCTGCTCCTCGAGCCGCGCCACTGCGAGCCCTGGGAGGACCGCTACCGCCCGCATCTCGTGCACGTGCATCCGGCCGGGCGCTACTCGATCGTCGCGCTCGTCTGGAAGCCCGGGCAGGCGACGGCGATCCACGACCACCGCTGCTGGTGCGTCGTCGGCGTCTGGCGCGGCCTCGAGCGCGAGACGTCGTACGACCTGCACGACGAGGACGGCGAGCCGTACCTCGTGCAACGCAGTTCCGCGGTCGCCTCGCGCGGCCAGGTGTCCGTGCTCGTGCCGCCGGACGAGGACATCCATTGCGTCGAGAACGCCGGTGACGGCATCGCGATCTCGATCCACGTGTACGGCGACGACATCGCACGCCTCGGCTCGAGCATCAACCGCGAGTTCGGAGACGATCTCGTGCGTGCGTGCGCAGTCCCATGGAGCGCGCCCGTGTCGTGGCGCACCTACGGCGACCGCTACTGAGGAGGACCGCTCCCGAGCGTCACCGTCGCCGTGTGCCTCGCGCCCGAGCGCTCGACGTAGGCGACCGCGATACGCGTGCCCGGCTTCTTCGTCAGCAGGATCGTGCTGATGTCCGACGGCGCCGCGACGGGCTTGCCGGCGACCGTCGTGATCACGTCGCCGGCTGCGAGCCCGGCCGAGTCGGCGGGGCCGTCCGGCACGACGCCGGCGATCAGCGCACCCGACGTCGCGGGCGAGCTGCCGTCGACGGCGCCGACCGACACGCCCAGGAACGCCGTCGGCCCGATGTGGACGACGGCCGACCTGCGGCCGGCGACGATCTGCTGTGCGATCCCGGACGCCTTCGCGATCCGGATCGCGAACGCCGCGTTCGACGACGCGCCGTCGAACCGGAAGCGACGCGAGCCCGACGCCGCGGTGATCATCCCGACCACGCGGCCGTTGCCGTCGAGGAGGGCGCCGCCGGAGTCGCCGGGCTGCACGCGGGTGCTCGCCTGGATCAGGTCGGTGAGCTCTTCGACGCGCCCGTGGTCGTCGCGCACGCTGATCGTCTCCCCGACCCTGGTCACCTTCCCGCCGGACGTCGTGATCGAGCCGCTGCCGCCGGCGTTCCCGACCGCAGTCACGGAGTCGCCGACGGCGACCGACGAGCTGCCACGCGTAACCGTCGCGAGCCCGGACGCGCCGTCGAGCTTCAGCACCGCAACGTCGTCTGCGACGTCGTAGCCGACGACATGCGCGGTGTACGAACGATGGGTCTTCGGCACCGTCACGCGCACGGACGTCGCGCCCGCGATCACGTGGTTGTTCGTCAGCACGCGTCCCGAGGACGTGAGCACCATCCCGGTCCCTGCGGCGGCGCCGCCCTGGAAGCCGAGCTGCGTCATGATCACGACCACGCCGTCGCTCGAGGCGCCGGAGCGCGCGCGGGCGAGACCCGCGACCGTCGCGGCGACGACGGCCAGACAGGCCAGAGTGAGCAGCAGAGCCCTCGAATGCCTCACGTCACCAGTAGTACCCGCTGCGGACGGTTTTAGGACCTGCGAGGCGCCACTCACAGCAAATGCTTAAGAGGCATCTAGGTTCTACGATGCGGAGAGACATGTTCGCGCGGCTACACACACTCGACACCACGCCGGCGCAGTACGAGGTCGGTCTCGAGCTCGTGCGTGACGAGCTGCTGCCCTGGGCTCGCGAGAGCAGCGGCTTCTGCGGGCTGATCGGCCTCGTCGACCGCAGCTCGGGCAAGGCGCTCGTGCTCACGCTGTGGGCGGACGAGGAGTCGCTCGAGCAGAGCGCGGCGGCGGGCGACCGGCTGAGCGCGCTCGCGGCCGACGCCTCGGGAGCGAGCCGGCTCGCGCTCGAGGACTACGAGGTGTCGTTGTTCGAAGTGCCGCAGCGCGCGGTCGACTGAGCGTTGCGCGTCTTCACGTACGCGGAGCGTCCAGATCTCGCGGCCCGGACCGGCGAGGTACGCGACGCGCTGCCGGAGTTCACCGGGCACGGCCAGATCGCGGTCGAGCACTGGGGCAAGCTGCGCACCGAGCTGCCCGAGCTGCAGCTGATCATGTGGGACGACGAGAGCGACGCTGTCGTCGGTCACGCGCGGACACTGCCCGCGCGCGAGGCTGAGGGGCTTCCCGGCGGGATCGACGACATGCTCGAGCGGTGGTTCGGCGAGCGGCCCCGCCCGGAGCCGGACGTTCTCTCGGCGATGGTCGCCGTCGTCGACAGCAGGCACAACGGCCGCGGCCTCTCGAGCCTGCTGATCCGCGGCATGCGCGACGTCGCGGCACGCGAAGGGTTCTCCTCGTTGATCGCGCCGGTGCGCCCGACGTGGAAAGACCGCTACCCGCTGATCCCCATGGAGCAGTACGCGCGGTGGACCCGCGGGGACGGACTGCCGTTCGACCCGTGGCTGCGCGTGCACGCCCGCCTCGGCGCAGCGCCGCTCGGGACCTGCCCGGCCTCGATGCGCATCGAGGGCTCACGCGAGGAGTGGGAGACGTGGACCGGCATGACGTTCCCGCAGGACGGCGACTACGTCGTGCCGGGCGGGCTCGTGCCGGTCGAGTTCCGCGACGGCCGCGGGGTCTACGTCGAGCCGAACTTCTGGATGCGGCACCCGGTCGGCTAGCCCGACGTCTTCGGCAGCTGCGCCTTGACCGCGTCGAGGTTCTCCTGCCCGTTCGGGCCGCTCGAGGTGATGACGATCGGATACTGCTCGTAGACTGCGGCCTTCGGGGCCGCGGCCTTGATCGTGCGTGTGCCGGAGGCGAAGTCGTCCTTGTTCGTGAACTGGAAGAGGGTCATCTCGTTGGGCGTGTTGGTCGCACCGTTGCAGCTCTTCGCCACGTCGAACGTGCGCGTCATCGCGACGCCCGGTATCTGCGTCAACTGGGCGCCGATGTCTTTCTGGCCCTCGCTGCAGACCTCGAGGCCGGCATCCGTCAGCGTCGTGTGCGCGGGGTCGTAGTCCTTCGAGCTCGGGTCCGAGCTCGAGCTGCTGCTGCTGCCGCCGCAGCCCGCGAGGGCGCCTGCGAGCGCGAGAAGAAGGAGGACACGGCGCGGGGTCATCGGACGATTGAACGTTGCGCCGCCTCTGGGCGCATCATCCTCGCGGGGTGATCAGGTGCCGGCGCGCAGGCCCGCGAAGGTCGCGAACGCCGGCTTGGCGCGTCCGTTGACGGTCATCAGGCCGGATTGCCACTCGGCGAGCGCGCGGCTGTCCCTGAGCAGGAACCAGGTGAGGAGGTCGATGCGAGGATTCGCGCGGGCGATCCTGTACGCCTCCTGGAGGTACGCCGCTTGCGCCTTGTAGCTGACGCCGTAGAACGTGTCCGGTGGATTGGTCTGGTAGCCATACTCGGTGATCCAGAGAGGCTTGGAGCCGTACAACTGCGTGATGACACCCGTCAGCCGGTCGATGTCGCCGAAGCCGACTCCGTGCGGGTCGCTGAGCCTGGTGGTCGGAGTCTCCCGCGGGAAGGAGTAGTACGGATGGTGCGCCCATGCGTCGAACGTGCGCAGCCCGGCCTTCTTCGCAGCCCGGATGAACGCGATCGGCGCCGTCGAGGGGCGCGCCGCGTGCGGGTCGTTGAAGCCGCGCGGCGCGGTCGCGCCGCACGCGACACGCTCCGGCCCGCCGACCGAGTGCACGCCGGTATAGACGGCGTTGCAGATGCGCGCGTACGCCTCCGCGGCTGCGAAGTGCCAGCTGCCGTGCACGCGTGCGAACTGCGGCTTCAGGAAGACGTTGTTGTTCGGCTCGTTCCAGGCGAGCCACAGAGCGACGCGCGGCAGGATGCGCCCACTCGCGGTGTCGAGATACGTCCCGCTGTAGCGCAGCGCCGCGGCGCCTGCAAACTGGCGCAGCGGCACCGGCGAGGTCGGCGCGACGCGCGTGCCCTTCTTGCCGTTCGCCCAGTCCGGAGTCCCGAGGATGGTGAACAGCACCTGGATGCCGGCACGTGTCGCGGCGAGCACCGCCTGGTCGTAGCGCGCCCAGTGGTACGCGGGATCTGCCGGGTCGTTCGGGTGCGCGGGCCGGTCGTTCGCGACGCCGTCGCGTCCGCCCCACGTCAGCGTCATGCGCACGACCTGCACGTGCAGCCGGCGCAGGAGCGGGAACGTCGTCGCCGGCGCGCCGTACGTGGACGCGTCGTCGAACAGCCCGACGAGCATCTGTCGCGACGCGGGAGCCGAGCCTGGTGAGACGACTGCCACGAACGCGGCACAGAGTGCGAGCCACACGAGGAGCCGACGCATGCGGTTGACGGAGAAGGGCATTCGCGCCTCGGGCCTTGATCGTATCGGCGGGGGAGGAGTTCCCTCACCGGCAGCGCAACAGTCATATGTGGCGCCGGCAGACGTCCCAGCACCTTCTCGCCGCCGCACGGCTTTCCTGCCCGCCGCGTTGCTCGCGCTGGCGCTGCTCGCGGGAGCCGCGGGGGCAGCCGTCGACGCAGGCCCCACGCTCGCGACCGCGCCGACGATCTCGGGCAGCGCGACGCAGGGCGCGACGCTGACGGCGACCGCGGGCTCGTGGCGCGGCAGGGGCACGCTCCGCTATGCCTACCGCTGGCACCGCTGCGACCCGCTCGGTGCGCGCTGCCTCCTGCTCGCGGGTGCGAACGCGCCGCGCCACAAGCTCACCGGCGCCGACGTCGGCCACACGCTCGCGGTCGACGTACGCGCGACCGACTCGAGCGGCGCGACGAACGGCTACTCGGGGCTGATCGGCCCGATCGCCGGTCGGAAGCCTCTGCTCGTCTCGGTCGTGCAGCCGGGCGTGACCGGCACGACGACGGCCGTCGGCGGCAGCGTGAAGGTCGACAACGGCAAGTGGACGCCTGCGCCGAAATCGTTCGCATACCAGTGGATCCGCTGCAACGCGAACGGGCGCGCGTGCGCGCCGATCTCCGGCGACATCACTGCCTCGCACACGATCGTCCCGCGCGATGCGAAGCACGCGCTGGTCGCGATCGTGCAGGCGAAGACCGCGTCCGCGACGCGCGCAGTCCTGAGCCGCGCGACCGCGAGCCTCGGCGCCCCGGCGACGCCCCCGCCGCCTCCCACGACCCCGCCGCCGGCCGCAGGCGGGCCGGTCGCGACCGTGTCGCCGACGGCGACCGGCCCGGCCGTGCAAGCGAAGAAGCTGACCGGCGTCGCCGGCACGTGGACCGGCTCGGGGAAGATCAAGTACGCGTACCAGTGGTACCGCTGCGACGCCGCGGGCGCGCACTGCAAGTCGATCCACGGCTCGACGAGGCCGACCTACACGGAGGTCGCGAAGGACGCCGCCTCGCTGCTCGGGCTGACGGTGCGCGCGACCGACTCGAAGGGGACGACGAGCGCGTACTCGAGCCTCATCGGCCCGGTGGGCGCCGTGAGCTCGCCGCTCTACTCGACCGCGCAGCCTGCGATCAGCGGCACGCCGGCGCCGGGGCAGGCGCTGCAGGTGAGCGCCGGCAGCTGGAGCCAGACGCCGACGGCGTACGCGTACCAGTGGCAGCGCTGCAACGCGAACGGCCGTCTGTGCGTCGCGATCGCGGGCGCGACCGCCGCAAGCTACGCGCTGACCGCGGCAGATGCGGACCACGGCGTGCTCGCGGTCGTGCAGGCAACAGCGGGCGGCGCCTCGCAGAGCACGTGGAGCGTCGTCGCGCACGTGAGCGCGAAGCCCACCGGCCCGATCGCGTCGGCGCGGCCGACCGTCGCGGGCGTCGCCCAGCAGGGCAAGCAGCTGACCGCGAGCGGGCACGTGGACGGGCGCGGGCACGATCGCGTACGCCTACCAGTGGTACCGCTGCGACGCCGCGGGCGCGCACTGCTCGTCGATCCACGGTGCGAAGAAGGCGACGTACACGCAGGTCCCGAAGGACGTCGCGTCCACGCTCGGGCTGACCGTGCGCGCGACGGACACGAACGGGACGACGAGCGCCTACTCGAGCCTCGTCGGCCCGGTCGCCGCGACGACCTCGCCGCTCTACTCGACGGTGCAGCCGGTGATCAGCGGCAACCCGCTCGTCGGCCAGACGCTGCAGGTCGGCACCGGCACGTGGAGCCAGACGCCGACGGCGTACAACTACCGCTGGCAGCGCTGCAACGCGAACGGGCGGCTGTGCACGACGATCGCCGGCGCGGTCGCAGCGACGTACGTCGTCACCGCTGCCGACGCGGGACACACGCTGGTCGCCGTCGTGCAGGCGACGGCGGGCGGCGTGACGCAGCCGATCGTCAGCGTCGGCGTCGCGGTGGCGTAGTCGCCGATTCGGTCACGCGCAGGCGGAGCAGCGCGAGCATCGCGAGCACGGTCGTGACGACGTCGCTCGCCAGGCACCACTGGCAGACCGCGTCGATCACGACGAGCTGCTCGTAGAGCAGGTACGCGCCGAACATGACCGCGGTGAGGGCGATCGTCGCCTGCACGAGCCGTGCCCAGCCGCCGCGCGCGACGGCGCTCGCGAAGAGCGCGACGAAGCCGAGGAAGCCGAGCAGCGCAACCGGCACGCCGAACGTCTCGGCGTACGCCGACTTCTGCACCGTCTCGCAGCCGCCGGTGGTGCAGGCGAGCGCGCCCCCGGTCCAGCGCTCGTAGAGGAGGTAGGTCGTGATCGCGAGGCCGACGGCGGCGAGGACGGCGCTCGCGACCCGCAGATGCCGCTCGCTCATCGCCGCAGCGCCTCGTCGATCGCCGGGACGATCCCGTTCGGGTCGAGCGACTCGACCGCCGCGAGCTCGAGCTTGCCGCCGGTCGGGCCGATCGCGAAGGTCGGGGTGCTGTTCACGCCAACGGCGGCCGCGCGCGCCGCCGCACGGCTCACTCGGTCGGTGACGCTGTCGTTCCAGCGGTCGTCGAGGAGCTGCTCCGCGTCGAGGCCGGGGACGGTCGCGGCGACCTCGCGGATCATGTCGTCGGTCACCCAGCCGGAGTTCTCGGCGCCCTGGCGGATGTAGAGCCCCTCGACGACGTCCCACAGGTGGCCGTGGTCGCCCGCGGCGACCGCGGTGCGCAACGCGCGCTCGGAGTCGGGGCCGACAAATGCGAGCCCGTTGAAGACGATCCGCAGCTTGCCGGCGCGCACGTAGCGGTCGACGAGCACCGGGAGCGTCTGCCGCCCCCACTCTCCGCAGTAGGGGCACTGGAGATCGGCGTACTCGACGAGCGTGACCGGCGCCGTCGGCTCGCCGAGCGCGGCACCGTGCTGCGGGATGCCGCCGAGCAGCGAGTCCTCCTCGGCGACGGCCGCGACGCTTGGGGACGGCGTCACGGCCGTCGCCTGGCGCTGCCGCCCTGTGCGCTGACCTGATTGGCGGCGATCAGGAGCGCGGTCAGGACGACGGCGGCGCCGAGGGCCACCGCAAGCCGGTGGCGGCTCGTGGGCAGCGTGCGCAGGACCGTCATCGCTAGTGCGACATCGTTCCGTTGACGTTGCCGACGTTCAGCAGCCCGACCTGACCCTGGTCGACGGCCGCGAACGAGTGCGACACGAACGGGTAGAGCCCCGGCTCGTGGATCCTCACGTCGAAGACAGCGCCGCCGCCGGCGGGCACGGTCATCGTCTGCACGTTGTGCAGCGCGTGCGCCGGGTTCATGTCGGCGAACGGGTACGCGTTGTCGAGCAGCGTGCCGACGACGTGGAAGTCGGTGTCGATCGACGGGCCGGCGTCCATCACCCAGAAGCGGACGAGCTCACCGGGCTTCGCAGTCAGCGGATGCTTGACGTACTGCCCTGCATAGCCGTTGAACGTCATCCAGTCCGGCATGCGCGCGTGCGCCTTGGCCTGGCTGAACTGCGCCGGCTTCGTGAGGCCGTCCGAGTCGAGGTACCACTCGGAGGCGACGAGCACGTAGTTCTTGTCGGCCTTCGGCAGAACGCCCGGCTTCGGCTCGACGACGATCGCGCCGTACATGCCGTTCGCGATGTGCATCAACACCGGCTTGGTGCCGCAGTGGTACATGAAGACGCCGGGGTCGTTCGCGCGGAACGTGTAGCTGACGGACTTTCCCGGGAAGACGTCGCCGAACGCCTTGTCCGGCGCGATGCGGGCGGCGTGGAAGTCGACCGAGTGCGGGATCGCACCGTTGTTGGTCAGCGTGATCTTCACCAGCTGGCCCTGGCGCACGTGGATCACCGGTCCGGGCGCGCCCTTCGCCCACGCCCACGCGGCGTACTTGACGCCGGGCGCGATCTGAACGGTCAGGTCGGTGAGGACGAGATGCACGTCCGCGACGCCGGCCGGCGCGGGCGGCAGGTCGGCGGGGTACGGCTTGTGCGCGGTCGCGAGCGCGTCCGCGTTCTCGGGCGCCGCGCCGGCGTAGCTCGTGAGCGAGCCGGTACCGGCGGCGCTGTCGCCGCTCATGTCCATCCCCGGCATCCCGGCCATCGAGTGGCCGCCGCCCGAAGCCGCGGCGGGTGTCGCCTTCTTGGCATCGTCGCGCGCCTGGTGGGCGTCCGCCCACATGAGGACGGAGAAGATCGCGCCGATCCCGACGGCGAGGCCGAGCAGGATCGTCGCGACCATGAAGAAGGCGCCTGAGCTCGAGTTGCTGCTCTGCGAGGGGTAGGACATCGTGGAATCTCCTTGGCGTTCGGCGGTGGCCGGGTCTGATCGGACGGTATGACCGGCCCCGCGCCGAGGCCCTCGCGGTCCCCGCACACTTGGTGCGGGGAACGCCGCAGACCGCGATACGGGTTTTCCCGCGATGGGCGAGACTCGGAGCGTGACCAGCTTCGTCGAGCAGCACGATCAGTGGGCGCTCCTGATCATGTTCGCCCTGCTCGCGCTCGAGTCGTTCGGGTTGCCCTTGCCCGGCGAGACGGCGCTGATCGCGTGCGCGGTGCTCGCGTCGCAGGGATCGTTCTCGATCGTCACCGTGATCCTGGTCGGCGTCGCCGCAGCGATCATCGGCGACAACCTCGGCTACTGGGCCGGCCGCAAGGGCGGCAGGCCGCTGCTCGAGCGCTACGGCGTGACCCGGCGCTTCGCGAATCGCTACCTCCCGCGCGGCGAGCGCTTCTTCGCCGCACACGGCGGGAAGGCGGTGTTCCTCGGCCGCTTCGTCGCCGTGCTCCGCGTCACCGTCGCCTGGATCGCAGGCATGTCGCACATGCACTGGTGGTCGTTCTTCGGCTGGAACGCCGCAGGCGGGATCGTCTGGGCGACCGGCGTAGCGCTCATCTCCTTCTACCTCGGCGACACGGCGGCGGCCGCGATCGGCCGCTACGGCATCTTCGCCGCGGGCGGCATCGTCGTGATCACCGCCGCCGGCTTCCTCGTCGTCCGCCTGATCGAGAAGCGCGTGGTCGAGGAGGAGATAGTGCGCAAAGCGCTCGCCGTCATCGCCGTCGTCTTCGCAGCGCTCTTCCTGCTGCTCGCACACAGGGTGCTCGGGATCGTGCAGAAGCCGAGCTGGCCGCCGGGACCCGAAGCGATCACCTCCGCCGGGGCCGAGCACGCCGTCGCCGAGTTCGCGGCGCGCGACGATCCGCGGCCGGACGACAGCGGCCTTTCCTACGCGTGGTCGACGGCGGCCACGATCGACCCGCTGCCCGAGGGCAAGAACTTCTTCCCGCGGATCTTCGACGACGTGCGCAACGCCCGTAGCTCTGTGCACGTGCTGATGTTCGGCTGGCGCGAAGGCGACATCGGCACGCAGTTCACCGATCTGCTGATCCAGAAGCGGCGCGAGGGCGTCGAGGTGCGCGTGATCGTGGACGCCTACGGAAGCCGCGCGCTCGGCGCGGCCGAGCCGATGTTCCGGCGGCTCTCCGACGCGGGCGCCCAGATCGTCGTCAACGACGTCCTGCCGTGGGACGAGGACGGCCTCTTCCCCGACCGGTCGTTCGACTGGCGGCAGGACGAGGTCGGCCGCGCCGACCACCGCAAGCTCTACGTGATCGACGGCAAGGTCGCCTGGACGGGTGGTGCCGGGCTCGAGGACCACTTCCAGAACGGCGGCTTCCACGACGTGATGGTGCGCGTGACCGGCGCCGTCGTCCGACAGGCGCAGGCGCTGTTCCTGACGAGCTTCCGCAGCCACGGCGGGCCGCTTCCCACGGATCTCGACCCGTACTTCCCGCCGCCCGCGCAGCGCGGCACGATCCCGATCGCGCTCCTCCAGGTCGTCCCGGGCGGCTTCCAGTCGGCGACGCAGGCGATGCGCGAGCTCGTCGACCACGCGCGGACGCGGCTCGACGTGATGAACCCGTACCTCACCGATGCGGACTTCATCCAGCGCATCGAGGCGGCCGCCAAGCGCGGCGTGAAGGTGCGCATCGTCGTCTCGCAGAAGTCGAACAACCCGCAGGCGTCCGCAGCGCTGAAGCACCACTACGGCGACCTCTTGCACGCCGGCGTGCGCATCTACGAGTACCCCGGCGCCGTCGTGCACGCGAAGCTGATGGTCGCCGACGACACGAGCGTCTTCGGCACCGTCAACCTCGACGCGTGGGCGCTCTACCGGAACTTCGAGGTGGCGATGATGTCGCGCGACGCGAAGACGGCGTCATTGTTCGAGCAGCGGGTCTTCGACCCCGACATCGCGAAGTCACGGCCCGGCGAGCCCGAGACGTCGTACGGCGCACGCCTGAGCAACTGGTTCTGGGACAAGCTCAGTTACTTCCTCTGACCGCGGCGAGCACCGCGAGCACGCCGAGCGCGAGCGCTGCGAGGAGCGTCAGCCAGATCCCCCAGCCCGAGCTCCCGCCGAACGCGGCGCGGTCGTCGAGCAGGTTGTCGACGACGAAGTAGAGAGCCGCAGCCGCGGCGACGAGCGTCAGGCCGGTTCGAGCGAGCGAGCCGACACCGGCGAGCGCGAGCAGCAGCGCGACGATCACCAGCCAGCCGTCGTGCGGCCCCTGCAACCCGTCGAGCGACACCGCACCGACGTTGCGCCAGGGGCCGAGCACGCCGACGATCCCGGCGAGCACCGCGAGCTGACAGGAGATCACGAGACGGAGCCTCACCGGGCTCCTCCTCGCCCCGCGGGCCTGATGAGGCGCCAGACCAGCACGACGAGGAGCATCATCGAGACGGCGGCCGCGATCAAGAACAGGACGAGTGCGACGTCCGCCAGATCGTTCCGGAAGCTGCTGCCGTCCGGGCTCTGGATCGTCGCGGCGATCGCGCAGCCGACGAGCATCCCCGCGAGCAGCACGGCCGCGGCGAACAGCCGCGGGACCGCGCCGAGATGGGCCTGGGAGAGCTCGAGCTCGGGGACGCGGACGCTGACGGGGATCTCCCCCTTCTGGAGCTGGGCGATCCAGGCGGCGGCCGTCCGCCGAGCCGCCGGGACCGCGTCCATCATCCCGCCGGCCGCGCGAACCGCGCCTCTGCGCGCTGCGCTCTTGATCGCGTCGCTCCCGACGGCGCCGGGAACGAGCTCCTCGAGCGCGTCGCCACCGAGTCGCGCGAAGTCGGAGGCCCCGTACTCCGGTACGAGCGCAGCGGTGATCTCTGCAGCCTGGGCGACGGACTTCAGCGCGAGCGTCAGCTGGGAGTCGAGGTGGTAGCCGGCGCCCCGAAGCACGTCGACGGCTTCCGACACGAGCCTCTCGATCGACGGCGCTTGCTGCGCCGAGACGTCGATCAGCGGCCCGATGCGCCGTTCGAAGCGGCGGACGTAGGCGTCGTCGTCCGGTGTGCGGAAAGGCGTGCTGAGCGAGCGAAGCGTCAGCGCGAGCTCCGTCACGTCCTGGTCGCGGAACGCGAGCAGGAACCGTGCGAACGTGACGCGCTGGCGAACGTCGAGCTCGCCGACCATGCCGGCGTCGAGGAACGTCAGACGTCGGTTGTCGAGCTCGACGACGACGTTCCCGGGGTGCGGGTCGGCGTGGAAGAAGCCGTGGATCATCACCATCTGCACCGCTCCGCGGACGAGGTTGCGTGCGAGCTCCTCTCGACTCAGGCCGGCGGCGTCGATCTCGTCGCGGTCGCTGGACTTGACGCCGTCGATGAACTCGAGCGTCAGCACGTGGCCGCCCGAGAGCTCGGGGTCGTACCCGGGCACGTGCACTCCGTCGATCGGCGCGAGGATCTCCTCGAGACGCCGAGTGTTGTACGCCTCGATCCGGTAGTCGAGCTCGCGCAGCAGCGTCGTGCCGAACTCCCGGACGACGTCTTGGAGACCACTTTCCGCGGCCCAGGCTGCGCGCCGTTCGAGGACGGCCGCGGCGCGGGTCAGGATCGTGACGTCCGACTGGAGCTGCACGTGGATCTTCGGACGCTGCACCTTGACGGCGACACGGCGGCCGTCGTGCGTCGTCGCCTCGTGCACCTGCGCGAGCGAAGCCGCCGCGAGGGGCTCTGGGTTGAAGGCCCGGTAGAGCGTCTCCGGCGGCGCGCCGAGGTCGCCCTCGATCACCGTGCGCACCTCGTCGTAGGCGAACGGACGCACGTCGCTCTGCAGCTTCGCGAGCTCTCGTTCCCACGCGATCGGGAGCACGCGGCTCTCGCTGGAGATGATCTGGCCGAGCTTGACGTACGTCGGCCCGAGGTCCTGGAGCAGGAGCCTGGCCTTGACCGGCGCCGAGAGCGGCTCTTTCGACACCGGTGCCTGCCAGATCCACCGCTGCATCCGGTGGCGGAACGGACGCAACCATTTCCAGTCGAAGGAGAAGTCGACCGCGTACTGCAGGAGGATCCCGTACAGCTGCATCACACGCAGCCGCTCGGAGAGGGCCGCGAGCTTGACGGCAGGTGTGCCGCGCGACGACGCCGCCGATGTCGCGTCGACGACCGGCGGCGTCAACCCGAACACGCTCGTGAGGAAGAAGCCGAGGACGGCGGCGAGCACCGCCCCCACAGCGAGCGCGCCGACGCCCCTGATCTCGAGCGTCGGTGTCAGGGCGAGCAGCGCGAGGAGCACGGCGTTGATCGCGAACAGCACGAGCCCGAGCGTCTGCAGCACGTACGGGAGCAAGATGAACTCGAGTGCGGGCCGCACCAGCGCGCTGACGAGCCCGAACAGCACGGCGAGCCAGACGACGCTCAGGAGCTTGTGCGACGAATGGAGCTCGAACCCCGGCAGCACGAGGATCAGCACCGCGATCACGAGGGCATCCGCGGCGAGCTGCACCAGGATCACGCGCCATGCGAAGCGACCCGAAGGCCCGAAGGGCGCCGGGCCGGCCTGCTCGAGGTGCGCCACGGTTGGGCCGAGCACGACCGGAGCATCCGGCGCGGCGGGATGGCCTCCTTTCACCCTCGTCGGGCGATGTGAGCCGGAGCTGGAATCGGATGCCGGAGCAGGGTCGCTCCGGCATCCGAGTCCGCTAGACGGCGCCTCGCCGCCCGGAAACGAGCGCGAAGATCGCGACGATCACCGCCACGACGAGGAGCAGCCAGAGGAAGTTGCTGACGGCGACGCCGCCGCCGATCGCGAAGATGATCAACAGCAGCACGAGGATCCAGAGAAGCACGTGTGGTCTCCCTTCGGGTTGCGTTCCAGGATGGAAACGGAGCACCCCTCAGCTTGGTTACGCGGCCGGGACGCTCGATCCTGCTCGGGTTTCGCACTCGACGCTCGGCGCGTTAGGGTCCACGGACTCATGAACGCCTCCGCCTCGCCGTCGAGCGGCCCGCCCGGAAGGCCCCGCGGCGTCGGTTTCGGGATCTTGCTCTTCGTCGTGACGTTCGGCCTCTACGGCTGGTACTGGGCGTACAAGACACAGGACGAGCTGCAGCACCGAACCGGGACCGGTGTCGGCGGCGTGGTCGGGCTCGTGATCTGGATCATCATCAATCCCGTCAGCGGGTACGTGATCCCCTCGGAGATCGGACGCATGTACGCACGTGACGGGAAGGCGCCGCCGGTCAGCGGCTGGACCGGTCTCTGGCTCTTCCCCGGCGCGCTCCTCGTGATCCCCGCGATCGTCTGGTTCGTCAAGGTGCAGGGCGCGCTCAACCATTACTGGCAGGAAGCTGCCTCCGTGCCGGCGCACTCCGACAACTGATCGTTCGCGGAACGCTAGTACGCCTGCGCCCACGTAGCCGCGTCCACCGCGGCGCGGCCGCAGCAGACGCAGGCTTCGAGCTCGCCGGTCGGGTCGTCGAGCGGTAGGCAACGGATCGTCGCCGAGCTGTCGTCCTTCACGCGCGCCTCGCAGTCCGCGCGGCCGCACCACGGCGCGACCGCGAAGCCGGCGCCGTCTCGGAGGTACGCGATCAGCTCGTCGTAGCCGCCGGGAGCGCGAAGGGTTCGGCGTTCCTGTTCGTCGCGGGCTGCCCGGAAGAGCGATGCCTGCACGTCGGCCAGCAGCTCCTCGATCACCGCGGCGACGCGAGGGAGCGGGATCTGTTCTTTCCCGCCGGTGTCGCGACGCGCGAGGGTGGCGACGCCTTCGCCGAGGTCGCGTCCGCCGATCTCGACGCGGACCGGGACGCCCTTCAGCTCCCACTCGTGGAACTTGAAGCCGGGCCGGTACTCGGCGCGGTCGTCGACACGAACGCGAACACCTGCTGCCCGCAGCTCGTCGGCGACCGTGGCGGCCGCCTGGAGCACGTCGGCGCGGTCGTCCTCGCGGACGATCGGCACGATCACGACCTGCTGCGGCGCGACGCGAGGCGGGAGCCGCAGCCCGCGGTCGTCTCCGTGCGCCATCACGACGCCGCCGACGAGCCGCGTGCTCGCGCCCCACGAGGTCGCATACGGGTACTGCTCGCTGCCGTCGCGGCCGGTGTAGCGAACGCCGAACGTGCGCGCGAAGCCCTGGCCGAGGTAGTGCGAGGTCGCGGCCTGGAGCGCCTTGCCGTCGCGCATCAGCGCTTCGAGCGTGTAGGTGTCGACCGCGCCGGGGAACCGCTCGCTCTCGCTCTTGCGCCCGCGCAGCACGGGAATCGCGAGCACGTTCTCGATCGTGTCTGCGTAGACGTCGTGGAGGATGGTCAGCGTCTCGGCCAGCGCCTCCGCTGCCGTCTCGTGCGCGGTGTGTCCCTCCTGCCAGAGGAACTCGGTCGTGCGCAGCAGGATGCGCGGACGCAGCTCCCACCGGACGACGTTCGCCCACTGGTTGTAGAGGAGGGGCAGGTCGCGGTACGACTGCACCCAGCGGGCATACGTCGACCAGATCAGCGCCTCCGAGGTGGGACGAACGGCGAGCGGCTCCTCCAGCTTCTTCCCGCCGGCCTCGGTGACGACGGCGACCTCGGGCGCGAACCCTTCGACGAGCTCGCTCTCCTGCGCCAGCACGGAGGCGGGGACGAAGAGCGGGAAGTAGTAGTTCTCGTGACCGGTCGCCTTGATCCGGTCGTCGAGCTCGCGCTGGATCACCTCCCAGATCGCGTACCCGTAGGGCTTGATCACCATCGCGCCGCGAACCGGCGAGTTCTCCGCGAGGCCGGCGCGACGCACGACCTCCCCGTACCACGCGGGGAAGTCGCTCGACTGGGTGGGCAAAGGCGTGGTGCTCATCGGGACGCTCCCGCGAGCAGGGATGCTGCGAACATCGTGCGTTCCTTTCGTAGACGTCGACCGGCGTGAGGGAGTCCGTTGCGGCGCTCCGGGCCGAAGCGGCGGGAGCGCCTACGCCGGGACGTGCACGAACGGCGGCCGCGGAGCAACCGGCAGAACCGGCAGAAGCTCGTGCACGCGAGACCGCAGCAACGTCATGTACCGACAATAGCGGGATCCGGCTAGCGCGACGAGATCGCAAATTACGAGCCGGTCGGCGCCGGACTCGGCGCCCCAGACGATGCCCGGGCGCCCCAGGAGCTGCCGCACGTTCGCGCCTGCGCGCATCCGGAACTGCACGAACCTCTGCGCCGCCGGGTCGAAGCGCACGATCGCGCTCGCGCCGAAGTCGGTCACCCAGACGATGTCGCGGTCGTCGACGTAGACGGCGTACGGCTGAGCGCTCCCCGGCAGCTTCCACTCGCGCCACCGGCGCGTGGCCGGGTCGTAGCGGGCGACGCGGCCGGCGTTCCACTCGCTCACCCAGAGCCGATCGTGTGAGTCGGACCAGATGCGGCGGGCGCCCTGCCCGGCGGTCGGCGGCCGGAGGATCGTCGACCTGCCCGTCGTCAGGTCGATGCGCGCAATGTGGCTGCCGGCGAGCGACGCGTACCAGACCTGGCCGCCCGGCGTCGTCGCGATCCCGTACGGGCCGGGCCCGCCGGGGGCGCGGAACACGCGCAGCGTGCCCGTGCGGGGGTCGAGACGCCCGTAGATGCCGCTCTGACCCGTGAACCACAAGCGGCCGCGCCGGTCGAACGTCCCGGTGTTGAGGTTCGCGTACCCGGTCGATGCGGGCAGCGGATAGCGCCTCACGGCAAGCGACCTCTGATCGACCCGGACGATCGCGTTCAACCCGCCGTCGGTGACCCAGGCAGCGCCGTCGGGGCCGACGATGACGCCGTGCGGCGCGGAGCCGTCCCCGAGCGGCACCTCCGTGACCTTCCGGGTCGCCGGGTCGAGCCGCCCGAGCTTGCCGGCCGCCTGCGCCGTGTACCAGACCGTGCCGTCGGCGGCGGGCGCGACATCGTGCGGCCCGGAGCCTGCCGGCACGTCGTACTCGGTGACGCGCAGCGCAGAGGCGGAGGCAGGCTTGCGGAGGCCGTTCCACGCGTCTGCGGGGATACGCCCGGCGAGGCGGAAGCGGCTGTTCCCGAGCGGGCGGAACACGAGCAGCTCGCCCTCTTCGAGATCGAGCCCCGTGGTGTCGGCGACGACGACGCCGTGAGTGACGAGCACCGTGTTCTTCCCCGGGACCGGGCGCGTCCCGAACAGACGGCGGGCGGCGGCGATCTGCGCGCGCCACCGGGCGTCGTGCTGCGAGGCAATCGTGTTCAGGAGCGCCGGGGAGACCGTGCCGCCGCCGAACGCCAGCCGCGCCGTCTCGCGCGTCCGGCAAAAGCGGCTGGTCAGGACGGAGCCGATCGGGATATCGAGCCGCTTCACGGCGCGCCCGATCGCGCGGGCCTGCGCGCGGCCCTCGGCCGACAACATCCGCTGCGTCGAGCAGTCGGAGAGGTCGACGGGATCCTCGTCCTGCTTCGACTGGTCGGTGATCGCGTGGCGGAGCACGAGCACGTAGCCGCCGCGCTCGAGTTGCTTCAAGAGCGCAGGGCTCGGCGCGGCGCCGCCGGCAGCCGACGCAACGAGCGCCGTGGCGAGCGCGGCGAGGATGACGGCGACGATCCGATGTGCCTGCGAGATCCCGTACCTCTCTTGCCGTGTAGAGGGATGGTACGCGCCGCGCGGGCGCGATTGTCTTCCGCCGTGGCGGGTAGGGCGAGCATCCGGTGACACACTGGCGCCTCCTCACGCATCTCCGCGCGAGCCTCTGGTTCGTGCCGGTCCTCTGCGTCCTCGCCGGCGCCTTGGTCTCGTTCGGCACGATCGCCCTCGACCGCCTGTTCGACTACGACGCGGTGCCGCACGGGGTGGCCGGCAACCCGGCGGCGGCGACCGCGATCCTGTCCACGGTCGCGGTCGCGATGGTCAGCCTGACGACGCTGGTGCTGACGATCACCATGGTCGTCGTGCAGCTCGCGATGGGCCAGTTCTCGCCGCGAATCGTGCAGCGGATCCTGCGCGACAAGCCGAGTCAGCTCGCGATCGGCCTCTTCGTCGCCACCTTCGTCCACGCGATCCTCACCTTGCGCGAAGTGCAGGACAACGGCAACGGCACCGGCCATGTCCCGGGGATCGCGGTGCTCACCGCGTTCGTGCTCGTGCTCGCGAGCATCGCCGTGCTCGTCGTCTACGTCCACCACATCGGACAGGCGTTGCGCGTCTCCGCGCTGGTCGAGCTCGTCGGTGACGACACGCGCGGTCTGATCGACAAGCTCTACCCGGACAAGGGAACCCCGGCCCCGGATCCGCGGCGCCGGGTGGTCGTGCGGGCGCGAGAGTCGGGTGTCGTGACCGCCATCGGGTACGAGGAGTTGGTCGAGGAAGCGTCCCGCACCGGCTGCACGCTCGAGCTCCTGCCCGCGATCGGGGAGTTCGTGACAGCCGACGCGCCGTTGTTCGAGGTTCACGGCGACACGGCCGGCCTCGACCAGGACAAGCTGCACGAGGCGCTCGCCCTGAAACTCGAGCCAACGCTCGATCGCGACGTCGGGTACGGCATCCGGTTGCTGGTGGACATTGCGGAGCGATCGCTCTCGGAATCGCCGTTCCAGGACCCGACGACCGCCGTTCAGGCGATCGACCGGTTGCACGACATCCTTCGCCAGCTCGCCCGGCGGCCGTTCCCCGACGGCCGTCACCGTGACAAGACGGGCGAGGTGCGTCTCGTCGTCCGAACGCCGAGCTGGGACGACTACGTGGAGCTCGCGACCGAGGAGCTGACGCTCGCCGGCGCGGAATCGCCGCCGGTCGTCCGGCGGCTGCGGCGAGCGCTCGAGGACCTTCGCGAGATCGCACCGCCCGAGCGCTGCGAGATCATCGAGCAGCGGCTGGAGCTCCTGACCCGGCTAGGGCAGTCTGCGCACGCGACCGGTTCGCAGGACGGCGACGTACTCGTGCGAGAGCGGTAGCCCGTTCTGCGCATACACGCGGCTGAAGGCAACTTGCGTGCCGTCGGGCGACCAGACCGGGGCCGCAGGCCCCTCCCCCATCACGGTGCGCGCGTCGAAGCGGGCGACCGGCTTCGCCGATCCCCGGTCCGCGCGCACGATCGCCGGCAGCCGGTGCGAGAAGCCGAGCAGCCGGGTCCCGTCCGGCGACCAGGTGGCGCAGCTGAATCCCGGAATGCTCCTCAGCGTCCTGCCGGCGGGCGTCGCGATCACGGTTGCGGCTGCGGTTCCGTAGACGATTCGGTTCGCCGGCGCCCACGAGAGGCGGCACTGGTCGCCGCCTGAGCGCGGCGTGATGCGCCTCAGCCGACGACCGTCGGCGCCGATCGACGAAGAGGTCGAGCCGACCGGCGTCGCAGAGATCGGGATCGCGACCGGGCCTGCACCCCTGGAAGGCGACCGATCGACCGTCGGGCGACCAGACCGCATGCGACTCGAAGTTGGAGTTGATGAGCGCGAGCCGATGCCGGCTTCGTCCGTCGCGAGAGATCACGTAGAGGTAGCCGTCGCCCGAGTCGAAGAGGAGGCGGCGGCCGTCGGGAGACCAGGCGCCAACCTGCGCGACGTTGCGAGCGAGCCGGCGAAGCCCGCTCCCGTCGGGACGGATCGTGTAGAGGCTGAGCGGCGCGGCGATCGCGATCAGCCTGCCGCCCGGCGCCGGCGCGATCCCGGCGTTCACCTCCGGCCCGACGACTGCGAAGCCGTCCCGGCGCCGGACGAAGAGCCGGCCGGGATCCGCCCAGGCAGGCGTCGAGGCATCGAGGAGGAGCTGTGCGCCGGGCGCCCAGGCCATCGAGTTCGTCCTCCGCGTCTGCGGGCCCGCGCCCTGCACGGCGGCGGCCGCGGACAAAGCAGCCACCGTTGTGATGACGACTCCGCGAAGGATCACGACCGAGCCCGCGCGCGTATCCGGGACTGGTGCGTCTGCGTTCGCACATATGAGCAGCCGCAGTCAGGTCGCCGCACATCTGAGACTGGTTGAAGGAGGTATCTGATGCCCGCATGGGTATGGGTGTTGATCGCCATTGCCGTCGTTGCCATCCTCGCAGTGGTCGTTTGGCAGGCGTTGATGCGCAGGCAGACGGGCAGGCTGCAGGAGCAGTTCGGCCCCGAATACGAGCGCACGCTCGGCAAGGCCGATTCCAAGCGTGATGCCGAGGCGGAGTTGCAGGCGCGCGAAGAGCGCCGGCAGCAGATCGATGTTCGCCCGCTCTCGCGGGCAGCCCGCGACCGTTATCTGCAGTCGTGGCAAGAGGTGCAGTCGCAGTTCGTCGACGATCCGCGGGCCGCCGTCGCGAGCGCCGACAGCCTGATCCAGTCGGTGATGGCCGAGCGCGGCTACCCGGTCGAGGACTTCGAGCAGCGCGCCGCCGACATCTCGGTCGACCACCCGCAGGTGGTCGAGAACTACCGGCACGGGCACCGACTCGCCCAGGCGAGCGCCAACGGCCGCGACTCGACCGAGGATCTTCGCCAGGCGATGCGCCACTACCGGAAGCTCTTCGACGAGCTCGCCGAACCGGCTGCCGATCAGCCGACCACGCGTGACCACCTCGACACCGAGCAGGACACGGACGTCGACCTGCACTCGAATCAGGGAAGGACGGTGCGTTAGATGACAGACAACAAGCTCAGCACTCGCGACCTCGCAAACAGATCCGACACCGAGGACAGCTCGCTCGACACCGAGCAGCCCGCCGCGAACGTCGCACGCGAAGGGGAGCCTCAGTACGAGAGCGCCCCGTCGGATGAGCCACTGGCACGCGAGCGGGCCGAAGATGGCGAGCAGACCACCCAGGCCACCGAGATCGGCGCTGACGCGCGGGACGAGAACGGTGACGGTCGCGTCGCCCCGGAGACGACGGGAACTGCCGCCGCCGGCGGTGATCGCGAGCCACTGCTACCGGCCGACCAGAGCGAGCGCTTCACGACGCGCTGGCAGGAGATCCAGGCCAGCTTCGTCGACCAGCCCCGTGACGCCGTGGCCGAAGCCGACGCGCTCGTCGCCGACCTGATGCAGCGACTCGCGGCGAGCTTCTCACACGAGCGCGAGCGGCTCGAAGGTCACTGGGACCGCGGTGACGACGTCTCGACCGAGGACCTACGCGTCGCCTTGACGCGCTACCGCTCCTTCTTCGACCGGCTCCTCTCCGCCTAGCCGCAAAAGACTAACGAGGGTGTGGGCGCCCGCACGGCGAGCGCCCACACCCTCGCGACTGCCGACAGCTGACGCGCTACGGCCGAGCGAACGTTCTCAGCGCCTCGGGCCTCGACTGACGACAAGGTCGATCTTCGAACCGGAGCCGAGATCCGCGGTCAAGCAACTGGAGCGCGTTCTTCGCCGACTCCGGCTTTCTCCGCTCGATCCTTCGCTCCGTCGCGGTTCGGGACGCACACGAGGACGGCGCCCGGCTCGACCTTGATCTTGAACGCCCGCACTTCCGTCCGATCCCCGCCGTCGAGCTCGTACAACACCTTGCGATCGAACTTCACCTTCACCTTGCGAGCCTTCGTCGTCTGGGCGAACGGAGACTTGCTCGCCTTTCCGGCGGCGACCCGAGCGAGCAGCCGGCCCCATTCGAGAACGCCGTCAGCCGTGACCACACCGAGCTCGAGCTTCCCGTCGTCAGGCCGCGCATCCTCGAAAACCTCGACGCCACCGAACAGCTCGCCGATGTTGCCGACGAGGATGCAGCTTGCGCTGCCCTTGTACCAGGCCGCGCCGTCGACCTTGATCGTGGCGCCGGAACGACTTCGACCGAATGTTCTTCACTCCCGTCCACACGTAGGCGGCACGGCCGACACGGTCTTTGAGCCCGGCCGCCGCGTCCTGGATCATCGCGGCGTCGAAGCCCGCACCGGCCATGACCGCGAATCGCTCGCCGTTGAACCGGCCCACGTCGAGGGAGCGGCGCTCGCCTCCGAGACCGACAGCGAGCGCATCTTCGATGTCGACTGGGATGCCGAGGCTGGTCGCGAACAAGTTCGCGGTGCCTGCGGGGATGATGGCGAGAGGGACGTCGGAGCCGGAGCCCGCGAGGGTGTCGACGCACCGCTGCACGAGCCCGTCGCCTCCCCAGGCGATCAGGAGCTCGGCACCGTCGTCGAGCGCGCGGCGCACCTGTGTTGGCGCCTTGGCGCTCTTCCGTACCTCACGCCAGAACGGATCGGCGATTCCAGCAGCTTCCAGAGCGCGGCGAAGCTCCGGCAAGCCGCCGCCCGAGGGTCTTGCCCGCGTGTGCGACGACGGCCACCTTCATCGAGCAGTCCCTCCCCGAGATCGTGACCGATCACGCGCCTCGGCCGCCGCTCCGGCTACGCGACACGCGAAGACGAGCACGATCACGGCGACGATGCCGACGACGATCCCGCCCGCGATGTCCAGTGGGTGGTGCATACCGCGATACATGCGTGCGAGCGCGACAAAGATGACCACCGAGGCGGCACCCGTCCACACGAGCACCCTGGCCACGGGATTGTCGATCCTCGACGAGATGAGCAGCGCGAGTCCGCAGTAGACCGCGATTGCGGCCGCCGTGTGACCGGAGGGATAGCTGGCATTGACCGGGAGGTTCTCGAGACGAGCGACTCGAGGACGGTGCGAATGCACGACGAGTGTCGTCAGACGATACGAGCCCGATTCGACCGCGAGCGCGAAGACGAAGAACGCGGCGATCCGCCACCGCCGCAAGAGCGCGCAGACGAGGGCGAGCGAACCGGCGAGGATCGGCAGCACAACTCCGCCGGCGACGATGGAGCCGACGAGCGAGGCGTGGGTCAGCGACGAATCCCTATGCGCCGCGAGCCACACGATGACGCGCTCGTCGGCGGCGCCGATACCCCAGGCCGGCTCGATCACTCGCGTGATCGAGCAGGCCGAGGCAGATGGAGAGCGCGGCCGTCGCCGCCAATCCCGCCAGCATCACGAGCGTGAAGACGATCGCGGGATGCAGGCCCTGCAAGGCCATTCCGAGCCGCTGTGCCGGCCCGCCGGGACGTGCCGACAAGACGGGAGCACAGAGCCACTCGCTTCCCTCGTTCGGCTTACTCGCGGCGATTGGCGCCGCCCGATGTGTTCTGACCTCGATCATGGGGCATCTGTCCCTTCTCGATGTCGAACGCGTGGAACACGGAAATAGGTGCGACCCCGTCGGCGAGGGGCGGCTGAGGGCAGGCGGCGATGTGGCCTCTGCTGCTGTTGCTCGTCGTCGCGGCGACGGTCGGTGTGACCGTCGGGCTGGTCGCCTGGCGCTATCCGCGCGTCACGACGACCGCTGCGACGTCGACGCTGGAGGCCGCCCAGGACGCGGGCGTGGCGATCCGGAAACGCCCGCGGCTGCGTGCGCTTCTCGATGCGCGACTCGACCCGGAGACGGCGACCGGTCTCGCGCTGACCGTCGCGCTGGTCTTCGTGATCGCAGGCGGCGTCGTCGTCGGAATCCTCACCTACCTGGTCCGGACGAACGCACATCTGCTCGCCGTCGACCGCGGTGTCGCGAGCTGGGGCAACCGGCACGCCACGGCCACCTCGATGCGCGTTCTCGGCGACCTGACGCAACTCGGGAGCATCGTGATCGTCGTCGGGCTGTGCCTGATTCTCGCGGTCGCGGAGACTGCCCGGCAGCGGAGCGTCTGGGTCCCGCTGTTCATCGTCGCCGTGATGGGCGGCGAAGAGATCCTCGTGCTGACCGTCAAGCAGCTCGTCGGCCGGGTACGGCCGACCTTCAATCCCGCGGCCGCGACGCTCGGGCCGTCGTTCCCGAGCGGCCATTCCGCGACTGCAGCGGCGTTCTACGCCACCGCAGCGCTCCTCATCGCCCGGTGGCGTCCGCGGTCAGTGCGCGTGATCCTCGCCGGTCTCGCCGCGGCGATCGCGGTCGGCGTCGCCTCGACGCGCGTCTTGCTCGACGTGCACTGGTTGACCGACGTCGTGGGCGGCCTCTCCCTCGGCTGGGCCTGGTTCGCCGTCTGCGCAATCGCGTTCGGCGGGCGCATCCTCCGGTTCGGAGCGACTGCGGAGACGGTCGCGCGAACCGCCCAGGCCGCACCGTCACAGCGTCCCACCGTCCCCGCACGCGAGCCCGTGGCTTCAGCACGCCCGCCCGCCCGCTCGCGCTAGCTGCCTCAGGTCGGACCTTGTAGCCGTACCTCCAACGGCGGTTACTCCGTTCACCTTGTTGTGAACGTGCAAGCGTCAGCGAAACAGCCTGTCCGCCGGGCCGAGCAAGCAGGCGAGGGGTTCGAACGGACAACCATGTTCGAGGTGCTCGCCCGTTCGGGTTTTGTCGCGCGCGGCGTGATCTACGCCGTGATCGGAGTCCTTGCCGTGAAGGTCGCGATCGGCTCCGGGGGCAAGACGACCGACCAATCCGGCGCCCTCGAGACGATTGCGGAGCAGCCGTTCGGCAAGATCCTGCTGATCCTGGTCGCGATCGGGTTGGCGGGCTACTCGCTGTGGCGGTTCTTCCGCGCGGCGCTCGGCCATGGGCCCGAGGAGAGCGACAGCGGCGTCGACCGCGTCGCAGCTCTGGCCAGCGGCATTGCCTACGCGATCGTTTTCGCGATCGCGGTAAGTATCTTGCTCGGCTCCGGCGGCAGCCGGCCGGGTACCGCGAAGCGGTCGGCGGCCGGCGTGCTCGGCTGGCCCGGAGGCACCTGGATCGTCGGCCTTGCCGGAGTCGTCCTGTGCGGGACGGCGCTCTACCAGGGCTACCGCGGCATCAGCAAGGACTTCCTCGACGACTCGAAGACCGAGGAGATGAGCCCCCGCGTCCGGACGTGGATCACGTGGATCGGCACGTTCGGTCACCTGGCGCGTATGGCCGTCTTCGGGTTGATCGGAATCTTCCTGATCAAGGCTGCTCTCGACTACAACCCGAACAAGGCCGTGGGGCTCGACGGCGCGCTCGCGAAGTTGGCGAACCACTCGTACGGCTCGTACCTGCTCGGCACGGTCGCCGCAGGCCTGGTCGCGTTCGCGCTCTATTCGCTGAGCGACGCCCGCTATCGTCGAATCTGACATGCCGCGGTTCCGGGAGGCGCTCCTGTCGGCGGAGTGCCTGTTGGGAGAGGCGATCTCCGACCAGATCCGTCGACACCACCGACGCCGACTTCGGCGGGTCGGCTGGGCGCACGCGCTCGACGCGTCCGGGACCGGCTGGGCCCCCGGCACCCCACCTCCGCGACAGGGCAACGCGGTCGACGTCCTGATCGACGGCGCCGAGGCGTTCGCCCGGATCGCCGCCGACCTGCAGCTCCGCTCGCTCCCATGTCCACATGACCAACTGGTTCTTGTCTCCGGAGTTCGCCCTCGCTCGCGGTGACCAGCCCGTCGTCCTGCGTCACCTGCTCGGCGAACTGGCCGAGCGCGTCGACGTGCGGGTGTTGCTCTGGGCAGGAGCGCCCTTGCCGCTCTTTCGCCCTTCTCGCCGCGAGGTGCGCGCCGTGCGGGAGCAGCTGACGAGTCAGACGCGCATCCAGTGCGAGCTTGATTCGAAGGAGCGGCCGATGCACTGCCACCACGAGAAGACCATCGTGATCGACGACCGCGTGGCCTTCGTCGGCGGCATCGACCTCACGACGCAATCCGGCGACCGGTTCGACTCGCAGCTCCACCCTGCCCGCGGCTCGATCGGCTGGCACGACGCGACGGCGCGCATCGAGGGCCCGGCCGTCGGTGACGTTGCCGAGCACTTTCGCATGCGTTGGCTCGAGGTCGGAGGCGAGCGCCTCCCGCCCGTCTCGAAGCCGCAACCGGCCGGCGACGTCGAGCTTCAGATCGTGCGCACGGTGCCGGAGCGCGTCTACGACGCCGTTCCGCGGGGCGACTTTCGAATCCTGGAGTCCTACGCCGCAGCTCTGCGCCACGCGGAGCGATTCATCTACATCGAGAACCAGTTTCTCTGGTCACCGGAAATCGCCCTGCTGCTCAGAGAGAAGCTGCTCGATCCGCCCACTCCCGACTTCCGGATCGTCTTCGTTCTGCCTGCCGCCCCAAAGAGTGGCGCCGATGACAGCCGCGGCGTCCTTGCCGAGCTGATCGACGCCGACGGCGAGGACGGGAGAGTCCTCGCTTGCACGCTCTGCGCCCGGTCTGGCCCCCGTGCCGACCCGATCTACGTGCACGCGAAGATCGCAGTCGTCGACGACCGCTGGCTGACCCTGGGCTCCGCGAATCTCAACGAGCACTCGCTCTTCAACGACACCGAGATGAACATCGTCGCCCATGACCCGAGCCTCGCACGACAAACGCGCCTGCGCCTTTGGTCCGAGCATCTCGAGCTGCCGGTGGAGGAGATCCCGGAGGACCCGATCCGGGCGATCGACGAGCTCTGGAAGCCAATCAGCAGCGAGCAGCTCGAGCGTCGCTCACAGGGCTTGCCATTCACCCACCGCCTCGTACGTCTGCCGCACCTCTCGAGGCGAACACGGAGGATTCTCGGGCCGATCGACGGTCTCGTCGTCGACGGCTGACCAGACGGCAACGAAGGAGCCGTCTTGATCTGTTTGGGTCTACGACGTGCGCTGCTTCGGTGTAAGAGTCGGGGTCCACGCCGTTTTTCGGCGCACTGCGGAATAGAAGGGAATGGGTCTATGAGAATCAGATCGCGCGTTGCGGTCGGTGTGTGCACGGCTGCACTCGCAGTCGTCGGCGCCGGCGCCGCTTTTGCCGGTGAGTCCACCGGGAACGGCAGGTACATCAACGGGTCCGACGCAGCTCCGCTGCACGGCAAGTCGGCCTGTGCGTACTCCGGTCAGAACCCGGAGGCCTTGCTCGATCCGAGCGACCCGAACTTCGAGCCGGGCCGCACGCAGTCCTGGGGCCAGATCCCGCAGGACGTCAGGGCATTTCTGACGTCGATCGGGCTCAATCCGGGCATCGCCTGCAACCCCACGAAGGCGACGGGCGAGTAGAGCGACCTGTTGAAACGAAGGGTCGATCCCGGCGAGGTACCGTCGGGATCGACCAGCGTTTCAGACGCAGAACGGGGGCCGTGCGGCCCCCGTTCCGGTTGCTTCGAGCGGCGACGTCCGGCTACTTCGCCGGCGCCACCGCGACCTGCATGAAGTCGCCCTGCGCGCTGACGCTCTTCACGCTGATCGTCGTCCCCGTCTTCGGGACGTTCACGCTGTACCAGCCGGGCTGGTAGCGACCGACGTGGGTGCCCGTGGCACCGTCGCCGTCCGTGTTCGACCAGTAGCTGTTCAGGTCGTTGAACGTCGGGACGGCCGGCAGCGACGGCATCGAGAACGCCTTGCCGTCCTTGTGCAGTGTCAGCGGATCCGTCGGCTCGAGCCCGAAGGTCGAGTCGTACGCGAGCACGCGCGGCCGGGCGAGCCCGCCGTCGTAGCTGTGCGCCCACGTCGGATGCGCGTCGACCGGCAGGATCAGCCCGCTGCCCGGGTGGTCGCCGACGTTGTTGTTCGCCTGCGAGGTGTCCCAGTACGTGACGAGCAGGCCGTTCTGGAACGGGTAGCTCTCGACGTGGTCGAAGAGCGGGTCGCCGTCGACACGCCAACCGAAGTTGTACGCCGATGCGAGCGACTTGTCGTAGTTGTCGTACTGCCGGTTCTCGGCGATGTACGCGTTGAAGTGCATCGTCGTGAAGGCGCCGTCCTTCAGCCGGGCGAAGCCTGCGTTCGTCCACGCATTCGCCTGCGCGTCGGTCTCGCCGCCGTCGACCTCGTTGCCGGTGATCGCGATGTTGTCGATCGCGACACCCGCTCCGCCGGTGTTCGTCGTCCGTCTCGTAGCGCAGGCGGACGAGGACGTTGCCCGACGGGAGCGGCGAGGTCGACGTGAGCGACTTGTAGGCGCCGCCGCTCGAGCCCGCGATGCCGGTGCCGCTGTCGTTGAAGTCGCCGAGGTCCGCCGAGGCCGGCTCCGACAGGTTCGTCTTGATCGGAGTCCACGTCGTGCCGTTGTCGGACGACATCTCGATGAAGAAGTAGTCGAAGTGCGGCTCGGTGTCGTACCAGAGGTCGGCAGTCAGCGTGGCGCCCGCCGGGATCTGGAACGCCTTGGTCGACGTGTTGCTGAGGTTGTCGCCGCGGCCCGACCAGTAGGAGTAGATACCCGTCTTCGGAGCCGTGACGAAGTTGTTCCGAGCCTTGTCCGGCAGCAGCGCGATCAGCGCCTGGGCCTGCTTCGTCGCGGCGTCGTTCGGCCCGAGCTTGTGCTGCGACTTCTCGCCGTAGTTCGCGACCTCGTAGTACTGGCCCTGCGGATCGTCGGGGCCGCCCAGCCAGCCGAGCTGGAACTTCTCCCACGCGCCCATGTCGGTCGGCGCGTCGCCGATCCCGTTCGGGCCGCCGTCGCCGATGTTCGCGCCCGACGACATCAGGGTCCAGAACGTCGTGTTGTTCTCGGCGCCGCCCGTGTTGCCGGACGTGTCGTACAGGTCGGGCAGACCGAGGTCGTGGCCGAACTCGTGCGCGAAGACCCCGAGGCCGCCGTTCTCCGGCTGCATGGTGTAGTCGCGGACCCAGATGCCCGGTCGGGTTGTTCGGGATCAGCGCGCTGGAGACGAGCCCGCCGCGGGAGCCGACGTTCACGCCCGCGAGCCCGCCCGGGCCGCCGGCCTGGAGGTTGGCAAACGAGCGGTGGCTCCAGATCGCGTCCGTGCCCTGCCGCGGGTCGGAGGCGGCCTCGTCGCCGCCGGCGTGCACGATCTGGAAGTGGTCGATGAAGCCGTCGGGCTCGTTGAAGTTGCCGTCCCCGTCGATGTCGTAGCGGTCCTGGTTGTCGAACGTCTTCAGGTACGCGGTGATCTCGGCCAGCGTCTTGCCGCTGTCGAGCTGCTGCTGCACCCAGACGGCGAGCGCGTCGCGAACGAGCGCCCGCGACGTCGGGCAGACGATGCTGCCGCAGTAGTTCCGGCCGTAGAGCGCCTCGTTGAACGGCACCTTCACCCACGCCGTGACGTCACCGGCGACGGAGTAGCGGTTGGACGACTGCCGCTCGTAGTAGCGCGCCATCCGGTTGAAGTACATGTCCTGGTAATGCGGCTGGTTGAAGTCCGCCTGCCAGAGCGTCGAGTTGTCGACGGCGCGGTTCGGCTGCGGGATGCTGTTGCGTAGCGGCCCGTCGAACACCTTCGCGGTCGAGAGCGGCTTTCCGGCCGCGTCCTTGGCGTCGTCCGCGAACAGCGGGTTCGGGTAGCGCTCGTTCCCGAACTCGACCAGGATCACGAAGATCCGGTCGGTGCCCGTGCGCTCGAGCTGGACGTACTGCCCGTTGGCGACGCGATGCACCTTCCCCTTCGCCTTGCCCTCGAGCTTGGCCTGAAGGCCCTGCTGGAGCGCGGCGTCGTAGCGCTTCGACTCCGGGCTGCGGAAGTCGTCTCCCGTGCCCTTGGCGAAGATCGCGGTATCGGAGGCGCTGTCGACCCCGGACCCGGCACTCGCCGAGGCCGCGAAAACGCACAGCACAACCGTCAGCGCGCCCACGGCGCGCAGCAGATAGTTCATTCGAGAAAATCCCCCTTGGTCCCCGTAAGCGCCCCGCCTGCCGGTGGCGCGCACGCATAGTAGAGCCAAATATCGAAAACGCAAATCACGGGCGTTTCGACGCGAGCGGCAAGACGCTCGCGTGGATCGCAGCGAAGTCGAAGCGGAAGCGGTGCCGACCGCGCAGGGCGGCCGCGCGCGCGGTACCAGGCGACGGTGCGCGCTATGCGACTGCCGGCACCACGCCGACAGCGCTACTGGAAGACGTCAACCGGCGTGCCTTCGCGCGCGACCCGCGCGAGCAGACCGATGCCGATGTTCGGGATCCGGATGCAGCCGTGGGAGCGGGCGCTGCCCAGCGGATCGGACAGGCTGGAGCCGTCGCGTCCGTGCAGTGCGATCTGCCCCGGGCCGCCGCCGAAGCTCGTCAGCGTTGGTGAGAAGGCCGTCAGGAGGAGCGCCCAGGGGCCGAGGAAGCCGTGTGGGTCGGGTTGCGGCACACGCTCGCTGACGAGAGAAGAGGCCGCGTGGCGTCTCGAGGCCGGGCCGGCCGACGACCGCGCCGTAGCGCCGTATCACACGTCCTCGATAAAGCAGACGTACCGTCCTGTGGCGACCTGACACGGCGATGCGGTACCCGGTCGGAGTCAACTGGGCGAAGTCGGAACGAATCCATCCGCTTGCTCGAGTCGGCCTTCTGGGCAGTCGCACTCTCAGCCAGAGGCTCCCGTGACGGTCGGTGGCCGTGCCGAGCACGAGCAGGCCGACGGGGCCGCCGTTCCAGCGGGCCCGCGTGCCGACGCTGTCGATGATGGGTCCTCCCGGCCGAGCTCGAGCGACCGTTCGGTCGACGATGCGGGCGATCCAGGCCTCACGAGGGTCGGCGCGGCCGGTGTCGCCGGATTGGCGTCGACCGTGCCCGTGAGCGTGAGCGCGACGGCGACGGCCGCGAGGACGCTAGCCCCTGACCCCGCCCCCGCACGAGCCTTGACCGCCGCCTTGACGACGGTGAGTTCGGCGCGCGCCTTGCACGTTGCTCCCACCTTTTCGTGCGGAGAGAGCTATGCGACCGTTGCAGGTGGCGTTCACGCCGGCCACCGTGACGATGTTCACGAACACCTTGCTCCTGTTCGCGGAGGGCCTGACACGGACGGCGAAGAACGTCCGCTCGCCCGGTCCGAGGCGCGCGATGCGCCAACAGGCGTCGCCCTTGACGAAGCGCGCGCGCGGTGCACGGGTGAAGACCAGCCCGCCCGGGAGCCGGTGCAGACGGCCACGTTTCTGGCCATCCCGAGCCCGATGTTCCGGACGCTGATCGTGAAGTCGACGGCTTGCCCGGCGCGGATCGTGTGGCGCCGGAAAGTCTTGACGACGGCGAGCACCGCCCGCGGCTCCGTGTTCACGATCGTGCAGGTGCGCGTCGCGCCCGCTGTGGGCGGGGCTCGTTACGGGGAACGGGCCCCCGTGGTAAATCCCCCGACCTGCACCGCAGTTGATCGTGGCCGTGTAGCCCGTCGGCACCCTGACCTCGCCGACCCTCACGACGGTCGAGACCGGAACGACGAGATGCGTCCCGTCGCCGGTCGAATCCGCACGCACGGACGCATCGAACGGGAGGCAGTCCGTCGCGGTCGACGAAGATCGTGGTGACGCTCGGGCCACGCACCCAGCGCTTGACGACGCGGACGGTCGAGTTCTCGGGCGGAGCCGGCGTCGTCGTCGTCGTCGTCGTTGGCGGAGGGGGCGCGTTGTCGTTGTTGGTGATCGTGCACGTCGCCGACTCGCCCAGGCCAACCGTGATGTTGCTGCCCGACTGGGTACCACCAACACACGACCACGCACTCGCCGTGTACGTTGGCCGGCCCCGACTCCGACAACGCGTAGGTGCCGGCGCCGAACGTGGCGCCGCTGTCCACCGGCGTCGTCCCCGACAGCGGCGTCGGCCCGGCCGCTGACAGCGTCCACGCCGTCGCCACCGCGGTTCCGCCGTTGTCGTTCACGACCAGCTTGCGCAGATGCGGCTGCGCCGGCGCCTGCGGCGGGGCACAATCGGGAGCGATCGTGATGGTCTGGGCCTGTGTGGCGGTCAAGGCGGTGTCGAATCAACCACCTTCAGGGTGAAGTCGAAAGTCCCCGCTGCGGTCGGGGTTCCGGTGATCGCCCCAGCCGAGGGTGCGAGGGTCAGGCCCGGCGGCAGGGTCCCGCGACGACCGACCAGGTAAACGGCGCGGTGCCACCCTCGACGCTGAGGAGCTGGCCGAGTAGGGCGAGCACTCGGTGCCGTTGGGCAGCGGCGTACAGGAGATCTGTATCGCGCCCACGATGTTGGTCTTCCAGCCGCTGAAGGTGTTGCAGATCAACGTCGCCTGCTGGTTCGGGACCACCCATACCCCAAAGCCGTTGGGATCGTCACCATCGGGGTGGGCACGCTCGATGTGGTTGTAGCTGATGACGATGCCCGTGCTGGGGGTGCCGGTGCCAGTGATCGTTTGGTCGCCGCCCATCACGATCACCCCCCGTCGGGTCCGAACGCGTGGTCCGGGTCACTGGTCAGGGTGTTGTTCGTGATGGTGACGTTGGTGGCTCCGGCCACAAGGATTGCCGGTTGGACGGCAGGTCTCGGGGGTGGGCAGCTGTGGAACGTCGCCGATGCCGAAGATCGTGCTGCCAGTAACCGACCCGCTCGGCGACGCCGAATCGCTCGGCGTACACGACCCCGTTCTGAGCGTTCGACCCCGCTCCCGTTCTTCGGGTGCACCGTGCTGCCGGAGATGTTCATGGTCATGAACCACGAGCGTCGATCCCGTTCCGCTGGTAGTTCGTGACCGTCGTGTTGGTGATCGTGACCGTGCGGGGCGCGGTCACGCCGTCGGCCCGGATGGCGATCCCCGTCGTCGGGTTACAGCCGCTGTTCTCTGTTATCGCGTCGACCGTCACGTTGGTCACCGAGCCGCTGGCATCGTTGAACCAAATGCCGAACAAGTTCCCTCTCCGCATCCATGTGCGAGCACGAATCCCGTGCCTCGGATCGTCAGGTTCTGGATGGCCACCGACTGCATCGCGGAGCGTATGGTCAGCACCCCGCCACAAAGGATCGAGGGGCGGCGTCGTGAGCGGTGATGATGGAGTTGCCGCCGTCGACGGTGGTGACGCCGCTGGAACCAACATCGCGACAGTCGTATCGCACGGGCCGGCCAAAGTGAATGTGCCCCCGGTCAGATCACCCACGCACGGTCCCAGCGTTGAGGGAGCAGCGGCAGCCACCCCACCCCCCAAGACGACCACGGGTACAGCAGCAACGAAGATCATCGCCATTACGGCGAGTCCCACCCGAAATCGCGACATCGCTACCTCCCTGCCTCTGCCGTTGTGGGGCGAGGTGCGCGTGCGCGCTTCGGTCCTCTACCACAGCCAGTTGGCACGCTCCCTATTTGCGACGCTAACACACCCGACCCGGTGTGTTTAAGACCGTTTGAGAATCTCTGGCTGCTTTGCGACCGCAGTTATCGGTTGCTCAGGCACCCACTGATGGCTCGGAGATCCGGTCAGCCGAGTTCAACGTCGCCGTTCTGCTCGCGCCGTTTCTGCTCGCGGCGCCGATGACGACTTTCGCCAAAACAGATTCCATCCCGGGCACGGAGCTCCTGGAGCTGTTCCTGGAACGGGTCAACAAGAGCGCACCCGTCGCTCGACGACATGGGCGACGGAATCGTTCCCCACGGGGACCCGTGAACCCCGCACCGTTGAACGGAAAATGGAGGCGGCGAGAATCGAACCCGCGCAAGCTTCCAATCGACCGCGAATGTACCGGTCGCCGAGCTCAGCGCCCGTCGCGCAACACCGCCGGCCAGATGCCCTGCTTGCCGGGCGAGAGGATCCCGTTCGGGTCGACGGCGTCCTTGATCGTCTCGACGAACCGGCGGTACGCGTGGTCGCCGAAGCTGTACTGCTCGGCGGCGAGGTCCATGAAGTCGAGATGCGCGCGGTACTCGCCGTACCCGAGCTTGCGCCGCGTCGCGCGACGAGCAGCTTCGCGGTGTCGTAGGCGCGCCGCGTCTGCGCCTCGTCCTTGGTGTCGAAGATGACCAGCGTGACGTTGCACGAAGCTGCGCGCGTTCGTCGGGATCAAAACGGCCGCGTAGTCGAGCTTCGCCTTCTGCTCGACCAGACCGCGGATCAGGTCGCGCACCGTCGAGCGCGTCCTTGCCCGTGAGGCGGCGCGACCGGCGAGAAGCCGATGTGGCCGCCCTCCTCGCCGCCGTACCAGCCGGTCATCTGATTGATGTCGAGGTTCGGCACGCCCGCCTGCACGCGGTCGAACGGATGCTCGAGGTCGTGCATCTCCTCGGGTGTGTGCTTCTCGCCCCACACCTCGGCGCCCGGAATCCGCTCGAACGCCTCCTTGACCTTTCGGAAGCGGTGGTCGACGACCTGCCTCGTCGCCGTAGAGCGCGAACCGCATGAACCAGCGGCCGATCTCGAGCTCGCGCGCCATCCGGTCGATCACCTCGTCGGGGATCGGGCCGTCGCCCTGGTACCACGGCGCGCGGCGTCGAGATCACCGACGCGATGCGCGATCGTGTTCCAGATCTGCGGCACGTTCTCGATCGTCCGGTCGAGCATCAGCGAGCGCAGCGTGTCGACCAGCGGGCCGAGGTCGTCCTCCTTCCAGACCCGTAGCCGGAGCGGCATGTAGCACTCGGGCTGCGGCATCAGCCAGACGCCCAGCTTCGTGACGATCCCGTAGTTCGACTGCGTGAAGAGCTGGTCGAGCTCGGGCCGAGGCTCCGCTTGTAGACGTGCCAGGAGCGGTTGCCCGGCATCGCGCCCATCCCGGTCCGGAGGAGCTCGCCGTTCGCGAGCACGACCTCCATCCCGCACGCCGCGGCCATGTCCTGCGCGACCGGGAGGTAGGTGATCCCGTTGTCGAGCGCGTTCCCGATCACGCTGCCCCAGCCGAGGTCGGTGACCGAGACCATCAGCTTGTGGCCGCCCGCCGGATCGCGTCGTAGAGGTCGAACCACTGCACGCCCGGCTCGACGACGGCGTATGCGCAGTCCGGGTCGATCTCGAGCACGCGGTTCATGTTCCGGAGGCTGACGATCACCGAGCCCTTGACCCGCGGCGCAGGCCCGCCGTAGCCGTTGTTGCGGCCCTGCCCGTGCGTCCAGAGCGGGACGCGGTGCTCGTTCGCGATGCGCACGACCTCCTGCACCTCCTCGACAGTCGTCGGCATGACGACCGCCGAGGCGGTGAAGTCGTCCCAGGTCGGGTACTGCGAACGGGTCGCGAAACTCGCGCAGCTCCTCGTCGGAGGTCAGCACCCTGTCGGCGCCGAGCGCCGCCGCGAACGCGTCGAGCGCCTCGCCGAGCTGCTCACTCGTGACCCCCGGCGGGAGCCGTTCGGGAGCGCTGAACTGCGTGGTCACGACGGCATCCGACCACCTCGCCGCGCCCGCGTCAAGTAGTTGGCGCGGCTTTGCGCTCGGCCCGTCGTCGCTGACGGTCGAAGCTGCAAGACGTCGGCGGCCGCGAAAGCGCGGGTGGTCGCAGAAGTCCGGGAAGCGCTTGAACGCGTCGGTCTCGGTCAGGCGCTGAGGACCTGCAGCCCTTCTCGATGGCGACCGGCGCGCGATGGAGGCGCTTGCGCGCGCGGAGTGAGGAAGCCGAAGAGCCGCCCGACTGAAACTGTTCCAATCGACCGGCTCTACTGAGCCGGAAAGTGGAGGCGGCGGGGATCGAACCCGCGCAAGATTCCCGCCGTTCGTGCTTTGCGTGCACCCAGAGGCACTCGAATCCCGATCGCGTCGGCCGCCCCGACCGACCGAAGCAAGACGTCTCGAAGAAGTGACGATCAGCAGGCCGGCGCCTTGGTGGCGCTCGTCGACGCCCATCTCATTCGTCGCTCGAATCAGGCGCAGCGCGTCGAAGGTTTAGGCTCACCTAGTGACCGATCCGCCTTCGTCTGGGCTGGATCCTGCCGCCCTGATCCGCAGCCGGCAGTACCGCGTCCTGCTCGTGCTCGCGGCGTTGGTCGGGCTGGTGGTCTCGGCCGCGTCGTGGTGCTTCCTGGAGGGGGTTCACGAGCTCCAGGTGTGGGTGTACGAGGATCTGCCGGACGAGCTCGGCTACCACGCGGTGCCGGTCTGGTGGCCGCTTCCGTGGGTGGCGCTCGCGGGGCTGCTGACGGCGTTCGCGGTCGTGCGCCTGCCCGGGCACGGCGGTCATGTGCCCGCCGACGGGCTCAAGGCGGGCGGCCCGCCGACCCGTCCGATCGACCTGCCGGGCGTGCTGCTGGCGGCGCTCGCGACGCTCGGGCTTCGGGCTCGTGCTCGGACCGGAAGGCCCGCTGATCGCGCTCGGCCTCGGGCTCGGGACGCTCGCGATGCGGCTGGTCAAGCGGGACGCGCCCGACCAGGCGGTCGGGCTGATGGCCGCCGCGGGCAGCTTCGCCGCGGTCTCGTCGATCTTCGGCTCGCCGGTGATCGGCGCCGTGCTGGTGATCGAGGCGACGGGGCTCGGCGGCGCCACCCTGCCGCTCGTGCTCCTGCCCGGTCTGCTGGCCGCCGGCATCGGCTCGCTGGTCTTCATCGGGCTGGGCTCGTTCTCGGGCCTCAGCACCGCCGCCTGGTCGTTGAGCCCGTTCCCGCTGCCGCCGTTCGGCGGCCCAGGCTGGGGCGACTTCGGCTGGACGATCGTGCTCGCCGTCGCGACCGCCGTCGTCGTCTTCGCGATCATGGAGCTCGCCCGCTGGGCGAAGCGAGTCGTCGACCAGCGACCCGTTCCCGCTCACGATCGCGGCCGGGCTCGCCGTCGGCGGTCTCGCGATCGCCTTCGCCGAAGCGACCGACAAGTCGCCCGACGCCGTGCTCTTCTCGGGCCAGGAGGCCTTCGGCTCGCTCTTCGGGCAGGCGGCGACCGTCTCGCTCTCGACCCTCGCGCTGCTGCTCCTGTTCAAGGGGCTCGCCTGGTCGATCTCGCTCGGGAACTTCCGCGGCGGCCCGACCTTCCCGGCGCTCTTCCTCGGCGTCGTCGCCGGGCTATGGCCCAGCACCTGCCCGGCTATGCCGAGACGCAGGCGGTCGCGGCGCTCGATCGGCGCCGCCTGCGTCTCCGTCCTCCGGCTCCCGCTCGCCTCCGTCATGATCGCCTCGCTGCTCTCGGCCAAAGCCGGGCTTGCGGTCGCCCCGCTGATCGTCGTCGCGGTCGCCGTCGCCTACCTCACGAGCGAGGCGCTGACCGCATTCGTCGACGCCCGCGTCGACGTTGCCCGCGAGCAGGTACATGCAGAGCACGCTCCGGCCGCTGCTTCACCGGCGGGCTGAACGTCTCGCGTCAGGCGCGGAGCACTCGCTCGAGCCGGTCGAGGCGCTGCGCGATGTCGTCAGTCCGTCGATCGCCCCTAGAGGCCGGGCGCGGCGGCGACGCGCCCGGAGGCGACGGCCTGCTTCAGCGCGTCGTAGTCGCGCTCGTTCTGGTCGGCGTACGCTCTCGGCGAACGCGGCGATCGCGCGGTCGAACGCTTCGCTCGTGCCGAGGTAGCTCGCGATCGCGATCGGCGTCGCCGGAGCGCGCGTGCGCCCGCGCGAGCGTCCAGCCGCAGAGCTGCGCGTAGATCGCCAGCATGCTTCGGCTCCATCAGCTCGACGAGCGCCGAGCCCTTCCCGTCCCAGAGCTGGCGGACGTAGAAGTCGCGCTCGACGCCGTCGAGGCCGGTCGTGCGGAGCCAGCCGAGCATGATGTCGCTCGCCGCCTGCATCAGCCGCTGGCCCTCGACGACCCGCTGGCCGTGGTTGGCGAACTCGCTCTTGCCGAGGTACGGCTCGAGCACCGACGCCTGCGCCTCCTTGACCTGCAGGAACAGCGGGTCGTCGTCGTCGCGGCCGAGCATCAGCACGATCCAGGCGCGCGTGCCGACGCTGCCGACGCCGACGACCTTGCGCGCGGCGTCGACGTAGCGGAAGCGCTCGAGCAGCTGCCGGCGGTCGCCGGCCAGCGTCCGCCGGTACGAGCGGATCAGACCTGCGAACGCCTCGCTGGACGCCGGCCGCCTGACTCGGCTCGACGAGCTCCTCGACGGGCACGATGCAGCGGCGGGTCGCTGACGATCCGCGGCTCGCCGTCGACGACCTGCGGTCAGCTTGTCGAACGCCTTCAGGCTGTCCTTCGTGCGCGCCTTGCGCCAGGTTCTTCTCGAACGCGCTTGCGCTGCTTGGCGCGTCGACCTGCAGCGTGAACTGCGCGCGAAGACTCCTCGACGTCGAGCCGCGCGTACCAGAGGTCGAGGTTGCGCATGCGCCGCGAACTCGCGCATCGCCTCGCGGTAGGCGCGGGCGACGGTCGCGTTGATCGCTGGCGCGCTGCGTCGGCGGCGAAGCCGCGGTCGCGGCCGGCGACGGCGAAGCTCGCGGCCAGCCGCTTCACGTCCCACTCGAACGGGCCCGGGAGCGTCTCGTCGAAGTCGTTGATGTCGAAGACGAGCCGCCGGTCGGGCGCGGCGAACGCGCCGAAGTTGGAGAGGTGCGCGTCGCCGCAGAGCTGCACGTGCAGGCCCGTGCGCGGCGTGCCCGCGAGATCGGCCGCCATCAGCGCACGCCGCGCCGCGGTAGAACGTGAACGGCGAGACGAGCATCCGCCCGTAGCGGATCGGCACCAGCTCGGGCACCCGGGTCTCCGCCTGCTCCTCGAGCAGCTCGACCGGGTCGGGCCGGTGCGGCGGCGGCTCCCACTCGGCGTGACGCGAGCGGGGAACCTCCGCGCGCGCGGCCTTCCCGCGCGCCGCGCGCTCGTCCAGCGTCAGGTGAGGGACCCGCGCAGGCTCGGGCTGGCGCCCTCCGTCCGGCTCGGCTGCTTTGACCGGTCGCGATTGCGGTCGGGTTGTCGGTTTCCGCGCTGCTCATGGCTCTTCCTTCCGCTCCGGTGGGCCTGCCTCCGCGTTCGCTGCATTCGCAAGCCTGATCGTCTTCTCGAGAACCCGCGTTATGCGCTGATGCCGTGCGCCGTCGCGACGTGCGCCGTCGCCTCGTGCAGCGCCTTCTCGTCCTCGTGCGTCCCCGGCTTGAGGTCGAAGACGACCTTCTTCACCGTGCCCGGTGAACGCGTACGGCGCCTTGTCCTGCGTAGGCGCGGTCGACGACCAGGCCGTTGTCGCGGCCGATGTCCATGCCGGCGTAGCCGGAGAAGCGGAAGAACACGGTCTTCTCCATCCGCCCCTCGCCGATCTTCTCGTCGTTCGCGTAGAGCGAGACCGTTCCGCCGGCCGAGCGCTCCTGCCGGTCGGCGTCGAACTGCATGCGCACGGTCACCTCGCCGGTCGGGATCGGCTGCGTCGAGACCTGCTTGTAGTGCTCGACGCCCATCATCGAGTAGCTGTGGTGCAGCAGCCCGTTCTCGTCGACCCAGAGCGAGAAGCCGCCCATCTCGTCCGCCTCGGCGACGATCACGCCCTCGGCGCCGCCGTCGGGAACCGACAGCTCCGCCTCGATCGCGTAGGAGCGGCCGTAGACGCGCGGGATCATCCCGGAGGCGATGTTCTGGACGTCGCCGTAGAACGTCTGCGTCGTGACGGTCGGCATCGGCGGCAGGATCCCGAAGAAGACCGAGAAGCCGGCCAGCAGCGGCAGCACGTTGTGCTTCTCCGCCTCCTGCCAGAAGAGCTCCTTCAGCTCGGCGAGCTTCTCCGGGTGCTCGGCCGCGACGTCGTTCGCCTGGCTGTAGTCGTCGGGCAGGTAGTAGAGCTCCCAGCGTGTCCTGCTCGGGGTCGTAGGTGCCCGGCGCGAACCTCGCCATCGTCGGCGGCGAGGCGTCCCAGGGGATCCGGTCGAGCATGCACGCGGCCCACCAGCCGTCCTTGTAGATCGCGCGGTTGCCGTAGATCTCGAAGTACTGCACCGTGTGCCGCTCGGCGGCGTCCGCGTCGTCGAAGCTGTAGAGGAAGCTCGTCCCCTCCATCGGCTTCTGCTCGATCCCGTCGACGACCTTCGCCTCGGGCAGGCCGGCCGCCTCGAGGATCGTCGGGCCGATGTCGATGCAGTGCGTGAACTGCGACCGCGATCGTCGCCGGCGTCCTTGATCCGCTCGGGCCAGGAGACGACCATCGGGTTGCGCGTGCCGCCGAGGTGGGAGGCGACCTGCTTGCCCCACTGGAACGGCGTGTTGCCGGCCCACGCCCAGGCCGTCGCGTAGTGCGGCGCGAAGGCGTCGGTGCCCCAGGCGTCGAGGCCGCCGTACTGCTCGATCAGCGAGAGCTGCTGCTCGGGCGTCAGGGCGATCCCGTTCTGCATCGTCAGCTCGTTGAACGAGCCGGTGATCGTGCCTTCCAGGCTCGCGCCGTTGTCGCCGAAGATGTAGAGGACGAGCGTGTTGTCGAGCTCGCCCAGCTCCTCGATCGCGTCGAGCAGACGACCGACGTTCCAGTCGGCGTTCTCCTCGAAGCCGGCGTAGACCTCCATCTGCCGCGCGTACAGCTTCTTCTCGTCGTCGCGAGAGCGAGTCCCAGGCCGGGAGCGCGTCCGGGCGCGGCGTCAGCTCCGCGTCGGGCGGGATCACGCCGAGCTGCTTCTGCCGCTCGAACGTCTCCTCGCGCAGCCGGTCCCAGCCCTGGTCGAACTTGCCGCGGTACTTCTCGCTCCACTCGACGGCCACCTGGTGCGGCGCGTGCGCGCAGCCGGTCGAGTAGTACATGAACCAGGGCTTCTCCTGGTCCTGCGCGCGCACCTCGTGCAGCCAGCGCACCGCCTGGTCGGTGAGGTCGTCCGGCAGGTAGTACTCGCTCGCCCGCTCCCTCCGGGACGCCGATGGTCGTGTTGTCCTGCGTGATCACCGGGTCGTACTGGCCCGCCTCGCCGCCGAGGAAGCCCCAGAAGCGGTCGAAGCCCCAGGCGTTCGGCCAGCGGTCGAACGGCCCCGCCGCGCCCTGGACGTGGTCGGGCGTCAGGTGCCACTTGCCGAACCCGCCGGTCGAGTAGCCGTTGCCCTGCAGCACGCGCACGAACGAGGCGCAGTCCTTCGGCACGCTCGCGGTGTAGCCGGGGAACGGGCCCGGCAGCTCGCCGATCGAGCCGAAGCCGACCGTGTGATGGTTGCGGCCCGTGAGCAGCGCGGCGCGCGTCGGCGAGCAGAGCGCGGTGACGTGGAAGCGGTTGTAGCGTAAGCCCCTGCTCGGCGACCCGCGTCATCGTCGGCGTCGACACCGGGCCGCCGAACGTCGACGGGTTCGCCGAAGCCGGCATCGTCGATCAGGACGAGCAGGACGTTCGGCGCGCCCTCGGGCGGCGTCGGCGTCATGTTGATCGTCCAGTCCGGGACCGACGCGTCGAGCGTGCGCCCGATCGTGCCGCCGAAGTTCGGGTCCGGGATCGGCAGCACGCGTGCGGTCGGGGCTGAACTTCCCCATCGCCTCGGCGAGCGACTCCTTCAGCGCGCGCGACGCCCTGCTTGTCGCGTCTGGACGACCGAGCGGATCAGCGGCGCCCGCGAGCGCCTGCTCGACGCCGAGCCGCTGCTCGTCGTCGAAGACCGCGATGATCCCGGCCGAGCCCGGCGGCAGGTTCTCGCCGATCTTGTCGTGGATCTCGTTCTCGACCCGGTGATCGACGAACTTGCCGATCACGCCGCCCGCGACCGCGCCGACCGCCGACCGACGCGAGCAGCGGCGGCGCGAACAGGCCGACCGCGAGGCCGACCCCGCCGCCCCAGCCCAGCGCCCTTGCGGCCCAGGTGGTCGCCCGTCTGGCGCACCGCGACCGCGCCGTCCTCGCGCGTGCGTGACGAGGATCACGCCCTCGATCGCGACCTTCTTCTCCTTCACGAGCGCGACGAGCGCCTCGAAGTCCGCCGTCGCCGCGTCGATGTCCTGGTATCCGGCGACCAGGACGTCGGTCGTTTCCTGCGCCATCGCGCCTCCTTTCGGCCGCCCGTCAACGTTGGCAGGCGACGGTGCAGAACACCTCATCCCCTCCGGGTGAACGTGCGTCGGATCGTGGCGGAGCCGCCCGAGAGGTGTTCATCCCGCGCGGGTGATGCTCGGCGGTGCGCGTCGGTGGTGCAATCGCCGGGCTGGCCGGGAGGCGCGGCGTCTCACGCACCCGCAGCAGAAGGAGACTCATGTGCCGCTGGCTCGCAGACCACGGGCCTCGATCGTGATCGACGACTTGCGGGCGCATCTCCGCGCGGCATCGGGGCCGTAGCGGAGACGCCGGCGATGGCGGCTGGATCAGAAACGTCCGAGGCACACGCCGCGGGCCTGCCCGTCGTCTACGGCCTCTACGGCACGTTCCCGCCGGACTCGAGACTCTTCGAGGCCCGTAGGGGTGAGCACGCTCACGGCGGCCTGGAGCCGGAGCCGCGGACGTGACCGGTGGCGCCGGGCACGAGCAGGGCGCGGACCGCCTGCCCACTCGCCCGCCACGGCCGCTCTGGAAGCGGCTGCTCAGGCCGGCGCTCATGATCGCTGCGCTCGTGGTCGTCTTCGCCTGGGTGCTACCGAAATTCATCGACTACGACGAGGTCTGGCACGCACTCCAGCGGCTCGACGCGCGCGAGCTCCTCGCGCTCGTCGCGCTCGCGCTGGCACGAGTTCCGACCGAGGCGTTGATGTACCGGGCATTCCTGCCGGGCTTCCGGCTCCTGCGGGGCAGCGAGGCGTACCTCTCGTCGAACCTGGCCGGGCAGCTACTGCCGCCGCCGAGCGCGAGCGTCATCCAGTACGGCTACTTCAGAGACGGCTACTCGCCCGACGCTGCCGGCGTCGCGGCCTTCGGATCGTTCCTCTTCCCGACGCTCGGCCGCTTCCTGCTGCCGCTCGTCGCGCTGCTCGTACTGGTCGTGACGGGCGACGCCGACGGCTCGATCCTCGTCGCGGCCGTGCTCTCGCTCACGATCACCGCCGCTGCGTGTGTAGTCGGATGGTTCTTCCTCCGTCGCGAGTCGGCGGCGCGGTGGCTGGGAGCAAAGGCGCAGCGCCCCCTCTCATGGATCCTGGTCAAGCGCAAGCGCCAACCGATCGACGACGGTCCGCAGCGCGCAAGCACGTTGCGCACGCAGGCGCTCGTCGTCCTGCGCGAAGGCTGGAAGCTCGGCTCCGCCGGCGTCGCGGCGAACCTCTTCGTTACGTATGTGATCCTGCTCGCGTCGCTCCGCTTCGTCGGCGTCTCGAGCGTGCAGCTCTCCGCGGCGGACGCGTTCGCCGCCTTCGCCGTCGCGTTCTGGGCCGGTGCGGTCCTTCCGGTCACGGGAAGCGGCCTCGGAGTGGTCGACGTCGTGCTGATCACGATGCTGATCGAGTCGAGCAGCGCCTCGGACGACGCACTCGTCGCCGCCGCGCTTCTCTGGCGCGTCTTCTACTCCGTCCTCATCCTGCCGCTCGGCGCCGTCACGCTCAGCCGCTTCCGCAACGCGGGCGCCCCTGCCGGCGACGCGCCCGTCCTTCGCTCCTGAATCGCGCGGGCTACGCTCCGGTGCTGCCCGCCGTAACGTAGGCCTCGCGAGTGCCAGACGCCGTGGTTCAAGTCCTGCTGTACGGCCTCCTGGCGGGGCTCAGCCCGCTCGCGTTCGCCGCAACGCTCGCGGTGATGCCCGCGGGACGATTCAAAGCGCTCGGCTTCGGCACCGGGTTCGTAGTGGCGCAGATCGCAACGTGCTCCCTATGCGTGATCATTGGCGTCGCCGCCGAAGGCTCGAGCAGAAAGCAACACCCCGCGATCCAGGCGACGCTGGAAGTTCTTCTCGCAGTTGCGCTGGTCGTGCTCGCCAGGAGAGTTCGCCGAAGACCGCCGACTGCGACGAAGGAGCACTCCAACGGGCGAACGCAGGCGCTGCTCGAACGACTCGCGCGGTTGCGGTTCCTCACCACCACCGTCTCCGGATTCCTGCTCGGGATCGGCGGGCCGAAACGGCTGGTAGTGACGAGCCTCGCCGCCACCGCAATCGTCACCGCCGACGTCCGAGACGCAGACGAGGCCGCGCTCGTGGCCACGTATGTCGCGATCGCGACGGCACTCGTGTGGGGGCCCGTGATTCTTTACCTGATCCTTGGCAAACGCGTCATCGCCCTCATGGAGCACGCGCAGAGCGAGGTCGTTCGTCGACAGCCGCTCGTAAGCGTCTACGCGCTCCTGGTGCTCGCCTCGCTTCTCCTCATCGACGCGATCGGCGTGCTCCTCACCTAGCCGATAGAGCACCCTTCGGGGCCTCCACCCTAGGTCTCGACTCTGATCCGACCGGAGCGCTGGTGCGTGAGTCCTGCGCCCGTCGCCGCCGTTACTCCATCAGACAGATCTCGAGGCGAGGAATCCTCCCGAGCTCCTTAGGCCGGCCGACTCGGGCCGATGAGCCGTTCGGGGGTGCCGCGCTGACGAAGGAGCTCGGCCTCCTTCGGATCCCGCGGTCTCCGTCGTTCGTAGGCGGGCAGCGCCCGGTCTACGAGCTTCATCCACGCGGCGTTCGCGTCGCGGTCGGCTCGCCATTGTGCGTACGTGCGGGAACGTGTGTTCACGGGCGAATCGTAACCCTCGGTGATCAGAAAAAGAGTGCGATTTGCAGGAGAGATGGAGGCGGCGGGAATCGAACCCGCGTCCGCGGACGCACCGGAATGAGCATCTACAAGCTTAGGCCGCCCTTGAGATTCACCCGCCGGCCGGTTGGCGACCGACCTACCGACGAGCTAGCCCTCCTTCGGTGTCGCGCCTCGAGCGAGTGGCTCTCCGTCGGCGCCGAGCCTGCTAGTTGATGCCGTCCCCGGGCCGCAGGCCCTCCCGGGGCGACACGCTGGTCTAAGTCCTAGAACTTAGGCAGCGAGTGCGAGGTTGTTTTCCGCACTTGCGTTTGGTTCCGGTTGTTTTAGGAGGCCGACCGGAGACCTCCGCTTGCAGCTCACCCGGAGAACCGACCACGTCGAAGCCATGGCGCCCCCGTATGTTCGTGCCGGAAGTGTAGCCAGGGTCAGAGGCCATGACCGGCCCGCCGTCCCGAGAACGCCGCATCGTTCTCGTGCCGGCGAGCCGGCGGAAATCGACCCTGCCTTCCCCTGGTTCCTCTTGTCCCCTTGCAAGACTGACGGCCAGACGAACCTATGGGGGCGGCGACCTAGCGTCAATAGGCCGAACGGCCTATGTGACGACCGCCGAGGCCGCCGAGGGGGCGGTCGCGGTGCCGAAACGGTTGGTCGCCTTGACGACGACGTGCACCGTCTTCCCGACGTCGGCCGGCGTGACCGCGTAGGTCGAGCCGGTCGCGCCGGCGATGTCGGCGCAGTTGGCTCCGGCAGCGTCGCAGGCCTGCCACTGGTAGGTGAACGTGGCGTCGGGCGCCGTCCAGGTGCCGTTCGTCGCGGTCAGCGTCTGCCCCTGCTGGGGGGTTCCGGCCACCGTCGGGATGGTGACACGCAACGGGGAGAGCTCTTTCGCGATGTGCGCCGCCATCAGGCCGGCGAACTTCGCCGTCACGGACGCCGCGATCGGATGGGCTGCGACCTCGATCAGCTGGATGGCAACCCGGTCGAGGCGCAGGAAGACGAGCGACTCGTAGACGTGGCGGCCCTTGGCGGCGACGCCGATCGTCACAGCGACCCCCTGGTCGAATCCGGCCACCTTGCGCGAGGGGCCGATCGAGACGGCCTTCGGCTTCACCTGCGCGTTCTTCGCGATCGACGCGATGATCGCCTTCCGTTGCGTCTTCGACGCGAAGACCTTCACCGCGTCGCCGATGTCGGCGGTCGCCTTCGCCGGATCAGCGGCGAGCTCCGTCTCCGACTCGATGCCGATCAGGCGCGGGCCCTTGTCCGGCGCGGAGAAGACGAAGCTGCGGAAATGCGCGGCCACGTACCCCTGCTCCTTGACGGCATGCTGGTTGACGACCTTCGCGCCGGGCACGTCGGCGGCCTGGAGGTTCATCGCGGCGACGTCGGGCGAGACGGCTGAGGCAGCGGCCGCGAGAGTCAAGGCGCCTGCGAGGACCGCCACCGCAGTCCATCCGATCCTTGCCATGTTTCCCCCTAAAAGTTGGTGGTGCACACTAGCCGCGACTCTTGAGCGCTCGCTCCATCTGACGCTTGGCATCCCGGTCTGCGACGTCCCTGCGCTTGTCCCGTTGCTCCTTGCCGCGCGCCACCGCGAGCTCCACCTTGACACGGCTGTCCTTGAAATAGAGCCGGGTGGGCACGAGCGTCAACCCCTTCTCGCGCACCTTTCCGTACAGCGAATCGATCTGCCGCCGGTGCAGCAGGAGCTTCCGCGGCCGCACCGGCTCGTGGTTGGCGCGATTGCCCTGGTCGTAGGTGGCGATCTCGAGGCCGTACAGCCACGCCTCGCCGTCGCGCACCTCGGCGTAGGCCTGCGCCATCGTCGTCCTGCCGTCGCGCAGCGACTTCACCTCCGTGCCGGTCAGGACGAGGCCCGCCTCGAGGCGTTCCAGGAGCTGGTAGTCGAACCGCGCGCGGCGGTTCTCTGCGATCAGCTTCTCGGCCATGGAACGTCGAGAGTAGCGTTGAGGGTCGGACCAGGGTGTTGCCGGATGGCGCCTGGAGCCCCGCGGCGGCACTCTCGAGACATGAGCGAACACATCACACACACCCCCCAGGTCAAGCGGCTCGAGCGCACGCCGAACGACAAGATCGTCGCCGGTGTGGCCGGCGGCCTCGGCCGCTACTTCGACCTCAGCCCGACCGTCTTCCGGCTCGGGCTCGTCGTCCTCACGCTGCTCGGCGGCGCGGGGATCCTCGTCTACCTCGCCGCCGTGCTCGTGATCCCGCAGGAGGGAGTCGAGCAGTCGATCGCGGAGAAGGTGCTCGCCGAGCGCCGCGACCGGCCCTGGCCGCTCGTCGGCCTCGGCATGGTCGGCCGTCGCCCTCGCCGTCCTCGTCTCCCGGGCCGACGTCTGGCCCGCCGCGGGCGCCGGCTGGGTGCTCGTCCTGATCGCCGGGCTCGCCGTCCTCTGGGCGAGCCGCGGCGGCAAGGGCCACCGCGTCCTCGTCGCGGTGCTGGCGACCATCGGCCTGCTCCTGGCCGCTGTCGCGACCTGCGTCGTGATCGCGTTCGCGTGGTTCGACGTCAGCCTCGACGACGGCGTCGGCGACAACACGTACACGCCTTCGGCACTCGCGAACGTGCAGCCCACCTACAACGCTGGGCGTCGGCGACCTGCGCATCGACCTCTCGCAGGTCGGGCCCGTCACGCGCCGGACGCCGGTGAACGCCTCGGTCGGCGTCGGCCGCGCTGCGCGTGATCGTGCCGCGCGGCGCCGCGGTGGCGGTCGACGCGCGGACGAAGGTCGGCGAGGTGCACGCCTTCGGGCAGCAGTACGACGGCCGCAACGTCCACGTCCGCCTCAACCCCGCGAACCCGCTCGTGATCCACGCGAGGGTCGGCGCCGGGCGCATCGACATCGTGCGCGCCGGATGACCCAGATCCCGGTCCTGCCGTTCGCACGCAGCCGGCAGGACCGGGTGCTCGCCGGCGTCTGCGGCGGGCTCGCCGCGACGCTCGGCGTCGACGCCGACGCTCGTCCGCCTCGTCTTCGCGATCCTCGCGCTCGCGGGCGGCGCCGGGATCCTCCTCTACTTCGCACTCTGGGTCTACGACGACGGCCGGCGGCTCTGGGCCGCCGCCGCGCTCGTCGCCGCCGCGGCCGTCTCGCTGCTCCTCGCACTCGGGCTGCCCGGCTCGATGGTGCTCGGCGCCGGACTGATCGTCGCCGGCCTCGCGGTCGTCCTGATCCGCGGCGGCTCGATCCGCCGCGGCGGCTCGCTTCCGGTGGCTCGCGATCGTCCTGGTGATGATCGGCGCGATCGTCGTGCTCGACCAGCACGGCGCGTCGCGCTCCTTCATCGCCCCGGGCGCCGTCGTCGGCGCGCTGCTGCTCGTGCTCGGCCCGTGGTTCTGGCAGACCGCGCACGAGCGCCTCGACGAATCCGGCTCGAGGAGCGCGAGGAGGTCGCGGCGCGCATCCACGACTCCGTGCTGCAGACGCTCGCGCTGATCCAGCGCCATGCGGACGACCCTGCGCGCGTGACCGCGGTCGCGCGCCGCCAGGAGCGCGAGCTCCGCCGCTGGCTCTACGGCAGCGGCGTCGGCACCGCCGTGACGCTCGCCGACGCGCTCGCAGATGCCGCGGCCGACGTCGAGGAGCTGCACGGGGTCCGCATCGAGCTCGCGAGCCGCCGGCGACCTGCCGCTCGACGACTCGCTCGAGCAGCTCGTGCTCGCCGCGCGCGAGGCGATGGCGAACGCCGCCAAGTTCTCCGGCGCCGACGAGATCTCCGCCTACCTCGAGACGCACGCCGAGCACGTCGCCGTGTTCGTGCGCGACCGCGGCGTCGGCTTCGACCGCGCGGCAGTGCCCGACGACCGGCGCGGGCTGTCGGAGTCGATCGAGGGTCGCATGCGACGCGCCGGCGGCACGGCCGTCGTCACGTCGTCGCCCGGCGCCGGCACCGAGGTCGAGCTGACGTTGCCGAGGGCCGAGCAGTGATCCGCGTCGTGCTCGTCGACGACCACGAGCTCTTCCGCGCGGGCGTGCGCGGCGAGCTCGGCAGCGCGGTCGAGATCGTCGGCGAGGCCGGCAGCGTCGCCGAAGCCGTGCCGCTGATCCGCGAGCTCGATCCCGAAGTCGTGCTGCTCGACGTGCACCTCCCCGACGGCGGCGGCGAAGGCGTGATCGCAGCGGTCGCACAGGAGCGCCCGGGCGTGAAGTTCCTCGCGCTCTCCGTCTCCGACGCGGCCGAGGACGTGATCGGCGTGATCCGCGCCGGCGCGCGCGGCTACGTCACGAAGACCATCTCGAGCGAAGAGCTCGCCGACGCCGTGCAGCGGGTCGCCGACGGGCGACGCGGTCTTCTCCCCGCGCCTCGCCGGGTTCGTCCTCGACGCGTTCCGCGACGGCGCGCGCGTCGGCGACGACGCAGAGCTCGAGAACCTCACGGCGCGCGAGCGCGAGGTGCTGCAGCTGATCGCGCGCGGCTACCGCTACAAGGAGATCGCCGCGCGGCTGCACCTGTCGGTGAAGACGATCGAGGCGCACGTCTCGAGCGTGCTGCGCAAGCTGCAACTCTCGTCGCGCGCCGAGCTCACGCGCTGGGCCCACGAGCGCCGGCTCATCTAGGTCGGGGCAAGCTCCACCTTTCCCTCGCTGCGCGCGATCGAGTCGACACGCACCTCGATCGGGTCGCCGAGGCGATACGTGCGGCCCGTCGTGCGGCCCGCCAGCGACGTGCCGAGCGTGTTGATCTCGAAGAACTCGCCGTGCAGCTTGCGCACGGGCAGGAACCCCTCGAAGACGTCGCCGAAGCGGACGAACAGCCCCGAGGCGATCACGCCCGCGATCTCCCCCTCCCAGGGCTCGTCCCAGCCGCGCTCGAACAGGCGGCGCTCGAGCAGCCACGCCAGGCAGATGTCGTCTGCGAGGTACTCGACCTGCGCCGCCTCTCGCTCGCGCGCCGACGTGTGACTCCGCGAGCGAATCGAGCTCGCCGGGCAGCGGGTCGTCGGAGACGCCGAGCTCGCGCAGCAGGGCTCGGTGCACGACCAGGTCCGGGTAGCGGCGGATCGGCGAGGTGAAATGGCAGTAGGCGGGGCTCGCAAGACCCGAGTGGCCGAGGTTGCGCGGGTCGTAGCGCGCCTGCTTGAGCGAGCGCAGAACGAGCGCGGTGAACGCCCAGCGGCCGCGGCCGGACTGCTCGACGTACTCCGTCGACCCGCTCCGAGATCGCACCGGCGAGCGTCGCCGCCTGCGCGGGCGTCATACGCTCGGGCGCCGGCGGCGTCGGCACGCCGAGGTCGGCGAGCTTCGCGAGCAAGTGCTCGATCGCCACCGGGTCGGGCCGCTCGTGCACGCGGTAGAGCGCCTCGCGGTTGCGCGAGGCGAGCAAGCCGCCGACCTGCTCGTTCGCGAGGATCATCAGCTCCTCGACGAGCACGTGCGCGTGCGGCTCCGATTCCAGCCACGCGTCCGCGACGCCGCCCGAGCCGTCGAAGCGGAAGACGACCTCCGGCGACTGCACCTGCAGTGCGCCGCGCGCGAAGCGCCGGGCGCGGAGGCGCTGCGCGAGCTCGTCGTTGAGCGCCAGCGCGTCCAGCACGCCCTCCGGCACGTCGCGCCGCTCGGCCTGGCCGTACGTGAGCCGGGCGTCCGAGCGGATCGTCGAGCGGTAGAAGAGCGGCTCGCCGTCCGGCGGCAGCTCGACCGTCACGCAGAGCCGGTCCTGGTGCGGGCGGAGCGAGCAGAGGTCGTCTGCGAGCTCGTGCGGCAGCATCGGCGCGACCGTGCCCGGGACGTAGGTCGAGAATGCGCGTCGCGCCGCACCGTGGTCGAGCGGCGTGCCCGCGCCGACGAACCACGAGACGTCGGCGATGTGCACCCATGCGCGGATCCCGTCGCCCTCGCGGCGGAACGAGAGCGCGTCGTCGAAGTCCTTCGCCGTGTCCGGGTCGATCGTGTACGTCAGCAGGTCGCGCAGGTCGGTGCGGTTCGGGTCCTCGGCCGGGCGGCGCGTCGTGCGGCTCGAAGGCGCTCGCGCAGCCCGCGCTCGACGAGCAGCGCCTCGAGCACGTTCTCGATCCGGTCCGCAGGCCCGATCAGCTCATCGAGCTTCGCGCGACCGCGGCCGGGGCGCACGACGGCGAGGTCGCCCGGCGCGAGGTCGCCGAGGCCCTTCGACTCGAGCACGACGGGAACACCCGGCGTGAAGTAGGGCTCTCCGACGACGAGCCGCCCGCGGCGGCTGACTTCAACGACGAGACGTGAAGAGTCGGAAAGCTGCGTCAAGGGCGTGCCGCGAGCGTATGTCAGGCTGCACGCCGTTGCGCGAGATGTCGACGCCGGCCGGCGTCAGGTAGCGCGCGACGGTGAGCTTCAGCGCCGCGCCCGAAGGGAGGCTGACGATCTCCTGCACGAGCGACTTGCCGTACGTCGACTCGCCCACGACCGTCGCCCTGCCGTGGTCCTTGAGCGCGCCGGCGACCACCTCGGACGCGCTCGCGCTGCCGCCGTCCACGAGCACCGCGAGCGGGATCGCCGACGCCGACCCACCCTTGCGCATAGAGGATGTGGAGCGGCGTGTGCGCGCCGGCGAGCGAGACGACGCTCGCGCCGGGACGCAGGAAGAGCGAGACGACCGAGACCGCCTGGCCGAGCAGGCCGCCGGGGTTGCCGCGCAGGTCGAGCACGAGCGACGTCGCGCCTTCGTTCGTCAGCGTTGCGCACCGCCGACGTCGTCGCGGTCGCCGTGCCGCGCGAGAACGCGTCGATGCGCACGACGCCGATGTCGGCCGACGAGCCGCGCGTGAACCGACGGCAGCGTGAAGGCGCGGCGCACGACCCGGAACTGGATCGCCTTCCCGTCGCGGAGCACGCGCAGCCTCACCTCGCTGCCGGGGCGGCCCAGGATGCGTCCTATCGCCTCGTCGAAGGAGAGCGTCGCCGTCGACGCGCCGTCGACGGTCATGATCGTGTCGCCGGGCCGGACGCCGGCGATCCGCGCCGGCCCGTTCATCGTCCGCCGCACGAGCAGGCCCCCCGGCGCCGGCAGCACGGTCACGCCGATCCCGCCGTACCCGCCCTGGAACGCGCGGCGCGCCACCCGATAGGCCGACGGCGAGAGGTAGGCGGTGTAGCCGTCGTGGAGCGACCCGATCAGGCGAGCGACCGACGGCTCGGCGAGCTCCGCCTTCGAGACCGGCCGGTAGTAGTGCGCCACGAGCTGCGCGCGCACCTGGTCGAGCTCGCTCGCCCGCGCAGGGTGATGCCCGACCGGGCGCAGGCCGAGGCCGATCCCGAAGGCCGCCAGCGCCGCTGTCCCCAGCGCAAGGACCACCGTGTGCCGCACGATGGGACGAGATTAAGCCATCGCGGGCGCGATGACCAGGTCTTAGGACCGACTAAACCTGCAGGAAGCGGCGAATCGTCAGACCGGAGCCGATCGCCCCGAGCCCGAGCCCCATGCCGAGCAGGATGAGGGCCGTCAGCGGGAAGCTGAGCGCCCGCACGTCGGCGTCGCCGGAGAGGTGCGGCAGGATCGACGGCAGCGCGACCGCCTTCCCGAGCACCAGGAAGAAGACCGCGAGCAGCGAGCCCAAGAGGCCGCAGATCAGGCCCTCGAGCATGAACGGCCCGCGCACGAACCAGTTGGTCGCACCGACGAGTTTCATCACCTCGATCTCACGTCGCCGCGAGAAGATCGAGAGGCGGATCGTGTTCGAGATGAGCAGGATCGACGCCACGAGCAGCACGAGCGTCGCGGCCGTGAACACGACCTCGATCACGTGCGCGACCTGGAGGATGCGGTGCGAGATCTTCTTGCCGTCGTTCACCTTGCCGACGCCGGCCGGCTTGTGCGGCTTGACGATCGAGTCGTAGAGGAGGTCGACGTTCTCGCCCTTGTCGGGCGTCACCTCGAGCGAGTCGGGAAACGGGTTCGACGTCACGTTCTTGACGAGCTCGGGGTAGCGGCGCTTCATCTGCTTGAACGCCTCTTCCTTGGAGATGTACTTGACGCCGCCCGGCGCGACGTACTGGCTCTGCTGAAGGCTCCGCGCGACGTCGTTCTTCTGCTGCGTCGACGCGGTCGGCAGGTAGTACACCTTGACGACGAGCTGCTTCTTCACGTGGTTCGACCACGAGACCGTCCACGTGCCGAGCGCGATGAAGAGGCCGAGCAGGAACATGCCGATCAGCACCGTCATGGTCGCGGCGACCGTCGTCGAGAGGTTCGCGCCCAGCGAGCGCCACGCCTCGGAGATGAGCAGCCTCAGCCGGCCCGACACGATTACTCGTAGCCTCCGCGGCGCTCGTCGCGCGCGAGGCGGCCGTCCTCGAGCTGGATCACGCGCTTGCGCATCTTGTCGACCATCTCGCGGTCGTGCGTCACCATCAGGATCGTCGTGCCGCTGCGGTTGATGCGGTACAACAGCTGCATGATCCCGACGGAGGTGTCGGGATCGAGGTTGCCGGTCGGCTCGTCGCAGACGAGCAGCGGCGGATGGTTGACGAAGGCGCGCGCGATCGACACGCGCTGCTGCTCGCCGCCGGACAGCTCGTCGGGCAGCGAGCTCATCTTGTGCGAGAGCCCGACCATCGCGAGCACCTCGGGCACCTTCTTGCGGATCGCCGGCGTCGACTCGCCCTGCACCTTGAGCGCGTACGCGACGTTCTCGGCGGCGCTGCGGTTCGGGAGCAGCTTGAAGTCCTGGAAGACGCAGCCGATGTTGCGGCGCAGCATCGGCACCTTCGACCGCTTCAGGCGCGAGAGGTCGCGGCCGCCGACGACGATCTTGCCGTTCGTCGGGTCGAGCTCCTTGAGGAGCAGTCGGACGAGCGTCGACTTGCCGGAGCCGGAGGCGCCGACGATGAAGACGAACTCGCCCTTGTCGATGTGGAACGAGACGTCCCGCAGGGCCATCACGTCCGGCTCGTAGACCTTCGTCACCTGGTCGAACACGATCATCGACGCCGGGCTCGGGCGGGTTGCCGGAACAGGCGCCTCAACGGCGGCAGCCGAACGTGTATCGGTGGTGAGATTCGTGTCCATCACGGTGTTTCCAGGGTCTGCCGAACCGCCCGAGACGCCCTGGTGCGAAGGGATCGGGGGAGTGTACCCCACTCGCTAGACGATCCTTCCGGCAGCCCGTGCCAGCAGGTACTCCCGGATGAAGGGGTCGAGGTCGCCGCCCAGGACTGCCTGGGCGTTGCCCATTTCGTAGCCGGTGCGGGAATCTTTCACCAATTGGTACGGATGGAGCACGTAGGAGCGGACCGACTCCCCTCCGAAGCCGGTGTCGGCCGAGCCGCCCCGCTCTTTCGCCATCAGCGCCTCGCGCTCCTCCTCGGCCTTCTCGACCAGCCGGGCCTTCAGCACCCGCATCGCGGTCTGCTTGTTCGCCGACTGGGAGCGCTCGTTCTGGCACTGGACGACGATCCCGCTCGGGAGGTGGGTGATCCGGATCGCGCTGTCGGTCTTGTTCACGTGCTGGCCGCCGGCGCCCTGGGCCCGGTAGGTGTCGATCCGGAGGTCGCCCTCGTCGATCTCGACGTCGGTGTCCTCGGGCAGGAGCGGCGCCACGATCACGGTCGAGAAGGCCGTGTGGCGGCGGTGCGCCTGGTCGAACGGGCTCTGGCGCACGAGCCGGTGCTTGCCGCGCTCGGCCTTGAGGATCCCGTACGCGTTCTCGCCGCCGACCGTGAACGTCGCCGACTTCAGGCCCGCCTCCTCCCCCGGGCTCGCCTCGAGCAGCTCGACCTTGAAGCCGCGGTTCGCGCCCCAGCGCTCGTACATGCGCAGCATCATCTCGGCCCAGTCCTGCGCGTCCGTGCCGCCCGTTCCCGACTGGAGCGTCACGACCGCGTCGCCGGCGTCGTACTCGCCGTCGAAGAGCGCGGCCTCCTGGAGGTGGTCGAGCTCGCGGCGCAGCGGGACCAGCGCGGCGGCGATCTCGCCCTCCATCTCGCCGCCGTCCATCCCGGCGAGCTCGCGCGCGTCCTCGTAGTCGCGGGTCAGCGTGCGGTAGCCCTCGAGCCGGCGTGAGGTGCGTGCGTGGTCGGACGACACCCTCGCCGCCGTGGCCTGGTCGTCCCAGAACCCCGGTGCGTTCATCTGCGCCTCGAGCTCTACAAGACGCTTCTCGAGCGCAACCGGGTCAAAGGTACTCACGGACCCAGTCGAGCTGGGCCCCGAGCTCGTCCAGCTGTTCGCTGAGCGGTTTCTGCTCCTCGGTCACGCGCGGATCCTAACTGGAGCACCGTTGTTGCGGGGACAGGCCGGCGAGCGCGCGCAGGCCGTGGCCGACGTCGACGCCGAAGCGCAGCTCGACGAGGCCGGGGTTGCGAGCGTGCAGTCGCACCATCCCGTCTTCGGTCTTGCGAGACGCACCCGGACGACGCGTGCCAGTACGGCGACCAGCGCACCTTGACGCGGTAGTCGCCGGCGGCGTCGACCACCGCGACGAGCCGCGACGGGTAGAGCCAGAGCACGGTCGCGCCGGCGGGGCCGACGACGAGCGGGCTCGCGTCGGGGAGCTGGTAGACGGTCAGGTGCCGAGAGACGAAGACTGGGACGAGGTGAGTCCCTCCGGAACGGATCAGCCGCGCTTCGCCGCGCGCGCTGTAGTCGGCCGGCGCGTCCGCGAGGACGACGTAGCGCACGCCCATGCGTCGCAGCCACGCCTCGTACGGCGCAGCCGCGAGCCGGCGGTCGTACAGCAGCTCGTTCTGCGGGAAGTCGCTCTGGCGGTACCAGCCGCGCACGATCGGGATCCCGGCGTCGGGCAGGTAGGCGGCCGGCCAGTGCTCGGCGGTGTCCACCACCTCGACGCGCCAGGACGGGCTGAGGTGCGCGTGCAGAAAGCCGATCGCGGGCTGCCAGTAGGCGCGAGATGCCTCCGGGTCGGTGTTCGCGCGCGCGAACGTGGCCGCGATCGGCGTCGTGTTCCAGACCGCAGCGAGCACGACGACCGGCACGACGAGCCAGAGCGGCCGCCAGTGCCGCAGCGCGACTGCGATCAGCGCGAGCGGCAGCGCGAGGTAGCGGATGCGCTCGATGTTCGAGCCGACCGACGACGGCACGACGTACGCGGTGACCAGCGCGAGCAGGTAGATCCAGAAGATGCCGCGCAGCGGCCGCGCCGTCGGGACGCCGCGCGTCACGAGCAGGCCGATACCGCAGAAGAACAGCCCGGGCAGCAGCTGCAGCGTCTCGAACGGGAAGCGCCCGCCGTCGCCGAAGAGCCGATAGACGAGCAGCTCGCCTGCGGCGCAGCCGACGACGACCGCGATCTGCACGCGCACGTCGCGCAGGCTGCGGCGCGCGACGGCGGCTCCGGCGACGACGACGGTGAGCAGCACGAAGCCGAGCGGGCTGGCGGCGAGCGTCAGGACCGCGCCGACCGCGAAGCGTCCTCGCCGTCCTTGCTGCAGCGCCCAGATCGAGAGCAGCGCGAACGACATCGCGAGCGCGAACGGGAACGCCGCGGCGCCGATGATGCCCACCCACAGCACCGCGAAGGAGCGGCTCGAGACAACCGACACCGGGCCCCACTCGCGGAAGACGACGATGCTGAACGCGGCCGCCGCCGACGCGATCGACGCGAGCGCGAGCACCTTGATCCCGAGCAGCGCGGCGAGCGGGTAGTAGATCAGGCTGTAGGTGACGAACGAGTACCGGCCCGCGTACCAGAAGTTGTTCCACATCTCGAAGCCGTGCTGGAGCAGGAACGTGCGCTGGTAGGCATGCGCGGCCCAGTCGATCCCAGGTGGCGTCGCCCAGAGGAGGAATGCCGCGAGCGCAGCGGCGATGGCGGTGGAGATGGTCGCCTCCCGGGCGAGCAGGCGGCGGTCGGCCGTGCTCACGGGACCGGAGACTACGGGATCAGTCCGACGTCAGGCGCGACCATACGGCGACGTCGGCGCGCACGCCGTCCTTGACGTACGTGTTGCGCAGCACGCCTTCCTGCACGTAGCCCGCCCGCTCTGCGATGCGCAGCGACGGCGCGTTGGCCGGGTCGATGCGCAGCTCGAGCCGGATCAGGCCGAGTGCGTCGAAGCACCACCGCGTCAGCAGGTCGAGCGACCGCGAGCGCGACGCCGCGGCCGCGCGCGGCGGGCACGACCATGTAGCCGAGCTCGGCCTCCCGCGTGTCGAGGTCGAGCTCGACCGCGGCGGCGAAGCCGAGCAGGCCGCCGCCACCGCCGTGGCCGCCGCCTGCGTCGCGCACGGCGAATCCCGCGCGCGTGCCGTCCTGCCAGCCGCTCTCGTAGCGGGCGATCCAGAGGCGCACGAAGTCGAGGTCGGCGCCGGCGGGCACGCGCGTGAAGCGCAGCACCTCCTCGTCGCCGACGAGGCCGAACATCGCCGGGACGTCGTCCTGAGTGAGAGGCTCGAGCCGGATCGTGTCGTCGGCGAGCTGCGGGTCCGGGCCTAGAGGCTTGATGTGTATTGGCGTGCTTGCGGGGATGGCTCAGACCAAGCAGCTCGGCCGGGGCGGGCGCAGGGCATAGCGGTGTCTACGTTCAAGCCCGAGCGTGCACTTGAAATACGCGGCGAGATGCGCCGTGTCTGGGCCACCATCCGCGAGTGCGCGAGATGCGCATCAAGCCTCTATGCCCCGTGGCACTTCTTGAACTTCTTGCCGGACCCGCACCAGCACGGGTCGTTCCGGCCGATGTTCTCGATCTCGGAGTTGACCTTCGGCTTCGGCGCGACCGGCGTCGACACCGAGCCTCCGCCGCTCGCGTAACCGGCAGCCGCCGCGGTCGACGTGCCGCCCGCGGCGAGGATCGCCTCGGCGCCGGCGAGCGACTGGTGCTCGTAGCTGAGCGCGCCGTTCCCGCCGCCGTCCGGCCCTTGCGCGGCCTGCAGCTGCTGCGCGCTGCCGTCGTCGGGCGTGACCTCGGCGTGGTACAGCAGCGTCACGACCTCCTCGCGGATAGCGCGGGTCAGATCGAGGAACATCGTGTGCCCCTCGTTGCGGTACTCGACGAGCGGGTCCTTCTGCGCCATGCCGCGCAGGTGGATGCCTTCACGCATGTAGTCCATGTTCTCGAGGTGCTCGCGCCAGCGGATGTCGACCGTCTGCAGGACGATGAAGCGCTCGAGGTCGCGCATCAGCCCTTCCTGGATCTGATCGAGCTCCTTCTCGCGCTCCGCGTAGGCGTCGAGCGCGTCGTCCAGGAACTCCTGGATGATCCCCTCGCGGTCGAGGCCTTTCAGCTCGGCCTCTGCGACCCCGGTGCCGTAGAGCGCTTCCATCGCAGCCACGAGCTCGCCGAGCTCCCACTCCTCCGAGGCCTCGAAGCTCGTGTAGTCGCCGACGACGCCCTCGATCACCTCGGGCAGCCAGATCTCGCGGATGTCCTCGGCGAGGTCCTCGCCGTGCAGCACGCGGTTGCGCTGCTCGTAGATGACCATGCGCTGCACGTTCATCACGTCGTCGTACTTGAGGACGTTCTTACGGGCGACGAAGTTCTGCTCCTCGACCTTCTTCTGCGCGTTCTCGATCTGGCGCGAGAGGATCGACGCCTCCATCGGCTGGTCGTCCGGGAGCTTGAAGCGCTCCATGATGTTGTGGATCCGGTCGCCGGCGAAGAGGCGGACGAGGTCGTCCATGCCCGAGAGGTAGAAGCGCGTCTCACCGGGATCGCCCTGGCGTCCCGAGCGGCCGCGCAGCTGGTTGTCGATGCGCCGCGCCTCGTGGCGCTCGGTGCCGAGCACGTACAGGCCGCCGAGGTCGCGCACGGTGTCGTCGATCTTGATGTCGACGCCGCGGCCCGCCATGTTCGTCGCGATCGTGACCGCGCCGACGAGGCCCGCGTCCACGATGATCTCGGCCTCGCGCGCATGCTCCTTCGCGTTCAGGACGTTGTGCGGCACGCCCTGCCGCTTCAGCAGCTCGCTCAGGTACTGCGAGGTCTCCACGGCGATCGTGCCGACGAGGACGGGCTGCCCCTTCTCGTGGCGCTCCTTCACGTCGGTGACGACGGCGTTGAACTTCGCCTCGACGGTCTTGAAGATCATGTCGTTCTTGTCCAGGCGCGCGACCGGGACGTTCGTGGGGATCTCGACGACGTTGAGGTTGTAGATCTCGACGAACTCCTTTTCCTCCGTCTTCGCGGTGCCGGTCATGCCGCCGAGCTTTTCGTAGAGGCGGAAGTAGTTCTGGAGCGTGATCGTGGCGAGCGTCTGGTGCTCCTCCTGGATCGCGACGTTCTCCTTCGCCTCGACGGCCTGGTGCAAGCCCTCGCTCCAGCGGCGGCCCTCCATGATGCGGCCGGTGAACTCGTCGACGATCTTCACCTCGCCGTCCTGGACGACGTAGTCGACATCGCGCTTGTAGAGCGACTCGGCCTTCAGCGCCTGCGTGAGGTGGTTGACCAGCTGCGTGTTCTGCGCGCTGTAGAGGTGGTCGATCCCGAGGGCGCGCTCGACCTTCTCGATCGCCGACTCGCCGGGCGACACCGTCTTGTGCTTCTCGTCGTAGAGGAAGTCGTTCTCGGCGATCAGCACCTCGTCCTCGATCTTGCGGCCCTTCGACTGCGCGCCACGCAGCCCCTTCGCGATCTGAGCCATGTCGCGGTAGGTCTTCGCGGCGACCGTCGGCTCGCCGGAGATGATCAGCGGCGTTCGCGCCTCGTCGATGAGGATCGAGTCGACCTCGTCCACGATCGCGTAGTTGTGCCCGCGCTGCACGACCCCGTCGAGGCTGATCGCCATGTTGTCGCGCAGGTAGTCGAAACCGAACTCGGAGTTGGTGCCGTAGGTGACGTCGCTGTCGTAGGCCTCTTTGCGCTTGTCGAACGGCATGTTGTTCTCGATGAACGAGACGGTCATCCCGAGCCGCTCGAACACGCCGCGGTTCCACGCGGCGTCGCGCTGGGCGAGGTAGTCGTTGACCGTGACGAGGTGGACGCCGTTCCCGGGCAGCGCGTTCAGGTACAGCGGCATGCTCGCGACGAACGTCTTTCCTTCGCCGGTCTTCATCTCGGCGATGTCGCCCTCGTGCAGGACGATGCCGCCCATCATCTGCACGTCGAAGATGCGCTGGTCCGACTCGCGCACGCGCGCCTCGCGCACGGCGGCGTAGGCCTCGAAGAGGAGATCCTCGAGCGACTCGCCGTTCGCGAACCGCTCGCGGAACTCGGCGGTCTTCGCGCGCAGCTCGTCGTCGGAGAGTTTCTGGAAGTCGGGCTCGAGGGTCGCGATGTACGAGCCCTGCTCGGCCAGGCGCTTCATGCGCCGCCCCTCGCCGAAGCGGAGGGCCTTCTCGAAGGTGCCGAGCGCGGGCGACATTCCGCCCAACAGGGTACCGAGTCGCCGCCGCCCGGCCCCGCCCCTCATGCACCCCTAACACGCCGGATCTATTCTCGTTGCGTGTGGGTCCGCATGGCTCTCGCGGCCGGAGTCTTCCTGCTGGCAGTTGGCGGCGCCGCGGCGAGAGGGCTCGACCGCGGCTATACGCCTCCGGGGCGCGTCACGGCGCTCGACGAGACCGCGGCGGGGATCGCGACCGCGCTCGCCTGGTCGCCCCGCAGCTGCGAGTCGGTCGTGCTCTGGCAGCCGCCGCTGTTCGCGCGCCGCACGTTCCGCGCGCCGGGCGCCTGCCCGCAGACGAGCACGGGGCGCGGTATCTCGTCGGTAGCCACCGATTCGAGCAGGGTCGTCTGGCTCTCCTACGTGGGCGGTAACACGCGGGAGTACACGCTCTGGACCGCGACCCCGACCCGGCGCACGCCTCGGCAGCTTCGATTCTCGTCCGCCGACGTCGATGCGCCCGCGCCGATCGTGCTCGGGAACGGCGGCGAGAGCGGGATCCCCTACGCCGTCGGGCGCGACGTGTTCGTGATCGGCCCGAGCGGCGCCCGCATCCGGACGTGGCGGGCGCCCGCACGCGTCACGGGGCTGGCAGAAGGTGCGACGAGCGTGGGCGTGCTCGTCGATACGGGGCACCTGTTCGTCGTGCCGCTGAAGAGCGGCGGACGCATCACGGATCTCGACTATCCGCGCGGTACCGTGCGCGCGTTCCGGATCGCGACGGTCGGCGCGATCGTGCAGACGCCGACCGGGATCGAGCTGCGCACGGCGTCGGGAGCGTCGCCGCTCGTCAAGCGACCGGGGGCCCGCCTGGCCGGCTTCGCCGACGGTCAGCTCGTGTACACGATCGGCAACCAGATCCGCGAGTTCGCCCGCTCCTCGCGTCGGGACGTCGCGATCCGCCTCGGGCTGGCGCCGCTCACGACGGAGTTCGACCGCACGGGGATGGCGTGGGTCTCGGGCCGCCGCGTCTGCTGGGCGACGCGGGTCTTCGTCGCGCCCGGCCCGCACGGCGGCCGCTGCTGAGCGCTACAGCGGGGAGGCGTCGACCTCCCAGAGGTCGCCGTCGAGCCGCGTCGCGCGGACGACGTACTCGGTGCCCTCCGCCTCGCCAACCTTCTCGAGCGCGCGCGCCGAGCCGAGCCGCGTGATCCCGTCGACGCGCAGCACCTTGCCCTCACGCGTCGAGGTGAGCTCGGCCTCGTCGCCGATCACGTCGGTGACGGTCGCGATCGCGATCCGGCTCGCGCCGACGGCCCACGTCTCGGCGTCGTGCCGGACTGCCTCTGCACGGTAGGGCGGCCGCAGCGCCTGCTCGACGACGGTGGCGAGCGGCGTCAGCGCGTCGTCCGGCTCGTCCTCGTCGACGACGAGCGTCCCGTCCTCGAGCGCGACGAAGTGCACCCTGTCGCCGCGGAGCCCCGGGGCCTCGGCCTGGACGACCGCGTCCCAGCGCCGCGGGCGCGGGACTCCGTGGATACCGGGCTCGCCGCGGGGCTCGCCGTCCCAGCCCGGAGGCTCGGCGCTGCCGCCGATCGGTGTGCCGGTCGGTCCCAGCGGTATGCCGCCCGCGTCCGCCAACCGCTCGTGCAGCGGCTTCCGCCGGCGGAAGAAAGGCATCCCTCAGGCGGCGTCGTCGCGTCGTTCGCTTCCGCGGGGCTCGACGCCGTTGTGCTCGGCGTGGCGCCTCGGCTCGACCGTCCGCCGTTCGCGGTAGCGCTTGACCTGCCGCTCGAGCTTGTCGACGAGCTGGTCGATCGACGCCTTCATGTCCCGCGACGCCTCGCGCGCTCGCAGCGTCGGCCCCTTCGTGAAGATCGTCGCCTCCGCCACCTGGCTCTCCGCGATCGACGGGTTCTTCTGCTCGGAGAGCTCGACCTCGACCTGCGTCTGCTCGGCCAGCTGCTTCCCGAGCTTCGCCAGCTTTCGCTCGGCGTAGTCACGGATCGACGGGGTGACTTCGACGTTCTTCCCCTTCACCTGAAGCCTCATCAACGCCTCCTTGGTGGTGGCCGAGTCGAGCTCTGAGATTAACGCAGGTTCACGGCGAATCGGCCGATCGGCCGCGCGCGGTCGATACCCATGCCCTATGGACGCAAGCCGTCAGCGGATCGCGCGGGCGAAGGTGACGACGTCGACCCGCGCGGCGCCGGCTCGGCGGAGCGCGCTCGCCGCCGCGTGGACGGTCGACCCGGACGTGTAGACGTCGTCGACGAGCAGCACGCGGCCTCGGGCGGCACCGCGGACGCTCGAAGGCGTTCGCGGAGGTTGCCGCGTCGCCCGGCGAGGGTGAGCGACGCCTGCTGCTCCGTCGCACGCGTGCGCCTCAGCAGCCGCGCCTGGCGGGATCGCCCAGCGCCTGGCGAGCTCGCCGGCGAGCGCCTGGGCCGGGTGCTGCCGTCCGTCGGAGCTGTCGCACCGGATCAGGCGGGATATACGTGATGACGTCTGCCGCCGGACGCTCCAGGCGGGCCACCACGAGCTCGGCGGCCAGAGGCGCGAGCGAGGCGGAGCGCGCGCTCCTTCCAGGCCGTGGACGAAGGCCACGGCCGGCCCGTGTAGGCGAACGCGGACGTGTGCGGAGGCGAAGGCGAGCCGCCGTCCGCTGCACTCGCGACAGCGCGCGACCGGCCAGGCGGTCGGCGCGCCGCAGCGGCGCGCACTGCGGCGGGCCGAGCGGACGGAGCGAGGCGCGGCAGGCCGGGCACAGCACGCCGGGGCCGGCCCACGACAGGCGACGCAACGCGGCGGGCAGAAGAGATCGACGAACCACGCCGTCAACGCTACGGCGAGCAACCGTCGACGTGTCTGTGACACGGCTTCGCAACGAAACGTGTCGACTCTCATCGTCTTAAGTCGGCGAGTAGGCGGCGCGCTCGGGCAGCCCGGCGGCGGCGCGCATCCGGTTGTCCGCCTCGAGCAGCTGCTCGTGGTCGCCGATGTCGTACCAGGTCGGTCGAAGACCCAGCCGTAGACGGGCTCGCGCTGCTGCAGCCACGCGACGAAGCGGCCCGGGCTGGTCGGCGGCTCGCTCGGCTGTCCAGGTACGGCGCGGATCAGCGGCACGTGCTCGCGGTGGAAGATGTAGGTCGCGATCGCGGCGAGCGTCGACGGCGGGTCGGCCGGCTTCTCGACGAAGTCGGTGACGCGGTCCTCGGCATCGAGCGCCGACGATGCCGTACTGCGCGCGCGAGCTCGAGCGATCCGACGTCGCGGACGGCGACCGCGCTCGCGACGCCCTTCGTGCGCCAGAACGCGACGTAGTCGGCCAGGCTGAAGTCGAAGAGATTGTCGCCCGCGATCACGAGCAGGTCGTCGTCGAGCTCCGCCGGTCGATCGCGAACTGCATGTCGCCGATCGCGCCGAGCCGGTCGTCGTTCGACGTCGTCCCGTCGTCGTGGACGTCACGTCGCGCCCCTCCGCCCACGTCGCGGAACGCCGGCGCCTTGCGCGAGTTCGTGACGACGTGGACCGCGTCGACCTCGTCGACGCCCGCCGATCGCTGTCGACGATCCGGTCGATGATCGGCCGCCCGCCGACCGGCAGCAGCTCCTTCGCCCACGTGTCGGTCAGCGGCCGCAGCCGCGTCGCGTAGCCGGCGGCGAGGATGATCGCCTTCACGCGCGACCGCTCCCGCGAGCGACTCGGCGTACGGCGCGCGATGCACGCCGTGCTCGGTGACGATCGCGGTGATCAGCGTCGGCCGGCGTGACGTCGAACGCGGGGTTGCGCGCGGCGAAGCGCGCCGTCACCTCGGCCGGGTCGCGCTCCTCGATCGGGATCGCGGCGCCGTCGGGCGTCGCCAGGTCGACGGTCGTGCTCGGCGCGACGACGTAGAGCGGCAGCTCGTGGTGGCGCGCGAGCACGGCGAGCGAGTAGGTGCCGATCTTGTTCGCGGTGTCGCCGTTGGCGGCGATGCGGTCGGCGCCGGTGATCACGCAGTCGACCTCGCCGGCCGCCATCAGCGACGCCGCGGCCGAGTCGGCGATCACGGCGTGCGGGATCGCCGCGGTCTCGAGCTCCCACGCCGTCAGCCGCGCGCCCTGGAGCAGCGGCCGCGTCTCGTCGACCCAGACGTGCGCGAGCAGCCCGCGCTCCCACGCGGCGAGCAGCGCGCCGACGGCGCTGCCGTAGCCGCCGGTCGCGAGCCCGCCGGCGTTGCAGTGCGTGAGCGCGCGCGTGCCCGGGCGCGAGCAGGCCGGCGGTGTGCGCGGCCATCCGCCGGCAGCGCTCGACCTCGTCGGCGTGGATCGCGCGCGCGTGCTCGGCCGACGGGTCGTCGCGCATCTCGTCGAGCGCCCAGGCGAGGTTGACGGCGGTCGGCCGCGACTCGCGCAGCACGCGCTCCGCCGCGGCCAGGTCCTCCCCGCGCGCCGCCGCGAGCGCGATGCCGTACGCGGCGGCGACGCCGATCGCGGGCGCGCCGCGGACGACCATCGTCCGGATCGCCTCGGCGACCTCGGCCGCCGACCGGCAGTCGCACCTCGACCTCCTCGAGCGGCAGGCGGCGCTGGTCGAGGAGGACGACGCGTCGTCCTGCTCGAGGCCGCAGGATCCGCTCAGGCTCGAGCATCGACGGCGGACGCCGGGCCGGCTCAGGTGCCCTCGTCCCACGACGCGAGGTACTTCGCCTGCTCCTCGGTGAGCTTGTCGATCGTCGACGCCCATCGTCGCGAGCTTGAGGCGGGCGATCTCCTCGTCGATCTCCGTCGGCACCGGGATAGACCTTGTTCTCGAGCGACGCCGCGTTCTGGACCGCGTACTCGGTCGCGAGCGCCTGGTTCGCGAAGCTCATGTCCATCACGATCGCCGGGTGACCCTCGGCGGCCGAGATGTTGACGAGCCGGCCCTCGGCGAGCAGGATAGATCCGCCGGCCGTCGGTCGAGCGTGAACTCCTCGACGAAGTTGCGCGCCTCGCGCGTCTCGACGGCGAGCGCGCGCAGCGCCGGGATGTCGATCTCGACGTTGAAGTGGCCGGTGTTGCAGATGATCGCGCCGTCCTTCATCGACCTCGAGGTGCTCGCGCGCGATCACGTGCTTGTCGCCGGTCGCGGTGCAGAAGATGTCGCCGATCTTCGCGGCCTCGGCCATCGGCATCACCTCGAAGCCGTCCATCAGCGCCTCGAGCGCGCGCATCGGGTCGACCTCGGTGACGATCACGTGCGCGCCGAGGCCGCGGGCGCGCATCGCGACGCCGCGCCCGACCCAGCCGTAGCCGGCGACGACGAACCGCTTGCCGGCGAGCAGGACGTTGGTCGCGCGGATGATCCCGTCGATCGTCGACTGGCCGGTGCCGTAGCGGTTGTCGAAGAAGTGCTTCGTGCGCGCCTCGTTGACCGCGATCACCGGGAACGCGAGCGCGCCGTCGGCCTCCATCGCCTTCAGGCGGATGACGCCGGTCGTCGTCTCCTCCATGCCGGCGATGATGTCGCCGAGCTGCTCGCGCCGGGCGCTGTGCAGGACGCTGATCACGTCGGCGCCGTCGTCCATCGTCAGCTGCGGCTTGTGGTCGACCGCGGCCTCGATGTGCGAGTAGTACGTGTCGTTGTCCTCGCCCTTGATCGCGAAGACCGAGATGTCGAACTCCTCGACGAGCGCCGCCGCGACGTCGTCCTGCGTCGAGAGCGGGTTCGACGCGCAGAGCACGACGTCGGCGCCGCCGGCCTTCAGCGTGCGCATCAGGTTCGCGGTCTCGGTCGTCACGTGCAGGCAGGCGGAGATGCGGTAGCCGGCGAGCGGCTGCTCGCGCTCGAAGCGCTCGCGGATCGCCGTCAGCACCGGCATCTGCCGGTCGGCCCACATGATGCGGCGCACGCCTTCGGGGGCGAGCGCGAGGTCCTTCACGTCGTGTCGCTTCGTCGTTGCCATGAGATCCTTCCGTCTTGGTCGCGGGGCAGTGTAGTGTCGTCGTCGGCTCAGGCGGCGAGCAGCCGCTCGTGCTTGCGCTGCTCCCACTCGACCCAGGAGCCGCTGTCGTCGCCGGCGGCGAGCCAGGCGTCGACCGCGCGGCGCAGCTCGGGCTCGCGGCGGAGCCGGCGCGCGAACGCGAGCTCGGTCGAGCTCGATGCCGAAGCGGCGGCGCAGCTCGCGCAGCGAGCGCAGCCGGTTCAGCTCGGGCAGGCCGTAGACCCGGTAGCCGGCCGGCGTGCGCCGCGGGACGACGAGGCCGTGCTCCTCGAGGTAGCGGAGCATCCGCGCCGACCAGCCGGTCTCGGCGGCGGCGGCTCCGACGGTCAGCAGGCTCGGCATCGGCCCAACCTTACCACAATCGTGTGAAGGTTTGCTACGGCGCCGAGGTGCCTTCGCGCGCCGTAGGCGTCCTCGAGCCGCACGACGTCGTCGAGCTGCGGCGTCGAGACCTCGAGGATCGTCGTGTCCTCGATCGCGGTCACGCGGTGCACCGTGCCCGGGCGGTAGTGGAACGCGGCGCCGGCCCCGACGACCTCTTCGTGCGAGCATCGCTCTCGCCCACCTCGCCGAGCTCGAGCTTCGCGCGGCCGGACTGGACGAGCCACGACTCGTCCTTCTCGCGGTGGAACTGCAGCGAGAGCGAGTGGCCGGCCTTCACGAACAGCACCTTGCCGCAGTAGACGTCGGTCAGCGCCCAGATCAGCTCGTGGCCCCACGGCTTCTCGACCCGCCGCACCTCGAAGCCCCAGCGGTCGAGCGATGTCGAGGTTCGGCGAGTCGACGCTCATCGGCTGCGATCCTCTCACGTCGCGAGCCACTCCGGGTGCGCGGCGACGTGCTCCGGCGGCGACGCGCAGCTCCTTCGGCGTGTTCACCGTCAGCCAGAGGCCGTCGTGGCGGAAGGCGCGCAGGCGCGCCCTCGGCCGCGAGCTCCGGGAACGTCGACGACTCGTGGTCGCCCTGGTCCGGGAAGCCGCTCGATCGCCTCCTCGCCGAGCACGTAGTTGCCGCAGTTGACCCAGTACGGGACCCGGCCGCCCTCGCTGGAAGCCGTGGACGACGTCGTCGTCGTCGAGGTCGACGAGCCCGAACTGCGACTTCGGCCGCGCGACGGCGATCGTCGCGAGCGCGCCGCCCGCGCGGTGCGCGGCGAGCAGCGCCTCGAAGTCGACGTCGACGAGCTCGTCGCCGTTCAGCGCGTAGACGTCGCCGCTCTCCTGGCGCTCGCTGCGCCGCGAACTTGATGCCGCCGCCGCGGCCGAGCCGCTCCGGCTCCTCGGCGGCGACGATCTCGGGGCCGAGGCCCGCGAGCTCGCGCTCGAAGTGCTCGCCCTGCGCCGGCGGCGCACGCGAAGATCACGCGCGTCACGCCGGCGCGCGCGAGCCGGCCGACCTGGTAGGCGGCGAGCGGCTTGCCCCGCGACCTCGACGAGCGCCTTCGGGCGTCCGCCCGGCAGCGTCGCCGAGCCGCTCGGCCTTGCCGCCGGCGAGGATGATCGCCTCCACGGCGCTCAGGCTCCGCGTGCGGGCGCCGGCTCGGGCGTCTGCGGCAGCACGTCCGTCGGCGACGGTCGGCCGCCCGATGCCCTCGTAGGCGAAGCCGGCGCGCGCGCGTCTCCTCGGGGTCGAGCAGGTTGCGCCCGTCGATGATCAGCGGGTTCGCCATCGCGGCGCGCATCTCCGCGGCGCGAGGCTCCTTCAGCTCGCGCCCACTCGGTCACGATCACCGCAGCGTCGGCGCCGCGCACCGCCTCGAGCGACCGAGCCGACGACCTCGACGCCCTTCGGCAGCTTGCGTGCCGTCGGCGACCGGGATCCCAGGCGCGCACCTCGGCGCCCTCGGCGAGCAGGCGGGACGCGAGCACGATCGACGGCGCCTCGCGCATGTCGTCCGTGTTCGGCTTGAACGCGAGCCCGAGCAGCGCGACCTTCTTCCCGCGCAGCGAGCCGAGGTGCCGCTTCAGCTTCCCGATCACGCGCCGCTTCTGCAGCTCGTTCACCTCGATCACCGCCGAGAGCAGCTGGAAGTGGTAGCCCGAGTTCGACGCGAGCTGCTTCAGCGCCAGCGAGTCCTTCGGGAAGCACGAGCCGCCGTAGCCGATGCCCGCGCGCAGGAAGTGCGGGCCGAGGCGCTTGTCGAGCCCGACGCCCTCCGCGACCTTGACGACGTCGGCGCCGGTCGCCTCGCACACGTTCGCGATCTCGTTGATGAACGAGATGCGCGTCATCAGGAACGCGTTCGCGGCGAGCTTGATCATCTCCGCCGAGTTGACGTCGCAGCGCACGATCGGCGCGTCGAGCGTCTCGTACAGCGCGGCGACCGCGTCGGCGTCCTCGCTCTCGAAGGCGCCGACGACGATGCGGTCGGGGTGCATGAAGTCGCTCGACCGCGCGGCCTTCGGCGAGGAACTCGGGGTTCGACGCGTAGCCGACGTGCTCGAGCCCGCGCTCGTCGAGACCCGTGCGCACCTTCTCGCCGGTGCCGACCGGCACGGTCGACTTCATGACGAGGATCGGGTGCCCGCTCGAGCTCGGGCAGCTCGTCGACCACCGTCCAGACGCGCGAGAGGTCGGCGTCGCCGGAGTAGGTCGGCGGCGTGTCGACGCAGACGAACAGGAACTCGCAGCTCGGCGACGTCGTCGACGTCGAGCGTGAAGGTGAGCCGGTCGCGGTTCCGCTCGAGCAGCGCCGGCACGGCCGTCCTCGTGGAACGGCACCTCGCCGCGCCGAAGCGCCTCGATCTTCTCGGGAACGACGTCGCGGATCACGACCTCGTGCCCGAGCTCGGCGAAGCACGCGCCCGTGACGAGGCCGACCCAGCCGGCGCCGAAGATGCCGACCTTGCTCATCGCGCGCGAAACCTACTTGAACGCTTGTAAGCGGCTTGAGGCCCTTGGCGATCGCGAGCATCGTCTCGTTGGAGAGCGAGTCGAGCAGCGTGTTCACGACCCAGTAGCGTCGCGCCGTCCTGCGCAGGACGACCATGTGCAGGTGCGTGCCCGTGTAGTAGAGGTCGTACGCCGCGGCCCTTGATGATCCGGTGGAAGCTGCGGTCGGAGAGCGCGGGCGCGTCGTCCCAGTCGGTCTCCTGGACGCCCCAGTACTCGTTCGCGCCGGTGTGGAAGACGAGCCGGATCGCCTTGTGCCGCGGTTCTTCGGATCCATCCAGTAGTAGGCGACCGCCTTGTCGCCGGGCAGCGTGTCGGGGTGCGAGTTGCGCTCGAGCACGGTCGGCACCATCAGCTTGAACGGCACCTTCTTGCGCGTAGGGCTGCAGCAGCGCTCGGCGGCGCTCGAGTCGGAGCGGACGTTCGCCGCCTGATGCTTCGGGCACGGCACGGGACGGCGGCGCGCGCGATCTCGCCGTGGAACGTCTGGCCGAGCGACGACGAGCAGCATCGAGCCCGGGTCGAGCGCGCGCAGCTTCGGCGCGCGCGGCGGCAGCGCGGCGACGTCGGCCGGCTGCATCAGGTTCTGCAGCGCGACGCGCCGCCGCCTTCGACCGCTTCTGCGCCGGGTCGAAGTAGATCTTCGTGTGGAACAGCTGCCGCGGCGCGTTCGGCGTTCAGGTTGTTCGGCGGCGACGAGCAGCTTGTAGCCGCGCTGGCCGAGCAGGTACGACGCGTTCGCCGCGGCGCCCGCGACGCCGTTGCCGTTCAGGACGGTGACCGTCACCGACGACGGCGGCGGCGCCTTCTGCTTGAGCTTCTGCCCGAGCGCGGCGGCGTTCGCGACCTTCGACCGTCTCCTGCACGTCCGGGTTCTCGAACGCGTCGACGGCGTCCTGGATGTCGCTCGGTCGACGCGGTGCAGCTCGATGCGTGCACTGTCACGTTCTCGATCTTCTCCTGGAAGAGGTGGCCGCCCGGCAGGCCCTGGGCGAAGAGCGCGTACGAGATCACCTGGTCGCGGTTCAGCGAATGGCCGCCCTCGCCGACCTCGATGTTCTTCGGTGATCGTGTCGACGAGGCTCGGGATGCTCGCGGTACGAGAAGTTCTGCGCGACCTGCTCCTTGAACGCGCGCGACGAACTCCTGCTGGCGCGCGATGCGGTGCAGGTCGGCGTCGGTGTGGCGGAAGCGGACGAAGTCGAGCGCCTGCTGGCCCGTCAGCTTCTGGTAGCCCGGCTGCAGGTTGATGTTCGCGAAGTTGTTGTAGTAGCGAGCCGGTGTTCTTGTTGTAGTAGCGGCGGTCGACGTCCATCCAGACCCCGCCGAGCTTGTCGACGATCTCCTTGAAGCCGTGGAAGTTGACGGTGATCAGGTAGTTGATCGGCAGGCCGGTCAGGTGCCGGACCGTGAGCAGCGTGCCCTTCGGGCCGCAGCGCGAGTACGCCGAGTTGATGCGGTCGAGGCTCGAGACGACGTGCCCGGACGGTCCGACGGCGACGCGCCGCAGTAGATCGGCACCTGCAGGTCGCGCGGGAACGAGAGCAGCGAGATCGTGTTCGTCTGCGGGTCGGCGCGAATCAGCATCAGCGTGTCCGAGAGCGACGGATTGCCCGACTCCGCCGCCTTGCGGTGGTCGTACCCGATCACGAGCGCGATCGCCGCGCGATCGGCCGTGGGAACCGTCGAGCGCCTTCTGCGCCACGCACTGACCGCGGGCGTGTGCGCCTGCAGGCGCACGACGACCTGGTGGGAGTAGAGGTATGCGCCGGCCGCCGTGCCGAAGATCAGCGCCGAGATGACGACCAGCGTCACGAGCAGGATCCGCCGAAGATCCCGAAGCCGCTGGCGGCGGGGGGCGGCGGCTGCCGGTAGCGAGTGACGGCGACTGACGGTGCCGGGTGGGAAGACGGCGTGGCCGTTCCCGTTCGCTCCGGCGCCGCGTCCGACGCCTCTCTTCAGTGTCGTCCGCATATAGGAAAAACAGTTACGGCGCCCGAGGGCGCCGGTGCGCGCCAGGATAGCCGAGGCGCCCGGCGGCTCTACCCCAGGTTCGGGGACAGCCAGGTCTCGGCCACGTCCAGCGGGATTCCGCGGCGCTCGCGCGTAGTCCTCCACCTGGTCGCGGCCGATCCGGCCCGACGGCGAAGTACTTCGCCTGCGGGTGATGGAAGTAGAGGCCGCTGACGGCGGCGGCGGGCGTCATCGAGTAGGTCTCCGTCAGCGCCGATGCCGGCCCGCTCTGCGTCCGAGCAGCTCGAACGAGCTTCGCCTTCTCGCTGTGATCCGGGCACGCCGGGTAGCCGAACGCCGGCCGGATGCCGCGGAAGTTCTCCTTCAGGTAGTCCTCCTCGGAGAGGTGCTCGTCGGGCGCGTACCACTCGCGCCGCGCGCGGCGGTGCAGCCATTCGGCGAACGCCTCGGCCAGGCGGTCGGCCAGCGCCTTGACCGCGATCGCCGAGTAGTCGTCGTGCGCCGCCTGATATCGCGCCGCGAGCTCGTCTGCGCCGTGGATCGCGACGGCGAACGCGCCGACGTAGTCGTCGGCGGGCGCGACGTAGTCGGCGAGGCAGCGGTTCGGCCGCCCGTCGCCGTGGTCGGCCTGCTGGCGCAGGAAGCTGAAGCGCGTGCCGCCGACGACCACGTCGTCCCCGTCGGCGTGCGCGGGCCAGAAGCCGTAGACGCCCTCGGGGTGCAGCGACGCGCCCTGCAGGATCGCGCGCAGCAGCGTCCTGCGCGTCGTCGTAGAGCTCGCGCGCCGCCGGGTTGTCGAGGATCGCCGGGAACTTGCCCTTCAGGTCCCACGCGTGGAAGAAGAACTGCCAGTCGATGAACGGCACGAGCTCGGCGAGCGGCGGCTCGACCTCGCGACTGCCCGTGAACGGCGGCGCCGGCAGCGTCGATCGGCGAGACGGCCGCCCGGTTTGCCCGCGCGCGCTGCGAGCGGGAGCAGCGGCTTCCGCGTCTTCTCGGCGTGCTGGACGCGCAGGCGCTCCTGGAGCGCGCGGTTCTCGACGATCGAGCGTCGAGCGGCGCTTCGGGTCGAGCGAGCGCCGAGACGACGTCGACGACGCGGCTCGCGTCGAGCACGTGCACGGTCTCGTTGGCGTACTCCGGTGCGATCTTCACCGCGGTGTGCTGGCGTGACGTCGTCGCGCCGCCGATCATCAGCGGCAGCTCGAGGCGCCGGCGGTCCATCTCGCGCGCGACGTCGACCATCTGGTCGAGCGACGGCGTGATCAGCCCCGAGAGCCCGACGATGTCGACGTTCTCGCGCTCGGCGGTGTCGAGGATCTTGTCTGCGCGGGACCATCACGCCGAGGTCGATCACCTCGTAGTCGTTGCAGCCGAGCACGACGCCGACGATGTTCTTGCCGATGTCGTGCACGTCGCCCTTGACGGTCGCGAGCAGGACCTTGCCCTGCGCGCCGTGCGTGCCGTCCTTCTCGTCCTCCATGTACGGCTGCAGGTAGGCGACCGCGCGCTTCATCACGCGCGCCGACTTCACGACCTGCGGCAGGAACATCCGGCCCGAGCCGAAGAGGTCGCCGACGACGCGCATGCCGTCCATCAGCGGCCCCTCGATCACGTCGAGCGGCCGGGCTGCCGACTGCCGCGCCTCCTCGGTGTCGTCCTCGATGAAGTCGACGATCCCGTGCACGAGCGCGTACTCGAGGCGCTTCGCGACCGGTCGCCTCGCGCCAGCGGAGGTCGAGCTCGCGCTTCGTGCCCTCGCCGCGGAAGCGGTCGGCGATCTCGACGAGCCGCTCGGTCGCGTCGGGGCGGCGGTTGAACAGACACGTCCTCGATCGCGCTCGAGCAGCTCGCGGTCGATGTCCTCGTAGACGGCGAGCTGGCCGGCGTTGACGATGCCCATGTCGAGCCCGGCGCGGATCGCGTGGTAGAGGAACGCCGCGTGCATCGCCTCGCGGATCGCGTCGTTGCCGCGGAACGAGAAGCTGAGGTTCGAGATGCCGCCCGAGGTGCGCACGCCGGGGCAGCGCTCCTTGATCAGCGGCAGGCTCTCGATGAACGCACGCGCGTAGTCGTTGTGCTCCTCGATCCCCGTCGCGACGGCGAGCACGTTCGGGTCGAAGACGATGTCCTCGGGCGGGAAGCCGACCTCGTCGACGAGCAGGTCGTATGCACGCCCGCAGATCGCGACGCGTCGCTCGACGTCGGTCGCCTGTCCCTCCTCGTCGAAGGCCATCACGACCACGCCGGCGCCGTAGTCGCGGATCGCGGCGCGCCTGGCGCGAGGAACTCCTCCTCGCCCTCCTTGAGCGAGATCGAGTTGACGATCGCCCTTGCCCTGGAGGCACTGCAGGCCCGCCTCGAGCACCGACCACTTCGAGCTGTCGACCATGATCGGCAGGCGCGCGACCTCGGGCTCGGTCGCGATCACGTTCAGGAAGCGTCCGCATCGCCTCCTCGCCCTCGAGCAGGTCGGCGTCCATGTTCACGTCGAGCAGGTTCGCGCCGCCGCGCACCTGCTCGAGCGCGACCTCGACCGCGCGCGGTGTAGTCGTCGCCCTCGATCAGCCGGCGGAAGCGCGCCGAGCCGGTGACGTTCGTGCGCTCGCCGATCGAGCACGAAGCCGGTGTCGGCGCCGATCTCGAACGGCTCGAGGCCGCTGAAGCGCGGCGCCGGCGTGCGCTTCGGCGACCAGCCGCGGCGCGAGGCCGCGGATCGGCGTCCGCGATCGCGCGCGTGTGCTCGGGCGTCGAGCCGCAGCACGAGCCCGCGATGTTCAGGAGCCCGTCGCGCGCGAACTCGTGCAGCAGCGCGCGCGTCACGTCGGGCGTCTCGTCGTAGCCGCCGAACGCGTTCGGCAGGCCGGCGTTCGGGTGCGCGCGAGGTGAGGCACGTCGCGACGCGCGAGAGGTCGGCGACGTACGGCCGCATCTCACGCGCGCCGAGCGAGCAGTTGACGCCGACGATCAGCGGGTCGGCGTGCTCGATCGAGGTCCAGAACGCCTCGATCGTCTGGCCCGAGAGCGTGCGGCCGGAGAGGTCGACGATCGTCGCGCGAGATCCAGAGCGGCAGCTCGGGCGCGACCTCGCGCGCGGCGGCGATCGCAGCCTTCGCGTTCAGCGTGTCGAAGATCGTCTCGATCAGGAGCAGGTCGACGCCGCCCTCGGCGAGCCCGCGGATCTGCTCGGCGTAGGTCTCGTCGACCTGCGTCGAACGTGTGCGTGCGGAAGCCGGGGTCGTCGACGCGCGGGCTGAGCGAGAGCGTGATGTTGAGCGGGCCGACCGAGCCGGCGACGAAGCGGTCGGCCGGCGGCCTCGCGCGCGATGCGCGCGCCGGCGACGTTCATCTCGTAGACGGCGTCCTCGAGCCCGTAGTCGGCCTGGCCGATCGACGTCGCCGTGAACGTGTTCGTCGTCGTGATGTCGGCGCCGGCCGCGAAGTAGCGCGTCGTGCACCTCGCGGACGATGTCGGGCCGCGTGAGGTTGAGCAGGTCGGGGTCGTTCAGGAGGTCGCGCCGGTGGCCCGCGAAGCGCTCGCCGCGGAAGTCGGCCTCGTTCAGGCCGCGGTTCTGGAGCAGCACCCCCCACGCGCCGTCGAGCACGAGGATCCGCTCGGCTGCGAGCCTTGTGATCTCCTCTGCCGCGTTGCGCTGCGTGGTTGCCATTCGCGTCCTTCCTTCGCTCCCTAAAGAGGACGCTGCACTTGCGCGCGCGAGGGCTCTTTAGGCGTTTGGTGACCCGGTCGCCAAGCTGCCGTTCAAAGCTCTCCGGGGTGCAGGAATCCTAGCGCGGCGCGCAAGCGCGTCGACGATCCGAGTGCCGTCGTTTCCAGACAGGCTTCCTGGTCAGACCAAAGAGCACGGAAGTGTCAACGACGATCCACAATGCCTGCAGATCGCGTTTTCGGCGGCGGTTCGGACGTCACTGCTTCGGCCGGCGGGTTTGGTCTGACCACGTGCAGGGTCAGCCGGCGAAGACGCGCTCTTCGGCGTCGGCGATGATCTCGGCGCGGGTGATCGGCTCGAGGAGCATCTGCAGGTCGTCCTCGACCTGCGGGATCCCGCTCGCGCGATAGAGCTCGGCCGTCGCCTCGTGGTCGTAGTCGGTGCGGCGGAGCTCGACGTCCGGGCCGAGGATCGCCCAGCGCGCCCCGCGCTCGCCCTCGTACGGGCGGCCCACGCTGCCGGGGCCGACAAGGCGGACGCCGTCCACGACCCGGTCGTACGGAGACGTGCACGTGCGCCGTCACGACGACGCGCTCGTCGACGCCCGCCATGAACTCACGCACGCGGTCGGCGGGCGTCTGCGGCGTGACGCACTCCTCGTCGCTGCGCGGCGAGCCGTGGACGAAGCGCGTTGCACCGAGGCCGTCGACGTCGAGGACGACGTGCGAGGCGAAGCCGTTCACGAACCGCGTCGCCTCCTCGTCGTGCTGCGCCGCGATCCAGTCGCCGCGGTCGCCGCCGTGGGCTCCGACCATACGGTCGGCGTTCCCGCGCACGAAGTGCACCGGCAGCTCGAGCGCGCGCACGATCGCGAGGGTCTCGTTCGGCAGCGGCCCCCAGGTCAGGTCGCCACAGAACACGACCGCGGCGACATCTGCAGCCCGCACCTCGGCGAGGACCGCCTCGAGCGCGGGCGCGTTCCCGTGGACGTCCGCGAGCGCAGCGACGCGCACGGGCGCCTCTCAGGCTCTGCCGACGACCGCGAGCTGGTTCTCGGCGTGCCGGATGCGCTGCTCGACCTGCCAGCGGTCGGCCGGCGAGTCGCCGCGCTCGATCGCCTCGAGCTCGGCCTGCGCCTCCTCGAGCTGCCGCTGCGCGCGGTCGGCGTCGATCTTCTCCGCGTCGACGGCGTCGTCGACGAGTGCGATCGCGCGGTCCTGCAGCACCTGGAAGAAACCCGGCCCGGTGGCGAACTCGAGCACGTGGGAGTCGTCGACGTGCACGCGCGTGGAGCCCGCCTTCAGCGTCGCGATCAGCGGCGCGTGGCGGGCGAGCACGCCGATCTCGCCGGCGGCGCCCGGCACGATCACCATCTGCGCGTCGCCCTCGTACGCCGGGCCGTCCGGCGTGACGACGCTGACCGAGAACTCGCGGCGGTCGGCCACTACGCAGCCGCGCCGGACATCTGCTTCGCGCGCTCGACGGCGCCCTCGATCGGGCCGACCATGTAGAAGGCCTGCTCGGGGAGCTCGTCGTGCTGGCCTTCCAGGATCTCGACGAAGCCGCGGATCGTGTCCTCGAGCTTCACGTACTGGCCCGGCGTGCCGGTGAACTGCTCGGCGACGAAGTTCGGCTGCGACAGGAAGCGCTGGATCTTGCGGGCACGCGAGACCGTCAGGCGGTCTTCGTCCGACAGCTCTTCGATGCCGAGGATCGCGATGATGTCCTGCAGGTCCTTGTAGCGCTGCAGTACCTCCTGCACGCGCGTCGCGGTCGTGTAGTGCTCCTCCGAGACGATGCCCGGCTGCAAGGCACGCGAGGTCGAGTCCAGAGGATCGACCGCGGGGTAGATGCCCTGCTCGACGATCGCGCGCGAGAGCACGGTCGTCGCGTCGAGGTGCGCGAACGTGTTCGCCGGCGCCGGGTCGGTGAGGTCGTCGGCCGGCACGTAGATCGCCTGCACCGACGTGACCGCGCCCTTGGTCGTCGACGTGATGCGCTCCTGCAGCTGCCCCATCTCGGTGGCGAGCGTCGGCTGGTAGCCGACGGCGCTCGGCATGCGGCCGAGCAGCGCCGAGACCTCGGAGCCGGCCTGCACGAAGCGGAAGATGTTGTCGATGAAGAGCAGCACGTCCTGGCCCTGGTCGCGGAAGTACTCCGCCATCGTCAGGCCGGACAGGCCGACGCGCAGACGCGCTCCAGGCGGCTCGTTCATCTGCCCGTAGCAGAGCGCGACCTTGTCGATCACCTCGGACTCGGTCATCTCGAGCAGGAGGTCGTTGCCCTCGCGCGTGCGCTCGCCGACGCCCGAGAACACCGACACGCCGCCGTGCTCACGGGCGATGTTGTGGATCAGCTCCTGGATCAGCACCGTCTTGCCGACGCCCGCGCCGCCGAAGAGGCCGATCTTGCCGCCGCGCACGTAGGGCGCGATCAGGTCGATCACCTTGATGCCGGTCTCGAAGATCTCGACCTTCGGCGTCAGGTCGGCGAAGTCGGGCGGGTCGCGGTGGATCGACCAGCGCTCCGTGTCGGCGGGCGGCGCCTCCTTCTCGTCCACCGGCTCGCCGAGCACGTTCCAGACGCGGCCGAGCGTCACGTCGCCGACAGGCACCGAGATCGGCCCGCCCGTGTCCTCCACGTCGGTGCCGCGGGCGATGCCGTCGGTGGCGTCCATCGCGACCGCGCGAATGCGGTCGTCGCCGAGGTGCTGCTGCACCTCCGCGATCAGGTAGCTGCCGTCCGGGCGCGGGATGCGCACCGCCGAGTAGATGTCGGGGAGCCCGTTCGTGAAGACGGCGTCGACCACGACGCCCTTGATCTCGACAAGCTTGCCGGTCTTTCCGCCGTTCGTCGCCACGTGTCTAGTGCTCCTGTGCTGGTGAGGGTGCAGTCTCGGCCCGGCGCCAGACGCGGAGAAGCCGCGCCGGCAGGCTGGGCAGGCGGAGCCTAGCGGAACGTTCGTGAAGGCCGCGCTGCCTACGGAGCGCGTTCGCCTTCATCGCCGTCGACACACGGTCGGCGTGATCGAGGCTTCAGACGTACGACGTGATGAAGGACGGCTGCACCTGCAGCCAGACTACCCGTGCGCTAGACCGAGATGCCCGGGACGAACCGGTTCCGCGGCAACTCGCGCCGTCCCTGCCCGATCAGGCCCGGCCGGCGGAGCTCGCGCAGGTTGTCGGGCGAGTCGGCGCCGGCGACCATGGCGACCGGCTTCGACGTGGGCGCGGAGCTGCGGTCCGGCCCGGAAGCCGAGGCGAGGAAGCCGGCCGCGACGACGAACGCAGCCGCAACGGCGAACTGCGTCGTGCGCACGAACGTCCGCCGGTGCGAGCCGGTCAGCGGCCTGACGGCCGACCGGCGCGGGATGCTCGAGCTGCGCCGTGCGCAGCGCGAACGCCATGGTCTGGGCGCTCCGCGAGAACGCGCGGCAGTCCGCGCAACGGCCGAGATGGGCATCGAGCAGCGCGGACTCGAGCTCGGAGAGCTCGCCGTCGGCGCGCAGCGACGCCCAGGCTCGTGCGCGCTCGCACAGTTGGGACAGGCGTTCCATCACCCGTACAGACGCCGCCCGCGGCCGAGGGTTAGAGACGAACGGTGATCAACACGATCAGACGATCTTGTAACGCGTATCCGCGATCACGCCCAGCGCGATCAGGAGGAAGCCGAGCACGACGAGGACGGCGGAGAGCGAGATCGACTCCCGCTGCTCCTCGGGGGACGCCCAGCGCACCCAGCGGCGGAGCGAGAACGTGCTCCACCCCTCCCCTTCCGGCCGCGCAGGCCCGCGGTTCCCGACGAAGAAGCCGCTGATCAGGAGGACGGATCCGACGATGTACCAGCCGACCGACAGCGAGCGGGAGACGGCCGACCCGAACAGGAGGCCGAGCAGCAGGGCGATCGCGGCTGTGCCGCCGACGAGCGTGCCGAGCAGGACCCCGAAGCGGCGGGCAGCCGCCGCCATCTACGCGCTCTCGGCGGAGGACGTCGTCGCGGTCGCGACGCCGGGACGGCTCATCTCTTCCTCCGTCATCGGCCAGCGCTCGAGCGGGTAGTGGCACTTCGCCGTGTGGCCCGGCGCACCGCCGCGATGGATGAGCGCCGGCTCCTCGACGTCGCAGTGCCCCTCGACGAAGCGCAGGCAGCGCGGGTGGAAGCGGCAGCCGCTCGGCGGGTTGATCGGGCTCGGCACATCGCCCTCGAGCACGATCCGCTTCCGGTGGCGGCCGATCGTCGGGTCGGGCACCGGCACCGCGGAGAGCAGCGCGCCCGTGTACGGGTGCTTCGGCTCGGCGTACAGGTCGTTGCGGCTCGCGGTCTCGGAGACCTGGCCGAGGTACATGACCATCACGCGGTCCGAGATGTGCCGCACGACGTTCAGGTCGTGCGCGATGAAGATGTAGGTGAGGCCGAAGTCGCGCTGCAGGTCCTTGAGCAGGTTCAGGATCTGGGCCTGCACCGACACGTCGAGCGCCGAGACGGGCTCGTCGCAGACGATCAGCTTCGGGTTGACGGCGAGTGCGCGCGCGACACCGATGCGCTGGCGCTGACCGCCGGAGAACTCGTGCGGGAAGCGGTTGTAGTGCTCCGGGTTGAGGCCGACGACCTCGAGCAGCTCCTGCACGCGGCGCTTGATCTCCGCCTCCGTGCCGAGCTTGTGCACCTGCAGCGCCTCCGCGACGATGAAGCCGACCCGCTTGCGCGGGTTCAGCGACGCGTACGGGTCCTGGAAGATCATCATCATCTCGCGGCGGAACGGACGCATCTCCGCGCGCGAGAGCCGAGTGATGTCGTGGCCGCGGAAGCGCACCGAGCCGCCGGTCGGCTCGAGCAGCTTCATGATGCAGCGCGCCATCGTCGACTTGCCGCAGCCGGACTCGCCGACGACGCCGAGCGTCTCGCCCTCGCGGATCGCGAAGGACACGCCGTCGACGGCCTTCACGGACGCGACTTCCTTCTGGAAGATGATCCCCCGGGTGACCGGGAAGTACTTCTGGAGGTCCTCGACGACGAGGAGCTCGTCGCCCTTCAGCTCGAGCTGCGTCTGCCTGATCGCCTGCTCGGACGACGCCGCCACCTAGGGAGCCTCCGCCATCATTCCCGCGAGGAGCTTAGCCGCCTCCCGGTTCTTCGTCTCCTCGTCCAGGTGGCAGGACTGGAGGTGGCCCGGGTCGTCGGAGACCTGCGCCAGCTCGGGGTCGACCTCCTTGCAGATCGGCATCACGTACGGGCAGCGCGGATGGAAGCGGCAGCCGGCCGGCGGGCGCAGCATGGAGGGCGGCTGGCCCTGGATCTGCACGAGCCGCTCGACGTCCGCGTCGAGGCGCGGCAGCGAGCCCATCAGGCCCCACGTGTACGGGTGGTGCGGCTTCTTGAAGATCTGCTCGACGCCACCCTTCTCCGCGACCTCGGCCGCATACATCACGACGACGTCGTCGGCGATCTCCGCGACGACGCCGAGGTCGTGCGTGATCATGATCACGGCACTGCCGAACTCCTCCTGGAGCTTCTCGATCAGCGTCAGGATCTGCGCCTGCGTCGTCACGTCGAGCGCGGTCGTCGGCTCGTCGGCGATCAGCAGGTCCGGGTTGTTGATCAGCGCCATCGCGATCATCACGCGCTGGCGCATGCCGCCGGAGAACTGGTGCGGGTAGTCGTCGAGGCGGCGCTCGGCGCGCGGGATGCCGACGGCCTTCAGCAGCTCGAGGGAGCGTGCACGCGCCGTCTTCTTCGTGACGTCCTCGTGCAGGCGCATCGCCTCGGAGAGCTGGTCGCCGATGCGGTGAACCGGGTTCAGGCTCGTCATCGGGTCCTGGAAGATCATCGCGATCTCGCTGCCGCGGATCTCGCGCAGCCGCTTCGGCGACGCCGTCAGCAGGTCCTCCCCTTTCCACATCGCATTGCCGGAGGACATCGCGCTGCGCTTCGGGTTGAGGCCCATGATCGTCAGGCAGGTGACGCTCTTGCCCGAGCCCGACTCGCCGACGATGCCGAGGGTCTGGCCCTTGTCGACGGCGAACGAGACGCCGTCCACCGCTCGTACGACACCATCGTCCGTCCTGAAGTATGTCTTCAGGTCGTTGACTTCGAGGAGGGCCAAAGTCAGGTGAGTCTAATGCGGGGGTCGATCCAGGCGTACAGTAGGTCGACGATCAGGTTGAACGAGATGATGCAGAGGGTTGCGAAGACGACCACTCCCTGAGTGACCGGCAGGTCGAACCCTTCGATCGCCTGGATCGCTGTCTTACCCAGACCGGGCAGGCCGTACACCGACTCGGTGAAGATCGCGCCGCCGAGCGCGATGCCGATGTCCATGCCGAGCATCGTGACGACCGGCAGCAGCGCGTTGCGCAGCACGTGCGAGCGCATGACGAGCCACTCCGGCGCGCCCTTCGCGCGTGCGGTGCGGACGTAGTCCTCGCCGAGCGCCTCCATCACGTTCGCACGGATCATGCGCACGTAGAGCGCGGCGAAGAGGATGGCGAACGTCGCCCAGGGCAGGATCAGGTGGTACGCCCACTGCACCGGTCCGCCGCAGTCGCCGGACGGGTTGATGAAGTCGCAGTAGCCGGTGATCGGGAAGATGCCGGCCTTGAAGCCGAAGAAGTAGGCGAAGAGCAGGCCGATCCAGACCGGGTGCGCACTGATCCCGACCAGGACGAACACCATGGCTATTCGGTCGAGCAGCGATCGCGGCCGGAGCGCCGAGAGGATCCCGACCGGCAGCGCGATCAGCATCCAGAAGATGGCACCGCCGAACACGAGCGAGGCCGTGACCGGCGCGGCGTTCAGGACGACGTAGTTGACGCTCAGGCGGTTCGTGAACGAGCGGCCGAGGCTCGGCTCCTTGAAGTGCGGGTTGCCCTGCACGATGCCGGCGAACGGCATCAGCCGGCCGAAGAACTTGCCGTACTGGACGTACAGCGGCCGGTCGGTCCCGAGGTAGTGCGCGGCGCGCTGGATGCACTCCGCCGTCGCCCGCTGCCCGCACGCGAGACGCGCCGGATCGGCGGGGATCGCGTAGAAGATCACGTAGGTCACGATCGTCACTGCGACGAACAGGACGAACGCCCAGATGAGCCGGCGGATCAGGTAGCGGAACACGGGCGGGTGGACTCTAACGGATGGTTTGTTGAGGCGGTGTTGAGAACCAGATTCGGAAACGAGATCGGGGCGCCCCGCGTGGGGACGCCCCGAGCTCGAAAGGTCATGCCTTGACTACTTGATGCAGAGGGCCGCCAGGTCGACCGAGTAGGTCGAGTTGAACGTGAAGCAGCCCACGCGGTTCGAGACCAGAATGCGGTCGTTGAAGTTGTTGCGGGCCGCCCACGGCGGGTTCTGCTGCATCATCTGGACGTCCAGGTTGCCGTACGCCTTGTAGCGCGCGCCGCCAGCAAGCAGCGAAGCAGACTTCATCGCCGAATTGAACTTCGGGTCGTTGAAGTACGCGACGTTGTTGTTGTTCGAGGCGTGCAGGTTGTCGCCCGACAGCAGGACGTTGATGAAGTCGTACGGATCGGCGTAGTCGGCGATCCAGCCCTCCGACGTGATGTCGAACGGCTCGCCACGGGTGCCTTCCTTGTCGATCTGGACGGCGCGGGCGAAGAGGTGCGTGTTCACGTTGAGGCCGATCTGCTTCAGGTTGAACTGAAGGATCTGGGCCGCGAGCGGAGCCGCACCACGGTTCGAGGTGTAGTACTCGATGTTCTGGCCGTCCTTGACGCCCGACTTCGCCATCCACTTCTTGGCGGTGGCGATGTCCGGCTTCTTGAGCGGGTACAGAGCCGCGTCGCGGAAGCCGGCGAGGCCCGGAGGCAGGATCTGATCGGTCCGCTTACCGGCGAGGTAACCGCTCTGAGCGAGCAGCGCCGGGCGGTCGATCGCGTAGTTCACGGCCTTCGCGAGCGCGATGCCGTTCGCGCCCTTGAAGAGCGGGCGGTCATGGTTGAACGCGAAGTAGTTGACGCCGATCTGGGGCTTGACCCAGAACTGGCCCTTGTTGAGCCCGTACTTCTGAGCAGCCTCCGCGTACGACGCGGGCGGGATGCCGCCGGCGGCGTAGTCGGTCGCACCCTGCTGCGTGCGCAGGTACGTCGCGTCGAGGGAGTTACCCACGATGTAGTTGATCTGGTTGACGTTGTGCGGGCGCTTGCCCTTGTAGTTCGGGTTCTTCTTGATCGTGATCGACTTGTTCGGGACACGATCGGAGATGTAGTACGGGCCCGCCGAAGCCGGCGCGAGGACCCCGTTCGGGTCGTGCGCGAGGTTCGTCGGGACGGCGCAGAAGAACGGCATCGCCGTGCGGGCGAGGAAGTCCGGCGCCGCCTTGGTCAGCGTGATGACCAGGTGTTTGCCGTTGACCTTCACGCCGGAGACCGGCGACTTGCTCGAGCCGACGATGTCCGAGAAGAACGGGACGGACGGCGACTGCATCTTCGGGTCCGCGTTGCGATCGAACGCAGCCTTGAAGTTCGCGGCCGTGACGGGCTGGCCGTTCGAGAACTTCGTGAAGCCCGCGTTGACCGTGAAGTCGTAGGTCTTCCCGCTGTTCGAGACCTTCGGGAAGCCCGCAGCGGCCTCGGGGGTGAGCTGGCCACCCTTGGCGCCGTTGGCGTCCGGGTAGTTCATCAGCTTGAGGCAGGTGGAGTACTCGATCTCCCAGCCAGTCGACAGATAGTCGAGGGCCGGGTCCGTGTAGTCGACGTCCGTCGAGATGTCCACGTTGAGCGTGCCACCGGTGGCACCGGTCTTACCCGGCTTGGCAGCAGCACCCGCAGCAAACACCGCGAGCAGGGCGATCATGACAGTCACGGTGGAAAGCGTGAGCTTTCTACTCAACTGACTTGCTCCTTTCTTGGGGTCGAGCCCGCGGCGTTGGGGTAGCCGGGGGCTCAGGCGCAGAACGCATCCTCGCCACGTGTGACGAGGCGGCGGCATTTTAGTTAGTTCTTCGTTAAGTGCAAACAGAAAGTGAGCACGAACCTCGATCAAGGCCGCCGCCTGAAACGGCCCGAGAAAACCCGCTCACTTGCTGGCTTCTCGCGGAGCCGGATCTAGTGGGTCGAGCGGGGGTCGAGCGAGTCCCGGAGCCCGTCGCCGAGGAGGTTGAACGAGAGGGTCGTGATCAGGACGGCGAGCCCGGGCCACACCATGAGCCACGGCTGCGTCGTGTAGTAGTCGGAGGCCTGCTGGAGGAGATTTCCCCAGCTCGCGGTCGGCAGCTTGATCCCCACCCCGAGGTAGGACAGCCCGGCCTCCGCGATGATGAAGCTCGCGACCGCCAGCGTCGCGTAGACGATGATCGGCGCGACGAGGTGCGGGAGGATGTGCGAGCGGATGATCCGCAAGTCGCTCGAGCCGACCATGCGGGCGGCCTCGACGAACTCCTTCTCGCGGAGGCTCAGCACGACCGCGCGCATGATGCGCGCCGGGTAGAACCAGCCGAAGAGTGTGAGGATCAGGACGAGGTTGAAGACCCCGCGGCCGACGATGCCACCGAACGTGATGTTGTTCAGCGAGTCGCCCATCGTCGAGGCCAGCGCGATGATGAAGAGCAGCGCCGGGAACGCCATCGTGATCTCCGTCACACGGGAGACGACCGTGTCGGTCCAGCCGCGGAAGTAGCCGGCGATCGAGCCGAGCAGGACGCCGATCGAGATCGACCCGATCGTCGCGAGGATCGCGACTTCGAACGACACGCGCGCGCCGTAGAGGAGGCGCAGGAACTCGTCGCGGCCGAGGGTGCTATCGGCGCCGAGCGGCAGGAAGACCGTCTTCGCGGGGTCCGCCGGATCCGGCACGTGCGCCCACGGGCCGATCGGCTGGCCTTGCGAGTTGAGCGCCGTGTAGAAGAGGTCGTTCGGGCCGTGGCCGAGCAGCGCGTTGGCGATCGGCGCGCCGATGAACGCCGCGAGGATCAGGAAGATGATCGTGATCCCGCCGGCGATCGCGATGCGGTCCTTCCGGAAGCGCCGCCAGACCTGCTCCCAGTAGCCGCGGGCCTTGACCTCGAGCTCGCCGAGCTCGACGCCCGACTCGAGCGCGACGGCGCCGGCGAGGCCGGCTCCTGCTCCGAGGTTTTCCTTCTCGGTCTGGGGCATCGGTGCGCGGGAGCGTACCCGTTCTGCGCGAAAAAAGTGATCGATGCCGCGGAACCGACCCGTTAAGACCGGATTAACGGCCCGGGAAGGCTGCAATCTGATTCTTCGAATCAGATTGCGGGTCCGCGGCTCAGCCGGTCAGCGCGTCCGCGCCGGCGACGACCTCGAGGATCTCCTGGGTGATCTCGGCCTGGCGGGCGCGGTTCATCGCGAGCGTCAGGCTGTCGATCAGCTCACCGGCGGCCTTCGAGGCGTTGCGCATCGCGGTCATCCGCGCGCCCTGCTCCGACGCGGCCGACTCGAGCAGCGCACGGTAGAGCTCGGTCTCGACGTAGACGGGCAGCAAGCCGCGCCAGGATCTCCTCCGGCTCCGGCTCGTAGATGAAGTCCGGCGTGTAGCCCTGGTCGCCGTCCTCCTGCTCGGTTCCCTCGAGCGCCTCCTGCGGGATCGGGAGCAGGTCGCGCACGGTCACGCGCTGGACGAGCGCCGAGACGAACGCGTTGTAGACGATCACGACCCGGTCGACCTCGCGGTTGACGAACGCCTCCGAGACGGCGTGCGCCACGGATTGCGCATCGGAGTACGCGGGGCGCTCGCTGAAGCCGATCCACGACTGCGCGACGTTCATCCGCCGGAAGCGCAGCGTCGAGGCTGCCTTGCGGCCGGTGCTGAACCAGACGGCCTCCTGCCCCTCGGCCTTCACCTCGCGCATCAGCGCGAGCGAGCGGCGGATCACCTGCGCGTTGAAGCCGCCGGCGAGACCGCGGTCGGCGGTGATCGGCACGATCGCGACCCGCTCCACGTTCTCGCGCCGCTCGAGGAGCGGCAGGCGCACGGCGCCCGCTGCCTGCGAGACGCCCGCCATCAGCTCGAGCATCCGGTCGGCGTACGGACGCATCGCCTCGATGCGCATCTGCGAGCGGCGCAGCCGCGCGGAGGCGACGAGCTCCATCGCCTTCGTGACCTTGCGGGTGTTGGTGATCGAGCGGACGCGCCGCTTCAGGTCCTGGGTCGAGGCCAAGGGTCAGGCCGCCTGTTCGTCCGCCGAGCTCTGGAACCGGCCCTTGAACTTCTCGATCTCGCCCTTCAGCTGCTCCTCGGTCTCCTCGGAGACGTCCCCGCTGTCGCGGATCGCGTTGTAGATCGCGTCGTGCGCACGCAGTGACTCCCGCAGCTCGTCCTGGAAGCGCGGAACGTCCTCCCTCGGGATGTCGTCGAGGTAGCCGTTGACGCCGGCGTAGAGCGCAACCACCTGCTCCTCCATCGGCCACGGCTGGTACTGCGGCTGGTTGAGCGTGGCGACCATCTTCTCGCCGCGGTTCAACGCCGACTGCGTCGCCTGGTCGAGCTCCGACCCGAACTGCGCGAATGCTTCCAGCTCGCGGTACTGCGCGAGGTCGAGGCGCAGGCGGCCGGCGACCTTCTTCATCGCCTTCGTCTGCGCCGAGGAGCCGACGCGCGACACCGACGTGCCGACGTTGACAGCCGGGCGGACGCCGGAGAAGAAGAGGTCGGCCTGGAGGAAGATCTGCCCGTCCGTGATCGAGATCACGTTGGTCGGGATGTAGGCGGAGATGTCGCCCGCCTGCGTCTCGATGATCGGCAGCGCGGTCAGCGAGCCGCCGCCGAGCTCGTCGTTCAGCTTGCACGCGCGCTCCAGGAGCCGCGAGTGCAGATAGAAGACGTCGCCGGGGAAGGCCTCGCGTCCCGGCGGGCGGCGCAGCAGCAGCGAGAGCTGGCGGTAGGCATCCGCCTGCTTCGTCAGGTCGTCGTAGATGACGAGCGCGTGCTCGCCCTTGTAGAGGAAGTACTCCGCCATCGCGCAGCCGGCGAACGGCGCCATCCACTTGATCGGCGCGGCCTCGGCGGCGCCGGCGACGACGACCGTCGTGTACTCCATCGCGCCCGCCTCACGCAGCCGCTCCACGACCTGCGCGACCGTCGACGCCTTCTGGCCGATCGCGACGTAGAAGCACTTCACGTTCTGGTCGTGCTGGTTGAGGATCGTGTCGATCGCGATCGCCGTCTTGCCGGTCGAACGGTCGCCGATGATCAGCTCGCGCTGGCCGCGGCCGACGTTCGTCATCGAGTCGATCGCCTTGATGCCGGTCTGCAGCGGCTCCTTCACCGGCTGGCGCTGCACGACGCCCGGCGCCTTCCACTCGACCGGGCGCGTCTCGCTCGCCTCGATCGGGCCAAGGCCGTCGAGGGGGTTGCCGAGCGGGTCGACGACACGGCCGAGGAGCGCCTCGCCGACGGGCACGGACGCGACCTTGCCGGTGCGGCGCACGGGCTCGCCCTCCTTGACCCGCTCCCACTCGCCGAACAGGGCCGCGCCGACGTTGTCCTCCTCGAGGTTGAAGGCGAGGCCGACGACGCCGTGCTCGAGCTCGAGCATCTCGAGCGCCAGGCAGTTCTCTAGGCCGTGGACGCGCGCGATGCCGTCACCGACCTGCAGGACGTTGCCGACCTCGGCGAGGTCGGTCTCGACGTCGAACTTCTCGATCCGCTCGCGCAGGATCGATGTGATCTCTTCGGGGCGCAGCTTCATGTTTGGCTAACTCCTTGCGTGAGCGAGGTCGTGGCGTAGTCGTTCGAGGCGGCCGCGGACGCTCGCGTCGAGCCTCATCGATCCGGCCTGGAGCACGATCCCGCCGATCAGGTCGGGATCGACCTTGCGCTCCGCCTGCACCTTGCGGCCGGAGGCGGATTCGATCTGTCCGAGAATTCGGTCGAACTCGTCGTCGCTGAGCTGCGTCGCCGTCGTCAGCTCGACGTCGAGGATGCGCTTCTCGCGCGCGACGAGCACGTCGAGCTCGTCGACGATCTCGCCGAGCTCGGCCGCGCGGCCCTTCTCTGCGATCAGCCGAAGGAAGTTCACGACGAGCTCGTCGGCCCCCTCGGCGACCTGCGCGAGCACGTCGGCCTTCACGCTCGACTCCATCTCCGGGTTCTCGAGCAGCGCATTCAACTCGGGCGCGGACTCAAAGGCGCTGCGCAGCTGCTGCAGCTGCTCATGCACTTCGTCGAGCTTGCTCTGGTCCTGCGCGGCCTCGAAGAGCGCACGCGCATAGATGCGGTGCGCAATCGCTACGGCCGGCTCCCTTCGAGCGGACTTCCTTCGAGCTGTGAGAAGTCGATCTCGGCAAGTGCCTCGTCGATCAGGCGCCGCTGGTCGGCGTCCGTCAGCGACTTCTTCGTCACCTTCTCCGCGGCGAGCAGGCTGAGGCGGCCGATCTCGTCGCGGATCTGGCCGAGCGCCTGCTGCGTCGCCTGGTCGATCTGGCGGCGCGTCTCGTCCAGGCGCCGCTGGCGGTCCTCTTCGGTCTCCTGCCGGACACGCTCGCGCTGCGAGTCGGCGACGCGACGCGCCTCGCTCAGGATCTCCTCGGCCTCGGACTTCGCCTGCCCGATCAGCTGCTTGTGCTGCTCGAGCAGTTGGCGCGCCTCGTTGCGGGCGTGGTCTGCTTCGGCGATCGCCTGCTCCACGCGCTGCCGCCGCGCATCGATCATCTCCTGGATCGGGCCGAACGCGTACTTGCGCAGCACGAAGAACGTGATCGCGAAGCAGACGATCGTCCAGATCATCAGGCCCGGCGTGACCTGGATCAGCGGGTTGGCAGCGAGCATCTCGGGCTAGACCAGGACGTAGGCGAGGATGGACCCGAGCAGGCCGTAGAACACGACCGCCTCGGTGAGGGCGAAGCCGAGCCACTGGATGCCCTGCAGCTCGCCGCGCAGCTCGGGCTGCCGGGCGACCGACTGGATCATCGAGCCGAAGATGTTGCCGATGCCGACGCCGGCGCCGAGCGCGCCGAGACCGACGCCGAGCGCGAGGCCGACGGCCTTGCCGGCCTTCGTGACGTCACCGCTCGTTGCGGCGAGGATGGTGCCGAGCATGTTGGTCTCCTCCTTAGTGCTCCGGCTCGATCGCCGAGCCGATGTAGATGGCGGACAGTGCAGCGAAGATGAAGGCCTGGATCCCGATCACGATCACGACCTCGAAGAGGTAGAAGGCCGTCGCGACCGGGACCACGACGACCGCGAGCACGACCGACTCGAGAATGAACATCAGGCCGATGAACGTGAGGATCAGGATGTGCCCCGCGAGCATGTTGGCGAACAGACGGACACTCAGCGAGATCAGGCGCATGAACTGGCCGAGGATCTCGAGTGGCACGATCAGGAACAGCAGCGCGGGCGGCGCCTCGGGGATCCAGCTCTTGAAGTAGCGCACCGGGCCGTTCCAGCGCACGCCCTCGACGTGTGTGAAGACGAACGTGAGCAGCGCGAGCGCGAGCGTCACCGAGAGGGAGCTCGTCGCGGCGTAGATGCCCCACGTCGGGATGCCGTGCCACGTCTCGCCGGTCAGCGGCAGCGGCACGAAGCCGAGGAAGTTGATGACGAAGATGAAGAGCATCAGCGTGGCCACGTACGGGAACCAGCGGCCGATTGCCTTGTGCGGCAGGCCCTGCTCGGCGACCTGCTGCTGCGCGACGTCGTAGACGAGCTCGCCGATCGTCTCGCGGCGGCCGGGCGCGCGCGCGGCCTTCGAGCGCATGAAGAAGAGGCCGAACGCGATCGTCAGCACGGTGCCGAGCATCAGATAGACCACGGCCTTCGTGATCGAGAGGTTGAGCGGGCCGAGGTGGATCGGGATCCACTCGTGCTGCTCGAACTCGGTCGTCGGGTCGAACTCTCCGCGCGCGAAGGCGTTCGCCGGCAGGAGCAGCGCAAGCGTGCTCAACGTGACGAGCGCGCGCCTCACGCGGTCGCACCCGCCTTCGGGCCTGTGTAGTAGGCGACGAGCTGCAGCCCGAGCGCGGCCGAGTAGCCGGCGGCGTAGGTCAACGCAGCGGCCAGCCCGAGCCATTTGTCGGACACTGCGACGGCGAAGACGATCACCATCACGGCAATTGCACGGAAGAGCATCCCGAAAGCGACCACGCCTGCGGCGGCGAGGTTACCCGTCCGACTCTGCAGGCGCGTCAGCACCCAGCCGAAGAGCTCCGAGCCGAGCCAGAGCACCGCACCGATCGCCCAGCCCGTAACGCGCCAGCCGGCGAGCAGGAAGATCGGCAGCCCGATGGCGATCACGATCCCTCCCGCGACGGCGGGCAGAAGGGACGGCGGTGCGGTGCGAGGCTCAGTCCAGGCGGGCATCAGATGTTCCGGTACTTGATCACGGTGGCGGCGATGCCGACGGGGACTCCGACGACCGCGCCGAAGGCGAACCCGTAGCCGACGCTCCCGACCGCCCAGCCGATCAACGTGCCCACGGCGATGCACGCTGCCGTGAACCCGATGAGCACACTGCCGGCGCCGGCGAGGGTGAACGACGACCGCTCGGGCTGCACCGGGGCGGAGCATACCAGCGCTTGTGACAGCGCTTTCCGGCTACTGAAGCCGCGCTAGGGTGCTGCTTGTGACGCGGCTCGTCCTCGTCCACGGCAGCGTCACGAACGCCGATCTGTCCTGGGGACGGCAGCGCGTCCTGGCGGACCGCTTCGAGCTCGTCCTGCCGAACCGGCCCGGCTTTCCCCCTGGTCCCCGGGTGGAGCGCGTCGACTTCGAGCGCGACGCCGAGTGGCTGGGGACGGTCGTGCGGGCCGGCGACCACCTGGTCGGGCATTCCTACGGCGGCGTCGGCGCGCTGCTGGCGGCGCCGGCGCTCGAGCTCGGGTCGCTGACGGTGATCGAGCCGCCGGCGTTCGGCGTTGCCCGCGGCGATTCGGACGTCGAAGCATGGCTCGACGGCGCGTTCGCCCTGCCGCGGCACTCGGTGCGTGCCTACGCCGAGGCGTTCTTCGCCCACGTCGGCGTGCCGTTTGCGCTGCCGGACCCGCTCACGCCCGAGCTGCAGCAGGGCGCCGAGGCGTTCTTCACGGAACGATTCCCGACGGAGGCGGTTCTTTCGTTGGAGCCTCTCCCCTACCCCGTGCTCGTCGTCACCGGCGACCACGAGCCCGCGTTCGAGGTGGTCGGCGACGTGCTCGAGCGCGCGCTCGGGGCGGAGCGCGCCGTGCTCCCGGGTGCCGGGCACGCGGTGCAGAACGCCGACGGGTTCAACGAGCGGCTCGAGGGGTTCCTCGACGCTGGACCTTAGGAGGGCGCGGCGGCAGTTAGCGGCGTGTTAGGCCTGCGTCCTAGCCTCAGGGCCGCCAACCTCCAAAGGAGTCACCTTGCGTCACCATCCTTTGCTCGCACTCGCCGTTGCGGCAGTGCTCGCAGCCCTGCTCGCCCCACTCGGTGGCGCCGCAGACCCCTCCGCCGGCGCCGCGATCCGCGGCGCTCACGCGCGCGCCCGCGTCGAGGCGGGCCTCGACGCTCGCCTCGCAGCCGTCGCGACCGCCGCGACGCCTGCGGCACGCACTGCCGCCGTTCGCGCGGCCGGCGTCGCCGCCGGAACGCGCGTCCGCGTGATGATCGAGGCCACGCGCGCCGCAGCCGCCTCGGCAGTGGCCGCGGTCGGCGGCACGGTCGAGCTCGCCGACGCGGGCCTCACGCAGGCGCTCGTCGCGCCGCAGTCGCTCGAGGCGCTCGCCGCCTCGGCGGGCGTGCGGCAGGTGCGGCCGCCGGCGATCTTCCGCGCCGACGCGTCCGAGGGCGTGCAATACACGAACGCCCAGGCGTGGCAGGCAGCCGGCGTCGACGGCACGGGCGCGAAGGTCGCGATCGTCGACCTCGGCTTCCAGGGCTCGACGACGGATCCCGCACTCGTCGGCGCGACCCGGGTCGACATGTGCTCTGGACGGATCGAGAGCGACCCGCACGGGAGGGCTGTCGCCGACATCGTCCACGACATGGCGCCGGGCGCGCAGCTGTACCTGATCTGCGTGAACAGCGAACTCACCCTGAAGGCGGCCAAGGACTTCGTGATCGCGAACGGCATCAAGATCGTCAACCACTCCGTGGGCTGGTACGGGACGAGCCGCGGCGACGGCAGCGGCGATCCGAACTCGCCGAACGCGATCGTCGCCGATGCCCGAGCGCACGGTGTCCTCTGGATCAACGCCGCGGGGAACAACGCACAGTCTCACTGGGCGGGGACGTTCAGCGATCCGGACGGCGACGACTTCGAGAACTTCAGCGGCGGCGACGAGCTGAACCGCGTCGTCGTGCAACCCGGACACACGGACTGCGCCGTCATGACGTGGGACGCGTGGCCCGTGACCTCGCAGGACTTCGACCTCTTCCTCGTCGACACGGCGACGGGACAGATCGTGAACGGCGGCATCCGCGACCAGTCCCGCGGCCCGCTCGATCCCGAGGAGGACGCCTGCTACACGAACAACACCGGCGTGAACGTCACGCTCGGCCTGCTTGTCAACCGCTACAGCGCCACTGTCAGCCCGAGGCTCGACATCTGGTGGCTCGGCAACTCGCCGCTGCAGTACCAGACGAGGAGCGGCAGCGTCGTCGAGCCGGCGTCGTCGCCGAACGCGGTCGCGGTCGGCGCGGTCTGCTTCGCAAACGGCGCGCTCGAGCCCTACAGCTCCCAGGGCCCGACCGTCGACGGGCGGATGAAGCCGGAGCTGGTGGGGCCCGACAGCGTCACCAGCCCGGTCTACGGCCCGTTCGCCGGCTGCGGTGCCTCGGGCTTCGCCGGCACGTCCGCAGCGGCGCCGCACATCGCGGGAGCCGCGGCGCTGCTCGCGCAGCAGAGCCCGGGCGCGTCGCCGGCGCAGCTCGAGACGCTCCTGCTGCACCACGTCGCGAACGCCGGCGCACCCAGTGCGGTGCTCGGACCGGGTGGCCTCTGGCTGTCCGCGCCGCTGACAGGGTCGCCGGTCGTCAGCTCGGACACCGCGGTCCGCATCTCGAACGCGGACGGGTTCGGGGAGACGAGACATCGGTCCGCTCGACAGCCGTGGTCCTGCGCTGTCACCCGATGGGATGAAGCTCGCGTACGCGCGTCTCGACGGCTCCGTCTCGCACATCTACGTGGCCAACGTCGACGGCAGCAACGCGGTGCAGCTGACGACCGGGACGGATCCCGCGTGGGCGCCCGACAGCCTCCGGATCGCGTTCTCGAACGCCGGCGACATCTGGAAGATCGGCATCGACGGAAACACCCTCCGCCAGATCACGTTCGGGTCGGGGGGCGCCGCCCAGCCGGCATGGAGCGGGGAGGCGATCGCGTTCTCCGCGCCGGTCAGCGACGCCGGTTTCGTCCACACGGACATCTTCTCGATCGACGACGCGGGAATCGGCCCGGCGCAGAACCTGACGAATCACCTCTCGGCTGCGAGCACGGATCCTGCGTTCTCGCCCACCGGGGCACAGATCGCGTTCACGGTCGCGCCGAGCCCGCAGGAGGTGCTACGTCATGAACCGCGACGGGAGCGCCGCGCACGCGGTGACGCCGAGCAGTCCGTTCGTCGCAACCCCGACATGGGCGGACACGACGCACATCCTGTTCACCGACGGAAGCCCGTCCGAGCTGTACGTCGTCGTGACGGGAGACAACGCGGTTGCACGGGTGACCGAGAGCGCCGTCTCGGAGCGGGAGCCGGCGACGACGCAAGGCACCGTCGCGCCGTTTGCGGTCTCCACGCAGCCGGTGGACGGCGGCGCTTCGCCCTCCGTCGGCGAGACGCTGCACGCGTACCAGCCCGTCTGGATCGGAACGCTGCCGATGACGACGACATACGCCTGGCAGCAGTGCGCAACCGACGGCAGCGCCTGCTCGCCGATCCCCGGCGCGAGAGAGTCGTCGTACACGCTGACGGAGGCAGACGCCGGTCACCGGATCGGCGTGGTCGCGTCGGCCACGAACGGGCAGACGACGAGCGTGGCCCTGCCGTCGTCGGGTGTCGTGCGCGCGGCCGCACCGGTCAACATGTCGCTGCCCGTCGTCGGCGGCACGCCACAGTCGGGCGTCGGCCTCGGGGTCGTCTCCCCCGGCTTCTGGACCGGCGGGCCGGCGTCGTTCACCTACCAGTGGCGCCGCTGCGACGGCCCGGACGGTGACGACGGCGGGAGCTGCACGGACGTCCCCGGCGCGACGGACACCGTGTACACGGCGACCGACGCCGACGTCGGGCACGAGCTGCGCGTGTCCGTCACGGCCTCGCAAGGCGCGCGGACAGGTGTGGCCGCGAGCGCGCCGACGGCGGTCGTCGCGGCGGCTCCGGTCGTCACCCCGCCCGGCGGCGGTGGCGGCGGCGGAGGCGGCGGAGGCGGAGGCGGCGGCACGCCGCCGAACCTCGGCGTCACGCTCGCCGCGAGCGCTTCGAAGGCGGCGCCGAACGCCGTGATCGAGCTGACCGCGGTCGTCACGAACGGCGGCGCCGCGTCGGCTACGCAGACGCACCTGCGGATCTCGCTTCCGGGCGGGCTCGCGCTCGTCGGCGCGCCGCAGTTCCAGATCGGCTCCGGCTGCACCGGCTCGCAGCCGATCGACTGCAACCTCGACTTCCTCGGTGGGGGCGCGACGACGCGGGTCGTCTTCCAGGTGCGCACGTCGGCGACAGGCCCGCAGGGGGTCAGCGTCACGGCGTCGGCCGCGGGCGAGTCGGATCTGAGCAACAACACCGCGGCGGTCACGATCCAGGTCGACAACCCGGCGCCGCCCACGACGCCGACGCCGCCGACGCGCACGCCGACGTCGACGACGAAGACGGGCACTGCGCACGCCGACAGACTCGTCGGAACGAACCGGAGCGACATCCTCAACGGCCTTGGCGGCAACGACACGCTGCTCGGACGCAAGGGGAACGACACCCTGAACGGCGGCACCGGCAACGACGTGCTCGACGGCGGCCTCGGGCTCGACCGGCTGTTCGGCGGCGCGGGCAACGACACGCTGAAGGCCCGCGACCGCCAGCGCGACGTCGTCAACTGCGGCGCCGGCAAGAAGGACGTCGCATTCGTCGACAAGCGCGACGTCGTGACGGGCTGCGAGAAGGTCAAGCGGAGCTGAGCGCGGGGGGCGCAGGCGTCATCCGACGTCTGCGCCCGCCACGCTCCGGCAATGATCGGCGCATGCACGACGCGGTCGTCGTCGGCGCGGGCCACAACGGCCTCGTCGCAGCCAACGTGCTCGCGGATGCGGGGTGGTCGGTCGCACTCGTCGAGGCCGAGGAGGAGCCCGGCGGCGGCGTCCGCTCCGGCGAGCTGATCGAGCCGGGCTTCGTCAACGACCGGTACAGCGCGTTCTTCCCCCTCGGAGCCGCGTCGCCGGTGTTCCGGCGGCTGGGCCTCGAGATCCCGTGGCGGCACGCGCCCCTCGTGCTCGCGCATCCCTCCGACGACGGGTCGGTCGCCGTGCTCGACCGCGATCCGGCGCACACGACGATGGGGCCCGGCTGGCCGGAGCTCGTCGAGCTCTGGCGGCGCATCGAGCCCGCGGTCCTGCTCGGCATGACGACGCCCTTCCCGCAGGTGCGTGCGGCCGCGCTGCTCGCCCGCGAGCCGGGCGCCGGGCGACTCTTGCGCCGGCCGCGCGACCCGCTTGCGCGCAGGCTGCTGCTCGGCAACGCGCTGCACACCGATGTGCCGCCCGGCAGCCTCGCCGGGCATGCGTTCGGGCTCCTTCTGACGTGCTTCGGCCAGACACAGGGCTACCCATGCGTCGCGGGCGGCTCCGGCCGGATCGTCGAGCTGCTCGCCGAGCGGGCGCGCTCGCGGGGTGTCGAGCTGCGCCTCGGGGAGCGCGTCGACCGGGTCCCGACCGCACGCCACGCGGTCCTGTTCGCAGTCGACGTCTGGGAGCTCGGCCGCATCACCGGCCGCCCCGCCCGCGTCGCGCCGGATCCCGCGACCACGAAGGTCGACTGGACGCTCGACGCACCCGTCCCGTGGACGGTCGCCGCGGCGCGCCGCTCCTCCGTGGTCCACCTCGGCGACGAGCGCTCGTTCGTGCTCTTCGGCCAGTACTCGGCGGCCGATCCCACGCGCGCGCCGGCCGGCAAGGAGACGGCCTGGGCGTACTCCCACGTGCTGCCGAGCGCGGAGGCGATCGAGGCGCACGTCGAGCGGCACGCACCGGGCTTCGGCGCGCTCGTCCGCGGCCGCCGCGTGGAGCAGGTTCCGCCGGGGCGCGTCAACCTCGGCACGGCGCGACCGTCGAACGAGCTCTTCCTGCGCGGCCGGCTCGGCCGCCCGGGGACGGGGATCCCCGGCGTCTACCTCGCGTCCGCCTCCGCGCACCCCGGCGGCGGCGTGCACGGCGCGCCCGGGTGGATCGCCGCTCAGGCGGCGTTGCGCGCCGCGTCGCGGCGGCGGGCGCGCGGGCTCGCGAGCTTCACGATCTCGAGCAGGTAGACGACGTAGAACGAGAAGGCGAGCGCGACGATGCCCGCCGCGGCGTCGATTGCGGTGTTCGTGAGGTTCCAGTCGCCGCGGTGGTGCGGCGGGGCGAAGCGCGTGGCGAGCGCCGCGAACGCGAGCGTGGCGCACCATGTCCAGACGTAGATGACCGTTCGCCGCTCGGAGAAGCCGATGCGCATGAACCGGTGGTGCAGGTGGCGTGCATCGGCGACGTAGATCGGCTGGCCGCTGCGCAGCCGCTTCGCGACGACGAACGACGTGTCGAGCACCGGCACGGCGAGCACGAGCAGCGGCAGCACGAGCGTCGCCAACGCCGCCGTCTTCAGCAATCCCTGCACGGAGATCGCAGCGAGCGTGTAGCCGAGCAGCATCGCGCCGGAGTCGCCCATGAAGATGCGCGCCGGGTAGAAGTTGTGGTGCAGGAAGCCGACGCATGCCCCGCAGACGATCGCGGCGAGCGTCGCGGCGCCGATGCGCCCGAGCGACAGCTCGATCACGGCGAACGTGAAGCCGGAGATCGCGCACACGCCTGCTGCGAGGCCGTCGAGCCCGTCGAGGAAGTTGACCATGTTCATCACCGCGACGATCGCGACGATCGTCAGCAGCACACCGACGGCCGCCGGCAGCTGGTGCACGCCGAGGACCGGAAACGTGAACGCGTGCACGTACACCCCGAACCACGCCGGGATAGCCGCTGCGAGCACCTGCCCGCCGAGCTTCTGCCACCACGGCAGGCTGCGGAAGTCGTCGATCGCGCCGATCGTCGTCGCGACGGCGGCGCCGAGCACGACGCCGCGCAGCTCGCCGCCCAGCGGAAGGAACGCGATCGACGGGATCACGATCCCGAAGAAGAGCGCCAGCCCGCCGAGGCGCGGGATCGACGACCGCGTGCGCTCGCCCTCCTGCGGGCGCTCGACGAGCCGCAGGTAGCGCGCGCCGCGGCCCACCGCCGGGGTCAGCACGATCACGATCGCGAGCGCCGAGAGCGCTCCGTAGATCACCTCGAGGTGGTCTGTCAGCTGGCGCCAGACCATGACATGAGCTTACTTCGTGCCGTAGAGGCGGTCTCCCGCGTCGCCGAGACCGGGGACGATGTAGCCCTTGTCGTTCAGCGCGCGGTCGATCGCCGCCACGACGATTTGCACGTTCGGATGGTTCTCCTGGATGTTCCGAATGCCCTCGGGCGCGGCGATGATCGAGATGAGCCGCACGCTCGTCGCACCGGCGTCCTCGACGAGCTTGACTGCGTGCGCGGTCGAGTTGCCGGTCGCGAGCATCGGGTCGAGCAGGATCACGTCGCGGTCGGCGACGTCCGCGGGCAGCTTCACGTAGTACTCGACCGGCTGGAGCGTCTCCTCGTTTCGGTACAGGCCGATGAAGCCGACGCGCGCGCCGGAGATGAGCGTGAGCACCCCGTCGAGCATCCCGAGGCCGGCGCGGAGGATCGGGCAGACGGCGACCTTCTTGCCGGAGATGCGGGGCACCGGAGAACGCTCGAGCGGCGTCTCGATCTCGACGTCCTCGGTCGGCAGGTCCTTCGTCGCCTCGTACGTCAGCAGCAGCGTCACCTCCTCGACGAGCTTGCGGAAGTGCACCGTCGGCGTGTTCTTGTCGCGCAGGTACGAGAGCTTGTGCTGGACCAGTGGGTGGCGAACCTCGGTGACGCTCATGCGTGTGCGATCGTAACGACACGGTGCGCACCATCGGTCTCCTTGGCGGCATCTGGGAGCTGCGTTCCCGCACGAACGGCTCGTGGACTGCTAAGATCGAGCGCTCGTCCCGGACGCGGAGCACGCACGTGCTCGACCGGACGATCTTCGCGGATCAGGCCGTGTACGACGTGTAGCCGCGGAAGCCGGGGTAGAGCGGCCGCGCGTCGCACAGCGCGAGCGCGCGTGCGCGCAGCGCGTCGAGGTCGGCGTCGTCCTGCAGAGCGTCGCAGATGATCGACGCGACCTCGCGGAAGTCTGCGTCGTCGAAGCCGCGCATCGTCGCCGCGGGCGAGCCGAAACGCACGCCCGACGCGACCTTCGGCGGCCGCTCGTCGAACGGCACGGTGTTGCGGTTCGCGGTCAGCTTGCACTCCTCGAGCCGCTCCTGCGCTGCGAGGCCGGTCCACTCCGTCGCGCGCAAGTCGAGCTGCACGAGGTGTGTGTCCGTGCCGCCGGTCAGGACGTCGAAGCCGCCGTCGATCGAGCCCTGCGGCGAGCGCGTCGGCATTCGCCCGCACCTGCCGCTGGTAGTCCTTGAAGGCGTCGGTCATCGCGATCCGGAAGCAGGCGGCCTTCGCGGCGACCGCGTGCATCAGCGGCCCGCCCTGCATGCCGGGGAAGTTCGCGCGGTCGAGCTTCGACGCGTGCTCCTCCCTGCAGAGCACGAAGCCCGCGCGCGGGCCCGCGAGCGTCTTGTGGCTCGTCGACGAGACGAAGTCGCAGTACGGCACGGGATTCGGGTGCAGCCCGGCCGCGACGAGCCCGGAGAAGTGCGCCATGTCGCAGAGCAGCAGCGCGCCGACCTCGTCGGCGATCTCTCGGAAGCGGTCGGCCTCGACGGTGCGCGGGTACGCGGAGCCGCCGCAGACGATCAGCTTCGGGCGCACCTCCTTCGCCCGCGCGAGCACGTCGTCGTAGTCGACCATCATCGTCTCGCGCGAGACGCCGTAGTGATGGAACTCGTAGAGCTTCCCGGAGAAGTTGACCTTCAGCCCGTGCGTGAGGTGGCCGCCGTGGTCGAGCGACAGCCCGAGCACGCTGTCGCCCGGCTTCAGCACCGCGAAGTAGACGGCCATGTTCGCCTGCGCGCCTGCGTGCGGCTGCACGTTCGCGTGCTCGGCGCCGAACAGCTCCGTCGCGCGGTTGCGCGCGAGCTCCTCGATCTCGTCGACGACCTCGCAGCCTCCGTAGTAGCGCGCGCCCGGATAGCCCTCGGCGTACTTGTTCGTCGGCACGGAGCCGATCGCCTCGAGCACGCTCGGCCACGTGAAGTTCTCGGACGCGATCAGCTCGATCTGGCCGCGCTGCCGGTCGGCCTCGCGCCCCAGCAGCTCGGCGATCTCGGGATCGATCTCCGCGAGCCCCGCGGTCTTCAGCTGCTCGAAGGTCTGCTGGGCGACGGCCATGCCCAGAGCACTCTAGATCGTCAGGCGGTCAACGCTTCGCGCACCCGTGCGAGCGCCTCGGCGGAGGGCTCGGCGCCCTCGCGGATCACGACGGGCTCCGGCCCGGTGAAGTCGATCACCGTCGACGGCGTGCCCGGCAGCGGGCCGACGTCGACCTCGGCCGCGCAGCCCGTCGCGGATCCGAGCCGGGACGTCCTCGAGCGTCACGGGGTCGCGGCCGCCGGGGTCGTTCGCGCTCGTCGCGACGACGCAACCCGCGGGCTCGACGACGCGCCGGGCGAGCTCGGGCAGCTCCGGCACCCGCACGCCGATCGCGTCGGTGCGCAGGCCGGTCAGCCAGCGGAAGCGGCGCGCCGGGTTCGGGAGGATGAGCGTGAACCCGCCCGGGAGCAGCGTGCGCGCGATCACCTCGGGGCGGCCGCGCAGCTCGGGCAGGTAGTCGAAGAGCGCCTCGAGGCCGGCGGCGAGCAGCGCGCTCGGCTGCGTCTCGTCGCGTCCCTTCAGCTCGTAGAGCCGCGCCGTGAAGTCCTCCCGGTGCGCGGAGGTGACGAGGCCGTAGACCGTGTCCGTCGGCAGCAGGACGGGCTGGCCTGCCTCGACCGCCGCTATCGCCCGCTCGACGCTCGCGTCGCCGCCCACTGCGCCTCCACCGCTCGCTCGCGCCCGGCGAGATCGAGCCGGATGCTGATCGCGCCGTACCCGAGTGACGAGAGCTCTTCGGCCACAGCGGCCGCCCGGTTCTCGTGCACCTCGAGCACGAGCCAGCCGTCGAGGACGGCGCGCGCGTCCGCGGCCAGGCGGGCGGTCTGCCCCTCGTCGACGAGCGCGGCCCGCGGCTCGAAGGAGAGCTCGGGCTGGAGCCCTGGGAGCTCGGCTGCGTCGACGTAGGGCGGGTTCGAGACGACCAGGTCGAACGTCCCGTCGAGGCCGGCGAGCAGGTCTCCCGCGACGAGCCGCACGTCGAGACCGTTCGCCTCGGCGTTCTCGCGTGCGAGCGCGAGCGCGTCGGCCGAGCTGTCGGTGGCGGCGACGTCCGCGTCGGGACGCTCGTGCTTCAGCGCAAGGGCGATCGCCCCGCTCCCCGTGCCGACGTCGACGACGCGCGGTGCGTCGACGTCCACGAGCAGTGCGAGGCAGCGCTCGACCACGATCTCGGTCTCCGGCCGCGGCACGAGTGCGCGCGCGTCCGTCTTGAGCGTGAGGTTGCGGAAGTCCCAGTCGCCGAGCACGTAGGCGAGCGGCTCGCGCCGGCCGCGGCGCTGGACGAGCGCGCGCGCCGCGGCGCGTTCGGGCTCCGTCAGCGGCCGGTCGTGCAGCGTGTAGAGCTCGATGCGCGTCAGACCGAGCGCGCGGGCGAGCAGCAGCTCCGCGTCGACGCGCGCGGTGTCGATGCCGCGGCCCGCGAGATAGTCGGTCGCCCCGCGCAGGACCTCGGCGAGCGTCAACCCTCGAGCGCGCGCCGCTGCTGGTCGGCGGTCAGCGCGTCGGTGTAGTCGTCGAGGTCGCCCTGCAGGATCTGGTCGAGCCGGTGCGTCGTCAGCTTGATGCGGTGGTCGGTGACGCGGTTCTCGGGGAAGTTGTACGTGCGGATCTTCTCCGCGCGGGCGCCGGTGCCGACCTGTGCGCTGCGCGCCGCCGCCTGCTCCGCCATCTGCCGCTCGCGCTCCGCCTCGTAGATGCGCGCCCGCAGCACGCGCATCGCCTTGTCGCGGTTCTGCAGCTGCGAGCGCTCGTCCTGCATCGCGACGACGATCCCGGTCGGGAGGTGCGTGATGCGCACCGCCGAGTCGGTCGTGTTCACCGACTGGCCGCCCGGCCCCGAGGAGCGGTAGACGTCGATCTTCAGGTCGCTCTCCTCGATCTCGACCTCGGTGTCCTCGGCCTCGGGCATCACCGCGACGGTCGCCGTGGATGTGTGGATGCGGCCGGCCGACTCGGTCTCCGGCACGCGCTGCACGCGGTGCGTGCCGCCCTCGAACTTGAACACCGAGTAAGCACCGTCGCCCTTGATCGCGAACACGCCTTCCTTCAGGCCGCCGCCGTCGTTCGCGTTCGACTCGAGCTGCTCGAACTTGAACCCGCGCCGCTCGGCGTAGCGCTGCAGCATGCGCTGCAGCTCGGCCGCCCACAGCGCAGCCTCGTCTCCGCCGACGCCCTGGCGGATCTCGACGATCACGTCCTTGTCGTCGGCGGGGTCGCGCTCGGCGAGTGCGAGCTTGAGCTCTTCCTCGAGCCGTGCGACCTCGGCCTCGTAGTCGGCGACCATCTCGCTCGAGCTCGGAGTCGCCGCGCGCGGCCGCGAGGTCGTCGCGCGCCTGCTTCCACTCCTGCGCGAGCGCGTACGGGCCTTCGAGCTGCTTCAGGCGCCGGCCGACGTCCGCCGCCTCGCGGTGGTCGTTGTAGACGGCGGGGTCCGACATGCGGTCCCGCGTCTCGGTGTAGGAGCGCTCGAGCTCCGCGATCAGTTCGTCGAGTGCGGCCATGGCCGCTCCGATTGTGCCTAGCCCGCGAGGGTCGCCTCGACGGACACGTCCGGGATGCCGGAGAGCGCCTTCGAGACCGGGCAGTTCTGCTTCGCGTCCTCGGCCGCCGCACGGAACGCGTCGTCGTCGATGCCCGGCACGGTGCCGCGCACGGTGAGCGCGCCCTTCGTTATGCCCTCGCCCGGCTGGAAGGTGACGGTGGCGGACGTCTCGAGCTTCTCCGGCGGGTTCCCCGCCTGCGCGAGGCCGTGCGACAGCGCCATCGAGAAGCAGGAGGCCCAGGCCGCGGCGATCAGCTCCTCCGGGCTCGTGCGCCCGTTCGGCTCCTCGGAGCGCGACGCCCAGGAGACGTCGAGCGCGCCGAGCGCGCCGCTCGTCACGTTCTCGATCGTGCCGCTGCCGTTCATCAGGTCGCCCTGCCAGACGACGTCTGCCTTGCGATCGGTTGCCATTACGCCATCACCTCCACGCGTCGGTCGGCCGGCTGCTCGCGGCCTTCGAGGTCCAGCACTTTGCGCAGCGCCCTGATCGACACCTCGAGCTGGTCGAGCGACGGCTCCCGCGTCGTCAGCCGCTGCAGCCACAGCCCGGGCGCGAGCAGCGTCATCAGGATGCGATTCTCGGAGTGCTTGCCGGCGAAGCGGATCAACTCGTACGCGATCCCTGCGATCACCGGCAGCAGGATGATGCGGCTCACGACGAGCCAGAGCAGCGGCGGCCGGCCGAGCAGCGCGTAGACGAAGACGCTGACGACCATCACCCAGAGCAGGAACGCGGTGCCGCAGCGCGGGTGGATCAGCGAGTGCCGCTGCGTGTTCTCCGGCGTCAGCTCGTCGCCCGCTTCGTAGGCGTTGATCGCCTTGTGCTCGGCGGCGTGGTACTGGAACACGCGCCGCAGCGAGGGGATGAAGCTGAGCACGGTCAGGTACGCGACGAACACGCGAGACGCGGACGAGGCCCTCGACCAGCACGAACCAGCCGCCGGAGATCGGCAGCAGGTCGGTGAGGAGCGCGGGGCCGACCTTGAAGATCATCAGCGCGAACCCGATCGCGACCAGGAACGCGAACGCGAGCGCCCAGCGCCCGATCTCCTGCGGCTCCTCGTCGCCCTCCTCCGCCTCCTGTGCCGCGTAGTTCGCGGAGACGCTGAGCGCGCGGAAGCCGATCGCGAGGCTCTCGCCGAGCGCGACGACGCCGCGCACGATCGGCAGGCGGAGCGCCCAGTGGCGCGCCATCAGCGGATCGATGCTGCGCGAGACCTGTGCGATCTCGCCGTCGGGCTTGCGTACGGCGACCGCCCAGTTGCGCGGTCCGCGCATCATCACGCCTTCGAGGACGGCCTGCCCGCCGACGTTTTGTGCCATCGACTAGGAGGAGGCGCGCTGTGCGCGCTCGGCCTTCTCGAGGCGCCTCTGGAAGCGCTCGACGCGGCCGCCCGTGTCGACGAGCTTCTGCTTGCCCGTGTAGAACGGATGGCACGCGGAGCACACCTCGACGTGCAGCTCGGCCTTCGTGGAACGCGTCGTGAACGTGTTCCCGCAGCCGCAGTGCACGGTGGCGAGGACGTACTCGGGATGAATCTCGGCCTTCATGGCCGGGCCAGGATAGCAGCGGCCGTCTGGCCGGCGACGTTGCCGCCAGAGGCGAGAAGCACGGGATTCTGTGCCTCGATCTTGCCCGCGAGCCAGGCCGCCGTCGCCGCCGCTCCGGCGGGCTCGACGGCGAGCTTCGCGCGCTGGTAGAGCAGCCGGAACGCGTGCTCGATCTCCTCCTCGGTGACGAGCACGCGCTCGAGGTCCCGGCAGATCGCGAGCGCGTGCGTGCCGGCGAACGGGGCGTTCAGCCCGTCGGCGATCGAGGTCGGGGTGACGGGCGCCGGCTCGCCGCGCTCGAGCCCGGTGTGGAGCGCGGTGCTCGTCTCCGGCTCGACGGCGACGACGCGCATCGTCGGGTGCCCGGCGAGCGCGGTCTGGATCCCGGAGATGAGCCCGCCGCCGCCGACCGGCACGACGACCACGTCGGCGTCGGGCGCCTGCTCCTCGATCTCGAGCCCGACCGTGCCGGCGCCCGCGATCACCAGCGGGTCGTCGAACGGGTGGACGAGCGTGCGGCCCGTCTCCTCGATCAGGTCGTGGAGGCGGTCGAACGCGTCGCCCGGCCCGCTCGCCTCCAAATCGACGTGCGCGCCGTAGCCGCGCGTCGCCGCGATCTTCTGCTCCGACGCGCCCTGCCACATCACGACGAGCGCGTCGACGTTCTCGGCCGCGGCGGCGAACGCGGCGGCCTGTGCGTGGTTGCCGGCGCTGATCGCGATCACGCCGCGCCGCTTCTCCTCGTCACTGAGGCTGCTCATCTTGTTCAGCGCGCCGCGCGACTTGAACGACCCCGTGCGCTGGAAGAGCTCGGCCTTCAGACGGGCGCCGATCGTGCGGTTCGTGAGCATCGGCGTGCGCGCGAGGCGGTCGCCGATCGTGGCGCGTGCGCGCTCGACGTCTTCGCGAGTCGGGAGCTGAAGCGTGGTCACGTCCGAACCGTAATCGCCGGTCGGGCGAACCAGCCTCGTCAACCGACAACGGAGGGTGAAAACGTGAAGAACCTGAAGACGACTCTGACCTTGCTCATCGTGCTCGCGCTCGCCGTGACCGCGGCCGCGTTCGGCTTCAGCTCACCGCGCAACGGCAGCCAGGAGCAGACGATGGCGGGGATGTCGATGCCGATGTCGATGCCCATGTCGTCGTCCGCGTCCGCATCCGGCTCGAAGGCGGAGGAGCTGCGCGTGACGCTCGACAATTTGCTGGGCGAGCACGCGCTGCTCGCGATCTGGGCGACGCAGGCGGGCTACAGCGGCAGTAAGAGCTTCCCTGCGCTCGCCGCGCAACTGGACAAGAACAGCGTCGCGCTCTCGAAGGCGATCGGCTCGGTCTACGGCGCCCCCGCAGCAAAGCAGTTCCTCGACGGCAAGAACCTGTGGCGCGCGCACATCGGTTACTTCGTCGACTACACGAAGGCGCTCGCGATGAAGGACAAGGCGGCGCAGAAGAAGGCGGTCGCGAACCTGATGACGTACATCCAGGTGCAGGCGGCGTTCTTCGCGAAGGCGACGGGACTGCCGAAGAAGGCGCTCGTCGACGACCTGACCGCGCACGTGCTGCAGCTGAAGGGTCAGCTCGACGCGTACGCGGCGGGGAACTACAAGCAGGCGTACGCGCTCACGGCCGGTGCGTACGACCACATGTTCATGACAGGTGACTTGCTCGCGGGCGCGATCGCGAAGCAGAAGGGTCTCAAGTAAGCGTTGGGTTCGAGGCGTCTGCGGCGTCGCGCTGACGGCGCGCCTCGAAGAGCAGGACGGCGGCGGCGGCGCTCGCGTTCAGCGAGTCCGCCGCCGCTCCCTGCATCGGGATCTCGACGGTCGTGTCGGCTACTGCCAGCCAGGCGGCGGGCAGCCCGGCGTCCTCGGCGCCGATCAGGAACGCGGTCGGGTCGGTGTAGCGCTCGTCGGTGTGCTTGTGCGGCGCGCCGAGGACGGCGGCGACCTTTCTCGCTTGGAGCTGTCGCGTGTGGTCGGGCGTCGTGTCGAGGATCGGCAGCGTGAAGACGGCGCCCGTCGACGCGCGAATCGCGTTCGGGTTCCACGGGTCGACGTTCGCGTCGCCGACGAGCAGCGCGTCGGCGCCCGCGGCGTCCGCGGTGCGTGCCATCGCGCCGAGGTTGCCGGGCTTCTCGATCCCGACGGCGACGAGCAGCAGGCTCGGCGTGCGGCGGGAGCTCGCGCTGCGGGATCTCGACGATCGCGAGCACCCCTTCCGGCTCGGCGCGGTAGGCCATCTTCGCGAGCACGCGTGCGCTCACCTCTTCCGGCGGCGGGGTCGTGTCGTCGCGGCGTCGTGCTGCTGCTCGGTGCTCCAGCCCGGAAGGAGCTCGGGCGCCACGTAGGTCGCGACGATCCGCAATCCGGCGGCGCGTGCGCGCTCCACCTCGCGCAGGCCCTCGGCGACGAACAACCCACTCCGCCGCCGCTCGCGCGACTTCCGCAGGCGGAGGACCTCCTTGACGCGCGGGTTGTCGAGCGACGTGATCATCGCGTGGCGAATCTAGCCACGTCCGGTGTCAGACACGCGCACGAACGTGTGAAGAGAGAGACACGATTGTGGAACGGCCGGGCTTCCGCGCCGTGCGGAGTCGTACGCTCGTTGCGGGATGGGATACCCGCTTCGGGAAGAGATCGCGGGCGCGTACTACCACGTCGGCACGCGTGGGAACAACCAGCGCGACATCTACACGGACGCCAGGTCGCGTCTCGTCTTCCTCTTGATGTTGCAGGGTCTCGCGAAGCGCTACGACTGGCGTGTTCTCGCGTATTGCCTGATGAACAATCACTACCACCTCGTACTGCGGCTCGGAGACCGGGGCATGTCACGCGGGATGCAGTCGCTCAACGGCGGCTACGCGATCTCGTTCAACGCCCGCGAGGGTCGCCGCGACCATCTGTTCGGGCGGCGCTTTTGGAGCCGGGAGCTCGACGACGTCGACGACGTGGTGAGCACGTGCGCCTACATCGACCTCAATCCGCTCCGGTCGTTCGAGGTCGCCCCGGCGGACTGGCAGTGGAGCGGATACCGCGCGAGCGTCGGGCTCGAGCAACCTCTGGGCCTCCATCGCCCCGGCGATATCTGGCGGCTGCTCGACCGCCGACCCCGCGCCGGCATGGACGCGTACGCCGAGCTCGTCGCGGCGTGTCTCTGAGGGCCACGGCCGGTGTCAGACACCGGAACTTCGGAGCTACGTGACCGTGTACTCGGGGCCGCTGCCGCCTTCCGGCGGGGTGAGGCGGCCGCCCTTGGCGGTGATGGCTCCGCACTGGACGCAGTTCGAGGGGGCGAGCTTGACCTCGACCGTCTCGTTGCCGTCGGCGTCCTTGCCGTCCGCGTCGCCGACCTCGTAGACCTGCGCGGGGCACATGCGCGCCCACGCGACCGCGAGGTCGCGGGGGACGCGGGTCTGCACGCGGATGTGGTTCGGCTGGTCGTCGCGCGTGCGGTTGCCCGACGCGAACACGCTCGACAGCTTGTCGAAGGTCAGCTTGCCGTCCGGGGCCGGATACGACTCCGCGCGCGACGTCCTGAAGAGCGTCTGCTCGGCGTCGCGTTCCGTGTGCGCGTCGCCGCGCGGAAAGCGCCCCTTCGTCGCCGTCATCGCGCCCGCAAGCGCGCCGCCGAGGTAGAAGCCGCGGCCGAACGCCTGCCGCATGTTGCGCACCTCGCGCAAATCGCTCCAGATGAACGACGAGCGGATCGAGTCGTCGTACGTCGCGAGCGCGTCGCGCGACGAGCGGCCGCGCTCGAGCGTGCGCCACGCCGCCTCCGCCGCGAGACGACCGGACTCGATCGCGTAGTGGATGCCCTTCAGCGCCGGCACGTTCACGAAGCCGACGCCGTCGCCGGTGAGCAGCAGCCCCGGCGCGTGGAAGCGCTTCGGCAGCGCGACGAGACCGCCCTCCGGGATCGTCTTCGCGCCCCACTGCACGCGCTCGCCGCCCTCGAGGATCCTGCGCACGCGCGGATGCGTCTTCAGCTCCTGCAGCAGGTCGTGCACCGACAGCTCGGCGTCGCGGTAGTCGAGCCCGACGACCATCCCGATCGTGACCATGTCGTCGCCCATCGGGTAGATGAACGAGCCGCCGAACTCGCGGTACTTCCGCCCGGGCCGCAACGGCCAGCCCATCGTGTGCACCACCTGGTCGAGCGGCTTTGTGACCTTCCACACTTCCTTCACGCCGAGCGCCCACACCTGCGGGTCGTCGCTGCGCAGCCCGAAGCGGTCGAGCGCGGCGCCGGTGAGATGACCCTGCGTGCCCTCGGAGAGGATCGTCACCCGCGCCGTGATGTCCGAGCCCGGCTCGAAGTTGCCGAGCGGCTCGCCCTCGCGGCCGCGGCCGCGGTCGCCCGTGCGCACGCCGACGACGCGCCCGCCGTCGACGAGCAGCTTCTCCGCCGCGGTCTCCGGCAGCACCGTCACACCGAGCGCCTCCGCCTCCTCGGCGAGGAAGCGCCCGAGCCGCGAGAGCGACGCGACGTAGTTGCGGTGGTTGACCATCGTCGGCGGAGTCGGAATCCGAACCGCGCGGCGCTTCGTCAGGAAGAGCACCGACTCGCCGTGCACCGGCCCGTAGAACGGCAGCTCGTCGAGCCCCTTGCGCTCGCCGAAGAGGCGGCGCAGCGCGCGCGGGTTGACGACCGCGCCGGAGAGCAGGTGCGAGCCGGGCGCCTTGCCCTTCTCCAGCACCGCGACCGGTACCTCACCCAGCCGCTCGGCCGTCTCCGGGTCCTCCTCCATCAGCTGCCCGAGCCTGATCGCGGCCGCGAGCCCGGCCGGACCGGCGCCGACGATCAGGAACCCGACCTCGATGCGCTCGTCGGGCGGGTCGGTCGGCGGCTGGATCGCCTCCGACGGCGACCACGGCGCCGGATGGTCCGCGGGGCGAACGCTCACGACTTGCGTGCGCGGACGAGCTCGGCGAGCTTCGGCACGATCTCGTGCAGGTCGCCGACGACGCCGAGATCGGAGAACTCGAAGATCGGCGCGTTCGGATCCTTGTTGATCGCGACGATCACGTTCGAGCCCTGCATGCCGACCTTGTGCTGGATGGCGCCGGAGATGCCGAGCGCGACGTAGAGCTTCGGCGAGACGGTCTTCCCCGTCTGCCCGACCTGCGCCGAGTACGGGTACCAGCCCGCGTCGACGACAGCGCGCGTCGCGGCGACTGCGCCGCCGAGGGCCTTCGCGAGCTCCTCCGCGAGCGCGAACTTCTCCGGCTCGCCGAGCCCGCGGCCGCCGGCGACGATCACGTCGGCGTCCTCGATCGACGGCCCCTGCTGCTCGGCGTGCGCCTGCTCCAGCATCTCGGCCTGTGTCGAGAAGTCCTCCAGCTCGACGGCGATGTCCCGGACGTCCGCGCTGCCGCCCGTCTCCGACGGGTCGAGCGCGCCGGCGCGGAAGATGCCGAGGCGCACCGGCGTCGACCAGCCCACGTCGACCACGACCGTGTCCTGCAGCTGCGGCGCCTTGCCGGTCTCGCCGTCGAAGTCGACGAGCCCCCAGTTGAGCCCCGCGTCGAGCCGAGCAGCAAGCCCCGCCGCGACGTCGGCCGCGAGCACCGACTGCGCGAACAACACTGTGTCGTATCCCTCGTCGCGCACGAGCTTCGCGAGCACGTCGACGCGAGGCTGCGGCAGCGGCGCGGCGACGCGTTCGTCGTCGGCGACGTGCACCGTCTGCGCGCCGAATGCGCCTGCGCTCGCGGCGAGCTCCTTCACGCCCGAGCCGACGACGACGCCGTCGACGTCACCGCCCACCTGTGTTGTTGAAACCTGTACCGCCTTCGCGAGCACGCCGAGCGGCCCCTTCTGGATCGCGTCGTCGTGATGCTCGAGGAAGACGAGTGTCTTCGCCATCAGACGAGCCTCTTCTCTGCGAGGAACTCGACGATCTTCTCGGCCGCGCTGCCGTCGTCCTCGATCTTGCGCGCCTCGCCGCGCGCGGGCGGTGGGCTCAGCTCGACGACGGTCGTGCCGACATCGCCTGCCCCGCCGACGTCGCCGGCCGAGAGCACGTCCTGCGGCTTCTTCTTCGCGCCCATGATCCCCTTCAGCGACGGGTAGCGCGGCGTGTTGATCGAGTCGGAGACGGCGACGATCGCGGGCAGCGGCGCGCGGATCGAGTCGTACCCGAACTCGGTCTGGCGCTTGCCGGTCACCGAGCCGCTCTCGACGGTCAGCTCGCTCGCCTGCGAGATGACCGGCCGGCGCAGCTTCTCCGCGACGGCGGCCCAGAGGACGGCGCCGCCGCCGTCGGCCGACTGCTGGCCGAAGAGCACGAGATCCGGGCTCTCCTTCTCGAGCGCGCCCGCGAGCGCCTTCGCGGTGCCGAGCAGGTCGGCGCCCTCGAGCGAGGCGTCCGAGACGAGCACGGCCCGGTCGGCCCCCATCGCGAGGGCCTTGCGCAGCGCGTCCATCGCGCGCTCCGGGCCCATCGAGACGACGACCACCTCGCCGTCGCCGGCGGCCTCCTTCAGCTTCAGCCCCTCCTCGACCGCATACGTGTCGAAATCGGAGATCGCGAGCTCGGACGAGCGGTCCAGCCGCTTCGTTCCCGGGTCGAGCCTGCGGCCGGCAGCGGCGTCCGGAACGGCTTTGACACAGACGGCGATCTTCATGCGCGCGTGACTCTATCCAGCGCGTCCGGTTTGGCATCGTCGGAACTCACCGCTACGGTGTTGCGTCATGCGGCGTCTGACGCCCGTCCTCGTCGCTCTGGCCGCGCTTGCCTGCGCCACCGCGTCGACCGCGAAGACCGGCGTCCCGCAGCTGCTCTTTCCCGTCGTCGGCGCCGTCACCTATACGAACGACTTCGGCGACGCGCGCGCCGGCGGCACGCACCAGGGCAACGACCTGCTCGGCACGAAGCGCGCGCCGGTCGTCGCCGTCGAGGCGGGAACGGTCAAGTACTGGACGACCTCCTCGAGCGCCGGCTGCATGCTCTACCTCTACGGCGCGAGCGGGACGATGTACGAGTACATCCACCTCAACAACGACCTGACCGCCGCGAACGACAACAAGGGCAAGTGCGTCCCGGGCGTGTCGTACGCGCCCGGGCTCGGCGACGGCCAGCACGTCGAGGCCGGGCAGTTCATCGCGTACCTCGGCGACTCGGGTGACGCGAACGGCATCCATCCGCACCTGCACTTCGAAGTGCACCCGAAGGGCGGCAAGGCAGTGTCACCGTTCCCGTACCTGAAGAAGGCGGCGGAACTGCTCGTCCCCGCGCCGCCCGCCGGCTCGCCGTTCACGCTCAAGCTGACCGGCACCGTTGTCGCGTCGACGCCGACCGACCTCACGCTGACGGTGAGCACGCTCGCCGCCTGGCCGTCGCACGTCAAGGAGTCGAAGCTGAACCGCGTCGTCACCTTCACCGCGGTCGCGCCCGACGTGACGGTGGGGCAGAAGGTGACCGTGTGGACGCTGCCCGCGCCGGGCACCGTCGAAGCGATCAGCGGCGAGCCGCTCGCGCTGACCGTCGACCGCGTGGTCTAAGAGCCTCTAAGCCGCGACGAGCTTCGCCTGGAGGAACTCGACGATCGCGCCGGTCGGCGCGCCGGGCGTGAACACCTCGGCGACGCCCTGCGCCTTCAACTCACGCACGTCGGCAGTCGGGATCGTCCCGCCGACGACGACGAGCACGTCCTCCGCGCCCTGCTCGCGTAGCAACGTGAGGATGCGCGGGACGAGCGTCATGTGCGCGCCCGAGAGGATCGAGATGCCGACCGCGTCGGCGTCCTCCTGGATCACCGTCTCGACGATCTGCTCGGGCGTCTGGTGCAGCCCGGTGTAGATCACCTCCATGCCTGCGTCGCGCAACGCGCGCGCGATGATCTTCGCGCCGCGGTCGTGACCGTCGAGCCCCGGCTTCGCCACGACCACTCTGATTTTTCCCGCCACGGTTGGGCAGTATAAGAACGTGAAACTGACCGTCGTTGGCTGCTCGCCGGCCTGGCCCAACCCCGGAGGCGCGCAGTCGGGCTACCTCGTGGAGTCGGGCGGCGGTCGTCTCCTCCTCGACTGCGGTCCCGGCGTCCTGACGCGGCTTCGCTCGCTGGAAGGCTGGCCTCGCGTCGACGCGATCGCGATCACGCATTTCCACCTCGACCACTGGGGCGACCTCGTGCCGTGGGTCTGGGGACTGCAGTTCGGGCCGGGAACCGACCTGCCGGCGCCGCGCCTCCACGTGCCGCCGGGCGGGCGCGAGACGCTCGCGCGACTCGGCGAGGACCTCGGCCAGCGCGACATGTTCGAGCGCTCCTTCGAGATCGTCGAGTACACGGACGGGGAGGCGTTCGACGCGGCCGGCGCGCGCGTGACGCCGCACCAGGTCCTGCACTACGAGATGCTCGCGTTCGGTTTCCGCGTCTCCGACAACGGCACGACGCTTGCGTACTCGGGCGACAGCGGGCCGAGTGACGCGCTCGCGACGATCGCGCGCGACGCCGACGTCTTCGTGTGCGAGGCGACGCTCTCGGCGAACGATCCCGAGGTCGGCACGCGCGGCCACCTGTCGGCCGAGGAGGCGGAGGATGCGTTCCGCCGCTCAGGCGCCAAGCGGCTGCTGATCACGCATCGCCCGTCGGAGCGGCCGCTCGCGAACGGCTTCGAGCAGGTCTACGACGGGTTCGAGCTCGAGTTGTAGCTGAGCGCCTCGGCGTACTTGCGCGACGCACGCCGGCCGCGCACGAAGCCGCTCACGCCCCACGCGACGAGTCCGACCAGCAGTGTTCCGAGGAAGGCCATCGGCAAGAAGAGCCACTTCGCGTCGAGCTTGGCGACGACGGGCGGGGGCGGCGGACCGCTGCGGCGGTTCGGGCTGAGCGTGCCGCCGCCGCCGATCCCCTTCGGCACCCAGGACGCGACGAGCCAGTGGTGCGGGTGACCGGCGTAGCGCCTGAGCTCGAGCGTGAACGTCTTGCCCGACCAGTTGTCCTTGCCCTTGCCGCGCGCGAACAGCGAGAGGTCGAGCGCGACGTCGTTGTTGTAGGCATAGAGGACGTCCCAGGCCTCGATGCCGTCGGCCTTGAACGGGATGACGTTGTTGAAACCGGTGTCCCAAGACTTGCGCGTCTGGCCGGCTCTCATCTCGGGGCCGAGCATGTCCCACGCCTCGTCGAGGTGCTTGCGTGCGACCGCCGTTTTCACGAACTGGGCCGACGTGGCATACAGGTCGAGGCGATCGCGCCTGGTCAGCTGCATCGACTTCGGCTCCTTGTAGACCCACGGCTTCGCAGTCCGGTCGATCGGCGTCTCGCTCGAACGGCCCGTGTTGCCGACCATGATCGAGCCGATGACGGCCACGCCGACCAGGCATGCCGACCCGCCGAGCCACGCCACCCGACGGCGGAAGCGCGGCGACGACAGCCGTCCTGCCACCCGCCGAGTTCGGCTAGTTGCCGACGCCGTTGTTGGCGGACCCGTTCGGCACCGGAGCGACGGCCCGCGGCACCCACGAGTTCACGAGCCACTTCCCGTCGCGCTTCACGAGATCCATGATGAACAGCTGCCCGCGGACCTTCGAGCCGGCCTTCGGCAGCAGCGCGACCTCGATCTGCGCCTCGTTCGGGTACGAGAAGTCGATCTTCATCGGCGCGTACTTGACCGCGTCGACCGGATACGGGATCACGGCGATGTTGCCCGTGTTCCACGACTTCTGCGACTGGCCCTGGCGGATCTCTTCGGTGACGATGCCGTAGGCCGCCGGGAGGTTCTTGCGCGCGACCGCGGTGCGGATGAACTGCCGCGCGACCCTCGTGGCGCCCGGAGTCAGCTTCACCGTCGCCGGCACCTTCGAGCGGTCGTCCGCCGGCAGGTTCGTCAGCGGCGTCGCGGTGCTCTTGCCCGTGTTCGACCAGATGATCCCCGCGGCGATCGCACCGCCGACCGCCAGGACGGCGATCACCCAGGGCAGGGCCTTCTGCCAGCCGGGGCGGTGCTTGATCTCGGGATGGAAGACGGATTCGAGGTCGGCGCTCACGGTCACAGCAGAGTAGACGCGATTCGATGCGGCTCGTTAGGGGCGGAATGTTGAGGCTCCGTTAAAAAAGGCCGCTACCCTGCGCGCCGTGCGGCGGCCGATCGTCCTTTTTGCGGCGGCGGCGCTGACCGCCGCCGGCGCCGCTTCAGGGGCGCCGCGGCCCTGCCCCGCCACCTGCATCCATGTCGGATCGCATCTCAATCCTGCGCGCGCGAGCGCCCAGGTCGGGGCGCCGATCGGCTTCCTCGCGGTCGACGGGCGGCGGCACCGGATCCGGAGCGCCTTCTTCTCCGTCACAGCGGTCCGTGGCAAGAACCCACCGGTCGTGCGCCTCTCGGCCGGGAGCTACGGCTATCGCGACGCGGCCGGAGCCGGCGCCGGCCGGGTGCTCGTGCTCCCCTCCGTCAAGCTCCGCAACCGCGTGCTCCAGGCGACCTGGGGCGCACGCGGGACGCCGGGCCGCTCGTGGCGGGTCTGGCTGAGCACGAACGGCGGCCCGCGAAAGGTCTGGCTCGCGAAGACGAGCGCCTGGACGGGCGGCATCGTGCTGCCGCGCACTGCCCGGGAGGCGTGCGTGACCGCCGCGACCGCGGGGGCAGCACCGTCGCCCCCTGCCTGCGTCGGCCGGGCAGCGGCCGCGCCCGGGTCGGGGCTCTCCTACCGCGAGCTCGTGCTCGCCGCGCACCCGTCCGCCTTCTGGCCGTTTGCCGCCGACGAGACGGACGTCGCGGGCACGCACCGGCTGACGCTCGCCGGTGGCGCGGCCGTCGCCGGCGCCGGGATCGAGGGAGCGGGCGACCGCGCGCTCGCGCTCAGCGGCAGCGGCCAGTACGGGAGCTCGCCGTTTGCCGCCGACCTGAATCCGCGGCGCTTCACGGTCGAGGCGTGGGCGCGCGCCGACGGCGGCGCCGGAACCGCGCGGAAGGTGCTCGTCGAGCGCGACCCCGCGGGACTGCGCGGCCTGATCCTCGAGGCAACCGCGAAGGACAACTGGAAGGCGTGGCTCGGCCACGGCTCGAAGAGCTGGGACGCGATCACCGGCCCCGGCGTCGTGCGCGGCCGCTGGACACACCTCGTGCTCGCCTACGACGGCGCGTCGGCGACGTTGTACGTCGACGGAGCGAAGGCCGGCTCGGTGTTCACGCCCTTCAGACCGAACGACTCCGGTGCGCTCGGGCTCGGCGTCGGCCGCTCTGCTGCCGGCACACCGGCGTTTTTCTTCGACGGACTGCTCGACGACGTCGCCGTCTACCCGCACGCCCTGACGGCCGCCGACGTGGCGGCCCACTATGCCGCCGCGAAGGGAAAGAGTTAGAAGACGGGGGTCTCCCGCCAGGTCCCCCAGACCTCGCGGAAGGCGTCGCACATCTCGCCCATCGTCACGTAGGCGCGCGAGGCCTCGACGATCGGCAGCATGAGGTTCGCCCGCTCCTTGGCGGCCGCCTCCTTCAGCGTCGTCAGCGCCGACTCGGCGGCGGCCGAGTCGCGGCGGGCGCGGAGGGCCTGCACACGACCGGCCTGCGCGCGCTCGAGCGCCGGATCGGTGCGGTGAATCTCAACCTCAGGTTCAGCCTCAGACTGGTAGCGGTTGACCCCCACGATCACGCGCTCTCCGGTCTCGACCTCGCGCTGGTAGCGGAAGGCGGCCTCGGCGATCTCGGCCTGGAAGAAGTTGGCCTTGATCGCCTCCACGACGCCGCCGAGCCGCTCGATGCGGTCGAAGTAGTCGTAGGCCTGCCGCTCGAGCTCGCTGGTCAGCGCCTCGACGTAGTAGGAGCCGCCGAGCGGGTCGATCGTGTTCACCACCCCGGTCTCGTAGGCGAGCACCTGCTGGGTGCGCAGGGCGATCCGCACCGCGTCCTCGGTCGGCGAGCGCGAGCGCCTCGTCCCAGGAGTTGGTGTGCATCGACTGGGTGCCGCCGAGCACGCCGGCCAAGGCCTCGATCGCGGTGCGCACGACGTTCACCTCCGGCTGCTGCGCGGTCAGCGAGACACCGGCCGTCTGGGTGTGGAAGCGCATCAGCCAGGAGCGCGGATTCTTCGCGCCGTACTTGTCGCGCATCAGCGTCGCCCAGATCCGGCGCGCGGCGCGGTACTTCGCGATCTCCTCGAAGAAGTCCAAATGGGCGTTGAAGAAGAAGGACAGCCTGGGCGCGAACTCGTCGACGTCGAGGCCGCGCTCGATCGCCCACTCGACGTAGGTGAAGCCGTCGGCGAGCGTGAACGCCAGCTCCTGCGCCGCCGTCGAGCCCGCCTCGCGGATGTGGTAGCCGGAGATCGAGATCGGATGCCAGAGCGGCATCTCCTGCGCACAGAACTCGACCATGTCCGTCACCAGCCGCATGCGTCGGCTCCGGCGGGAAGATGTACTCCTTCTGCGCGATGTACTCCTTCAGGATGTCCGTCTGGATCGTCCCGCGCAGCGCCGCCCGCTCCACCCCCTGCTCCTCCCCGACGCAGACGATAGAAGGCGAGCAGGATCGCCGCCGGCGAGTTGATCGTCATCGAGGTCGAGACCTCGCCGAGCGGGATCCCGGCGAACAGCGTCTCCATGTCCTCCAGCGAGTCGACGGCCACGCCTTCGCGGCCGACCTCGCCGAGCGAGCGCGGATGGTCCGAGTCGTAGCCCATCAGCGTCGGCATGTCGAACGCCGTCGACAACCCCGTCTGGCCGTGCTCGAGCAGGTAGCGGAACCGCTCGTTCGTCTCCACCGCCGTCCCGAAGCCCGGCGAACTGGCGCATCGTCCACAACCGCCCCCGGTACATCGACGGATACACCCCACGCGTGAACGGAAACTCACCCGGGTTGCCGAGATCACGCTCGTACTCGATCTCCACCGCCTCCGGCCTGTACAGCGGCTCGTTCTCGACCCCTGACATGGTCGAGAACAGCACGCCCTGGCGCTCCGGCGTCGCCTCGTAGGCCTCACGCCAGCCCTCGGCGCCCGTCCGCTCCCGTGGTTCTTCCGTAGTCGCCACCGGCGTTGATTGTAGGTGGCCTACCCGCGCGGGCGGACCCACCTAGCCGATCGGTTAGACGGGCCCGGGGCTGTCTTGACCTTCGTTCCGAACCATCGTTTGATGGTTCCCAAGGGGAAGCAGGGTTACTGCGGAGGCCCACCTCGGGCCAAAAGGGAGAAGCATGGATGGACTAGCGGCGACGCAAGAAGCGCCGTCACTGCGCGAGTACCTCCAGGTCGCGCAACGGCGTAAGTGGGTGATCGTGTTGGGCGCGGTCCTGGTGCCGTTCGCGGCGATCGTGATCTCGTTCCTGCAGCAGCCGACGTACGGCTCGTCGGCGGAAGTGCTGATCAACAGGCAGAACATCGCGCAGACGCTCACCGGCACTGTCGATCCGACGGCGTCGGACGCGACGCGCGTGCTCGGCACGCAGGTCGCGCTGGCGCGGCTCCCGGACGTCGCGAAGCGCGCGCTCGAGCTCGCCGGCCCAGAGGGAGAAGGCCTCACCGCTCCGCGCTTCCTGCGCCACACCTCCGTGTCGGAGAAGCAGGAGGCGGACGTCCTCGTCTTCACCGCCAAGGCGCCGACGCAGCGCGGCGCCGAGGCGCTCGCGACCAGCTACGCGCGTGCGTTCGTCGAGTACCGCCACACGCTGGACACCTCCGCGCTGAAACAGGCGCTGAACGAGGTCGACCAGCAGCTGATGAAGCTGCGCGACACCGGCCAGACCCGCAGCCCGCTGTTCGGCAGCCTGACCGTGAAGGCGCAGCAGCTGCAGACGATCCAGACGCTGCAGGGCGCGAACGCCTCGGTCGTCAAGACCGCAGAGGTCGCGCCGCAGGTCTCGCCTCAGCCGCGCCGCAACGCGTTCATCGGCCTCGGCCTCGGGCTGATCCTCGGCATCGTCCTCGCCTTCATCGTCGAGGCGCTCGACACGCGGATCCGCTCGACCGACGCGATCGTCCGGCAGCTCAACCTGCCGCTGCTCGCGCGCATTCCGAGCCCGCCGGGGCGGCTCGCCCACAACAACAGGATCGCGATGCTCGAAGAGCGGCACGGTCCGCACGCCGAGGCGTTCCGTGTCCTGCGCACGAACCTCGAGTTCTTCAACCTCGATCTGCAGGCGCGCACGATCCTCGTGACGAGCCCGATGAGCAACGAGGGCAAGTCGACGACGGCCGCGAACCTCGCCGTCGCGTTCGCGCGCGCCGGGCGTCACGTGCTGCTCGTCGACCTCGACCTCCGCCGGCCGACGCTCGACAAGTTCTTCGACCTGCGCGGCCTGCCGGGCGTCGTCGACGTCCTCGACGGCGACGTCTCGCTGGACGAGGTGCTCGTGGCCGAGCAGTCGACGGAGGACAGCCCGGACGTGCGCGGCTCGTTGCACGTGCTCCCGGCCGGCCGCATCTCGAGCGAGGCGGGCGAGCTGCTGCTCACGCGTGGACTGAACAGCCTGCTCGACAGGCTCGCGAAGCAGGCCGACATCGTGCTGATCGACTCGCCGCCGATGCTGAACGTGGGCGACGCGCTCGGACTGTCGGCCCGCGTCGACGCGATGCTCGTCGTCGTCCGGCTGAACCAGATCAAGCGCACCGAGCTGAAGGAGCTGGGCCGGATGCTCGACTCGGCGATCGCGCCGAAGCTCGGCTTCGTCGTGACGGGCGCGGACGAGGAGCCGGACTACGGTTACACCGGCTACGCGACGTACTACCTCGACCAACCCCGCGAAGGTCGGGTCTGATGCCCACGCGTGTGCTCGTCGCCGATCCGGTCGGGCTGTTCCGCATGGGCGTGCGCGCCGCGCTCGAGCGCGCGGGCGGGTTCGCGGTCTCCGAAGCGGGCGACGAGACCGAGCTGCTCGCAGCGGTCGAGCGCGACCGGCCCGACCTCGTGCTGCTCGACCTGCATCTCCCGCCGTTCGGCGCGGTCGCGACGCTCGGCCGGCTCGAGTCCGAGCACGGTCCGCGGGTGATCGCGTGGGCGCTCGAGCCCGACGGCGACCAGGTGCTCGCCGCCCTGTCCGCGGGCGCGATCGGATTCCTGACGAAGGACATGAAGGCCGAGTCGGTCGTGCGCGGGCTGCACACCGCACTCGAAGGGCAGTCGCCGATCAGGCGGAGCCTCCTCACGGGGGTGATCGGCGCCTTCCAGAACAGCGAACGGCGTGACCGCTACGGCGAGCGGGCGATCAAGCTCTCGTCGCGCGAGCTCGAGGTGCTGGGACTGATCGCGCTCGGGACGCGCAACCGCGACATCGCAGTGCAGCTCGACATCTCCGAGTTCACGGTCAAGCGGCACGTGCAGAACATCCTGCACAAGCTGAACGTCCCGTCACGCGACGTCGCGGCGCACATCTATCGCTCCGTCTTCGGGGCCGAGGGCGCTCCACAGTTCGCGGTGACGGTGTGACCGGTGCCGCCACACGGAGGCTCAGGCCGCTCGTGGCAGTGATCTGCGTCGCGCCGCTGATGGCGGAGGGCGTGGCGAACGCGCTGGACGGCGTCGCCGACACGCGGCTTCTGCCCGCCGACCTCGAGGACCTGTCGGCGCTTCTGCGCACACTCGCGCCGGACGCGATCGTCGTCGACTGCGAGTGCCGCGCCGCGCACGTCCACGCGACAGAGCACGACTTGCCGCTGTTCGTCGTCCCCGTCGAGGCGAACGGCGGCGACGTGCCGTCGCCCGAGCGCCTCCGCGCGCTGGTCGTCGGTTCCCTGCTCGCGGTGCAGGTGCGCGCATGACGCTGCACGAGCCCATCGTCGGACACCTCCCGCTCGTCGACGACCGCGCGCGCGAGATCCGGCAGCGGCGCCGCGCGGTCGGCGCGCCGCGCCGCCGGGGCTGGCTCGTGCGCCGGATGCTGCTCCTCGCCGACATGTTCGGCCTCGCGCTCGCGTTCGTCATCGCGCAATCGCTCGTCGCGCCGGCAACGCAGCGCGAGATGGTGCTCGACACGGCGCTCTTCCTCGTCTCGCTCCCGGTCTGGGTCGTTCATGGCGAAGGTGAACCGCCTCTACGACGGCGACGAGGAGCGCGCCGACCATTCGACCGTCGACGAGCTCGTCGCGGTCTTCAACCTGATCACGCTCGGCACCTGGCTCCTGTTCGTGAGCGTGCAGGTGACCGACGTCGGCAGCGTGCCGGTGACGAAGCTGGTGCTCTTCTGGGCCGCATCGATCTTCTCGGTCGTGATCATGCGTGCGCTGGCGCGCGGCTACTGCCGGCGGCAGGTCGAGTACCTGCAGAACGCGATCATCGTCGGCGCCGGCGACGTCGGCCAGCTGGTCGCGAAGAAGATGCTCCAGCACCGGGAGTACGGCATCAACATCGTCGGGTTCGTCGACGCCGCGCCGCGCGAGCCGAAGGTCGGCATCGAGCACATCCCGCTGCTTGGCCAGCTCGACGACCTCACGCGGCTCGTCGAGCTGCTCGACGTCGAGCGCGTCGTGATCGCGTTCTCGAACGACTCGCACGATCGACATGCTGCGGCTGATCCGCGAGCTCAAGGAGTACGACGTGCAGGTCGACATCGTCCCGCGCCTGTTCGAGGTGGTCGGGCCGAACGTCGGCGTGCACACGGTCGAGGGCATGCCGCTGATCGGCCTGCCGCCGCTCGACCTCTCGCGCTCGTCGAAGCTGCTCAAGCGCATCGTCGACCTCGTGTTCGCGCTCTGCGGCTTGATCGTCCTCGCACCGCTGATGCTCGTGATCGCGCTCGCGATGCAAGCTCGACTCGCGCGGCCCCGTGTTCTTCCGGCAGCTGCGCATGGGCGAGCGACGACCGGCACGTTCCGCATGCTCAAGTTCCGCACGATGGTCGCGGACGCCGAGGACGCTGAAGGCCGACCTCGCTCACGCTCAACAAGCACCGCGGCGAGGACCCGCGCATGTTCAAGATGCGCGGACGACCCGCGCATCACGCGTGTCGGCCGCGTCCTGCGGCGCTACTCGCTCGACGAGCTGCCGCAGCTCGTCAACGTCCTCCGCGGCGAGATGAGCCTCGTCGGCCCGCGGCCGCTGGTGCTCGACGAGGACCGCTTCGTTCGCGAGCTGGGCGCGCGAGCGGCTCTCGCTCAAGCCCGGCATCACCGGGCCGTGGCAGGTGCTCGGCGCGTCCGAGATCCCGTTCGAGGAGATGGTCAAGATCGACTACCTCTACGTCACGGGCTGGTCGCTGAGGAACGACCTGAAGCTCGTCTTCCGGACGATCCCCGCGATCTTCCGGACGCGGAGCGCGTACTAGGCGATGCGGCCGCTCTCGATCCTCGGCTTCAACACGTTCGTCGGCGACGTCGAGCGCGCCGCGGCCTCCGTCGTCGAGCGCGCCCGCTCCGGCCGGCGCGGCCACGCCGTGCTCGGCAACGTGCACGTGCTCGTCACCGCGCAGCACGACCGCGATCTCGCGCACTCCTTGCGCGCTGCGTGGACCGTGTTCCCGGACGGCGCCCCCGTCGCCTGGCTGCAGCGCCGGCGCGGCCGTGCGGCGGCGCAGCGGATCGCCGGCGCCGAGCTGATGCTCGCCGTCGCTCGGGCGGGAGAGCGGTACGGCCTCCGGCACGCGTTCTTCGGCGGCACGCCCGAGACGCTCGCCGCACTGCAGCGGCAGCTCACGGCCGAGGTGCCGGGTATCCGCATCTGCGCGGCCGTCTCGCCGCCCTTCGCCCCGCTCGACTCCCTCGGGTCCTACGCGGACCGGGTGGGCACCGCCGGCCCGGACGTCGTCTGGGTCGCGCTCGGCGCGCCGAAGCAGGAGGTCTTCATGGCCCAGCACGGCCACCGGCTGGGCGCGCTCTCGCTCGGGGTCGGTGCCGCGTTCGACTTCCTCTCCGGAGCGAAGCCGCGCGCGCCGCGCTGGATGCAGCGCACGGGACTCGAGTGGGCGCACCGGCTCGCGAGCGAGCCGCGCCGCCTCGCCGGCCGTTACCTGCGCACCAACAGCGAGTTCCTCGTGCGGGCAGCGGTCGACCTGCGCAAGGGACGCGTATGAGCTTCACCGCCGACCTCGCGCGCGCGCTCGATCGCGCGCGTGTCGACTACGCGGTGCTCGTCGACGGCGACAACGACCTCGACCTGGTGGTCGCTCCCGGTTCGCTCCGCACCGCCCAGGAAGTGCTCTTGCGCTTCGGGCCGATCGTGCAGGCGCACGACTACGAGGTGCCGCGCTCGCGGCTGCTCGTCGTGCGCCTGCCCGACGGGCCTCGCTACCGCCGCGTCGACATCGCCTGCGACCCGCACGGGATCGGGAAGTACGGAACCGCCCCTGCAACGGCGCTCGCGCGCGCGCACGCGTGACGGGGACGGCGTGCGCCGACCCGACGCGGCCGCACTGCTCGTCTACCTGGCGGTCAAACGTGCCCGCAAGGGCCTGACGCCGGAGACGGCCGACGAGCTCGCCGACGTCGCGGCGCGCGCCGGCGACGCGGGTCGCGATGCCTTGCGCGCATTCGCCGGCGACGACACGGCCGACAAGGTGTGCGACGCACTTGCACGCGGGCACCTGCCGACGCTCGAGCGCGCGCTGCAAGACATCGCGGCGGCGGTCGACGTCCAGCTGCGCCGGCCTTCGGCCGTCGCGGCACGCGCGTTCCACGAGACGCGGCGCACGATCCGGCGCATCGCCCGCCCGACGGGCTTCGCGGTCTGCCTCGCCGGGCCCGACGGCGTCGGCAAGTCGACGCTCACGCAGGCGCTGCTCGCGCTCGGCGGCGGCCCGTTTCACACACGCATCCGGCTCGGCCAGCGCCGCGGGTTCTTCCGCAAGCCGGGCGAGCTGCTGCGCCGCCCGCAGGCGGACGCGAACCGCCCGCACCACCGCCGGCCCTCGAACCTCGCGGGGTCGACGGCGCGGCTCGTCTACATGTGGCTCGACGCGCTCGTCGGCTGGCTGCCGAAGATCGGGCTCGCGCGGCGCCGCACGACGCTCGTCGTGCTCGAGCGCCCGTTCGTCGACTTCGCGATCGACCCGAAGCGCTACCGGCTCTCGACGCCCCCGGCGCTGGCACGCGCGCTCGCGCGCGCTGCTGCCGCGCCCCGATCTGGTGCTCGTCCTGACCGCGCCCGCACGCGCGGTGCACGCGCGCAAGCGCGAGCTGCCGCTGCAGGAGCTCGAGCGGCAGCTCGTGGCGTGGCGCACCGAGGCTCGGCGCAGCGGCTATCCGGTGCTCGACGCCTCCGGCGCGCCGGCGGAGACGTTCGCGGACGCGCTCGACCTCGTCGACGAGACGCTCGCCCGCCGCCACGGCGACCTCGGTCCCGCACGCGCGGCGCTACAGCTGCTCGGCTCGCCGTCGCGGGCGGGCACGCGCCATCGCGTGACGCGACGGCACGGCGCGACGCGCTTCGTGATCCCGGCGGGCTCCGGCCCGCTGCGCGCGGGCCTCTACCGCCCCGGCCGGCGGCGCGACGCGCTCGCCGCCTCGGCCGTCGAGACGGCCCACCGGCTCGGCCTCGGCCGCACGACCCTGATCGACCAGGAGACCGGCGCGGCACCCGCGATCGCGGATGCACTCGGACTTCCGCGTGTCACGCTCTCCGCGGCCGCGGCGCGCAACGGCCGTCGCGGCGCACGCGCGCTCCTCGCCGTCCACGACGGCCGCAGGCTCGTCGCCTACGCGAAGGCGGCGGCGAGCGGCGAGTCGAAGCTCGCGCTGGAGCTCGACGTGCTCGAGCGGCTCGCCGGCGCGCAGCCGGAGAGCTTCACGGCGCCGCGCCCGCTCGGCGTGCTGACCTGGGAGGGCTACGAGCTCCTGCTGCTCGAGCCTCTGACCTTGCGCGGCCGCGCCAACCGGCCGCTCGGGCGGAGCGAGCTCTCGGCGCTCACCGAGCTCGCGTCGCTGGAGGTCCTCCCCGCCCCCGCCGGCGAGGTCGCGGTGCACGGCGACTTCACCGCCTGGAACACCGGTGTCGACGGTCGCGGCCGGCTCGCGGTCGTCGACTGGGAGCACGCCGGTGCGGGGCTCCCGCTCGAGGATCTCTTCCAGTGGCGGCTCCAGCAGCTCGTGCTGTTCGGCGAGGGAACCCCCGACGGGCTCGCGCGCGGCGCGCTCGAGCCGGACCGCCAGGTGCGCGAGCTCGCGGCACGGCTCGGCATCGGCGCTCGAGATCGCGCCCGGCGCGCTGCTGCGCGCCGCACGGCGCTCCGGCGCCGTCGACGGCGCCCTCCAGAAGCACCTCGCCGAGCTGATCGGAGCGGCGGCGTGAGCATCGTCAGCCGGGAGCGCATCTCGAAGGCGACACAGGAGCCCGCGCGCGGTGCAGCGCTGGCTCAGCCGCAAGCTGTTCCCGACGCTGCAGCGCGCCGGCTTCCACGTCACCGGCAACCACTTCTACGAGCCGGTGCCGGACACGCGCGAGGTCGCGGCCGCGTACGACGACGGGCCGCGCGAGCTGGGCATCGACTTCGAGCTCGAGACGGCCGAGGGGTACGCGCTCGCGCTCGCCGCGCGCTACGGCACCGAGGCGCGTGCGGACGTCGATCGCTTCGGCTACGCGGAGCCCAACCATCTCTTCTTCGGCGTCGACGCGCTGCTGCTCTACGGGCATCTGCGCCGCACGAAGCCGGCGCGCGTGGTCGAGATCGGCCGCGGTTTCTCGACGATCGTCGCCGTCGCTGCGCTCGAGCGGAACGCGGCCGAGGGACGCACCGCCACGCTCGTCTCGATCGACCCGTTCGATCGGCAGCCCTCTCGCGCGCGAACCTCGGCACACGCGCCTCGAAGTGGTGCGCACGTCACTGCAGGACGCCGACCCGCGCATCTTCGAGACGCTCGGCGAGGGCGACCTGCTGTTCGTCGACTCGAGCCACGTGCACAAGTTCGGCAGCGACGTCGCCTACCAGTTCGAGCGGGTCTACCCGCGGGTCGCGCCCGGCGCGACCGTCCACGTCCACGACGTCTTCTCGCCGTACCACTACCCGCTCAAGTGGTACACGCGGCAGCGGCGCTTCTGGAACGAGCAGCACTACGTCGAGACCATGCTGCGCTGGGGCGACGACCTCCGCGTCGTGCTCCCGGTGCACGCGCTCGTACGCACCTCGCCCGCGCTGCTGGAGCTGACCTCGCGTGCCGGCTTCACGGGCAGCGGGTCGTCCTTCTACTTCGAGCGGGTGGCGCGGTGAAGGTCCTGATCTCCGCCTACGCGTGCGAGCCCGGGAAGGGCTCGGAGCCGGTCGTCGGCTGGACGTGGGCGCTCGCCGCCGCGCGCGAGCACGAGCTGTGCGGTGCTCACGCGCGCGAACAACCGCGAGGTCGATCGAGGCAGCCGCGGCCGCCGTCGAACCTGCGCTTCGTCTACCTCGACCTGCCCGCCGCGGCGCGGGTGTGGAAGCGCGGCGGGCGCGGTGTCCGCCTCTACTACCTGCTCTGGCAGCTCCTCGCCGCGCGCGAGGCGCGCCGGCTGCACGCGGCCGAGCGGTTCGACGTCGTCCACCACCTGACCTTCGCGAACGTCTTCCTGCCCTGCGCTGGTCTGCGCCGTGCCCGCGCCGTTCGTGCTCGGCCCCGTCGCCGGCGGCCAGCGGGTGCCGCGCTCGCTCTACCGCGAGCTCGGTGCACGCGGCACGCTCGCCGAGCTCGCGCTACGCGCCGGCCGGGTGCTTGCACCGGCTTCAGCCCGTTCGTCCGCGCAGGCTGGTCTCGCGCGGCCGTCGTGCTCGTCAACAACGAGGAGACGATCGGCGTCCTGCCGCGGCGGCACCGGCGCGAAGGCGCTCGTCCGGCCGAACGCGGCCGCGCTGCGCGCCGCGCCTCCGGTCGTGCATGCACCGCTCGCACGGAAGACCGCGCTCGTGCCCGGCCGGCTCAACCGGTTCAAGGGCGTCGGGCTCGCGCTGCGCGCACTGGTGCACGCCCCGGACTGGCAGCCTCGTCGTCGCCGGAGCGGGCGACGACGCAACGCGGCTGATCGCGCTGGCGCACGAGCTGGGCGTCCGCGAGCGGGTCGAGTTCGTCGGCTACGTCTCGCGCGAGGAGTTGTGGCGCCGCTATTCGGAGGCAAGCGCCGTCGTGCTGCCGAGCCTCAAGGAAGGCGCGTCGCTCGTGTGCGTCGAGGCGCTCGCGCTCGGCGTGCCGGTGATCGCGCTCGACCAGGGCGGCCCGCGCGCACTCGCGCAGCTGCCCGGCGTCGAGCATGGAGCTCGTGCCGGTCGGGTCGCGCGAGGAGTCGGCGCGCGGGATCGCCGAGGCGCTCGCGCGCGTGCAACCGACGCAGCCCGTCGACTTCGGCCTCGACGCCGTCGCCCGCGACCTCGATGCGGCCTACGCCCAGGCGGTCGCCGGCGTGAAGGTACTGATCGCACACAACCGCTACCGCAGCGCACAGCCGAGCGGCGAGAACGTCGTCGTAGACGACGAAGCCCGGCTGCTCGCCGAGCACGGCTGCGAGGTCGAGCTGCTGCAGACCCACAGCGACGAGATCGCCGGCTTGCCCGCTGCACAAGAAGGCGCTTCTCCCCGCGCGCACCGTGTGGTCGCGCGAAGGACGGCGCATCGTGCCGACGCGATCGAGCGCTTTCGGCCCGACGTCGTGCACGTGCACAACACGTTTCCGCTGCTCAGCCCGGCGGCCCTTCGCGCGGCGCGCGCCTCCGGGGCGGCGGTCGTCGCGACGATGCACAACTTCCGCCCGCTGTGCGCGGCGGCAACGTTCTTCCGCGACGGCAAGTCTGCACCTCGTGCCTCGGTCGCGGGCCGTTGCCCGCGCTCGCGCACGGCTGCTACCGCGACTCCCGCGCCGCGACGGTCCCGCTCGCAGCGTCGATCTCGGCGCACCGCTTCGCCGGCACCTGGCGCACGTCGGTCGACCGCTACGTCTCCCCTTCCGCCTTCGCGCGCTCGCACGTACGTGCAGGCGGGCTGGGCGCCGGAGCGTCTCGTCGTGAAGCCGAACACGGCGCCGGAGCCGGGCATCGCGCGCTCCGGCGCGGGCCGCGGCTTCGTCGCGCTTGCCCGCCTGTCCCACGAGAAGGGCATCGACACGCTCCTCGACGCGTGGCGCGCCGCCGGCATCGACGAGCCGCTGACGCTGATCGGCTCCGGAGATCGGCGAGGACGCGCTCCGCAGACAGGCGAGGGGCTGCACAACGTCTCGTTCGCCGGACAGCTGCCGCATGCCGAGGCGCTGGCCGTGCTGGCGACGGCGCGGGCGCTCGTCGTCCCGTCGCGCTGGTTCGAGGTCTTCCCGCGCACGATCGTCGAGGCGTACGCGCTCGGCGTGCCCGTGCTCGCATCGCGGATCGGCTCGCTCGCGGACGTCGTCGAGGACACGGTGACCGGCGTGCTCGTCGAGCCGTCGCAACCGGCCGCTCTCGCCGTTGCCCTGCGCACGCTCGCCGAGAACGACGCCTGGACGCAGCAGCTCGGGCGGCAGGCACGGCGCCGGTACGAGGACGAGCTCGCGCCCGGCCCTGCGACTCGCCGCCTGCTCGAGATCTACGAGGACGCCGTCGCGCAGACAGCGGCGCTGGAGGCCGCATGAGCGCGATCGCGGTGAACGCACGCGGCGCGCGGCGCATGGGCGTCGGCGCCTTCGCAGTGCTCGACCAGGTGCTGTTCGCCGGCGCGAGCTTCTCGATCAACATCCTGCTCGCACGCTGGCTGCCGCCCGTCGAGTACGGCGCATTCGCACTCGCCTTCTTCGTCTTCCTGCTGCTGGGCGCGCTGCACACCGCGGTCCTGACCGAGCCGATGCTCGTGTTCGGCGCCAGCGTGTACCGCGGCCGCACGCGTGCGTACCTCGGCCGTCACGTCGGGCTGCACGTACTCACGTCGGTCGCGACCGGCGGGGTGCTCGCGCTCGCGGCACTCGGCGTGTGGCTTGCAGGCTCCGGCGCGTGGCGGTCGCTGCTCGCGCTCGCCGTCGCAGCGCCGTTCGTGCTCCTGCTGTGGCTGCTGCGGCGGGCGTTCTACATGGAGCTGACACCGCGCGGCGCAGTCGCCGGCGACGCCGTCTACTTCGCGGGCACGCTCGCGGGGCTCTACGTCCTGCACACGACCGGCCACCTGAACGCCGAGCGCGGGGTGCTCGCGATGGGGCTCGGCGCGGCCGCCGGCTGCGTCGTGATGCTCGTCGCGCTACGCCCGGACCTGCGTGGCGGCGACATCGGCTGGCGCGAGCTCGGGGTTCGCCACTGGGAGTACGGCCGCTGGAGCGCGCTCGCCCAGGGCCTCTTCTGGGCTTCGGGCCAGATTCTGATCATGCTGATCCCGCTCGTGCTCGGCCTGCGCGAGCTGGCGGCGGTCGCGGCCGCCGGCAACCTCTTCCGCCCGCTCAACCCGCTGCTCCAGTCGCTGCAGACAGTCATGCTGCCGGCGACAGCGTTGGCCGCGAGCGGCGGCGCAGCGATGTCGACGCTGCGCGGGCGGCTGCGGCGCTACCTGTTGCTCGCGGGCGGCGGCGTCCTGCTCTACGGCCTGACGCTCTCGGCGCTCGCCGGCCCGGCGCTGCACCACCTCTACCACGGCCGCTACGACACGCAGCGGCTCGTCGTCTTCCTGTTCGCGCTCAGCTACACGGTCTCGACCGTCGTGCAGGTGCAGACGGTGCTCCTGAAGGCGACCGGCAACGTGCGGTTCGTGCCGCGCCTCTGGGCGGTCTCCGGCGTGTTCGTGCTCGTCTTCGCGGTGCCGGCGATGCTCGTCGCCGGAATCGCGGGCGGGCTCGTGGTGGCGATCGTCAGCTACGCGACGGCGGGCATCATCGCGTGGCGCCGCACGCGCACGGCGACGGTGGCGGTCGCGTGATGCGGATCGTCCACTGGTACCCGAACTTCCTCGGCGGCGGCGGTGTCGCGAACGCAGTGCTCGGGCTCGCGACGGCGCAGGCGGAGCTCGGCCACGACGTGATCGTCGCGGCCGCCGAACCGCAGAACGCGCCGCTGTACGAGCGGATGGACGCCGACGGCCTCCAGCTCGTCACCTTCCGCGAACGGCGGCGCGTCCAGCGCGCAGGCCTGCGGCTCCGGCTGATCGAGCGTGGCGACCAGGATCGCCTGCGCGCGCTCGCACCCGACGCCGTCCACGCGCACGGCGAGTTCAACCCCGACAACCTCTGGGCGGCCGCGGCTCTTCGACGCGCCGGTGTTCCTGAGCCCGCAGGGTGCGTTTCATCCCGTCGTGCTGCGCAAGTCGCGAGCGCTCGGCAAGCGTGCCTACATGCCCGTCGCCCGGCGGCTGCTCTATTCGAAGCTCGCCGCGGTGCACGCGCTCAGCCCCGACGAGGCGCGCGACGTGCGTTCGGCGCTCGGCGACGTCGCGGTCTACACCGTGCCGCAGGGCGGCAACGTCCGCGTGCGCCCGGCCGCGCCGGCGGCCCGCGTCGACGGGCCGACCCGGCTCGTCTCGGTCGGTCGCCTCGACGTCTACACGAAGGGGCTCGACATCCTGCTCGACGCGTTCGCCGCCGCGCGCGCAGACGGCGCCGGTCGAGCTGACCGTCGTCGGGCCGGACTGGAACGGCGGCCGGGCGAGCTCGAGCGGCGCGCCGCGTCGCTCGGGCTGAACGGCTCGCTGCGCTTCACCGGGCCGCTCGCGGGCGCGCACGTCGCCGACGAGCTCGCAGCGCGCCGACGTCTACGTCCAGCTCTCGCGGCACGAGGGCCTTCCGCTCGCCGTCGCCGAGGCGCTCGCCGCCGGCAAGCCCGCGGTGCTGTCGAGCGCGATCGGCACCTGCTCGATCCCGGAGGTGCGGCGCTTCCGCCACGTCGTCGTCACCGAGCCGACCGCCGACGCGGCGAGCGGCGCGCTCGTCGACGCCGCGCGCTCGCTCGAGACGCTGCGCACGGCCGCCGCGGCGAACGCGGCCAACGTCGCGCAGCTCTTCTCGTGGCGGCGCATCGCGGGGCGCCACGTCGAGCGCTACGCGGAGGCGGCATGCTGAGCCTCACTCAGCCGATGCGCCTGCGGCGGAGCAACGACCCGCTGCCGCCCTACGTCTCGACCGGCTTGATCGGGCTCGGACTGCTCGGTACCGGCGCGCTGATCGCGGTCGCTCCGGTCGCCGCGGCGGGCGTGCTCGCGCTTGCGGTCGTCGCGCTCCTGCTCGTCCAGGCCGACCACCTGCCGCGGCTGTTCCTCGGCGGCGTCGTCGTGCTGCTCGCCGGCTACGCGGTGGCGGGGCGCGGCTTCGCGTACACCGGCCAGCGCCCGGTGTTCATCGGCGACGTCGTGCTCCTGATCGGGACGCTCGCGCTGTTCACCCGCGCGCGCGCCGTGCGCCTGCACCCGGTGCACGGGCTGATCTTCCTCTTCATGCTGCTCGGCGCATTCCGGACGGCGCCGTACATCACGAGCTACGGCCTCGACACGATTCGCGACGCGGCGCTGTGGGGTTACTGCATGTTCGCGATCGTGCTGTCCGCGTTCGTGCGGATCGAGCACATCCGCTGGTTCCTGGAGCAGTACCGCCGGTTCGTGCCGTGGCTCGTCGCCTGGATCCCGATTGCCGCCGGGATCTCGATCCTCCATATCTCGCCGGCGTGGCCGAACTCCGGCATCCCGATGATCGACTTCAAGGGCGGCGACATGGGCGTGCACCTGACGATCGCCGCCGCGTTCGTCCTGCTCGGCCTCTACGGATTCGAACGTCGCCCGCGCGGCCTGCGCAGCGAGACCGTCTTCTGGCTGATGTGGTTCGTGGCCGTCGCGCCCGTGCTCGCGATGAGCCGCAGCTCGATGCTGAGCCTCGGCTTCGGCGTCGCCGCGGCGATCATGCTGCGCCGCTCCGTTCGCGTGCTGCCGTTCGTGCTCACCGCATCCGCGCTGCTGCTCACGCTCGTGGCGTTCAACGTCTCGGTGCCCGTCGGCGGCGGGGCAGAACCTCTCGACCACGAACCTGATGCAGAACGTCGTCAGCATCGTGTCGAGCAAGCAGGACCAGAGCGGGCACGGCGCGTCGCACCAGAACCTCAACGGCTCGAAGCAGTTCCGGATCCGCTGGTGGACGAAGGTCGTGGATTACACGGTGCACGGGCCGTACTTCTGGAAGGGCAAGGGCTTCGGCCTGAACCTCGCTGACTCGGACGGCTTCCAGCTCGACGACCGGCACACGCTGCGCGCACCGCACAACTCGCACATCACCGTGCTCGCACGCATGGGCGTGCCGGGCCTCGTGTCGTGGATTGCTGCTGCAGCTCGGCTTCGCCGCGACGATGCTCGTATGGACGGTGCGCGCACGAAGCGTCGGCGCACGGCTGTGGTCGCTCTTCGACGCGTGGCTGCTCGTCGGCTGGTTGGCGATCATGATCGACACCAGCTTCGACCCGTACCTGGAAGGCCCGCAGGGCGCGATCTGGCTGTGGTCGATCGTCGGCGTCGGGCTCGCCGCCGTCGGGATCCAGCGGCGCGAGTTCGCCGCGGGCCGGATGCACCTGGAGCACGCATGACGCGGGTGCTGTACATCGCGGGCTGGGGACGCAGCGGCAGCACGATCCTCGACAACGTCCTCGGGCAGGTCGACGGCTTCTTCTCGGCGGGCGAGCTGATGTTCCTCTGGAAGCGCGGCCTGATCGAGGGCCGGCTGTGCGGCTGCGGCACCCCCGTGCGCGACTGCGACGTCTGGTCGCGCGTGCTCGACCGCGCTTTCCCCGGCGGGGTCGACGCGCACGAGCTGCTTCGCCTGGAAGGCCAGGGCGCGCGCACCCGGCACCTGCCGCTGCACCTCGCGCACCTCGAGCCGGGCACCACGGAGTACCGCCGCAGCCTCGGTTCGCTCTACTGCGCGATCCAGGCCGAGACCGGCTGCCGCGTGATCGTCGACTCGTCGAAGAGCCCCTCGTACGGGCGCGTGCTCGCCGGCGTCGACGGGCTCGACGTGCGCGTCGTGCACCTCGTCCGCGACCCGCGAGCGGTCGCCTACTCGTGGGTGCGCAAGAAGATGCAGCGCGACGACCCGCGCCGCGTGCGTTCGATGCGCTCGCACGGCCCGGCGATGAGCTCGCTGTACTGGAACGTGCTGAACGAGTCGACGCGGGCGCTCTGGAAGAGCGACGGCGGCCGGCACCTGCTCGTGCGGTACGAGGACTTCGTCGCGCGGCCGCAGGAGACGATCGACGAGATCGTGCGCTTCGCCGGCGAGGTCCCGTCACCGCTTCCGTGGACGGCCGAGGGCGAGCTCGCGCTCGAGCACACGCACACCGTCTCCGGCAACCCGAGCCGCTTCGACCACGGCACGGTCGCGCTGCGCGCGGACGTGGAGTGGCAGCGCTCGATGCGGCCGCGTGACCGCCGGGTTGTCGACGTGATCACGCGTCCCTTCCGTGGGAGGTACGGCTACTGATGAGCATCGATCCGCTCGAGAGCCCGCAACCGCTGATCGAGCGTGTCTACGCGTACGTCGCGTATCGCGTCGGCGACGGCGTGCAGGCCGAAGACATCACGTCGGAGACGTTCGAACGCGCGTTGCGCTACCGCAAGCGCTACGACGAGCGTCGCGGCTCGCCGATCTCGTGGCTGATCGGCATCGCAAGGCGGGTGATCGCGGATCACCTCTCCGGCGAGCACGCCTACGTCTCGGAGGTTCCCGAGCTGGCTGCGACCGGCGCGTTCGAGGACCAGGTCGCCACCCGGCTGGAGCTGCGCGCGGCGGTACGGGAGCTCCCCGAGCGCGACCAGGAACTGATTGCGCTCCGCTTCGGTGCCGACCTGACGGCGAAGCAGATCGCACGCATCCTCGGGTTGCGCACGAACACGGTCGAGGTCTCACTGCACCGCGCGCTCACGACCCTCCGCCACACGCTCGAGACGGAGCAGCAGGCGGCGCCACGCCGGCACGGCGCTCCACCGCGTGCTCTGATCCCGCCGTGCAGGCACGCCGCCTCGAGTTCCGCGCGCTCGGCGCCGTCAAGCGCGCGCTGAACCGGCCGGGCGGGCGCCGGCTGCTCGCAGGGCTGGCCGCCACCCGCCGCGGGGCCAATGCGGCGCTCGTCAGTGCGCACATCTGGCGCGCGCGGCGTCATTGGGTCCCGCTGCGGGCGAGCGCCCGGCGGCAGACGGACCGCGACGAACTGACGCGCGACCTCTTCTTCCAGGAGTACACGCCGCAGCCGGGCGACACCGTGCTCGACGTCGGCGCCGGCGCGGGCGAGGAGGTCGAGCTGCTGTCGCGGCTCGTCGGGCCGGCCGGTCGCGTCTACGCGATCGAGGCGCACCCGGCGACGTTCGCCGCGCTCGAGCGGCGCTGCGCGGCGCTCGCCAACGTCGTCCCTGTCCATGTCGCGGTCTCCGATCGCGCGGGGACGGTCTTCTTCTCCGACGACGAGCGCTACCTCGAGAACCGCATGACCGACGAGGCGACGGGGATCTCGGTCCCCGCCCGGACGCTCGACGAGCTGCTCGAGGAGTGGGAGCTCGGCCGGGTCGACTTCCTGAAGATGAACATCGAGGGAGCCGAGGCGGCCGCGCTCGCGGGACTCGGCCGGAACGCCGGCCGGGTGCGCCACGTGACCGTCTCCTGCCACGACTTCCTCGCCGACCGCGGCGGTGACCCTGCGAACCGGACGAGCGGGACGGTCCGGCGGGTGCTCGCGGGGTATGGGTTCATCGTCAACGGACGCCGGCCGGGCGACCGGCGGCACTGGACGCGCTTTTACGTCTACGGGACCAAAAGCTCGACCTCGACCTGAGCTTTATTCTCGGCTAGCGCTCGCCGCCCGGCTTCCAGAGGGGCTCGTCCCCTGTGTTCGCCGCGCGCGCGAGGATGAAGAGCAGGTCGGAGAGCCGGTTCAGGTAGACGGCCGCCAGCGGGTTGAGCGCACGCTCTTGCCCGGCGGCGAGCACCTCGCGCTCCGCACGGCGGCACACCGCGCGCGCGACGTGCAGGCGGGCGCCCGCCTCCGTGCCGCCGGGGAGGACGAAGCTCTTCAGCGGCTGCAGCGGCGCGTTGGCGGCGTCGCAGTCGGCCTCGAGTCGGTCGATCGACGCCTGGTCGACGCGCAGCTTGCCGTCGCCCTCGACGAAGGGCACGGAGAGGTCGGCGCCGAGGTCGAAGAGCTCGTTCTGGATCCGTGCGAGCCGCTGGTCGCCGGCGGCGACGTGCGCCCAGCCGACGACCGAGTTGAGCTCGTCGACGACCCCGTAGGCGCGCACGAGGGGGTCGAGCTTCGAAGCGCGCGACATGTCGCCGAGCGACGTCTCCCCCTTGTCGCCGCCGCGCGTGTAGATCTTCGTGAGCCGAACCGGCTCGTCCCGCTCGCGCGGGCTCACCGCGCCGTCACAATCTCGTCACGCTTCCTTGGGCGTTTCGTGCGCGTGTCTGACACCGGACGTGTCCTTGAGGAGCGAGCGCGCGATCACGAGACGCTGGATCTCGCTCGTGCCCTCGTAGATCTCGGTGATCTTCGCGTCGCGGTAGTAGCGCTCGACGGGGAACTCCTTGGTGTAGCCGTAGCCACCGAGCACCTGGATCGCCTCGGAGGTCTGGCGGCGCGCCATCTCGGAGGCGAAGAGCTTCGCCTTCGCCCCCGCCTCGGTGTGCGGCTGCCCGCGGTCCTTGAGCCACGCGGCGCGGTGGACCAGCAGACGCGCGGCGTCGATCTCCATCGACATGTTCGCGAGCTTGTGCTGGATCGCCTGGAAGTCCGAGATCCGGTGGCCGAACGCCTCGCGCTCCTTCGAGTAACTCAGCGCGACGTCGAACGCGGCCTGCGCGATCCCGACCGCCTGCGCGGCGATTCCGATGCGGCCGCCGTCGAGCGTCGCCATCGCAATGCGGAAGCCGTGATTGAGCTCGCCGAGCAACCGGTCGCCGTCGATGTGCGAATCGACCGAGATGTCGTTCGTGACCGACGAGTTCAGCCCGAGCTTCTCCTCGGTGCGCGTGATCGTCACCTGCTCGGTGTCGAGGATGAACGCGGAGATGCCGCGCGCCGTGCGCGACTCGGCGCCGGTGCGCGCGAAGAAGAGCAGCGTGCCGCCGAAGGCGGCGTTCGTGATCCATTGCTTCGCGCCGCGGATGTGCCAGCCGCCGTCCTCCTCGGTCGCGCTCGTGACGATCGAGCCGGCATCCGAGCCCGAGCCCGGCTCGGTCAGCGCGAAGCACCCGACGCCTTCGCCGCGGGCGAGCGGCGGGACGAAGCGGGCGCGCTGCTCGTCGTTGCCGAAGGCGAGGATCGGCATCGTGCAGGCCGACGTGTGCACGGCGACCGTGACACCGACACCGGCGTCGGCGCGCGACAGCTCTTCGAGCACGAGGATGTACGAGAGGAAGTCCGCGCCGGCGCCGCCGTACTCCTCCGAGACGCAGACGCCCATCAGGCCGAGATCGCCGAGCTTCCCGAGCAGCTCGCGCGGGAACCCGTGCGCCCGGTCCCAGTCCGCCGCGTTCGGCTCGATCTCGGCGGCGGCGAACTCGCGCGCCAGCGCCTGGATCTCGCGCTGCTCGGCAGTCAGCCCGAAGTCCACGGGCGGCACACTACCCGCCATGAAGGCGGCTGCGATCCTGCTCGCCGCGCTCGCGCTCGCCGGCTGCGGCGGCGCCAAGAGCGCCTCGGCCCCGGACGTGGTGCGCGCCTGGAGCGCTGCGCTCGATGCGAACGACAACGAGCACGCGGCGCGCCTCTTCGCCGACGATGCGCAGATCGTGCAGAACGGCGAGCAGATCCTGCAGACCCACGCCGACGCGGTGCGCTGGAACGCCGGCCTGCCCTGCGGAGGGCGGATCAGCCACCTCGAACTGCACGGCGACGACGAGGTGCTCGCGATCTTCGAGCTGCGCAACCGGCCCCAACACCGCTGCGACGGCCTCGGCTCACAGGCGGCGGCGATCTTCCGGGTCGAGCACGGCCGGATCGTGCTCTGGCACCAGACCGTCGTGCCCGAGCGCTTCGCGCCCGGGCAGACGGTCTAGCGTCTCGACCTACCTAGTCGTCGTGACCGCGGTCGCCGTGGTCGTCGTCGTCCTTGTCCTCGTCGTCGTTCCGCTGGTTGCCGACGAGCAGCTCGATCGTCTGGTTGTCGCCGTGCTGCTCCGTGTAGAAGAGCCGCCAGCCGTTATGCCCGAGCTTCGGCTTCTGCGCGCCGAGGATCCCGTCGACACCGTCGGATCGCCGTTCGAGGCGTGGATGCCGGTGAGCTCCTGGTCACCGTCGTTCTTGCCGAAGCCGGTCGGCGTCACGTTGGAGTCGATCGTCGCGGAGGCGTCGCGGCCCTCGGCGATGATCCGATCCGGGAGGTTGCCCGCCTTCGAGTAGTCGGTGTTCATGTCGAATGCCCAGCCCGAGTCGAGCGCGTTCAGCTGCCCGTGGAGGCCGTCGCCCCGGTCCTCGACCGGAGAGACGATGTCGCGCGAGAGGAACGTGATGTTGTCGAGGCTGTTCGTGCGCGCGGTGCCCTTGAAGAACACCGTGATCTTGCCGGTATTCGCCGACGGGCTCGACTGCTCGAGGTCGAAGAGCCCGCCCCAGCCGCCGGCAGTGTCGTTCTCGACGCTCGTCGCGTTCGTGTCACCTGTCTCGGTGAAGACGAACTCGCCGAAGTGCGTGCCCGGCCGGAAGACGCCGTTCTCGGGCCGCTTGAACGGCGTGGCGTTCGCTGCCTTCCCCGCGGTGTTCGCGTTGAACGGGGTCGTCCCGTCGACGGCCGTGTCGTGGACGGTCACCCACTTCGTGTTGAAGACGTTGCCGTAGGTGTGCAGCGCGACCTGGTCGGGCGCGTTGACCGCGGTCTGCGACGCGACCGTGATCGGCTGACCGGCCGCGTTCATGACCTGCAGCGCCTGCAGCTTCCCGCTGGAGAGGTCGTCCTTGCGGGTCGGGACGAAGCGGAAGATGAAGCTGTTCGGGATGCGGGCGACGGTGCCCGGCTTGTTCGCGCCGCCGATGTCCTCGGCGATCCAGACGTTGCCGTCACTGTCGTTCTGAATCCCTTCGTAGCCGCCGCGACCGATCGAGCCCGAGATGTCGTGCACGGTCGACGGGAAGTCGACGGTCGCCGAATAGGTCGGCGCGGCCGCGTTCTCGGACGTGAGCAGCAGCACCTTCGCGAACGGGTCCCAGGTGCTGCCGTCGATCGTGGTCACCGGCGCGCCGGTGTCGTCCTTGTCGGCGAGCAGCGTGCACGCGATGGGCGCTATCGGCGTCGAGGTTGATGCGGGTGATCGCGCCCTGCCGCGCGCCGTTGACGAGCGCGCCCGCCTCGTGACCCTGGTAGAGGAAGTCCGTGCCGTAGTCGTAATTCGGATCGGCGCCGTGCTGGTTCTTCAGCACGAGGTAGGTGTTCTTGTCGGGTTCCGTCTTCTGCGCCTCGGTCGCGATCGCGCCCGACGGCACCATCAGCGGCACCGTTGCGTCAGTGGGGCTCGGGACGTCGTTCTCGTACCCGTAGTTCGTGACGATGCCGTCCGGGTTCTCGAGCTTCGTCGCGCCCTGCGCGACGACGACCGGCGTCAGGCCGGCCGAGTAGAGCGTCGCGGGCGCGTAGCCCACGGCCCGGGTGTTCGCGTTCGGAACGTTCGCCAGCTGGAGATCGTCGGATCCGGCTGCGCTGACAGCGGCCACGAAGACGGCTGCCGCACCGACGATCGCCAGGACAAGAGCCTTGCGATTCAAGAGAGCCCTCCCGTTCGGAGTTCACGTTGACGGGATCGAGTCTTCCGCAGGAGCGACCGCCACAAGCGGGAACGATTTTGTGACGAAGCGGTTACTTCGAGACGCTGCTGGAACCTACGGCTACGCCTTCGGTTCAGGCTCGAGCTTGTAGCCGACACCGAACCGCGTCTGGATGAAGGAATGCCGCGACGACGCCCGGTCGACCTTCTGTCGCAAACGACGAACGAACACGTCGACAGTCCGGTCGCGATGCGTTTCACGCCGTCCCCAGACCTTTTGCAAGAGCTCGTCGCGCGTGACCACGCGACCGCGGTCGAGCGCGAGCGTGTACAGCAGCTTGAATTCCGTCGGCGTCAGCCCGGCGCTCCTGCCGTCGACGAACGCCTGCACCTCGCGCGGGTCGATGCGCAGCTCCTCGATCTCGATCGGCTCGCCGCGCCGCTCCTCCGCCGGCCGCACGCCGCGTCGCGCCGCCGCGCCGACGCGCGCGACCAGCTCGCGCATCGAGAACGGCTTGACGAGGTAGTCGTCGGCGCCGATCTCGAGGGCGTGCACGCGATCGTGCTCGGTGCCGCGCGCCGAGACGACGACGATCGGCGTCCCGATCCCCTCCGCGCGGGCGGTCTCGATCAGCTTCCAGCCGTCGAGCTCGGGCAGCATGAGGTCGAGCACGCAGACGTCGGGATTCTCGAAGCGCAGCCGCGCGAGGCCCAGCTCGCCGCGGCCGACGACGATCGGGTCGAAGCCGCCCGCGGACAGGTGGCGCGCCATCCCGTCGGCGATCACATTGTCGTCCTCGACGATCAGCACCTTGGCCACACCCCTACGATAGAGCGGCGAGGGGGCGGATCCGGGTGACGGACTGGTGACTTTCTGGTGACGGACTTCGGCGAGCCTGTCGGTGAGATCGGCCACCACGGCCGGTTCAACGAGTTGCGGACCGGCTTCACGGCGGCCGTCTCGCACGAGCTGCGCACCCCCCTCGCCCGCATCCTGGCGCTGCTCGACAACGCCGACCTGCCCGGCGCCGACGTGCACAAGCTGATCGAGCAGGCGCGGGCCGAGGTCGAGAACGCCGGCGCTCTGATCGACGAGATCCTCTTCCTCTCGGAGCTCGAGAGCGGCCGCGAGATCGTCTCGCTCGGCCACACGACGGCGATACCCGTGCTCGAAGCGGTCGTCGACGCGCTCGACGCATCCTCCGCCCGGGCCGGCGTGACGCTCTCGGTGGAAGGCGACTCGAGCATCGACCTGCCGCTGCGCCCGCGGATGCTGCGCATCGTCGCGCAGAACCTGGCCGAGAACGCAATCCGCTACGCGGGCCACGGCGCGCACTTCACGCTCTCGATCCGCCGTGCAGGCGACTTCGTGGTGCTGACCGCCGCCGATGACGGCGCCGGCGTGCCCGCCGCCACGCTGCCGCGCCTCTTCGAGCGCTTCTACCGCTCCGACTCGGCGCGCACCTCGCGCGGCACGGGTCTCGGGCTCGCGATCGTCAAGCACATCGTCGTCGCCGCGGGCGGCGAGGTCGTAGCCGAGGGCGACCGAGGCCGTGGCCTACGCATCCGCGCGACGTTCCCCGGCTGATTCGTTCTCGGAGCATGGAGATGCGCCGCCTGACGCGCGACGAGATCGAGCTCATCTGGACGATCGATCGCTCGGAAGTCCACTCGCACATCTACGAGGTACGCGCAGGGCGACTCGTTCGCAGATTGAGGTATTTCGAGGTTCCCGGCTGGCCGGACGACGCGGCCAAGAAGGACACGCCGGCGTTGCTCGACTGCTTCGACCGAGGCGGCAGCTTCCTCGGAGTCTTCGACGCGGGCGCGCTGATCGGGATCACCGTCCTCGAGAGCGCCCGTCTCGGCCGGTCACACGATCAACTGCAGCTCGCATACCTCTACGTCAGTCGCCCGTATCGGGGCCGCGGCGTCGGAACGCAGCTCTTCGAGGCGGCGGTGTCCCTGGCGCGGGAAGCCGGCGCGAACGCGCTCTATGTCTCCGCCACGCCGACCGAGAACACGGTCGACTTCTACCTCAGTCGAGGCTGCGTCCTCGCACCCGAACCGGACGCGAGGCTCCTCGCCGCCGAGCCCGACGACATTCACCTTCTCTACTTCCTCTGACGCTGCGCGGCCGCGTCAGCCGTCAACGGACGCCCGAGAGCCGCTTGCTTGCACCCGACAGCCCAGATTCAGCCGGCGTCGTCCGAGCCGCGTGCCAGCAGCGAGAGCTGCTCCATGCCGATCGGCTGTACGAGACGTCGGCGTGCCGATGCACCAGTCGCCACCCTCGCGACGGAACACCAGCGTCATGCGCAGCGACCAGTCCTGATCGGGCAGGCCGCCGACTGTCCCGTGCTGCCGCTCGACACGCGGCGCGGCCCGAAACTCAGGAACCTGGTTCACACCCCGAACCAGGTTCCGGTCGCGTGCCGCCTAGAATCGTCGTCGTGGTTCCGGAGGCGCCGTTCGAATCCACGAGCACGGGACGCGTTCAAGCCGGACCGGGCTGGTTCGTGGTCAACGCGCGCGAGGCTCGCTGGCGATATGCGGAAGGTCGCGGCGCGGTCTGCCCATTCGGGGACGACGCGGAGTTCGCGCAAGTCGGCGTGAACCTGTACGTGCTCGCCAAGGACGAAGCGATGGGCATGTACCACTGGGAGAGCAACCAGGAGGACTTCCTCGTCCTCTCCGGCAACGGCTTACTGCTGGTCGAGGGCGAAGAGCGTCGGCTACACAAGTGGGATCTCGTGCACTGCCCTCCGCAGACGAAGCACATCATCCTCGGCACCGGTGACGAGCCGTTCGTCGTCCTGGGAATCGGCGCTCGCGAGCAGCACGACGATGCCGAATGGGGCGGCTACCCCGTCGACGAGCTGGCGACGCGACACTCGGTCGGAGTCACCGAAGAGACGTCCGACGCGAAACGAGCCTACGCAGGACTGCCGCGCCGGCGCTCGGTACGCGCGGCTGCGGAGTGGCTTCCCTGAGCGCAGCACCGAACCTGGTTCGCTCTTTGAACCAGGTTCGCGAGTTTGGTCGGTTGCGCGGGGCGGCCCGAACACAGGCTCGGGCGCGGACGATCGCCCAGCCGGGGCTCAGGGGCGGCGAGGGGGCCGACGAGGTAGATGCGGCCGACGGCGGGCCGGTACCCGAACTGCGCGTTCAGCCGGCGGATCGGCTCGTTCCGCTGCTCGTTGCGCGTATGCAGTTCGCGGTAGCCGTTCGCGAGCGCCCAGTTGATCTGCGCGGCCTTCAACGCCCGCGCAATGCCTCGGCCGCGCCAGGCTCGTTTCACGCCGGAGAGATCGTGATGTGCAGTGGTCGGTTGCGCGTCCGTGAGCGAGAACTTCGCGTAGCCGACGACCTCGTCGCCCGCGACCGCGACGAACGTCGCATCCGGGCGGTCGCCCGAGCCCTGCATGTCGTGCGCGAGCCAGTCCTCGAACGGCTCGACGACCTCATCCTCGGAGCCGGGGATGTCCGGGAGCGCTTCACACGCGACCTCGTACAGGCCCCGCGCCAGCTCCGGACGTTGCGCCCAGGTGACGATCTCGACACCGTCGGGCGGCTCGACGGGCGGCGGATCGATCTCGGACAGGTGCAGCACGACACCCAGCTCCCTCCGCTCCTCGACGAACCCGCGCGCCTGGGCGAAGGCGAGACTCTCTGGGTCGTTGTCCAACACGGGTGCCTCGAGCTCGCGAAGGCCGCGTCCGATCGTCCAGGCAGAGACCGCCGCGTACAGCGCGGAGCCGACGCCGCGCCGCCGATGCTCGGGAAGCACGGTGACGAGCGTGAAGACGCGGTCGGTCCGTTGCGGCAAGACAACGCCGACCGCGCTGCCGACCGCGCTCCGGTCGAGGAGGGCGAGGTAGTCGACGTACGCGACGACGCTCGCCTTGAACGATCGCACCTCGTCCATCGTGATCGCGTCGTGCGGCCAAACGGCGTTGTAGACGCCCAGCGAGATCTGCTCCTCCGCCTCGCCGTCGCACTCCGTCACCTCGACCATGACCGCACATTCTGTCGACCCAACGCCGAAGTCTGCGCGAAGTTCGCCGCCGAGGCCGAGCGGCCCAGACAGACCGACAACGCGAGTCTCGCAGCACCCTGAGGCGCATCGGCGGGGCCCGATCCGCGCTTGGCGCGTTTGGCAAGTGGACTTGCCTGGACGAGCGTCCTCTCCCCGAAAGCCGAGGGCGCCCGAAGAGGGGCGCCCTCGCCTAGGCAAGCACCGGGAGGGGTCGCCTAGGTATGAACGGACTTCAGCGTCTTCTCGGAAGCGACGAGAACCGGCTTCGGCAGCGGCGCGAAGAGGAGCTTCGCGGTGAACTGCGCCCTCTGGCCCTGGGTCAGCGCCCAGAAGATCATCTTGCGCAACTCGGCAGCGTGCGACGTCTGCTGCGGGATGATCACGTACGTATACGTCGAGATGGGGTACGCCAGCGCGGCCTTCTTCGGCGGGTTGACGATGTGCATCTCGTTGTTGGCCGGCACCTTGGTGAACGCGTCGGCCGCGGCGGTGATGCGGCGCAGGCTCGGGAAGAGGAACTTGCCTGCAGCATTCCGGACGGCGGCGAAGCGGATGTGGTTGTTGATCGCGAACGCCACGTCGACGTAGGTGATCGCGCCGGCCGTGCGAGACACGACACCTGCGACACCGGACGAGCCGCGCGCACCGACGCCGGTCGGGAACGCCGGCTGTGTCGAGACGCCGACCTTCGACTTCCACTCGGGGCTGACCGCCGAGAGGTAGTCGGTGAAGTTGTACGAGGTGCCCGATCCGTCGGAGCGGAAGACCGGCGTGATCTTCTGGTCCGGCAGGTTCGCGCCCTTGTTCAGAGCCTTGATCGCCGCATCGTTCCAGTTCGTGATCTGGCCGAGGAAGATGCGTGCGATCGTCTTGCCGTCCAGGTTCGAGGTGAGCCGGTCCACCCGAGACGTTGTAGGCGATCGACGTCGCCGACAGCGCCCACGGGATCTGCACACAGCCCTTGCAGGCCGAGGCCTGGTCCGGGGTGAGCGGGGCGTCGGAGGCACCGAAGTCGACCTGGCGGTTCGTGATCGCAGCGATGCCGGCACCTGAGCCGACTGCGCTGTACTGGACGTGGTAACCGAACGCCTCGCCGAGCGCCGGCGTCCAGGTCGAGACGAGCGGCGAGACGAACGTGCTGCCCGCGCCCGCGATGGTCGTGTCGTTGCTGCGTGCGCCTGCGGCTGCGATCGCGGTGAGCGCGACGAGCGAGGCTGCGATGAGGGCGAGCCCTCTGTTCATTGACGTTCTCTCCTTGTCCCTGGGGGTGTCGTGTTCACGGGCTGGTTGATGGCGCCAGCCTGCCGTGGCCGCGCGCCAATATGGGCTGACGCGCTGTTACCGCTGGGTGACGGAGTGGTGAACGGCGCGGACTACCGCGCGAGGCCCTGCTTCTTCTGCGAACGGTCGAGCAGGAAGCGCGCGGTCAGGCTCGTGATCGAGCACGAACATGATCAGCACGAACGCGCCTGCCCAGGCCTGCGCGTTGCAGGCCCGGATCGGGCGACTCCGAGTACTGGAAGATCATCACCGGAATCGAGTGCGACGGAATGCGTCGGATCCCAGTCGACGACCTGGCCGAAGATCGAGCACGTGAAGAGGAGCGGCGCCGTCTCGCCGGCGGCGCGCGCGACCGCGAGCGTCGTCCCGGTGAGGATGCCGCCGAAGCGACGTCGGCAGCACGACGCTCAGCACGGTCCGCCACTTCGAGACGCCGAGCGCGTAGCTCGCCTCGCGCAGGTGGTTCGGCACGAGCGCGAGCACCTCCATCGTCGTGCGCGCGACGAGCGGAAGCATGATGATCGACGAGCGCGAAGCCGCCCGCCCACGCGCTCTGGTGGTGCCCGCAGCCGACGACGGGGACGCTCGCCTTGACGCAGAGCGCGAAGACGAAGATGCCGATCACGATCGACGGGAAGCCGTTCAGGACGTCGAGCCAGAGCTGCACCTGCTCGGCGAGCCGGCTGGGCGCGAACTCGCTGACGTAGATCGCCGACCAGCACCCCGAACGGCAGCGCGATCGCGGTCGCGATCGCGACGAGCATGAGCGAGCCGACGAGCGCCGGCGCGATGCCGCCGCCCGTCTCGCCGAAGACGGCCGGCCCCTTCGTGAAGAAGTCCCAGTTGAGCGCGTCGAGCGCCGCGGGCCGACGACCGAGCCGACGAGGATCGACGAGCACGCCGACCGCGAGCAGGCCGCGGCGATCGTCGCCGCCGAGCTCGGCGAGCGCGGTTCGACGAGCAGCCTGCGCCGCGAGCGCCCGGTCGCCTTCAGCGAGATCGCTGGCGCCGGAGCGTCCATCAGCCTCCCGCCTGCTGGAACTCGAAGCGCTTGACGATCCGCTGCGCGCCGACGTTCGTCGACGAACGTGATCACGAGCAGGATCAGCGCCGAGGTAGATGAGCGACCGAGATCTCGATGTTCGTCGGCGCGCTCTGGTAGCTGCCCGCGAGCTGGCTCGCCAGGGTGTTGCCCGGCTGCGAAGAGCGAGCGTCTGGAGCGGCGAGGCTGTTGCCGATCACCTGCGTGACGGCGATCGCCTCGCCGAGCGCGCGGCCGAGACCGAGGTGACGGCGGCGACGACGCCGCCGCGCACGTACGGCACGATCGACGCCCCGCACCATCTCCCAGCGCGTCGCGCCGAGCCCGATCGAAGCCTCCTTCGAGCTCGTTCGGCACGCTCGACGAAGAGCTCGCGGCAGATCGACGACGTGATCGGGATGATCATGATCGTCAGCACGACGATCGCGGTGAAGACAGTCGACTCGACCTGCTGCGGCCGCCGGAGAAGATCGGGATCCAGCCGAAGTAGCTGCTCAGGAACGGCTCGACGTGCTGCGCGTCGAACGGCGCCGAGCACGAAGATGCCCCAGAGCCCGATCACGACGCTCGGCACGGCCGCGAGCATCTCGATCAGCGTGCCGACCGGCCCGCGGATCGACGGCGGCGCGAGCTCGCTGAGGAAGAGCCCGATCGCGATCGAGAGCGGCGCCGCGAGCAGCACGCGCCCCGAACGAGGTGACGATCGTCCCGATGATGAACGTCGCGCGCCCCGAACTGGCTCCGTGACCGGGTTCCAGGCGCTGTCCCAGACGAAGCTGAGGCCGAAGTCCTTGATCGCCGGCCATGCGCCCTCGAAGACCTTCCAGATGATCGCCGCGATCGATCGAGCACGCGCGAGCAGCGCGGCGAGCGGCGGTGATGCACGTGCAGCGCAACGTCGCCGATCCGGTCGGCGAGGTGGCGCGTGCGCCGAGCGCGGCGACGGTGCCGGGACGCGGAGCGGCTTCCATCGCGCGCCAGCTTTCCAGCTTGCGCGCCGCGGCGCGAGGGCGCGGTCACCACCTCGTCACACGTCGTTCACATCCTGTGCACCCCGCGGCGCGGGCGCCCGTCGACACTCGGACGCGTGATGTCGTCGAGCCCGCCGACGCCGGACGCAGCCCTCGATCGCGCCGCTCGCCGTCGACGCAGCGCCGCCGCCGGCGCCGCGACGACGCGCGAGACGGTCTTCGACATCGACGACCTCTCCGTCTCGTACGGCAAGGCGCTCGCCGTCGAAGGACGTCTCGCTCGACATCTACAAGAACGCGATCACCGCGCTGATCGGCCCGTCGGGCTGCGGCAAGTCGACGTTCCTCCGCTGCCTGAACCGGATGAACGACCTCGTCCCGAGCGCGCGCGTCGAGGGCAAGCTGCTCTACCACGGCATCGACCTCTACGGCGCCGGACGTCGACCCGATCGAGGTGCGCCGCCGCATCGGCATGGTCTTCCAGCGGCCGAACCCGTTCCCGAAGTCGATCTACGACAACGTCGCCTACGGCCTGCGCATCCTCGGGATGAAGGACAACCTCGACGACCGCGTCGAGCAGGCGCTGCGGCGCGCCGCGATCTGGGACGAGGTGAAGAACCGGCTCAAGCAGCTCGGCGCTCGGCCTCTCCGGCGGCCAGCAGCAGCGCCTCTGCATCGCGCGCGCGATCGCCGTCGAGCCCGACGTGTCCTGCTCGACGAGCCCGCCTCCGCGCTCGACCCGATCTCGACCCAGGCGATCGAGGACCTGATGCACGAGCTGAAGCAGGACTACACGCTCGTGATCGTCACGCACAACATGCAGCAGGCCGCGCGCGTCGCCGAGATGACCGCGTTCTTCAGCCTCGAGGTCGAGGAGGACGGCAGCCGCCACGGCATCCTCGTCGAGTACGACTCGACCGAGAAGATCTTCACCCAGCCCGCCGACGAGCGCACCGAGGGCTACGTCACCGGGCGGTTCGGATGAGGATCTCGTTCCACGAGGAGCTCGCGCAGCTCGAGGCGGCGCTGCAGGAGGAGGGCGACCTCGTCCTGCGCGCGCTCCGCTCGGCGCTGAACGCGCTCGCGCGCGGCGACGACGAGCTCGCCGACGAGGTGATCGGCTTCGACGACGAGATCGACCGCCGCTACCTCGCGATCGAGGAGGGCGTGCAGTCGCTGCTCGCCCGGCAGACGCCGGTCGCGGCCGACCTGCGGCTCGTGCTCGCGGTGCTGCGCGTGAACCTCCACCTCGAGCGGATGGCCGACTACTGCGTGACGGTCGCCAAGCTGACGAAGCTGATGGGCGGCCTCGACGTCAGCGGACGAGCGCGATCCTCAGCTCGCTCGAGGACATGGGCCAGCGCGCCGAGCAGATGATCCGCGTCGCGCTCGACGCGTTCGCCGAGCGCGACGCCGAGAAGGCGCAGTCGCTGTACGACCTCGACGAGCTGATCGACCGCGCGAACCGCCACGCGATCGAGGACGTGCTCTCGCTCGGCGACTCCGCCGGAGGAGCGCGAGTACGGTCTGCGCATGCTGGTCGTCTCCCGCTGCGTCGAGCGGATCGGCGACCACGCCGTCGACATCGGCGAGCAGGTCGCCTACCTCGTGACCGGCGAGTTCCGCGAGCTCACCGACGCCTCGCACCCGGTCGCCGACTAGGCCTCGTCGGCCGATGACCGAGGCCGGAGGTCGAGGACGCCGCCCGGCGCACGCGGCTCGCGAACGAGCGGACCTACCTCGCGTGGTGGCGCACCGGGCCTGACCTCGCTCGCGGTCTGCGTCGGCGTCGGCCGGATCGTGCCCGGCGTCTCGGACGTGACGAAGTGGCCGTACGAGGTCGTCGGCGCCGCCTACGGCGTGCTCGGGATCGCGTTCATGCTGGTCGCGCACGCGCGGGCGCGCCGGTCGAGCGGGCGGTCGACCGCGGGCAGCTTCGCGCCGCTCGACGAGCGGCTCGCCGCACGGCGATGCTCGCTGTCGGCGCCGTGCTCGGCGCTCGCGACGACGTCGCGCTCGTCGCTCTTCGGCGACTGACGCCTACGCGTTCTTGACGAGGATGTTGCCGACGCGGTGCGCCGCGGTGTCGCACGCGTCGACCGCGTCCTCGAGCGCCTCGTAGATGTCCTTCCAGCGGATCACGATCACCGGGTCGATCCGGTCGTCCTTGAACAGGCCCGCGCGCGCGGCGCGCGCGACGTCGTCGGCCTCGTCCTCGATCTCCTTGATCTGCACGATCTCGCTCCGCCGAGCCGCGCAGGCCCTTCAGCCGGCCGAGCAGCTTCGCGAGCTCCTCCGCCGCCTCGACGAGCAGCCCGCAGAGCTCGAACGACTGCCTCGTCGGCGTCTCGACGCCGTAGAGGCCGAGCAGCTCGGACGCGTTCTCGCCTCGTCCGCGACGTCGTCGACCGCGAAGGCGAGCGTGACGATGTCCTCGCGGTCGAACGGCGTCACGAACAGGGTGTTCGATCATCGAGAGCAGCTCCGAGACGACGCGGTCGCCCTCGTGCTCGAGCTCCTTCACCTCGTCCTGCGACGGGCCCGACGGCTACTCGCGGAAGCGCTCGCTCGACCGCGCGCGCGACCGCGAGCGCCGCTCTCGCCCGCCTGCCGCGAGCAGCGCGTACATCTCGCCGCTGCCCGCGCCCGAGGCCGAGCGCATCAGAAGATCGCCTCCACCGGGAACCAGCACGAGCGCCGCGACGAGCGCCGCCGCCGGGATCGTCAGGACCCAGGCGATGACGATGTTCCCGGCGACGCCCCAGCGCACCGCCGAGAGCCGCTTCGTCGCGCCCGAGCCCATCACCGCGCCGGAGACGACGTGCGTCGTCGAGAGCGGATAGCCGGCCTTCGTCGAGGCGTAGATCACGGCGCCCGCGGTCGCCTGCGCGGCGAAGCCGGCCGGCGGGCTCCATCTGGTAGACGCGCTGCCCGAGGGTGCGCATGATCCGCCAGCCGCCGGCGTAGGTGCCGGCGGCGATCGCGACCCCGGCGGCGATCTTCACCCAGGTCGGGATGTAGAAGGTGTCGATCGACCCGTGCGCGAACAGCGCGAGCGCGATCACGCCCATCGTCTTCTGCGCGTCGTTCGCGCCGTGCGTGAAGCCGACCCACGTGCCGCGACGCGAGCTGGCCGAGCCGGAACGAGCGGTTCGCGAGCCCCGGCGTCAGCCACTGGAAGACCCAGTAGATCGCGAGCAGCAGCAGGAACGCCGCCGGCGAACGCGATCGTCGGCGCCCACACCGCCGGGATCACGCACCTTGTGCACGAGCGCCGTGCCACTGCACGCCCGCCTCGCCGGACTGCGCGAGCGCCGCGCCGACGAGCCCGCCGATCAGCGCGTGCGACGACGACGACGGCAGGCCGAGCCACCACGTGAGCAGGTTCCAGACGATCGCGCCGACTGACGGCCGCGAGCACCGTCTTCGGCGTCGCCAGGCCGGTGTCGATGATCCCCTTGCCGACCGTCTTCGCGACCGCGGTCGTCGCGAACGCGCCGGCGAGGTTCGCGATCGACGCGATCAGCACCGCCATCCGCGGCGAGAGCGCGCGCGTCGAGACCGAGGTCGCGACCGCGTTCGCCGTGTCGTGGAAGCCGTTCGTGAAGTCGAAGACGAGCGCGACCGACGACCGTGATGACGAGCAGCGTCACAGCTACGGTTCTTGACGAGGATCGCCTCGAGGACGTCGGCGGCGTTCTCGCAGGCGTCGACCGCCTCCTCGAGCTGCTCGTGGATGTCCTTCCAGCGGATGATCGTGAGCGGGTCGGCGCCCGAGCGGAAGAGGTCGGCGATCGCCTCGCGCGACGAGCCGGTCGCCCTCGTCCTCGAGCTCGCGCAGCGCGACGAGCTGCTCGCTGCGAGTCGCGGAACCCCTCGAGCAGCTCGACCGCCTCGTGCAGCCGCGACGCGGCGCGGTAGATCACCTCGGCCTGCTCGCTGCGCCTTCGCCGGCACCTCGCGCACCTCGTAGGCGTCGATGTTGTCGGCCGCCTCGTCGATGTGGTCGCAGACGTCGTCGATCGCGCGACGCGAGCCGGTACATGTCGTCGCGGTCGAGCGGCGTGACGAACGTGCGGTTGAGGAGGTTGATCACCTCGTGCGTCAGCCGGTCGCCCTCGTGCTCGAGCTCGCGGATGTCGAGCAGCTTCGAGCGCGCCTCGGGCCACGTCTCGAGCAGCTCGACGAGCGCACGCGCGATCTCGCGCGCGTTCGCGGAGGCTTGGGTGAACAGATCGAAGAACTCGCGCTTCTGGGGGGTGAGACGGAGGGGCATGTGGAGGTTTCTAGCAACGTGGCGTTCAGAAAGCGTCAGTACCATGGGCGCGTCGTGGCCACCGAAGAGCTGACGAGGATCCCGCGTGACGCGGTGGCCGACGAGCGCAGGTCGCTGACCGGACGAACGCGCGGGCTCGTCTACGGCGTCGCGGCTGCGCTCTTCCTGCTCTCGGTCGTGCTCGCCGCGCTGCGCGTCGGTGAGCAGGCGGGGCGACTCTCCGACTGGCAGGCGCCTTGCACTCGGCGTCACCCAGGGCGTGAGCGAGCTCCTGCCGATCTCCTCGTCCGGGCACCTCATCCTCGTCCCGTGGATCGCGAACTGGCACTACCTCGAGGCGAACCCCGACTTCAACAAGACCTTCGACGTCGCCCTGCACCTCGGGACGCTCGTGGCCGTGGTCGCCTACTTCTGGGCCGACGTCGTGCGTTACGTGAAGGCGTTCTTCGTCTTCGCGAAGCGCCGCAGCATCCGCACCGACGACGAGCGCCTCGCCGTCGGCATCGCGATCGCGACGATCCCGGCCGCGATCGCCGGCGCGCTCGGCGAGAGCGCGATCGAGGACCACCTCGGCCAGCCGTGGCAGATCGCGATCTTCATGGCGCTGTTCGCGGTGCTGCTCTGGATCGCCGACCGCCAGCCGGAGCGCGTCGGCCTGAACGGCCTCCGCCTCAGCCGTTCCGTGCTCGGTCGGAATCTCCCAGATCCTCGCGCTGATGCCCGGCGTCTCGCGCTCCGGGATCACGATCACGACCGGCCGCTTCTCCGGGCTGAACCGGGACGCCGCGGCGCGCTTCTCCTTCCTGCTCCTGATCCCGATCGTGCTCGGCGCGGTCATCTACAAGGGTCTCAAGCACGTCGTGCTCGAGCCGCTCCCCTCGGGATCGGTCGGGCCGTTCGTCGTCGGCACGATCGCCGCGGCCGCGATCGGCCTCGTCGCGATCGACGTGCTGCTCGGGATCATCCGGCGGCACAACTACACGCCGTTCGTGATCTACCGGCTGATCCTGGCCGCCCTGATCGTGGTCGTGATCGTCTCCGGCTGGCGCGGCGCTACCTTCTAAGCGTCACCAAAACGACACCCATCGTTCACCAGGGATCCAGGATGCTGGGAAGCCCGTGACGGCCACCCAGCGACTGACCGAAGCACCCACGCCGGTTCTCCTCAACCGCGAGCTGTCGGCGCTGGAGCTGAACGCGCGCGTGCTCGGCCTGGCCGCGGACCCGGACGAGCCGCTCCTCGAGCGGGTCAAGTTCTGCGGGATCGTCTCGTCGATCCTGGACGAGTTCTTCATGGTGCGCGTCGCCGGCCTGTTCGACCAGGTCGTCTCGGGCCTCGCGGTGCGCTCGGTGGACGGGCGGACGCCGCAGCAGACGCTGACCGAGATCCGGAGGCGCGCGCTCGAGCTCACGGAGGAGCAGTCACGGCTGTGGCGTGACGAGCTGTGCCCGGCGCTCGCCGCCGAGGGGATCCGGATCGTGACCGTCGACGACGTGTCGCCCGACGAGCTCGCCGAGCTGGAGGACCTGTTCCGCCGCCAGATCTACCCGGTGCTGACGCCGCTCGCGGTCGGCCCGGGCCAGCCCTTCCCGTACATCTCCGGGCTGTCGCTGAGCCTCGGCGTGATCGTCCGCGACCCCGAGTCCGGCGAGGAGCGCTTCGCACGCGTGAAGGTGCCGGAGGTGCTCGACCGCTTCGTGAGCGTCGGCACGCGCGGCCTGACGATCCCGCTCGAGTCGATCATCGCGCACTACCTGCCGTGGCTCTTCCCCGAGATGGAGATCGTCGAGCGCACGACCTTCCGCCTGACCCGCGACGGCGACACCGAGATCTCCGACGACGCCGACGACCTCCTCGAGGCGGTGGAGTCCGAGCTGCAGAAGCGCCGCTTCGGCGCCGTGGTGCGCGTCGAAGTGTCGAGCTCGGTCTCGCCGACGATGCTGTCGCGGCTGCAGTCGCGGCTGTCGGTCGGTGCGGAGAGCATCTATCCGATCCACGGCATGCTCGACTTCGCCGACCTCGGAGAGCTCTACGCGCTCGACCGTCCCGATCTGAAGTACGGGCCGTGGGTCTCGTACACGCAGCGGCGGCTCACCGGGCCGGGCGACAGCATCTTCGCCGAGATCGCGCAGCGCGACCTCGTCGTCCAGCACCCGTACGACTCATTCCCGACGAGCGTCGAGGCGTTCGTCCAGGCGGCCTCGCGCGACGAGGACGTCGTCACGCTGAAGACGACCGTGTACCGCACGAGCCACGACTCGGCGATCGCGCCGGCGCTGATGGTCGCCTCCGAGAACGGCAAGCAGAGCGTGTGCGTCGTCGAGCTCAAGGCGCGTTTCGACGAGGCGCGCAACATCAGCTGGGCGCGATCGCTCGAGCAAGCGGGCGTCCACGTCGTCTACGGGTTCCCCGACCTGAAGATCCACGCGAAGACGACGCTCGTCGTCCGCCGCGACGGCGACGACCTGCGCCGCTACGTGCACATCGGCACGGGCAACTACCACGCCACGACCGCGCGCATCTACGAGGACGTCGGTCTCTTCACGGCCGACCCCGAGATCGCCGCCGACGTCGCCGACCTCTTCAACTTCGTCACCGGTTTCGGACGGCCGCAGCGCTTCCGCAAGATCCTGGTCGCCCCTTTCAATCTCCGGAAGGAGCTCGTCGAGCGGATTCGCAAGGTTGCAGCGGCCGCCGAATCGGGCAAGACGGCGCGCATCCGGATCAAGGTCAACAACCTCACCGATCCCGTGCTGATCGAGGAGCTCTACCGCGCGTCGCAGGCGGGCGCGGAGATCGACATCATCGCGCGCGCGATCTGCACGCTCGTGCCCGGCGTCAAGGGCGTGAGCGAGAACATCCGGTCCGCTCGGTCCTCGGCCGATTCCTCGAGCACAGCCGGCTCTTCCGTTTCGAGGTGGGCGACGAGCGGACGTATCTGCTGGGGAGCGCCGATCTGATGCCGCGCAACCTCGACCACCGGATCGAGGTCGTCGTCCCGGTGGAGGACATGCACGTGCGCAACGAGATCGAGTCGATCTTCAAGGCGCTGCTCGCCGACAACACGCAGGCGTGGCAGCTCGACTCGAAAGGCGCGTGGGAGCGCGTCAAGCCTGGCAAGGGCGAACGGCGTCGCGTCGCACAGGCCGTGTTCATGCGGCGCAGGGAACGTGCCCGTCGGCTCGCCCGGGCGCACTAGCGGCGTCGTCATGTGGGGCCGTCACCATGTCGGCATGCCCGTGGGCGTCATCGACGTCGGGTCGAACACCGTGCGCGTGCTCGTCGTCCGCGACGGCCGCGAGGTGACATCGCAGCGCGAGATGCTGCGCCTCGGCGCGTCGGTCGAGCGCTACGGGCGGATCACGCCCGACAAGCTCGCAGAGACGAGCGAGGTGGTCGCCCGCTTCGCCGACCTGGCCCGCGACGCAGGCGCCGACGACATCGAGATCCTGATCACGAGCCCCGGCCGCCAGGCGGAGAACGGCGCCGACCTGCTCGACGTGCTCGCGCGCGCCGGCAGATGCGACGCGCGGATCCTCAGCGCGCGCGAGGAGGGCCTCCTTGCGTTCAAGGGGCGCTCGCGGTCGCCTCGCCGCCGTACCGCAGGCGTGTCGCCGTCGTCGACGTCGGCGGCGGTTCGGCACAGGTCGTCGTCGGCTCGCGGCGCGCCGGGCCAGAGTGGGCGACGTCGATCGACATCGGCTCGCAGCGGTTGACGAGCCGGATGCTCTCCGACGACCCGCCGCGCGCGAAGGCGGTCAAGGCCGCCCGCGCGGAGGTCGAGCACTACCTGGACGGTCTCGAGCCGCCGGCGCCACGCGTGGCGTACGCCGTCGGCGGGAGCGCGCGGGCGCTCAAGCGCCTCGCCGGCAGCAGCCGGCTCGGCGCGGAGGAGCTCGACGAAGTGATCGCGCTGCTCGCAACGACCCCGATTTCGATTCTCATCGAGCGGTACGGCGCCGACCCAGACCGCGTGCGCACGATGACCGCGGGTGCGGTGATCCTCGCGGGCATTCAGGCTCGCCTCGCCGTACCGCTCAAGGTCGCCCGTGCAGGGCTCCGCGAGGGAGCCCTGCTCGAGCTGGGCGCGCGCCGCGCCGCGGCGTGATCAGGCCGCGCCCTGGATCTCGAGCCCCGGACCGAGGACGAGCGTGTCGCCCTCCCCCCACCCTTCGGCGTCCGGCACCACCTGCTCGAGCCCGCCGTGGCCGCACACGACCACGATGTCGTCGGTCGCGAGCGAGCGCAGGAGCTCCGCGCCGGCGGTGCCCTGCAGTTTCACGCCGAGCTCCTTTCGGACGTCGAGCTCGAGCCGCCGCGCGCGCGCGAGCGGCGCGACGGTCTGGATGCAGCGCACGGCCGGGCTGGAGAGGATCGCGTCGACCCGGTACGGGGCGAGGCGGTCGACGAGCTCCTTGGCCTGCGTGCGGCCGTGCTTGTCCAGCGGACGTTCGCGGTCGTCGGCCTGCCACGCATCACGGTCTCCGGCGGATGCGTGACGCACGAGCAGGATCACGACGGCTCCCCCACGCCGGGCCGCGGCGTCCACTCGGGCTCCCAGAGCCGGAAGGCCCCGACGAACGCGTTCTCGTTGCCGCCGCGGCGGCTGTTCGGCGGCAGCTCGTCGAGGAGCTTCGCGCCGCCGCCGCCGAGCACGACGTAGTCGGGCTCCATCGCAGCGGCAGAGCCGCTCGACGACGTCGAAGACGGCCTTCCGCCACCGGCTCTTGCCGCGCTTCTCGAGCGCGCGCTCGCTCACGTATTCCTCGAAGGTCGCCTTGCGGTACGGCAGGTGGCCGAGCTCGAGCGGCTCGACGATGCCGTCGACGACCAGCGCGGAGCCGAGGCCGGTGCCGAGCCCGAGAAAGAGCATCCGCCCGCCTTCGTAGCTGCCGATCGCCTGCATGGCTGCGTCGTTGATCAGCCTCACCGGCTTTCCGAGCGCTTGCTCGAAGTCGAAGCCGACCCATCCCCGGCCGAGGTTCACCGGCTCGGCGATCACCTTCCCGCCGCGCACCGGCGTCGGGACGCCGATGCTCGCGACGTCCCACGCCCAACCATCGACATGCGCCCGCACGCCCTCGACCATCTGCTCCGGCGTCAGCTTCCGCCCCGAGGCGAACCTGCGCGATTCGTGCTCGCCGCTCGCGAGCAGCTTGACGTGCGAGCCGCCGACGTCGATCGCGAGGACCTTCGGCGTGTCGGACACCGCGGCGCGTGCCGTCAGCCGATCACCGACCGCCGGGCGCGCAACGCGCGGCGGACGACGTTGGCACTCCGCGCGCGCGCACGGCGACGGCTGCGCTCGAGCGAGCCGAGCTTCAGGTCGACGTGGTGATGGCGATGGAACTTCGGCTGCGTCATGGGATGCGCATCAAATCACGTCGCCGCATGCTCGCGAACCGTATGCGTGTGAACGAGTGGTGACGATCAGCGCAGCGCCTTGCGGCCGCTGTCGACGACAGCGTCGACGGCGGCGGGGTACGCGCGCCGGCGCTCGCGGCGGATCTCGCACTCGCGCTCGATCAAGCGCCCTGCGGCGAGGCTGTTGGCTCCCGTGCCGACGCGTCGTATGTGCGCTTCCGCGACGACCGCGTCCTGATGCTCGCCGACCACGTCCTGGAGCGTCTTCAGCTCGTCGATGTACCGGGACAGCTTGCTGCTCGTCCCGCCGACGGCCGCGAGCTCCGCCGAGTACCGCGCGCGCTTCGCGCGGATGCGCAGCTCGTGCAGCTCCTCGTCGCGCGGCTCGGCGGGCAGCCGACGTGCCGCGCGCGCGAGCTTGCGCAGCTGCTTCGCGGCGATCGGTTGCAGACCGGGTGAGTCGAGATCGGGCAGAGAAGCAACCTGCGCCTCGAACGTGTCGAGCAAAGCGAAGTACCGTTCGTCCTCGAGCGCGGCAAGCAGCTCGTCGTAGAGGCCTGCACGCTCGTCCTCGAGCACGGCGACGATAGCCTCGCCTGCCCCTTCGTCCGGGCCGAGCGCACGGACCTGCCGACGCAGGCTCGCGAGCAGCACGTCGTAGTCCCGTACCGGGCCGAGCACGCCGGCGAGCCACTTCAGCTCCGCCGCGAGGGGCGCCAACGCGTCGTCGAGCAGCTGCCGCGTCGCGCGCACGATCGCGCGTGTGCGCCGGGTCGCGACGCGAAAGCGGTGCAGGTCCTCCGGCTCGTCGCCGAGGCGGAGGCCCGGGTCGTTGCGCAGCAGCTCACGCAGCTGCGCCTCGAGCAGGTGCCGGATGCGCTCGAGCGTCGTCGCGCCCGAGCCCGGCGCCTCGTCGTCGGGCACGCTCAGGACGCGCATCACCTTCGCCCTGCCGTCGGAGCGTTTCGCCCCGGCCTTGCGCAGGATGCGGCCGAGCTTCTCGAGGTCGTCCAGCTCGCCGTCGACGAGCTCGATCTCGAGCTCGACGAAACCGCCGAGCGATTTCATTCCGTCGAGCACGTCGACCGCGTCCACTGTCACGTCGGCAACGGGATGCGAGACGCCGCCCACGCGCACGCCGGAGCGCCGCGTGCGCAGGGTCGCGACCGGCTCGAGGTCGCTGTGCCGGAGGTGCGCGGCGAGCAGCCGGCGCAACTCGGGCGGCGGGCCTGCCGGCGCGCCGGGCGCCTCGATCTCGGCGCGTCCTTCCTCGCGCGGCAGCTTCAGCTGCCAATTCGAGAGCCCGTGCTCGACCCGCCGGCGGAGCGTGATCCCGCAGCGCGCGAGCGAGCGCGTAGGTGTGTCGTGGTAGGTCGAGGTGAAAAGACGCGTGTCGAGCGGGTCGCCGTCGAGCGGAGGGAGCACGAAGCCCTCCGGCGGCTGCAGCTTGAGCTCCCGTTCCAGCGAGGTCTGCACGACATCCCTGATCGTAGGTGCACCAACCCCTCACATGTGTGACAGACCGGCCCGGGATCGGCCCCTCCGCCGGGCCGGTCTGCCGCCGTCCCCCAAGCAACCGTGAATCGGGCTCGTCGTTCAGAGCGCATCGGTCGCCCCGAACCTACGCACGGCCTCCCGGGCCGGGGGTTACAGGGGTGAGTCGGACCGGCGTCGGGGTGGCGGCGGGCCCTTCCCCTGCTCGCAAACTGCACGCACCATCCCCGCAATGAGCATGTTCGCAGTCATCGCTCATCGCGTCACCCCGACCAACACGCGGCTGGGCATCGTCCTCAGTCCCGCGCAGGCCGTCGCGCGGCTCGGCCGCGGCGACGTCGCGCTCGGGCGGCTCGACGTGCTGACGAGCCTCGACGGGATCGAGCCCGGCCTGTGGGCGCTCGAGCGCCTCGCGGCGTCGGGCGTGACCGTGCTCAACGGACGCCGCGCGCTCGTCGCGGCGCACGACAAGCTCGCGACCGCCTCGGCGCTGTATGCCGCAGGCGTGTCGCACCCGTACACGGTGCACGTCGCGCCGTGGCTGCCCGTGCCGGAGCTCGAGCCGCCGATCGTGCTCAAGCCGCGCTTCGGCTCGTGGGGGCAGGACGTGATCCGCTGCGACGACGCGGAGAGCATCGAACACGCGCTCGAGGAGCTGCGCGACCGGCCGTGGTTCCAGGCGACCGGCGGGGTCGCGCAAAAGCTCGTCGCGCCGCGCGGCTACGACCTGCGTGTCGTCGTCGCGCGCAACCGCGTCGTCGGCGCGGTGCGCCGCGTCGCCGCGCCGGGCGAATGGCGGACGAACGTCGCTCTCGGCGCGCGTCGCGAGCCGCTCTCGCCGCCGCCGGAGGCATCTGCGATCGCGCTCGAAGCCGCCGCGGCGATCGGCGGCGACCTCGTCGGCGTCGACCTGCTTCCGGCCGACGTCGGCACGTGGGTCGTGTTGGAGCTGAACGGCGCCGTCGACTTCACGAGCGCGTACTCGATCGAGGAGGACGCGTTCGCCGCAGCGAGCCGCGCGCTAGCCGTAGGTGTAGAAGCCCCGACCGGACTTGCGGCCCAGCCGACCGGCCTGGACGTACTGGCGTAAGAGCGGGCACGGCGCGTACTTCGGGCTCCCGAGGCCACGATGCAGCACCTCCATGATCGCGACGCACGTGTCGAGCCCGATCAGATCGGCGAGCGCAAGCGGCCCCATCGGATGCGCGAAGCCGAGCTTGGCGATCGTGTCGATCGCCTCCGGCTCCGCAACGCCTTCCATCAGTGCATACGCCGCCTCGTTGATGAACGGCATCAGGATCCGGTTCGAGACGAAGCCGGGGAAGTCATTCGCCTCCGCGGGCTCCTTGCCCAGGTCCCGGGCGAGCTCGACGATCGCGGCTGCGGTCTCGTCGGAGGTCTGAACGGCACGGATCACCTCGACGAGCTTCAGCACGGGCACCGGGTTGAAGAAGTGCATGCCGATCACCTGCTCCGGCCGCTTCGTCACCGCCGCCAGTGACGTGATCGGGATCGAGCTCGTGTTCGACGCGAGGATCGCCGCGTCGGGCAGCGTCTCGTCCGCGCGCCGGAAGAGGTCTTCCTTCGCCGCCGGGTCCTCGACGATCGCCTCGATCAGCAGGTCGGCCGCGACCAGGTCGTCGACGGGATCGATGCGCGCGAGCGTCGCGTCGACGTCCGCGTCGAGCCGCGTCAGGCTCTTGCGCATCGCCTCGAGCCCGCGCTCGACGGCGCCGGGGTAAGGATCGTGCAGCGAGACGCGGCGGCCGGACGCGGCGACCACCTGCGCGATCCCGCCGCCCATCTGGCCGGCGCCGACGACGAGAACGTGTTCGAAGTTCACGGCGCGGGACCCTACCCTTCGCTCGATGCTTGTCAGAGCGGCAACGGGCGCCGACGCGGAGCAGATCGCCCGCGTGCAGGAGCGCGGCTGGCAGGTGGCGTACCGGCACGTCTTCCCGGCGGCCGAGCTCCAGCGCGGCGGGTTCATCCAGGCGTCGCGCTGGCGCGACCGGCTCGACCACCCGCCGCCCGGGCTGGTCGACGTTCGTCGCCGAGCGCGACGGGCTGGTCGTCGGGTTCACCTCGGTCGGGCCGAGCCGCGACGAGCGCGGCCTCGGCGAGCTGTACGCGATCTACGTCGATCCGGACGAGTGGTCGACCGGCGCCGGACGCGCGCTGATCGAGCGTGCCGAGGAGCAGCTGCGCGGCGACTACGAGGAGGTGACGCTCTGGGTGCTCGAGCAGAACCCGCGCGCCCGCCGGTTCTACGAGCACGCCGGCTGGGCCGAGGACGGCGAGCGCAAGGCCGAGGCGCGCTGGGGCGTGCGCGCTCCGGAGGTCCGGTACCGGAAGCGGTTCACGTCATGAGGGTGCGCGGCGCGACGACGGCGGACGCGGAAGCGATGGCGCGCGTGCACACGGAGTCGTCGGACGCGGCGTACGCGCACATCGGCTCGGCCGAGCCCGGCGCGTACGAGCGCCGCCTCGCGGTGTGGCGCGAGATACTCGCGCAGGAGCACTCCGCGTTCGTCGCAGAGGACGGAGGTCGCGCGCTACCGCAGAAAGCTCCGGCCGCGAGCTCTGAGCAGGCTCTAGAGCCCGGCTCGAGAGACAGCTCAGACGCGTCTCGGAGCACGACCCGCCGGAAACGGACGCGACACTTGCGGGCGTATGCTGGTCCCATGTGGACGTGGATCGTGCTCGGTGTGCTGTACGTACTCGTCGTGCTCGGCTACCGGATCCTGGGCGGCGTCGGCGCGGCGGCCGACGCGCTGCGCGACTGGGGCCGCGCGAGCTCGCGCGGCGCGCACGCGCCGCACACGAGCTCCTAGAGGAGACGGTCGAGCAGCAGACGGTCGCGCTCGTGCGAGAGGACCTCGCGCGCCTCGTCGAGCGGCACCCAGCGCACCGCGTCGACCTCGTTCTGCGCGTGCGGCTCGCTGTCGCAGGTCATCTCGTAGTAGCGCACCTCCTTCGGCCCCTGCAGCACGACGTAGTGGGTCCGCCCGATCTCACGCCGACCGTGCAGCGGAGGCCGGTCTCCTCCTCCACCTCGCGCACGGCGCCGTCCTCCCACGACTCGCCGTCCTCGAGCTTCCCCTTCGGGAACGACCAGTCGTCGTACTTCGGCCGATGCACCAGGAGCACGGCGCCGTCGCGCACGACGATGCCTCCGGCCGCGCGGACGAGCAGACACCACACCTAGACCTCGATCAGCAGCGCGTCGCCCTGGCCGCCGCCGCTGCAGATCGCAGCGAGGCCGAGGCCGCCGCCGTTCCGGCGCAGCTCGTGGACCATCGTCCCGACGATGCGTCCGCCGGACGCGCCGATCGGATGGCCGAGCGCAACGGCGCCGCCGTTCACGTTCACCTGCTCCTCGTCGGCGCCGAGCATCTTCGTCGAGTTCCAGGCGACGGAGGCGAACGCCTCGTTGATCTCGACGCGGTCGACGTCGTCGATCGACTTGCCGGCGCGCTCGAGCGCCATCGCGCCGGCCCGCGCCGGCGTGCGGGCGAGGTACGCGAAGTCGTCGGCGACGTAGCCCTGCGCGAGGATCGTCGCGAGCGGCTCGAGCCCACGCTTCCGCGCCCACTCCTCGGAGCAGACGATCACGCAGCTCGCGCCGTCGTTCACGCCCGGCGCGTTGCCCGCGGTCGTCGTCCCCTCCGGGTCGAAGACCGGCTTCAGCGCAGCGAGCTTCTCGACGGTCGTGTCGCGGCGGATCGACTCGTCCGCCGTCAGATCGCCGACCGCGACGATCTCGTCGTCGAACCGGCCCGCATCCTGCGCCGCGGCCGCGCGCTGCGTGCGAGCGCGCCGCCCACGCGTCCTGCTCCTCGCGCGAGATGCCGAGCTCGCGCGAGACCTTCGAGTTCTGCGCGACCATGTGCAGCCCGTCGAACGTCGACGTGAGCCCGTCGTAGACCATCGAGTCGATCAGCTCGCCGTTCCCGAGCCGGTAGCCGAATCGCGCCTTCTTCAGGAGGTAGGGCGCGTTCGTCATCGACTCCATGCCGCCGGTGACGACGACCTCGACGTCGCCCGCTCGGATCATCGAGTCGGCGATCTCGATCGCGCGGATCGACGATGCGCACACCTTGTTGATCGTGTCGGCCGGCGTCTCCTTCGGCAGCCCGGCGCCGATCGCGGCCTGGCGCGCGGGCGCCTGGCCGGCGCCGCCCTGCAGCACCTGGCCCATGATCGCGTACTGCGGCTCGGTCGCCTCGACGCCGATGCGCTCCAGCGCCGCCTTGATCACGATCGCGCCGAGCTCGGTCGCCTCGTACTTCGCGAGCCCGCCGCCGAGCTTGCCGAATGGAGTGCGGACGGCCGCGACGATGACGCTGCGGCCGTCCATCAGCGCACGAACGACTGGTCGCGGGTGAGCCGGCTCGCGAACGCGACGATCAACCGGACGATCGACTCGACGTCTTCGAGCGCGCACATCTCGTTCGGACTGTGCAGGTAACGCGTCGGGATGGAGATGAGACCCGTCGGGATCCCCGCGCGCGTGAGGTGGATCTCGTCGGCGTCGGTCGACGTCGTGCGCGAGTAGACCTCCCACGCGTGCGGGATCTCCTCCGCCTCGGCGACCTCGCCGAGCAGCTCGGTGACGTGCTTGTTCAGCGTCGGGCCGCGCGCGATCATCGCGCCCATGCCGAGCTCGATCCGGCCGGCGCGGCGCGCGTCGCCGCCGGGCACGTCCGTCGCCGGCGTGACGTCGATCGCGAGCGCCACCTGCGGGTCGAGCCCGTAGGCCGCCGTCCGCGCGCCGTAGAGCCCGATCTCCTCCTGCACCGCCGCCACGGCGACGACGTCGACCTCTGCCTGCCCGGCCTCGGCGATCCGCCGCGCCGACTCGAGCGCGATGTACGCGCCGAGCCGGTTGTCGAGCGCCTTCGCGAGCAGCCGGCCGTTCGGCAGCTCGACCGGAGGGCCGACCCAGACGCCGGCGTCGCCGACCCGGACGAGGCTCTCCGCCTCGGCTCCGGTCCTTGGCGCCGATGTCGAGGTGCAGGTCGGTGAGCTCCGGCCGCGGCCGGTCGCGGATGCTCTCGGGCGGGATCCGCTTGCGCGAGACGGCGGCCGGGATGCGCCCGTTCCGCGTCATCAGCTCGAAGCGCTGCCCGATCAGCATCTCCGCCGAGATGCCGCCGACGGTCGTGAAGGAGAGCAGACCGCTCTCCTCGATGTTGGTGACGGCGAGGCCGATCTCGTCGATGTGACCCATCAGCGCGAGGGTCGGCGCACCCTCCGCGGCGCGCACGCGCGCGAACGACGTGCCCATGGTGTCCGAAGTCACGTCGGCGAACTGCGACGCGGCGTCGCGCCAGATTCGCGCGGGCTCTTCCTCGTGGCCCGACGGCCCCGGCGCGTTCAGCAGTGCTGTCAACAGTTCAGGGGCCGCCATGGCTTGCGCATTGAACCAGGCTGGCCTACGCTGCTGCCAGATGACCTTCCCGACCCGCACACCGTCTTCCACAAACTGGTGGGGCTGGCGCCACGAGCGGGGCGGGAGCCTGCGCGCGTAGACGGACGCGCCACAGCCCGCACCGCTCGACCCGACGACCCGCAAGGGTCGTTTTGCGTTTCAACGATGACCACGACCGAGCTCGACACCGACCTCCTGACACCGCTCGCGGCGTACCTGCGCCTGCGCGAGACCGGACGCGCGTCGCTTCCTGCTCGAGTCGCGTCGACCAGGGGCGGCTCGGGCGCTACTCGCTCGTCGGCTGCGGCGACCGGATCGTCTCGTTCGAGGAGGCCGAGCAGCTCGGCGAGCCCGTCGTCGGCTACCTCGGCTACGACCACATCGCGAAGCTCGAGCGGACGGTGCCGCTGCCGGCGGACGGGCCCGGTGTCGCCGGAGAGCCGCTTCGTCGTCGCCGACGTGTTCCTCCGCTTCGACCACGTGACCGGCACTGCAGAGGTGCTCGTCGGCGACGCGGCCGAGGTCGCCGCGCGTGCTCGCGCGCCACGTCGAGCCGCGAGAGGAGCCCGTCGTCGCGGGCGAGACGTTGCGCTTCCCGGACCAGCGCCGAGCACGAGCGGCGCGTCGAGGTGGCGAAGGAGCACATCCGCCGCGGCGACGTCTTCCAGATCGTGCTGTCGCAGCGCGCCGTGCGCGAGACGAGCGTCTCGCCGCTCGCCGTCTACCGCGCGCTGCGCCGCATCAACCCGTCGCCGTACCTCTTCCTGCTCGAGCTCGACGGCGTCGCGCTCGTCGGCTCTTCGCCCGAGACGCACGTGAAGGCCGAGGGCTCGCGCGCGAGCCTCAACCCGATCGCCGGCACGACCGCGCGCGGCGACGGCGACGCCGAGCGGCTTGCTCACCTCGGAGAAGGACCGCGCCGAGCACGTGATGCTCGTCGACCTCGGCCGCAACGACCTCTCGCGCGTGTGCGTGCCCGGGACGGTGAAGGTCGAGCGGTTCCTCGAGCCCGAGCGGTTCTCGCACGTCACGCACCTCGTCTCGGAGGTGGCCGGCGAGCTCGCCGACGGCGTGACGCCCTTCGACCTGCTGCGCGCGACGTTCCCCGCCGGCACCGTCTCCGGCGCGCCGAAGGTGCGCGCGATGCAGATCATCTCCGAGCTCGAGGGCTACCGCCGCGGCACGTACGCCGGCGTCGTCGGCTACCACCTGCCGGGCGTCGGGCTCGACACGTGCATCGCGATCCGCACCGTGCGCCTGCAGGACGGGTACGCGCTACCTCCAGGCCGGCGGCGGGCATCGTCGCCGACTCCGACCCGGCGCGACGAGCACCAGGAGTGCCTGAACAAGCTGGCGGCGCTCGAAGCGGCGATCGAGCTGGCGGAAGCGACGATGATCCTGCTGATCGACAACTACGACTCGTTCACGTACAACCTCGCGCACCTGTTCGGCGAGCTCGGCGCGGAGGTGGTCGTGCGGCGCAACGACGAGATCACGCCGGACGAGGCGGAGGCGCTCGCGCCCTCGCACCTCGTCGTCTCCCCCGGCCCCGGCCGGCCCGAGGACGCGGGCGTGTCGCCGGAGATCCTGCGCGCGCCTCGCCGGTCGCGTGCCGACGCTCGGCGTCTGCCTCGGCCACCAGGCGATCGTGCAGGTCTTCGGCGGCGAGGTCGGCCAGGCGCACGCAGCTCGTGCACGGCAAGGCGACGCTCGTCGGCCACGACGGCCGCGGCATCTTCGCCGGGCTGCCGTAGGACTTCCTCGCGGGCCGCTACCACTCGCTCGCGGCGACGTCGGTGCCCGACGTGCTTCGAGGTCTCGGCGACGGCGGCCGACGGCGAGGTGATGGCCGTGCGCCACCGCGAGCTGCCGGTCGACGGCGTGCAGTTCCATCCCGAGTCGGTGCTGACGCCGCACGGGCGCGACATCGCGAGGAACTTCCTCGAGGCGCATGATCCAGGACGCGCTCGCGCAGCTGCTCGACGGCCACGACCTCAGCGCGCGAGGAGTCGCGCGCGCGTGATGGACACGATCATGTCCGGCGAGGCGACGCCGGCGCAGATCGGCGGCTTCCTCGTCGCGCTGCGCCTGAAGGGCGAGACGGCGGACGAGATCGCGGGCGCCGCCGAGGCGATGCGCGCGCACGTGGTGCCGGTGCGAGCCGAAGCGCGACGACCTCGTCGACACCGCCGGCACCGGCGGCGACGGCGGCAAGACGTTCAACATCTCGACCGCCGCCGCGCTCGTCGCCGCCGCGGCCGGCGCCGGCGTCGCGAAGCACGGCAACCGCTCGCGTCTCGTCGCTCTGCGGCAGCGCCGACGTGCTCGAGGCGCTCGGCTTCGACCTCGACCTGACGCCGGAGCGGATCGCGCAGTCGATCGACGAGCTCGGCTTCGGGTTCATGTTCGCGCCGGCGCACCATCCGGCGATGAAGCACGCCGGGCCGGTGCGCCGCGAGCTCGCGGCGCGCACCGTCTTCAACGTGCTCGGCCCGCTGACGAACCCGGCCGGCGCGCGCGCGCAGGTCGTCGGCGTCTACTCGCCGCTGCTCGTGCCGGTGATCGCCGACGTGCTCGCGCAGCTCGGCGCGCGCCGCGCGTTCGTCGTGCACGGCGCCGGCGGGATCGACGAGCTCTCGCCCGCCGGCCCGAACCTCGTCTGCGAGGTCGTCGACGGCGACGTGCGCCGGCGCGAGATCGACCCGCTCGAGCTCGGCATCCCGCGCTGCGACCCGGACGAGCTGCGCGGCGGCGACCGCGGCCGAGAACGCGCGCGAAGATCCGCGAGGTGTTCGACGGGCGCGAACGGCGGGCCGCCGCTCGGCGATCCTGCTCAACGCCGCCGGCGCGATCGCCGCCGGCGGCCACGCCGCCGACCTGCGCGAAGGGCCTCGCAGACTCGGCGCCGCGAGAGCGCTCGACTCGCGGCGCCGCGGCCGCGACGCGGCTCGACGCAGCTCGTCGCGTTCTCGCAGGCAGAGCGGTGCGCTCGCGATGAGGTTCACGCGACGCGCTCGCGGCGCCCGGGTTCGGCGCGATCGCGGAGTTCAAGCGGCGCTCGCCGTCGGCCGGCGACCTGCGGCCCGGACGGCGACGTCGCGGCAGGTCGCGCGCGCGCTACGAGCGCGGGCGGCGCGCGCGCGATGTCGGTGCTCGTCGACGAGCGCTTCGGCGGCTCGTGGGACGACCTGCGCGCGGCGCGCGCGGCGACGACGCTGCCGCTGCTCGCGAAGGGCTTCTTCTCGACGCCCGAGCACCTCGCGCGAGGCGCGCGAGGCCGGCGCCGACGCGGCGCTGCTCCTCCTGCGCGACCTCGACGACGCCGCCGCCGCAGCGCTGCATGCGCGAGCGCCGCGACGCTCGGGCTCGACACGCTCGTCGAGGCGCACGACGCCGACGAGCTCGCGCGCGCCGTCGCGCTCGACGCGCCGGTGATCGGCGTCAACGCGCGCGACCTCTCGACGTTCGCGATCGACCGCGCGCGCGCAGCTCGAGCTGCGTCGCGCGCGCGCCGCGCGACCGGATCGTGATCGCCGAGAGCGGCGATCGAGACGCGCGCGCAGGCGGCGGCCGCCGAGCTCGCCGGCGCGAACGCGATGCTCGTCGGCTCGACGCTGATGCGCGCGCGCCGACCCGGGCGCGAAGCTCGCGCGAGCTCGTCTCGCGGCCGCTCGTCAAGGTCTGCGGGCTGACGCGCCAGGAGGACGTCGACGCCGCGGTCGAGGCGGGCGCCGACCTGGTCGGCTTCATCCTCGCGGCCGAGAGCCCGCGCCGCGCCGACGCGCTGCTCGACGCGCCCGACACGCGTGCTGCGCGTCGCCGTCTTCGTCGGCGAGCGCGAGGAGACCGACGCCGACCTCGTGCAGTTCTACGCGCCGCGAGAACGGCCACCGCTCGCGCGACGCGGTGCTGCTGCGCGGCGGCGAGCAGGTCGGCACGCGTCGTCGACCTGCCGTGGGCGCGAGCACGACCCGTCGCACCTCGAGCGCGCGCAGCGCGACGCGCGGGCCGCGTGATGCTCGCCGGCGGCCTCGGCCCCGAGAACGTCGCGCGAGGCGATCGCCGCGGTCCGGCCGTGGGCGGTCGACTCCGCGCGCTCGACCGAGCGGCGCCCGGCGTCAAGGACCACGACGCAGTCCGCGCGATGGGTGGAGGCGGCGCGGATGACGTCGACACGGACCTTCGGCGCCTACGGCGGGCGCTACGTCCCCGAGACGCTGATCCCGGCGCTCGACGAGCTCGAGCGCGGCCTGGGCGGCGCTGCGCGACGACGACGTCGTTCCACGCGGAGCTGCACGAGCTGCTCACGACCTACGCCGGCCGGCCGACGCCGCTCACGCGCGCCGCGCGCTTCGCGCCCGACCAGCGCGTCTACCTGAAGCGCGAGGACCTGCTGCACACCGGCGCGCACAAGCTGAACAACGCGCTCGGCCAGGCGGTGCTCGCGCAGCGGCTCGGCAAGCAGCGGATCGTCGCCGAGACGGGCGCCGGCCAGCACGGCGTCGCGACGGCGACGGTCTGCGCGCGCTTCGGGCTCGAGTGCGTCGTCTACATGGGCAGCGAGGACATGCGGCGGCAGGCGCCGAACGTCGAGCGGATGCAGCTGCTCGGCGCCGAGGTGCGCCCGGTCGAGTTCGGCACGCGCACGCTCAAGGAGGCGACGAGCGAGGCGATCCGCGACTGGATCGCGAACGTCGAGACGACCTACTACCTGATCGGCTCGTGCGTCGGCCCCGCGCCGTACCCGGAGATCGTGCGCGAGCTGCAGCGCGTGATCGGCCGCGAGGCGCGCGAGCAGATCCTCGCAGATCGAGGGCCGGCTGCCCGACGCCGTCGTCGCGTGCGTCGGCGGCGGCTCGAACGCGATCGGCATGTTCTACGACTTCATCCAGGACGACGGACGTGCGGCTGATCGGCGTCGAGGCGGCCGGCGCGGCGTCGCTCGGCACCGGCCGCGCCGGCGTCCTGCACGGCGCGCGCTCGTCGCTGCTCGCCGACGAGGACGGCCAGATCGTGGACGCGCACTCGATCTCCGCCGGGCTCGACTACCCCGGCGTCGGCCCGGAGCACGCGCAGCTGCGCGACAGCGGCCGCGCCGAGTACGTCGCCGTGCACCGACGACGAGGCGCTCGCCGCGTTCCACCGCCTCTGCGAGACCGAGGGCATCGTCCCCGCGCTCGAGTCGTCGCACGCGCTCGCCCGCGCGCTCGACTGCGGCGACGAGCTCGTCGTCGTCTGCCTCTCCGGCCGCGGCGACAAGGACCTCGCCGAGGTGCTCGCGCGCGATGAAGACGCTCGTCGTCTACCTGATGGCGATGCCCGACACGCCGGAGCTCGCGGAGGCCGCGGTCGAGGCGGGCGCAGACATCGTCGAGCTCGGCTTCCCGTTCTCCGACCCGCTCGCCGACGGGCCGGTGATCCGGCGCGCGGGCGAGCGCGCGCTCGCCGCGGGCATGCGCACGGGGCGCTGCCTCGAGGTGCTGGCGGAGACGCGCGCGCGCGTCGACGTGCCGCTGGTCCCGATGACGTACGCGTCGATCTTCGACGCGTACGGCTGGGAGCGCCTCGAGACCGACGCGCGCGCGGCGCGGCGCGACGTCGCTGATCGTCGTCGACCTCCCCGCCGACGAGCGGCCCGAGCTGCAAGCGCGTGCAGCTCGTCGCGCCGACGTCGACCGACGAGCGGCTGAAGCTCGCGGCTGCGCACACCGACGGCTGGCTCTACCTCGTCACGGTCACCGGCACGACCGGCGCGCGCGACCGAGCTCGCGCCGACGCTGGCGCCGCTCGCCGAGCGGGTCGCGCGCCGTCACGGACGCGCCGCTCTACGCCGGCTTCGGCATCTCGACGCCCGAGCACGCGCGCGCCGCGGCCGAGCTCGTCGACGGCGATCGTCGTCGGCTCACGCGCGGTCGAGGCCGCGGAGGAGGGCACCGCCGAGCTGGCGCGCTTCGTCGGCTCGCTGCGCGGCGCACTGGATGCGCTCGCGGTCGCGTAGCATCGAGCGGTGGACCACTTCCGGCTCGACCAGATCGCGGACGACGCCTGGGCGGCCGTTGCGATCCCCGACTGCGGCGCCGTCGCGAACGCGGGCTTCGTGCGCGCCGGCGATGACGTGGTCGTCTTCGACACGTTCGTCACCGTCGCGGCGGGCGACCGGCTGCGCATCGCGGCCGAGGTCGTCGCGCCGGTCTCCTGTGCGATCAACAGCCACTGGCACGGCGACCACGTCAACGGCAACAAGTCGTTCGACGACGTGCCGATCGTCGCGACGGAGCGCACGCGGGAGCTGATCGAGGAGCGCGGCCGCGTGAACGTCGACGCGTTCCGCGACGACCCCGAAGAGCGGGCGAAGGCGCGCCGCGAGGGCGGCACCGCCGCGGTGCTCGAGAAGGAGGTGGACGACTTCGTGCTCGTCCTCCCGACCAAGACGTTCGTCGAGCAGATCGAGCTCGACGGCGCGCTGGCCGAGACGCTCGGCGGCGGCCACACCGAGAGCGACGCGTTTCTCTGGTTCGAGGACACGCTCTTCGCCGGCGACCTCGTCGTGATCGAGACGCATCCGTGGGTCGGCCACGGCGACATCGAGCACTGGCTCGAGATCCTCGACGCCTTCGAGGCGCGCCGGCCGCGGCTGATCGTGCCCGGCCACGGGCCTGTCGGCTCGGTCGACGACATCCCGCCGCTCCGCCGCTACCTCGAAGCGCTGCTCGCCGGGACGGCGACCGCCGTCGAGGGCTGGAACCACCCCGAGATCCACGAGCGCAACGTCGAGGCACTCTCGTCGTGAGCAGCGCGGTCGTGGTCGGCGCCGGCGTCTTCGGCGCCTCGACCGCGCGCGAGCTCGCGTTGCGCGGCTGGGACGTGACGCTGATCGAGCAGTACGCGCCGGGAACGGTGCGCTCGGCCTCGGGCGGCGACACACGGCTCTCGCGCGCCGCGCACGGCGATGCCGACTGGTACGGCGCGCTCGCCCGCGCCGCGCGCACGCACTGGCTCGAGTTGCAGGAGGCGACGGGCGCGCGCATCTGGGAGCCCGTCGGGCTCGCGTGGTTCGCGCGACACGAGAACGGGTTCGAATCGCGCAGCCGCGCGTCGCTCGAGCGGCTCGGCGTTCCCCACGAGTGGCTCGATCCCGAGGCGGCGCGCAGTCTCTTCCCCTCGCTGAAGGTCGACGACCTCGCGGGCGTGCTCTACGAGCCCGAGGCCGGCGTGCTGCACGCGCGGCGCGCGACGCAACTGCTGGTCGAGACCGGCGAGCAGGCCGGCGTCCGCTACGAGAGCGGGCGCTGCGTGCCGGCGGACGAGCCGCGTGCGGACGTCGTCGTCTGGGCCTGCGGTCCGTGGCTCGCCTCGCTCTTCCCCGGCCTCGTCGACGTGAAGGTCGAGCGCCGGGACGTCTTCTTCTTCGGCGGGGACGCTTCCTGGCGGGGAACGCCGGGGTTCTGCGAGTACGACGCGTCCTACTACGGCCACGGCGAGATCGAGGGCCTCGGCGTCAAGGTCGCGCCCGACCTGCCCGGCCGGGCGATCGACCCCGACACCGTCGATCGCACGCCCGCTCGCCTCGTGGGAGCGGGCGGCGCGGGCCTACGCCGCCCGGCGCTTCCCGTCGCTCGAGGGAGCGCCGGTGATCGGCACTCGCGTCTGCCAGTACGACCTGTCGCGCGACACCCACTTCATCGCCGACCGCCATCCGGAGCGGGACGCGTGGTGGCTGATCGGGGGCGGCTCCGGCCACGGGTTCAAGCACGGGCCGGCGTTCGCCGAGTACGTAGCCGACTGCATCGAGGGCCGGCGCGAGCGGGAGCCGTTCCATGCTCTCGGCCCGCGCACCGGCGATGCCGGGCTCCGCACGGCGTCGCACTAGGCAGATCGTCAAGAAGCCGTAAAACCACCCTTGCGGGGGGCCGTTGCCCGGCCGGATCTGGGCTACAACGTTGCGGTCGTGTTGAGAGGGGCTCTGGTCGTCCTGGCGGTCGCCTGCGCGCTGACCGCCGTCGCCGCCGCGCCGGCGAGCGATGCCGTCAAGCGGCCGGCGCTCAGCTGGATGCGCGGCGACGGCAGCTACACGAAGGCGAGCCGGAGCCCGAAGACGCACACGATCACGAAAATCGTGATCCACGCCACCGACGGCGGCAGCATGCTCGGCAACGTCTGGTGGCTCTCGGGAGGCCACTCTCATGCATCTGCGCACTACGTCGTCGCGCGCGACGGGTCGATCGTGCAGCTCGTGCACCTCTCCGACATCGCCTGGCACGCCGGCAACTGGAAGGTGAACCAGCACTCGATCGGGATCGAGCACGTCGGCGAGACCTACGACCCGGCCGGCTTCACGAACGACGAGTACCGCTCGTCCGCGCGCCTCGTCGCGTGGCTCGCGCGCCGCTTCGACATCCCGGTCGACCGCGAGCACATCATCGGTCACTCGCAGGTGCCGGACCCGAACCACCCGGGCGAGCTCGGAGGAAGCGACCACCACACCGACCCAGGCCCGTACTGGCGCTGGGGCTACTACCTGAACCTCGTCCGGCACTTCGCGTATCCCGAGCGCTACGCGCTGCACGTCGACACGACCTCGATCGACCGCGGCGCGACGCTCGCGGGGATCGTGCCGTGGTCGGTGCGCACGAAGGGGCCGACGGCGCACCGCGTCGACTTCGGGATCGACGGTCACGTCGTGTGGAGCGACTCGCGCAAGCCGTTCGCGTTCGCGGCCGGGCGCGGCTGGAACACGACGAGCGTGGACAACGGCGTGCACGTCCTGACGGTGAAGGCGACCGGCGGCGGGCGGGCGGCCACGCAGCGGCTCGTCGTGCGCGTCGTCAACCGCGATTTCGCGCTGACGACCTCGGCGCTGCATGCGTGGCAGAAGGTGAAGGGCACGTTGCGGATCCGCGCAAACGTGCGCGGTGCAAAGACGGGCGGAATCGGCCTCTACGTGGACGGCCACGTGACCAGCCGCGACCGCATCGCGCCGTACACGCTGCGCTGGAACTCGAAGCGCGTTCACGACGGCCTGCACCACATCACGCTCGCGGCGGTCTCGCGCGACGGCCGCGTCGCCAAGCGCCGCCTGCCCCTCGTCGTCTCGAACCACGCCGTGAAGAAGAAGCACCCCAAGCCCGCGCCGAAGCCGAAGCCCAAGCCCGAAGCCGAAGCCGAAGCCGAAGCCCAAGCCGAAGCCCAAGCCGCTCCCCGCGCCCGAGGTGACCGCGCAGAACCTCGCCGACGGCCAGACCGTGACCGGCGTCGTCGACTGGCGCGCGCACACGATCGGCCCGGTCGCACACGTCGAGTTCGTCGTCGACGGCACGGTGATCGCCGCGCCGACCGCCGAGCCTTGGGCCGCGAGCTGGGACACCGCGACCGTCGACCCGGGCCTGCACGCGCTCGAGGTTCGGGCCTACACGAACGACGGGCGCAAGGCGGTGCTCGCGATCACGGTCACGACCGCTCCTTCTTAGCGGCCTTCTCGTCCCCGAAGCCGATCAGCAGCTTGCGCAGCAGCACGTTCAGCTGCCGCTGCTCCTCCTTCGTCAGCACGGAGGCGATGAACGCCTCCCGCCGGCCCTGCACGTTTATCGAGGTGTCCCAGGCCTCGCGGCCCTTCTCCGTCAGCTCGACGACGACGCCTCGCCGGTCGTCGAGATCCGGGAGGCGGCGCACGTAGCCGGCCTGCTCGAGCCGGTCGATGCGGCTCGTCATCGCACCGCTCGACAGCTCGAGGTCGCTGGCGAGCTCGCCCGGCGAGCTGCGGCAGTGGTCGCTTCCGAGCCGCAGCGACGTCAGCACGCCCCACTCCGCGGGCGTCAGGCCGTGCTCGCGAAGCGTCGCCTCCTGCGCCTTCTTCATGCGGCGGTGGATGCTCCCGATGCGGTCGACGATCCCCTCGACCTCCGGGTCGACGTCGACGACGCCCACCTCGGCGATCTTGGCCAGCAGGCGGTCGACGTGATCCTCGACGCTGACCTCGGTGCTGTCCACGGACGCATTTTGACACAAAGACTCTTGACGTCAAGAGACTCGCGTTGTAGTATCTCGATATCGAGATATTCGAGAGCGAGAGAAGGGGGCTCGGGGAGATGATGAGGCCTTCGGACCATCGGGCGACGAAGATGCTGAACGACGCGCACATCGAGCTGTTGCGTGGACGCCGCAAGCCGGCGCCGCGGCCGGCTCCGCGCGCGAACTAGGCGCAGATCGGGGAGGCGCAGAACGGGTGCCCGGCACGACGCCGGAGACGGCGACTGCCGGGCACCCGTCCCCGTAGGCCCTTCCCCGTAGGCGCTGGTCAGTCGGGCCAGAAGTCCTCGGCGGAGCGCTCGGCGTCCCCTTGCGGGTCGGCGATCCGCAGCGAGACGATGACGAGCTCCGCGTCCTCGGGCTCGTCGTTCCAGACGCCGCGCCAGGTCTGCGGCGGGATGCGCATCGCCTGGTGCGGGCCGAGCTCGACGCACCTCGTCGTCGAGCTTGAACTGGAGCTTGCCGCTGAGGACGAAGTAGATCTCCTCCTGCGTCCGGTGCCGGTGCCCGTAGGAGCCCTTGCTCCCCGTGTGCTGCGGCATCCGGCGATGCGTCAGCGCGACCTGCTCGGCGCCGATCGCGTACGTGATCCCGCGCATCTCGCCGGGATAGTCGCCGAGCCAGTCGTCGACGTCCTCGAGCTTCACCACCTGGTAGTCAGCCACTCCACGCCTCCTTCGTGTCTGCGAGTATCGAACACCTGGGGCCGTCGACTCGCAACCGGCTCGTCCTGGTCGCCTGCATCCTGGGGTCGAGCATCGTCTTCGTCGACGGGAGCGTCGTGAACGTCGCCCTTCCGACGATCCAGGACGACCTCGGCGGCGGGCTCGCGCTGCAGCAGTGGGTGGTGGACGCCTACCTGCTGACGCTCGGCTCGCTGCTCCTCGTCGGCGGCTCGCTGGCCGACCTCTACGGCCCGCGCCGCGTCTTCGCGCTCGGCACCGTCGCGTTCGGAGCGGTCTCGGTGCTCTGCGCGCTCGCTCCGACCGGCAACACGCTGATCCTCGCGCGCGGCATTCAGGGAGTCGCCGGGGCGATCCTCACCCCGGCGGCGCTGGCGGTGATCGCGACGACGTTCCACGGCGAGGAGCGCGGCGCGGCGATCGGCCAGTGGACGGCCTGGACGGGCATCGCATTCGTCCTCGGCCCGCTCGTCGGCGGGTGGCTGATCACGCATGCGTCCTGGCGCTGGATCTTCGTGATCAACGTCCCGATCGCCGTCGCCACGATCGCGCTCGTCCTCTACGCCGTGCCGGGCCTTGCGGGCGGGAACGAACGCGTGCACGTCGACGTTGTCGGAGGCGTGCTGTGCGTGCTCGGGCTCGGCGGACCCGTCTTCGCGCTGATCGAGGCGCCGAATCGCGGCTGGAGCGACCCCTTGATCGTCGTGCAGCTTCGTCGGCGGGATCGTGCTGCTCGTCGCCTTCGTGCTCTGGGAACGGCGCTGCTCCAGGCCGATGCTCCCACTGCAGCTCTTCTCGAAACGCAACTTCACCTTCGCGAACCTCGAGACGGTCACCGTCTACGCCGGCCTCTCGTGCCTCACCTTCTTCCTGGTGCTGTTCCTGCAGCAGCTGGCCGGCTACTCGGCGCTGCAGAGCGGCATCGTCCTCGTCCCGATCACGATCGTCATGTTCCTGCTCTCGCCGCGCTTCGGCAGGCTCGCGATGCGCTACGGACCGCGCTGGTTCATGGGCGTGGGACCGCTCGTCGCCGCGGTTGCGCTCGTCCCGATCGCGCGTCTCGAGCCGCACTTCACGTACTGGCTCGACCTCGCGCCCTGGCTGCTGCTCTTCGCGGTCGGCCTCTCGATGATCGTCGCGCCGCTGACGTCGACCGTGCTCGCGGACGCCGGCGAGCGCGACGTGGGGATCGCAAGCGGCTTCAACAACGCGGTCGCGCGCGTCGCCGGGCTGCTCGGGATCGCGGTCGTGGGAGCCGCGGCGGCCGGCTCGACCGACCAGCTCGACCTTCCGGGCTACCACACCGCGATGTGGATCACCGTCGCGCTCGTCGCGGCGGGCGGCCCGATCGGCCTCGCCGGGATCAGGAACATCGCGTGAGCGCCGCCGCCGAGATCGTCTTCGACCACGTGACGAAGCGCTACGCCGGGCGCGACGCGGCGGCACTCGACGACCTCTCGCTCGAGATCCCGGCCGGCACGTTCTGCGTGCTCGTCGGCCCCTCCGGCGGCGGAAAGACGACGGCGCTGAAGATGGTCAACCGGCTCGTGCCGTTCGACTCCGGCGACATCCGCATCGACGGCCGCAGCGTCCGCGACATCCCGGTCGTCGAGCTGCGGCGCGAGATCGGCTACGTCATCCAGCAGATCGGCCTCTTCCCGCACATGAGCGTCGGCGACAACGTCGGCACAGTGCCGCGCCTGCTCGGCTGGCCGAAGGCGAGGATCCGCACGCGCAGCGTGGAGCTGCTCGAGCTCGTCGGGCTCGAGGCCGCCGATGCGAAGCGCTACCCGGCCGAGCTCTCCGGCGGCCAGCGGCAGCGTGTCGGTCTCGCCCGCGCGCTCGCGGCCGACCCGCCGCTGCTCCTGATGGACGAGCCGTTCGGCGCGCTCGACCCGATCACGCGGCTGCGCCTGCAGACCGAGCTGCGCCGGCTGCATCGCGAAGTCGGGAAGACGGTGATCTTCGTCACGCACGACGTCGACGAGGCGATCCAGATGGGCGACCGCATCGCGATCCTGCGCGAGGGCGGCGTGCTCGCGCAGTACGACACGCCCGACGCGATCCTCGCGCACCCGGCGAGCGAGTTCGTCGCGGCGTTCATCGGCGAGGACCGCGCGCTGCGCCGGCTCGCGCTGCGAACGCTGCGCGACGTTCCCCTGGGAAGGCTGGAATCTGATTCGCAGAATCAGATTCCGGCAGTGTCGCTCGACACCACGGTGCGCAACGCCGTCAGCCTGATGCTCGAGACGAAGAGCGACCACCTCGTCGCCGAGGACGAGGACGGGAACGTCGCGGGCATCTTCCGGCTCTCCGACACGAAGGCGCTGCTGTAGACGGCCCCGGCCCCGTCATCCCGTCGTTCGGCGAGGGGAGCTCGTGCGTCACGGGCGACCACACCTTCTGCTGGGACTGGGTGCACGAGCACTGGGGCGACACGCTCGGCCCCGCGCTCGTCCAGCACATCGAGCTGACGCTGATCGCGGTCGTGATCGGCTTCGTGCTCGCGTTCCCGCTCGCGCTCCTCGCGCACCGCTACCGGGTGCTCGAGCATCCGTTCGGAGCCTTCTCCGCGCTGCTCTACACGATCCCGAGCCTCGCGCTCTTCCAGTTCCTGATCCCGTTCTCGGGCCTGACGACCACGACCGTCGAGATCGCGCTCGTCGCGTACACGCTCGTCATGCTCTTCCCGAACTTCATCGCGGGCCTGAACGGGACGCCGAGCGAGGTGCTCGAGGCCGCACGCGGGATGGGGCTGACGCAGCGGCAGGTGCTCTGGCGGGTCGAGCTGCCGCTCGCCGTGCCGGCGATCATCGGCGGGCTGCGCATCGCCGTCGTCTCGACGGTCGCGATCGCGACGATCGCCGCACTGCTGCTTCCGAAGGGCCTCGGTTACCCCATCTTCCTCGCGCTGAAGGAGCCGACGCCGTTCAAGACGGAGATCTACTCGGCCGGCGCTGCTGGCGGTCGGGCTCGCGCTCACCTGCGACGCGCTGCTCGTCGGCCTGCGCCGGGTGCTCGTCCCGTGGGCGCGGAAGGGTCTCGCGTGATCCTCGACGCGGCGAACCTGCACACGTTCGTCGAGGCGTTCCGCTTCATCGGCGACAACCAGCACTTCCTGCTCACGAAGGCGCTCGAGCAGCTCGAGCTCGCCGGAGCCGCGCTGCTGATCTCGGTCGCGATCGCGCTGCCGGCGGGCGTCGTCCTCGGGCACTACCACCGAGGCGCGAACGTCGCGATCGGCACCTCGATCGTCGGCCGCGGGCTCCCGAGCCTCGTCCTGATCGCCACGTTCCTGACGCTGCTCGGGATCGGGTTCGTGAACAACATGGTCGCGCTCGCGGTGCTCGGCACCGGGCCGATCCTGACCAACAGTTTCGACGGCATCGACCGCGTCGACCGCGACGCGGTCGAGGCGGCCCGCGGGATGGGCATGACCGGCTCCCAGATGCTCCGTCGAGTCGAGCTGCCGCTCGCGATCCCCCTGATCTTCACCGGGATCCGCGTCGCGGCGGTGACGATCGTCGCGACCGCTCCGATCGCCGCGGTCGCGGGCGGCGGCGGGCTCGGCGACATCATCGTCAACCAGGCCAGCTACCGCCTGGCGGGCGTGCTGGGGGCGTCACTGTGCGTGATGCTCGCTCTCCGCGCTCGTCTTCCTGGCGCTAGCGGCAATTCAGATCGCCGTGACCCCAGGGCCGCTTCGGGGCACTAGGGTCGTCGGGAATCCTCGAAGGAAGGAGACACTTGTGATCCGCAAGCACACGAGGCGTGCCGCCAAGGCGGCGTTCGCGATCTCCCTCGGAGTCGCGATTGTCATCGGCTTGTTCGCGGCCGTGTTCGCACGGCCCGCCCACTCGGCAAGCAAGGCGACGACGGTCGTCATCGGCACGAAGAACTTCCCCGAGGAGTTCATCCTCGGCCAGCTCTACAAGCAGGCGCTCGAGGCGAAGGGCTTCACCGTCTCGTACAAGGAGAACATCGGCTCGACCGAGTTGACGCAGACGGCGCTGACGAGCGGCAAGATCAACATGTATCCCGAGTACACCGGGGTGATCGTCCAGGTCGTGTTCCATCGCAACAAGTCGGGTGCGACCGCAGCAGCGACGTATCAACTCGCGAAGAAGCTCGAGGCGGCGAAGGGCTACACCGTGCTCAGGCCGACGCCCTTCTTCGACACGGACGTGGTCGCGGTCACGAACGCGACGGCGAAGAAGTTCGGGCTGAAGTCCATCGCCGACCTGAAGAAGGCGGGCGAACTTCAAGTTCGGCGCGTTCCCCGAGTGCAAGACGCGCAACACGTGTCTCGTCGGCTACAAGAAGCAGTACGGGCTGAGAAGGTGACGTTCGTCCCGCTCGCGGGGATCTCGGTCTACGCGGCGCTCGACTCCGGCAAGATCCTCGCCGGTGACGGGTTCTCGACCGACCCGCCGCTCGCGAAGCCGTCGAAGTACACGGTGCTCGCCGACCCGAAGCACGTCACGGGCTTCCAGAACGTGGCGCCGATCGTCAAGACGTCGGTCGTGAAGGAGCTCGGGCCGAAGTTCACCAACACGGTGAACGCGGTCTCCGCGAAGCTGACGCTGCCCGCGATCCTCGCGATGAACAAGGCGGTCATCGTCGACAAGCAGTCGGCCGCCAGCGTCGCAGGCAAGTTCCTGCAGGCGAACGGCCTGAAGTAACACGCGCCTCGGAACAGGTGTCAGACACCGGCAACGGTGTCTGACACCTCTTCAGGTACTCAGCGGACGCCGCGCGCCTGCGTGTACATCCAGACCGCGATGACGGCCGGGATGCCGAAGATCAGCGCGAGCAGCCAGTGGCCGCTGATCAGGAAGAGCAGCGCGAGCAGCACGAGCACGGCCGCGCCCAGCGCGATCCGCCGCATCAGGCGGCTGCGCTCCTGTCCTCTGCCGGTCATGCTCACGGCAGCCGGCCGCCCGTGACGCGCGCGCTGCCGAGTGACAACAGGAGCAGCAACGCGGCCGCGCCGACGAACCACGACGAGATCTCACGCGTCGCGGGGCGGTGCGCGATGCTCTGCCCGAGCTGCTTGTAGACGTCGTTCACCTTCGACGCCGACTCCGCGCGATAGGTCTTGCCGTCGGTCTCGCGGGCGATCGCCGCGAGCGTGACCGGGTCGGGGCGCACGGGGAAGCGTCGACCGCCGCCGAACCCGCCGCCGTTGCCGCCGAGGCCGAACCCGAAGCCGTTCAGCGTTCCGTGGTCGGTTCCGAGCGCGACCGTGAAGACCCGGATGCCCGCGTCGCGCGCCTTGTCGGCGCCCTGGATCGGCGTGAGCACGCCGCGCGTCTGCGCGCCGTCGGAGAGCAGAACGATCGCGCCGGGAACCTTGCCGTCCTTGCCCCGCGGCGCATCGCCGATCGCCTGCTTCACCGTCTGCACCGCGAGCTCGATCCCGTCGCCGATCGCCGTGCCGGCCTCGGGCGCGAGCAGGTCGATGCCCTCGTGCAGCACCGTGCGGTCGACGGTCGGGACGACGAGCAGGTTCGGCCCGGTGCTGAACGAGACGAGGCCGACCTTCACGCCCTTCGGCACCTTGTCGGCGAACGTCGCCATCGCCGCCTGCGCGGCGCCGAGGCGCGTCGGCTTGACGTCCGCCGCGCGCATCGATCCCGAGACGTCGACGAGCAGCACGACCGTCGCGCGGCCCGCCGGCACCGACACGCGAGCGCGCGGCCGCGCGATCGCCGCCGTGGCACATGCGAGCGCGAGCAGGAAGAGCACAAGCGGGATCCACCGCTTCGACGCGCGCCGCGGCGAGGCAACCGACGCGAGCAGGTCGAGGTTCGTGAACGTGACGGCGTAGCGTGCGCGTCGCCGCTCCAACCAGAGCGCGACCGCGAGCGTCAGCGGAACGACGAGGAACGCGAAGAGCAGCCACGGCGAGGCGAAGGTCATGGTGCGCACTCCGCGCCTGCCTGCACGATGGCATGCGCATCGATGGAGAGACCGTCGCTGGCGGTCGCCGTCACGATCACTCTCTTACCAAGCACGGCCTTGCTTGTCGTCACCCGCGTGGCATTAGTGAGCGGCGGCGGGAGCTTCGTCCGGAAGGCGAGCGCGCTCCACGAGCCGACGAGCTTCTCCTTGCCCTGGCAGGAGACGCGCGAGAACCCGACGGAGCCGGGCGAGAGGATCGTGACGTGCGAGCGGTACTCGAGCGGCTGCCCGGGCGGCGAGACGTACGCGCCCACCGTCGAGCGGCCTCCGCCGCCCTGCACCGGCACGCAGCCGAGCAGCGGCTGGAACGCCTGCACCCTTGCGGAGAGCGAGACCGCGCTGAAGAGCGCGTAGCGCGTGGTCGTGACGCCCGGCTGCACCGGTGCGCCGATCCGCGCGTCGAAGCTGACGCGCACGTCGCGCGAGGTCACCTGCGCGTCGAGCCCGCCCACGACGCTGCGCCCGCCGGGGCAGCTGAGCAGATACAGCGCGCCGGCCTTGCGGCGGGACGACGACCCACGGGCCGGGCACGCGGATGCACGCCTGGATCCCGCGGCACTCGTTCGTCGCGCCGCCGACCGGCGCGAACGCGGCCGCCACGGCGAGCGCGGCGACGAAGGTGGAGAGCGCGACCTTCAGCCTCATACCGGGAGCCTCCTGAACCAGACCCCGGAGAGCAGCGCACCGCCGAGCATCAGCACGAGCCCGGCGCCGGCCGCCGCCGCGGTCACCTCGACGTTCTTCTTCGTGCGCCCGACGCGCGAGCCGAGCGCCTTGTAGACCGGCTTCGTGTCGGCGCCGCGCAGCTGCGTCAGCGTGCCGCCGCTTCCCTGCGCGATCGTGCGCAGCACAGCCGGCTGCACCGGCACCTGCAGGCGCTCGGTGAAGCCGCCGCGCAGCGGCTGCTCGACGATGCCGTCGGGCGTCCCGACCGCGACGGCCGAGACCGGGATCTTGAACTTCTGCGCCTTCGTGGCGGCCTGCTGCGGCGTGATGCGGCCGGCGGTCTGGCCGCCGTCGGAGAAGAGCACGACGACCGCGGGCGGCCGGGTCTTGCCGCCCTGCCCCTTCACCCGACGGCCGACGTCGATCCCGCGCGACGACCGCATCGGCGAGCGCCGTCCCCTGCGGGCCGGTCTTCGCGCGCAGGATCGCGTCCCGCATCGCCGTCAGGTCGTGCGTTGCGGGGACCGACACCGCGACGTGATCCGAGAACGTGATCAGGGACATCCGATAGCCCTTCGGAAGCTTGTCGACAAAGCGTAGGGCAGCGGCCTTGACGGCGCGCAGCCTCGTCGGCTTCACGTCCTTCGAGGCCATCGAGCCCGAGACGTCGAGCACCAGCACGACGGTCGCCTCCTGGTCCTTGACCTTGATCGTCGCCTTCGGCCGCGCGAACCCGACGAGCAGCAGCAGGAGACCGAGCAGGAGCAGCATCGTCGGCAGGTGCCGCTTCCAGCTCGGCGGGCGCTCGACGAGGTTCGGCAGCAGCGACGGCGCCGCCCAGGCGGCGGCGCGCTCGTCGTGCCGGCGGTCGAACCAGACGTACGCCGGCGACCGCGAGCGGGATCAGGAGCAGGCAGACGAGCAGGATCGGAGAGGCGAAGGTCACCGGCCCCGCCTCGTCTGGCGCAGGAAGGCCGACAGCGGCCGCAGCCAGTCGCCCTCGGTGGTGACCGCCGCGTGCCTGACGCCGGCCGACGCGAGACTCGCGACGAGCGCCTTGCGCTCGGCCGCCGCCGCGGCGGCGAAGCGCTCGCGCAGCCTGCGATCGCCGGTGTCGACGCGCAGCTGCCGTCCGGTCTCGGGATCGACGAGGCGCAGCTCGCCGACGTCCGCGAGCTCCTGCTCGCGCGGGTCGCGCACCTCGACGGCGAGCACCGCGTGCCGGCCGGCGAGCCGGAGCAGAGGCAGCCGCCAGTCGAGCGGGCCGCGGAAGTCCGAGACGACGACGATCAGCGCGCGCTGCTTCGCGACGCGGTCCGCAAGCTCGAGCGCGTCGCGCAGCGTGCCGGAGCCGGAGGGCGGCAGCTCGCGCAGGAGACGCAGCGTGTCGAGCAGCGCACGGCGCCCCTGCCGCGGCCGCTCGACGGTCTGCTCGGCCCCGAACGCGATCGTGCCGAGCCGGTTGCCGCGGCGCGTCGCCGCATAGCCGACGGCGATCGCGACACCCTCGGCGACGTCGGCCTTCCGCCGCTCGGCCGTGCCGAACGCCATCGACGCCGACGAGTCGAGCACGAGCCACGTCACGAGCACGCGCTCGGCGAGCTCGACGCGCACGTGCGGCGTGTTCGTCCGCGCGGTGACGTTCCACTCCATGCGGCGCACGTCGTCGCCGGGCTCGTACGGGCGCACCTGCCAGAGCTCGCTGCCGACGCCGGCGAACGCGGAGCGGTAGTCGCCGGCGAGCAGGCCGTCGACGCGACGCCCGACGGACAGCTCGAGCGCACGCAGCGACGACGGGGACAGAGGCCCCGGGCCCGGGCGATCGGGCGTCCGGACTGGTGCGAAGGGATCGTGCGCCGTCGACACGCGCGAGGCCTTCGTTATGCGACTTGCTGGCGGCCGAGATCGATCTGCGGCATCGGGACCTTTGCGAGCACCTGGTCGAGAATCGTGTCGGGTGCGACCTCCTCAGCGAGGGCGCGGTAGGAGAGGACGAGCCGGTGGCGGAACGCATCGCGCACGAGCGCTTCGAGGTCGGCGGGAACGACGTAGTCGCGTCCGCGGATCAGCGCGAGCGCGCGGCCCGCGGAGACCAGGCTGATCGGTCCGCGCGGGCTGGCGCCGAAGGCGATGTAGTCCGCAACGTCGCCGAGGCCGTGCTCGGCCGGGCGGCGGGTGGCGGTCGCGACGTCGACGGTCCAGCTGATCAGCGCCGGATCGACGTAGATCTCCGTGGCCCGCCGCTGCAGGTCCTGCAGCTCCGTCAGCGACAGCACCTGCTCGAGCTGCGGCGCCTCTTCGAGCGAGCGCGCGACGACGGTCAGCTCCTCGTCGTGCGCCGGGTAGTCGACGAGCACCTTGAGCATGAAACGGTCGACCTGCGCCTCGGGCAGCGGATACGTCCCTTCGGACTCGATCGGGTTCTGCGTCGCGAGCACGAGGAACGGGCGCGGCACGGGATGCGTCGTGTGACCGATCGTCACCTGCTGCTCCTGCATGACCTCGAGCAGCGCGGACTGCACCTTCGCGGGCGCACGGTTGATCTCGTCGGCGAGGAGGAAGTTGCAGAACACCGGGCCGAGCTCCGTGTCGAACTCCGCCCTGTCGGGCCTGTAGACGCGCGTGCCGACGAGGTCGGACGGAACGAGGTCCGGCGTGAACTGCACGCGCTGGAACGTCCCGCCGAGCACCGCGGCCGTCGTCTTGATCGTGAGCGTCTTCGCCAGGCCCGGCACGCCCTCGATCAGCACGTGGCCGCGCGCGAGCAGGCTGACCAGCACCCGTTCGAGCATCGCTTCCTGACCGGCGATCACCCGCCGAACCTCGAACAGGGCCTGCTCGAGCTTGCTGCCGACCTCTTCTTCCACGCTCGCCTCCTCGAGTTGGTTGGGCTAAAGCATGCACCCCAGAACTAAGAACTTCTGATTAAGTTCGCGACCGGTTCAAAGCGGTACGCCACGCCTCCCGCATCGTCTCCACCTGGTCACCGGCCATCCTCGGCTCGAACGTTCCACCCACTGGAACGCGGGCTCCCCGGCCGGCGGCGAGCGCGGCCGCGCCGAGCGCCGTCGTCTCGCGCTCCGCGGCGACCTCGACCGGCACCCCGAGCAGGTCGGCCTGGAGCTGCATCAGGAAGCCGTTCGCCGCGCCTCCGCCGTCCGCGCGCAGCACGGCAGGCGGCTCCGGCAGGGCCTCGACGACGTCCGCGACCTGGTGCGCGATCGCCTCCAGCGCCGCCCGGACGATGTGCGCCCGCGTCGTGCCGCGGGTGATCCCGGCGACGAGCCCGCGCGCGTCGGCGTCCCACCACGGCGAGCCGAGCCCGGTCAGAGCGGGCACGAACACGACGCCCTCGCTCGAGTCGACGCTGCGGGCGAGCGCCTCGCTCTCGGCCGCGTCGGCGATCAGCCCGAGCCCGTCGCGCAGCCACTGCACCGCGGCGCCGCTGACGAGAACCGCCCCCTCGAGCGCGTACCCGTCGGCCGCCGCCGTCTTCAGCAGTCCGTGCGGCGGTGCCGAGGCGTCGTCGCCCGTGTGCACGAGCACGAAGCTGCCGGTGCCGTAGGTCGCCTTCCCCTCCCCGGCCCGATGGCAGCCCTGTCCGTAGAGCGCTGCCTGCTGGTCGCCGGCGATGCCTCTCAGCTCGACGCGCCTGCCGAGCAGCTCGCCGGTGCCGAGCGGCTCGTCCGAGCGCACGATTCGCGGCAGCAGCGACCGCTCGACACCGAACAGCGCGAGCAGCTCGTCGTCCCAGTCGAGCGACGCGAGGTCGACGAGCATCGTGCGCGACGCGTTCGTCACGTCGGTCGCGTGCACGGCGCCGCCGGTCAGCTTCCACACGAGCCAGCTGTCGACCGTGCCGAACGCGAGCCCGTCGCGCCCGTGCTCGCGCAGTAGCCACTCGAGCTTCGTCGCCGAGAAGTAGGGATCGGGAACGAGGCCGGTGCGCGCGCGGATCAACTCGACGTCGAGCTCGCGGCAGCGCTCGGCAGTGCGACGGTCCTGCCAGACGATCGCGTTCGTCACGGGCTCGCCGCTCGCGGCGTCCCAGAGCACGGTCGTCTCGCGCTGGTTCGTGATCGCAACGGTGTCGACGCCGTCGAGCCCCGCCTGCCCGGCGGCGGCGAGGACGCTCTGCCAGATCTCCTCCGGGTCGTGCTCGACCCAGCCGGGGCGCGGGAAGTGCTGCGGCAGCTCGGCGTACCCGCGGCGCACGACGTTCAGCGCCTCGTCGACGACGAGACACGTCGTCCCGGTCGTCCCCTGGTCGATCGCGAGGATCACGAATGGCTGTCGACGAACGCGAGCGTGCGGCGCCACGCATCGTCCGATGCGTCGGCGAACGCCTCCTGCTTGCGATCGAAGAAGCTGTGCGGCGCACCGTCGTACGTGACGACCTCGTGCTCGACGCCGGCGTCGTTCAGGGCACGATCGAGCTCGGCGTTGTCGTCGGCGGTGATGTTCTGGTCGTCGCCCGCCTGCAGCGCGAGGATCGGCGCCTCCACCTGCGCGGCGCGCTGCACGACGCTCGGCCCGCCGCGCTCGCGGGTCGGGCTGCCGTAGAAGCCGACCGCGCCGGCGAGGCCGTGGCCCGACGCGGCTGCGACCCACGACGCGCGACCGCCGAAGCAGAAGCCGACCGTGAACACCGGCTCGATGCCGAGGCCGCGCAGATGCTCGACCGCCGCACGGGTGTCCGCCTGGACGCCGTCGTCGGTTGTCTGCTCGACATGCGGCATGTACTCGAAGTCGTCGTCCCGCTTCTCCGGCCCGGCGGTGCGCCCGAAATAGTCGAGCGCGAGCGCCGCGATCCCGCGCTCGGCGAAGCGAAGCGCGAGCTCCTCGTAGAAGCGATACAGACCGCGGACGTCGGGGAGGATCACGACGCCGGCGCGCGCCTGCTCGTCCGGCGTCGCGAGGAAGGCGGCGAAGGTGTTGCCGTCTGCCGCGGTCAGCGTCAGGTCGTCGTGCGAGACCGCCGCGCCCGCGATGACGGGGATCGGCGGCGCGGAGTCGAGGTCGAAGCACATGCGCGCTATTCAAACAGTCAGCGGCAGCTCGGCGCGCAGGCGGGTGCCGCCGCCGGGCGGGCTGTCGACGTCGAGGCGGCCGTCGAGCGCCGACACGCGGTCGAAGAGCCCGCGCAGCCCGGTGCCGCCGTCGAGGTCGGCACCGCCCCGGCCGTCGTCCTCGACGACCACGACGAGGTATGCGCCGGTCTCGCGCACGCGCACCGCGGCGCGGCTCGCGCCGGCGTACTTCGCGACGTTGTTCAGCGCCTCCGAGACGATGTAGTACGCGGCGACCGCGACGTTGGTCTCGACCGGCGTATCCGTGACGTCGAGCTCGACGTCGAGGGGAGCGCGCGCGGCGACGATGCGCAGAGCGGCGGCGAGCCCACGCTCGGTCAGCGCCGACGGATGGATCCCCTGCGCGAGCTCGCGGAGCTCGCGCACCGCGGCCGCCAACTCCTCGACCGCGACGCCGACGACCGACTGCGAGTCGAGTGTGCCGCGCTGCGCGCCGCGCAGCTGCAGGAGCAGTGCGATCAGCCGCTGCTGGGCGCCGTCGTGCAGGTTGCGCTCGAGGCGGCGTCGCGCGTCGTCCGCGGCGGCGACGATGCGGGCGCGCGAGCGGCGCACCTCCTCCTCGTGGCGCTTGCGCTCGGTGATGTCGGAGCCGGTGATCAGGAAGACGGGCCCGCTCGCGATCTTCGGCAGCGGGGTGCACGTCCAGGCGACCTCGATCGAGTTCCCGTCGCGCTGCATCCAGCGCCCCTCGTGCTCGATCGGCGCGCGCCTCTCGACGGCGGCGAGGATCGTGTCGCGGGCGGCCGCGCGCTCGCCGTCGGGCACGTACCGGTCCCAGAAGAGCGTCCCGCCGGTCTCATGCGGCTCGTAGCCGAGCGTCCGCTCGAACGCCTTGTTGGTGGCGAACGGACGTACGGTGCCGTCGGGGTCGATCAGGCAGAGGAGGCTCGGCGCGTTGTTCGCGATCGAGTTCAGGAGCTCGCGCTCCCGCTCGAGCTCCGCGATCCGCTCTCTCAGGACCGTGGCTGATTTCGCCGTACGGCGCGGCTTGGCGCGTGACCGGGCCATGCAGAGACCGTAGCGGCCGCCGTGGGCGGAAACCACCCGCGGCGGGCGAAAGGGCTCTATTTCGGCGGCCGCTCGGGGTAGTGCGGCAGGCCGTCGTCCGGAATCGGCTCCCAGTCCGCGGCGTAGGCGGTGAATTGCCGCCACTGCGGCCGGATGCCCGGATCGCCGTCGAGCGTGCCGAGCCGGATGCTCATCGTGTCCTCGAACGGGTGCCTGCTCCAGAGCGCGCTCCCACAGGCCGAGCAGAAGCACTTGAGGAAGCCGTCGTCCGGCGCGTACTCGCGCACGAGCTCCTCGCCGGCCACGACGCGCAACGAGCCCGGCGCGAGCCGCGCCTGCGCCGAGGCCGCTGTGCCGGTCCGGCGCTGGCAGCGCGTGCAGTGGCAGTACGACGCCGAGACGAAGGGCGCGTCGATCTCGTAGCGCACGCCGCCGCACAGACAGTGCCCGGTCCTCGGAAGGTCGCCCATGTACGCTCAGGCTACTGGCGTGCCCGACTACGAATACGAACTCCGACGTGACGACGCCGTGATCGCGACCGGCCGCATCCAGCTCGACGAGCCTCCGCAGCCGGGCGACTCGCTGTCGCTCGGGAAGCGGGACGTCCACGTCGAGGACGTGCTGCAGTTCGGGCGGACGCCGCGCCTCATCCTCGAACAGCGCTGAGAGCCTCTACGACCTGAGCTCGGGCGGCAGCTCGACGTCGCTGACGTCGATGCCCAGTGACTTCGCGAGCCGGATCCCCTGCTCGAGGTCCTCGCGCAGCATGCGGATGTCGGTCTCGCGCATCAGCGCGCCGATGAACTCGCGCGCCTTCGGCCGCCAGAGCGCGTGCTGCGCGAACGTCGGCAGCAGCCGGTTCGCGGCCTGCACGAGGCGCGTCTTCACCTTCTTGTCGGCGTGCTCGAGGAGCACCCGCTCGTAGGCCATGCCGGCGCCGTGGTGGATGCCGTCGTCGATCGTCAGCCGGTTGCAGAGATCCTCGAGGATCGTGCCGCGGGAGGAGCGGGCGATCATGCGGAAACGCGGGATGATCAGGCGCTCGTAGAACACCTGCATCAGGAAGACCTTCTCCTCCAGGCTGTCCGCGTGCATCACCTGCTGCGCGAGCCGGTCGAGGTGCGGGTCGCGCTCGGCCATCCCGCCGGCCTCCTCGATCAGCTTCAGCCACGCCTCCGTGTGGCGCGACTCGTCCTGCACCATCGTCGTGTAGTAGAGCTTCGCCTCGCGGTCAGGCGCGATCGCGAACAGCTGCGTCGCCATCTCGACCGCGAGCTCGTCCGCCTGCAGCTGCTGCGTGATCACGGAGCGCCAGAGGTCGCGCCGGCGCGCGAGCTTCTGCGCCGAGCCGCGGTACTCGGGGATCGGTGGGAGCTCGCCCCACGGCAGGTCCTTGACCTGCCACTCCGCGCGCTTCGCCAGCTCGTAGTAGCGGAAGACCCCCGAGAGGTCGCGCTCCGACTCCTCGGCGGCGAGCTGTGAGCGTTCCTCGGCCGCCATCGCGCGCAAGCCTAACCATGGGCCGCGGCGGGAGGCGATCATAAGACACATGGAGCAGGTGCGCATCGACAAGTGGCTGTGGGCGGCGCGCTTCTACAAGACGCGCAGTCTCGCAACGGATGCCGTGCTCGGCGGGCACGTGCAGCTGAACGGCGTCCGCGTCAAGCCGGCGAAGGAGGTGCGCGCGGGCGACGAGCTCGACGTGCGGATCGGCACGCAGCGCTGGTCGCTCGTCGTCAGGGACGTGAGCGACCGGCGCGGGCCGGCGACGGTCGCGCGAACGCTCTACGAGGAGACGGAGGAGTCGGCTGCCGCGCGCGAGGCCCAGGCGGCCGCACGCCGGCTGTCTCGCCCGCTCGGCGCCGACCTCGGCGAGCGTCCGACGAAGCAGGCGCGCCGCCGCCTCGACGCGCTCCGCCGTGCCCAGCGGCGCCGGTCGCCCTGACGCTTCCCCCGGCCGCTGTCCGCCAGAACCGCTTCAATGCCGCGCTGCAGCCCACAATTTCAGGAGAAGACGCATGGCACTCACCCAGACTCAGCTCGCCGACGCCGTCGCCGAGCGCGCGGGGACGACCCGCACCGAAGCGAAGAACTTCCTGACCGCTCTCGAGGAGGTCGTCCTCGGGGAGATCGGCAATGCCGAGAAGGTCAAGATCGGCAACCTCGTGCAGCTCACGGTGCGGCTGAAGCCCGCCACCAAGGCACGCCAGGGCCGCAACCCGGCCACGGGCGAGGAGATCACGATCGCGGCGAAGCCGGCGTCGGTCGACGTGCGTGCCCGCGCGCTCGCCAGGACCAAGGCCGCGCTGCCGTCGGTGCAGAAGGCCAAGAGGCGGCTCGCGGCGTAGCTCGGAAGGGCCCAGGTGTCAGACACCGCAGCAACCGCCTCGCATCGCGCGAGGCCGCGTGCGGTGTCTGACACCGGTTCGGCGCGCCGCGCGGGCTCGCAGAGGTGTCAGACACCGCCACCGACGCCGCGCGGCACGAGACGAATCCGGCGGTGTCTGACACCTGGTTCGGTGACTCGATGGAGATCGCCCGGCGGCTCGCGCTCGGCAGGCTGATCTCGCTCTCGGGCGGCTCGGCCGCCTACATCGCGCTCGTCGCCGGGATCTACGGCCGCACCGGCTCGGCGTTGTGGGTGTCCGCGGCCATCTTCTCGAGCGTCGTCGCCTCCGTCGTCTCGGCGGGGCCCGCAGGCTGGATCGGCGACCGTTACGACCGCCGAGCGGTGCTGATCGGCTCCGACCTGGCCGCGGCGGTCGTCTCGCTCGCGATGGCGGCGACCGGCGGGCCGCTCGCGCTCGTCCTGCTGCTCGCTCTCGGCTCGGCCGCGCAGAGCCCGTTCGAGCCGGCGTCCGCTTCGGCGATCCCGAACCTCGTCGAACCCGAGGAGGTGCCCCGCGCGAACGCGCTCGTGGCGGCGACCTCGTCGGCCGGCTACCTCGTCGGGCCGCTACTGGGCGGGCTCGTGCTCGGCGCCGGCGCTTCGGCGGCCGAGCTCTTCGTCGTCGACGCCGCGACGTTCGTCGTCTCCGCCTTCATCGTCGCGTCGATCCGCCGGCCGTTCGGGCGCGGCGGCACGCAGGAGCACCCCGGCGTCCTCGCGGGGTTCGACGTGATCGCGCGCGAGCCGCGGCTGCGGCGGGTCGTGCTCGCCGGGGTCGTCTCGCTCGTCGGCATCGGCATCGTCGACGTCGCCTCCTACCCGCTCTCGCTGCACCTCGGCGGCGGTACGCAGGGGTACGGCGCGATGACCGCGCTCCTCGGCGGCGGCGGCCTGCTCGGCGCAGTCCTCGCGGCCCGCGTGCTGCACAGAGGCTCCCAGCGCATCCTCGCGCTCGCGTTCGCGGGGAGCGCGATCGGGCTGGCCCTCGCCGGCGCCGCGCCGGTGCTCGCGCTCGCACTCGGCGGGATGGCGATCGCGGGCGCAGGTCGCGGGCTCGGCGACGTGGCGGCGACGACGCTGATCCAGGAGCGGGCGCGCGACGAGGTGCGGAGCCGAGTGTTCGCCGCGCAGGACGGCGCGGCGCACGTCGCGTTCAGCGTCTCCGCGTTCTCGGGCGGGCTCCTCGTGCAGCTCGTGAGCGTGCGCGGCGCGTTCGCCGCGGCGGCGGTGTTCGCCGCCGCCGCTGCGGCGATCGCGCGCAGCGGGCCCGGTTGACAGGGCGACCCGTGGCGCGCAAGGCTGCCGCGAACCACAACGGTGGAGGTGGCAGATGTTCGCGCGCGTGGCGTCCTTCGAGGGCGGCGACACCGAGAAGCTCCGCGAGATGAACCAGCAGCGGATGCAGGGCGAGGACATCCGCGGGGCCGCACCGGCATCGACGTCTATCAGGTCGTGTTCGACGACCAGACGTAACGACACCCGCGACGAGCTGCTCGTCGACTCGCCGCTCGTGAGCACGTTCATCGGCGCCGTTCGCGAGATCGTCGCGCGGACGGTGCCGCCTGCAGAGGCGTGCGAGCTGATCCGCCCGCAGTTCGCGGAGCTGCTCGCCGCCGACGGCTGGCTGCCGCCCGCCTACGCCGAGCCGGCGCCCGAGAGCGGCATGGGCGGTGGGATCGGGCAGTGGCTCCTCTTCCGCGCCGGCGACCGCTCGCTCTCGCTCTTCAGCCTCGTCGTTCCGCCCGGCGCGCAGACGCCGATCCACGACCACCTCGCGTGGGGCCTCGTCGGCCTCTACCGCGGCACGCAGGACGAGGAGATCTTCGACGCGGACGCGGGCGCGTTCCGCATCGCGGAGCGGCGCGCGCTCGCGCGAGGCGACTTCTACGCGCTGATCCCGCCGAAGGACGACATCCACCGCGTGCGCACGACTTCGGAGGAGTCGTCCGTGTCGATCCACCTGCTCACGAACGACACGGGCTGCACGTGGCGGCACGCCTACGACGAGGACGGCGCCGCGCAGCCGTTCCGATCCGGGTACGCGAACCGCGACTGCGCGGAGTGACGGGGTCCGTATGATCGCCGAGCGAGGGGCCGCGGGCCGCCGCCGAGGCGGCCCGCGGCGATTCGCTCGCCTAGGTGGTGCCTGCTGGTGTCTTCTGCGGCTGCGGGACGATCCGGATGTACGGACGCGGAGACTCCCAGCCGTCGGGGTAGATCTCCTTCGCCTCGTCGTCGGACACGGAGCCCGCGATGATCACGTCTTCTCCCTGCTTCCAGTTGACCGGGGTCGCAACGCGATGCTCCGCCGTGAGCTGCAGCGAGTCGATCACACGCAGGACCTCGTCGAAGTTGCGGCCGGTCGTCATCGGATAGATGAGGATCAGCTTGATCTTCTTGTCCGGGCCGATCACGAACACGTTGCGCACCGTCTGGTTGTCCGCGGCCGTGCGCGCGCCCGGATCGCCGGACGTGCTCGCCGGCAGCATTCCGTAGAGCTTCGAGACGCTGAAGTCCGAGTCCGCGATGATCGGGTAGTTCGGCGCCTCGCCCTGCGTGTCGGCGATGTCCTCGAGCCACTTCTCGTGGTTGTCGAGCGGGTCGACCGACAGGCCGATCACCTTGACGTCGCGGCGCTCGAACTCGGGCGCGATCTTCGCCATGTAGCCGAGCTCGGTCGTGCACACCGGCGTGAAGTCCTTCGGGTGCGAGAACAGGACGGCCCAGGAGTCGCCGATCCACTCATGGAAGCTGATGCTCCCCTGGGTCGTCTCTGCCTCGAAGTCCGGTGCCGTCTCTCCTAGTTGAACGCTCATACTCCTCCTTCATTCGCGCGGTTGCGCGGCAGCCATGACGACGATACCGACTGGGCAACGCCCGGCGTCAATCGGGAAGGAGCGGCATGGTCAGACCCGGGTCGCGGCCGAGCAGCACGGCGCGCGTGATCGCCGACGAGCCGAAGCGCTCGCGCACCTCGTCGAGCGCCGCGTCGAGGGCCTCGAGGCTGCGCCGTTCGAACGGCAGCGCGAGCTGGACGGGCACGTCGTCCTCGAGGTTCGCGACGGCGATCGCCGACGAGCGTGAGCCCGCGCTGCTCGATCAGCGGCATCGCGGCGGCCAGGAGCGCCCGGGCCGTCTCGAGGATCGCGTGCGTGTTCGCGGTCGCGAACGGCAGCGTGTGCGAGCGCGTGGCGCGCGTGAAGTCGTCGAAGCGGACGCGGAGCACGACGGTGCGGCCGATGCGGTGCGCGTCGCGCATGCGGCGCGTCACGCGGTCGACGAGCCCGACGAGCACGGCGTCGACCGCCTCGGGCGTCTTCGGCGAGCGGCCGAGCGCACGCTGCGACCCGATCGAGCCGCGCCGGCGGCCGGCTCTGCACGCGGCGCGGGTCGCGGTTGTGCGCGAGCGCGTGCAGCTGGCGGCCCGACGGCGCGGCCGAGCAGCGAGACGAGCACGGCCTCGGTGAGCCGCGCGACCTCGCCCGACGGTCGTGATGCCCTCCGCGCGGAGCTTGTCGCGCGGTGACCGGGCCCGACGCCCCAGAGCCGCTCGACCGCGAGCGGGTGCAGGAAGCGCGAGCTCGCGCTCGGGCGGGACGACGAGCAGGCCGTCGGGCTTTGCGACGCCGCTCGCGACCTTGGCGAGGAACTTCGTGCGCGCGACCCCGACCGTGATCGGCAGTCCGACCTGCTCGCGCACGTCGCGCGCGCAGCCGCGCGGCGATCTCGACCGGAGTGCCCGGCGATGCGCCGCATGCCGCGGACGTCGAGGAACGCCTCGTCGATCGACAGCCCCTCGACGAGCGGCGACGTGTCCTCGAACACGCGGAAGACGGCCTTGCTCGCCTCCGAGTAGGCCGACATGCGGGGCGACGACGACGACCGCGTCGGGGCAGAGCCGCCGCGCACTGCGCGCCGCCCATCGCCGAGCGGATGCCGTGCGCGCGCGCCTCGTAGCTCGCGGCGAGGACGACGCCGCCGCCGACGATCACGGGCCGCCCGCGCAGGCTCGGATCGTCGCGCTGCTCGACCGACGCGAAGAACGCGTCGAGGTCCGCGTGCAGGATCGTCGCCTCCTCGCTCGACACGAACGTATGTTCGCACGATCCTGGCCTCCGGGCTAGCCGCGCGTCTAGGGCAATTGGTGCCCGGGCGGGTTACGTTCGGTCGGCAACTGCGGCAAATCGAGGGGGCACTTGGGATGAAGAGCCGGACACCGGCTGTGATGGTCGCGGGCGGGCTCGCGACGCTGACGCTGATCGTTCTCGGGGCGACGCGCGGTCCGTCGAGCACGGACGCCCAGGCGGGCACGAAGGCGCACGCCGCGTTCGTCGCGCACGTGCAGGCCCGCTGAGTTGTTCGCTGAGGATCAGGTCGTGGCGACCTCTTCGGCCTGCTGCGACTTGACGTAGTCGATGTAGCCGCGGACGTCGGCCGCCGGCTCGGTGTACGCCTCACCGAGCGCGGACTCCATCCTCGACATGAACTCGTTCGCCCACTGCGGGAACTCGTAGTCGATCGAGCGCAGGAACTCGAGCGACGCGGCGAGGCGGATGTCGGCGATCGACGGCGAGTCGCCGCCGATGAACGGCCTGCCGGCGAGGAAGAAGACGTTGTAGACCTCGAGCGGCGCCGCGAGCGCGGTCTTCGCGTCCTCCTGTGCGCGCGTCTTCATCGCGTCGTCGGCCTCGGAGCTTCCGACCTCGCCCGCGTACTGCGGGAAGCCGAGCGTCGGGTACGTCGCGCGCGTGATCAGCGGGTAGAGCGTGCCGATCAGATAGAACATCGCGCTGTCGACCATCGCGCGCTCCGCCGGGTCGGCCGGATAGAACTGCGTCAGCCCGTGCTTGTTGCACAGGTACTGCATGATCGCGCAGCTCTCCCAGAGCGAGCCCTTCTGCAGTCCGTCCTCTTCGAGCAGCGGCGTCAGGTCGGCCGGCGCCTTGGCGAGGAACTCGGGCGTGCTCTTCTTGCCCCAGACGTCCTGCTCCTCGAACTCGAGCCCCGCCGCGCGCACGAAGATCCGCACGGTCAGGTTGTTCACGCTCGGCTTCAGGATGCTCAGCGTGTGCGTTGCCATCGATCCTCCCTCTACTGGTAGGGGTCCTTCGGCGATCGGTCCTCCGACAGGGACGCCCGCGATCGCCCGACGAGCGTCTCGATCGCGTCGGCGAGGTGCTCCTGCGCGATGTTGTGGTCGCCGCGCTCGGTGCGCAGCCGGTGCGCCTCGAAAAGCACGTCGGCGTGTGTATACCCGAACGGCGGCTCGAAGCGGTAGGACGCGAGCTCGATCAGGAGCCCGAGCGGATCCTCGAAGTAGATCGAGTCCATGAACCCGCGGTCCTTGACGCCGCTGTGCCTGATCTTGCGCTCGTCGAGCCGCTCGACGGCCTGGTGGAACGTCGCTTGCGAGAGCGCGAACGCGAGATGGTGCACGGCGCCCTGGCCGGTCGACGTCCGCGTCGCGTCGGGGACGCGCTCCTCGTTCGTGAAGACGGTGATCAGCCTTCCGTCGCCCGGGTCGAAGTAGAGGTGGCTCTCCGACTCGTTGTCGAGATTCGGCTGCTCGAAGACGAACGGCATGCCCAGCACGCCCTCCCAGAAGTCGATCGACGTCTGACGGTTCGCGCCCACGATCGTGATGTGGTGCACCCCCTGGCTCTGAAGCTTTCTCATCGGCGCTCGACAAGTTTCGACTTGTACTCGCTCCGGCGCAAGCTGCCCCACGGGACGAGCTCGACGCGCGTCTGGACGACGAGTCTGCTGCGCAGCCGGTCGTGGATCGCCTCGGCGAGCGCGTCGTCCCCGTTCGTACCGCGAGCGAGCTCGACGCTGACGGGCAGCGGCGGCTCCTGCTTGACGCCGTCGCCGGCCGGCCGGAGGAGGATGTTGCCGCTGACCGCGGGCGCGAACGTCCCCACCACCTCGCGCACGGCCGACGGGAACACGTTGACGCCGCGCACGATCAGCATGTCGTCGGTGCGGCCGATGCAGCGCACGCGCGGCGCGGTTCGACCGCACGCGCAGGGGCTCGTCCACAGGCGGACGTGGTCGCGCGTTCGGAACCGGAGGAGCGGCGCAGCCCGGTGGGCGAGATGCGTCAGCACGAGCTCGCCCGTCACGCCGTCCGCCGGCTCGAGCGCGCTGCCCGTCTCGGGGTCGATCAGCTCCGCATGCACGAAGCCGCGCGCGCCGAGGTGCATGCCCTGTTGCTCCTCGCACTCGCCCCAGAGCGAGACGCCGATGTCGCCGATCCCCATCGCCTCCGTCACCTTCGCGCCCCACCCCTCCTCCAGGAGCTCGCGGAACCCCGGCTCGCCGCCGCCCGGCTCGCCTGCGACGAGCACGCGCTCGACGCTCGACGCGCGCAGGTCCAGGTCGCGCTCGGCCGCCGCCTCGAGCAGGTAGGCGGCGTACGACGGCGTGAGCACCGCAGCCTCGGGCAGCAGCAGCTCGATCGCCGAGAGCAGCCGGTCGGTGTGGCCCGTCCCGACGGGGATGTGCGCGAGCCCGATGCGGTCGAACGAGCCCAGCGCGGCGCCCGCGACGAACGGCCCGGCGTTGTAGCTGCTGACGATGCGCTGTCCCGCCGCGACGCCCGAGGCGGCGTAGCTGCGCGCCGAGCCCGTGACCCAGTTGTCGAGGTCGCCCGCCGTGAGTGGGATGTAGCTCGGCGTGCCCGTCGTGCCGCTCGTCGAGTAGATGCGCACGATCTCGCCACGTGTGGCACAAAGGTGCGAGCCGAACGGGTTGTCGGGCGTGACCGACGCGCGCAGCTCGTGCTTCTCCGTCAGCGGGAGCCGCGCGATCTCGTCCAGCCCGCCGGCCTCGCGCGCGTCGGCGAACCCGAGCTTCTCGCGGTACAACGCCGAGCGCCCGAGCACGTACGCGAGCTGCTCCCGGTAGCGCGCGTCGTCGAGCGCGAGCTGCTCGTCCCACGGGCGTGTCTCGACCACGGGATCGATCATTCAGCCTCGATCATTCGTACCCGATCGCCTCTTCGGCCTTCGCCGCGAGCAGGAAGCCGATCGGCCGCTCCTGCTCCTCGACGAGGTGGGCGAGCAGTCCCGCGGTGCGCGCGAGGATGGGGACCGCCTTCACCGCCGCTGCCGCGAACCCGAGGTCGAGCATGACGGCGGCGATCGGCAGCGAGACGTTCATCGGCAGCGGCTTGCCCCACGTCCCCGCGACGGCGCCGGCGAGCTCGCGCGCGAGCAGCACGTGTGCCCCGCCGACGCCGCGCTCGTCCGCGAGGGCGAGAATGCGCTCCGCGCGCGGGTCGACGGGCCGGTGCAGCGGGTGGCCGAAGCCGGGTGCGCGCGCGCCTGCGTCGTGCAGCTCGCGCGCGAGCGCCGCGGCGACCGCCTGCGCGTCCTCGCCCGCGGCGACACGCGCCTGGCCGCGCTCGAGCAGGAGGGCGCACTCCTCGGCGGCGCCGAGCACGACCGGCCCGGCGCCGAGGATGCCGGCGGCGACCGCGCCGTGGAGCGAGGACGGGTCGGCGGCGAGCGTGATGCGCGCCGCGACGTTGCTCGGCATCAGTCCGTGCTCGGCGATCGCGACGAGCAGCAGGTCGAGGAAGAAGCGCTCGTCGTCCGTCGGCTCGCGGCCGGTCAGCAGCAGGTGGAAGTAGGCCGTGAACGTGAGCCGGCCCATCACGTCGCCGGTCAGGTCGCGCCCGCGCACCTCGACGCGGTCGGGGTAGGCCTGGGCGATGCCGCTGACCGCCGGCCCCGGCTTGCCGATCTGCATGCCCGGAACCTACGCGACGCCGAACGCGCGGCGCAGGCCGCGGCGGCCCGGCTCGGTCACGAGCACTGCGCGGCTGCCGGCGTCGCGCTCGAGCCAGGCGAGCTCGAACAGGCGCGCGGTCAGCGCACGTCCCGCCGCGCCCGAGAGATGATGCCGCTGCTCCGTCCAGTCCACGCAGTAGCGAACGGGCGTCGTGCCGTCCGCCTCCGCGGGCGGCAGCTCGACGCCGAGCTCGTCGAGCGTGCGGCGGCCCTGCCGCGTCAGCCGGTACGCGATGTCGCGGCCGTGGGCAGATAGACGGTCCTTACCCGGCCGGTCGAGATGGTGGATGCCGTCGCCGCCGGTGAGTGCGCCGGCGTCGAGCAACGACGCGAAGATCGATACGCCGAGCCGTCCTGCGAGATGGTCGTAGCACGTGCGCGCGCGGCGCAGCGCCTCGGCGCGCGTCCCCTGCTTCAGCGAGCGCACTTCGATCGGCGGCGCGAGCCGCGACAGCGACTCGAGCAGCTCGCCGACCTCGGGCCCGTGCAGCCGGTAGTAGCGGTGCCGTCCCTGCGGGTGGACGTCGACCAGTCGCGCGTCGACGAGCTTGCGCAGGTGCTCCGACGCCGTCGACGCCGCCACACCGGCCTCGGCTCCGAGGAGCGACGCCGGCAGCGCGCGGCCGTCGCCGAGCGCGAGCAGGATCCGCGCGCGGCCCGGATCGGCGATCACCGCCGCGAGCTGCGCAATGTCTGCGTCGCCGTGCACATGCGCCATACCACGAGCGTAGGCGCGATTCGCTTCGGCCGGGGCCGAAATATCGCATGCAAGATCGCCGCACGATGTTCGTCTTACGAACGGGTGCGGAAAGAGCACCTACGACCTCTGCTCAAACGCAAAAGACGAAAGAAATGCGAGGGAACGACGTGAGGAGACTTCAGAGATTCGTCCTGCTGATCGGAGTCGTCGCCCTGATGACCGGCTCGGCAGCGCTCGCCGACCACGGCGGCGGCAAGAAGGACCACGGGAAGAAGCACGCCAAGGCGGCGACGGTGTTCACGTTGTCGCCGTCGACGCATGGCAACCCCGAAGGCGTCGCATCGGCAGGCGGCAAGACGTTCTTCGTCGGCGCGACCGGCGACGGGACGATCTATCGCGGCAGCACGAACAGCAGCACCGTCCTCGAGTTCATCACCGGCGCGGCAGGCAAGTCGGCGGTCGGGATGAAGGTCTCGGGCGGCAAGCTGTACGTCGCCGGCGGAGCAACCGGCACGATCACCGTCTACGACATCTCGACGAAACAGCAGGTCGCGCAGTTCGCGACCGGCGCCGGGCGGCTTCCTGAACGACCTCGTCGTGACGCACGGCGACGTCTACGTCACGGACTCCTTCCGCCCGGTCCTGTGGCACGTGACGAAGGCTCAGGTGCAGGCGGGCTCCGGCACGCCGGAGCAGATCCCCGTCTCGCCGGAGATCCAGTACGTCGCAGGCGCCTTCAACGTGAACGGGATCGTCGCCAAGGACAGCCACCGGCTGATCGTCGTGCAGTCGAACACCGGCAAGCTCTTCCAGATCAAGGTCGGCGACTCGGCGACCTCGCGGAAGATCACGCAGATCGACGCTCCGTCCGTTCCGGGCGGCGACGGTCTCCTCTTCGACCGCGGCCGGCTGCTCGTCGTCCAGGGCACACCGGCGCAGATCAGCGTCCTCAAGCTGCGCGGCGGCCAGTCGCGCGCCTCGCTCGAGGAGGTGCGCACCGACCCGACGCTTCGCGGCCCCTCGACGGTCGCCCGTGTCGGCAAGCTGCTGCTCGTCGTGAACGCGGACTTCGCGACCAGCACGCAGCCGTTCACCGTCTCGGGCCTCCCCCGCTAGACGGTTCGAGCATCGAGGCGGCGCGGCTTCGGCCGCGCCGCCTCCCTTGCGCCCCGGAGCGCAACGTGCGTCAAATGCAGCGACGTGGCGGGCGCTGCGTCGGCGGCGGCTAACGATCGTCGCCGCTGACGAGCGCGAGCAGGCTGTCGTGCTCCTCGCGGCAAGCCGGGCAGCCTTCGAGATGCGCGCGCAGACCCGGTAGCACCGAGTCCGCGTCGGTGCCCGCGACCTCGAGCTCGACGTAGCGGTCGAGCTCGTCGAAGCAGACGTCGCAGCTCACCTCCGGCTGCGCCGGGCCGAGCAGCCGTCCGACCGTCTGCTTGATATCCGGGTGCTCCATCACTTTTCCTCCAGCCATGCGTCGGGCGAGAGCTGCTGTTCGTCGAGATGCTTGCGCAGCTTCCGCCGAGCGTCGTGCAATGTCTTGTACAGCGCGTTTCGGTTCGTGTTCAAGCGGTCGGCGAGCACGTCGATGGGCACGCCGTTCAGCGCAAGCGCGATCAGCACGCGGCGCTGGTGCGGAGTCAGGACGTCGTTGATCGCCTCCTGCAGCGCGGCCAGCACGGCGCCCTGCTCCGCTGCGGCGTCGGGCTGAAGCCCGGTGCTCGCAAACAATGTCCACGACTCGGGCTCGAGCGGAAGCTCGCGGCCCTGCCAGGCGCGCTTGCGCAGCTTCACGGCCGTCTCGAGCAGCGCGAACTTGTACGCCCACGTCGTGAAGCGGCTCGCGCCGCGGAAGTCGTCGAGGCGGCGCAACACGCTCATCAGCGCGTCGTCGGCTGCCTCGTTGGCGATGTCGTCGAGGTCGTCACCGCGCAGGTGCGGCAGCCCGGGGCGCCTTCGTGCGATCTCGAAGCGCGCGGCGCGCACGAGAATCGCGTGCAGCCGCGCGACGGCGTCGTCGCGGCGCGCGCCGCTCGACTTCAGCGACTCGAGCCATTCACGGGACTCCGGGTCGACTGCGATCGTCAGCGGTGCGCGCACGTCCACGAAGGAGGGCACGGTAGCCGCGGCGAGCACCTTCATGCGGCGGCCTCCTCGCCGTCGAGCGGCGCGAGAATGCGGACGGCGAGCGGCGGCGGGCATCCGTGCTCGACCAGCTCGATCAGGGCATGGAGGTCGTACCGCTGATCCTTGGCGAGACGGGCCGCAGCCCGCGGGTCGAACCCGGCCTCGGTCAGCTGCGCGAGGCGCCAGCTGACGACCTCGTGCCGCCGCTCTGTCTTCTCCGTCTGCATGTCCTCTTCTTGGTGTCGGGTCGCGTCCCGGTCCTTACCGGAACCGCGCCGGGAACTGCTGGGCGATTCCGCCCGAGAGCAGGTCCGACATGTGCAGGATGTGGTTGTGGACGCGGTCGTAGGCCGCGATGTCCGCCGCCCACTTCCTCTGCAGATGCGCGACCGCTTCCTGCGTCGTCAACTCGAGGTGCATGTGCATCTCGGCCTTCAGGGTCGCGAGGGGCCAGTGGGACGGGTTGGCGCCGTGCAGCAGGGCCGCGATCTGGTCGGCGTTCTGAACCCACTTCGTCTGCGCGGCGCGTAGCTTCGCCTGGTCGCCCGCCTTGGCGGCGGCGATCACGTCGGCGGCGATCAGGATGTGGCTCTTCAGCTCGCGCGTCAGCTCGTTGCCGGCCTTCGCGCCGTAGTACGGCTTGATCGCGTTGCCGATGTCGACCTGGTTGCGCAGCAGCCGCGCCACGGTCGCCGACGTCTCCGGCGAGCCGTCCTCGAGGTCGACGATCGCGAGCCGCGTCCACGTGATGTGGTCTTCCCACAGCTTGCGCATGCCGTCGTGCAGCGCGAGCGACGCTGAGGAGGTCGGCGTCGTGGAGTGCACACTGTCGGAGTGAACGGCGCCGCCGTGAGCCTGAGCCATGTTCATGCCGCCGGAGACGGCGAGTGCTGCGAGTGCGCTGAAGAACGCGACGAGCGCGGTCAGCGGCAACGGGATCGGACGTGACTTGGTCATGTGAGCGTTCCTTTCGGGTGCAGGAGGGCAAACGGGGCAGGCCGGCGCACGAGGCTCGCTGCGAGCAGCAGCCCGCCCGCCTCGACCGCCTTCGTGAACAGCGCGAGACCGTCGAGCTCCTCACGTTCGGGATGCAAGACCGGCAACCCGTGCAGGACGACGACCGCGTAGGCCGCGATCAGGCCGGCGAACACGACAACCGCTGCGAGCAGCGTGTGTTGCGACGGTGCGCGCGTGAGCACGACCGCGAGCGCGGCAGGCAGCACGGTCGCGATCACGAATCCGATGCCCGGACCGGCGCCCTCGTGGAAGTGGTCGGGCACGAGCGCTCCGTGGATGCCCGCGCTGACGGCGCACGCGATCACGATCAGGTCGACCTTCAGCTCCGCGAACGTCACGAGACGACCACCGTTCCGCTCATGTCGCGGCTGTGCAGGCTGCACACGTAGTGGTAGCTGCCCGGCTTCGAGAACCTGATCGAGATGCTCTTCCCGCGCTCGACCTTGTGGTCGGGCTGACCGTCGAACTGGACGGTGTGCGTGAAGTTGTCGTTGTTCGTCCACGTCACCGTGTCGCCGGCCTTGACGCGGATCGACGACGGATCGAAGCGGTAGCTCTTCACCATCTGAACGTGCGTCGTCGCGACGGGCGCGCTCGTCTTCGTTCCGCCGCAGCCCGCCGCGACGATCGTCGCGGCGAGCACTGCGCCGGCGGGGAGGAGCCGCTCGTAGCTCACCGAGCAGCCTCGAACGCCGGGCGCTGCACGACCTGGTAGACGGCGCCGGCGAAGACGAGCACGAATGCGCAGAGGTCGAGCACCTCGGCGATCGTGTGCGCGAACAGGAACACGGTCCAGTCGAGGTGGTAGGTCATGTAGACGAGCTCGGCGACCGCGAACAGCGAGAACGCGGTCGCGAGCAGCGTCAGGTCGCGCTTGACGGCGAGCCACGCAAAGCCCGCGCCGATCGCGAACGCCGCGACGTGCACCGTCAGGAAGAACCCTGTGGGCAGGTCGTTGATCCAGCTTCCGTACGGCATTGCTCCTCCTCCGGTTGGTTGTCGGAGGACTTGGTGCCGACGGGCGGCGGGACCTTACGCCGTGCGTGACGTGATTCGGATCACACTCTCCCAGGGATCACGCACCGCGAAGCCGTCCTCGAGCGGCTCGATCGCGACGCCGGCGTCCGCGAAGCGGTCGCGCACCGCGTCGACGTCCGCCCCGCTCGGCAGCTCGACCGTCCAGTGGCGGAGGCCGACCGTGCCGGGCGGCGGCGGGCCGACGCCGACGCCGTTCCACACGTTGAAGCCGAGGTGGTGGTGATAGCCGCCGGCCGAGACGAACGCCGCCGTTCCGAGGTTCGCGCGCTCCTCGAAGCCGAGCAGGTCGCGGTAGAACGCGAGGCCCTCGTCGATGTCGCCGACGTGCAGGTGCATGTGACCGACGCGCAGGCCGTCGCCGACGTGGGCGGGCACCTCCTCCCCCTCGACCGTCGCGAGCAGGGAGTCGAAGTCGAGCGGCGCCGGCCCGCCGGCGTAGCCGAGGTCCTCCGGCCACTGCTCGCGCGGCCGGTCGGCGGCGAGCTCGATCCCGTTGCCGTCGGCGTCCGGCAGGTAGACCGCCTCGTGCGTGCGGTGGTCCGACGCGCCCTGGATCGGCGTCTTCGTCGCGACGAGCCGGAGCACGGCGCGGGCCAGCTCCTTGCGGCCGGGATAGAGGAGCGCGTAGTGGTACAGCCCCGCGTGCCGCCCGGGTGAGCGCGCCTCCGGGTCCTCGTGCAGGACGAGGAGCGTCTCGTTCCCGTCGCCGAGCTCGGCCCCGCCCCCGTCGCGGCGGTGGATGCGCAGGCCGAGCGAGCGCTCGTACCAGTCGACCGCGCGGTCGACGTCCGCGACCGTCAGGTGCACGGCGCCGAGCTTCAATGCCGGCGGCAGCGTGGGTGCCTCGGTCATGCGGTCTGAGGCGCCGGGCACCAGGACGACATCAGCTCTGCGCGGTCCCAACCGAGTGCGCCGGCCCCGGCCTGGTAGGCGCTCTCGAGGAAGGCGAGCAGCGTCGCCTTCGGGTCGGCCGCCGTGCGCACGGCTTCGTACGGCAGTACCGCGAGCGAGCCGGCGCCCTGCTCGATCCACGCGGCTCCGTCGGGGCGAAGCGCGCGTTCGCGCAGGCCCGGCGGCTCCGGCGCCGCGTACGCGTAGTACGTCGGCTCGCGCACGTTCTGGTCGCCGGCCCAGAAACCGAATGACACGACCTCGTGCGTGTAAGCCTCGCGCGTAACCGGGTCGGCGCCGGCGAGGCCGGGTGCGCGCCGGCCGCCGAAGCGCGTGACCGCGAGGTCGAAGGAGTGCCAGAAGAGGTGCACGGGGCTCGTCTTCCCGCAGTACCAGCCCGCGAACTCCTCGAAGACCGCGTCCGTCCAGTCGAGGACGTGCCAGAAGCGCACGACCGCGTCGCGGTCGTAGGCGTCGTGCTCGCGGTCGTCGGCGAACGGCGTCGTCATCGGCACGCCGAACGGCGTCTCACGGATCGCGACGTCCACCTCGAGCTCGCGCAGCGTCGCGTGCAGCAGCTCGTCGAACGCCGCCACCGAGAGGCCGTCCTCGAGTGCGAACGACGCGGTCGCGCCGTCACGCCGTTTCACGACGAGGCGGTGGTCGACGAAATCGAAGTCGATCTGGAACGTGACGCCGTTCTCCGAGTGCAGGCGGCGCGTCGTCAGGCCGCGCACGTCGACGTAGAGCGGCACGTGCCACCAGTGGTTGCGGGGCGCGCTCGACGCCATGCGCACCTTGCCGACGATCTGCGCCCACAGGTGGAGCGTGGTCTTCGTCGGCTCCCACTCCTCGAGCGGCAGGGGCGGCAGCTCGGGCATCGCCGCCACGCTACTCCTCGACCGCGCCGACGCGGCGCAGGTGACGGCCCAGGCACGCGTCCGCAACACGCGGCGTCGAGAGATCGGCGAACGGCTGCAGGTCGATGCGGGAACGCTAGCCGGAGCGATGCGGCTGTCGCGGGGGCAGCAGCCGTCGGCTCGTCAGTACTCGTCGTTCTGCGGCAGGTCGTCCGTGATCTCGAACCACGGCGCCTTCGACCCGACGAAGATGTGCTCGGTCGGCCGGATCGACGGCTCGTCGGCGAGCGAGCCGAGCGCGACGTGCACCCAGCCGCCGTCGCGCACGACCGAGTAGAGCAGCGAGCCGCAGACGCCGCAGCGCGTGTGGTTGGCGTCGTCGTCTCCCCACACGAGCAGCCGGTCCGCGCCCTCCACGATCTCGAGCCGGTCGCGCTCGATGCCGGCGAACGGCTTGAACGCCGAGCCGGTCGAGGCACGGCAGTTCGAGCAATGGCAGTTCGCCGCGTAGCGGAAGTCGTCCGCCACGCGGTACCGAACCGCCCCACACTCGCACTTGCCGGAGAGCATCGTCATCTCCTTCGACAGCGCCCGCGGGCCGAACTCATCGGTCGGACCTGATCCGTTGGAGCCTGAGCCGATTCGTCAAAGGGCCGCGATCGCCTCGACCTCGACCAGCATCCCCGGGACGGCGAGTGCCGTGACCTGCAGCGCGCTGGACGCGGGCGGCGGGCCGGGCAGGAACTCGTTCCTGACCCGGCCGAACTCCCGCAGCGTCGCCGATGTCGGTGAGGAACACGGTCAGCTTCACCACCGACTCGAGCGACGCGCCGGCCTGCTCGAGCACCGTGCGCAGGTTCTCGAACGTCTGCCGCACCTGCGCCTCGAAGTCGCCCGAGCCGACGAGCTCGCCGTCCGCCGAGATCGGGCCCTGGCCGGCGACGAAGACGAACGAGCCCGCGCCGTCGACGCGCCAGGCCTGCGAGAAGCCGAGCGCGTCCTGCCACGTCCAGGGGTTGATCTGCCGCTTCTCCACGTTCGCCCTCCTTTATTGCACACACGTGTACTGACTGCGTTGCAGCTGCGCGCGGCGGCGTCAACAACCGCCGAGGCAGAGGTGCTCGGGCGCCCGCACGCTGCTCGCGGCCGAAGAGGCCGCCGTCAGTGCGTGACGAACAGCTTCAGCGCGACGAGGATGAGCCCGAGCGCGACGTTCACCGTGACGACGAGGAGCATCCCGAGGAAGCCGAGACGCTCGAGACGCGCGAAGATCACGCCCTGCACCGCGAGCACGCCGAGCCCGAGGCCGGAGGCGAGCCAGAGCGCGGTGTTGTCCTCGAGCACGCCGAACGCGCCGAGCAGGAGCGCGACGACCGGCGGCAGCGCCGACTCGACCAGCGGCAGCTCGCGTCCTGCGATCTCCCGCAACTCGTCGAACGAGACGTGCTCGCCGTGCGCGAGGCTGTGCCCGAGCGCGTGCGCGTAGACGTGCGCGAGCCAGAACGTGACGCACGTCGCCACGCAGAGCACCGCCACGTGACCTGGCTCGTGCGGGAACGCGCGCGCGCCGGCGACGATCACCGAGAGGACGACGATCGTCCCGTAGATGAACCCGCCGAGGCGCTGGCCGCGGAGGAGCGCGCCCTCCTCGACGGGATGTGCGGCGTCAGCCGCCGTCGCCTGCATCCTGAATCCGCCTCAGCCCGTCGAGGATCATGTCGAGCCCGAACTCGAACGCCTTCACGTCGTGATGCGGGCCTTCCGTCAGGTGCTGGTCGCGATGCTCCAGGAGGTAGGGATACTCGTCGAACGGGATCTCGCGCATCAGCTTCTCGACGAGCTCCGGGCTGTTCGCAGCCGTCATCGAGTGCATCGTCTGCCAGATCGAGAAGCCGACGATGTGCGCGTCGAGCACGTGGTAGGCGACGTACGTCGTGTCGGCCGAGAACCCGGCCCTGCGCAGGCGCCCGAGCAGCGAGTCCTGATAGCGGAGGCGCGCCGGCCGCGCGCGCGGCGGCGAGAGCAGGAGGCCCGGCGCCCACGGGTGGCGCTGCAGCGCGTCGCGCACGGAGATCGCGCTCCTGCGCACCGCGACATCCCACGGCCCGTCCTCGACCGGCTCCTCGGTCTCCTCGAGCACGAGGTCGAGGATCCCGTCGAGCACGTCGTCCTTGTTCGCGACATGCCGGTAGAGCGACATCGCCTCGAATCCGAGCTCGTCCCCGAGCCGCCGCATCGTGAGCGCCTCGACGCCGCTCTCGTCCGCGATCCGCAGCGCCTCGCGCAGGATCCGCTCGCGGCTGAGCGGCTCACGGTTGGGCGGCTCGCGGGTCGCGTGCTCGGCGCTCTGGTCGCGTGCGGGCTCGGTTGCCATCTCGGCCTTGACGAGTTTACGCTGTACGCGGACCCCTCGAGACGGGGCACGGACGGGCGAAGGTCGTCGTCATCGCCTGATCACTCGAGCGCGCTGATCGCGAAGGCGACGCCGAAGCCGAGCGTCGTCACGAGCCCGACGAGCTTGCCGCCGTGCTCGAACGCCTCCGGCATCATCGTGTCCGCGAGCATCGTCAGGATCGCGCCGGCGGCGAACGAGAGCACGAAGGCGACGTCACGCCGGCGGACGCGGTGTCGAAGAGGGCGAAGCCGGCGAGCGACGCCAGACCGGAGACGAGCGACGACGAGCGTCCAGAGCCCGAGGATGCGGCGTGACGTCCAGCCGGACTGCGCGAGGCCGCTGCTCGCCGACAGCGCCTCGGGCACGTTCGAGAGCGCGACCGCGCAGAGGAACGCGACGCTGACGCTGCCTCCGTCGACGATCGTCAGACCGAGCACGATCGACTCCGGGATGCCGTCGAGCACGATGCCCAGCACGATCGCGAGCGCCGAGCCCTCGGCCTGCTCGCCGCCGGAGCGCTTGCGGTCCGCACCGCCCATGCGGTCGATCAGCGCGTCGCCGGCGAAGAACGTGAGCGCGCCGGCGCAGAGACCGGCGCGACGCTTCCTCCCCATCGCGCTTCGTTGAACGCCTCCTCGACGAGCTCGAACGACACGGCCGCAGATCAGCACCCCGCTGCCGAACGCCATCACCATGCCGAGGAGCCGCTCGTGCACGTGCCAGCGGAGCGCGACGGCGCCGCCGGCGATCAGGGTCGCGGCGGCGAGGAACCCCCAGAGAAACGACGTCAGCATCGTCGCGCACATCATCTCGCGAACTTCATCCCCGCAAGGTGAGGCGCCGCCCGCCGGCCGCTTCTAGCGTCCCCCGCAGACGTCCGAGGAGGAACGATGAGCGCAGAACGCGAGCGGGTCGAGACCTTCGGCCACCTGGAGGACGGCCTGCGCCAGGCCGGCGACTGGTACCACTGGGGCCCCTACCTCAGCGAGCGCCAGTGGGGCACCGTGCGCGAGGACTACAGCGCGGACGGGACCGCCTGGGAGTACCTGCCGCACGACCACGCGCGCTCGCGCGCCTACCGCTGGGGCGAGGACGGCCTCGCCGGCTTCTCCGACGTCGAGCAGCGCCTCTGCCTCGCGCTCGCGCTCTGGAACGGGCGCGACCCGATCCTGAAGGAGCGCATCTTCGGGCTGACGGGCAACGAGGGCAACCACGGCGAGGACGCGAAGGAGTACTGGTGGTACCTCGACGCGCTGCCGAGCCATGCGTGGAACCGCTGGCGCTACCACTACCCGCAGCGCGAGTTCCCCTACGAGCGACCTCGTCGCCGAGAACCGGCGGCGCGGCAAGCTCGATCCCGAGTACGAGCTGCTCGACACCGGCGCGTTCGACGAGGACCGCTACTGGATCGTCGAGGTCGACTACGCGAAGGGCGATCCGCACGACCTGCTGATGACGGTCCGCGTGACGAACGCGGGACCCGAGCCCGACAACGCTGCACGTCCTTCCGACGGCGTGGTACCGGAACACGTGGACCTGGGACGCCGACGAGGCGAAGCCGCAGCTCCGCGTCGGCCGGCGCCGAGCGCGTCGTCACGGATCATCCGTTCCTCGGCCCTCTCGAGTTGAGCGCGGACGGCGCGCCCCGCGTCGTGTTCTGCGACAACGAGACGAACGCGCAGCGCCTGTACGGCTCGCCGTCCGCGAGCGCGACGCCGAAGGACGGCATCAACGACCACGTCGTCTCGGGCGCCGACTCCGTAACGGCCGACGCCGGGACGAAGGTCGCGTTCTGGTACGAGCTCGACGTCGCGGCGGGCGAGACGCAGACCGTGCGCGTGCGCCTGCGCGGCGCAGCGGCAGAGCGGCAATCCGTTCGCCGACTTCGACGCCGTCCGCGAGCGCCGGCGAGCGGAGGCCGACGAGTTCTACGCGGAGCTGACGCCGGCCGCCGCGTCGGAGGACGAGGCGCTCGTGCTGCGCCAGTCGCTCGCCGGGATGCTCTGGAGCAAGCAGCTCTACTACTACGACGTCGCACGCTGGCTCGACGGCGACCCGGGCCAGCCGACGCCGCCTGCGTCACGGCTCGGCGGTCGCAACGCGCACTGGAGGACGTTCGACTCGTTCGACATCATGTCGATGCCGGACAAGTGGGAGTACCCGTGGTTCGCCGCGTGGGATCTCGCCTTCCACTGCGTCGCGCTCGCGCGCGTCGACCCCGCGTTCGCGAAGTACCAGCTGATCCTGCTCTGCCGCGAGTGGTTCCAGCACCCGAACGGCGCGCTCGCCGCATACGAGTGGTCGTTCGACGACGTCAACCCGCCGGTGCAGGCGTGGGCGGCGCTCGAGGTATTCGCGATCGACGGCGGGCGCGACACGGCGTTCCTGACGCCGCATCTTCGACAAGCTGCTCGTCAACTTCACGTGGTGGGTGAACCGCGAGGACCACGACGGCAACAACGTCTTCGAGGGCGGCTTCCTCGGGCTCGACAACATCGGCCCGCTCGACCGCTCTCACCTCCCCGAAGGCTGGAGCCTCGAGCAGTCCGACGGCACGGGCTGGATGGGCTTCTACGCGCTGACGATGGCTGCGATCGCCTCGGTCCTGAACAGCGCGCGGCCGACCGGCCGAGCGACCTCGTCCTGAAGTTCCTCGAGCACTTCGCGCTGATCGCCGACGCGCTCGAGTCGCAGGGCCTCTGGGACGAGGGCGACGGCTTCTTCTACGACCGGCTCGCGCTTCCCGACGGCCACGTCGAGCCGATCAGGGTTCGCTCGATCGTCGGCGTGCTGCCGCTGCTCGGCGTCGCAGCGATCGACGAGGAGGTCGTCGACCGCGCCGAGACGATGAACAAGCGCGCTGCCCGGCTGCTCGCGTCGGCGCACCCGGTGCGCGGCGGGCCCGGCGATCGCCGGCTGCTCCTCGGCGTCGATCAGCGTCAGCCGCATGCTGCGTGCTCTTGACGCGGCTGCTTCGATCGAGGCGGAGTTCCTCTCGCCTTACGGCCTCCGTGCGGTGTCACGCGTGCACGCCGAGCATCCGTTCACGCTCGACGTCGCCGGGCATGCGCGCGACGATCGACTACGAGCCGGCCGAGTCGACGACCGGCATGTTCGGCGGCAACTCGAACTGGCGCGGGCCGATCTGGATGCCGGTCAACTTCCTCGTCGTCGAGGCGCTCACGCGCTACGCGCGCTTCTTCGGCGACGACCTCAAGGTCGAGTACCCGACGGGCTCGCGGAAGGAGCTCACGCTCGAGGAGTCGTGGCCGACCTGCGGGAGCGGCTGATCTCGCTCTTCGTCCGCGGCGCGGACGGCCGGCGGCCGTGCTTCGGCTGGGTCGACCGGCTGCAGAACGACCCGGCCTGGCAGCGACAACATGCTCTTCAACGAGTACTTCCACGGCGACAACGGCGCCGGGCTCGGCGCGAGCCACCAGACCGGCTGGACGGGTCTCGTCGCGGAGCTGATCTTCCGCGCGCGCGGCGCAGCGGTGGCGACGCTCGGCGAGCTCATGAGCGGCGAGGACACGAGGGCGCCGGTATGAGCATCCGGCTCGGGCCACAGGCGTGCGGCACGCTCGACGAGGCGGCGCTGCGCGAGTGGCTCGTCGCCGACGGCGTCGGCGGCTACGCGATGGGCACGGTCGCGGGCCTGCGCACGCGGCGCTACCACGGGCTGCTCGCGGTGGCGCGTCGACGGCCCCGGCGTGCGCGAATGCTCGGGCTCGCCGCGCTCGACCCGGTGCTCGTCGCTCGGCGACGCGCGCATCCGGCTCGCCGACGCACGAGTGGGGCAGCGGCGTCGTCGACCCGCGCGGCCACGAGCTGCTCGTCGTCGTTCGACCTCGACGACGGCGTGCCCCGCTGGCGCTGGCAGGTCGGCGGCATCGTCCTCGAGCGCGAGCTCGCGATGGCGCACGGCGGCCCCGCGGTCGGCGTCGTGCACCGGCTCGTCGCCGCCGACCGGCCGGTGCGGCTCGAGCTGACGCCGCTCTGCACCTGGCGGAGCGTGCACGGCGAGCGCCACGAGTACGGAGCGCCGGGAGTCGAGCAGACGGCCGACGGCTTCGTCTTCGAGGGCGCCTACCGCGTCGCCGGCGCCGGCTGGCACGGCGGCGGCGAGTGGTACCGCGACGTCCGGGCGCGCGAGGAGGCGGCGCGCGGACTGAGCGACCGCGAGGACCTCTGGGCGGCCGGGCACGTTCGCGCGTCGACCTCGCAGCCGGGCGGCGCGCACGAGGTGACCGCGGCGGCGCAGCCGTTCGGCGAGCGCCTGCCTGCGCGGCGACGAGATCGTCGCCGCGCGCGCGGGCGCGCGCCGCGGACGCTGCTGCGGCGTGCCGGCGCCGACGGACGAGATCGACGCGCAGCTCGTGCTCGCGGCCGACCAGTTCGCGATCACGACCGGCGGGCGGCCCGACCGCCGTCGCCGGCTATCCGTGGTTCGGCGAGTGGTCGCGCGACCTCATGACCTCGTACGAGGGCCTCTACCTCTCGACCGAACCGCTGCGGACGAGGGACGCGAGGTGCTGCGCACGTCGGCGGCGACCGTCTCCGAGGGCATGCTCGCGAACACCGCCGACACCGGCTCGCTCGAGTACAACACGGTCGACGGGACGCTCTGGTTCGTGCACGCGCGTCGGCCGGCACGTCGCCGTCACCGGCGACGACGACCTCGGCGGCGAGCTCGGCGCCGGTCGCTCGCGCAGATCGTGCAGCACCACGTCGACGGCACGCGCTTCGGCATCGGCGTCGACCCGGACGACGGGCTGCTGCGCCAGGGCGCCGACGGGCTGGGCGCTGACGTGGATGGACGCGCGCATCGACGGCGTGCCCGTCACGCCGCGCGCGGGCAAGCCGGTCGAGGTCAACGCGCTCTGGATCCGCGCGCTCGATGTCGCCGCGCAGCTGGCCGCCGGCGAGGAGACGCGTCACGCTGTGCCGCGCTCGCCGCACGCAGGCGCGCGACGTCGTTCGCGCGCCGCTTCGTGCGGCCGCGACGGCACGCGGCCTGTACGACGTCGTCGACGGCCCGGCGGCGACGACGCCTCCGTGCGCCCGAACCAGCTGCTCGCCGTCTCGCTGCCCGACGGCCGCTGACGACGGACGCGGCGCGGCCGTCGTCGACGCCTGCCGCGACGCGCTGCTCACGCCGCTCGGCCTGCGCTCGCTCGCGCCCGACGACCCGCGCTACCGCGCCGTACCACCGCGGCAGCCCGGCCGAGCGCGACGCGCGCCTACCACCAGGGCACGGTCTGGCCCTGGCTGCTCGGCCCGTACGTCGACGCGTGCGCGGCGCGCGCGGGCTGCCGACGCGAGGCGCTGCTCGCCGGCATCGAGGCGCACCTCGGCGAGTGGGGCCTCGGCTCGATCTCCGAGACGGCCGACGGCGCCGCGCCGCACGGCGCGACCGGCTGCCCGTTCCAGGCGTGGTCGGTCGCCGAGGTCCTGCGCGTCCGCCGGCTCGCCGCCGCGCCGGAGCCCGCGCGCGAGGTCGCAGGCAGCGCGACGGCCTGAGCGTTCGAACGTTAGGGTCGCCGCATGCCGGATGACCTGCGCACGGTCGCCGCACGGCACACCGAGCTGATCGTCGACGCGCTTCCCGGCGCCGAAGTGCACCTCACAGGCACCGCGTCCGTCCCCGGTCTCGAGGCCAACGACGTCGACCTCGTCGCGCTCGTCCCCGACGTGACTGTCGCCGCGGCCGAGCTGCGCCACGTATATGCGCCGCTCTACGAGGACCACTGGTCAGACACATGGGCGGCGTTCCGGGCGCCCGGCCCGCCGCAGGTGGACGTCGTCCTGACACGGCCCGGCACGACCTGGGACGCGCTCCACCGGCGCGCGTGGGAGCTGCTGCGCGACGACCCGGCGCTGCTCGAGGAGTACGCCGAGGCGAAGCAGACGCCCGAGGGCAAGCACGAGTTCTTCGAGCGCGTCGTCCGGTTGCTACCGCCCGGGTAGCACCGCGCGCAGCCGCTCGAGGCTCGCGGCCGGCCACAGCGCCTTGCGTGTCGTAGTAGACCTCGAACGCGGGCACCGAGTCGGGGAGCGTGACCCAGCTCGCCTTCGACTTGGTGAAGATGTGCACGTCGGGCGCGACTGCCGACGGGTCGTCGAGCGTGCCGGCGCGCACGAAGTGGATGCGCGGCGAGCCGTACTCGCTGTAGAGCGCGACCTGGCAGGTCGGGACAGCGGAAGACGCGCTGCACGCTGCCGTCGTCGCGCGGCACGTCGACCGGCTGCGGCTCGCCGGCGAGCAGCTCGACGCGGTCGGCCTCGATCAGCAGGTTGATCACGAACGCGCTGCCGGTCTGCCGCTGGCAGTTCAGGCAGTGGCAGCAGTGGACGAACAGCGGCTCGGAGGCGAGCCGATAGCGCACCGCGCCGCAGGAGCAGCCGCCTTCACGAAGGTCCGTCATGCATCGACACTACGCGCCGCGGGCGACCTGGCGAAAAGGGACGGTTCCCGTGGTCAGACCAACCATCGCAAACGTGTGACGGACGTTCCACAATCCCTGCACCCCCAGGTTTCGACCGCACTCCGGACGGGTCTGCTCCGGCCAGCGTTCCTGGTCAGACCACGTTGGTCGCGGCGATCCGCACCTCGGAGGGCAGCGGCTTCCACGGCCTGTCCTTTGCCTACTACGTCCGCTCGCGGGAGTGCGTCGACGAGGTGCTCGCCAAAGAAGCCGCAGCGCGCCGGCGGGACGATCACGAAGCCCGCCGGCGCGACTGACTGGGGTGGCTGCAGCGGCTACTTCGCCGACCCCGATGGTCACCTGTGGGAGGTCGCGACCGGCGCGACGCTGCTCCCCTTCTCCGAGTAGGCATACGACGTCCGGGCGACGTCGAGCGAGATCACGCGCGAGGTTCGCGCCTGCCGCCGCTCCGATGATCGTCGTCAGCACCGCGAACAGCCCGCCCGTCGCATGGAAGCCGAGCGCGGCGCCGATCAGCGCACCGGCGATGGCGGCGAACAGCCCGGCGGTCTTCACACCGGCCGGCAGGCCGCGGTCGACCCACGCGTAGTAGATCCCGAGCCCGATCGGCGTGCCGATCGAGAGCGCCGCGAGGAGCGGTCGTCGAGCGGGACGGTCGGCAGCGCGACCAGCGCGACGAGCACTCCGATGAACCAGCCGCCCAGCCCGAGCACGAACGGGTAGACGCTGCGCAGCACCGCACGCGCCTTGCGACCGAAGCGCCCGCGCCGGTGGATCCGGCTCGCCATCAGCGCCAGCGACAGCACGGTGAGCACCGCGAAGCCGAGCATCGTGCCGAGGACGATCTTGGCGATCGCGCGCCTGCGTCGTGCCGGGCGTGAAGTCGACCGTGCTCGGCGTGTAGAGCGAGTCGTCGACCCTGCCGGTGTCGAAGAACGTGTTGACCAGCCGCGTGCCCGCCGCGGGCTGGTACGCTCCAGAAGTCGTCCGTGTGGCCGAGGTTGCGCAGCACGACCTGGTGGCCGTTCGGCAGGTGCGGCAGCAGCTCCCGGGTCGCGTTCTGCGGCGGGGTGGCGAAGTCGAGGTCGCCACTGATCACCAGCGTCTCGACCTTCGAGTCCGCACGCGGCGTGTACTGGTCCGTCGTCGGGGCTCGTCGGCCAGGCGTCGAGCACTGCCGCCGGCCCAGATGAATTCGTGCCGGGGTTGCCGAGGATCGAGCCGCGGTCGGCGTGCGGCCGCGAAGAAGCGGCGCGGCGTGCGCATCGTGCGCGCGGACCGCGGCGACGTCGCCCCAGACCTGCACGCGTCGGGAAGACGAGCTGCGCCATCAGCGACAGGAGCCACAGCCCGCTCGCGTCGCCGTCGGCGGCGGCGAGCCAGCGTGTCGATGGTCATCGGCCCGGCGAGCAGCGCGCGCCGCCGACGTCGCGTTCATCAGGCCGAAGAACGACGCGAGCGGACGTTGCCCGCGCTTGATCGGCAGGAACCACCAATGCTCGGGAACGTGCGGAGGCCGGCGTCGGATGCGCCGCAGCGAGATCGCGGTGTGCGGCTGCGGCAGCTCTCGTCCTTCGGCGCACAGAGCGGCGTAGCGGCGGATCTGCTCGCCGGTCGTCTTCGCGTCCCAGAGGAAGTCCCCGGGCGGGTTGACGCCGATCATCACCGAGCGATGGATGCGCTGCGGGTACCGCCAGCTGTAGATCATCGCCGTGCGCGTGCCCGCGCTCTCGCTGAGCAGGTCGACTTGCGCGTAGCCGAGCGCGCGCCGGGCCGCGTCGAGATCGTCCACGCGCTCGGGCAGCGTGTAGCCCCCGAGGTCGAAGCCGGCGTCCTGGAGCCGGTGGGCGCAGGCCTTGAACGCCGCCGTGTCGTCGCGGAACGACTGCGCGGTCAGGTAACTCGCGTGCGTGTGCCCAGCGCCGACACGACCTCGGGGCAGTCGAGCCGCGCCGAGCCGTCGACGCCGCGGTAGCCGACGAGCACGACGTCGTGGTCGGCCGGCGAACCGGCTCGCGTCGGAGAACTGCATGTTCGTGATACCGGGGCCGCCTTGGAGGCGGAAGATCGGTGCGCCGGGCTTCGCCGAGCGCGCGTGAATCCGGGTCACCGGCAGCGCGATCAGGCGCGTCCGCGGGTCGTGCCGGTTCTCCGGCACGACCAGCGTGCCGCAGTCGGCGTCGTAGCTGCCGTCCTCGGTCGCGTAGTGACAGGAGTGGAGCGTGAGCTGCCCGGCGTGCGCGCCGGACGGCACCGTCACCTGGTCGGAGCCGGTGCCGAAGCGGAGGAACGCGAGCCCGACGATCGCGAACGCGACGAGCGCGAGCGCGACGATCCGTGCGGGGCCGAAGGTGCTGTTCGTCGAGGGGGTCATGCCTGTCCTTTCGTCGCTGGGGTCGATGCCTCGACGCTAGGAGCCGCGGCTCTGCCCGACCTCGTCGCGAGGTCGTGTTCGCGCCTCCTACTCGAGTAGGAGGCGGCGGGCTGATGGTCGGAGTACGTTCAGCACGTGACGCTCGCTCCGCTTGCTCACGCGCCGCTACGCGCTCGACGTCCTGATCGTCGCCGCGGCGCTCGAGGGCGCCCTCGAGGTCGTCCTGCGGCGCGACGCAGCGGATGCGCCGACGACGACGCTCTGGTTCACGTTGCCCGCGGTCGTCCTCGTCATGCTGCCGCCGCTCGCGCGTCGCCGCTTCCCGTTCGCCGCACCGGCGGCGCTCTGGCTGCTGGCGGCGGCGATCTCGTTCGTCGACGGCCGCCTCATGCCCTTCCCCTTCAGCTCCTCGGTGGCCGGAATCGTCGCCGCCTTCCTGCTCGGGAACCTGCGCGACGAACGGCAGTCGCGAATCGGGCTCGCAATCACGCTCGGCGGCGCGGCGATCGTCGCGTACAACGACCCGGTCCACACCTCGGGCGAGCTCGTCTTCATCCCCGTGCTCTTCGCGATCGGATGGCTGGCGGGCTTCGGGATGCGCGAGCGCACCGAGCAGGCGGAGGCGGCGGAAGTGCGCGCCGCACGCGCCGAGCGCGAGCGCGAGGCCGCCGCCCGCCTCGCCGTCGCAGAGGAGCGCGCGCGGATCGCGCGCGAGCTGCACGACATCGTCGCGCACTCCGTCAGTGTGATGGTGCTTCAGGTCGGGACCGTTCGGCGTACGCTGCCGGACGCGCTCGCCGACGACCGCGACGCGCTGACGACCGTCGAGGAGACGGGTCGCGAGGCGCTGACGGAGATGCGGCGGCTGCTCGGGGCGATGCGCCGCGACGGGGACGCCGTCGACCTTGCGCCGCAACCCGGGCTCGACCGGCTCGAGCCGCTGCTCGAGGAGGTCGGTCGCGCGGGGCTGCCCGTGCACCTCACCGTCGAGGGCGATCCGTTCGCGCTGCCTCCGGCAGTCGACCTGTCGGCGTACCGGATCGTGCAGGAGGGACTGACGAACGTGCTCAAGCACGCGCACGCCAGCAGGGCGGAGGTCGTGCTCCGGTACGACGCACGCGAGCTGCAGATCGACGTGCGCAACGACGGCGCGACCGCTGCTGCGGGCGACGGGCTCGGGCACGGGCTCGTCGGAGTGCGCGAGCGAGTGAAGATCTACGGCGGCGAGATGAGCGCCGGCCCGGTCGCAGGCGGGGGATTCCTGCTCAGCACCCGCCTCCCCGTCGCGGGAGCGGCGCGATGAGCATCCGCGTGCTCGTCGCCGACGACCAGTCCCTCGTGCGCGCCGGCTTCCGGCGGCTGCTCGCCGACGAGCCCGACATCGACGTCGTCGCCGAGGCCGACAACGGGGTCGAGGCGGTCGACAAGGCGTCGCGTTTCGCGCCGACCGTCGTGCTGATGGACATCCGCATGCCGCAGCTCGACGGGATCGCCGCGACGCGCCGGATCCTGGAGGCCGAGCCCGCGGCGCGCATCCTCATTCTCACGACGTTCGATCTCGACGAGTACGTGTACGAGGCGCTGCGCGCCGGCGCCAGCGGCTTCGTGCTCAAGGACGACCCGCCGGAGCAGCTGCTCGCAGCGATCCGCACGGTCGCCGCGGGCGACGCGCTCCTCTCCCCCGCCGTCACGAAGCGCGTGATCGCTCAATTCGCCCGCGTACCGCGGCCCACGCCGCCGAAGGAGCTCGACGAGCTCACGTCGCGCGAGCGCGAGATCTTCCACCTGATCGCCGACGGCCTCTCGAACGCGGAGATCGGCCGCGAGCTCTACATCAGCGAGACGACCGTCAAGACGCACGTCACGCACGTCTTCCAGAAGCTGAACGTGCGCGACCGCGTGCAGGCGGTCGTGCTCGCGTATCAGAGCGGGCTCGCGGGCCGCGACGCCTAGCTAGCCGTCAGCGCGGCGCCGACGCCTGCTGCTGCTCGCGCTCGCGCAGCTCGATCCGGCGGATCTTGCCGGTCAGCGTCTTCGGCAGGTCCTGCACGAACTCGACCTTGCGCGGGTACGCGTACTGCGAGAGCCGTCTGCGCACGAAGTCGGAGATGTCCGACGCGAGGTCGTCGCTCGGCTCGTGACCTTCCGCGAGCACGATGAACGCCTTCACGACCGCGCCGCGCCGCTCGTCGGGTGACGCGACCGCAGCCGCCTCGCGCACCGCCGGGTGCTCGATGCACGCCGACTCGACCTCGAACGGGCCGATCCGGTAGCCGGCCGAGATGATCACGTCGTCGGCGCGCCCCGCGTACCAGACGTAGCCGTCGTCGTCCATCACCGCCGCGTCCTTCGTGTGGAACCACTCGCCGCCGAACGTCTCGCGCGCCGCCTCCTCGTTGTTCCAGTAGCCGAGCGGGTAGTGCGGGTTCGAGCGCGCGCGCAGGCAGATCTCGCCGCGCTCGCCGCGCGCGACCTCGTTCTCGTCCTCGTCGAGGATGCGCACGTCCCAGCCCGGCATCGGCCGCCCCATCGACCCTTCGCGCACCTCCATCCACGGGTAGTTCGCGACGAGCGGATACGACTCGGTGAGGCCGTAGTAGTCGAGCACGGTCACGCCGTACTGATCGCGGAACCAGCGGATCGCCTCCGGGTTCAGCGGCTCGCCGGCCGAGCAGACGCGGCGGAAGTTGCACGGGTAGCGCCGCCCGCATCCTCGACCGCCATCATCGAGCGCATCGCCGTCGGCGTCGTGAACACGTTCGTCACGTCGTGGCGCGAGAGGAAGTCGAGCTGCTTGTGGGGATCGAAGCCGCCCTCGCGCTGGTAGACGCACTGGACGGCGCCGAGGCGCCACGGCCCGAGCAGCGGCGCGATCCCTGCCGCCCACGCCCACTCGCCCATGCCGTGGAAGCGCTCGCCGTCCTCGACCTCGTGGCAGTAGACGAACTCCTCGTGCGCGAGCAGGTAGCGGTGCGCGTGCACGATTCCCTTCGCAAGGCCGGTCGTGCCCGACGTGTAGTAGAGCTGCGCGGGTCGTCCGCGGCCGTGTCGACGCTCGCGTGCTCGGTCGACTGCTCCGCGAGCTGCTCCGCCGTGAGTGCCAACACGGCTACGTCCCGTTCACGAAAGCGCGGCGCGTTCGCCGCGTCCGTGACCAGCACCTTCGGCCGCGAGTCGCCGAGCCGGTGGGCGATCGCCGTCGTCGCCGTAGAGCACGGACATCGAGAGCAGGATCGCCGCCGAGCTTCCACGTCCCGAAGAAGATCGCGGCCGTCTCCGGCGTCGCCGGCAGCACGACCGCGACGCGGTCGCCGCGACCCACGCCCTGCGCGGCGAGCAGGTTCGCCGCCTGGTTCGAGAGGTCCTGGAGCTCGCCCCACGTCAGCTCACGCCGCTCGCCGTCGAAGCGCTCGTGGATCATCGCGAGCTTGTCGCGCGGATGCTTGTCGCAGCAGTCCGCTGCGATGTTGTAGCGCTCCGGGACGCGCCATTCGTGTGCTGCGACGGTGTCTTCGTACCGGGCCATACGACCGCGTCCGAGTCTCTCGCGGATCGAGCGCCACGGCAAGCCGGATGGCCCGCTACGCGGGCCGGTAGGTGCAGGCGAGGACGCCGGTGGCCGCCGTGACGGAACGGACGAGCTGAAGCGGCCGCGCGCCTCCGTCCTCGGGGAAGATGCGCTTGCCGCCGCCGAGCAGGATCGGCTCGATCATGAGATTCAGCTCGTCGACGAGCCCCTCGGCGAGCAGCCTCGTGGCCAGGCTGGCGCTGCCCCACACGAGCAGGTCGCCGCCGTCCCTCTGGCGGAGCTCGGCGATCGCGCCGACCGCGCCGTCGCCGGGCAGCAGCGTCGTGTTCCACACCATGTCGGCGTCCGTGAGCGTGCGCGATGCGACGTACTTGCCGATCGCGTTCATCTGGTCGGCATACGGGTCGCCGGCGCGTCCGGGCCAGGCCGCCGCCATGCCCTGCCACGTGCGCCGGCCGAACAGCAGTGCCTCGGCGGTGGTCATGCTCTCGCTGACGATGGGGCCCATCACGTCGAGGTCGAAGTAGGGAGCCGACCAGCCGCCGTGGGCGAAGCCGCCTTCCGTGTCCTCGTCGGGACCGCCCGGCGCCTGCACGACACCGTCCAGGCTCATGAACTCGTACACCACAACACGCATCGCACGCTCCTTCGTCTCGGATCTCCAACGTTGGACGGTCACAGCCTCGCGAACTCATCGGTCGTCTAGCCTCCGGGAGTGCCCGCCGCGCACGAAACCCGTCCGCACACGACCCGGACGCTGCTGATCCTCGGCGTCGCGGCGCTCGCGTTCGCACTCGCACAGACGACGCTCGTGCCCGCGCTGCCGGAACTGATGCGCGCGCTGCACACCGACGAGAGCGGCGTCAGCTGGACGCTCACCGGTTACCTCGTCGCCGCAGCCGTCTTCACGCCCCTCGTCGGCCGGCTCGGCGACATCTTCGGCAAGCGCCGGCTCCTCGTGATCGCGCTGCTCGCGTTCGGCGGCGGCTCGATCGTCTCGGCGCTCTCCGCGAGCCTGTGGATCGTGGTCGCCGGCCGCGTCATCCAGGGAGTCGGCGGCGGCATCTTCCCCCTCTGCTTCGCGATCATCCGCGACGAGTTCCCGCGCGACCGCGTGGCGCGCGGGTATCGGCCTCATGTCGGCGATCGCCGGCATCGGCGGCGGCATCGGCCTCGTCCTCGGCGGCATCCTCGTCGACCAGGTCTCCTACCACTGGATCTTCTGGCTCGGCGCCGCCATGGGGCTCGGCCGCGGCCGTCGCGACCCAGCTCTTCATCCCGGAGTCGCCGATCCGCACGCCAGGACGCGCGTCGACGTGCGCGGCGCGCTCGTCCTCGCCGTCGGGCTGGTGCTGCCGCTGATTGCGATCTCGCAGGCGCCACACGTCGGTCTGGGGCAGCGCGCGCACGCTCGTCCTCATCGCCGCCGGCGCTCGCGATCCTCGCCCTCTGGGTCGATGCTCGAGCGGCGCACGCCGCAGCCGCTCGCCGATATCGAAGCCCTCGCGACGCCCGCCTGTGCTGCATGACGAACATGGCGACGCTGCTCGTCGGCTTCGGGATGTTCGGCTCCTTCATCCTGGTGCCGGTCGCGGCGGGCGCGATGCGCCGTGCGCAGGCCCCCACCCGCGGGTGCTCCAGGGTCGCGGAGAGCGCCGAGACGATCGAGCCTGGCCGCGAGCGCCGTCGCCGGCATCCCAACCGACGCCGGGTTCACGCACGCTTCGCCGTCTCCGCCGTCGTCGCCGCGTGCGCGGGCGTCGCCGCGACCGTGATCCCCCGCGCGCGCACTCGCATGCATGCGCCGGTGCTGGACGAGATCGGCTCAGCCGGCCCGCTCGCCGATCCCGCGTACGCGCACGAGGAGTTCTAGGTAGTCGAGCCCGTGCCCGAACCGGAAGAGCGGGTCGCGCGAGTCACCCGGCACGTCCGGTAGCTGCTCGCGCACGGCGTCCATCGACGACGGCAGCTCGAACGGCAGGCGTCCCTCAGGTCGCACGCGCCCGAAGAGCACGTCGAGCACCGCTTCGTCGGACGCGCCGAAGACGGCGACGACCGCCGCGCACGCGGCGACGAGCTCCGGGATCACGGCGGGGCGCTCGAGGTGGAGCACGAGCACTGTCGGCACGCGGCGTGCGAGGTCGAGCAGCTCGTCGAGCTCCGGCCGCTTGAAATCGAGATCCCCCGCGTGGAACAGCGACTCGATCAGGCCGTTCGTGCGCGGCTCGAACGGCGTGTCGCGACGCACGATCGCAACGTCGGCGTCCTCGGGCCGCGCGATCGCGCCGTCGTGGACGAGCCCGTCCGCGTAGACGCGTGCCTGCGGCGCGAGCGGGAGCACGCCGTCGTTCGTGAGCACCACCGCTGATCGGCGTTGCGCCCGGTCGCCCGCGGCGCGGAACCCGGGCGCCCCGCACGTGCGACCTGCCTCGTCGGGATCCACGAACGGGTCGTCGAACAACCCGAGGCGGCACTTGTCGCGCAGCAGCCGACGCGCCGACTCGTCGATCCGCTCCTCGGAGATCCGTCCGGCACGCACGAGCTCGACGAGCACCTCGGGCAGCTCCTCGCCGCCGAGCTGGTCGCAACCGGCCTCGACGATCTTGACCAGCCGGTCCTCGACGCTCAGCTCCTCGACGCCCCAGCACTTCGCCGCGAAGACCGAGCCGTCCGGCAGCGGCGCATCGGTCACCAGCCCCCAGTCGGTGCAGACGACGCCGTCGAAGCCGTAGTGCCCGCGCAGTAGCCCGGTGACGACGTCGCGGTTGTAGCCGAAGCCGACCTCCTCGAGCTCGGTGCCGACCGGCCGGCCGTAGTACGGCATGATCTGCGCGGTCCCGGCCGCGAACGCGGCCTCGAACACCCGCAGGTGGTAGTCGAACATGCCGCCGGGATACACCTGATCCTTGCCGTAGGCGAAGTGCGGGTCCTCGCCGTCGCGCTGCGGCCCGCCGCCCGGGAAGTGCTTGGTCATGCACGCGACCGAGCTCGGCCCGAGCTCGTCGCCCTGGAAGCCGCGTATGTACGCGGCGACCAGCCGCGACGCGAGGTCGGCGTCCTCACCGAACGTGTGCATGCTCCGCGCCCACCGAGGCTCGGTCGCGAGGTCGGCCATCGGATGCAGCGCGACGTGGATCCCGACCGCGCGGTACTCGCGCCGGGCGATGTCGCCGAACTCGAGCATCGCCTGCTCGTCGCGCAGCGCGCCGAAGCCGATCGGCTCGGGCCACTGCGAGAACCCGGTCGCCGCCCACGCGGCGGCGAGGTTCTCGGTGAAGCTGTGCCGCGGGTCGGAGGAGATCGTCACCGGGATGCCGAGGCGTGTCGCGCGTGCGAGCTCCTGCAGCCGGTTGTGCCACTCCGCCTGTTGGCGCGGCGCGGGCGCGAAGTAGATGTTGAAGTGGTTGAGGTGCCGCTCTGCAATGCGTTCCTCGGTGCCGTCGAGCAGCGTGCCGTCCTCGTTCATGAAGATCGGCGCGTGGAACATCAGCCCGGCCTTCTCCTCGAGCGTCATCTGCGCGAGCAGGTCCTCGACCCGGCTCTCGATCGCGCTCGTCGTCACGCGGCGGATGCTCTCACGTCTTGCGGGCGCGGCTCGGCGCGACGCGCGGCGGCTCGTCCGGCTGCTTCGGGTAGACGGGCGGCCATGGCGCGTCCATCAGCCCGGCGGCGCGGTCGCGCTCGTGCAGCTCGAGCAGCGGCTCGAGCGACTGCGGGCTCGCGACCATCTCCTCCCACGGGTCGCCCTGCTCGGCCACCCGGCCGGGCACGGACGCGATCGTCAGGTCGTCGGGGTGGACCGTGTCGAGCTCGTCCCAGCCGAACGGCGCCGACACCTGCGCGCCCGGCCGGGCACGCACCGACCACGCGCCGAAGACCGTCTTGTGGGGCGCGTTCTGGTTGTAGTCGAGGAAGACGCGGCGGCCGCGCTCCTCCTTCCACCAGGCCGCGGTGATCAGGTCGGGCCGGCGCCGTTCGAGCTCCCGCGCGGCGGCGACCGCCGCCGACCGCACCTGATAGGGGTCCCAGCGCGGCTCCAGCCGGACGTAGACGTGGACGCCGCGGTTGCCGGTCGTCTTCGGGTAGCCGGCGATCCCGATCTCGTCGAGCAGCCCGCGCAGCTCGGCCGTGGCCGCGCGGACGTCGTCGAAGCCGACGCCGGGCTGCGGATCGAGGTCGAGGCGCAACTCGTCCGCGACGTCCGGACGATCGGCGACGGACGGCCAGACGTGGAAACCGAGACAGGCAAGGTTCACCGCCCAGACGACGTGCGCCATGTCGGCGAGCACGAGCGCGCGCGAGGTCGTGCCGTTCGGCGTGCTGACGATCGCGGTCTGGAGCCACTCCGGCCGGGTCTCGGGCACGCGCTTCTGGAAGAACGAGCTGCCCTCCGCCCCGTGCGGGAAGCGCTGCATGAGCGTCGGCCGGCCGCCGGCGACACGCAGCAGCGGCTCGGCGACCGCGAGGTAGTACTGGACCAGGTCGAGCTTCGTCTCTCCGCGCTCCGAGAAGAAGACCTTGCGCGGGCTCGTGATCGTGACCTCGCGGCCCGCGACGGCGAGCACCTGCTCTTCCGCCACGGCGCGAACGCTAGACGACCTTGCAAAGCGGCGCTCGGCGCGATAGAGCAAGCCTCCACATGAGAGCCGCACTCCACGAGCGCTACGGGCCGCCGGAGGTGCTGCGCGTCGCCGACGTCCAGCGGCGGAAGACCGGCAACGTCGTGCTCACCGTCCGCGCGTGAAAGGAGACCTGCTTGCAGATCACGAGAAACAGCCTCGACACGAATCCAGGCCCGGCCGACTGGTTCACCGGCTCGGTCTACGTCGACCCGATCTCGTCGCCGTCCGACGACTGGCGGATCGGCGCGGCGAGCGTGCACTTCACACCCGGCGCGCGCACCGCCTGGCACACGCATCCGCACGGTCAGACGATCTGGGTGACCGAGGGCGTCGGCCTCTGTCAGCGGCGCGGCGGGCCGGTGGAGCTGATCCGCCCGGGCGACCGCGTGTTCTTCGAGCCGGGTGAGCACCATTGGCACGGTGCCGCGCCGAACCGTTTCATGACGCACGTCGCGATGCAGCAGGCCGACGACGACGGGCGCGTCGTCACCTGGGGCGAGCACGTCACGGACGAGGAGTACGGTACGGTCGCCGGATGACCGTGGCGGCGTCGCAGGACGACGCGCTCGTAGCCGCCCTGCGTGCGGGCGACGAGCGAGCCTTTGCGCAGCTCGTCGACGCGCACGCAGCCGGCATGCGGCGCCTGGCGCTCTCGATCGTGCGCAACGCAGCGGTCGCGGACGAGGTCGTGCAGGAGGCATGGCTCGGCGTGCTGCGCGGCCTCGAGCGCTTCGAGAGCCGCGCGTCGCTGAAGACGTGGATCTTTCGCATCGTCGCCAACACCGCGAAGACACGGGCCGAGCGCGAGTCGCGCAGCGTTCCCTTCTCGACCTTCGAGAGCGAAGCGGCGGAGGACGAGCCGTCGGTCGACCCCTCGCGGTTCCGGAACCCCCGGTTCCCGGGCGGCTGGGCGCGCTTCCCCGAGCCGTGGGAGAAGCTCGAGGCGACGGAGACGCGTGACGTGATCGCCGCAGCGATCGAGGCGCTGCCGCCGGCCCAGCGGCTGGTGATCAGCCTCCGCGACGTCGAGGGCTGGCCGCCGGACGAGGTGTGTAACGTCCTCGAGCTTTCGGAGTCCAATCAACGGGTACTCCTCCACCGCGCGCGCTCGAAGGTCCGCGCGGCGTTGGAGCGGCATCTCGAAGGGGCATGAGCACAACCGAACTCACCTGCCAGGAGCTCGTCGAGCTCGTCACGGAGTATCTCGAGGACGTCCTGACGCCCGAGGATCGCGCGCGCTTCGACCGCCATCTCTACGCTCTGCCCGGGCTGCGTGACGTACGTCGACCAGTTCCGCGAGACGATCTCGCTGACCGGAGCGCTGCGAGAGGACGACGTCGCTGCCACCGCCCGCGACGAGCTTCTGGCGCAGTTCCGGCACTGGAAGCGCGACGGCGCGTAGTCTCTGCGGCGATGCACACGCGCACACTCGGGCCCGGCCTCGACGTCTCGGCGATCGGGCTCGGCTGCATGGGCATGAGCCAGAGCTTCCCTCCGATCCCGCCCGAAGGAGCAAGGGATCGCGCTGATCCGCGCGGCCGTCGAGCGTGGGGTCACGTTCTTCGACACCGCGCAGGTGTACGGGCCGTTCACGAACGAAGCGCTCGTCGGCGAGGCGCTCGAGCCCGTGCGCGACCAGGTCGCGATCGCGACCAAGTTCGGCTGGGAGCTCTCGACCGGTGAGGCGCAAGGCGTCGACAGCCGGCCGCAGACGATCCGGAGCAGCGTCGAGGACTCGCTGAAGCGGCTGCGCACGGACCGGATCGACCTGCTGTACCAGCATCGTGTCGATCCGGACGTCCCGATCGAGGACGTTGCGGGCACGGTGAAGGAGCTGATCGACGAGGGCAAGGTCGCTCACTTCGGCCTCTCGGAGGCGGGCGTGCAGACGATCCGCCGCGCGCATGCGGTGCAGCCGGTGACGGCGCTGCAGAGCGAGTACTCGCTCTGGTGGCGCGAGCCGGAGGACGCGATCCTGCCGACGCTCGAGGAGCTCGGCATCGGCTTCGTCCCGTTCAGCCCGCTCGGCAAGGGGTTCCTGACGGGGAAGATCGACGAGAGCACCGAGTTCGAGGCAGGCGACTTCCGCAACACGGTCCCTCGTTTCGTCGACACGGATGCGCGCAGGGCCAACCTCGCCTTCGTCGAGCTGCTCACGTCGATCGCGGAGCGAAGGGACGCGACGCCTGCGCAGATCGCGCTCGCCTGGCTGCTCGCACAGAAGCCGTGGATCGTCCCGATTCCCGGCACGACGAAGCTGCACCGGCTCGAGGAGAACATCGCGGCGGCAGGCCTGGAGCTGACGCCCGACGAGCTCCGCGAGCTCGAGGATGCGCACCTCGACGCCGAGGGCGCGCGCTACTCGGAGGCGCACCAGCGCTTCATCGACCGCTGACGCGGCTCGTTCGTCTATGGTCGGAAAACGCGCGCGATTCGCTCACTGCTTCTCGTCTCACTCGGCTGGTGGCTCGGGATGTTCGCCGCGTCCGAGTTCGTCAAGCGCGCCGTGCCGTCGCGCGGAGACGAGGAGAGCGACGAGCTGTCGCTCGTCGCGATCCGCGACGGCATCGATCTGACGAACCGATCGAAGGCGTTCCGCGGCGGATCGATGCTGGCGTGGTTCGGCGGCATCTCGGTCGACCTGCGCGAGGCCGAGCTCGCACCGGACGCCCGGCTCTCCGTGCACACGCTCTACGGCGGGATCGACCTCAAGGTGCCGGCGCACTGGCGGATCGAGTCGAGCACGAAGGCGATCAACGGCGGCGTGGACGTTCCGTCGACGCCGCCGGATGCAGACGCACCGGTGCTGAGCCTCGACGGCCTGGCCGTGTTCGGCGGCGTCTCCGTCAGGGACTGAGCTCCGGGTGCCGGATCTGCACGCGGTGGGTGCGGTAGCGCAGCGCCTCGTACGCGACGACGAGTGAGCACACCGCCGCGACGAGCGCGAGCGCAGCGAGCGCGGGCACGACAAGCGACACCGGCATCAGCGCAAAGCCGAACAGGACGGCGTCGTCCCCGAACGCACCCGGCACGGCGAGCGCGACGCCGAGCATCGCGACCATCGCTGCGAGCATCACCAGCCGCACGCCGCCCTCGTCGACGTCGAGCGTGCTCGTCAGCCAGGCGTAGCCCGTCCACGCCCACCAGACCGCCGCGAGCACGAGCGAGCCGCGGATCACCCCGTGCCAGGTCGGCTCGTCGGTCAGCAGGCTCGTGACCTGGGTGATCGCGAAGACGAACACCAGGTCGAAGAAGAGCTCGAGCGGCGTGACCGCGTGCTCGGCCTCGGGCACGGGGCGATCTTGTCAGCAGCGGCGCGTGGCTACGGCCTCCAGCCACCGGGGAGCGGATGCCCGAGCTGCAGCCCGAAGCGCTCGAGCAGGCCGGGGACCGTCTCCGGCTGCATCTCGAGGCCGTACCGCTCGCTGAGCTCCGCGACGGCCTCCGGGCCGGCCTCGATCACGCCGCCCAGGTCGGACAGCTCCTGGAAGAAGCGCTCGAACCCGGCCGGCGAGATGATCTCGAGGATCCGGCACGGCTCGTCGCCCGCGTTCCAGAAGGTGTGCCACTGGCCGCGCGGCTTGAACACGAGGTCGCCCGGCCCTGCCTCGACGACTTCGTCGCCCAGCAGTGCGCCCATCCGCCCCTCCAGCACGTAGCTGTACTCGTCCTCGCGCGTGTGGCGGTGCACGCGGCGCGGCGAGCGCGCGCGGCGACATCGGGTGCTCGACGAGCGAGAAGCGCTCGGCCGCATCAGGGCCGTCGATCAGGAAGCGGACGCCGATGCTCCCGAGGAAGCCTTCGCGCCCATTGTCTGGACCGACCACCTTCACGCCTTCGCTTGCAGTCTTCATGCCAGTTCCTTTCGTAAGACAATAGTGTCTCGCGAAATATACGACAGCGGCGATCCTGTGTCAATATGATTGGACACACATGTCCGACCAAAAGCGTCCATACCGCATGAAGCGCCGCGCCGAGCTCGAGGAGGAGACGCGGCGACGGATCACCGAGAGCGCGGTCGCGCTCCACGAGGAGGTCGGCCCCGCGCAGACCTCGATCAGCGCGATCGCCGAGCGCGCCGGCGTCCGCCGCTCGACCGTCTACCGCCACTTCCCCGACGAGGACGCGCTGTTCGCCGCGTGCTCGTCGCACTGGCGTGCGGCCAACCCGCCGCCGGACCTGAGCTCGTGGTCGTCGATCGCAGACCCGGACGAGCGGACGCGCACCGCCCTACGCGAGCTGTACGCGTTCTACGACGGCACCGAGGCGATGTACGTCAGCTTGCTGCGCGACGAACCGCTCGTCCCCGCCGTCCACCTCCGGCTCCGCGACTTCTACGGCTATCTCGGCGTCATCCAGGACGGCCTCGCCGCGGGCCGTGGCCTGCGCGGCCGCCGCGGGCAGTACGTCCGCGCCGCGATCGGACACGCGCTCGCGTTCCCGACGTGGCGCTCACTCGCGCGCGACCAGGGGCTCGGCAACGAGGAAGCGGTCGAGCTGATGTGCCGGCTCGTCGAGGACGCAGGCGGATGAGTTCCTGCACTCGACGACGATCTCGCGCTTGACAGGGCACCCCCGAACGACGGATAACCCGCACGACCGCGAACGAGGGAGGATGAGATGAGGATCGGGTGGACCTTGACGGCTCTCGGGCTGACGTCGCTCCTGGCGCTGTCGGTGCCGGTCGGCGCCGGCGCCCGGCCACCCGGCCCGAGCGTGTCCCTGCCCTCGCTGCCCTCCGTCTATGCGTCACCGCGGCGCGTCACGGGCGCTCACGTCGTCGTCTCGCAGCTCGAGTCGGCGCCTGCCGACGCGCGCGCGGGACGCGCCTACGTGCTCCGCGGAACCGTCGTGAACGAGGGAAGCGCCGCCGCGCGCGGCCGCGTCGTCGTTCATCTGCTCCGCGTCGGCAGCGCGCCGCTCGCGGTCGGCCGCACCGCGCGTCAGCCTCGCGGCGCACGACTCGGCGGCTACCGCGTCCGCGTCCGGCTGCCGCGCGCCCTCCGCGACGGGCTCGTACGCGCTCGTCGCGTGCGTCGGCGCGCAGGGCGGAAGCGGAGCGCTCGGATGCGTGACCGCGCGAGCGCCATCTGCAGATCGGGCGCGCGAAGCGCGCGCGGCGCGCTCGCCGCGTCTGCGGCTCGTCGAGCCGCCGCTGCTCGTCCGGGCGCGCATTCGCTGTCGCCCTTCGGCGCGCACGTCTATCCGGAGACCGGCAACGGCGGCTACACGAGCGTGCACACCGACGTCTTCCTGAACTACGACACCGAGTCGAACCTGTTCCTGCCGGGTACGCACGTCGTCCTCACCGACCAGGCGACGCAATGCCTGACCGACTTCAGCCTCGACTTCGAGCGGACGTCGCCGAACACGAAGGACGGGCCGGACATGACCGTCGGCGTCGGTGCTCGTGAACGGGCGGCCGGCGAGCTTCACGTTCGTCCAGCCGACCTACCCCGGCGACCCGAACGGCCAGAACGATCCCGACCCGCGCGCGCACGAGGCCGGCGAGCTCAACCCGGTCGGCGGCCCGGACGAACAACCCCTTCCCGCCCGCGTGCACGCCGGAGCTGCCTGTCGCCGAACCCGAACAAGCAGTTCGACCTGGACGGGACGCAGTGCCCGGCGAACAAGCTCGTGATCACGCCGTCGAGCCCGATCGCGAGCGGCGCGACCGTTCGTCGTCGAGGTCAACTACACCGGCCGGCCGGGCGTGCACAACGACGGCGACGGCACGACCGAGGGCTGGTTCAGGGTCGGCCAGCCGGGCGACACGGGCAGCTTCGTCACGACCGAGCCGGTCGCGACCGAGGACTGGATGCCGCTGAACGACCACCCGAGCGCGAAGCCGACCTACGACTTCTACGACACCGTGCCGCTCGGCAAGACGGCGATCGCGAACGGCGAGCTCGTCTCGCAGCTGGCGAACCTGCCCGACGCCGAACTTCCCCGGCGGCTCGACGACCTGGCACTGGCACTCGCCGGAGGGGATCGCGTCGTACCTCGTCGAGAACAGCATCGGCTCGTACGACCTGAGCGTCCGCCTCGCCGCGAGCGGGATCCAGTACTACGAGGCGCAGGATCGTCGCGATCGCCGAAGAACAGGGCGGCGGCGAACAAGGCGATCATGGACATGCAGGAAGAGCATCCTCGAACTTCCAGAGCGGCTTCAACGGGCCGTTCCCGTTCACGACCGACGGCGTCGTGATCGGCGTCCCGAACGCCGGCTTCGAAGAGGAGATGCAGACGAAGATCACGTTCGCGAACGAGTTCGATCGACCTGCAGACGCTCCACCACGAGAACATGCACCAGTGGTGGGGCGACAACGTCTCCGAGGCGAACTACAACCTCACGTTCTTCAAGGAAGGGCTCGCGACGCTCGGCGAGTACCTCTTCGTCGCCGCGAACGCGCAGGCCGCCGCCGGCGGCTCGAGCCGCGGCGTTCGAGCAGAGCCTCGTCGACACGTTCAACGCAGACTACGCGGGACCGCGATCTGCCTGTGGACGGGCGCGCCCTCCGACCCGCGTCCGTACACGCTCTTCTCGGGCTCGAAGACGTACACGCGACCCGGCATCGCGTACATCGCGCTGCGCCGGATCCTCGGCCCGGCGAACTTCGACGCGGCGCTGCAGCAGATCCAGGCGCACCTACCGGCAGGGGAGCATCACCGAGCCGCAGCTCGAGTCGGCGTTCGCGTCGTTCCTGCCCAGCGCAGACCGCGTCGTGCAGGGCGGAGCTCGCCCAGTTCTTCACCCAGTGGTGGGACACCGTCTATCCGCCCGGCGGCGGCGCAACAGGCCGCAGATCACCGCGCCCGGGCTCGACGGCGGCGGCTTCCAGTGCTGAGAACCGGCTGACGATCTGCGAGGTACTGAGGCTGTATGTTCTCCCCTCGTCAGGGGAGAGTCGACCAGAAAAGGAGGGGTTGTATGAGGCGTCTTGCCAGGTCACGGCGCGCGCTGTTGCTCGTGGTCGTGTTCGCGATCGGGGTCCTGTTCACCGCGGCTGCGGTGGCCATCGCGGGGCTCAAGCCCGCGGACCTCACGTTCACACCGAAAACCGAGCGGGACATGACGAACATCGACGTCGCCCGCGCATTTGCCAAGAACTACTACGGCGCACCGACGGCGGTTGCGGGCTCCGGCGCGACCGGAACATGGGCGACGCCGCTGAACCTCGACAGCAACTACGCCCGCGAGGCGCGCGACGTGGCCGAGGACGGGACGAAGTTGCTGGAGCACAAGGCGAAGCACGACGACAACGACCACCACAACGACCGTGGGAATGGCAAGCCGTCGGGCAAGAAGGCGATCGTGCTCGACGTCGACGACACGACCCTGACGACCTGGAACTACGAGCTCTTCAGCAACTGGGACTTCAACCCGACCACGAACGCCCAGTTCGTCGGACTGACCGGGACGACCTTCACCGGGAACCTGTTCCCGGCGACGCCCGGCATGATCGACCTGGCCGACACCGCCAGTGCCCTGGGCTATGCCATCTTCTTCGTCACAGGACGCGGTGACTCGCAGCACGCTGCGACGATCGCCAACCTCGTGAGCGACACTGCGGCCGGATTCGCGGACATCACCTCCGTGACCCTGGCGGGCAAGACCGTCCCTGAGATCGACGCCGGCTACCCGGCGCCGACGGCAATCGACACCGGGCACGGCGGCTTCACCGACGGCCTCTTCACGAAGCCACCGGTCGGCTCGTACCCGGCGTACCTGAACAAGCCCGAGTTCTGCGGGCCGTCGATCGCCGCGGGGGCCTCGTGCCCGACGATCCAGTACAAGTCCGGCACGCGCGCGTACATCGAGTCGCAGGGCTACGACATCGTCGCCAACTTCGGCGACCAGTTCAGCGATCTCCTCGGTGGATTCGCAGACGAGACGTTCAAGATGCCGAACCCGAACTACTACCTCCCGTAAGGGACTGGAGCAGAACGATCAAAGGGCCAGGTCACTCCGCCGACGCGGCGTGACCTGGCCCGATCCTCGGAGCGATCGCGGTTCGACCCGCTACGAGCCCATCTGGTCCATCTCCATCGGGCTCACTCCGGGAATCGTGAGACCGGGAACGGCATCGGGCGCTGCCAGCAGCAGCACGCCCAACACGAGCAGGATCGTGACCGTTCCGTAAACCGCGACTCGACGCCAAGGCAGCGTCTTCTCGATCGCGATCAGCGCGGCAACGAACGCCATCCAGATGATGCTCATGACCCCGAGCGCGAAGAGCGAGGCCATCAGCGCCCAGCAGCATCCAACGCACCAGGCGCCGTTCTTGGCCCCCATCTGCAGTGCTCCGCCCCAGCCGTCGCGCCAGGTCCCGAGCAGGAGGCCGAGGGGACTACGGCACTTCGCCAGGCAGACGTCCTTCAGCGGGGTCAGCTCGTAGACGGCTGCAACGAGGAGTGTTCCGCCGGCGACCCATCGGCCCGCGTTGTTCCACGCCAGCACATCGCCTGCGACCCGGTCGCCGGCGACGGCGATCCCGAAGGCGAACGCTCCGAAAGCTCCCCACGTGACGAGGTAACCAGCAGTGAAGAACAGCGGGGACAGCGGAGAGCGCTCGCTCGACATGCGTGAGTACAGCGCAACCGTCGGCGAGACCGACGGAAACATCATCGCCGCCATCATCACGACCCAGATGCCGAGAAACCACGCGAGCGTTCCGAGGCCGGTCCACGGGCCGCCGTCCATCCCCTGCATCTGTTCGACCGTCCACCACCAGCCGACACCGGCCAGCGTCAGGAGCAGGGCGACGAGCCCGAGTCGCGTTCGCGCGGCCGCGAACGCCGGCGCGAGACCTGCGCCGCCGGCGGCTTGATCCTGCGTCGATGCGATCACGCGCTCATGCGGCCCACGAGAAGCCGGACTTCGAGAGCCCTGTCTTGCCCTCGTACTCGATGCCGAACGCGTTGATCCTGGAGCGCTTCGCCTCCGCCATCGTGAGATCGGACGCGACCGGGTGGAACATGCCGTCGAACCGGACCGGTCGGCCGTTCTCGATCCCGAACGGGACGATGTCCTCGATCTCGAAGTCGATCGCGTCGCCGACGCGGACGCTGTGGCGCAGTCCGTCGTCCTCGACGTCGATGCGTGCGCGCTCGACGCCGAGCATCTCCCCCACGAGCGGAGCAAGCCCGGCCATCGGGCCTCCGAGCTGCCCGGTGAAGACCTTGACCAGCTTGTCGGCCTGCTCGTCGGTCGCCTGCTCGTCGACGAAGAGGCCGAGCCGCCAGTTTCCCTCCGTCATGACCTTCGGCGTGTCCGCGATCGCCGCCACCTTGATCCCGCCCACGTCGGTTCCCTCGACCTCGCCCTCTCGGATGTCGAAGACGAGCGTGACACGACAGAAGTCGTACGTCGCGCCGTGGTCGAACGACAGGTTGCACGGGCACATGAGCTCACAGGAACACGTCTCGACGTAGTTCCCCGTCAGGCTCCAGGACATCGGGCACCACCTCCGCGTCGACGAAAGGAGTGATTCTGCGCCCCGGCGCGCAACAGGTCAACCTCGGCACGACCGGAAGAGCGAGCGCTCTCGGATCAGTGTCGGTTCGGGGCGTCCGACGAGACGGATTCGCCGAGCGTGGCGGTCCAGCTGCCGAGGAGATTCAAGGCCTGTTCGGACTTCGAGCCTACCTCGGCGGTGAAGGCGAACAGGGTGAGGTCCGGATCGGCGACGAGGGTCATCACTTCGAAGGTCAGCTCGAGCAACCCGACGACCGGGTGGTGGAAGCGCTTCGTACCGGTGTCGTGGTAGCGGACGTCGTGCCTGGCCCAGCGCGTACGGAACTCTTCGCTCTGTGTCGAGAGCTCGCCGACGAGATCGCTGAGGTCGCGGTCGCGTGGGTTTCTGCCTGCCTCTGCGTGAAGGACCGCGACCGAGTCGTCGGCGGCGTGGTCCCAGTCGACGAACAGGGACGCGGCTCGCGGGTCGAGGAACGTGAATCGCGCCGAGTTCACCGGCTGGTCGGGGCTCGCGAACATCTCCGAGTAGAGCGCCAGTCCGAGCTCGTTGGCGCCGAGGATGTCCATCCGTCCGTTGCGCACCATTGCCGGGGCGCTGATCGCGTCGAGCAGCCGCTGAACGCCGGGACGGATCTGCTTCGACGCGCGCCGGCGGCGAGGCTGGGACGTCGGTCGGGCGGCGCGTGCGAGATCGAACAGGTGAGCTCGTTCGGGCTCGTCGAGCTGAAGCGCGCGGGCCAGCGCTTCCAAGACGGTGTCGGAGACGCCGGCCGTGTCGCCGCGTTCGAGCTTCGTGTAGTAGGCGATGCTGACACCCGCAAGGGACGCGACCTCTTCTCGTCGTAGCCCTGGAACCCGACGCGCTCCGCTTCCGTACGTGCGCAGGCCCGCCTGTTCCGGCGTGATCCTCGCGCGCCTCGAGGTCAGGAACCGGCGGATCTCATCACTGACGTCCATAGCGGGACCGTAGCTCCGCTCGACGCTCGTCGAGGAGTACTGGCAGTAGCTGGATCAGCAGGGTCGCTCAGCGTGCGCGCGTTCGTGCCACTGTGCGATACGAGTCGCTTTCCCTCGTCGATCGGAGGCATCTGCGCATGCGCGCGACACTCATGTACGGAGCCGGCGACGTTCGCGTCGAGGACGTCCCGGATGCGAGGCTGATCGAACCAACGGACGCGCTGGTGCGGGTCACCCGCGCCGCGGTCTGCGGCAGCGATCTGTGGCCGTACAAATCGATGCCGCACGACGACGCGGGACGTCGGATGGGCCACGAGTTCATCGGCGTCGTCGAAGCCGTCGGCTCCGACGTCGAGACGGTCAAGGACGGCGATCTCGTCGTCTCGCCGTTTCTCTGGTCGGACGGAAGCTGCGTCTTCTGCCGTGAGGGGCTGCAAAGCGCGTGTCTGCACGGCGGCAGGTACGGCTTGGACGACGTGGACGGCGGGCAGGGCGAAGCGGTGCGCGTCCCGCAGGGGGACGGCACGCTGGTCGTCCTGCCGCTCGGAGCGGACGAGGCCCTGATGGCGTCCCTGCTCGCACTGACGGATGTGATGGGCACGGGCCACCACGCCGCACTCGTAGCCAAGGTCGGTCCCGGCAAGACCGTCGCCGTCGTCGGCGACGGCGCCGTCGGGCTGTGCGGTGTGATCGCGTCGAAGCGCCTGGGCGCCGACCGCATCATCCTGCTCGGCAGCAACCCCGAGCGGACCGCACTGGGCCAGGAGCTCGGCGCCACCGACGTCGTGCGCGAGCGCGGCGAAGAAGCAGTCGAGCGGGTGCGCGAGCTCACAGAGCACGGGGCGCACTCGGTGCTCGAGTGCGTCGGCCTCGAGCAGGCCGTCGACACCGCTCTTGCGATCGCGCGTCCCGGCGGTGCGATCGGCCGCGTGGGCGTACCCGAGCACGACACGACCCCGACGGGCGTCGCGTTCTGGAAGAACGTCTCGACGGCCGGCGGGCCCGCTCCGGTGCGTGCGTACATCGAGGAGCTACTGCCGGACGTTCTCGAAGGGCGAATCGAGCCCGGCCGTGTCTTCGATCGCACCGGGTCGATCGAGGACGTACCGGACGGCTATCGCGCGATGAACGACCGCGAAGTCCTGAAGTTCCAGATCAAGCCGTAGAGGGAGACCGGATGAGCACAGCAACGACACCGATCACGACGTTGAACAACGGCGTCCAGATGCCGACGCTCGGCCTCGGCGTCTTCCAGAGCCCGCCTGAGGAGACGACCAGCGCGGTCGAGAGCGCGATCGCGGCCGGCTACCGCCTGGTCGACACCGCGGCCGCGTACGGGAACGAGCGCGAGGTCGGCGAAGCGATCCGCCTCTCGGGGATCGACCGCGCCGAGATGTTCGTGACGACCAAGCTCTGGATCAGCGACTACGGCTACGACGAGGCTCTCGTCGGCGTCGAGGGTTGCCTGAGCCGGCTCGGGCTCGACCACGTCGACCTGTTGCTTCTGCACCAACCGGTCCCGACCGAGTTCGAGAACACGATCGCCGCCTACAAGGCGCTCGAGACCACGCTCGCCGACGGTCGCGCCCGCGCGATCGGCGTCTCCAACTTCAGCGAACAGCACCTCGAGAGCCTCATGCGCGAGACGAACGTCGTGCCGGCGGTGAACCAGGTCGAGGTGCATCCGTTCTTCACGCAGAAGGCGCTGCGGGAGCTGCACGCCCACCGCGGCATCGTCACGGAGGCGTGGTCGCCTCTCGGCGGTGTCAACGTCTACCGGCCCGCAGACCCGGATGCGGTGAAGAACCCGCTCCAGGCCCCGCCGATCACGTCGCTGGCAACGAAGCACGCCAAGACGCCGGCGCAGGTGATCCTCCGCTGGCACATCGAGCACGGCGTCGTCGCGATCCCCAAGTCGGTGAAGCCACACCGGATCGAGGAGAACTTCGACGTCTTCGACTTCGCGCTCAGCGCCGACGACGTCGCGTCGATCGACGCACTCGACACAGGCGTACGGGGCGGCCCCGACCCCGAGAGCATCAGTCCCGCCTCGTATCCGTTCAAAGTCGAGAACTGAGCGACGACGCCATCGATGGGGTGCGGCTGACCCCACCGTCACACACCTGCCTGCCCCCTGTCTCCGGCGAGAGGCTCCTGCGAGTCTGGCCACTCCCCCGAGGTCCAACCAAGGAGTCGCAAGAGACAATGCAGGCAGTCGAGCACCAAGCAGAGACGCGCGAGGCAGCACGCGCGACTGTCGTCAGCGCCCGCGACCTTACGCGGCGCTACGGCAGCAACGAGACTGCTGTCGACGCCCTCCGGGGCGTCTCGGTCGACGTCGCGAGCGGCGAGCTCACGGCCGTGATGGGCCCTTCCGGCTCCGGAAAGTCGACGCTCATGCACATCCTCGCCGGGCTCGACCAGCCGACGGCCGGCGAGGTCCGGATCGCCGGCACGGCGATCGGCGAGCTCAACGACACACAGCTGACGAAGCTCCGCCGCGAGCACATCGGCTTCATCTTCCAGTTCTTCAACCTCCTGCCGATGCTCACGGCGAGGGAGAACATCGTCCTCCCGCTGTCGCTCGCCGGCGAGAAGCCCGACCCGGCCTGGGTCGACGACCTGACGGAGAAGGTCGGTCTCGCGGACAGGCTCACGCATCGCCCGTCGGAGCTCTCCGGCGGACAGCAGCAGCGTGTTGCGATCGCACGTGCTCTGGTCTCGAAGCCGACGGTGATGTTCGCCGACGAGCCGACGGGCAACCTGGACTCGCGGACGAGCTCCGAGATCCTCGAGCTCCTGCGCGACTCCGTCTCGAGCTACGGCCAGACCACCGTGATGGTGACGCACGACGCGCACGCAGCCGCGATCGCGGACCGGATCCTGTTCCTCGCCGATGGGCTGATCGTCAAGCGCCTCGGCCCTTCGACGGCCCACGAGATCCTCGAAGCGCTCGAGGAGGTGACCGTCCGATGATCCGCGTCGTGCTCAAAGGCGTCCTCGGACGGAAGCTGCGCGCCGCGCTGACCGCGTTCGCGATCGTCCTCGGCGTCGCGATGATCAGCGGAAGCCTCATCCTGACGGACACCGTCAGCAAGAGCTTCGACGGCGTCTACAGCCAGTCGTACAAGGACTCGGACGCGGTCGTGAGCTCCAAGGCGGCGATCGCCGACAGCAGCGGGAGGCCGCCGGCGTTCGCGGCCGACGTGCTGCAGAAGGTGCAGGGCGTCGCGGGCGTGCTCGAGGCGCAGGGCGCCGTCGAGGACGAGGCACGCCTCGTCAACCAGTACGGCCACGCGATCGGCGCCGCAGGCTCCGGCCTGGCCGTCGGGCTCGACGGCTCCGCCACGAGCCTCAGCCCGTACGAGCTCGCGTCCGGACACTGGCCGGCCGGCGACTCGCAGATCGCGATCGACAAGGCCACGGCGAAAGAGCACGACTTCGCGGTCGGCGACACGGTCGGCGCGTTCGCCGACGGGCCGGTGAAGAAGTACAAGGTGACCGGGCTCGTCGGATTCGGGAACGAGGACACGATCGCCGGGTCGTCGATCCTCGTCTTCGACCTGCACACGGCTCAGCGGATCTTCGACAAGCAGGGCAAGCTCGACCTCATCCGCGTCGACGCGGCGTCGAACGTGGCGCCGGAGCACGTCACGGCCGAGATCGCGCCGCTCCTGCCCGAGACCGCACAGGTGAAGACCGGCGACGCACAGGCCGCGGCCGACAGCAAGGACACGCAGAAGGGCGTCAAGTCGTTCAAGTGGTTCCTGCTCGCGTTCGGCGGGATCGCGCTGATCGTCGGCAGCTCGGTGATCGCGAACACACTGTCGATCACCGTCGCCCAGCGCATTCGTGAGCTGGCGACGCTGCGCACGCTCGGCGCCTCGCGCCGCCAGGTCCTGCGATCGGTCGTCCTCGAGGCGATCGTCGTCGGCCTCGTCGGCTCGATCATCGGTCTGTTCGTCGGCCTCGGCCTCGCGACGGCGCTGTTCTGGATCCTCGGAGCGACCGGCTTCGAGCTCCCGAACCAGAGCCTCGTCTTCCAGATGCGCACCGTCGTCGTCAGCCTCGGCACCGGCACGCTGATCGCCCTGTTCGCGAGCCTCCGGCCCGCGATCCGGGCGACGCGCATCCAGCCGATCGCCGCCGTCCGCGAAGGCGCCGAGCTGCCGCCCGGGCGGTTCCATCGCACGGCGACCCTGCGCGGGCTGATCCTGCTCGCCGCCGGGTTCGGCCTGCTCTTCTACGGCACGACCGCGAGCGGGCTCTCCAACCCGGCGCTGATCGCGACCCTCGCGGCAGGCGTCCTCGTCTTCTTCAAGGGCGTCTCGACGATCGCACCGAAGCTGGTCCGGCCGCTCGCCTCCGTGCTGGGAGCACCCGGCGCCCGCATCGGCGGCTCGGCCGGCGCACTCGCCCGGCAGAACGCGATGCGGAATCCGTCACGCACGGCCTCCACCGCCGGGGCGCTGATGATCGGCCTCTCGCTGATCACGTTCGTCGCGGTCCTCGGCCAGGGCGTCAAGAGCTCGTTCGGCTCCGCCGTCAACGAGCTGTTCGTCGCCGACTACTCCGTGACGGCCGGTGACGCGCTGCTGACGAACAAGGCGGCAGCAGCAGCGGCGAAGGCACCCGGGGTCGAGGTCATCTCCGAGATTCGGAGCGGAAACGCACGGCTGAACGGCGAGTCGGTCGAGGTCAACGGCGTCGACGCGAACCTGCCGCAGGTCGTCGCGATGAAGTGGTCGGCGGGCTCCGGAAACGTCCCGTCGCAGCTCGGCACAGACGGTGCGTTCATCAAGGACCGCTACGCGGACGACCAACATCTGACGGTCGGATCCCCGCTGAGCGTGAAGACGCCGACCGGCGCGAACCTCCGACTCCACGTCGTCGGGATCTTCGACGAGCCCAAGGGTGGATCGCCGTTCGGCGAGGTGTCGATCTCGAAGCAGACGTTCGATCGTTCGTTCCCGACGCACGACAACTACTTCACGCTGCTGAATGTCAAGGGCGGGGCGTCCGACGCTGCCACTGCGCACATCGAACGCGCGCTGATCGGTTTCCCGGACGCGCAGGTCGAGACGGCGGCGCAGTTCAAGGCCGGCCAGATCGCCAACCTGAACATGGCGCTCAACATCGTCTACGCACTGCTCGGCCTGTCCGTGATCGTCAGCCTGTTCGGGATCGTGAACACGCTCGTGCTGTCGGTCTTCGAGCGGACACGCGAGCTCGGGATGCTGCGGGCCATCGGCATGACGCGCCGTCAGGTGCGCCGGATGGTCAGGCACGAGAGCATCGTGACCGCGTTGATCGGCGCGACGTTCGGGATCGCCGTCGGCATGTTCCTCGCCGGCATCGTCACGCACGCGCTGTCGAAGTACGGGATCGTGTTCGCCGTGCCGTACCTGTCACTCGCCGCGTTCGGCGGCATCGCGATCGTGGCGGGCATGCTCGCCGCGATCCTCCCCGCGCGGCGCGCATCGAGACTGAACGTGCTGCAGGCGCTGCAGTACGAGTAGCCAGACGGCAGCCGCACAGAGATCCGGGGCCCGCGCTTCGCGGGCCCCCGATCAAATACTCGAGCGATGGGACGCCTCGACGGCAAGGCGGCGATCGTGACGGGCGCCGGAGCGGCATCGGCGCAGGCCACCGTGCGGATGATGGCTCGCGAAGGCGCCTCGGTGGTCGTCGCCGACGTCGATCAGCGAGGCCGCGGAGCGCGTGGCCGGCGAGATCGACGGCGCGTCGTCGCCATGCCGATGTCTCGGACGAGGCCAGCGTGGCCCGCATGATCGAGACCGCCGTCGCGGCGTTCGGCGGGCTGGACGTGCTGCACAACAACGCGTCCGACGCGTCGACCAACGCCCTCGACATGGACATCGCCACCCTCGACATGGCGTGTTCGACCGGCTCGTTGCGGTCAACCTCAAGGGCCAGCTGATGGGTTGCAAGCACGCGATCCCGCGCCTGCTCGACGCGCGGCGGCGGCTCGATCGTGAACACCGCTTCGATCGAGGCCTTCGTCGGTCGCGGCGTGCGAGCTGCGTACGATCGACAAAGGCCGGCATCGTGCTTCTCACGAAGGCCGTCGCGGCGCAGTACGGATCGCGCGGGATCCGCTGCAACGCCGTCGCGCCCGGACTGGTGCTCACACCGCACTGGGCACCACTACACGCCGGAGCTACTCGACGCTTCCCAGGCCCTCTATCCCATGCCGAGGCTGTGCACACCGGACGACGTGGCCGCCGCGTCGTCTTCCTCGCTCCGACGACGCCGCGTACGTGAACGCCACGACGCTGATGGTCGACGGCGGTGCGAGCCCATCTGCCGACCGCGTCGTACCCGCCCGTCGACACCCCGTGACGAGCGCGCTGGACGATGGAAGGCCACGTGCGAGGAATTAGGCTCGCGTCGTACCGGTCGAGGTGGCGTGGGACCCACCTGCTGGCCACCACCGGGGAAAGGGGTTCAGGGGTGACACTCGATCAGAAACGAGCGCGAGCCTTCGGCGTTCTCTACCTCATCACGTTCATCACGTCGATACCCGCGCTGCTGCTCTACCAGCCGGTGCTCGACGATCCCGTTGGCTACATCGCGGGTGCCGGGCAGAACAACCAGATCCTCTTCGGAGCGCTTCTGGAGCTGCTGCTGATCATCGCGAACATCGGCACCGCGGTCGTGATCTTCCCGATCGTCAGACGGCAGAACGAAGAACTGGCACTCGGCTACGTGACCGCGCGGATGTTCGAGTGCACGTTCATCCTCGTCGGCATCGTCTCGGTGCTGGGGATCGTCACGCTGCAGCAAGAGGCTGCGGGCGCGGCGGAAGGCTCGGTCGCCTACACCCTCGCCGCGCTCAAGGACTGGACGTTCCTTCTCGGCCCGGGCTGGGTGGTCGGCTGGGGCAACGGCCTGATCCTCGGCTACCTGATGTACAAGTCGGAGCTGGTGCCGCGAAACGTGTGCTGGCTCGGCCTGATCGGCGGGCCGCTGATCATCATCTCGGGAACGCTCGTCATGTTCGGCGTCGACCACCCGAGCGGCAACCTGCAGGGCATCGCGACGATCCCGGAGTTCCTCTGGGAGCTGTTCCTCGGCGTCTACTGCACGGTGAAAGGCTTCAGGCCGTCGTCCCCGATCCTTCGAGCCGATGCTCGTGAAGGTCGCGCGAAGGCGACGCCCGCCGTCGCGCCCGCCTAAAGGCGCCTGCCGGTCCTTGCCACGGAGGGAGGCGGCACTCTGCCGCCTCCCTCCAGCATCACCACTCGTGCTTCACCGCGAGCGGCTGCCCGGTCTCGGAACGTGGCCGCTGCCCGCGCCTCAGCCCAGCTCTGCCGACGTGCGCATCGCTCACGGCCGATGCACGCTCCATCGCCGCGGCCGAGGACGAGCGCGCGCCGCGCGGCGCGCAGCAGCACCACACGCGAACCGCCCCCGCACGCGAGCTCGCACAGAACGCGCACCGCGCCTCCGCGGCGCGGCACACACACGCCCGCCGCACCACCACCGCCCCCGCCGCCAACTCGTGCTCGAGCAAGCACGGATCTCGTCGTTGTCGTGAACACGTAAAATCACGCACTCCAATCCTGCTGATCGCTGCGAGAGCTGTCGTCAGCATCGTCCGCTCTACGTCGGCTCTGCGAGAGCGTCCGCCTTGCAGTTCGGTGCTCGCCGTGTGAACGATCGCGCGAACAACTGCGATCAGCCACGTCGGCGGAGACATCGCCTCGGAAGACGCCCGCCGCTTGGCCTCGTTCGAGCAGAGGGACGAGTTGTGTCGTCATCGGGAGGTGTCGGCGGTGCAGTTCCTTCGCGGAGAGCCGGTTGATGTTGATCCCCAGGACGTTGTGGAACTGGCTGAGTTGCTGCCAGGTCGCGAGGAGCACTCGCTCCAGCGCTTCCTTCGGCTCGCCTCGGTCGGGCTCGGCTTCCCGCATCGCGTCGCGACCTGCGCGGTCGCGTGCTCCATGACGGCGTCGAGCAGCGCCTCGCGTGTCGGGAAGTGCATGTAGATCGTCGCGCGAACGACGCCGGCGCGGCGAGCGATCTCGGCCATGCTGACATCGGGATCGCTCGCCAGCGCTTCGAGGGCGCGCGTTGACGATCGCGGCGATGCTCCGCTCGGCGTCCGCCCGGCGGCGTTTCCGGGCGGACGCGTTGGTCTTTGTCTTCGTCTTCGGCATCGGTCAGTGGACGGGCATCGCCTGCGGGTTCAGCCGCAGCTTCGGCGAGGAAGTGCTGCGCGCGCGGGAGCACTGCGATTGCCACCAGGCTGGCGAGCGTAGCGACGAGGGCGGCGATCAAGAACGCGTGCCCGATTCCCGATGCTGCCTGCGGGCCGAGGATCGCTCCGCTTGCTCCGGCGGCGATCGTCGAGAAGATCGCGATGCCGAGCGTGCCGCCGATCTCGTGGCCGGTCGAGTTGAGGCCGGAGATCATCCCGGTCTCGTCCTGCGCGCGTGCCGGCGAGGATCGCCATCGAGACGGACACGACCGCGACGCCGAGACCCAAGCCGGCGATCGAGCATGCCCGGGAGCACATCGGCGAGGTAGCTGCCGCTCTCGCCGACGCGGGAGAGAAGGAACATCCCGACCGCCGCGACCGGCGAACGCTCCGGCGAGCGGGCCGCGCACGCCGTGCTTGGCGATCGACGTGACCGGCGACGTGCGCGCCGATCCCGGCTGAGACGGCGAGCGGGATGAAGGCGAGACCGGTCTGTGAGCGGGCCCCATGCCGAGCACGTTCTGGAGGTAGAGCGAGCAGAGCAGGAAGAGGCCGAAGATCGAGCCCGCGGCGGCCAGCATGAGCACGAGGCCGCCACCGACGGCGCGGTCGGCGATGCGCTCGACACGGAGCAGCGGCGCGTCGATGTGGAGCTCGTAGATCGCGAACGCTGACGAGGCCCGCGAGCGCCGCCGATGCCGCAGAGGTGCGTCTGGATGGAAGTCCAGCCGGCGGAGTCCGCCTGCGTGATCCCGTAGACGATCGCGGCGAGGCTCGTCGTCGCGAGGGCTGCCCCGGCAAGGTCGAGGCCGCGCCAGCGCGGCTTGTGCGTGTCGGCCGGAACGACCTTCAGCGAGGCGACGAGCAGCACTGCCGCGACGGGGAGATTGACGTAGAAGATCATCCGCCAGTCGGCGAACTCGGTGAGGACGCCGCCGACGATGACGCCGATCGCCGCTCCGGCTCCGCCGACTGCGCCCCAGGCGGCGAGCGCCTTCGCGCGATGCGCTCCCGTGGAAGGCGGCCGTGATGATCGAGAGCGCAGCCGGGAGAGCATCGCGGCGCCGAGCCCCTGGCCCGCGCGAGCAGCGAACAGCGTCGCGGCGCTTCCAGCCATCGCCGAGGCGAACGAGGAGGCGGTGAAGATGCCGAGGCCGGTGAGGAACATGCGGCGGCGACCGAGGAGGTCGGCGGCGCGGCCGCCGAACAGCAAGAGGCTTCCGAAGATCAGCGAGTAGCTCGTGATCGTCCAGCTGATGTTCGAGCCGCTCAGGTGCAGGTCGGTCGCGATGTGCGGCAGCGCGATGTTCACGGCGGTGATGTCGAGGATGACCATCAGCTGCGCGACGAGCAGCACCGGGAGAAGCCAGCGGCGCGGCTGCCGCGTCGCCGTCTGTCGCGTCGATCGCGATCTCGTGCTCGGTGTGCTTCGGCTTGTGATGCATGCTACTTGACTCCTTCTAAGTTGGACGCTACTGTCTGAGTTAATAAATCAGACATCAGTGTCCAATGTCAAGAGAAGGAGTGTCGCATGACCACATCGTCCCTCCATCCATCCTCAGCCCTCAGCACAACCAGGGAGACCTCCCGAAGGGCCACATCGGGCTCGTCGTCTCTCGGCGCCGATCGCGTCCGGTCTTCTGCTCGGCCTCGTGCTCGTGCTCGTCGTCTTCGCCGGCGGGCCGCGAGCACGAGATCACCGGCGCGGCGCTGCTCGCTCTCGGCGCGGGCTTCGTCGCTCCTCGCCGTCGCGTCGAGCCGCTTCACCAACCAGCCACAAACGTGGGCGCTTCATCCCTGGCGTCGCATCGGCCGTCGTCGGTCTCGCCATCTTGGCTCTCTCACCCAGCGGTCACACACTCGCCCTCGCCGGCTGGGTCTGGCCCGTGCTGCTTGTTGCTCTCGTCGGTCTGGTCGGTCCGCGGTGCTCGCCGCGTCGCTTCACAACTGGTCACGCGCGCGCGCTCCTCTATCCGGCTCTGCGTCGTGCTCTCGCTCGTCGCCGCCGGCGGCGCCGTTCGAGACCGTCATCGAGGCGACGCTCCTCGAACCCTCCCGCTCGGCGGCGCACCTATCTCGTCAACGGCCACCGCCTCTACCTGAATTGCGTCGGCTCACGGCGCGCCGACGGTCGTCCTCTTCAACGGCCTCGGAGAACGCACGCCGAGCTGGGCGTGGGTGCAGCGCGACCGTCTCGTCCTCGACCCGTGTCTGCACCTATCGACCGGGCCGGCGAGGGTTGGAGCGGTGGCAGGCCGCGGCGCTCAGGACGGCACCAGCTGTCGTCCGACCTGCACGGCCTGCTCGCTGCTGCGCATGTCCCCGGCCCCTATGTGCTCGCCGGGCACTCGGTCGGCGGCACCTACGCGCTCCTCTACGCCGCGCACTACCCCGAGCCAGTCGCCGGTCTCGCCTTGATCGACTCGGCGACCCCGTATCAGTTCGATCTTCCCGGACTACTCCGAGCTTCTACTCGACTGTGGCGGCGCGGCTCGGCGCTTCTTCCGTCGCTCGCACGTGCCGGTCTCGTGCGCGTGACCTGCGGCAGCGGGTTCGCCATCTCTGCCGCCGCAAGCACGCAACGCCGCGCGGGCCTTCGCCGCCTCACCCCGCGAGCTGACCGCTGATCAGCGTCGAGTTCGCTGCAGCTGCCGACGGTCTTCGACGAGGCGAAGGCCCTGAAGAGCCTCGCACGGCAAGCCGCTCGCCGTCGTGACAGCCGCTGTCGGCGAGCAGCGCGGATGGGCTCGCGGCCCAGAACAAGCTCGCGAAGCTCTCGACGAACAGCACCCAGCGGACCGTCGCCGGTCGCGACACACGCAGCCCTGCTCGAAGACAAGCGCTTCGCCTGGTTTACGAGCCGCGCGATCACCCAGGTCGTCCAGTCTGCGCGCTCGGGGAGGCGCTGACCTGCTTTCCGCGACAAAGCTGATCGGCGACTTCGCGCCGAAGCTCGTGTCTCTCACCGACGACGTGCTCTTCGGCGACATCTGGGCGCGCACGGAACTGTCTCCCCGAGACCGGAGCCTGATCACGGTCGCCGCGCTCATCACCGGCGGCAACACCGAGCAGCTCCCCGGCCATCTTCGCCGGGCGCGAGAGAACGGGCTCACCGAGGCGGAGCTGAAGGAAGTGATCATCCACCTCGCGTTCTACGCCGGCTGGCCGAGGGCGATGTCGGCGGTCCAGGTCGCGAAGCAAGCGTTCGAGAGCTGACACGTTCGTTCATGGGCATGCAGCGACACTGCGCAACATCAAACACGCGCAACATCGAACACGCATGACGTACCGTGCGAATCCGATGGAGAGCTTCGCCGTCGTTCCAGCCGGCCCAGGCGATGCCGCCGCGGTGACCGAGGTGGTGGCCGCGCTCGAGTCGTCGTTGTATCCGCAGACCTCGACGTCGTTCTCGCAGGACGACCTGGAGGACGAGTGGTCGGACCTCGACCTCGGGCGGTTCACCCGCATCGTCCGTGACGGCGAGCGCGTCGTCGGCTACGGCGCCGTCCGCGATCGTGGCGAGCTATGGCGCGCCGAGGGCTACGTGCATCCCGATGCGCATGGGCGCGGGATCGGGAAGCTGCTGGCGGTCGAGCTCGAGCGAGCCGTCGCTGATGGCGGCGCGCAGAGGATCCAGAACAGCCTGTACGAAGCCGACGACGCCGCTCACAGCCTGCTCGAGTCGATGGGCTATCGCGCCGTGCGCGTCTTCCGCGAGATGCGCATCGAGCTCGCGGCGCCGCCGCCTCCGCCGACGTGGCCGGACGGCCTGCACGTCGCCGGGTTCGACCCGAACAGTGACGCGGTTGCGTTTCACGCCGCGCAGCAGGAAGCGTTCGCGGATCACTGGGAGTACACACCGCGTGATTTCGAGTCGTGGTCGAGGATCCACCTGATGAGCGAGCGGTTCGATCCGGCCTTGTGGTGCGTCGTCAGAGCCGGAGACGACGTCGCCGCCGGAACGATCTGCACCGGAGATACGTACGGCGGCGGCTTCGTCCAGATCCTCTTCACGCGTCGCCCCTGGCGCAAGCAAGGCATCGGCGCGGCGCTCCTGGCGGACGCGTTCCGCAGGCTCTGGGAGCGTGGCGAGCGCAGCGTCGGGCTCGGCGTCGACTCGGGGAGCAGCAGCGGCGCGTTTCGCCTCTACGAGCGTGCCGGAATGACGCCGACACTCGGCTGGGTGGTCTACGAGAAGCAGCTCGCGTAGCGGCGCGAAGTAGCGCAGGAGAGCGCCGCCTGTTTGGTCGGCCCTGGAGTCTCGGTGCCGCCGCAGCGCGAGCGGCCCGCGCGGGAGCGGGCCGCTCGCGGCGATGACCCCCGGGCTAGGAATCGGCCGGCTGGAAGAAGCGGTCGAGCTCCCAATCCGCGACGTCGTTGCCGAGCTCCACTCCCTGCTCGACCGAGTTGCGGAAGTGGAAGCCGAGCCAGACGCGGGCGTCGATCACCTGCGACTGGATGTCGTGCACGGTGTCGAAGTGCTGCGTCGTCGTGAGGACGGCGCTGCCGTTCTGCCCACCGGGCATCGTGACGTCAACGTGCTTCGTGTGCAGCACCGACGCAAGCGCGTCGCTGAAGGCGGCGGTGAAACAGCCGTGCTGCGACGGGTACTCGGGATGTCCCGGCACCTGCAGCAACGACTGCCACGTCGGATCCGCCGTCGTGTCGGGGTTGCCGTCCTTGTCGGCGTTCCTGATCGCCGTGATCGGGCGCCATGCGAGGTAGAAGAACTTCGAGTCGAAGCACGCGATCCCGGCGTCCGTGCTCACGATCTCGCCTACGGCGAGAAGGTGCGCGGCGTCGACGAGGTCCATGCCGTGCTGCGCAACGACGCTCTGCATCGTCTGGTTGTACTGGTTGATGTTGTTGCCAACCCAGAAGTACGCGATCGCCGTCTGCTCCGGAGTCCGAACGGTGCTGTTCACCGCGCCGAAGGCTTCCGTCTCGTTGAGGTCCTTCGCATACTGGCGGCTCGTCAGCGCCGGTGGTGGTTCTGCTCTGAACTGCGAGGCCTGGTCGAGCAGGAACGGACGCATGGTCGCGAGCCACGGAGTCTGGACTGCCTGGCCGGGCTGGAGCTGCCACTGCCCCGGCAGAATCGGTCCGATCTCGCCGTACGACGGCGTCGCGGCCTTGAGTCCGTCGCCTGCCCTGAATGCGATCAGGTCGTGCGCTGCGGCCTCGCCGACGGCGACTCCTCCCGTCACGTTGCCGGTGAGCGCCGGCGAGGTACGCGTTGTACTCGGCGTCTACGGTCGGCTGCTGGTCGGGCAGGTAGTTGTCCAGCGTCGTCCTGGCCGCGGCCGCGACCGCCGCCTGAATCGACGCATCGTGGTCGGGCGAAAACGCGAAGTCGTGGTACGGCTTGTAGCGCCCCTCGAGCTTCGTGACGGCGTCGTACACCGCCGCCTGTACGTACGACATGTAGACCATGCCGTCCGTCTGGACCTTCGTCGGCGTCGACGCACGAACGGCGTTGACGGCGAAGGTGTTCCACGACAGCACCGCGTCCGGCGGCGGACCCGCCGGCTTCGAGTCCTTCGCCCAGCCGGCTGCGGCACCGACCAGGACCGACAGCAGCACGAGCCCGACGGCGAACTCGATGTTTCTCCTTTCCTCATGTCTCTCCCTCTCGGGACGTGATCGCTTCGACGACGCGCACCGGCTCGAGCCCCGCGGACTGCGCAGCGAGCGCGGCCACGTGGCCCGAGGGGGCCTCGAAGACGAAGAAGCAGATTTCGTCCTCAGGTATGTAGATGGACCGACGGAAGCAGACAAAAGTGCGTCCGCTCGCGAGCTTCTCGGCGGCGGCCCGTGCCCGCCGCTCGCGCGCGGCACGCTCTCCGGCGTGAGAACGGCGAGGTAGGTCTCGACGAGGTAGCTCGGCATGTCTCGACGCTACGACCGGCGCGTCCGGCCGGAAACGTCAGAACGTCTGAACTTTGCTCACAGCAGCCGTCGCGCGAGCTCGGTGCGCGAGCGCACGCCGAGCTTCGCATAGATGTGCGTCAGGTGGCTCGCGACCGTGCGTTCGCCGAGGAAGAGCGCCGTCGCGACCTCCCGGTTCGTCTTCCCCTCCGCGACGAGAACCGCGACCCGGCGCTCGCTCTCCGTCAGGTCGCCGCGCGAGGGCGCGCGGCCCCCGATCCGGCCGAGCTCTGCGCGGGCCTTGCCCGCCCAGAGGGGCGAGCCGAGACGCTCGAAGACGGCCAGCGCTGCCTCCAGCGTCGCGCGTGCGTCGGCGCGCCGCTTTGCTCGCCGCTCTGTCGCCCCGAGCGCAAGCAGCGTACGGGCGTGCTGGAACGGATCCACCGTTCTGGCGTGCTCGACGGAGTGCATCCTCGAAGCTCGCGGAGGCGCCGTCGAGGTCGCCTTGCGCCGCGAGGAACAGCCCACGAGACCGCGCGAGGATTGCGAGCGTCGAGGCGCGGTCGAGCTTTTCGGCCCGCTCCTGCCACGTCGCAATGACCTCATCGGCCCGTTCGAGCTCGCCAACGCCGACGAGGGCCTCGAGAAAGTCGCCGAGCTCCAACCGCTGACCCGGCTCGAGCATGAAGGCAGAGCGAAGCTCATAGGAGCGTCCGAGGTGCGAGAGCGCTGCGCTCGGATCGCCGAGCGAGAGCTCGAGGAAGCCGAGGATCCAGGCGGAGCCCGACACCGAGATGCGAATGTCCATCGCCTCCGCCTCCGCCAGGTCGCGCTCTGCTGCGGCGCGCGCTTCGTCGACCCTGCCGCGGTGCGCGGCGATCAGCGCGACGGGAAATCCGTCCCCGGGCATGACCTGCCCGAGCTGCGTCCTGACGTCGAACGAGTCGGCCGCATATCGCTCGGCCGCCTCCCAGTTGCCGGCCCGCCACTCGAGGAGGCTCAGCCACCATGTGGCGGTCGAGGCGCCGTCGGCGTTGTCCCGCGTCGCGTGCGCGTCGTAGAGCTCGTGCAGCAGCTCTCGCGCAGCTTCGAGATCCGCGACCAGCACCAGCTGCCGCGAGAAGAGGTCCGTCGGCCCCCGGTCCAGCGGCCACGAGGGCAGCGACCGTTCGAGCGTCATCGCACGGTCCATCTCTGCCTGCTGCATGCCCCGGCCGGCCCTGAAGTTCCAGTCTCCGTAGGCCGCGAGCGCACGACATTCGATCTCGGGATCGCCGGTCCGCGACGCGGAGGAAACGGCCTCCCTGGCGTGTACGAGACCCCGCTCGGCACCTTCGCTCCAGGCCATCGAGAGAGCGAGACTGTGTGGATGGTCGCCGTGAGCGCATCGTCGCCTGCCGCCTCGGCGAGCGCCTCGCGGTAGAGGGGCCCGGTCGACTGCGGGTCGTCCTGCACGTCGGCAAGGCGAACCAGAGCCGCGGCCCGCTCGATGCCGGCGGGTACCTGGTCTCGCGCTCGTTCGAGAAGGGCAACCGCGCGGTCGGTGGCACCCGCGAGGTCGTGCAGGTCGGCGGCAAGGAAGAGACGGCGTTGAGCATCCGCCGTATCGGCGGCCGGTGTCAGCCGCAATGCCTGCTCAGCCAGGTCGGCGGCCCCGGCCGGGGCGCCGCGCTCATGTGCCGCGTGGGAGGCGTTCTCGAGGATCGCCGCGGTCGCACGATCCGGATCGACCGTCGCGAGGGCAAGATGGCGAGCCCGCTCCTCAACTGTTGGAACGACCTCGGCGAGCCGCGCGTGCAGGCCCCGCCGACGCGACGGCGCCAAGCGGACGGCCACGGCCGATCCGAGTAGCGGATGGGTGAATCTGAGGCGCTGCCGGTCCACCTCGAGGATGCCTGCCGCGACGGTCTCGGCCAACCCGGCCTCGTAGCCGGCGCCGACGACCGACTCCACGAGAGACACCGTGGGATCGGCGAGCGCCGCAACGGCGGAGGCAACGTCGAGAGCGTCGGCTCCGACCGCGTCGAGACGCGCGCGCAACAGCTCGTCGGTGGCGGTCGGAATCGGGAGATCCTCGCCGGCCGCGAGCGTGCCGCCCCGACGCTGGAGGGCGGCTCCGAGCTCGAGCGCGAAGAACGGGTTACCGCCCGACGCCTCCCAGAGCTTGATCAGTACCGGCCGCGCGAACGTCGCCTCGAGGCGATTGCGCAACAGCTCGTGCGTCGCGCCCAGGCTCAGGCCGCGGACACGAACCGTTCGTAGTCGGTCCTCCGCGACCCCGCGGCGAACCCACTCCGGAACGTCGTCGCGTACCGCGAACACGGTGGCGACACGCTCGTGGCGCAGGCGTGCGACTGCATACCGAAGCGCCGAAAGCGAGGCCGCGTCCAACCACTGGACGTCGTCGACAGCGAGGCAGAGAGAGCGCTCACCGGCGAGCAAACGCAGCGCTCCGAGGAAGGCCGCAGCCACCGCACGTGGGTCAGCGCGGTGCTCCGACTCACCGAGCAGCAATGCGGCCTCCAATGCCTGTCGCTGGATCGGCGGCAACTCGGGCAGGACGTCTGCGGCCACCCCGCCCAGGATGTCTGTCAGCGCCAGGAACGAGAGTCCAGCCTCTGCCTCCGAGGGGCGAGAAGACAAGACATGAAACCCACGAGCGGCTGCAAGATCGGCAGCCGCGAGCCAAAGCGCCGTCTTCCCGATCCCGGCCTCCCCGGTGACGACGGCGATCAACGGCAGTTGATCAACCGCGTCGACGAGATCGAGGAGGGCGGCAAGCTCCTCCTCCCTCCCGACGAGATTCGGAACTCTGGCTTCCACGTGCTCCAACAGTGATTCTACGACCGGTCGGCGGTCAGGGAGCCGCGAACGACCGCGAGGCGGAAGGGCGATGTAGCCGCGACGACGAGACACACGTGCTCGCCTGTCGCCCGCCGAACCGTTAGGCGTGACGCGACTCCGCCCACTCGTACTCGTCGTGGCGGCGGAGCCAGTGCTCGGACTCTCCTTCCTCGCGGCGCCCGCGGGGTGCGCGGTCGAGCAGCCCGTAGTAGGCCATCGCCGGCTCGAGACCGCGCGCGCTGGTGACGTAGGTCCTGTAGACCGTTCCGTCCTCGAGCGCGTACGCGCTCAGGCCGGGGCCTTCGGACACGTAGCCGGCGACGTTGGTCCCGGAAGCCGTGGCCATCTGATCGACCACCGGGGGGATCTCACCGTCGAGGAACGGCTTCAGCTCCTCCTCGGTGTGGAGGAAACCGAGGTCGCGATTGAAGTCGTTGCCGCCGCTCGAGACCCAGTCGATGGGCCAGCCCATCCGCGCGCGGTAGTCGAGGAGCTTGTCGAGCGGAGCGCGCGAGGCAAGCAGCAGCGTCGTGTCCCTCGCTTTCAGGTGGACGACCTGCGGGGCGAGCGTGTCGGCGATCGACGAGCAGACCGTGCACCCGGCGGTGTAGGTGGGCCCGAACATGAAGTGGTAGACGAGCAGCTGCGAGCGACCGTCGAACAGCTCGGCGAGTGACCTGGCCCCTCGCTCGGTCTCGAAGCTGTAGTCCTTCTCGACGGGCACCCACGGCAGCTCCCGCCGCTTGCGGGCGAGCTCGTCGGAGCGGCGCGTGAGCTCCTTCTCCTCCTCGAGCAGCGCGTCGCGCTCGGTCTGCCACTCTTCCTGTGTCCCGATCTTGGGCATGGCTCCTCCTTCTCGTCTTCGGGCCGACACGATATGAAGCATCATCGGCTGACCCTCCGCCCGAGAGGCTTGCAGATGACGCCGGGTGGATAGGCACTGCGATGAGTTTCCCGCTCGCGGCCGGTCTCAGTTCGTGACCGGGTGGCTTCCGATTCGACGAGGGAAGGAGTGACGATGACCGAGCACACGATCGCAAGCCGCGAGGAATGGCAGGCGGCGAGGGACGAGCTCGCCAAGCTCGAAGCGGAGCAGGCGAAGCGGAACGAGGAGATCAAGAGGAAGCGGCTCGAGCTCCCATGGGTCGAGGTCGAGAAGGAATACGAGTTCGACACCGAGGAGGGCAAGCGGACACTGGCAGAGCTCTTCGACGGCCGCTCGCAACTGCTCGCCTACAACGTCATGTTCGGCCCCGACTACACGCTCGGCGCGTGCCCGGGCTGCACGAGCCTGGCCGACGGGCTCGACGGCTCGCTCGTCCACCTCAACCACATGGACGTGACGCTGCTCTGTTTCTCGCGGGCGCCGATCGAGCGGCTGACCGCCTACAAGGAGCGGATGGGCTGGCAGTTCCCGTACGTCTCGACCTATGACACCGACTTCGCCTTCGACTTCGGTCTCGCGCTGACCGAGGAGCAGGCGCAGCAAATACCCGAGCTCAAGGAGATGATCGAGAGCCCGCCGGAGTGGCTCGTGAAGTGGTCTGACCAGATCGGTGCCGAGCTGAAGGACGGGCTGCGCGAGAACCCGAGCTGGATCGCCTTCGCACGCGAGAACGGCACCGTCTACCACACCTACACCGTGTCGGCCCCCGACCCGTTCGTCGCGCCGTACTTCAGCTTCCTGCTCGACCGAACACCGAAACCGCAACCCGCCGACCCCCTCACCTACCGTAAGGACGAATACCCGGATTGACGACGACCGGTGCCGCTCGAGAGGTGACGAACCGTGACCGGCGCGTTGTCCGGTCAGCCGGGAACTGAGACGGAGGTCGTTTGCGCAGTCACCGGCGGCAAGCTCACACCCTGAGCGGCGCCAGCCGGCGATACCACGTTCCGCGTTGACAGGGGGGTGATCGGCTCGGTGTCCTCGATCGCCCGCATGCCGGGGATGAACAGGGCGCCGAACGTCGCGGCGCTCCCGACGACGGCCGCGACGAGAAGCGTGTTCCGAACGCCGATCAAGTCGGCCGCAGGCGCGGTCAGTGCGAAGGAAACGGGCAGGAATCCGATCGAGATCACCCAATCGAGACTGGAGACACGCCCGAGGAGGGAAGCGGGCACGTGACGTTGCTTGATCGTCGCCCAGATGATTGTTCCTGCCGCCTCGAGCGCGTTGAAGACGAGGCAGGCGAACATCAGTTGGGTCGTGGAACGTGCAAGGCCGTAACCGGCGACTGCAAGCGTCGCGAGCGTCCAACACGCGTACATCGTCGTCATATCTCGCTTCGGGTGGCCGCGCTGGGCCATCAGAGCGGCGGCACCCACCGCACCGACTCCGCCGGCGGCGAACACGAGACCAAGATCGCCCGCGGATGCATGTAGCTCGTTCTTCACCAGATAGGGAAGGAGCGCCTCGGTCGGGCCGAGGAACGCGAGATACGCGATCGCCGCCGACGCGAGCGTCCCCCAGAGCCAAACGTTCTGGCGCACGAAGCGGAAGCCGTCCGCGATCGCTGTCAGGTTCGAGTCGCCGGCCTTCTCGATCGACCGGGTGGTTCGCAGTGCGAGAACGATCCCTGCTGATGCTGCGAACGACGCGGAGTCGAGCGCGAAGGCCGGCCCGGCTCCGAGCCACGAGACGAGCCAGCCTCCGAGTGCCGGTCCGACCATGCGGAGCGCCAACGGGCGCACGAACTGATCGAGCGCGTTCGCCCTGGGGAGATCCGCCTGCGGCACGATGTCCGGGACGATCGCCTCGAACGCCGGCGTGAAGAAAGCCGTCCCGACGCCGTAGAGCGCGACCAGTATGACGAGCAGCGGAAACGAAAGCGCGCCCGCGATCGACAACGCAGCGAGGACGCCGACGACCAATGCGCGCGCGAGGTCGCTGTAGAGCAGGATGTGCCGACGATCCAGACGATCGCTGATCGCCCCGCCGAGCAGAAGACACGCGATGGTCGGCACCGTCATCCCGATTCCGAGGACGGCCAGGGCGGCAGGCGCGTTCCAGAGTGCGTACGCCTGCCAGACCATCGCGATCAGGAAGATTCCGTCGCCGATGAGCGAGACGGTCATCGCCGACCAGAGCAGGCGGAAGTTGCGCGAGCGAAGCGGCACGAGGAGCCCGACTCGGGAGAAACCTCCGAGGCGGTCGAGCCCCTCGTAGCTGTGCTGCATGGCTACAGGGCCGTGCCGGCGACGAGCCCGATCGACGCAGACGCCTCTTCGAGCAGGTACTGCAGGAGGGCGTCTTCTGTCATGGGGCGCGCGAAGAGGAAACCCTGTCCGAGCTCGCAGCCGAGTTGATGGAGTGACGCGCTTTGCTCTTCACGTTCGATTCCTTCTGCGACGACCTCGAGGCCGAGGCGGTCGCCGATTGCGATGATCGCCGCAGCAAGGGTCGCCTCACCGTCTCCGGAGAGGAACGAGCGATCCATCTTGAGGATGTCGACCGGGAAGCGGCTGAGGTAGCTGAGAGACGAGTAGCCCGTGCCGAAGTCGTCCAACGCGATGCGCACGCCGAGCCCCTTCAGTTCGTTCAGTCGCGTGATGGCGATGTCCGAGTCGGTCATCATCACTGTCTCGGTGATCTCCAGTACGAGCGTCGCCGGATCGAGCCCGCTGAACTCGAGCGCTTCTGCGACGTCGCGAACGATTGACTCCGACTGCAGTTGCTTCGCCGAGAGGTTGACGCTGATTGTGAGCGGGACGGGCTTCGGGAAACGCTGATGGAGAATCACGCCCTGCCGGCACGCCTCGCGCAGCACCCAAAGGCCGATCGGGACGATCAGGCCCGTCTCCTCGGCCAGCGGAATGAACTGAAGCGGCGGCACGACTCCGCGTTCCGGATGATTCCAGCGGAGAAGCGCCTCGACGCCGTAGTTCGGGTTGTTCGCGTCGAGCCGCACGACGGGCTGATAGTGCAACTCCAGCTGCTGTTGCTCGATCGCCCTCTGGAGCTCGGCCTGGAGCTCGAGCCGTTCGAGCACGCGCTCGTGCATCGCAGGCTCGAACAACCGGTAGCTCCCCTTGCTGTTCCGCTTCGCCATGTACATCGCGACATCGGCGTTGCGCAGGAGCTCCTCGGCGTCGTAGGTGTTCTCATTCGCGTCAGCCATGCAGATACCGACGCTCGCCCGCGGGTAGACGTGCTTGCCGTCGATGTTCACGACCGCCTCGACCGCTTCGAGCACGCGGCCCGCGACCACGGCCGCCTCTTGCGAGTCCCCCACTCCGTCAAGCAGGATTGCGAACTCGTCTCCGCCGAAACGCGCCACCGTGTCGGACGGCCGTACCGCAGCTTCGAGGCGCCGCGCGACCTCCTTCAAGACGGTATCGCCGGCGGCGTGGCCGAGACTGTCGTTGACCGTCTTGAAATCGTCGAGGTCGATGAACATGACACCAACGATGGCGCCACCACGAAGCGAGCGGCGGACTGCGTGCTGAACCCGGTCCGCGAACAACGCGCGATTGGCGAGGTCCGTGACCGGATCGTGGAAAGCCTGGTGGGCGAGCTGCTGTTCGAACGCCTTGCGCTCGCTGACGTCGCGGCTATTGAGGACGATGCCGCGCACGTGCTCGTCCTGCACGAGATCGGTGTATTGCACCTCGAACTGCAGCCACGTGCCGTCCCGATGGCGAAGAGAGCAATCGAGCACGTACGTCTCCGGAGCAGCTTGTCGTGTGGCGCTCGAGCGGCCTTCGATGACCTTCGCCAGCCGTGACCGATCGGAATCGCGCAGCAAGCGAGCGAACGGCTGGCCCTCGACCTCGTCGACTGCGTAGCCGAGGATGCGCGCGACGGATGGGCTCTGATACGTCACCACACCGTCGGCGTCGAGGACGGTGATCAGGTCGCTCGCGTGTGCGACGAGGGAACCGAACCGCGCCTCGCTCCTTCGACGGTGGAGGTCCTCGGCGAGCGAGGCGCCCTCGACCGCAAGCGAGACCTGCGAGGCGAGAGCGTCGAGCGAGTCAACGAGCTCGCGCTGCGGGCGGTTCGCGGTCGTCGCGAGCAGCAGTCCGCGAGTCTCGCCACGGACGGAGAGCGGCAGGAGAACCGCCCATCTCTCGCCGTCGAGATCGAGCTCGCCGCGGATGCTCTCCGGGAGATCTGCGACCCGGACCGGCTCTGTCCCGCGACTTGCCGCCTTCAACCAACGCTCTGTCTGCGGAGATGTGTGCGCGCGCTGATGATCGCCGCTCGACGCCGCAAGCTCCGCACCGTCGGCGGTGAGCAAGATCAGACGAACAGCGCTTTCGGCGCCGAGAAGCGACTGCGCCGCATGCACGGCTGCGCCTCGCACGCCGTCGCCGCCCGCTGCCGCGACGAGCTCGACGCCCGCATGCCGCAGTGCGAGCTCACGTGCGGCCTGCCGTTCTTCCTGGCGAACCAGGCCAGCCATGCGCGAAACGACCAGGAGGAACAGGAGCGCCGAGGCGACGATGACCACCAATACGTCGGGGTTGCCAAGCTCTTCGGCAAAGCGGATGCCCGGAGCGATCAGGCACGCGATCGCGAGGAGCGCCAGCCGCAACGGAGTCAGACGCGTCCGGACGTCGGTCGCAGGTTGGTCGAGAGTCCGCATCGAGGGGTGCAGAGCGGCTGCTCCCCACAGGACGTAATAGGCGATCCAACCGACGTCGAAACTGAGCTGATGGTGATAACCGTTCACGAGCAGGGCGTAGGTGTACGCGCTGTCGACGATGAGCAGGGAGACAATGCTGGCAACGAGGAAGTAGAAGGCCGGCGCACGCTTGCCGGCGTCGACCGCGAGGCGAATCACCGCGGCGAGGAGCAGGATGTCCCCCAGCGGATAGGCGGTCGACACGCTCTTGGCGAGCAGCGAAAGACCGGACAGATGAATGTTGGGCGAGACGAGGATCACCCACGAGAGGAGCGCAAACCCGACAGTCAGGATCAGCGCGTCGATTCCTGCGGCACGATCACCGTCGGGGTTACGTCGGCGCACGAGCAGCAGCAGCCCTCCGACGAGAGCCGGATAGACGGTGAGATAGATCGCATCGCCCGGCGACGGAAATCCGACGTCGACACCAAGGAGCTTCGGGTAGCTGTACGTGTACAGATCGCCAAGAAAGAACAGGGACTGGCCGATGATGAAAAGGCGCCATGCCGAGCGGGCCTCGGGCCGGTGCAGCCGCATCCCAACCGCAATCGCCACGGGCGAGGAGAGCCCGAGAATGTTGATCAACGGGCCGCTGCCTTTCACCGCAGGTACCAGGAGATAGGCAGGCTGTCAGGATCCCGCTTGCAACCAGGTACCAAAGCCATGCGCTGTGACGAACTCGTTCCATCCGGCCCGTCGAGTCTCATGCGGCGAACTCGATGTGACGCGCAGGCTGCAGATCGAACCTGTTTGCGACCTGGCCGAGCACGTCGATGAGGTGGTCGATCTCAGCCCGCGTGTTCGCTGCCGTAATCTGGATACGGAAACCGACCTCCGACTTCGGCACGAGCGGATAGGCGGCGAGCGTCACGTAGATGCCGCGCTCGAAAAGAAAGCGACCGAGGGAGTCGATGTCCTGGTGTCGCGCGAGTGGGACCTCCACGATCGGAAAGCCCGACTCGTTGGGAGTGTGGATTCCGAGGCGATCGAGGCAGCGCAGGACGCGGTTCGTCTTCTGCCAGAGATCGGCCCTGATCACATCCCCGCGCTTCTCGTTCAGGTCGAATCCCGCGAGCACCGTCGCCAACGACGCGACCGGCGACGGGCCGGAGTAGAGGTACGGAGGCGCAGCGGTTTTCAGCAGCCGCTTGAGGTCGCTTGGGCACGCGATGAATGCAGCGAGCGACGAGTAGGATTTCGACAGCCCTCCGACGAGAACGACGTTCTCGTAGCTCTCACCGAAATAGCGGACGACGCTATTGCCCCTCAGGCCGTAAGGGCAGAGTTCGCCGGCGCGGCGCTCACCGATGACGCCGAAGCCGTGAGCATCGTCGATGTAGAGAATCGCGTCGTACTCGCGCGCAACACGCGCGAAGGCACTCAAGTCTGGGGCATTCCCGGTCATGCTGTTGACACCGTCCATGCAGATGAGACGAGTCGCCGAGCGATCACTGCGAAGCAAGCGCTCGAGGTCGTCTGGATCCTCGAACGCGAAACGCTTCACGGTCGCGCCGTGCGCGCGCGCCAACTGACAGCCGTCGTAGATGGTCTTATGCGCGCGCTGGTCGAGGAAGATTGTCCCGCCATGGGCCAGGATCGGGATGACGGCGAGGTGGATGAGCGTGATCGTCGGAAGGACGAGGGTGTCCTCGCAACCGAGCAGCTCTGAAAGGCGCGATTCGATCTGCTCATAGAGGCGGGGGCTGCCGAGGAGCCGCGACCAACTCGGGTGCGTACCCCAGCGGTCGAGATACTCCGGGACGGCGGCGATGATGTCCTCCTCGAGGTCGAACCCGAGGTAGTTACAGGACGCAAAGTCGGCAAGCCAGTTGTCGCCGATCCGGATCATGCGGCCAGAGATCTCGTCGATCACCGCATCGGTCATGGGATTCGAGCGCTCGAGCGCCGCGAGATCACTGCACGCCGCGAGCCAGCGATCCACCCATCCGTTGCTCACCGGCTCGGACCACCCTTCGTGCTACCGCAGATTGAGCACATGGGCGGGTAAATCGGCAACTACCTCGTAAAGCTTTAGGGCCGCAGGCGCCACCCGCTCGCGCTCCAGGCCAACGCCGAGGAACGAGCGTCGACGATTTGAGCCTGCGACCGAAAAGGCCCGCACAAGCGGGCCTTTTCGGACGTTGCGTTTTCGCCGTGCTCAGAGCCCGTCGTTCACGGTTTCCGGCCCGCGTGCAGCACTCTCCAGATCCGCCCCCCGGCGTCGTCTGTGATGTAGAGCGAGCCATCCGGGCCCTCGGCAAGGGCCATCGCGCGATGATCGGCGTCTGCGGGCAGGTTGACGGCGCCTTCACCGATGAAGCCGTCCGCAAAGACCTCCGGCCGGTGCGGCTGACCATTGGTGAAACGCACGACACTCACGTTGTAGCTCTCCGGAAGATTGGGCCCTCCATGGAACGCGATGAACGCCGCGCCCCGGTATTTCCCCGGGAACTGATGACCGTCGTGGAACAGCAGCCCGTTCGGTGCGAAGTGGGCGGGAAAGGCGAGGATCGGATTTTCCGCGTCCGCGCAGCGACCGACGATCTTTCCGTCCCCGCCATACTCCGGCGCCAGCACCTTCTTGTCCTGCCTTCCGTCGTAGTAGCAGTACGGCCACCCGTAGTGCCCGCCTTCGTGGAAGCGGAAGAACTCCTCGGCCGGCAGCGCGGCGTCATCCTGGGGTGTGAACAGGTCCGGGAAGTTGTGATTGAAGCCGCCTCGTCCCTGCTGCACCCCGTAGACCCCTCCGTCGTCCGGATTCAGGGCGAGCGCGACCATGTTCCGGAGCTCCGTCGCGAAACGGCCCACCGTGGAGTGAACCTGACCGAGTACGTTCGCGTCGTAACGCCAGATCCCCGCCCGGATCGGGAAGTCGGGGCACGGATCGATTCCCAGTGAGCCCGGCACGCCCGGCAGTGCCTGACAGCTGTCCGTGGACGATCCGACGCCCACGAAGAGCGTCCCGCTCTCGGTGACCAGGATGGTCTTCGTCACGTGGTTCCCCGTCGCCGGCAGTCCGGAGACGATGACCTCCGGTCCGGCCACCGGAGTCAGGCTGTTCGGCGACATCAGGTACCGCTCGACGCGATCGTTCGGTGCAAAGTAGAGGTACGGGCTCCTGAAGTAGATGCCGTTCCCTGGGCTCGTGCCGAATCGCTTCGTCTCGTCGGCCTTCCCGTCCCCGTTCGTGTCCCGCAACGCGAGGACGCCCCCTCCCGGGGACTGGTCGGCGACGAACACATCGCCGTTGGGCGCAACCGCAATGTCCCGCACTCTCGCAGGACCGCCCGTCGCCGTCTTGGCGTCGTACACCACCAGGGCGCAGAAGCCACCAGGCAGATTCAGGCCGCCATTGTCGGGATCGCAGATCGGCCGAGCTGCCGAGCCCGGCCCCCCGATCCCATGGGATGCCTGGGCGAGGCCGGCCGGCCGCGCGCTCGCCCCGACGCAGATCACCATCGCAGCGAGCACGGGCACCACGGCTAGGACTCTCGGTTGGACGCGCATGAGACCTCCTCGATCACGGACTCGGTTTCGCTGGCAGCCGACCGGTTCTTTTGGGACTGGCAGACGTTCAGACGCTCAGCGTGTCACGACGGTGCGACGCCCGCGAGGCTCCCACTCGGCCAACTCCAAGTCAAGCGGGCGAACCGCCTGCGACCGGATCGAGGAAGTACGCCGCTTGCAGCCGGGGCTCGAGATCGCCGCGGATCACGGCCTCACGATCTTCACCTACGCCGCCGAGCCAGGCTCACGCTCCGAGGGAGCGCTGAAACTCCTCGACAGCTGGGCCGCGACGCCCGACACTGCCGAATCCCAAGCGCCTCCGAACTGAGCTAGGCGTCAAGTCGATCGCGCTCGACAGAGCCGGTACAACGACGACGAAAGGCCCTTCACAGGGCCTTTCGGAATAGCGGGGGCAGGATTTGAACCTGCGACCTCCGGGTTATGAGCCCGGCGAGCTACCTGACTGCTCCACCCCGCGACGCGGCGTCGATTATAGCACTGCCGGTTGCCGGGGACCCCCTGGTTACGATGGCCCCAATGTCGCTCCTGGCCTGGGTTTCGCTCGTCTTCCTGGTCGTCGCGCTCGCGGCGTCGATCACCGTCGCGGTACTGCGGGCGCTGCGGACCTGGCGCACGTACCGCTCCTTCTCCGACGCTGTCGGGCCGGCGGTCGAGCACGTGCAGCGGACCGCCGCCGAGGCCGAGCAGCACGCGAACTCCCTCAACGACAAGACGGAGCAGCTGAACGCGGCGATCGCGCGCCTGCAGGGCTCGCTCGCCCAGCTCGCCGTCCTGCGCGCTGCGGCCGAGGACGCACGCTCGACGCTCTCGCTCCGCAACGTCATCCCGCGGAAGTGACCCGCGTCGCCGCGATCGATCTGGGGACGAACGCCACGCGTCTCCTCGTCGCCGACGTCGACGACGGACGCGTCGACGAGATCGTGCGGCGCACGCGCATCACGCGGCTCGGCGAAGGGGTCGACGCGCGCCGCCGCCTCCTCCCCGTCCCGATCGCGCGCGTGCGCAACACGCTCACCGAGTACCGGCGCGAGCTCGAGTCGCTCGGCGCGGAGCGCACGCTGGCCGTCGCGACGAGCGCGGTGCGCGACGCCGACAACGGCGAGGCGTTCCTCGGAGAGGTCGAGTGGTCGTACGGCTTCAAGACGCTGCTGCTCACGGGCGACGAGGAGGCCGCGCTCACGCTTCGCGGGGTCGGACCGCTCGACCCGGGCACGGTCGTGGTCGACGTCGGCGGCGGCTCGACGGAGCTGATCAGCGCGGGCTTCTGCACGAGCATGGACATCGGCTCCGTGCGGCTGACCGAGCGCTTCGGCGTGCACCAGGACGCCGCGGCCGCGTACATCCGCGAGCAGCTTCCCGACCTGCGCGCGACGCGCGCGCTCGGCGTCGACGGCACGACCGCGGAGCTCGCCGCGATCGCGGGCTCGGACACGGTGACGCTCGACACGATCGGCGAGACGCTCGACTGGCTCGCCGCTTCGACCGAGGACGAGCGGCGCGCGCGGCTCCTCGAGCCCGACCGCAGCGAGGTGCTCGCCGCCGGCGTGCTGATCCTGCGCGAGACGCTGCGCCGCCTGGGCCTCGACTCGATCACGGCGAGCACTGCGCGACCTACTGACCGGCGCCGCGCTCGAGGCCGCCGCGCTGCCGGCCGAGCGTCGAGGGCGACGCGCCGCCCGGTGCGTACACGTGCTGCTGAGAGCCCTCATCCTCGCCGGGACGCTGCTCGCGATCGCAGGCTGCGGCGGCTCGGACAAGAACGCCGTGACGACGACCGACAGCGGGCTTCCTCCGGGGTGCACGGTGCCCGAGGTCGACCGGACGATCAGCACGTTCCTCGCCCGGCCGAGCTTCGCGCCCGCCGGCGTCTTCCAGGTCTACGCGACCCAGGAGTCCGACGGCCGCAAGTTCCTTGCCCGCAACCGCGACCTGGCGCTCGCGCACGCGCGCTCGCGGCTGAAGCTCGGCGAGCGCAGCCGCGTGATCGAGCTCCGGGTCGCACCGCAGGACTTCAACCACGCCCGCGTCACCTTCCGGCTGACGCGCTTCGGCCCGGACTTCCGCCGCCGCGGAATCACGAGCCGCCTCGTCAGCGGCGCCGGGACGATCGACTGCGCCCACCAGAAGGTGGCCGCCTGGGTGACGAAAGGCCCCTAGCAAGCCAAGAACCCGTTACTTGCGCTCGCAAGATTCCGTGCTATGATCCTTGCGTCATCAAGTTTTGAGCTGTCAAGGATCAAGGAGGACGAACACAATGAGCACCATCGAGCAGACGAAGCAGGGCATCCCGACGGGGACGTGGGCGGCGGACACGGTCCACTCCAGCGTCGCCTTCGAGGTTCCCTACGCGGTCGCGACCTTCGGCGGCGAGGTGACCGACTTCGAGGCGACCCTCGACGACGGCACGCTGTCGGGCGCGGCCAGGATCGAGAGCATCCACGTCAAGGAGGAGAACCTCCAGGCGCACCTGCTCTCTCCCGAGTTCTTCGACGCCGAGAAGCACCCGGTCGTCGGCTTCTCCGCGAGCGACATCGAGCGCGACGGCGACAACGTGACCGTCGACGGCGAGATCACGATCAAGGGCATCACGCAGCCCGCGACGCTCACGGGAACGATCACCGGCCCGGCGGTCGATCACTTCGGCAAGACCCGCGTCGGCTTCAAGCTCTCGACCACGGTCGACCGCACGAAGTTCGACATGAACTGGAACATGCCGCTCCCGAACGGCGAGCCGGCTCTCTCGAACGAGGTCACCCTGAAGGCCGACCTCACGCTGGTGGCGCAGGAGGCGTAGTGCGCGTCCTCGCGATCAGCGGCTCCCTCCGCGACGACTCCAACAACACGGCCCTCCTCCGCGCTCTGCGCGAGGAGGCGCCGGAGGGAGTCGAGGTGGACATCTGGCAGGGACTGAAGGTGATCCCGCCCTACGACCATGACGACGACGTCGTGCCGGGGCCGGAGGCCGTCGAGGCCTTCCGCGAGCTCGTGCGCGAGTCGGATGCGGTCTTCTTCGCCACGCCGGAGTACAACTCGTCCGTCCCGGGCGCGCTCAAGAACGCGCTCGACTGGGCGTCGCGGCCGCTCGCGACCAACTCGTTCCGCAACAAGCCCGTCGCCGTCATCAGCTCGAGCGCAGGCGCGTTCGGCGGCGTGTGGGCGGCGGCCGAGCTCCGCAAGGTGCTCGGTGCGATGGGTGCGCGCGTCACGGAGGCCGAGCTGTCGGTCGGCCACGCGCACGAGAAGTTCGGCGACGACGGGCGACTCGCCGACGACGACGTCCGCGAAGGGCTTCGCGCGGCGCTCGACACCGTCGTGACGGCGGCGCTCGACCGCGCTGCGGCGGCCTAGCTCTCGACGAGGTCGCCCGGCGGCTCGTCCTCTGCGATCCGCCGCTGCACGCCGGAGCGCGACAGCACACCGACGAGCTTGCCGTCGTCGACGACGGGCACGCGCTCGTAGTCGTGCTCCTCGAGGAAGGCGAAGGCGTCGTCGAGCGGCATCGTCGACTCCAGCGTCGCGTTCGGTTCCTCCGCGATCTCGCCGAGCGTCGTCCGCTCGGGGTCGCGGCCGTGCGCGACGACCTCGCGCACGAGCGTCTTCCGCGTGACGACGCCAACGAGCGAGCCGCTCTCGGTGATCAGCACCGCGCGCACGGCGTCGCGCGAGAGCGCCTCGCCGGCGTCACGCGCGGTCGACGACGTCTCCAGCGCGAGCGGCGCCGACACCATCGCGTCCCGGACGAGCTGGGTCGTCACGGATAGATCCCGCGCGCCTCGAGCGCCGCGGAGACCTCGCGGATCGCCGCGACGAGCGCGGCGTCACGGAGCGTGATCCCGCGCTCCTGCGAGACCTCCCAGACACGGTCGAACGCGTCCGACATCTTGTCGGCGAGCCGGCGCCGGATCTCGTCGCGGTCCCAGAAGAGGCGGCCGAGGTCCTGCACCCACTCGAAGTAGGAGACGGTGACGCCGCCGGCGTTCGTGAGGATGTCCGGCAGCACCGGAATGCCGCGCTCGGCGAGGATGCGGTCGCCCTCGACCGACGTCGGGCCGTTCGCGCCCTCGGCGACGAGCTTGCAGCGCAGCTTGCCGGCATTCGCGCCCGTTACCTGATCCTCGCGCGCGGCGAGCACGAGGATGTCGCATTCGAGCTCGAGCAGCTCCTCGTTGCTGATGCGCGAGACGTCCTTGGTGTAGCCCTCGAGCGAGCCGTTCTCGTCGACGTACGCATGCAGAGTCGGGATGTCGAGGCCGGCCGGCGAGTACACGCCGCCCGAGATGTCCGAGACCGCGACGACACGCGCGCCCTTGTCGTGCAGCTCGGACGCGGCGATCCCGCCGACGTTCCCGAAGCCCTGCACAGCGCAGCTCTGTGCGGCGAGGTCCCAGCCGAGCCGCTCGCACGCGCGCTCGACCACCATCACGACGCCTGCGCCGGTCGCCTCGTGCCGGAAGAGCGAGCCGCCGATCGACACCGGCTTGCCGGTGACGATCTCCGGCACGGCGTGACCCATCTGCATCGAGTACGTGTCCATCATCCACGCCATCGTCTGCTCGTTCGTCGCCATGTCGGGCGCGGGGATGTCGAGCTCCGGCCCGATGAACGGCGCGAGCTCCGCGGTGAGGCGGCGCGTGACGCGCGCGACCTCGGGCGTGGAGAGCTCGCGCGCGTTGCAGCGCACGCCGCCCTTCGCGCCGCCGTACGGGAGGCGGAGCAGCGCGCACTTCCACGTCATCCACATCGCGAGCGCCGCGCACTCGCCGAGGTCGACGCCCTCGTCGTAGCGGATGCCGCCCTTCGTCGGGCCGAGCACCGAGGAGTGCTGCACGCGGTAGGCCGGGAACGAGCGGAACGAGCCGTCGTCCATCTCCACGGGCAGCATCAGGATCAGCGCGCGCTCGGGATGGCGGAGACGGGTCGCCACCATCGGCGGGATCTCGGACAGCTCGAGAGCATGCTCGAGCTGCGTGCGAGCCTGCTGGTAGAGCGGTGTGTCCCACTCGAGCTTGGGCGCGGCGTGTGCCACCTCGGCCACGGCGGCAGGGTACGCCATAGCCGTGGGCCGGGTGGATTCAAGGATGGGCCGCACGGCCCATTGCGATGCTCGGGCCGGGTGCCGATCCTGTCGGGATGCGCAACCCGGAGCTCCTCCCCGCGATCTGCGCCGCCATCGCGGTCGAGATCGCGCACCTGCGCTGGATCCTGCTCACGCAGTGGTCGTGCCGCAGCTGCGACGAGGCGCATTTGCACTGCGAGTGCAAGCCCGGCTGGGTCCGCGCGCTGCTCTAGCTTCTAGTCGAGCAGCGAGCGCGCGACCGCGACCTCGTCCTCCTCGAGGCCGAGGTACGAGCCGCGGATGATCGTCCATGCGCGGATCTTGTAGTCGTCGAGCCCGGCGGCGACGAACGCCGCGATCCGCCGCTCCGTCGACTCGCGGTCGTTCATCCGATAGGAGAGCGGGTTGCGGAGGAACGAGAAGAGGTCGTACTCGCGGTCGCCGAGATACGGCTTCGGGTCGATCGCGACGCAGCGCTCGCCGTGGCGCAGGATGTTGTGGTGGTGGAAGTCGCCGTGCGTCAGCCACTCGCGGCCGATGTCGAGCGACGCGAACAGCTCACGCGCGAGCGGCAGCAGCGCCGTCCCCGAATCGGGGTCTCGCTCCGACTCGTCCATCCACCCGGGGACGTCGTCGGCGATCCAGCGAAAGGGCTCGCCGGCGCGGCGCCAGAGCCGTGAGGCGACGTCGACGGCGATCGCGGTCGCTTCCTCCTCGCCGGCATCGGAGATGTCCTCGCCCGGCTGCGCGCGCTCGAGCAGCAGCACGCGTCCCGAGCGGCGCAGCAGCCGCACCGCGCCCTCGCCGTCCCACAGCTCGAGCGCCTCGCCCTCGTGCAGCGACTCCACGTCTCCCTCCCACGCCACCTTGAGGACGGCCTCCTCGCCGACCGGCGCGACGTAGGAGTACTGAGAGAGCGTGAACGGCGTCCCCAGCTCCAGGCCCCACTCGGCCGCCGCGCGCTCCGCCTCGGCCTTCGCGGCCGTCAGATCTACGGGCGACACACCGCAAGGATAAGTGGGGGCCAGCGCTGCGGCACGCCGGCCCCCACTCTGACCGCCGCTACTCGTAAGAGAGGGCAGTCAGGACGTTCAGCTTCCCTGCTCGCCGCGCAGGAAGCACCGCGGCGATGACCCCGACGATCAGGGAGAGCAGGACGAAAGTCAGAAGCGACGGCACGGGCACCGACAGATTAAGCCCATACGTGTGCAAGCCGCGGGTTGCAAGTGCTGCGAGGGCGATGCCGACCGGCAGGCCGAGAGCCGCGCCGAGCAGCGAGGTCATCATCGCCTCGTGGCGGATCATCCGCCGCGCCTGCCTGCGCGTCATGCCCACCGCGCGCAGCATGCCGATCTCGCGCGTCCGCTCGAAGACGGCGAGGGCGAGCGTGTTGACGATGCCGAAGAGACTGACGATCACGCTGAGGGCGAGCAGGACGTAGATGATGTTGAGCACCTGCGACAACCACTTCGACTTGCTGAGTGCGAAGCCTTCACGCGTCTCGACCTTCACGACCTGGTCGGTTGCATAGCTCGCGGTCAGCGCCCGCGTCGCCGCGTCGCTCGCGCCGCCGGCGACGTCGATCATCGCGTAGCTGTCACGCGGTCTCGGCAGCGAGCGGTCGAACGTCTCGTTCGCGACGACGACGCCGCTGAAGAGCGAGTCGAGCTTCGGCGCCTTGAAGACGCCGGCCGCGACGAGCCTCGTCGCACGGCCGTCAGGCCCGCGGAACGTGAAGTGGTCGCCGAGACGGATGTGGTTCGCCTTCGCGAAGCGGTCCTTGACGACCGCACGGTCGGCGCCGAGCGTACCGAGGCCCATGCCGGTGACCTGGACGTCGACCACGCGCTCGATGGTCGCCGGATCGACGCCGTTGATGCCGGCGTTCGACGTGCCCACGCGGCCGCGGTCGCCGCGGATGTGCGAGATCACCTCGACGCCCGGCACGCGCTGCGCGCGATCCGCCGCGACCTGCGAGAACGCGTCCCAGCCGTTCTGCGACGTGACGACGTAGTCGGCGCTGACCTGGCTGCGCCAGGCGTCGGTGTCGGCGTTCCGCAGCGAGCGCCCGAAGAGCGAGATGAACGAGACGAGCGTGATCCCGATCATCAACGCGGCCGCGGTCGACGCGGTGCGCCCGGGGTTGCGGCGGACGTTGAAGAACGCGAGCTGACCCGAGGTGCGGCCGAGCCTCGCGAACGGCACGCCGATCACGCGCACGACCGGCCGGACGAGCCGAGAGAAGATCGCCGCGAGCGCGACGAACATGAGCAGGAACCCGGCGGCGAGCGCGAGCAGCCGCTGTCCGACGGCGATGCCGTGCTTCAGGAAGCCGTAGGCGAGCAGCGCCGCGGCGAGCGTGCCGAGCACGGCCGCGACGACCGGAGCTGTCCTGCCGCCGCGCGCCTGCGAGCCTGCAGACCCGTCGCGCACGGCGTGGATCGGCGCGACGCGCGTTGCGCGGACTGCCGGGATCAGGCCGGCGACCACGGTCAGCACCGTGCCGACGAGCAGCGGGACGAGGATCGTCCGCGTCTCGACGGGCAGTCCGGCCTCCGGCAGCGACATGCCGAGCGACGCGAAGAGCGAGCTCAGCCCCTTGGCGAGCCCGATCCCCGACGAGGAGCCCGACAGCCGAAGCGAACAGCCCGATCACGAACGCCTCGAGCACGACGGAGCGCAGCACCTGGCGCCGTGAGGCGCCGAGCGTCCGCAGCGTCGCAAGCTCGCGTGTCCGCTGCGCGACAGTGATCGAGAGCGTGTTGAAGATCACGAAGCCGCCCACGAACAGCGCGACCATGCCGAACGCGACGAGGAAGTAGCGGATGTACTTCACGAAGCCGGCGACGTCCTGCTCGGCCTTCGCGGCCTCGGCGGCGCCGGTGCGCACCTGAGCGGTCGCGGGGACGAGCGGCTGCAGCTCGGAGACGAGCTGTCGCCGCCGTGACGCCGTCGCGCGCGGCGACCGCGATCGTCATGTAACGGCCCTCGAGCCCGAACAGCCTCTGCGCGGTCGGGACGTCGAAGACCGCGAACGTCGCGCCGCCGAGCGAGTCGAGGCCGCCGTACTTCGCGATGCCCACGACTCGCATCGGGAAGACGCCGGCGTCGACCGCGACCTTCGTGCGGTCGCCGACCTCGAAGCCGTACTTGTCGGCGGCGTTCTTGTCGACGACGACCTCGTTGCCCGCCGCCGCCCACCGGCCGGCGGTCAGGCGCATCGGGTTGAAGCGCGTCGCCTGCGGGTCGACGCCGTAGCCGAACGTCGGGTTGCCGTTCCCGGTCACGATCTTGCCGTGCTTGTCGTACAGCTTCGCGGTGAGCACGCCGCCCGACAGGTCGGTGATGAGGCCCGTCGCCTCTTTCACGTCCGGCAGCGCGCGCACCTTCGCGAGCAGGCTCGCCGGCACGGTCGCATTGCCCGAGCTCGAATAGTCGACGAGCTTCTTGCCGGAGACGACCGCATCCGTGTTCTCGTAGGACGAGACGAACAACGCATGGAACGCCTTCTGGATCGAGTCGGTGAGGACGAACGAACCGCTGACCATCGCGACCCCGAGCACGATCGCGAGGGCGGTCAGGACCGCGCGGAGCTTGCGGCTGAGGAGGCCCTTGATCGCGACAGAGCTCATCGGTTCGCCACCTCCCGGAGCGCATCGAGGACCTCCGACGCGGTGGACGGGCCGAGCTCGCGCACGATGCGTCCGTCGGCGAGGAAGAGGATGCGGTCGGCGATCGCCGCCGCCTTCGCGTCGTGCGTGACCATGATCGTCGTCTGCAGGTAGCTCTCGACGGCGTGGCGGAGGACGGCGAGGATCTCGGCCGATGTGGTCGAGTCGAGGTTGCCGGTCGGCTCGTCGGCGAACAGCACCGACGGCCGCGAGAGCAGGGCGCGCGCTATCGCGACGCGCTGCTGCTGGCCGCCGGAGAGCTCCGACGGCCGGTGCGAGCGGCGGTCGGCGAGGTCGACCTGGTCGAGCACGATGTCGAGCCAGTCACGGTCGACCTTCGTGCCGGCGATGCGGAGCGGCAGCGTGATGTTCTCCTCCGCGGTCAGCATCGGAAGCAGGTTGAAGAACTGGAAGACGAAGCCGATGTGCGCGCGGCGGAGCTTCGTCAGCTCCTTGTCCGAGAGCCGGGTGATGTCGGTGCCGGCGATCGAGACGGTGCCGGACGATCGGCTGGTCGAGGCCGGCGAGGATGTGCATCAGCGTCGACTTGCCCGAGCCGGACGGGCCCATGACGGCAACGAGCTCGCCGCGGCGCACCTCGAGCGAGGCACCGCGGAGCGCGTCGACGGCCGTGTCGCCGGAGCCGTAGCGGCGCACGACGTCGTGCGCCTCCACGATCCGCTGCGGGCGGTCGAGAAGAACGGCCGCGTCCGACAGCTCGACTGCGGCGGGGGCCTTGTTCGGCAGAACTGCGGACATCGGGAATGCCTACCTTTCAGGGGAAGTCGGAACGACGAACGAAGGGTGGCCGCGCGGCCGCCTCGGAGCGTCGGCCTGGCGCTCGATTCCGCGTCCTCCCCAGGGATGATCTGAACCTCGTTTGGAGGGATGACGCAACCGTTTGGCGAGCCGGGATACCTTGCGCGTATGCAGGCAGTTCTCGACCGAATTCGCGCGCGCGCGTACGAGGCGCTCGTGCTCACGTTTGCGGTCGCGTCCGTCGTCGAGGCACTGGCTGCGCAACAGGTCGACAACCGAGTCCTCGTCGTCGTGCTCGCACTCGGCTGGTCGCTGCCCTTCGCCCTCCGCCCGCGCTATCCGTTCTGGGCGCCGGTCGTCGCGTGCGTCTTCCTGTGCGCGTTCGCGCTGACCGAGCCGAAGCCCTCGATCACGAACCTGACGATGCCGTTCGTAGCCGCGCTCGGAGCCGCGGTCTCGCTCGGCCTCGTGCCGGACCGGCGGCGCTCGCTCGCCGGCTGGGCCGCCGTAGTCGCGACCGCAGCCGTCGTCGACTCCCAGTCGGGGTCCGCCTACTCGGACTTCTTCTGGACGACGCTGATCCTCACGCTGGCGTGGTTCTTCGGCTCGGCGCTCGGCACGCGGACCGCGCAGACGCGTGAGCTGAGCCAGCGCGTCGAGGCCGCCGAGCGCGACCGGGCTGTCGCGGCCGACCGCGCGACGGCGGAGGAGCGTGCGCGGATCGCGCGCGAGCTGCACGACGTGGTCGCGCACTCGGTCTCGGTGATGGTCGTGCAGGCCTCCGGCGTGCGGCGACTGCTCAAGGAGGAGCAGCACCGCGAACGGGAGGCGCTGCTCTCGGTGGAGCAGATCGGCCGGCAGGCGCTCAGCGAGATGCGGCGAATGTTGGGCGTCATGCGAAGCGGAGAGGACTCGCCGGCGGCGCTCGCGCCCGCAGCCCGGGCTGCAGCACCTCGATCGGCTGATCGCGCAGGTCGAGGAGGCGGGGATGCCGGTCGACGCTTCGCGTCGAAGGCGACCGCCCGGAGCTCTCCCCCGGCGTCGACCTGTCGGCGTACCGGATCGTGCAGGAGGGGCTGACGAACGCGCTCAAGCACGCGAAGGGCGCGCGGGCAGAGGTGCTCGTCAGGTATATCGACTCGTCCGTGGAACTCGAGATCGCAGACGACGGCCCGGGCCTCCCCGGCGGGGACGGCGGCGGGCACGGCCTGGTCGGCATGCGCGAGCGCGTCGCGCTCTACGGCGGCACGATCGAGGCCGGCCCGCGCGACGGCGGCGGGTTCGTGTTGCGCGCGCAGCTGCCCGTCGAGGGACGCACATGATCCGCATCCTGCTCGTCGACGACCAGGCGCTCGTGCGCGCGGGGTTCCGGATGATCCTCGACGCCGAGCCGGACATCGAGGTCGTCGGCGAGGCCGCCGACGGCCGCGAGGCGGTCGACCAGGTGCGCGACGCTGCGCCCGGACGTCGTGCTGATGGACATCCGCATGCCGGAGCTCGACGGGCTCGAGGCAGCGCGGCGCATCCTCGGGTCGCCGAACGACGACGCGCCGAAGATCCTCATGCTGACGACGTTCGACCTCGACGAGTACGTCTACGAGGCGCTGCGCGCCGGCGCGAGCGGCTTCCTGCTCAAGGACACGCCGCCGGAGCAGCTCGTCGCCGCGATCCACGTGGTCGCCGAGGGCGAGGCGCTGCTCTCGCCGTCGATCACGCGCCGCGTGATCTGAGTTCGTGAAGGGGACCGGCCCGAAGCCGCAGGCGCAGTTCCCGCGGCTCGCCGGACCTGACCGCACGCGAGCTCGAGGTGCTGAAGCTGATCGCGCGCGGCCTCTCGAACGCCGAGATCGCGAAGGCGCTCTTCGTCTCGCGAGACGACGGTGAAGACCCACGTCGCCCGGATCCTGATGAAGCTCGGCCTCCGCGACCGCGTCCAGGCGGTCGTCCTCGCCTACGAGGCGGGCGTCGTCCAACCGGGCGACAACACCTCCGACTCGGACTAGCGGTTCTCCCAGCGGTTACCGCTGCGGTAACCCCGATCCCCGGACGAGAGGCGCATTTGTCCATTTGGACTGGCCGCGGCGAGCCCCCTCCCTTCGCCAAACGACGTTACGCGAGTGTGTCTTCTCGTCCACACCCCTGGCCGCCCGGGACCCGTTTCGTGGTCAGACCACGGGAGGCGCCGGCAGCAGCTCGTCGCGGCTGGACTCCGAGATTCCTGGACACGTGCGACATCGCGCGCGTGTCGCCGCTCGAGCTCGGACGACGCGGTCACGGCTCGTGCGGACAGGGCGCGTGGTCAGACCAAATGCAACGCGGGTCGCCAAACGACGTGACAAGAGTGTGACGTTCTTTCCACAGGTTGTTCACGGTGTGCGCACGCGGTCGCGGCGTGTTGTCCATTGAGGACACAGCGTTTTCGGGCGGGTCGTTACGCACTCATGACAAGTCATCCACAGGATGAGACGACATGTCTCATCTCGTTCGCAGGGATGAGGATTGAATCGCTCTCGACGCCGATCGAAGATCGGCCTCCACGCGGACGAAAAGTCACACGCGGAGGCCGAGACTTCCTATCGACACCACTCGACAGGAAGGAACCTCCAATGATTCGCGCAGGTGACTCGATCGTCAACCCCGTGACCGGCGAGCGGCTCGTGTTCGAGCTCACCTCGCATGACACCGGCGGCGCCTACACGCTCTTCGACACCTTCGTCGAGCCGGGCGGCGCGGTGGCCTCCGCGCACGTGCATCCGTTCCAGACCGAGATCTTCACGGTCATCGAGGGGCGCCTGGGCGTCAAGCGCGGCCGCGAGAAGCTCGAGCTCGGCGCCGGCGAGGTCGCGATGATCGACCCGGGCACCCCGCACAAGTTCTGGAACGCCGGCGACGAGACGCTGCGCTTCCGTGCGGAGGTCCGCCCGGCGCTGCAGTTCGAGTCGCTGATCGAGACGATGTTCGGCCTCGCCGCCGACGGCAAGACGAACAGGAAGGGCATGCCCGGCCCGCTGCGGCTGGCCGTGATCGCGAACCACCACTTCGACGTCGTGCGGCTGCCGGCCGTCCCGCACGCGCTGCAGAAGATGGCGCTGGTCCCCGGCGCGCTGCTCGGACGCGCGTTCGGCTACCGGCCGACCTACGAGGACGCGACGGGCGTCGCCGCCCTCGCCTGACCGTTTCCTCAGCGCTCCCCACCCCAGCCCGGGCGCGGCCGGACGTCGACCGTCATGCCCTCATGACGCCGACGGCCCGGCCGCGCACGAGGCGGCGACGACTCAACTCCTCATCGCCGCTCCGACGTCGCCTCCGCGCTTCGCCCGCGCCGACCTCGACTACCAGCCTGACGACCAGCGCTCACGCTGGAACAGCCAGGGCCAGGCCCTCGACGCCGAGCACGTCCCGCCAGCCCCCGGGCAGGACGACGTCTGCATCGGGCTGCACGGCCGCCGCGACCAGCACCTCGCCACCGCGCACGAACGCGCACACTCCTTCGCCCGCGTCGACCGGCTCGTAGGACCCCGCGAACGCGTCCGCGTGCTGCGCGCGCAGGCCGAGCGTCTTCCAGGTCACGTAGAGCTTCGCGTTCGCAGCGTCGACCGGGGCGCCGTCCTGCAGCGCGCGCAGCGCGTCGCGGCGCGACTGCCAGTCGACCGGCCTGCGGTTGTCGGGGTCGACGAGCGAGAGGTCCTCGAGCTCGTCGCCGCGATAGAGATCCGGCACGCCGGGGGCGGTCAGCTTGAGCAGCAGCTGCGCGAGCGCCAGCCTGCGGCCGACCGCGCGCACGCGGTCGAGGAACGGATCGCGCGCGATCAGCGCGGCCGCACGCCATGCGTACTCCTGGACCGTGCGCTCGTGCTCCTCGTTCGGCGTCAGCCAGTTCGTGTTCACCTTGCCCTCGCGGAGCGCCTTCTGCAGGTAGCCGTCGAGCCGCTCGCGCTCGATCGGTGCGGCGCCGGCGAGCGTCTGGTAGACGAGCAGCTCCTCGCGCGGGTCGCGGAGCCCGCCGAGCTCCTCGTGCCACGCGTGCACGCGCTCGGCCCACTCGTCGGCGAGCCACGTGAGCGCGATGATCCGCGCGCGCACGTCGGGCGAGCGCTTCGTGTCGTGCGTGTACGTCGTCAGCAGGTGCAGCGGGAACCGCGCTGCCCGCTTCGCGTTCGCCTCGTGGAACTCGTCGACGCTCAGCCCGAACCTGCCGGGGTTGCCCCCGACCTCGTTCAGCGCGCTGAGGCGGAAGTAGCGGTAGAAGGCGGTGTCCTCGACGCCCTTCGCCATCACAGGCCCGGTCGTCTGCTGGAAGCGAACGACGAACTCGTCGTTGCCGGGCGCCTGGAGGAAGAGAATGCGGCGCAGCTCCTCGGAGACGCTCGCCCGGCCGATCTCGTACCGGTCCGCCTCTGCGACCGCGCCCTTCGACGGCTGGATGTACGTGCGGTAGACGTGGAACGACGCGAGCGCGAGCGGAAGGTTCTCGACCTCGACTTCCAGGTGCAGGCGCCTGAGCTCGGGCTCGAAGATGTTCACGGCGACCTCGAGCTTCGAGAGCGCGCTGATGTCCTGGAAGCGGCGCGTGTCGCCGGTGAACGCCTCGTACAGCCCGGTCAGCGCGGCCTCGGCGTCGCGGTTCACGCACAGCGCCATCACGTCGTTGAGGAACTCGTAGCCGGTCGTCCCGTCGACCGGCCAGTCGCGCAACTCCTCACCGGGCTCGAGGATCTTCTCCGCCCACACATGCTCGACGCCTGCGTCGGCGAGCCGCTCGAAGTACTCGCCCGGGTCGGCGAGCCCGTCCGGATGGTCGACGCGCACGCCGTCGACGAGCCCCTCGCGCACGAGCTCGATCACCTTCGCGTGCGTCGCCCAGAAGACCTCCCAGTCCTCCTGCTTGATCCCGCCCAGCTCGCCGACGTCGAAGAAGCGCCGGTGGAAGCCGGTGCGCAGGTCGACGTCGAAGAACATCTCCCGCAGCGCGAGGTCGCGCCAGAACGGGCTCTCGTCGACCGCCGCCATGTGGTTCGGGACGATGTCGAGGATCACGCCGAGCCCGGCGCCCGCGAGCGCGCGGAACGCCTCCTCGCCGCCGAGCGCGGGCGAGATGTGGCGTGGGTCGATGACGTCGTAGCCGTGCTGCGAGCCCTCGCGTGCCTGTAGCGAGGGGGAGAGATAGAGGTGCGAGACGCCGAGCTCTTGCAGGTACGGCACGAGCTCGCGCGCCTCCGCGAAGCCGAACTCAGGTGTCAGCTGCAGCCGGTAGGTGGCGCGAAAGCCGGCCACGGTGCTAGGCGCGGCGCAGCACCACGACCGACCGGTTCTCGACGCCGACGTCCGAGCCGGGGGTCAGGCGGTCGCACTCGCAGCGGTCCGGTCGAGAGCACGACCTCCCAGCGCGTGCCGAAGCGGCGCGCGGGCAGCCGGAACGTGATGTCCTCGAAGTGGGCGTTGAACAGGATCAGGAACGAGTCGTCGCGCAGGGCCTCGCCGGAGCGGGTCTCGGCCTGCACCTCGTCGCCGTTCATGAAGACGCCGATCGCGCGCGCACCGAGGTTGTCCCAGTCGCGCCGCGTCATGCGCCGCCCGTCGGGCCGCATCCACCACACGTCCGGCAGCTGCTCGCCCTTTCCCTCGAAGAACTTGGTGCGCCTGAACACCGGGTGCGAGCGGCGCAGCTCGATCAGCGCGCGCGTGAATCCGAGCAGCTCCGTGTCCGCCTCGTGCCAGTTCAACCACGAGATCTCGTTGTCGTGGCACCACGCGTTGTTGTTGCCGCGCTGCGACCGCCCCCACTCGTCGCCGCCGAGCATCATCGGCACGCCCTGCGAGAGCATCAGCGTCGTCAGGAAGTTGCGCTGCTGCCGCGCGCGCACCGCGTTGATCTCCGGGTCGTCCGTCGGTCCCTCGACGCCGCAGTTCCACGAGCGGTTGTCGTCGGTGCCGTCGTTGTTGTTCTCGCCGTTGGCCTCGTTGTGCTTCCGCTCGTACGAGACCAGGTCGCGCAGCGTGAAGCCATCGTGCGCCGTGATGAAGTTGATCGACGCGAACGGGCGGCGCCCGTCGGACTGATAGAGGTCGGCCGAACCGCCGAAGCGCGAGGCGAAGTCCCGCACCGGCGCCTGCCCACGCCAGAAGTCGCGCATCGTGTCGCGGTAGATGCCGTTCCATTCCGACCAGAGGATCGGGAAGTTGCCGACCTGGTAGCCGCCGGGGCCGACGTCCCACGGCTCCGCGATCAGCTTCACCTGGGACAGGATCGGGTCCTGGTGGATGATGTCGAAGAACGCCGACAGGCGGTCGACTTCGTAGAACTCGCGCGCGAGCGCCGACGCGAGGTCGAAGCGGAAGCCGTCGACGTGGCACTCGGTGACGAAGTAGCGGAGCGAGTCCATGATCAGTCGCAGCACGGTCGGGTGCAGCGGGTTGAGCGTGTTGCCGGTCCCGGTGTAGTCCATGTAGAAGCGCAGGTTCTCCGGGATCAGGCGGTAGTAGCTCTCGTTGTCGACGCCGCGAAAGCTGAGCATCGGACCGAGATGGTTGCCCTCGGCGGTGTGGTTGTAGACGACGTCGAGGATCACCTCGATTCCGGCGCGATGCAGTGCCTTCACCATGCCCTTGAACTCGCGCACCTGGTCGCCGGTCGCCGAGTAGAGCGAGTGCGGCGCGAGGTAGCCGATCGACGAGTAGCCCCAGTAGTTCGTCAGCCCGCGCTCATGGAGGAAGCTCTCGTCGATGATGTGGTGCACGGGAAGCAGCTCGATCGCCGTCACGCCCAGGCTCTTCAGGTAGGCCACCGAGTCCTCGCTCGCGAGCCCGCCGTACGTCCCGCGCAGGTCCTCGCGCACGCCCTCGCGCAACTTGGTGAAGCCCTTGACGTGCGCCTCGTAGATCACCGTCTGGTTCCACGGCGTACGCGGGCGGACCCAGTCGTCGTCCTCCCAGTCGAACGTCGGGTCGACGACGATCGACTTCGGGATCGCCGGCGCGGAGTCGGAGTCGTCGAGCGTCAGGTCGGCGTCCTCGCCGCCCGGCACGTACGGCAGGACGTTCGCGGCGTCCCAGTCGACGGCGCCGCCGATCGCTTTCGCATACGGGTCGATCAGCAGCTTCGCGCCGTTGAAGCGGCGACCGTTCGCCGGGTCGTACGGCCCATGGACGCGATAGCCGTAGCGCTGGCCCGGGCCGACGCCGGGCAGGTAGCAGTGCCAGCTGAACGCGGTGCGCTGCTGCAGCTCGATCCGCTCCTCGGAGTCGTCGTCGTGGAAGAGGCACAACTCGACGCGCTCGGCGTTCTCGGAGAAGAGCGCGAAGTTCGTCCCGTCGCCGTCCCAGGCTTGGCCGAGGGGGAACGGGTCGCCCGGCCACACGATCCGTTTCACCTCGTCAACTCCACCGTGCGGGAGTCGAAGTCGGCGACGAGCGTCGCCGGGCCACGGCGCATGGTCAGCACGCGGCCCTCGCGCCGAGACCTCGAGGTCGCGCGGCAGCTCGCGCCGCAGTCGGATCAGCTCGGCGTAGAAGGGATCGGGATCCGGGTGCGCGATCCGCGAGCGCTCGAAGGTCTCGAGCGCCTGCGGGTCCGGCACCTCCTCGCCCGAGAACGACGCGAATGCGGCGAACTCGCGCCTGCGTCCTTCGCGCGTCGCGTCGGCGATGAACGGGTCGACGTGGTCGGTGAAGTACTGGAACGGCGCGCGCTCGTCGTGCTCCTCGCCCATGAAGAGCAGCGGCGTGGCGAGCGAGAACAGGACGACGGCGAGCGCGAGGCGGTGGGCATCCGCCGGCAGGCGGTCGCCGACTGCACGATTGCCGACCTGGTCGTGGTTCTGCGCGGCGACGACGAGTCGCTGCGGCGCGGGCCGCGTCAGCTCCCGCACGAGTCCCTCCATCGACCCGTACGCGCCGTAGTAGCCCTCGCGCTCGCCGGTCAGGAGCACGTGTAGCTCGTGGTGGAGGCTGTCGAGCCACATCGCGTCGTGCCCCCACTCCTCGAGCGGGCGGAAGTCTTCGGGGCCCATCTCGCTGATCACGAGCCCGTCGACACGCTCCCGCAGCTCGCGCAGGACGTGCACCGGCGACTCGTCGTAGATCGCGTGCACGGCGTCGAGCCGCAGGCCGTCGATCCGGTAGTCGCGCGTCCACAGCTCGGCGTTCCCGATCGCCCACTCGCGCACCGCGCGCTGCGAGTAGTCGATCGCGGCGCCCCAGAACGTCTCGTGCGCGTCGGTGAAGTACGGCCCGAACGCACCGAGCGCGTCGCCGCCGGGGCCGACGTGGTTGTAGACGACGTCGAGGACGACCCCGAGCCCTTCGCGGTGCGCGGCGTCGACGAGACGGGCGAGGCCCTCCGGTCCTCCGTATGCGGTGTGCGCTGCGGAGAGGTAAATGCCGTCGTAGCCCCACCCGCGCTCACCGGGAAACGCCGCGACGGGCATCAGCTCGATCGCGGTCACGCCCAGCGTGCGCAGCCGCGCGAGCCGCGGGATGACGGCGTCGAAGGTGCCCTCCGCGCGTGAACGTGCCGACGTGCAGCTCGTAGAGCACGAGCTCCTCGAGCGGCAGCGCAGGACCGCGTTCGATCTCGAAGCGGGACGTGTCGACGACCCGCGACGGGCCGCGGATCCCCTCCGGCTGGTGGCGCGAGCAAGGATCGGGCAGCGCCTGCGCACCGTCGAGCACGAACACGTAGTCGTCACCGGGCGCCCCGTCGACGACACCCGCGTGCACCCCCTCTCCGACCGGCTCGAGCTCTTGGTCCGCCCCACCTACGCGCACGGCCACGGCGGATGCGTTCGGCGCCCACACGCGGAACTCCACACCGCCCTCCGGTAGCGGAACGGCCCCGAAGGGCCGCTGCCAGACCTGTGTCGACATCGCCGGGCACAGTACCCGCGAGGGCCGGAGCCAATCGCTCTCAAGCCTGGCTCCCGCGTCCGCGGGGCCGGCCAGTACGGTCCGGCGATGGACGACCGCCGGGCACGCGCCGTCGGCCTCGCCGCCGCAGCAGCGTTCGTGGCGACGGTGTTCGCGGCGAACTGGGCGATCGACCGCTTCGGGATCGTCTCGTCGGCTTCGGGCTGCACGCACCAGCGGCCGTGTACTTCGCGGGGCTGGCGTTCACGCTGCGCGACCTCGTGCAGCGGACACTGGGCAAGCTCGCGGTCGTCGCAGCGATCCTCCTCGGCGCCGCCTGCTCGGCCTTCGTCTCGCCCGGTCTCGCATTTGCGTCTGGCTCGGCGTTCCTCGTCTCCGAGCTGTGCGACTTCGCCGTCTACACGCCGCTCGCGCGCCGCCGTCCGATCGCCGCGGTCGCGGCGTCGAACACCGTCGGCGCCGTCGTCGACTCGTTCGTCTTCCTCAGCCTCGCCTTCCACTCGCTGGCGCTCTTCTGGGGCCAAGTCGTCGGCAAGTCGTGGGTCACGCTCGCGACGGTGCTCGTGCTGCTCGCGGCGCGCTCGGCCGCGGCTACGCGGCGGCCGGCCGGAGCCAGATGACGCCGAGCGGCGGCAGCGTGACGAGCGCGGAGTACGGCTGCTCGTGCCAGGACACGTCCTCGGCGGTGACACGGCCCATGTTCCCGACGCCGCCGCCGCCGTAGAACGTCGAGTCGGTGTTCAACAGCTCCTCCCACGCGCCCGGCTGCGGGAGGCCGACGCGGTAGCCCTCGCGCGCCACCGGCGAGAGGTTCGCGATGCACACCACCTGCCGCGTGCCGTCGCGCGAGACGCGCGCGAAGACGAGGACGTTGTTCGTCGCATCGTTCGGCTCGATCCAGCGGAAGCCCTCGTGGGAGAAGTCGACCTCCCAGAACGCCGGCTCGTCCCGGTAGATGCGGTTCGCGTCGCGGACGAGGTCGCGAACGCCCGTGTGCTCGGCGTGCTCGAGCAGGAACCACGGCAGCTCGTCCGCGTGGTTCCACTCCCACGGCGTCGCGAGCTCGCCGCCCATGAAGAGGAGCTTCTTCCCGGGATGCGCCCACATGTACGCGAATAGCGAGCGAAGATTGGCGAGCTGCTGCCAGCGGTCGCCGGGCATCTTCGAGAGGAGGGAGCCCTTGCCGTGCACGACTTCGTCGTGCGACAGGGGCAGGATGAAGTTCTCGTTCCACGCGTACACGAGCGAGAAGGTCAGCTCGTGGTGGTGGAAGCGTCGGTGGATCGGCTCGCGCTCGAAGTAGCCGAGCGTGTCGTGCATCCACCCCATGTTCCACTTGAAGCCGAAGCCGAGCCCGCCTACATACGTCGGACGCGAGACGCCCGGCCACGCCGTCGACTCCTCGGCCGCCGAGATCACCGCCGGCTCGCGCACGTGGATCAGCTCGTTGAACTCCTTCAGGAACGCGACCGCGTCGAGGTCTTCCCGCCCCCCGAACGCGTTCGGGATCCACTCGCCCTCCTTGCGCGAGTAGTCGAGGTAGAGCATCGACGCCACCGCGTCGACCCGCAGTCCGTCGGCGTGGTACTCGCGCAGCCAGAAGAGCGCATTCGCGAGCAGGAAGTTCTGCACCTCGCTGCGGCCGAGGTTGAAGACGAGCGTCCCCCAGTCCGGATGGAAGCCGCGCCGCGGGTCGTCGTGCTCGTAGAGCGCCGTGCCGTCGAACCTGGCGAGCGCCCAGGGATCAGTTGCAAAGTGCGCCGGCACCCAGTCGAGGAGCACGCCGATGCCGTTGGCGTGCATGTGGTCGACGAAGTAGCGGAAGTCGTCGGGAGAGCCCATCGTCGCGACCGTCGCGTAGAAGCCCGTCACCTGGTAGCCCCACGAGCCGGAGTACGGGTGGTGCATGACGGGCAGCAGCTCGACGTGCGTGAAGCCGAGGTCGCGCACATAGGGTGCGAGCTGGTCGGCGAGCTCCCGCCAGCCGAGGCCCTTCCGCCACGACGGCGCGTGCACCTCGTAGATCGTCATCGGCTGCGCGAGCTGCTCCCGGCCGTGACGGCGGTCGAGCCAGTCGTCGTCCTGCCACTCGTGCTTCGACTCGAACACGACCGACGCCGACTTCGGGGGCACCTCCGCCTCGAACGCGACAGGGTCCGCCTTCTCACGTCCGTCGAGGTGGTACTTGTAGTGCTGCCCGGCGCTCGCGCCGTCGACGATCCCCTCCCAGATCCCCGTCGAGTCGACCGGCTGCAGCGGATGCGCCGAGGGATCCCACCGGTTGAAGTCGCCGATCACGCTGACGTAGCGCGCGTTCGGTGCCCAGACCGCGAAGCGCACGCCGGTCTCGACCGGATGCGCCCCGAGCTTGGCGTACAGGCTCTCGTGCCGTCCCGCACGCGCGAGCCAGATATCGAGCTCGCCGAAGGCGGACGTTCGCGCCTGCGTCATACCGGCACCTCCTCCTCGAGCATGCGCAGGATCCCCGCGACCGGGATCCTCACCCAGTCAGGCCTGTTGTTGAGCTCGTAGCGGAGCTCGTAGACGGCCTTCTCGAGCTCGAACACTCTCAGGAGCTTGTCCATCGATGCGCCTGACGGAACCAGGTGCTGGTCGATCGTCTGCCCGTAGCCCTCGAGGAACTCGGCGCGCGCACGTTCCTCCCAGGCCGGCGGCGGGTCGACGCCGCGCAGGAGCGGCGCCGCGGAGGCCGCGTAGGCGAACGAGCGCAGCATTCCGGCGACGTCGCGCATCGGGCTCCGTTTGCGCCGGCGCTCCGGCAGCGAACGCGCCGGCTCGCCCTCGAAGTCGAGGAGGATCCAGTCGTCGTTCGCCCAGAGCGTCTGGCCGAGATGGAAGTCGCCGTGGTGTCTGATCACGCGGCCCGCCCCACCGAGGTTCGTCAGCAGGCGCAGCCGCTCGCGCACCTCCTCGCCGCGTCCGCGGATCGGCTCGAGGTCGTCGTTGTCGAGCGGCAGGTCCATGAAGATCGACTCGATCTCCTCGTCCACCGTCGCCGTGAGCAGCCCGAGCGACTCGGCGGAGGTCTCCTCCGGCGCGAAAGCCGGGTCGGTCGAGTCGGAGCCGAGCACCGCGTGCATCCGCCCGGTCACTTCGCCGAGCGTGTGCAGGCTGTCGAGGAACCGCTCGGGCTCCTCGCCCATCGTCGCGAGCGAACGCTCCCAGCCGTCCTCGCCGCCGGCGACGTAGGCCTGCAGGATCCCGAGCGTCGCGTCCATCTGATGCCCCGCGTACGCGTACCAGCCGGCGAGCTGCGCGATGTTCTCGAACTCGTGCTCGGTGAGGAAGCGCAGGAGCTCGAGCTCGGGATTGATGCCTGCCTCGAGCCTGCGGAAGACCTTCAGGATCAACTGCTCGTCGAACACGACCGACGAGTTCGACTGCTCCGCGTTCACGGATCGCGCCTCGCGCAGCTCCAGCCCCGACGCTGCGAAGTGGCTCGTCGCAGCGAACTCGACGATTCCGTCGCCGGCCGGCAGCTTCGTGTTCGTGCGTGCCAGGTGCACGAGCTCGCGCATCTGCTGGGGGTCGGCGACAGCATCCAGGCCGCCGTCGTCGGAGAGCAGCTGGTACGTCTCGTGCGTCCCGGTGTCGAAGCGAATCTCGACGAGCAGGAGCTCGAGCCGCGGATCCGAGCGAAGCATCGCGCTGTCGACGACCGTCGAGTGCGCGACGTCGCGCGTCTTCGACCCGAACCAGCGCTGGTTCGTGACGAATCCGATCAGCTCGCGCTCGTCGATCATCCGGATTCGTCCTTCCGCAACTGGAACCAGAAGAACCCTCGCGGCGCCAAGGTCAGCAAATAGGGCAATTCGCCGATGCGCGGGAAGCGTGTGCGACCGAACATCTCCTCCGGCACGAAGCCCTCCCACCGCGAGAGGTCGAGCTCGACCGCCTGGGCCGAGCGCGCAAGATTGTGCACGCACAGCACGATGTCGTCCTCGTACGTGCGCACGTGCGCGAAGACCCGTGGGTTGCTCGGTCGCAGCGCCTCGTACGTGCCGAGGCCGAACACCGGATGATCCTTGCGCAGCGCGATCAGCCGGTGGATCCAGCGCAGCATCGAGTTCGGCTGTCGCAGCTGCGCCTCGACGTTCACCGCCTGGAAGCCGTACACCGGATCCATCAGCGGCGGCAGGTACAGCTGCTGGAAGTCGGCGCGCGAGAAGCCGCCGTTGCGGTCGCCGGTCCACTGCATCGGGGTACGCACGCCGTCCCGGTCGCCGAGGAAGATGTTGTCGCCCATGCCGATCTCGTCGCCGTAGTAGAGGACGGGCGATCCCGGGAGCGAGAAGAGAATCGCGTGCATCAGCTGGATCTCGTCCCGCCCATTGTCGAGCAACGGAGCGAGACGCCGCCGGATACCGAGGTTCAGCTTCATCCGCGGGTCCTTCGCGTACTCCGCGTACATGTAGTCGCGCTCGTCGTCGGTCACCATCTCGAGCGTCAGCTCGTCGTGGTTGCGCAGGAAGAGCCCCCAGTGCGCGTTCCGGGGGATCGCCGGCGTCGACTCGAGGATCTCGACCATCGGCAGCGCGTCCTCTCGCCGGATCGCCATGAACATGCGCGGCATCACCGGGAAATGGAACGCCATGTGGCACTCGTCGCCATCACCTTCACCGAAGTACGCGACCACATCGGCGGGCCACTGGTTCGCCTCGGCGAGCAGGATCCGGTCCTGGTAGCGCGCGTCGACCTCGGCGCGAATGCGCTTGAGGAACGCGTGCGTCTCGGGCAGGTTCTCGCCGTTCGTCCCGTCGCGCTCGTAGAGGTACGGCACCGCGTCGAGCCGAAAACCGTCGAGGCCGAGATCGAGCCAGAAGCGGAGCACGTTCAGCATCTGCTCCTGCACCGCAGGGTTGTCGTAGTTCAGGTCGGGCTGGTGCGAGAAGAAGCGGTGCCAGAAGTACTGACCGCGGATCGGGTCCCACGTCCAGTTCGACGGCTCGGTGTCGAGGAAGATGATGCGCGCCTCGCCCCAGCGCTGGTCGTCGTCGCCCCAGACGTACCAGTCGCCGTACGGCCCCGATGCGTCGGTGCGACTCGCCTGGAACCACGGATGGTCGCTCGACGTGTGGTTCATGACGAGGTCTGCGATCACGCGCATCCCGCGCTGATGCGACTGGTCGACGAAGTACTTGAAGTCGTCGTTCGTCCCGTAGTCGGGGTGGATCGTGAAGAAGTCGGCGATGTCGTACCCGCCGTCCCGCAGCGGGCTGGGGTAGTACGGCAGTAGCCAGAGGCAGTCGACGCCGAGCCACTGCAGGTAGTCGAGCTTGTCCGCGAGGCCGCGGAAATCGCCCGAGCCGTCGTCGTTCCCGTCGTTGAAGCCGCGCAGGTGGATCTCGTAGAAGACGGCTTTCTTGAACCAGTCGGGGTCGCGCTCGAACCAGTGCCCGGGCTCGCTCATGGACCCACCTTGAGAAGGTGAGCCTTCCCCGGCCCGAGGCGCACGTAGTTGCGGCCCGCGCGCCACGTGAACGCCGCGCCGGTGAGGAGGTCCTGCGTGTCGAACGCCGGCGGCAGGCCGAGCGCGACCGGGATCACGCACACGCCTTCGCGCTCGGAGTACGGATCGACGTTGACGATGCAGACGAGATCGTCCTTCGCGTAGGCGACGAGCAGGTCGTTCTCGGTCTCGAGCCAGCGAATGTTCTCGACACGCTGCAGCGCCGGCTGGGCGCGCCGCACCTCGTTCAGGCGTCGCACGAACGGCAGCAGCGGCCCGTCGAGCGCGCGCGGACGGACCTCGTACTTCTCGGAGTCGAGGTACTCCTCCGAGCCGGTCCGCACGGGCACGTTCTCGAACGACTCGTAGCCCGAGTAGATCCCATACGTCGGCGACAGCGTTCCCGCGAGGAAGAGCCGTGCCTCGAACGCGGGCGCACCGCCGTGTTGAAGGTACTCGTGGAGGATGTCCGGCGTGTTCGCGAACGCGTTCGGCCGGTAGAACTCGTGCCACGCGACGAGCTGCGCCATGTACTCGGCGAGCTCGACCTTCGTGTTCTTCCACGTGAAGTACGTGTAGCTCTGCGCGAAGCCGATCTTCGCGAGCGTCGTCATCATCGACGGCCGCGTGAACGCCTCGGCAAGGAAGATGACCTCTGGATGCTTGCGCCGCACCTCGCGGATCATCCACTCCCAGAACGGCACGGGCTTGGTGTGCGGGTTGTCCACCCGGAAGACGGTGATCCCGCGCCCGACCCAGAAGAGCACGACGTCGAGCAGCGCCTGCCACAGCCCTTGCCAGTCCTCGGACTCGAAGTTGACGTTGTAGATGTCCTGGTACTTCTTCGGCGGGTTCTCGGCGTACTTCAGCGTGCCGTCGGGCCGCCGGTTGAACCACTCGGGATGCGCCTTCAGCCACGGGTGGTCGGGCGAGCACTGGATCGCGAAGTCGAGCGCGATCTCGACGTTCACCTGCTTCGCCGCGGCGACCATCGCGTCGAAGTCCTCCCACGTGCCGAGGTCGGGGTGGATCGCGTCGTGCCCTCCCTCCTCCGCGCCGATCGCCCACGGCGAGCCGACGTCGCCGGGCTCCGGAGTGAGCGTGTTGTTCCGTCCCTTCCGGTTGGTGTGGCCGATCGGGTGCACCGGCGGCAGGTAGACGACGTCGAAACCGAGCTCTGCGATCTGCGGCAGCGCCTCCGCGACGCCGCGGAAGCCTCCCCACGAGCGCGGGAAGAGCTCGTACCACGAGCCGAATCGCGCGAGCACGCGATCGACGTCCACCTCGTACGTCGGCGAGGTCGCCTCGCCGTGACGTTCGCCGGCCTCCGCGGCGAGGCCTTCCGCCACCGTCACCTCGCGGCCGAGGAGCTGTGCACCCTCGGACAGCTCGCCGCGGAGATCCTCCTGGCCCGCCTCGACCTTGCGTCGGATCTCGTCCTGCCACGTCGCGACGCGGTCGCTCCACGCGGCGACCCGGAATTGCCAGCGCCCCGGACGGTCCGGCGTGAACGTCCCGCCCCACCTGTCGTTGCCGAGGTTGTGCAGCGGCTCCTCGGTCCAGCTGCGCGCACCGGGCGGCTTCACGCGTACCGCGCCCGCGAGCGTGTCGTGCCCGTCCTTGAACACGGTCGCGTACACGTCGACCTGGTCGCCTACCGTGCGCTTGACGGCGTAGCGGCCGCAGTCGACGAGCGGCTCGACTGCCTGGATCTGGATGCGAGGTTGTGGGTTCTTCGGGAGGGGCATCGAGCGTGAGATTCTCAGTCGTCGGCACGTCCTAAACGCATGAAACTCCAGCGCGCCTCCGGCATCCTCCTTCATCCGACCTCGTTCCCGAACGGGGTACTCGACGAGCACGCCTACCGCTTCGTCGACTGGCTCGCCGCCGCAGGCCAGCGCTGGTGGCAGGTGCTGCCGCTCGGGCCGCCGGAAGGGATCACCGGCTCGCCCTACATGTCGCCGTCGGCCTTCGCCGGCTCGCCCGGCCTGCTCGCCGAGCCGGACGCGCCGGTGAGCGACGACGACGCGCGCGTATTCCGGGAGCGCGAGGCGTACTGGATCGACGACTGGATCGCGCACGGCGGCACGCTCGACGACCAGGTGCGCTTCGACCGCGAGTGGCACGCGCTGCGTGCGTATGCGCGCGAGCGCGGCGTGCGCGTCTTCGGGGACATGCCGATCTACGTCTCCGATGGCGGCGCCGACCACCGCGCGCATCCGCAGCTCTTCCAGCAGGGCGTCGTCGCAGGCGTGCCACCGGACCTGTTCGCGAAGACCGGCCAGCTGTGGGGGAACCCGCTCTACGACTGGTCGGCGATGCGCGCCGACGGCTACCGGTGGTGGATCGAGCGCTTCCGACGCGCGTTCGACCTCGTCGACCTGACGCGCGTCGATCACTTCCGCGGCTTCGTCTCCTACTGGGCCGTGCCCGCCGGCAACAAGACGGCGGTCCACGGCAAGTGGCGCCGCGGTCCCGGCGAGGACCTCTTCCGCGCGGTCGAGGCCGAGCTCGGCGAGCTGCCCGTCGTCGCCGAGGATCTCGGCGTGATCACCGAGCCGGTCGTGCGCTTGCGGCGCGAGCTCGGCTTCCCGGGGATGGTCGTGCTGCAGTTCGCGATCGGCGGCGATGCGCGGAACCCCCACTTGCCGCAGAACCACGAGGAGCAGTCGGTCGTGTACACCGGCACGCACGACAACGACACGACGCGCGGCTGGTTCGAGTCGCTGTCGCCGCACCAGCAGGCGTGGTCGGAGCTGAGCCCGAACGATCCCGCGGGGTCGCTGCTCGGTGCCGCGTGGGGCTCCCGCGCCGCGCTCGCGATCGCGCCGCTGCAGGACGTGCTCGGCCTCGGCTCCGAGGCGCGCATGAACTTGCCCGGCACCGAAGAGGGCAACTGGGTCTGGCGCTACGAAGCCGACGCGTTGAGCGACGAACTGGCAGCGCGGCTGCGCGCGCTCACCGACGAAGCCGGCAGGCGCGGGTAGTGCCGGGGGAGGGGATCGAACCCCCACGTCCCGAAGGGACAGCCGGTTTTAAGCCGGCTGCGTCTACCAGTTCCGCCACCCCGGCCCGCGCTGCCTGAGGCAGCCGATTGTAGAGCGTCGCCGCTTCGGCTACTGCGGGCCGAGGCCCGGCTCGTCGGCCGAGAGCGGCACGCCCTCCGGCCCCTTGCCGCGGTAGGCGTCGCGGAACGCACGGAACGCCTTCGCCGTCTGGTCGTCGAAATTGGGGCAGACGGCGATGTGGCCCTGGCCGTAGTTGCCGTTCCGGCCGTACTGCGAAGGGTTGCCGGTCCAGGCCGTGATCGCGACCTTGCTGCCGAAGTTCGCATACGGCGTCCCGAAGGTGCCGGTCGACTGCTCGTCGTAGATCTCGCGCAGCTTCGCGACCGTCGACTGCGGCACCTTCGTGCCCCACCAGTAGACGACGCCGCCGTGCTCCTCGTTGTGCACGACCATGCGCGGATTGATCGGTTGGCTGTAGAAGCCCCACACAGCCCATTGCGGATAGTGCTGGCCGTTCGACGGCGGGTTCGTGTTCCACGGCAGCTTCGCCGTCAGGCTGTTCACGTGCGTCTTGCCGCCCGGGACCGACCCCTTGACCGTCTTGAACGTGCACCCGGCCGCCGTCATCAGCTTCGCGACGTTCGAATCGTTCGAGCCGCCGCCGCCGAGCGCGACCAGCCCGACCACCACGAGCAACGCGATGATCCCGGACGCGGCGATCGCGTACAGGATGAGCCGCTGGCGGTCCATCGAGCCGCCCCCGCCACCGCGGACCTGCGGCGCCTGCACCTTCCGGGGCTGGTTGCCGCGCGGCGGCTGCGGCGTCTTCGGCTTCTTCTGGGGCGGCATGAGGCGCCATTCAAGCGGAAACGGGCACCTGATCGCCGAAAAACGCGGCCACTGCGGCCGGATCCTCGGCGATCGGGCAGCGGGGCAGCGCGCCGAGGAAGGCTCGGCCGTACGGGCGCGTGCGCAACCGTGGGTCGAGGATCGCGACGACGCCGCGGTCGGCGTGACCGCGGATCAGCCGCCCGAATCCCTGCCGCAACTGCAGCATCGCGGTCGGCAGCGCGTAGTCGCGGAACCAGTCGCCGCCGGCGCGCTCGACCGCCTCGCAGCGCGCCTCGTGCAGCGGGTCGCCTGGCGCCGAGAACGGCAGCTTGTCGATCACGAGCAGCGAGAGCGACTCCCCCGGGACGTCCACCCCCTGCCAGAAGGTCGACGTCGCGATCAGCACGGAGCCGACCTCGTCGCGGAACCGCTCGAGCAGCCGCTCGCGCGGCGCCTCGCCCTGCACGAGCACGTCGTATGGCACGCGCTCGCGCACGCGCTCCCGGTAGGCGTCGAGCGCGCGGTAGCTCGAGGTGAGCACGAGCGCACGCCCCTCCGAGAGCGCGAGCAGCGAGACGATCTCGTCCCCTGCGCGCGCCGTGAACCCGTCGCTGCGCGGGTCGGGCATCGCGCGGGGCACGTAGAGCAGTGCCTGCTCCGGGAAGTCGTACGGCGAGCCGACCACCGCCTCGCGCGCGTTCGCGAGCCCGAGCCGGCGCCGGACGAAACCCGCGTCCTCGCCGGTCGTGAGCGTCGCAGAGACGAGGATGGCCGTCGGGCCGTCGTCCCAGAGCCGCTCGGCGAGCTCGCCCGAGACGTCCACCGGCGCCCAGGCGAGCGCGTCGGGCTCCGACCAGACGACCCGCTCCTGCGAGTCGACCTCGAGGCACGCCTCCACCTCCCCGGCCGCACCGAGCGCGCGCCGCGCGAGCGCGTCGAGCTCCTCGCCGTTCCCGAGCAGCGCGTCCGCCAGGTCGCCGAGCGCGTCGACGAGCACGAGAGCAGGCTCGGGCGGGACCTCGCGCAGCCGCCGGCGCCCGGCCGACGGCGCGACCGCGCGCAGCAGCCGGTCGCCGCTGCGCTCGACGCGATCCGCCTGCCGCGCAGGGTAGGGACGCTGCGACGCGCGGCAGGCCCGCTCGATGTCGAGCGAGAGGCGCTTCAGCCCGGCGCGCGAGACGCGCCCCCCGAGCCACGAGGCGGCCGACTCCTCGAGCCGGTGGCCCTCGTCGAAGACGACGGCGTCGTGCTCGGGCAGCACGCCGCCGCCCGAGGCGACGTGCGCGAAGTACAGAGCGTGGTTCACGATCACGAGATCGGCCTCCGCCGCCCGCTCGCGGGCCGCCTCCGCGAAGCAGGCCGAGACGAACTGGCAGCGCCGGCCGCCGCACCGGTCGGGCCCGACCGCCACTTCGGCCCAGAGGGCGTCCGACGGCTCGACCGTCAGCTCGGCGCGGTCGCCCGTCTCCGTCGTCTCCAACCAGTCCTGCATCGCCTCCCACGCCCGCGCGTCGCGCCCCTCTGCCATGAGGAACGGCTGAAACCCCTGCAGCTGCCGCCGGCAGAGATAGTTGGCACGCCCCTTCAGCACGCGCACGTTCACCGGCCGCCCGACCACGGCCGCCGCGACCGGCACGTCCTTCGCGAGCAGCTGTTCCTGCAACGCCTTGGTCGCGGTCGCGACCACGACCCGCAGCCCCGACTGCAGTGCGGGCACGAGGTAGGCGAGGCTCTTCCCGACCCCGGTCCCGGCCTCCGCGACGAGGTGCTCTCCCGTCGCGAGCGCACGCTCGACGGCCGCTGCCAGCGCGGCCTGCTCGCGGCGCGCCTCGAAGACCGCCCCGCCGGCGTCGGCGAGCGCCCGCTCGAGCGCGCCGCCCTGTGTCAAGAACTGCTGTGTCAAGAACTGCTCGGTCAAGAACTGCTCGGTCAAGAACTGCTCGGTTAAGAAATGCCGTGCGAAAACGTCCTCCACGCGGCCATCCTACGGGGGCGAACGGACGTTCCCCTGCCGTTCTCGGGCCTGCAACCACCCGACACGAGTGACAAAAGTGTGCATTTTGCGCGATTCGGCGGCGCGAGCGCCCTTGACGGGCTTTCGGGGCGCTCTGTAGGTTGCCCCGGTCGGATCCGGTAGCTCCTCGGAGTCGTCGGATCCGGCACTCAGCTCCTGTAGGTCTTCGGACTCGCGGGAGCTGATTTTTTTGTGCCGTCCGACGGCCGCTCTATCGTCCGTCGGCCCATGACTCAGTCCCTCGTCCTCCTGCTCGGGCTCCTCGTCGGCGGCGGCGCCGTCTACGTGTGGGCGCGCGCCCAGATCGGCGCGGAGCACCGGACGGCCGAGGAGAAGCTGACGCTCGTTCGGGAGGCGCAGTCGACGTGGGAGGAGCGCGTCAAGGCAGCCACCGGCGACGCCCTCACCCGCAGCCAGACGTCGCTGCTCGAGCTCGCCGAGGCGAAGCTCGCGCCGATCAAGGACACGCTGCAGAAGTTCGAGACGCAGGCGAAGGCGCTCGAGGAGCGGCGGCTCACCGACGTCTCGCGCATCGGCGAGCAGCTGCGGACGGTCGCAGAAGGGCAGGACCGGCTGCGCACCGAGACCGGCAGCCTCGTGACCGCGCTGCGCGCGCCGCACGTGCGCGGCCGCTGGGGCGAAGTGCAGCTGAAGCGCGTGGTGGAGCTCGCGGGGATGCTCGACTACTGCGACTTCCGCACCCAGGAGAGCGAGCGCGACGCCGAGGGCCGGCTGCTGCGGCCCGACATGGTCGTCAAGCTGCCGGGCGGGAAGTGCATCGTCGTCGACTCGAAGGTGCCGATCGAGGCCTACCTCGACGCGGTCAACTGCGACGACGTCGAGCTCAAGCGGGCGCACCTCGCACGCCACGCCGCCCAGGTGCGCGACCACATCAAGAAGCTCGGGCAGAAGCGCTACTGGGACCAGTTCGAGTCGACACCCGACTTCGTGGTCATGTTCGTCGACGAGGGGCTGTACCGCGCCGCGCTCGACCAGGACGGCTCGCTGTTCGAGGCGGGCGCGGAGGCGGGCGTGATCGTCGCGTCGCCCGCCACGCTGATCGGGCTGCTGCGCACCGTCGCCTACGGCTGGCAGCAGGAGACCGTCGCGGAGAGCGCGCGTGCCGTCTCGAACCTCGGCCGCGAGCTCTACGACCGTCTCGGCGTGTTCGCGAGCCACCTCGACAAGGTCGGCCGTGGGCTCGACACCGCCGTCGGTGCCTACAACAAGGCCGTCAGCTCGTTCGAGTCGCGCCTGCTCGTGACGGCGCGCAAGTTCCCGGAGCACGGCGTGACGAACGACGACCTCGCCGAGGTCGGGCAGATCGAGAAGAAAGCGGTGTCGGTGAGCGCGGCGGAGCTCGTCGCGCTGCCGCGTCCGGACGCGGACGCCGCTTAGACCGCGCGGACCTGGTCCGGGCGGCCACGGCCGGTGTCAGACACGGGCACGAAACGGTGACGACTCGTCCACCGGTGGCCTTGTCGCGCTCAGAAGCGGAGGATCGCGCCGATTCCGTCTGCGTCGGCAAGCGCGCCCGCTCCGAGCCGGACGAACGTGCCGCCGTGCAGCACCGTGTGGTGGATCGCGAGGTCGACGGCGTCGTCGCGCGACTCGAGCTTCGCGCCGTCGAACGGGCACTTGCCGCCGTCGGCGGACGCGCGGCCGCACTGCGGGCACGCCCACGCCCGGCGGTGCGCGTCCTCGGCGACAAGAAGCGTCGCGACGCGTCCGTCGGACGCGGCGTCGAGCGTCTGCTTCCAGCCCGCGGCCGCACGCCCGTTCCGGCCGTGCTCGCCCTGCCAGCGGTCGAGCGCCGCCTGGTCGTCGCGGGCGCGTGCCTCGTCGAGCAGGGGCCGCACGATGCCGAGCAGCTCGGTGGGGCCGGCGTGCGACTCGGCGTGCGTCCAGCCGACGATCGCGTCGCGCGCCTCGTGCGAGAGCTTCGACGCGAACTCGCCGCGCATCTCCTCCGGCGCGACGACGACCATGTGCAGCGAGCCGCCGCCGCGCACGGTGCGGTCGATCTCCTCGCCGACCGTCTTCAGGTGATGCAGCACGATGTTCTCGATGTGACGCTGGTAGCGCGCCTGCGACCAGCCGCCCTGGTCGTGCCGGCCGGGCACCTCTTCGGTCTCGTCCGCGAGCTCCTGCAGGCGCCCGTCGCGCAGCTCGTAGAGAACGCCGCGCTCGCGCGAGACGACCGCGACGAGCGCGCCGTCGCCACGGCCGACCTGTGCAGCGAGCGGTGCGATCCAGAGCTCGGGGCCGATCTCGCAGCCGTGCGCCGGCTCGAGCAGCGGGACGATGCGGAAGAAGTCGTCGGCCGACGATGCGAAGACCGCGAGCCCCCGCGCCCCCGCGCGGTCGAACTCACTCTCGCCCCAGTCCTTGATCCGCCGGAAGTCGGCCTCGAGCGCGAGCTTGCAATCGCGGCCGAGCGCCGCGCGCCGCTGCTCGGCCTTCCTCTCCGCTTCCAGAACCGTGGCCCGGAACTTCGTCTTCTCGTCGGGGATCGTGGGCACCTCCGACGGATCGAAGTCGACGTAGATGCTCACCGCGCAGCCGTTCTCAGCTCGGAACCCGGCAAGCTCCCGCAGCAGCCTCTCGGTCACGACCGCGGCCATGACGAATTCTTAACCGCTGCAAAGGGAACTAGTCGTGGGGAACGTCCAGCCGCTCTCTGACGTTTACTACTACAGGACACCATTTCGAGAGGAGCACCTTGAGCGACCAGAACGACGTTCGTGAACTGATCATCATCGGCGGCGGCCCCGCCGGCTACACGGCTGCGCTCTACGCGGCGCGCGCCGACCTGGAGCCGCTGGTGATCGAAGGCTTCCAGTGGGGCGGCCAGCTGATGATCACGAGCGACGTCGAGAACTATCCGGGCTACCCCGATGGGGTGATGGGGCCCGAGATGATGTCGGACTTCCGGCGGCAGGCCGAGCGGTTCGGCAGCGAGTTCATCACCGACGACGTGACGAAGGTGGACTTCTCCGAGCAGCCGCTCCGCGTCTGGGTCGGCGACGACCTGTACACCGCCCGCGCGGTGATCGTCGCGACGGGCGCGAGCGCGCGCTGGCTCGGCATCGAGTCGGAGCAGCAGCACCGCGGCCGCGGCGTATCGACGTGCGCGACCTGCGACGGCGCGTTCTTCCGCGAGAAGGAGGTGTACGTCGTCGGTGGCGGCGACTCTGCCTTCGAGGAGGCGCTGTTCCTGACGAAGTTCGCGTCGCGGGTGCATCTCGTGCACCGTCGCGACGAGTTCCGCGCGTCGAAGATCATGGTCGACCGCGCGAAGAAGAACGAGAAGCTGGACTTCGTCCTGAACGCGGTCGTCGACGAGATCGTCGGGGACCTGAAGATGGAGGCGCTCCGGCTCCGTAGCACGGTCGACGACGAGACGTGGGAGGTGCCTGCCGACGGCCTGTTCGTCGCGATCGGTCACGACCCGAACACGGCGCTCTTCGTCGACCACCTCGAGCACGACGCGGCCGGCTACCTGATCACGAAGCCGGGTACTACCGACACGAACGTGGCGGGCGTGTTCGCGGCCGGCGACGTGCAGGACCACACCTACCGGCAGGCGATCACCGCCGCCGGGTCGGGCTGCCAGGCGGCGCTCGACGCCGAACGGTTCCTGGCCGCACTGGAGGGCCATCCCGGCACTGCCCTGACTGCGCCGCGTCCCGAGGCCGAGACCGCCGAGGTTTAGGTCTAGGCTCTCGGCGTGGCGGACGGCCCGCGCTGGATCGACCTGGTCGACCCGTCGGAGGAGGAGCTCCGGAAGTACCTTCCTCCGGACGCGCACCCCTCCGCGCTGCAGGCCCTGCTCGCCCCGCACGTGCACGACGACGAGCCTCGGCCGCGGCTCGCGTCGCACGGCTCGTACGTGCTCGGCGTGTTCCTCGTGCCGGTCGTGGTCAAGGAGGATGACCGAATCTACTACCAGGAGGTCGACCTGATCGCGAACGCCGACCTCCTCCTCTCGGTGTCGAAGACGCCGCCGGGCGAGCAGCCGTTCGACCCGAAGCCGGCCAAGGAGGCGTGCCGGCGCGACGAGGCCGTCGGCATGTTCGTCCACCATCTCCTCGACGAGATCGCCGAGCGCTACCTCGACCTGATCGACGACCTCGACGACGAGATCGACGAGCTCGAGGACTGGATCCCGGTCAAGACCCCGAGAGAGATCGGCCGCCGCCTACGCGACCTCCGCGCTGACGTGCGTGCGATCCGCCGAACGCTGACGCCGACGCGTGACGCCGTCCACAAGATCGTCGACGACCGCGTCGAGCTGGACGAGGGCGAGCTCTTCCCGCGCCCCGTCGAGATCGCATTCGGAGACACGTTCGACAAGCTCCTGCGCGCGAGCGAGGGACTCGACGCCTCGCGCGAGCAGCTCGCCGGCGTGCGCGACTTCCTGCAGGGAAAGATCTCCGTCGACCAGAACGAGGTGATGAAGCGGCTGACGATGATCGCGTCGCTGCTCCTCCTCCCCACGTTCATCGTCGGCCTCTACGGACAGAACTTCCGCAACATCCCGGAGTTCCACTGGGTGTGGGGCTACTGGTGGTCGTGGGGCTGGATCATCGCGACGACGATCGGGCAGATCGCCTTCTTCCGCTGGAAGCGCTGGCTCTAGGTCAGCGGCGCGAGGCGCCCGGTCATGATCGGCCGCACGCAGCGCGGGGCCTGCGCGGGATCGGCCAGGATCGTCGCGCCGCGCAGCTGCCGCTCTGACGCGATCGGACGGTCGAGCACGAGCCGCATGACACCGCCTCGGCGGATCACGAGCACCGTCCGGCACGCGCTGCGCAGCGGCCGCGACGCGGCGAGCAGCGGCCGGTGCGGCAGATACCACTCGAGCGGCGCGCGGTACCCGAAGAAGTTGCCGAAGACGGCGACGGGCGTCGACGGCGTCCAGCCCGCGGCGACGAGCCGTCGCGCGACCAGGTCGTAGCGCGGGACGTGGACGTCCGTCACCGCGGCGAGCTGCAGCGCGAGCGCCGTCGCGACGAGCGCCCCCACCACCGGAAGCGCGCGGCGGGGCAGCGATGCGATCGCCGCCGCGACGACGATCGAGAGGAACGGCGCAATCCCGATCAGGTTGCGCAGCGCGAACACCCGCACGCCGCCGGCCCACGCGAGCGCCGCGGCCGCGAGAGGCAGCACCGCCAGCGCCGCCACCAGCCGGCCGTGCGACGAGAGGCGCGCGAGGCGCAGGCAACCGGCGGCGACGACAACGACGACCATGAGCGAGAGCGCGAGCCCGAGCTCCGTCCGGCCGTAGACCGGCGTGAAGAGGCGCAGCGGGACTGCGAGCACGGCCCGCAGCCGGAACGCCGGGATCCACCAGAAGCGATCCTGGTGGTATTGCTCGATCGAGACCGGCAGCCACGGCGTCGCCGCCGCGGCGCCGAGGCAGATCGCCGCCGTCGCGCGCCGCCGCGCGGCGCGCGCGGCCGGGTCGCCCCAGAGCCAGACGAGCCCCGCGAGCACCGAGAGCGCGAAGAAGTAGTGCGTCAACCCGCCCGCCGCGACCACCGCGGCGAGCGCGAGCCCGCGGCGGCGCGACGGCCGTTCGACCGCGGCGAGCAGCACGCGCGCGAAGAGAGCCGAGAACAGCGCCAGGAGCTCGTAGGCCCGCAGCTCGTGCCCGTGCGAGGCGAGCTGGCTTCCGAATGCGGTCAGCAGCCCCGCGAGCGCCGCAAAGGGCATCGGCACGACCCGGCGCGCGAGGTCGACGACGAGCGCTGCGAGTGCTCCGCCGGCGGCGACGGAAAGCAGGCGCACGTCCTGCACCGGCACCCCGGCCCGATGCGCGAGCCACGCGAGCGTGTACCAGAGCGGCGGGGTCGACTCGGTGCGCGCGACGTGCGCGAGCATGCGCGGCAGGGTCGGCTCGGTGACGATGCGGGCCGACGCGACCTCGTCCTGCCAGAGCGCCTGCGTGAAGACGCCCGGCAGCCGGGCGGCAACGGCGAGGAGCGCGACGGCCCACAGCACGCGCCGACCGGTGAGCATGAACGCAGGCTAGGGCGGGGCGCCTTGCAGAACCCTGGTTACGGCTACCCTCCCGCCGTGCCGTACTTCATCTGCCCGCGTTGCAAGGAGCGCACCGTCGACATCGACGCCCAGGAGGGCTTCTCGCATCAGGCGCCGGCATGCCGGCACTGCGGATTCGGGTTCTTGTTCGAGCTGCTCGACGACTACTACCCCGCGCCGGACACCGGCATGGTGGTGACCGACCAGGAGCGCCGCGTGCTCGCGATCGGACGCGGCATGTTCGAGCTGACGGGCTTTCCGGAGGCCGATCTGATGGGACGGGACGTGGTCGAGGCGCTGCAGCTCTCGGACGCGAAGCCCGTCGACCTCGCTCGCGAATGGGGCGTGCGCCGACTGGGTGAGCGCCTGACGATCCGGACGCGCGGCGGGCACCAGAAGCCGGTGATCGCGGACGTCTTCCCGGCGTACGACGACGACGGCGGGCTCCTCGTCGCCCTGACGCCGCTGCGCGGGACGCAAGAGGCTCAGGCCGCCGGCTGAACCGCCGCATCGGCGGCGGCCCGCCCGAGCATCTCCTCCACCCACGCCTGCAGCGCCTCGACGGCATCGAGCGTCTCCTCGAGGTCGGCGAGCGCAAGTGGGTCGCCGCGCGTCCTGAGCAGCCCGAGCTCCTCGAGCCGGTCGACCGCCACTGCGGTCAGCGCGGCGCGTGCGGCGCGCTCGATCGCAGCCTGCCGCAGCTTGCCGTGCTCGCGCTCGATCCGTGCCCCGAGCGTCGCCGCCTCTCCGGCGAGCGAGTCGGCGTACAGGGCGAGGTCGACAGTGCGCACGATTCGAGCGTACGCGGAAAGGTGTGACGTGTCTGTGCCGGCTCAGATACGACTTGCCGGACAGAGATCCACCGCGAGCGGGCACTCCTCGCAGCGCGGCTTGCGCGCGTCGCAGATCCGGCGGCCGTGCCAGATCAGCAGGTGCGGGAAGCGCGCCCAGTCGTCGCGCGGGACGAGCCGCACGAGGTCGCGCTCGATCTTCACCGGGTCCTCCTGTTTCGTGAACGCGAGCCGCTGCGAGACGCGACGCACGTGCGTGTCGACCACGATTCCCTGCGCGTTGCCGCGCTCCGCCGAGACGACGTTCGCCGTCTTGCGTGCGACGCCCGGTAGCTTGAGCAGCTCGTCGAAGTCCTCGGGCACCTCGCCGTCGTGCACCTCGATGATCCGCTGCATCGCGCCGCGCAACGACTTTGCCTTCTGCCGGTAGAAGCCGGTCGCGAAGATGTCGCGCTCCAGCTCGGCGACCGGCACCTTGAGGTAGTCCTCCGGCCGCCTGTACTTGACGAACAGCTTCTCGGTGACGCGGTTGACGTTCACGTCGGTCGTCTGCGCAGACAGCATCACCGAGATCAGGAGCTCGAGCGGGTTCGAGTACGTGAGCGCGATCTTCGCGTCGGCGTGCTCGGCCGCCAGCCGGTCGATCACCGGACGGATGCGCTCCTTCTTCGGCGCAACCTTCTTCCGCCGCGCCTCGGCGACGTAGCTGCGTGGCACCACGACGACCGTATCGGTCGGCCGACGGGTCAGGCGAGCGCGACCGTCGTGTTCGGCGGCGGCCACGCGCCTCCGCCGAGCCGCGGCCCGGCGCACACGAGATCGAGTGCCGGGCAACCCGAGCACGTGAACTCGCTCGGCGTCGGCACGAACTCGCCCGCGTCGATCTGCGCGATCGCGGCCGACAACTCGGACTCGAGCGCGGGGAGCTCGATCCGCTCGAACGTCGTCGCGACCACGGCGTCGGGGCGCTCGAGGAAGTGGTAGACGACCTCGACCTCGTCGGCGCCCGCGCGGAAGCACGCGAGCGCGTAGACGAGCCGCTGCAGCCGGTAGTCCGCCTCGACGATCTCCTCCGGCGTGCCCTCGGCGAGCGAGTTCGTCTTGTAGTCGAGCACGAGCGCGCGCGGGCCGTCACGCCACAGCAGGTCGAGGCGTCCGCGCAGCAGCACGCCGTCGTGCTCGAACGCGAACGGGCGCTCCGGCTGCGCGCCCTCGAGGGTCGCGACGCGGGCGGCCAGCTCCGACTCGCAGTACGAGTCGACGAACGTGGAGATGCGCGCGACCTCCTCGTCGGTGACCGCCGGATACCAGCTGCGCACGATCTCGACGTCGGGTGCGGCCGGGTTGCGCAGGTCGACGAGCTCGAGCAGCCGGTGCACCGCATCGCCGATCTCCGTCGCCTTCAACCCGTGCGCGCCCGGCACCGTCCCGCGCTCTTCGCGCAGCCCGGCAACACGCTCGACGTAGTAGCGGTACGAGCAGCGCTCGAAGAGCGCGAGCGCCGAGTACGACAGCCGGCGCACCTTGTGCAGCGGCGCGGCGGGAAGCGGCGCGAGCTCGGGAAGCCGGTAGCCGCGCGGCGCCGGACCCGCCGGGAGCTCCGCGAAGAGGGCGAGCTGCCCTGCCTCCCCGGCGTCTGCCTCCGCCGGCTCGGCGGCGGGCCGCCAGCGGTCGACGGCCAGCACGAAGCGCGCGTCGCCGCGTTCGAGCTCGACCGGCTCGGAGACGACGCGCTCGATCTCCTCGCTCGGCGCGGAGCCGGGCCAGCACCCAGCCGATCGGCGTCTCCCGGTCCTGGGCGCGCTCCGGGTCGATCGCTCCCGACACGATCAGGCGGTCGATCGCCCGCGTCATGGCGACGTAGTAGAGCCGCAGCCGCTCGGCGCGGTCCTCCCGCTTCTCGGCCTCGCGCACGTCCTCGTAGCTGAAGACGCCGCGCTTCTTGCCGGACTTCGGATCGACGACGCGGAAGCCGAATGTCCCGTCCGGGCGAACGAGGATCTCGTCGGCCGACGGCGCACCGTTCGTGTCGCGCCCGGCGTCGGCGACGATCACGACCTTGAACTCGAGCCCCTTCGCGGCGTGGATCGTGAGGAGCCGCACCGCATCCGAGCCCTCCTCCTCCGACACGGCTTCGAGCTGCGATGCGCCGACCGCCTCCTGGTCGCGGATGAACGCGACGAAGCCTTCGATGTCAGGGCCGCGCAGCTCCTCGTAGGAGCGTGCGAGCCGCATCAGCTTGCGCAGGTTCGCGTAGCGGCGCTTGCCGTCCCATTGCGCCAGCACCGCGAGGTCGTAGTCGTGCGCTGCGACGACCTCCTCGCACAACCGCTCGAGCGACTGGCGCACGGACGCGGCGACGAGCCGCTCGTAGCGCTGCTTGAAGGCGCGGATCAGCCGGACGTCGAGATCGGCGAGGCCGTCGGGCAGTGAGCGCTCGATGCCCTTGTAGAGCGGCCGCTTGCCCGCGTGGCGGCGGATCAGCACGAGCGCGTCGTTCGAGACGCCGACGAACGGCGACGCGAGCACGGCGACGAGCGCCTCGTCGTCGTACCGGTTGTGCAGCAGGCGCAGGTAGCGGAGCAGGTCGACGACCTGCTGCTGGCCGAAGTACCCTCGCCCGGTCGCGCGGTAGGTCGGCAGGCCGAGCGAGCGGAGCGACGTCTCGTAGCGCTCGGCGTCGGTGCCGGCCGCGAAGAGCAGGACGATCTCGCCGGGCGCGGCTGCGCCGGTGTCGACGAGCTCGCGCACCCGCCGCGCGATCGCCGCCGCCTCGCCGTCGCGCCAGTGCTCGCCCGCCTCGCGGTAGCTGCGCTTGTCGCTGACGAGCAGCTCGACCGGATGCCCGAACACCGGATCCGGGAACTCGCCCGACGCGGCAGCTGCTGGTAGCCCGCCCCGAACTCGTCGCCGAAGAGATGGTTGACCGCCGCGAGCACCTCGGGCCGCGAGCGGTAGTTGAGCGTCAGCGGCAGGCGCTGCTCGGCGCGTTCGCGCCGGTCGCGGAAGACGGCGACGTCGGCGTGGCGGAAGCCGTAGATCGACTGGAACTCGTCGCCGACGAAGAAGACGTCGGGCGCCCCCGGCCCGGATTTCAGCAGGTCGACGATCTCGCACTGCAGGCGGTTCGTGTCCTGGAACTCGTCGACCATCAGCGCGCTGAAGCGCAGCTGCTCCGTCTCGCGCACGCGCTCGTCGTCGCGCAGCAGGTCGCGCGCGAGCAGCTGCAGATCCTCGAAGTCGAGCGACGACTCGCGCTGCTTCGCGGCCGCGTACTCGGCGGCGAACAGGTCGAGCAGCTCCTGCAGGAGCTCCTTGTCGCGCTGCGCGAGCTCGTCGAACGCGGCCTGCTCGAGCCGGTCGCGGGCGCCGCGGAACGCAGCGGCGCGGTCGCCGGTCGCCGCCAGGAGGCGAGAGGTCGAGCAGCTGCTCCGGATTCGTCGTCGTCAGAGCGAGCGCGGCGTTCGCAGCGGCGAGCTGCTTGTCGGTCACGTCGGGATCCGCGGCGAGCGCCGCGGCGGCGGCGTGCAGCTCGGCGAGCCGCTCGGCCACGCTCGCCACCTCGCCGAGCTCGAGCCGCAGCTCCCGGCCCGCCGAGCGCAGCGTCTCGTAGACGCCCGTGAGCATCCGCCGCAGCCCCTGCGCGCCGTACGTCGCGAGCAGGCGAAGGCGCTCGCCGTCGCGCGTCGCGCAGAACGCCGCCAGCGCGCGCTCGAAGGCCTCGCCGCGGATCACCGCGCCGTGCTCCTCGTCCAGCTCGCGGAAGCGCGGGTCGATGCCGACCGCGAACGGGTGCGCGCGCAGCAGGCGCGAGCAGAAGCCGTGGATCGTCGAGATCCAGGCGCCGTCGAGCCGGCGCGCGAGGTCGGGCCGGCCGCGCGCCGTGCAGCGCGGCGCGGATGCGCGCGCGCAGCTCGCCCGCCGCCTTGCGCGTGTACGTGATGACGAGCACCGACTCGACGTCGAGTCCCTGCTCGCACACGGCGCGCACGAAGCGCTCGACGAGCACGCTCGTCTTGCCCGTCCCCGCGCCCGCGGAGACGAAGACCTCGCCCGTCGGCCTCGACGGCGCGCGAGCTGCTGCGTCGTTCACGGCCGCTCCACCCGGCACATCGTCCAGAGGTCGCACCAGGAGCGGGCACGTGCCGCCCTTCGGGTCGTGGCGCACGTCGCCCGCGCGGATGCGCTGCGCGTAGCCGAGCGCGCGGTCGCGCGACGGTCTCGACGAGCGCCCAGAACTCCTCGCTCGTCGAGGTAGTCGTTCTTCTGGAAGCCCGGCAGGTCGTCGCGCGCGTCCGCGTGCAGCAGGCCGCGCGTCACGCGCGCGCCCGGCGAGCGCGCGGTAGACGCCGCCGAGCGGCTCGATGCCGACGAGGTCGCGCAGCACGAGCATGTACAGCGGGATCTGCAGCTTCAGCTCGTCGTCGATCTGCTTCGCCGAGTGCGCGGTGCGGCCCGACTTGTAGTCCTGCACGATCCCGCGCGCGCTGTACGGATCGACGTCGATGCGGTCGATCTTGCCGCTGAGGAAGAGGCCGTCGCCGAGATGGAGGCCGCGCTGCAGCTCGGGCGCCGAGCGGTCGGAGCCGAAGCCGACCTCGAAGCGGCGCGGCAGCGAGCTCGAGCGGCGACTCGCGCCTCGTCGCGCACGAAGCCCTCGAGGTCGCGCCAGAGCCTCTCGCTCGAGCTCGGCCGCCTGCAGGTCGGTCGAGCTCGAGCCGCACGCCGCCGCGCAGCGCATCGTCGAGGCAGCGGCGCGAGGAACCCGACGCGCCGCGCTCGAGGTTCTCGGGCGTGACGCGGTCGGGCCGACCTCCTTCGGCAGGCCGGCGTAGAACTTGTAGCAGCGCGCTGTGCGCGACCGACCCGCGCAGCATCGCGTCGGCCTCGGCGTCGATCGTCTTCGGGAGACGACGCGCTCGAAGAGCCACGCCGACGAGCAGTCGGCGAAGCGCTCGAGCTCGGTCGACGCCGAACGTCGTCGTGTCGCCGAGCCACTCGAGCAGCGACCGGGCTCGCGCAGCCGCGTCGGCCGGTCGAACGCGCGCCGCGCGCGCGCGTCAGCCGGCGCTGCCAGTCGTTCGCGTCGGCGAGCGCGCTGCGAGCGCCGTCCGCGTCGTCGACCGCGAGCAGCGCGAGCGCGCGCAGCCGCTCGCGCTCGGACGGCGCCGCCTCGAGCGGCCACGTCAGCTGCGAGAGCGCGCGCCGCCGCGTCGCGCGCGCGACGTCGTCGGCGTCGAAGACGGCCGCGACCTCGTCCCAGAACGGGCTCGGCTCGCGCGGCGCGCCGTCGTCGGTCGCCGCCTCGCGCACGAGATACAGCCGCCGCGTGGCGCGCGTGCACGCGGTGTAGAAGAGGTAGCGGTCGCGGCTGACCGGGTCGGGCCGCTCGAGCCGGCGCGCCGAGCTCGCGGCGGCGGTCGTCGTCGAGGAACGGCGAGCTGCGGCCGCGGCGCGGCAGCGACCCCTCCTCGAGCCCGAGCACGAACACGACCTCGAAGCGCCGCGTGCGCGCGCGCAGCAGGTCGAGCGACGGCGACCCGTCCGCGCTCGCCGCGTCGCCGAGCCGGACCTCGAGCGCGCTCGAGCGCCGCGACGACGTCCTCCGCGCCGACCGGCTCGCCGAGCGCGCGCCGAACGCCTCGAGCTCGTCGAGCAGACGGAGCGCCGCGGCGTACGCGCGCAGGTCGAGCCGCGACGTCTCGCCGGCGGGCGGCGCCTCGAGTGCCGTACGCGGAGCGCGAGCATCGAGCGGAGCAGCGCGCGCACGCCCTCGACCGGCGGCTCGGCGCCGCGCAGCTCGCGCGAGCGGCGGGAGCGGCGCCTCGCGCAGCCGCTCGGTCTCCTCCTCGACGCGCGCCGGCGTGTGGATCGCGCGGCCGCGCAGCCGGCCCTCGACGAAGTCGACGCGCGGAGCGCGCGAGCCCCGAGTACGGCGAGCGCAGGAACGCGAAGAGCTCGCGACGCGCTCCGCGTCGAGCCACGCGAAGCGGAGGAAATGCAGCAGCGCGTGGCCGAGCGGCGTCGCACCGAGCCGCACGCGGACTCGACCGCGTACGGGATCTCGAGCGCGCCGAAGACCGTCTCGAGCGGGCGCGCGCCACGTCTCGACCGACGGCGCGACGAGCGCGATCTGCTCCGGCGGCGTGCCGGCGCGGACGAGCGCGAGCACCTCGTCGGCGACGAGCTCGAGCGTGCCGCGCGCGCCGGCTCCCTCGAAGAAGCGGATGCCGTCGCCGATCTCCGGCGGCGGCGGCGGCGACTCCTCGAAGAGCGCGCGCTCGAGGTGGGCGAGCGCCGGATGCGCGTACTCGGAGCCGCGCGGCCGCGAGCTCCTCGATGCGGCCGTCGGCGAGCGCCGACAGGTCCTCGGCGGTGCGCGCGAGCGAGGCGAACGCGACGCGGCCCGGCTCGTACGGCAGCGAGACCTCGACCTCGGCGCGCCCGGCGAGCGCGCTCGAGCAGCGTCCACTCGGCGCCGGTCAGGTCCTCGAAGCCGTAGGCGAAGACCGGCTCGCCGTGCCACGCGTCGAGGTCGGACTCGAGCCGCTCGGCGGCGCGGCGGCGGAGCAGGTCGCGGTCCCAGAGCCGCCAGCCGGTCGAGCTCGGCGCGGTAGGCGGCGTAGAGCCGCGCGAGGTCGCCGTCGAGGTCGCCGGGATCGAGCATGCCCTGCTCGAGCTCGCCGACCGTCGCGAGCAGCGTGTCCGCGAACCCGCCGGTGCGCGCCGAGCGTGCGAGACCGTTCAGCGAAGCGGACGCGACGACGCGGCGGACGACGAGCGCGCGCTGCGCATCCGTCGCGACGGCGCGCTGCTCGGGATCGTTGCGGACGAGCCGGCGGAAGAGGTCGTCGAAGGTGCCGATCGTGCCGCTGAAGAGGCAGCCGCAGCGGCGCGAGCAGGTCGCGCTCGACGCGGTCGACGTCCGACGCGTTCGGCACGATCAGAAGAGGCTCGTCGTCGAGGCGCGCCAGATAGCGCTCGAGGAGGAGCGCGACCTTGCCCGCGTTCGCCGGCCCGGCGAGAAGGGACAGACCCACCTTCCCATGGTAGGTGGGCTGCCGGACGGCTCACGCCGGAAATCGGCGCAAACAGGGAGAATCGCGGCGTGGCGACTCGCATGACGATCGGGCGCGCCGCGCCGCCGGGCGCCACGATCGGGGTGGTGACGCCGGGCAGCCCGCCCGAGACGCGCGCGGAGGTGCGACGCGGCGTCGAGTGGTGGGAAGCGCGGGGCTACCGGGTCAAGCTGATGCCCGGGGCGCTTGCCGAGGAGGGCTGGCATGCAGGGTCACCCGAGGTGCGCGCCCGAGACCTGCAGGACGCGTTCGCCGACCCCGAGATCGACGCGATCCAGACGATGCGCGGCGGCTACGGCTCGGCGCAGCTGATCCCGCTGCTCGACTTCGACGCGATCCGCGAGACGCCCAAGGCATTCGTCGGGCTCAGCGACATCACCGCGCTCCACACAGCGCTCGTCACACGTGCTGGACTCGCGACGTTCTACGGCCCGAGCCTGACGATGGTCGGAAGTCCCTCGCCGCCGCCCTTCACGGTCGACCGCCTCCTACAGGTTCTCGCCGGCGACACGACCGGCCCTGTCCCCGAGGACCGCGAGCGGCTCACCGTGATCTCGATCGCCGGCGGGAGAGCCAGCGGACGGCTCGTCGGCGGCTGCCTCGTCGACTTCATCTACACGTTCGGCACGCCGTGGGAGCCCGACCTCGACGGCGCGATCTTCTTCTTCGAGGAGTGCAACGCCGCCCCGATCCAGATCGACCGCGCCCTCCTCTACCTCGAGCACTCGGGCAGGCTCAAAGGCGTGCGGGGGGTCGTCGTGGGTGAGCTCGCCGGGTGCGAGTGGTACGAGCACACGTCGGCGCCGCGCTCGAAGACGCTCGAGGACGTCCTCGACGACCGCCTCGGTGGTCTCGGAGTCCCGGCGCTCTACGGGCTACCGCTCGGGCATGGAGCGACCCTTGCGACGCTGCCGCTGGGCGTCCAAGCGACCGTCGATGCGGACGCATTGACGCTGACGATCGACCAGCCGGCGCTCGCCCTCTAGGACGCCGCCTGGGCCTTCGGCCTGCGCCCCCGCCGTGCGACCGCGCGGCCGGGCATCTTGCCGGCGCACTCGTCGCACAGGTCAGCCGCTTTCGACCCGCGACGGGCATCCGAAAATGTGACGCGCAGGGTCGCGCCTTGCGACTCGTCGACTTCCTTTCCACAGTTGTCGCAAACCAAGATGGTTTTCCGCGCCACGTAATCGCCTCCCGGGATGGATTTCCGGAGGGAGTTTACGCAGCCGCGCGGGAGGAGCGAATTCGCCACGAGCGCAGCAGGCTCAACGTCGCGAGCTCTTCGCGATCGAGATCGATGTCGCGGGCGCCGACGACGCGTAAATGCCGGGGCCGGAAATCGTCGATCGTTCTCCCGTCGAGATACTGCTCGACGACCGCCGGGCTGACGTAGGACGAGCGCGCGACGGCGGGCGTGTTGCCGAGTTTCTCGCCGACCTTGCGCATCACCTCCGCGATCCGGCGCTTGGCCGCGGCCTCGGTCTCGGGAAGCTCCTTCTGCGCGAGCTCGATCGCGGCGGTCAGCGTGCCGCCCCACGTCCGGAAGTCCTTGGCGGTGAAATCCGGGCCCATGTGCTCGCGGATGTAGTCGTTCAGGCGGCGCTGGTCGAGGTTGCACGTCGTCCCGTCGTCGAGCTGGAACTTGAAGAGCCGCGCGCCCCGGAGCGCGATCAGCTCCTTCATCGCGGCCGCGAGCTCGGCATCCACGATCGCGCTGTGGATCAGGATGTTGTGCTTGCCGCGGTACTTGAACGTGATCCGCGAGCCGCGAACCGTCACGTGGGACTTGCGCAGCGTCGTGATCCCGAACGTCCGCGACGTCTTGGCGTAGCGGTCGCCACCGACCCTGAACCAGCCGAGGTTGATGAGGCGCACGGCGATCGCGGCCACCTTCTCGGCGGGCAAGCCGTCGAGCTCCATGTGCGCGCTCATCGCCGCACGCAACTCGGGGAGCTTCTCGGCAAACCGGATCAGCTTGTCGTACTTGGCCTGCTCCTGCTTCGCGCGGTAGGCCGGGTGGTAGAGGTATTGCTTCCGCCCCGCCGCGTCGACCCCGGTCGCCTGCAGCTTCGTGCGCGGGCTCGGTGAGATCCACACGTCCTTCCAGGCAGGCGGGATCACGAGCGCCCGGATCCGCTCGAGCTTCTCCTTGTCCGTGATTCGGCGGCCCTCAGCGTCGATGTAGCGGAAGTGCCGCTTCGACCCCTCGCGCCGCCAGCCGATTCGCTGGGGCATGAGTCTCGCGTTCCCACGCGGGAGCCGCCGCTAATCTTCGCCGCCGATGAAGCTCGAGACGATCGTCGTCCTCGAGGGCGACCAGACCGGCCAGGAGCTCCTCGAGGAGTCGCTGCGAGTGCTCTCGCCCGACGTGATCGGCGCTCGAGGTGGCGCTGCCGCGGTTCGACCTCTCGCTGGAGAGCCGCCGCGAGACGGACAACGGCGTCGTTCACGAGGCCGCGCGGGCGATCCGCCGGCACGGGCTCGGACTGAAGGCCGCGACGGTGACGCCCGAGACGCGCGACGACGTCGGCTCGCCGAACCGCATCCTGCGCGAGGAGATCGGCGGCAAGGTGATCGTGCGCACCGGCCGCCGCATTCCCGGCGTCGTTCCGTTCGGCGGCGTCCACGCGCCGATCTCGGTCGTGCGCATGGCGGTCGGCGATGCCTACGGCGCCCAGGAATGGCGCGAGGGCGAAGGTCGACTCCGAGGTCGCGTTCCGCACCGAGCGGATCGAGCGCAGCGTCTGCCGCGCCGTCGCGGAGTTCGCGTTCCGCGAGGCGGAGCGCACGGGCGCGAAGGTGTTCGGCGGCCCGAAGTACACGGTCTGCCCGATCTACGAAGGGATGCTGAAGGAGGAGATGGATGCGGCGGCGGCGCGGCATCCGGCGTGCCGTACGAGCCGCAGCTGATCGACGCCACGTTCGCGCTGCTCGTCGCGTCGACCGGCGACCCGCTCGTGATCCCGGCGCTGAACCGCGACGGTGACATCCTGTCCGACCTCGTGCTCCCGCTGTTCGGGTCGATCGCCGGCTCGGAGTCGATGCTCGTCGCGTTCGAGGGCGACGACTTCGAGCCGACCGCGCTGATGGCCGAAGCGGCGCACGGCACCGCACCGTCGCTGCAGGGCAAGAACGTCGCGAACCCGATGGCGATGATCCTCGCCGCCGCGGCGCTGCTCTCGCAGACGGACGAGGGCCAGACGGCGGGCCGGGCGATCCGCGAGGCCTGCGCTCGAAGCGGTTGCGCAGGGGGTGAAGACCGCAGACCTCGGCGGGCACTCCTCGACCTCGGAGTTCACCGACGAGGTGATCCGCCGAACGCGGACGAAGCTCGAGGTCTGGGCGAGCCTCTGACCGGCTGACGAGGCCGCGGCTCTGTTCCAGCAGCGCCGCCGACGAGGATCTCGCCAGCGCGACGATACGCGGCAACGAACGCCTTCGGCTGATCGCGTCGGCGACCGCGTTCCGCACCGCTGCGAGCAGCCGGATCGCCCAGTCGTGCCGGGCGTTCGGCGGCGACGAGAAGGTGCCGGACCGACGTCATCGCGTCGAAGGCATCGGCGACGGCGAGAATCTGCCCGACCGGGATGTCGTTGCCCGAGCGCCGTGTCGGATACCCCTCGCCGTCCCAGCGCTCGTGGTGGAACAAGACGTAGGGCAGCGCCGCAGCGAGCGACCGGACACCGCGATCAACCAGGCGCCTTAGCCGTGATGCACCCGAGATCGCCGCGACCTCCGACTCGTCCAGCGCACCGGGCTTGGCGAGCACCTCGGGCGGTCTTGCCTTGCCGCGTCGTGCAGCGCGGCGCCGAGGCGCAATCTCGGCGAGGCGGCTCTCGTCCCTCCGAGCCGGCGGGCCACGACCTCGGCATGGCTGCCGACCGAGCCCTGTGCGCTCGAGCGAGGGATCGCACTCACCCATCGCGGCGGCGAAAGTTTCGATCCGGCCCACGCGATGTGGTTCCCGCACGCGGCGAAATCCCTTCCCGTAGTTTCATGTATGCGCGTCGGTGTCCCCAGGGAGTCCTCGTCCGGGCGAGCGTCGGGTCGCCCTCGTGCCCGGAGACCGTCGGCCGGCTCGCGCGGACGGCGTTCGAGTTCGTCGTCGAGCGCGGTGCGGGCGCCGCCGCGGGGTTCCCCGACGATGACTACGCGAGGCCGGCGCGCGCTCAGCGGCGCACCGACGCTCTCGACGGCGCGACGTCGTCGTCGCAGGTCGCGGCACCGGCCCCGGACGAGGTCGCCGCGGCTGCGCGCGCGGGACGGTGCTCATCGGCTTTCTCGCAGCCGCTGACCGACCACGACGGGCATCGAGCGGCTGCGGCAGCAGGGCGTGCGTCGCGTTCGCGATGGAGTCGATCCCGCGGATCACGCGCGCGCAGTCGATGGACGCGCTCTCCTCGCAGGCGACGGTCGCCGGCTACAAGGCCGTGCTGATCGCGGCCGACCGCGTGCCGCGGTTCTTCCCGATGCTGATGACCGCCGCCGGCACGGTCGCCGCCGGCGAAGGTGCTCGTGCTCGGCGCCGGAGTCGCCGGGCTGCAGGCGATCGCGACCGCGCGCCGGCTCGGCGCGGTCGTGTCGGCCTTCGACGTGCGCCCGGCGGTCAGCGAGCAGGTCGAGTCGCTCGGCGCGACGTTCCTCGACCTCGGCGTCGCGGCGAGGAGACCGAGGGCGGCTACGCGCGCGAGCTGACGCCCGAGGAGCAGGCCGCGCAGCAGGCGCGCGCTGCAGGCACGGATCCCGAGCTTCGACGTCGTGATCACGACCGCGCGCGTGCCCGGGCGGCCGGCGCCGCGGCTGATCACGGCGACGGCCGTCGAGCGCGATGCGCGCCGGCTCGGTGATCGTCGACCTCGCCGCGGAGACCGGCGGCAACTGCGAGCTGACCGTCCCGGCGAGGAGATCGTCGCGACCGGCGTCACGATCGTCGGCATCACGAACCTGCCGTCGACGATGCCGACGCACGCGAGCCAGCTCTACGCGCGCAACGTCGCGTAGCTGCTCGAGCTGTTCGTGCACGGACGGCGAGCTCGCGCTCGACTGGGACGACGAGATCGTCGCCGGCGCCTGCGTCACCGGCGGCGAGGAGGTGGCGGCATGACGCACACGCGTCGCTCGTCGCTCGAGCTGACGATCTTCGTGCTCGCGATCTTCCTCGGCTTCGAGGTGATCTCGAAGGTGCCGACGATGCTGCACACGCCGCTGATGTCGGGCACGAACGCGATCCACGGCATCGTGATCGTCGGCGCGATCTGATCGTGCCGGCGCCGAGCCAGGACACGCTGATCACGCGTCCTCGGCTTCCTCGCCGTGGTGCTCGCGGCGGCCAACGTCGTCGGCGGCTTCGTCGTCACCGACCGGATGCTCGAGATGTTCAAGAAGACGCCGCCGCCCGCCGGAGACTGATGGGCTCGAACGACGTCGACGCTGATTACCTCGTCTCGATCGTCTGCTTCATCCTCGCGCTGCGCTTCCTCTCGTCGCCCGGCGCCGCGCGACGCGGGCAACCTGATCGGCGCCGTCGGCATGGTCATCGCGATCGTCGCGACGCTGCTGCAGGACGGCCGTCGACATCTACGTGGGCTGATCGCGATCGGCATCGCCGCGTCGGCAGCGGCGTTCGGGCTGGTCGGCGCGCGCCGCGTGAAGATGACCGCGATGCCGCAGATGGTGGCGCTGTTCAACGGCGTCGGCGGCGGCGCGGCGGCGCTGGTCGCGCTCGCCGAGTTCCACGCTCACGCCGGCCCGGCGCCGCCTCGACGGCGACGTCTCGGTCGCGATCCTGCTCTCGGCGCTGATCGGCTCGATCTCGTTCGCCGGCTCGCTCGTCGCCTTCGCGAAGCTGCAGGAGCTGATCACAGGGCCGGCCGATCGTCTATCCGCGGCCAGAAGGTCGTCAACGCGCTGCTCTTCGGCGCCGCGCTCGCGCTGCGGCGTCGGCCATGCTCGCCGGGCCGCGAGAGCGCAGTGGCTCGTCTGGGCGCTGATCGTCGCGGCGCTCGCTCTTCGGCGTGCTGTTCGTGCTCCCGATCGGCGGCGCGGACATGCCGGTCGTGATCTCGCTGCTGAACGCCTTCACCGGCCTCGCCGCGGCCGCGACCGGCTTCGCGCTCGACAACAACGTGCTGATCGTCGCGGGGCATGCTCGTCGGCGCCTCGGGCACGCTGCTCACGCTGCTGATGGGCAAGGCGATGAACCGCTCGATCGCCAACGTCCTCTTCGGGGCGTTCGGCCAGGTGCACGGCCGGCGCCGCGGCGGCCGCGGGCGACGACGGCCGGCACGGTCCGCTCGACGACGCGCCGACGACGTCGCCGTCATGCTCGCCTACGCGCGCAAGGTCGTCGTCGTGCCCGGCTACGGGATGGCGGTCGCGCAGGCGCAGCACGACGTGCGCGCAGCTCGCCGACCTGCTCGAGGAGAGGGGCGTCGAGGTCGCCTACGCGATCCATCCGGTCGCCGGCCGCATGCCCGGGCACATGAACGTGCTCCTCGCCGAGGCCAACGTGCCGTACGACGCAGCTGAAGGAGATGGACGAGATCAACCCCGAGTTCGCGCACACCGACGTCGCGCTCGTGATCGGCGCGAACGACGTCGTCGAACCCGGCCGCGCGCAACGACACCGGCAGCCCGATCTACGGGATGCCGATCCTCGAACGTCGACCAGGCGCAAGCGATCGTCGTGCTGAAGCGCTCGATGAACCCGGGCTTCGCGGGCATCGAGAACCCGCTCTTCCTCGACCCGAAGACGGCGATGCTGTTCGGCGACGCGAAGGACTCGGTCGCTGAAGCTCGTCGCGCGGCGTCAAGAACCTTTGAGCGTCCCGGTCTTCTCGGCCGAGCGACGTCGAGCGCGCGGTCTCCCCGGAACGGGCTGTCGAGGCCGTGCGCGACGCGTTCGTCGCGCACGCGCGCGGCGAGTGGACGATGCCGCCGAAGGTGTACGTCACGAACTACCCGGCCGGCGACTTCCGCGCGATGCCCGCGCTCGGCGGCGGCCATGCGCTGCTGAAGTGGGTGACGTCGTTCCCGGCAACCCGTCGCGTGGGCTGCCGACGGTGACCGGCGTCGTGCTCGTCTCGGACGCGGAGAACGGACGAGCTCGCGCCGTGCTCGACGCCGCCACCGTCACGGCGCTGAGAACCGGCGCGGCGGCAGTGCTCGCGGCGGAGACGCTCGGCCGCGAGGACGCGGCGACGGCCGCTGTGATCGGCGCCGGCGTCAACGGCCGCGCCGCCGCCCGCACGTTCGCAGCGCGCGGACGCGCGGTGCGCGTGTGGGACGTCGACGAGTCGCGGGCGCGCTCGGTCGCCGACGAGCTCGGCGCCGACGTCGCGCCGTCGCTCGCCGAGGCGCTGGCCGCCGACCTCGTCGTCACGGTCACGCCCGGCCACGAGGTGGTGATCGCGGACGGACGCTGTCCGAAGGCCAGCACGTCTCGCTGATGGGCGCCGACGGCCCGGGCAAGGCGGAGATGGCGGGCGCGGAGCTCGCGCGCGCGCGCCTCTTCTGCGACGACTGGGAGCAGGCGAGCCACGGCGGCGAGCTCGCGCACGCCGTCGAGGACGGGCTCGTCGTCGAGGAGGACGTGACGCCGATCGGCCGGGTGCTCGCGGGCGAAGCCCCCGGCCGCGAGGCGACGCCGACATCACCGCGTTCGACTCGACGGGGCTCGCGATCCAGGATCTCGCGATCGCGCTCGCCGCCCTCGAGGCCGTCGACGAGCTCGGAGACCTGGCGCGGCTCGAGCTCTAGCTCACTTGGCGCAGCGCACGACAGCTGCCTCGACCGCACCGCCGCCGCTGTAGAGGACGTTCGCGATCCGGCGGTCGTGCGCGTCGCCGAGCCTCGCCTCCGCCTTCTCGGCCGCCATCGCGTCGTCGGCGCTCGCGAACACGGAGACGTCCGTCTCGGCGCCGCGGTGGTAGTAGTTGATCGACGTCACGCCTTGCTCGGTGCTCGAGACGACGCGGTCGACCGCTCCAGGCGGAAGCTCCTTCGCACGCAGCTGCGCAACTCGTCGGCGTCGATCGCACCCGCGCCGCCACACGAGACGGCGCCGAGGAGCACCAGGGCGATGCAGAGCAGGCGCATCAACCCGGACGGACGTAGAGCTCGAGACGGTTGCCCGACGGGTCGTCGAAGTACGCGGCGTAGTAGCCGGGGCCGTACGGCATCGGCTTCGGGCCGCTCAGCCCGACGGCGCCGCGTCGCGCGCGACCGCGGCGAGCCGGTCGACCTCGTCGTTCGAGGCGAGCCGGAACGCGATGCGGTTCTCGTTCGCCACGTGGCCGCTCGACTCGGTCAACGCGACGTACTGGCCCTCCGGCGAGGCCCAGACCTTCCAGGCGTCGCCGCTGATAGGTCGCGGTGAAACCGAGCGCGGGCAGCAGCGTCTCGTAGAAGGCGAACGCCGCGTCCAGGTCCGCGACGCGCAGGTCGATGTGGCCGAACGGGCTCAGGTCGATGATGCTACGTGCGGCATGGACGGGATTCCAACACCGACGCTCGTCGTCGTGAGCGGCCCTCCCGGATCGGGCAAGACGACGCTCGCGCACGCGCTCGCCGCCGAGATCCATTGCCCCGCCGTGTGCCGTGACGAGATCAAGGAGGGAATGGTGCACGCAGCCGGCGGCGAGTTCCAGGGCGGCCACGGAGACGCGCTGACCGCGCGCACGTTCCCTCTCTTCTTCGACGTCGTGCGCGCGCTCGTGGCGGGCGGAGTGACCGTCGTCGCGGAGGCTGCGTTCCAGGACGCGCGCTGGCGCCCGCAGCTCGAGCAGCTGAGCGAGCTCGCGCGGTTACGCATCGTCCGCTGCCGCGTCGATGCCGTCGTCGCGTTCGAGCGCGCCGTCGGCCGCGCGGCGTCGAGCGAGGTGCGGCTGCAGGCGCACGGGGACTCGACCGCAGGAGGACTCGAGCACTGGACCCAGGCGTTCGCGTCGTTCGAGCACATCTCGATCGACGCCCCGACGCTCGACGTCGACACGACCGACGGCTACGTGCCTTCGCTGAGGGAGATCGCATCGTTCGCACGCGGCTTGCCGACCTGAGATGCGCGGTTAGACCGTTGTTAGGCGCCGAGCGCACCATCGGCAGCAACGGTGCGGTATTCTCTCTCTCACCCTGCTCGCACTCGCGCTCTCCACGAGTTGCGCGCAAGGCAGTGCGCCGTCGTTGGCATTGTGGGCGGACTAACGGCCCCACGCCGTTCGCCGGCGACGGGCCGCGCGTCAGCACGGTCAGCCCGAACGGCGACGGCTACCGCGACGAGGTGGTCTTGCATTACCGCCTGAGCGCCGATGCATTCGTCGGCTTCGAGGTCGCGCGTCATGGCTCGGCACGACTGCGGCTGACATCTGCGGCCAGGGTCGCGGCAGGCCAGCACGTCTTCCGGTGGCGCCCGCCTTCGCGGCCGGTGCCGGCGGTTTACGTGCTCGCCGTCGCGACGCCTGAACATCCACGTCGATCATCGTGCACGTCCAGGGCATCGACGCCGTGCCGCCGCGCGCCGCGTATCACCCGGGCGACACCGCCCGGCTCTCCGTGCGCACCGACGCACGCCATCTGACCGTCGACGTCCTCGCGATCACGGGCGCCGCGCCGACGACGCGCCGTAACGACAAGGTGCAGGGCACGCCGCGGCCCGGCGTTCCGCGTCGGCTGGGCACGGCCGCAGCGATCGCGCGCACGCGCTCAACGTGCCGCTCGGCCGCTGGTCGAGCGGCGTCTACTTCGTCCGCGTGAGAGCCGACGACGGACGCGTCGGGTTACGCGCCGATCGTGCTGCGGCCGCCGAGCTCGGCGACCACGCGGGTCGCAGTCGTCATGCCGACGTACACGTGGCAGGCCTACAACTTCTACGACCGCGACGGGACGGCCGCGGCGACACCTGGTACGCCGGTTGGCGGCGCCACAGCACGCGCATGGGGCGTCCGTATCTGAGCCGCGGTGTCCCGGCGCACTTCAACACCTACGACCTGCCGTTCCTCCGCTGGGCGGCGCGGCACCGGCTGCGGGCCGACTTCCTGTCCGACGCCGATCTCGCGTCGATCGGCTCGGGCGAGACGCTCGCGCGCCTGTACGACCTGGTCGTGTTCCCGGGCCACCACGAGTACGTCACGCGAGCCGAGTACGACGTCGTTCAGCGCTACCGCGACCTCGGCGGGAACCTCGCGTGGCTCTCGGCCAACAACTTCTTCTGGAAGGTCGTCCGGCGCGGGCCGATGCTCGACGCGCGTCGCGCAGTGGCGCCACCTCGGCCGCCCCGAAGCGGCGCTGATCGGCGTGCAGTACCACGGCAACGACGAAGGGCAGCGCCGCGCGCCGATGGTCGTCACCGAGCTCGCGCCGCGACGCGTGGCTCTTCGCCGGCACGGGCCTCGGCGATCGCGGCGACACATTCGGACATGTTCGGGATCGAAATCGACGCACGCGCACCGTCTCGCCGTCCGAGACCGACGATCGCTCGCGCATGCGACGTACCTGTCTTCGACGCATCGGCCTCGCGGCCGAGATGACGCTACTACGAGACGCCGAACGGCGCGAAGGTCTTCGCCGCCGGCGCCTTCACGCTGGCCGGCCTTGCCGACTCCCACGTCGGCGCGACGATGCTCGACAACCTCTTCGCGCCACTGGAGCAGCCATGAAGCCCGTCGTTTCGCCGTCGCCTACTGATCGTGGTCGGACTTGCGGTCTCGGCCACGGTCGTCCATACCTGGAACCGCGGCGCGCGCGTCGCGGCCGCTACGCCTCCGCTGCCGGCTCGAGGTTGCGCATCGCACACGTCCGCAGATGCCGCACGGGTCTCCGACGCCCGAGCCGGGCCGCTGCTCGCGCCGCGCGTCGAGCACGGCCTCGCGCATCGCCTGCGCCAGTACCCGGCGCTCTTCCTCGCGACGCCGCGACAGCGCGCCGCCGCCGACCGGCTCCGTCGCCAGCTGTTCGCCGCCACGCGGCGCTTCGCAAGCCCGAAGGTCGCCGAGCGCGCCGGCTTCGACCTGCGCCGCGCGCATCGCGCACCGGGCGAGCGGCGCGTGATGTGGTTCCACTCGGAGAACCGGGTGTGGCACGCGGCCCGCAACGGCAAGCTGCAGCCGGGCAAGCCCGACACGCTCATCTACGCGGACCTGCCCGGGCCGGCCGTTGAGGCTCGTCGGCGTGATGATCAGCATGCCGCGCGGGCTGCGCGGCCCGACGCCCGGCGGGCCGATCACGCGCTGGCACTACCACCTCGTGTGCGTGGCGGGCGACAAGCGCGGCCTCGCTCCGCGCGGCGACGGCTCGTGCCCGCACGGCGCGCAGCTCGGCGTCGGCAGCGAGATGATGCACGTCTGGTTCACACGCGATCTGCGCAGCGCGTACGCGATCCATGCTCCGTGGCCGGAGCTGTGCGCCGCGCGCCTGCTGCCCGCAGCGACGTGCGCGTCGGGCGAGCACTTCACCGGGATGTAGGCCGCTACTCGGGCAGCCAGCTGTCGCGGTAGCTCGTGAAGCGGCGCCGCGTGAACGGCGCGTAGGCGACATCGGGCTCCGTCGTGTCCTCCGTCACGCTCACGCCGTGACGCCTCGCCGCCTCGTCGACCGTGTAGCCGCCCCACTCCGGCTGCCGCGTGCGGTCCCGCGCGCCGACCGCGAGCACGATGCAAGGCCCCTCGCCGGCGCCGACGATCGTGTGCTTCGTGTCCGCCGGGCAGTGCACGAAGTCCCACGCGCGCAGCGGACGCTCCTCGCCCTCGGCGATCAGCACGGCCTCGCCGCTAGCACGAGGAAGTCCTCCTGGTCGGCCTCCCAGTGGTACATCGCCATGAACTCACCGGGCTGCATCACGCTGACGTTGATGCCGACCTGCGGGAACTCGAGCCCGTCGCCTTCGAAGTCGCAGATCGCGGTGCGGCCGTCGACGTGACGCCAGGTGGCGTCGCGCGCGTTCAGCACGAACCACCCGTCGGTCTTCGGGCGCAGGCCGTGCTCCGTCTGCTCGAGCTCTGCCTCGGAGACCACGCCGACACGCTACACGCCCGGTTTGAACACCATGTCCCAGGTCGCGACGAGGAGCAGCAGCAGGATCGCGCCGATACCCAACGACCACCGCTGCAGCTGCCGCGCCGCCTCCGCGTGGTCGCCCGCCTGGATCGCGCGCTCGGCCGCGATGCCGACGCGGCTCAGGTACGCCGCACCGATGAGGACGGCGGCGATCAGCAGCCCGAGCGCGAGCTGGATCCAGGTCTGCCCGAAGTCCCACGCCGGGCTGTCGAAGACCATTCCGAGCCCGAGCGCGACCACGAGGCCGGCAGACGGCGCGAGCATCGCCGGTCCGACGACCCGGAGGCTCCCGACGAAACGCGCGATCGTGTCGCCGTCGCTGCTGCGCCGCGCGCGGATCCCGAGAATCGCGAGCGCGGCGAGCCCGCCGAGCCAGACCATCGCACCGAGGATGTGACCGAACAGCAGCCAGTCGTAGAGATCACCCATTCGTCCTCCTTTTTTAGAGTGACTATAACTTTATAGCAGATGTATACTTCGACGATGGCGGGTCTCCGCGAGCGGAAGAAGGAGCAGACGCGTGCCGCGATCGGCGAGGCGGCGCTGCGGCTGTTCGGCGAGCGCGGCTTCGACGCCGTCACGGTCGCCGAGATCGCGTCCGCCGCGAACGTCTCGACGGCAACGGTCTTCAACTACTTCGCCACGAAGGAGGACCTGCTCTACAGCCGCTACGAGGCGTTCGAGGAGGAGCTGCTGGACGCGATCAGGGAGCGGCCGACGGGCCAGTCCGTGCTCGACGCCTTCGGTGCGTTCATGCTCGACCGCGCTCGCGCCGGCGCGACGCGCGATCTCGGCGCACGGGTCGCGGTGACGGCACGGATCATCTCCAACAGCCCTGTGCTGCTCGCACGCGAGCGCGAGATCGTCGCGCGCTACGCGGACGCGCTCGCCGGGCTGATCGCCGAGGAGACAGGCGCCGGTCCCGACGACCTGCGGCCGCGCGTCGCGGCGGGCGCGCTGATGTCGGTGCACCGCGGGCTGATCGACTATGCCCGCCGACGCGCGCTGTCACGGCGCGGGCGCTCGACGCTCGCCGCAGATCTCGAGGCGGAGGGACACCGCGCGCTGCAGCTGGTCGCCGACGGGCTCGGCGACTACGCGGTCAAGCAGTCGTGAGACGTGCGGGCGCGAAGACGTCGAGCTCCGGCGGCGCCTCGCCGAGGACCGCGCGCGCGACGAGGTCGCCGCACGCGAGCCCGAGCGCGTTGCCGTGGCCCGAGTACCCGCCTGCGACCCACACGCCGTCGCGCACCTCGCCCGACGAGCGGGACGCGATCGGGCGTGGTGCCCCAGATGCCGGCCCAGCGGTCGGTGATCCGCGGCCGGTAGCCGAGCGAGCCGCTCGACGAGCGCGTCGAGGGCCTCCTGGACCGGAGCGCGTCGTCTCCTCCACGTCCGTGTTCTCGGTCTCGAGCGAGACGTCGCGGTTGCCGCCGAGCACGAGCCGCCCGTCGGGGAGCTGCTGCCAGTAGTCGTAACCGCCGCGCGCGTAGTGCGGCCGCTCGTACAGCCGCTCGCGAAGCGGCTCCGTCGCGACGACCTGCCCGCGCGTCGGCTGCACGGGCAGCTCGGGCAAGAGCGCGCGCGTGTACCCGTCGCACGCGACCACCACCGCGTCCGCCTCGACGTCTTCGACCGTGGTCGCCTCGCCCTCGCGAACGTCCGCGCCGGCGCGCGCCGCATGCTCGGCCAGCCGGCGCACCCAGCGCGCCGGATAGAGCGCACCGTCGTCCGGGTGGAGGATCGCGCCTCGGTAGAGCCGGTCGAGCGGCGGTTCGAGATCCTCGACCCACTCGACGGCAAAGCCGTCCTGCCGAAGCGCGTCGTGCTCCCGGCGCAGCGCATCGCGTTCCTCGTCGTCCGCGGCCAGGCGGAGGCTGCCCACGCGACGGAACGCGTCGCCCGCAAGCTCTTCGAGCCGGTCGAGTGCACGCTCGGTGAGCGTCATCACGAGCCGCGCCCGTTCGTCGCCCAGCGCGCGCCGCGCCTCGTCGTACGGCATGGCCGCGCCGCGGAGCGCGAAGCCGCCGTTGCGGCCGCTCGCGCCGCCCGCGATCTCGCGCCGCTCGTACAACCGGACGCGAACGCCGCGCTCCGCGAGCGTCAGCGCGCACGAGCAGCCGGTGACGCCACCGCCGATCACGGCGACGTCGGCACGCCCCTCGAAGCGGGAGCGCGGAAGGCCGTCGTGCGGCTCCTTCAGCCAGAACGAGGTCGTGCTCACCCCCGCGATCCTACGGCCGACACGCGGTAGAGGCCGTCCGCGTGCTCGACCACGCCGAGCAGCTCGAGCTCGACCAGCGCGGCCGCGACCATCGTGACGCTCTCACCCGTCGCGAGCGCGACCTCGTCGGCCGTCATCGGCGCGTCGGCGACGACGGCATGCATCCGCGCGAGGCGCGGCTCGAGTGCCGGCGGCGGTGCCGCAGGCGGCGGATCGAGCCCGAGCACGCGCAGCACGTCGTCGGCGCAGGTGACGGGGCCGGCGCCGAGCCGCAGCAGATGGTTCGACCCGCGCGAGAGCTGCGAGGTGATCTCGCCGGGGACCGCCAGCACCTCGCGTCCCTCCTCGAGCGCGAGGTCGGCGGTGATCAGCGCGCCGCTCCGCTCGCGCGCCTCGACGACGACCGTCGCGAGCGTCAGACCCGGCGACCAATCGGTTGCGTGCCGGGAAGCGCCAGGGCGCGGGCTCGACGCCGGGTGGGTACTCGGAGACGATCAGCCCATTGCGCACGATCTCGGCGGCAAGCGCTGCGTGAGCGCGCGGGTAGTCGCGGTCGATGCCGCAGCCGAGCACGGCGACGGTCGTCCCCGTCTCGAGCGCGCCGCGGTGCGCCTCCCCGTCGATGCCGCGCGCGAGGCCGGAGACGACCACCGCGCCGGCCGCGGCGAGCTCGCGCCCCAGCGTGCGTGCGACCGACGCGCCGTAGGCCGAGCACGCACGCGCGCCGACGACCGCGACGGACACGCGCTCGAGCAGCGCCAGGTCGGCGTCGCCGCGGACGAAGAGTCCCGGGCGGCGGGTCGTGGATCGCAGCGCAGGCGCGCGCGGAAACGCGTCGCCGCTGCGGCCGACCCAGCGGTAGCCGCGCGCGTGCAGGTCGCGCAGGTACGCGGGCTCGTCGAACGTGTCGCGGAACGCCGCGAAGCGCGGCGCGAGCGCGGCGCGTCCACGAGATGTGCGTCGGTCCGAGCGGCGAAGACCGCGGTGGCGAGCTCGCTCATTCGTCGAGCTCCGCCGGCGGACGGTAGGAGAGCGCCTCGGCGACGTGCTCGGCCTCCACGGCGTCGGCGCCGGCGAGCGCGGCGATCGTCTCGGCGACGCGTCCGACCCGCGCACGGCCGCGGCCCGAGAGCGGCAGCCGCTCGACGGCGCGCGTCAGCAGCTCGTCGGCGGCATCCGTGCGCAGGGGCGTCGCCGCACGCAGGCGGCGCCGCGCGCCGAGGACACGCTCCCGCACCGGCGCAGAGCTCTCGGCCGGCGTCCCCGCCAGCTCGAGCGCCCGCGGGCGTGGCACGGCGAGCAGGAGGTCGAACCGGTCGAGCAGCGCGCGCGAGAGCCTCTCGCGGTAGCGCTGCACGCGCTCGGGCGTGCACGAGCACTCGCCGCCGCCGTCGCCGCGCGCCGCCGCAGGGACAGAGGTTCATCGCCGCCACCAGCTGGAAGCGCGCGGGGAACATCGCGCGCCCGCCGACGCGCGCGACCTGCACGAACCCGTCCTCGAGCGGCTGGCGGAGCGCCTCGAGCGCCGGCCGCTGGAACTCCGGCAGCTCGTCGAGGAAGAGCACGCCGTGGTGGGCGAGGCTCGCCTCCCCGGGCCGGATCCCGCCGTGCCCGCCGCCGACCAGGCCGGCCACCGACGCGGAGTGGTGCGGCGCGCGGAACGGCGGCACGCGCACGAGCCCGCTACCGGGCGCCAGGACGCCGGCGACCGAGTGGATGCGCGTCACCTCGAGCGACGCCTCGTCGCCGAGCAGCGGCAGGATCCCCGGCAGCCGCCGGGCGAGCATCGTCTTGCCGGTCCCGGGCGGGCCGGCGAGCAGCAGGTTGTGTCGGCCCGCGGCCGCGATCTCGAGCGCGCGCCGCGCACGCTCCTGGCCGCGCACGTCGGCGAGGTCGGGTACGTCGGCGAGCGACTCGAAGTCGTCGGCCGGCGGCGGCAGCTCGGGCGGCCCGCGCTCGCCGCGCAGGTACGCGACCGCCTCGGCGAGGTGGCGCACCCCCACCGGCTCGACGCCGGCGAGCGCCACCTCCGGCCCGGACTCGGCGGCGCAGAGCAAGCGCGGAAGGCCGGCGCGGCGCGCGCCCTCGGCGGCGACGAGCGCGCCCGGGACCGGCCGCAGGCGCCCGTCGAGGGCGAGCTCGCCGAACGCCGCGTGGCCGTCGAGCGCGTCGCGGCGGCAGCTGTGCCGACGCGGCGAGCAGCGCGAGCGCGATCGGCAGGTCGAAGCCGGAGCCCTCCTTGCGCAGCTGCGGCAGGCGCGAGGTTGATCGTGATGCGGCCGGCGGCCGGCCACTCGAGCTCGGCCGAGGTGATGCCGCTCCGGACCCGCTCCTTCGCCTCCTGGCAGGCGCTTGTCCGGCGAGGCCGACGATCGCGAACGCCGGGAGCCCACGCTGGATGTGCGCCTCGACCTCGACGCGGCGCGGCTCGATGCCGACGAGTGCGTGGGTGACGGTGCGTGCGAGCACGTTGCCACGCTAGACGACGAAACGTAACGTGTCTGTGCCAGCTTTGTGACGAAATGAGCGACGTCAGACGCGGCGGGCGACGAGCACGTCCTCGAAGTACTCGCCGGCGCGGCGGCCGGTGCGGCGGTTGACGTGCCGCTGGTAGCGCTGCTCGAGCTCGAGCCCGGCGCGCTCGAGGATCTCCGGGTACAGCCCGCGACGGTCGTTGACGACGATCACGAAGCGGCCGCGCGGCTCGAGCGCCGCCGAGCAAGCGTCGAGCACGCGCACGATCCCGTCGACGTATGCCGCGATCGCCGCGCGCGCCGTCCCACGCTCCGCCGCGCCGATCTCGCGCTCGCGCAGGTCGTCGAGGCCGAGCAGCTCGTAGGCGTAGCGGTGCTGCTCGTGGTAGTCGATCAGACCCGGGTACGGCGGCGAGGTGACGACGGCGTCGAACAGGCCCGGCAGCGTCGAGCTCGCGCGCGTCGCCGTGCAGCACGCTCGACGCTGCGCGTCTTGCGCACGCGCGCGAACGCCTTCAGCCGTGTCGAGCGTGTCGAGCGTGTAGCGCCGCAGGAAATGGTCGGCCTGCTCGACGGGCGGCACTCGCGCTTGTGCTTGTGGCACCAGTACGGCTCGTGCTGCGGCGACTTCGGGAAGTCGAGGTCGAAATGCGTCGTCAGCCGCGCGGAGCGTGCCGCGCGCGCGAGCACGACGCGCAGCACGTCGGCGTGCTCGTAGTCGTCGACGAGCGAGCGGAAGCGCAGCAGCTCCTCGCGCGCACGCGGCGCGAACCACTCGCGCACGTACGCGCTGTGCGTCGCTCGCGTCGCCCTCCCCCCGCTCGAACCGCGCGAGCGCGTCGCGCAGCTCGTGCTCGAGCACGAACGGCGTCGTGCTCGCGCGTCTTCACGCGCATCAGCAGGCAGTTGAACGCGGCGATGTCGACGCCGGCCGAGTCAGGCCGCTCTCGAGCGCCTGCACGAGCGTCGTCCCCGAGCCGGCGAACGGATCGAGCACGCGGCCGCGCGCGGGCACGTGCCGGCGGAAGAGCTCCTCGACGAGCTGCGGGATGTACTTGCCGAGATACGGATGCAGGCGGTGGACGTGCTTCGTCCGCTCGCGCTCGGGCAGCTGCCGTTCCGACCAGGAGAGGTCGAGGTCGAGACCGTCGTAGATCTGCTCCTGTGTGGCCGCCACGAAGACAGACTTCGACGCCGGCAGCAGCGTTCTCCTAGAACGCGTCGCGCAGGTGCTCGATGCGGCCGGCCCGCACGGCGATCACGTCGAAGCGCACGTCGAGCCCGCGCAGCTCGGGGTGCGCGGCGAGCCAGGCTCGGCGGCGCGCCTGATCCGGCGCGACCTTCATCGTGCGTCCACCATCTCGAGCGGGTCGCCGAAGCCGTCGCCGCTCTTCGACTTCACCTCGCAGAAGACGAGCGTGCGGCCGCGGCGCGCGACGAGGTCGAGCTCGCGCGCCGCCGAGCCAGCAGTTCGTGGTCGAGCACGCGGTAGCCGCGCAGGCGGTACCAGCGCGCCGCGCGGCGCTCCGCCGGATTTCTAGGCTTCGGCGCGCTGCGAGCTCTTCTTCGCTGAGGTACGCAGCGCGCCCGCCACGAGCGGCGGTGGATCTCGCACGGCCCTCGCTCGCGGACGACCGCGCGTGTGCGACGGCGTGATGTAGCCGACGTGGGAGGCGAAGCCGTACCCGGGGTACAGCGCGTCGGCCGTGCGCATGTAGCGGTCGCGCGTCACCTTCGCGACGATCGACGCGGCGGCGATCGCGGCGCTCTTCGTGTCGCCGTCGACGACCGCGCGGTGCGGCGGCGCGGTCGGCCCGAGCCTGAAGCCGTCGACGAGGCAGACGTCGGCGGGCTGGCACGCCCACAGCGCCTCGCGCAGGCCGCGCAGGTTGGACTTGTGCAGGCCGTCGCGGTCGATCACCGCGGCGGGAACACGCGCACCGAGATCGCGCTCGGCGCACGCGACGCACCGCGCGGTAGAGCTCCTCGCGCGTCTCCGGGTCGACCTGCTTCGAGTCGTTCAGGAGCGCGAGCGGCCGCACGCTGGTGGTCGCGCAGGCAGTCGTAGTCGAGCAGCACGCCGGCGACGACGAGCGGCCCCGCGAGCGGCCCGCGGCCCGCCTCGTCGGCCCCGGCGACGAGCCGCGCGCCGAGCCCGCGGTCGAAGCGCGAGCAGCTTCTGGCCGGTCTGGCCTTCGGCGCTTCTTCGGCAGCGCCACGGCATGCCGAGAATAGCCCCGGCCGCGGCCGGCACCGTACACAGGCCGGCACGGAGTTTGCGAAGAAGTTGACTGAGTTCTGGCGCAGCTCGCGGACGCGAGCCTTCTTGCCGACCTTGCCGCGCAGGTAGTAGAGCTTCGCGCGGTTCACGTCGCCGATCTGCATCGACCTCGATCTTGTCGATCTTCGGCGAATGCAGCGGGAACGTGCGCTCGACGCCGACGCCGAACGAGTTCTTGCGGACGGTGAACGTCTCGCGCGCGCCGGCGCCCTGGCGCTTGATCACGATCCCCTCGAACACCTGGATCCGCTGGCGGGAGCCCTCGATGACGCGGAAGTGGACGCGCACCGTGTCGCCCGCCTTGAAGCGCGGCACTTCGCGCAGCTGGCGGCGCTCGATGTCCTGGATGATCGTGCTCATGTCGAAAGGGGGCCGAAGCCGCGCGGAATGGTAGCGGAATCGGCCCGATTCAGTGGATCGCCACGCGCGCCCGGCGGCCAGTAGCGTCGCGACCACCCGCCCAACGAGAGCGCTCTCCGGCACGGCGCCCCACGCCCGGGAGTCGCAGGACGCGCTCCGGTTGTCGCCCTCCAGGAAGTAGCGGCCGCCACGGATGCGCGCGATCCGCTTGATCAGCACCGACCCCACCGGCACGCCGCACACGGCCTCGGCGCGCGCCGGTACCCGCACCGCGACCAGGTCGCCGCGAGCGGGCGAGACCAGCCAGTAGCGCACGGTTACGACCCGGTCGGCGTGGCTCCCGAGGCAGCCCGACCCCGGGCGCGCGCAGTGGAGCGTCGGCTCCATCGACGAGCCGGTCAGCCGGTACGCATGGATCGCCCCGAAGGCGCCGAGCAGCCCCACGACCACGATCGCCGCGCCGACAACGCACGCCAGGACGACCAGCGCACGCTTCATCCGCTCAGCGGATCGTGATGCGTCCGGGCGGCCAGTAGGTCGCGAAGACCTTGCCGATCAGGTTCTTGCGCGGCACGGTGCCCCAGGCACGCGAGTCGCACGACGACGCACGGTTGTCACCCATCATGAAGTACTGGCCCTTCGGGATCTTGATCGGCGCGATCGTGCGCGAGTCGCGGCGCGCGGGCTTGATGTACGGCTCGTCCAGCCGCTTGCCGTTGATGTAGACGTAGCCGCCCCGCTCCTCCCACGTCTCGCCCGGGCAGCCCGATCAGGCGCTTGACGAAGGTGCCGCCCGCGCCGCAGCGTGCGTCGGCGAGCGGCGGCGTGTTGAAGACGACGATGTCGCCGCGCTTCGGCGACCAGAAGCGGTAACAGAAGCGGCACGCGAGCACGCGGTCGGAGAAGCGCGCCTCGCACTCGGAGCCCGGGCCGCGCACAGTGCAGCGTCGGCTCCATCGAGCTGGACGGGATCCGGTACGGGTTGACGACCCACGCCTTGATCGCGAGCACGATCGCGATCGCGCCGACGATCGTGACGAGCCAGTCGATCGTGACCCGCCAGCCGTGCGGCAGCCCTTCGGTCAGATAGTCGATCGGGTTCCTCAACGGACCTGCTCCCTTCGCCAGCCTTCGATTCGCGCATGGTCACCCGAGAGCAGTACGTCGGGAACCCGCCAGCCGCGGTATTCCGCCGGGCCGCGTGTAGTGAGGGTACTCCAGCCCGCCACCCAGCTCGTCGGAGAACGACTCGAGCTCGCCCGATCCCTCGGCGAGCGCGCCGGGCAGGCGCCGGGCGATCGCGTCGACGAGCACCATCGCCGGCAGGTCGCCGTTCGAGAGCACGTAGGGACCGATCGAGATCGCGTCGGTCGCGAGGTGCTCGACGATCCGCTCGTCGAAGCCCTCGAAGCGGGCCGAGAGGAGCGTCAGGTGCTCGACGCCGCGCGAGCTCCTCGACGACCTGCTGGGTCAGCTGGCGCCCCTTCGGGCTGAGCGCGATCACCGGCTGCGGGCGCGTCCGCGCCGTAGACCGCGTCGAGCGCGGCGGCGACGACGTCGACGCGCAGCACCATGCCGGCGCCGCCGCCGTACGGCTCGTCGTCGACCTGGCCGTTCGCGCAGCGGCGTGTGGTCGCGGTAGGAGAAGAGCCGCAGGTCGAGCTCGCCGCCGAGCACGGTCGCGATCGGGCCGCTGCTCGGTCAGCCACGCGAACGCGTGCGGGACGAGGGTGAACACGTCGAGCTGCATCAGTCGGCGAACCCCTCGGCGACGCGGATGCGCCGTGCCTCGAGATCGACCTCGCGCACGCAGTCCTCGACCATCGGCAACAGGACGCCCGTGTCGAGCTCGAGCACGTCGTTCGCGACTCCCGGCGTCACGGTCTCGACGCGTTCCGAGCGCACGCCCGTCCTCCTCCACGACCGGCGAGCCCGACGAGCTCGAACGCGTAGTACTCGTCCTCGCTCGGTCGGCGGCAAGGCGGCGCGCTCGACCTCGAGGAAGACGCCGCGCTCGACGTGCGTGTCGAGCTTGATCACCGGCCGGCCGGACGAGCGTGCGATGACGCGACGACCTCGACCGACGTCGCCGTCGGCGAGGAAGGTCGCGCCGGTCTTCCACCAGCGCTGATCCTGCGACGGCTGCTCGACGAAGAACGACCCGTCGATCCCGTGCGGGCGGCCGACGCGGCCGATGCGAACCCTCACCGCCGCGCCTCCAACGAGGCGATCGCCTCCTCGCGCGTTACGGCATGCAACAGGTTCTCCTCGACGAACTCCGCCGCGTTCGGCCACGGGCTCGCGCGCGTCTCGCGCACCGCGCGCTCGACGTCGAACGGCGTGCGCATGCGGCGGCGGCTCGCCGTCCTCGACGAGCGTCCAGAACGCGGCCACCTCGCCCTCGTACGCCATCCCGACCGAGCCGGCGTTGACGACGCGCAGGTCGCCGACGCGCCGGTCGAACTGATGATGCGTGTGCCCGATCACGATCGTGCCGCGTGTGACCGTCAAACGTCTTCGCGACGACGTCGTCGGGCGTTTCGGCGGTCGTGATCGGCGTGTTGTCCTCGGGTGTCGCATGGCAGTAGACGACGCCGTCGACGTCACCGCGAGCGGCAGCGCCTGCAGCCACTCGAGGTCACCGGCCGCGAGCCGCTCGCGCTCCCACTCCTCGGCGAGGTCCTCGCAGTTGCCGCGCACGGCATGCGCGTCGAGCGAGCGGATCAGCGCGACCGTCTCACGCGGGTACGGGCCGTACAGGTAGTCGCCGCCGAAGACGATCGCATCGGCTTCGACCTCCGCCAGCACGGCTTCGAGCGCCCACGGCATCCCGTGGACGTCGTACAGCGCGGCAACTCTCATTCGGGGTCGGCGATCTCGACGAGCACGCGGCGACCTTCGCGCGCGGCGCTCGCACGCACGAGCGTGCGCAGGGCGCGCGCGATCCGGCCCTGCCGGCCGATCACCTTGCCGACGTCGTCAGCGGCGACGTGCAGGACGAGGACGAGCGCACCGTCTCGCTCCTCGGTGTCCACGCGCACTGCGTCGGGATCGTCGACGAGCTCGCGCGCGAGGTACGCGAGCAGTTCCGCCATGACCTAACGCTCGATGCCGGAGATCTTCAGCAGCTTCGCGACAGCCTCGGTGGGCTGGGCGCCCTTGCCGAGCCAGTCCTTGCACTTCGCCTCGTCGAGATCGATCGTCGACGGGTCGGTCTGCGGGTTGTAGCGCCCGACGATCTCGAGGAAGCGACCGTCGCGCGGCGCGCGCGAATCGGCGGCGACGACGCGGTAGATCGGGTTCTTCTTCGACCCGACGCGGGTCAGTCTGAGCTTGACAGCCATTCGTGTCCTTTACTTCCGTCCGGCCTTCTTCTTGCGCTTCACGCCCGACTTGCGCCCCGCGGAGAGGCTCGGCTGCTGCGCCTGCTGGGTCGGGAGGGCCGGCATCTTCCCCCGTCCCATCTGCTTCATCATCTTCTCCATCTGCTTGCGGGCCTCGAGCAGCTGATTGACCTGCTCCACCGTCGCGCCGGAGCCCTTGGCGATCCGGATGCGGCGCTTGCCGTCGATCACGATAGGCGAACGGCGCTCCTGCGGCGTCATCGAGAGCACGATCGCCTCGACGCGGCCCATCTGTTTCTCGTCGACGTCGACGTCGCCGATCTGCTCTTTCATGCCCGGGATCATCTTCAGGATCCCCTGCAGCGGCCCCATGCGGCGCAGCATCTTGTACGCCTTGAGGAAGTCGTCGAAGGTGAACTGTCCGGCGGCGAGGCGCTTCTCCATCTCCGCCTGCTCGTCCTCGGCGACCGCGGCCTCGGCGCGCTCGATCAGCGTGAGCACGTCGCCCATGCCGAGGATGCGCGACGCCATGCGGTCGGGGTGGAACACCTCGAGCGCGTCGACCTTCTCGCCCGTCGACGCGAACTTGATCGGCTTGCCGGTGACGGCCTTGACGCTCAGCGCGGCGCCGCCGCGGGTGTCGCCGTCGAGCTTCGTGAGGATGACGCCGTCGAATGCGATGCGCTCGTCGAATGCCTGCGCGACGTTGACGGCCTCCTGGCCGGTCATCGCGTCGAGCACGAGCAGGATGTTGTGCGGCTTCGCCTCGTCGCGGACGCGCGCGAGCTCCTCCATCAGCTCCTCGTCGATCTGCAGGCGGCCCGCGGTGTCGACGATCACCGTGTCGAGACCCTCGGCGCGCGCGCGCTCGAGCCCGCTGCGCGTCGCGAGCACCGCGTCCTTGGTGTCGGTCCGGAACACCGGGATCTGGATCTGCTTGCCGAGCTGCTCGAGCTGGTCGATCGCGGCGGGGCGCTGCAGGTCGGCTGCGATCAGGCCGGGCTTGCGTCCCTGCTGGCGCAGCCGCAGCGCGAGCTTCGCCGCAGTTGTCGTCTTGCCCGAGCCCTGCAGGCCGGCGAGCAGGATGACGGTGAACTTCCCGAGCGCGAGGCCCGACTCGCCCTCGCCCATCAGCGCGGCGAGCTCGTCGTGAACGACCTTCACGACCTGCTGGCCGGGCGTCAGGCTCTTGAGGACGTCCTCGCCGAGCGCCTTCTCGCGCACACGCGCGACGAAGTCTCGGACGACCGTGAAGTTGACGTCTGCCTCGAGCAGCGCAAGGCGGATCTCGCGCATCGCGCGCGAGATCGACTCCTCGTCGAGCTTTCCCTTCTTGCGCAGGTCGCCGAGGGCGCCCTGGAGCTTGTCAGCGAGACTGTCGAACACGACCGCGCATCGTAGCGGCGCCCAGGACTAATCCCGGGCTGCCCGCCGCATCTCGTACTGACGCAGATCGAGGTGTCCGCCGAGGGCCTTGAGCGCGGCGGATGCCGCGTCCCCCGCCGGCACGTTCACGTAGTGCAGCGACTCGCCGCGGGCACGCGCCGCCGACAGCAGCTCGGCCGCGACCTGCTCGTCGCGCGCCTCGAGCTGCAGGACCGAGACGTTCGGGCCGGCCACGCGGATCAGCGCGGCGCCGCCGTCCACCTCGATGCGCTCGTAGCCGCCGGCGGACAACGAGCCGTCTGCGCGCTGCCACGGCACGTCACGCTGCCCGAGCGGCGCCGGGTCGACCGTGCGCGCCTCGGCCTCCGCCACCTCGGCGCGCAGCGACCACACCTCGAGCATCCGCGTTCGCTCGAAGCCGAGCTCCTCGTACAGCCGCAGCGCCGGCGTGTTCTGCTCGATCACCTCGAGCGAGACCGTCGGCGGCGCACTTGCGAGCAGCGTCTCCATCAGCGCGCGCCCGACACCGCGCCGGCGATGCGTGGAGACGACGCCGAGCCCGCCGACCCAGCCCTCGCCGCCGCGGACGCCGAGCATCGTCACGCCGACCGGCGTCTCCTCCTCGAGCGCCACCCACGAACGTTCGAGATCGATGTCCCACGCGCCGACCATGTATGCGAGTGCGTTCTCGTCGACGTGGATCGGCGTGTAGTAGTTCTCGTAGCCCGCTTCGAAGAGCGCGGCGAGCTCGACGTTGTCGAACTCGCTCGCCGGGACGATCCTCATGCGGCGAGCAGTGCGCGCGCGAAGTCGTCGGGGTCGAACGGCCGCAGGTCCTCGAGCCCTTCGCCGACGCCGACGAGCTTCACCGGCAGGCCGAGCTCGTACGCGATCGCGACCGCGATCCCGCCCTTCGCCGAGCCGTCGAGCTTCGTCAGAGCGACGCCGGTGACGCCGACGGCTTCGCTGAAGATGCGTGCCTGCTGCAGCCCGTTCTGGCCGGTCGTCGCGTCGACGACGAGCAGCACCTCGTGCGGCGCGTCGGCGAGTCGTCCCGCGATCACGCGGCGCACCTTCGTCAGCTCGTCCATCAGGTTCGACTGCGTGTGCAGCCGCCCGGCGGTGTCGACGATCACGACGTCGGTGTCCGAGCCGACGGCGTCATAGGCGACGGCGGCCGGGTCGCCACCGCGCTCGCCGCCGACGAAGCGCGCAGATGCGCGCTGCGCCCAGATCTCGAGTTGCTCTTCCGCGGCAGCACGGAACGTGTCCGCCGCACCGAGCGTGACCGAACGTCCCGACTCGCGCAGCTTGTTGGCGAGCTTGCCGATCGTCGTCGTCTTGCCCGTCCCGTTCACGCCGACGACGAGGATGACGGCGGGCGCGTGGCCGACGTCGAGCGTCGGCGGCTCGCCGAACAGCGCCGCGATCTCCTCGGCGAGCGCGCTGTTCAGCTCCGTGAGGTCCTGCCGCGCCTCGAGCCGGCGGATCAGCTCCGCCGTCGCACGCACGCCGACGTCGGCGTAGATGAGCGCCTCCTCGAGCCGCTCCCACGAGGCGTCGTCGGCCGGGTCGAACGCCGCGACCTGCAGCTGCTCGGTCAGCGCGCGCCGCGACTTGCCGAGCGAGTCGCGCAGCCGGCCGAAGAACCCGCGCTGCGTCTCGTCGCTCTCCGCGGGCGCGTCGGAGTCGCCCAGGAACTGTGCCCAGCTTCTCGCCATGACCCGGGACGTTAGAGCACGGGTGTCAGACACCGCCGCAACCGGCACGCAGCACGCCACGAGGGCGAGCGGTGTCTGACACCGGCCCTGTCCGGTTCGGCCCGGCCGCGCCGACCCAAGGACTCGGCGTGGCGGCGATCTCAACCCGATCACGCTTTCGTGGTTCGACTTCGCTGCGCCAGGTCTGACACCAGTTCGCGGCGGCGTCGATGTCGACGCAATACGAGTGCCGGTAGGTCGCGCGACGTCGTTCACGCGGTGGCGGCGGCTTCGTCCTCGCGTGGCAGGCGCCGCGAGACGATCTGCGAGACGCCGTCGTTGCCCATCGTCACGCCGTAGAGCACGTCGGCCGCCTCCATCGTCCGCTTCTGATGCGTGATGACGATGAACTGCGCCCGGTCGGCGTACGTGCGGAGCAGCTGCGTGAAGCGACCGATGTTCGTGTCGTCCAGCGCCGCCTCGACCTCGTCCAGGAGGTAGAACGGGCTCGGCCGGGCGAGGAACAGCGAGAAGAGGAACGCGATCGCGCCGAGCGCCTTCTCGCCGCCCGAGAGGAGCGACAGGCGCGTGACGCGCTTCCCGGCCGGGCGCAGCTCGACTTCGATCCCGGGCTCGTCGTCCTCCTCCTCCGCCTCGGTCAGCCGCAACCGCCCCTCGCCGCCGGGGAAGAGCGTGGCCGCGACCTCGTGGAAGTGCTGCTCGACGGCGGTGAACGTCTCGGCGAAGCGCGTCTCGACCGTGCGCGTCAGGTCGTCGCGCAGCTTCTCGAGCTCGTCGAGGCTCTTCTCCAGGTCGACGCGCTGCACCGAGAGCTCCTCGAGCCGCTCCTTCTCCGCCTCGTACTCCTCCTTCGCGAGCGGATTGACCTGGCCGAGCTGCTCGCGGCGCTTCTCGGAGCGCGCCAGCTTCTCGGCGAGCTCGTCGCGGTCCTCCCCCTCGGCCGGTTCAGACGCAGAAGCATCGAGCCGCCGCTGCGCCTCGTCGCGCTCGGCATCCGTGCGCGCCAGCTCGACGTCCACGCGCCGACAGCCGCTCGCCGGCGGCGCTCGCAGCCTGGCGCAGCTCCACCTCCGCGGCCCCGAGCTGACGGAGCGACGCGCCGAGCTCGGTCGTGCGGGCCGCCTGCGCCTCGGCACGCTCGCGGAGCGGCGCCTCGAAGCGGTCGACGTCGAGCGCCAGCGACTGCTCGAGCCTGCCGCAGGCGGCGAGCAGGCGCTCGAGCACGAGCTCGCTCGGCCGCCGGGTGCGGCCCGCGTCGGTGCCCGCGAGCGAGCGCGCAGCGCCGCGGGCACGCTCGGCGGCGTCGTCGGCGGCCTTCGCCGCCTCGGACGCACGCGCTGACAAATCCTCTGCCTCGAGACGAAGCTCGTCGACCGAGCCGCTCGCCTCCGCCGTGCGGCCGTTCGCGCGCCGCTCGGCCGCGAGCGCCCGGCCGTCCGCCTCCGAGACGGCGCGGCGCAGGTCGGCTTCCCGCGCGGCGATCTCGCGCAGCTCGCCGGCGAGCAGACCCGCGCGCTCGGCGAGCGGCCCTTCGAGCCGCGCGGCCGCAGCGGCCGCGAGGCGCAGCGTCTCGTCGAGCCGCTCGGCGCCCGCGACGACACGCTCGAGCGCGCCCGGTTCTGCCCGGCGCACGTTGCGCAGGTGGGCTACGGGCGCGAACGCCGCAGCCGCCGCGCGCGCCCGCTCGTCGGCCGCGACGAGCCCGGCCGCGGCCTCGTCGGCGCGACGGGCCAGCGCCTCGACCTCCGCCTCGAGCGCCCGCCGGCGGGCGTCGAGCTCGAGCAGGACCGCTTCGGCGGTCTCGCCCGCGAACCAGAGCTCGCCGCGCTGCGGGTCCCAGCCGATCCCCTCGCGGGTGACCGCCGGCACGGGCGAGGCGAGCAGCTCCGCGTGCTCGACCACGGGCAGACGTGCCAACTCGCGCGGGTCGCGGCCGACGAGCACCAGCACCGAGCCGAGCCCGGCCGTCCGCGCCTTCTCGACGAGCTCGAGCCCCCGCTCGGGGCTCGCTGCGAGCACGGCGGCCGCCAGGTGGCCGAGAGCCGCCGCGGTCGAGCGCTCGCTCCCCTCCTCGACCTCGAGCAGCTGGAGCACGAGCTGCTCCCCTTCCTCCGCGAGGGCGCGGGCCGCCGGCGGCAGCCCCTCGCGCTCGGCGAGCGACTGCTCCAGCGCCGCGAGACGCTCGCGCGCCAGCACGAGCCGCGCCTCCAGATCCTCCCGCTCGCGCGCAGCCGCGCGCGCGGCGGCGTCGGCCTCGTCTGCGGCGCGACCGAGCTCGGCCGGGCTCGGCCCGGCCGGCGCCTGCCGTGCCTCGAGCAGCTCGAGCCGCACCTCGGCGAGCAGCCGCTGGGCCGACTCGTGGCGAACGCCGAGCCGCTGGGCCGCGCTGCGCAGAGCGAGCAGCGCGTCCCGGCCGCCGCCGGTCAGCTGCGACTCCGTCTCGGCACGCCGCTGCAGCACCGCGTCGAGCTCCGTCGCCGCAGCCGTCCGCGCGCCCCGCTCGATCGCAGCGACGCGCGCCCAGCGCTCCTCCGCCTCCACCTGCAGCCGCGCACGCTCGGCCGCGGCCGCCTGCGCGGCCGCCGCAGCGTCGCGGGCCGCCGACTCGAGCTCGACCGATGCGGACGGGTCGAACGCGCGGGCCGCCTCCAGCTCCGCGCGCAGCGACGCCGCGACCGACGTCGCCGACTCGCGCCGGAGCGCGAGCCGCTCGCCGCCGCTGCGCAGCCGGTAGAGAGCGGCCGTCGCCTGCTCGCGCGCTCCGGCCGAATCGGTCAGCTCCTCCTCCGCGCGCTCGCGGTCGGCGACCAGTGCGGCGATGCGGTCGTCGAGCGCGCGCCGCTCCTCGACGCTCGCCGTGCGCCGCAACTCTGCCTCGGCGCGCCGTTCGGCGAGACGCGCGAGGTCGAGCATCGCGATCGCCGCCTGCAGCTTCCTGATCTCGATCCCGAGCTTCTCCGCGCGCTCGGCCGCGGTCGCCTGCAGCGCGAGCGGGCGCAGCCGCTTGCGCACCTCGTCCTCGAGGTCGCGCGCGCGCTCGACCTGCACGGCGACCCGCGCGAGCTTCAGCTCGGCGCGGTGCCGGCGGCGCTTGAAGCGGCCGAGACCGGCCGCCTCCTCGATCAGCTCCCGGCGCTCGGCCGGCTTCGAGTTGAGCACGGTCTCGACGCGGCCCTGTGAGATCACCGAGCGCAGCCCGCCGCCGAGGCCGACGTCCGAGAGCAGCTCGACGAGGTCGATGCGCCGGACCGGCGTGCGGTTCACGAGGTACTGCCCCTCGCCGCCGCGTGCCAGGCGGCGCGCGACCGAGACCTCGCTGTACGGCAGGTCGGGCCACGCGTCGTCGGAGTTGTCGAAGAGGAGGTCGACCTCGCACGAGTCCACCGCCTCGCGGCCCGACGAGCCGGAGAAGAGGACGTCGTCGGGCTTCTCGGCGCGGAGCTCGCCCGGGCTCATCGACCCGGTCGCCCAGAGGATCGAGTCGGAGACGTTCGACTTGCCCGACCCGTTCGGGCCGACGACGACCGCGACGCCCGGCTCGAGCCGGATCTCGACCGGGTCGACGAACGACTTGAACCCGCGGAGCTTGATCGCCTTCAGGTGCACGCGAGAGGAGGCTAGCGGCGACCGCGGACGGCCCGAGAGCCTCTACAGGCTCGTCGCGGTCTCCGTCCCGCCCTCGGCCAGAGGGCTTGTGAGAGCCTCCTGCGCTGCGACCTGCTCCGCGTCCTTCTTCGACCTGCCGGTCCCCCTGCCGGCGATCTGGTTGTCGATCACCGCGGCGGCGGTGAACGAGCGGTCGTGCGGCGGGCCCTGGACGTCGAGCACGGTGTACGTGACCGAGCGGCCGAGCCGCGCGAGCGTCTCCTGCAACTCGGTCTTGTGGTCGACGTGGCTCGTGAGCGCGTACTCGATGCGCGAGTCGAAGGCGGCGACGACCGCCCGCTCGACGTGCTCGAAGCCGTGCTCGAGGTAGACGGCGGCGATCGCCGCCTCGAGCAGCGCGGCGAGCACGTTGCGGTTGCGCGAGAGCCGCTCGACCTCCTCCACCGGCAGGCCTTCCTGTGCACGCAGCCGCTCGCCGAGCGCGAGCTCGCGCGCGACGACCGCGCAGCTCGCACGAGAGACGACGTGCGAGCGCACCTTCGCCATCCGCCCCTCGTTGAACTCCGGGAAGCGGTCGTAGAGCGTGCGGGCGACGGCGAGCTCGAGCACCGAGTCGCCGAGAAACTCGAGGCGCTCGTAGGAATCGGTGCGTTCCGCGGCCCACGACGAGTGCGTGAAGACGGCCGCGGCGCGCCCGGGCGGCAGCGCGTCGATCAGCTCCCGGAGGGTTCGGTCCTTACTGGTGGGAGGTGACGTAGTCGACGGCCTGCCCGACGGTCGTGATCTTCTGGGCATCCTCGTCGGAGATCTTGATCCCGAACTGGTCTTCCAGCTCCATGATCAGCTCGACGAGATCGAGCGAGTCGGCGTCCAGATCGTCCTGGAACGACGCCTCTTCGGTGATCTGATCCTCCTCGACGCCGAGCTGCTCCGTCAGGACGCCCTTGACCTGCTCGAAGACCTCTTCACGCGACGCTGCCATGACACCTCATCCGTAGGGGGCCGGTCAAAATCCGCGCGATCATACACTCACGCGCTCCGGGAGCCGCTCGGAAAGGCGCTCCACCACACGATGCTCGGCGCCCCGCGCCGCGAGCCGGATCGCGTTCGCGATCGCGACGCGCGACGAGTTGCCGTGTGCGACGACCGCGATCCCGCGCAGGCCGAGCAGGTAGGCGCCGCCGTAGGTCTCCGGATCGAGCCGCTTGCGCAGGCGCCGCGCCGCCGGCTGGATCAGGAAGCCGCCGAGCTTGCCGCGCGGCGTGGACATGATCTCCTCCCGCAGCGCATCGAGAAGCCCGCTGATCGTTCCTTCGAGCAGCTTGAGCACCACGTTGCCGGTGAAGCCGTCGGTGACGACGACGTCGGCGCCGCCGCGCAGCAGGTCGCGCGCCTCGACGTTGCCGGCGAAGCTCAATCGGTCGTCCTCGCGCAGCAGCCGGTGCGCCTCGAGCGTCAGCTGGTTGCCCTTCTCGTCCTCCTCCCCGTTCGAGAGCAGCCGCACCTGCGGTTCGGGGATGTCGAGCATCTCGCGACTGAAGACGGTCGCCATGTGCGCGAACTGGAGCAGGTGCTCCGGCCGGTTGTCGGCGTTCGCGCCGGCGTCGATCAGCACCGCCGGGCCGCGTTGCGTGGGGAGCGGCACGGCGATCGCCGGGCGCATCACGCCGGGCAGGCGGCGCAGGTGCATGAGCCCCGCCGCGAGCATCGCGCCCGTGTTGCCGGCGGAGACCACGGCCTCCGCATGGCCGTCGGCGACGCTGCGCACGGCGGCGACGAGGCTCGAGTCGGGCTTGGCGCGAACCGCCTCGGCCGGCTTGTCGGCCATCCCGATCGCCCCGTGGGTCTCGACGAGCGGCAGGCCCTGCGTGTCCAGCCCGGCCGGGCCGTAGAGGACGACCTCGAGACCGTCCGCGGCAGCGTCGAGCGCGCCGAGGACCACCTCGCCGGGCGCCCTGTCGCCTCCGAGCGCGTCGACCGCGACGCGGCTCAACTACGGAGCGGAGAGGCGGAGGGGCTCGACCTCACGGCCCTTGTAGGTGCCGCAGGTCGGACAGATGCGGTGCGCACGCTTCGGCGACCCGCACTGCGGGCAGACGTTGACGCGCGGCGCCTCGAGCTTGTGCTGGGCGCGGCGCTGGTCGCGGCGTGCCTTCGACGTTTTCCTCTTGGGGACAGCCATGAGCGGCCGCCATGATAGCTATGATCGTCCCGAGCCCCTGGCGGCTCGTCCCATGACGGATCTCTAGTCGAAAAACCCGCGTCTCTCGCCTTTCGACTCGAAGGAGGTCCGCCCCATGCCGGGGTCACTCGCCGCACGTGACATCTCGAAAAGCTTATGCCGCCGTCCAGGTGCTCGACCGCGTCTCGCTGGTCGTCGCGCCCGGCGACCGCGTCGGCGATCGTCGGCCCGAACGGGATCGGCAAGTCGACCCTGCTCCGCGTGCTCGCGGGCCTCGAGGAGCCGGATCGCGGCCGGGTCGTGCGCACGCGGCGCGGTCGGCTACCTGCCGCAGGAGCCCGAGGCGCGCCCGGGCGAGACCGTGCGCGGCTACCTCGCTCGGCGCACCGGCGTCGGCGCCGCCGAGCGGGAGATGGACGCCCTCGCCGCTCGGCTCGGCGCCGAGCCGGAGCTCGCGGGCGCCTACTCCGAGGCGCTCGAGCGCTTCCTCGCCCTCGGCGGCGAGGACTTCGAGGCGCGGGTCGGGCGCCGTCCTGGCGGAGGTCGGGCTCGGCCGGCGCGCCGGGCGCGAGGTCTCGCCTCGCTCTCGGGCGGCGAGGCGGCCCGCGCGGCGCTGGCGGCGATCCTGCTCGCCCGCTTCGACGTCTTCCTGCTCGACGAGCCGACGAACAACCTCGACTTCGCCGGGCCTCGACCGGCTGGAGCGCTTCCTGGACGAGCGTCCCCGGCGGGCGTCGTGCTCGTCTCGCACGACCGCGCCTTCCTCGACCGCACGGTGACGCGCGTCGTCGAGCTCGAGGCCGAGACGCGGAGGATGCACGAGTACACGGGAACGTGGACCGAGTACGAGGCGGCCCGCGAGCGCGCCCGCGCGCAGCACGAGGCCGCGTACGCGGACTACGTCGACGAGAAGAAGCGGTACTCGGCGCTGCTCGCGACCCGGCGGGAGGAGGCGCACCTGCTCGGCGGCGAGCGCAAGCTCGCGCGGCAGCACGGGCGGTGCGGACCGGCGCGCCACGAACGCGCTGCGCGGCAAGGTGAACCAGGCGAAGAACCACCTCGAGCGGCTCGAGGAGGTCGAGAAGCCGTGGTCGCCCTGGCGGCTCGAGCTCGAGTTCGCCGCGGCGCCGCCGACCGGGCTGATCGCGGAGCTCGCGGGAGCGGTCGTCGAGGTCGGGTCGTTCACGCTCGGCCCGCTCGACCTGCGAGCTGCACTGGGGCGACCGCGTGGCGATCGTCGGCCCGAACGGCTCCGGGAAGACGACCCTGATCCGGGCGCTCGTCGGCGACCTGCCGCTCGCGCGCGGCTCGCGCCGTGTCGGGCACGGCGGTCGTCTTCGGCGAGCTGAACCAGGCGCGCGACCTGTTCTCCGGGGTGCTCCTCGACGACTTCGTCGAGCTGTCCGGGCTGACGGCGACGGCCGCGCGCACGCTGCTCGCGAAGTTCGCGCTCGGCGCGGACGACGTCGACCGGCCGGCGCCGCGCCTCTCGCCGGGCGAGCGCACGCGCGCCGCGCTCGCGCTGCTGAGCGCGCGCGGCGTGAACTGCCTGGTCCTCGACGAGCCGACGAACCACCTCGACCTGGAGGCGATCGAGGAGCTCGAGACGGCGCTCGAGGACTACGCGGGCTGCCTCGTCGTCGTCACGCACGACCGCCGCTTCCTGGAGCGGCTCGCGGTGACTCGTACGATCAGGCTGTGATCATCGATGCGCTCCTGCCCGCCGACTGGGATGCCGTGCGCGACGTCTACGAGCAGGGCATCGACACCGGCACGTTCGAGGAGCTCGTCCCGACGTGGGAGGAATGGGACCGCGGCCACCTCGTCTGGCCGCGCATCGTCGCGCGCGAGCACGGCGAGGTGACGGGCTGGGCCGCCCTCGCGCCGTACTCCGACCGCGCGTGCTACCGCGGCGTGGCCGAGGTTCGATCTACATCGCACGCCGCGCGCGCGGGCGCGGGATCGGGCGCGCGCTGCTCGAGCGGGTCTGCGTGGAGGCCGACGGGGCGCAGATCTGGACGCTCCAGGCATCGATCCTGGCCGCGAACACGCCGTCGATCTCGTTGCACGAGAAGTGCGGCTTCCGGCTCGTGGGCGTGCGCGAGAAGCTCGCACGGAAGCGCGGCGAATGGAGCGACGTCGTCCTGATGGAGCGCCGCTCAGATTTGGTCGCGTAGCGCTTCGAGAGCGGCCCAGCGCGGGTCGCCGTGCTCGACCTCGTGCGTGTGCGGCTCGTCGTTCAGGTTCTTGCCGCACTCGCCGCAGAGGCCGGCGCAGTCGGGACGGCAGAGGATCTTCTCCGGCAGCGCGAGCGCAATCGCGTCGCGCGCCCACGCCGGAGACGTCGAGCATGTTGCCCTCGATGTACTCGGTCGTCAGCTCCTCGTCCTCCGGGTTCTCGGCCTGGTACTCGCGCGCGCGGATCGGCAGCTCGAGGACGGCGTCGCCGAGGCAGCGGTAGCAGGGCCCGAACAGGCGGGCCGTGAAGGCGAGGGAGAAGACCGTCCCGGTGTTCGCCCGCGTGATCTCGAACTCCGCCGGCACCTTCTCGGGCACCGGCAGGTAGCGCTGGCCGCCGTAGCTGAGCGGGGCCAGCTCGAGCTCGAGCTCGTCGCGGTACTGCTCGCCCGGACGGAGCTTCACCTGGCGCAGGCTGAAGCTCGTCATAGCGACGAGGGTACCGCCCTCGGGCTAGTAGCTGTCGCCGTTGTCGGAGAGGTCGACCGGGCCGATCCCGGCGACGACCGTCTCCTGCGAGCGCTCGTGCAGACGCTCCCGGCCGCGGCGTACCGCGACGAGGAACTTGTCGAGGTTCGTCTCGAGCGTCGCGAGCATCCCGTCGGCCCAGTCCTCCATCTCGAGGCGCATCTCGCGTGCCTGCCGGCGCGCCTCGTCGATGATCTCCTGCGCCTGGCGCTCGGCCAGCTTGACGATCTCGGTCTGCGACGCCTCGCGCACCGCCTGCTCGCGTGCCTCCTGCAGGAGGCGGTCCTGCTCGCGCTTGGCCTCGGCCAGCATCTCCTGCCGCTCCTTGACGATCCAGCGTGCCTGCTTGATCTCCTCGGGGATCGTCGCGCGCATCTGGTCGAGGATGTCGTAGATCTCCTCGCGGTCGATGCGCACCTGATCCGTCAGCGGGACCGGCTTCGCGTTGTGCACGAGATCGTCGAGCTTGTCGATCAGAACTAGGACGTCCATGGGATTCGAGTCTACTCTACTCCTGGTCGGACAGCGGCGCTCCGCCTCGACCGTCGGGGAACATGGCCTTCAAGCGCGCGGCGACGGCCCTGGGCACGAGCTCTTCGACATTTCCGCCGAACGACGCGATCTCCTTCACCCCGCTGGAGGACACGAAACTCACTTGCGGGCTCGCCATCACGTAGACCGTCTCGATGTCCGGCGCGAGATGGCGGTTCAGCTGGTTCATCTGGAACTCCCACTCGAAGTCGGAGACCACGCGCAGGCCCTTGACGATCGCGCGCGCGTCCCAGCGGCGGGCGAAGTCGACGACCAGCTCGCTGAAGACGTCGACCTCGACGTTGTCGACGAGGCCGTCGAGCGCTTCCTTGAGGAACTCGACGCGCTCGGGGACCTCGAACATCGGCTTCTTGTGGTGCGGGTTCCCGACGACGCCGACGACGACGCGGTCGAAGATCCGCGCCGCGCGGGTGATCACGTCGACGTGCCCGTTCGTGACCGGGTCGTAGGTGCCGGGGTAGATCGCGGTGATCATGAGTCGAACAGGGTAAGCCGCGCGGAGCCGTACCGGCGGGAGGTACGCACCTCGAGCCCGGGGAGCTCGGGCGGGTCCTCGCGTCCGGCGGACTCGTAGACGAGCACTCCGTCCTCGGTCAGGAGCCGCTTCAGGTAGGGCGCGAGCCTCGCATGGTCGTAGTCGTAGGGCGGGTCGCAGAGCACGAGGTCGTACGTGCGGCGCTCGCCGGCCAGCGCGCGCAGCGCGTCCTGGCAGAGGACGGTCGCGTTCAGCTTCAGCTTGTCGAGGTTCGCGTTGATCACGCGGCAGGCGTCGCGGTCCGACTCGACGAAGGTCGCCGACGCGGCGCCGCGCGAGAGCGCCTCGAGCCCCATCGCGCCGGAGCCGGCGAACAGGTCGAGCACGTCGGCGTCGTCGACCGGGCCGATCAGGTTGAACGCGTTCTCGCGCACACGGTCCGACGTGGGCCGCGTGTCGCGGCCCTTCGGCGCCGCGATCCGGTGGCCGCGGTGGGTGCCGGCGATGATCCTCACGCTGGTGCTGTTACGACGTGGCCCTCGGCCGCGCAGGCCTCGGCGAGCCGCCGGTCGTATACGAGCACCGCGTCGGGCGCGACGCTAGGACGCCGTTGCGAGATGAATCGCATCGAGCGAGCGCAATGCGCTGGGACGTGAGCCGACGCGCCTGTCTCAGCAACGGGTCCCGTGACTTCGACCAGCAGGCACGAGTTCAACAGACGCATCGCTTCCGCATCGGACTCCGGGCTCGGACTGGACAGCCGGACGGCGCGCGTCACTTCAACGATCGCGATGCGACTTGTCGCGAGCACGTACGGCTCGGCTGCGAGAAACCGGTCGAGGGCTTCGCTCTCAGGCTCGAGGACGACTCGCTTGACGAGCGCCGAGGCGTCCGCATAGAACGACCGAAGCGTTCAGCGGCCAGCGCGGTCGTCCTCGAGCGCCTGCGATGCGGTCGTCCCGGTCGTGATCGGGAATCGACGAAGCGGTCGGTCCAGCGGAACCGGCGGCGTCGCGTCGCCGACGACGATCAGCCGGTCGAGTCTTCCGCGCGGCAGGGCCGTCATCAGCGCTACCGGTTCGCCGTCGTGCGTGATCTCCAACGTCTCGCCCCCGCGTACGCGCCGCACGGCAGCCGTGAGATTGTCCCGCAGCTCGCGTATCCCGATCCTCGCCATTGTGGTCACATGCTACTACATCTTCAATGGTATGCTGGCATACCGATGAAACGCACGACGGTAAAGGTCCCGGACGAGCTCGACGCCAAGCTCCGCCACGAAGCGCGGCGGCGCGGCGTCACCGTCTCCGAGCTCGTGCGCGAGGCGCTCGACGCGCACCTCGGCGGCCGACGCCGCGTGCTGCGCGCCGCGGGAGCCGGACGCGGCGGCCGCGGCGACGTGTCGACCCGGATCGAGGAGATCCTCCGGGCCGAGTGGCCGGAACGCTCGTAGACGCCGGACCGCTCTACGCATACGTCGACTCGGACGACGATCACCACGACGAATGCCTTGAGCTCCTCTCGGAGGACGTGGGACCGCTGATCGTGCCGGCGCTCGTGCTCAGCGAAGTGGGTTACCTGCTCGAGACGCGACTCGGCACGTACGCGGAGATCCGCTTTCTCGAGGACCTGGCCGCGGGCACGTTCACCGTCGACGCGCCGCACCCCGCCGACTGGGTGCGTGTCGCGGAGCTCGTCGCGAAATACCGCGACCTCCCGCTCGGCATGGTCGACGCGTCGGTCGTCGTGGCAGCAGAGCGGTTGGGCATCACGCGGATCGCAACGCTCGACCGAAAGCACTTCGGCATCGTGCGGCCCGGCCACACGGCGGTGTTCGACGTCGTCCCTTAGCGCCGCTACGCGGCGACCTCGCCGCCCGCTGCGAGCCGGTCGGCCGCGTCCTGCCACGGGCCGTCCTCGTCGGCGAGCTCGCGCGCCAGCTCGCGGGCCCGCTCGATCAGGTCGCGGTCCCGCGCGCAGGCGCGTGAAGCGCAGGTCGCTCCACCCCGACTGCTGCGTGCCGAGCAGCTGGCCCTCGCGGCGCAGGTCGAGGTCGATCTCGCGCGAGCTCGAAGCCGTCGGTCGTGCGACGAGCGCGTCGAGACGCGCGTCGGCGCGTCTCGGTCAGCTCCTCGACGGGCCGCGAGATCAGCAGGCAGTAGCTCTGCTCGCCCCCGCGCCCGACGCGGCCGCGCAGCTGGTGCAGCTGCGCGAGCCCGAACCGGTCGGCCTCCTGCACGATCATGATCGTCGCGTTCGGCACGTCGACGCCGACCTCGATCACGGTCGTCGCGACGAGCACGTCCAGCTCGCGCGTCCTTGAACGCGCGCATCACCTCGCGCCGCTCGGCCGGCTTCAGCTTCCCGTGCAGGAGGCCGACGCGGTAGCCCTTCAGCTCCGCGCGCCGAAGCCGCTCCGCCTCGTCCTCCGCGGCGCGCGCGAGCCGCGTCTCCGACTGCTCGATCAGCGGGCAGACGACGTACGCCTGCCGCCCCGCGTCGAGGTGCACGCGCAGCCGCTCGTACGCGGCTCGACGACTTCTCGGCGCCGACGCGGCGCGGTGACGATCGGCTTGCGGTCCGCCGGCGGCTTCGCGATCTCGCTCACCGCGAGGTCGCCGTAGATGGTCAGCGCGAGCGTGCGCGGGATCGGCGTCGCCGTCATGTGCAGCACGTGCGGCGACGCGGCCCTCGCTGAGCGCCTTCCGCTGCTCGACGCCGAAGCGGTGCTGCTCGTCGACGACCGCGACCGCGAGGTCGCGGAACTCGACGTCGCGCTGGATGAGCGCGTGCGTGCCGACGACGACCTGCGCGACGCCGTTCGCGATCTCGTCGCGGATCTTCTTCGCACCGACCGAGCCGGTGAGCAGCGACGCACCGCACGCCGAGCTGCGCGCAGAGCGGCTCGAGCGTCAGGAAGTGCTGCTCGGCGAGCGTCTCCGTCGGCGCCATCAGCGCGCCCTGGCGGCCCGTCTCGACCGCGCGCAGGAGCGCGTAGAGCGCGACGACCGTCTTGCCGGAGCCGACGTCGCCCTGCAGCAGCCGCTGCATCGGCGCGGTGCGCGCGAGGTCGGGGTCGATCTCGGCGATCGCGCGCTCCTGGTGCTCGGTGAGCGCGAACGGCAGCGCCGCCGCGGTAGCGCTCGATCAGCTCGCCCGGCTGCGCCGAGCGACGGCGCGACGGCGTCGGTCGTCGCGCGGCGGCGCGACGACGAGCTGCAGCGCGAGCAGCTCGTCGAGCGCGAGCCGCCGCCGCGCCCGCTCCGCCTCGCCGCTCGTCGACGCGGGAAGTGGAGCGCCGCGAGCGCGTCGCGCTGCAGCGGCAGGTCGAGCTCGCGCAGGCAGCGGGATCGGGTCAGGAACGCGGCGTGCGCGGCGAGCGCCGCGCGCACGAGCTCGCGCAGCCGCGTCGGACGGGATCTGCTCGCTCGCCGGGTAGACCGGCGCGAAGTCGGCCGTCGCTGCGCGCCTCGCCGATGTCGTAGCTCTTGACGTCGAACCCGTAGCGGCCGAGCTTGCCGCGCAGGCGCACCTCGACGCCGGGCGTCAGCTTCTCGACGAGCCACGGCTGGTTGAAGAACGACGCGCTGATCTGCCGCCGCTGTCGTCGCGCGACCGTCGCGGTGACGAGCGTCCGCCGCCCGCGCAGCGTCCGCGCGCGGGCGTTCGACTATTCGACCTTCGATCGCGACCTCGCCCTCGGCGAGGCCGAGCTTCGCGATCGGGACCTGCTCGGCGCGCGCGTCTCGTAGCGGCGCGGCGCGTGATGGAGCAGGTCGCGCACCGTCGCGATGCCGAAGCCGCGCAGCCGCTTCGCGAGCGTCGGGCCGACGCCGGCCAGCGTGCTCACGTCGAGCGCGTCGAGCCGCTGCGGCGGCGTCCAGCCGCGCGGCCGGCGGCCAGCCGTCGCTGGACCACACCTGTGAAGCCCGGGTGCGCTCGGGTCATCGTCGCCACCGGGACCAGAGCCGGTCCGACGGTCACTGGAACACGGTCAGGACATCACTCATCTCGTCGTGGAACCAGAAGAACCCGACCGTCCCCGGGCCTGCGTGCGTGCCGACCACGGCCCCGAGCGTCGTGGCGATCTCGACCTGCGCGTGCGGCCGCTCGTGCTCGACGAGCTCGCGCAGCGCCGCCAGCCGCTCGGGCGCCGCCGCGTGCGCGATCCCGACCTTCAGGCTCGGCGAGTCCGTCGACGTCGCGACGAACTGGTCGCGGAACTCGGCGAACGCCTTGTGGTTGCCGCGCACGCGTTTGAGCGGAATCACCTCGCCGTCGCGCGAGCGCGAGGATCGGCTTCACGTTCAGCAGGTTGCCGGCGAACGCGGCGGCGCGGCCGATCCGACCGCCCTTCGCGAGGTACTCGAGCGTGTTGACGGTGAAGAGCAGATGGTGCTCGCGCTGGTAGCGCGCGACGAACTCGTCGATCTCCTCCTCGGTCGTGCCGTGCTCGAGCCGGTGCTGCACGCCGAGCGCGAGCAGCGTCAGCGCCGCGGAGACCGTGCGCGTGTCGATCACGCGCACCTTGTCGCCGCCGAGCATCCCCGCGGCCGCCTGCGCGCTGCCGAACGTGCCGGAGAGCGTCGACGAGAGCGTGAGCACGAGGATGCGCTCGTACTGCGGCGCGAGCTCCTCGTAGACCGCGAGGAAGTCACCAGGGGTCGGCTGGGACGTCGTCGGCAGAACCGGCGAGCTCTGCAGCCGCTCGTAGAAGCGCTCGGGCGGCATCTCGACGTAGTCCTTGAAGCTCTCCGCTCCGAAGAGCACGTAGAGCGGGACGACGCGGAAGTTCGGATAGCGCTCCGGCGCGTCCGGGAAGTCGGCGGTCGAGTCGAGCACGATCGCGGTGTTCTCGGCGGAGAGCGTCACGCCGCCGCCGCTTCCTGGATCGTCGCAACGAGCTTGTCGAAGTCCTGGTCCTTCGTCACGCACGCGACGGCGCCCGCGTCGAGCACCTCGCGGACCTCCTGCGAGGTGACGGACGCGGTCAGGCAGACGACGTGCGTGCCGGGATACGCATCGAGCACCGCACGCGTCGCCTCCGCGCCGTTCAGCCCGGGCATGCGGTAGTCCATCAGGACGACGTCCGGCTTCAGCTCGCTGACGATCGGGGGCGCCTTGTCGCCCGTCGAGACGCTCGCGACGACCAGGATCTCCTCGCGCATCCCGAACAGCAGCTCGAGCGTCTCCCGGAACGTGTCGTTGTCTTCGACGAGGACGACGCGGACGGGGCTCGCGGTCGGTCATTCCGCAGCCAGCAGCAGCGGGTAGTGCGGCTGCCCGCCCTCGTGCACGTCGAGCTCGAGCTCGGGATGCTCCTCCGCGAGCTCCGCAAGCAGCGCGTCGAGCGCCGGCGGGTCCTCGCCGGTGAGCAGCGTCAGGACGCCGCGCGGCTCGCGTGAGCAGCCGCTCGAGCACGGCGCGGGCGACGTCGTCGAAGGTGTCGCCGCGCCGCGACCGGCTCGCCGTCGGCGAGCCCGAGCCATTTCCCCTTGTCGACGGAGACACCGTTCAGCTCGACGTCGCGCGACGCGACCGTGACCGCGCCGGTGGCGACCGACGCAACCGCCTCCGCCATCGCCTCGGCATTCGCCTCGGCGTCCTGCTCCCCGTCGAACGCGATCAGCGCGGTCAGCCCCGCCTGCAGCGACCGAGTCGGGACGACACGCACTGTCTTCGACGCGTGCTCGGCGGCCTGCTCGGCGCTCATGATCACGTTGCCGTTGTTCGGCAGCACGACCACCTCGCGTGCCGGCGCGGCTTCGATCGCCGCGACGAGATCGGACGTGGAAGGGTTCATCGTGCGTCCGCCGTCGACGACGCGCGCTCCGCCGCTCTCGAATAGCGCACGGTTGCCGTCGCCCGACGCCGACTGCCACGACGGAGGTCGTCGCAGCCGCGACGTCGGGCACCGCGTGCAGCAGCCGCTCCTCGCGCTGCTGCGCCTGCACGTGCATGTTGGCGATCTCGACGCCGTCGACGACGCCGCGCGCGACCGCCGAGCGAGAGCGCGCGTCCCGGGTCGTCGGTGTGCACGTGCACCTTCAGCGCGGAACGGTCGCCGACGACGAGCAGCGAGTCGCCGAGCGGCTCGAGCTCGCGCTCGAGCGTCGTCGCGAGTCGAGGTCTTCGCCCTCGACGACGAAGACGGTGCAGTAGCGGTAGCGCGACAGCTCCTGGTGGATCGCCTCGATGGCGACCTCGTCCGCCACGCGCTCCGGCGGCGCCGGCGATCGCCTCGCCGCTCAGCACCGCGTGCGATGCCGCGCACGATCTCGACGAGCCCGGCGCGCGCCCGCGTCGACGACGCCGGCCTCGCTTGCAGCACCGGCAGCATCTCGCGCGTCCGCGCGACGGTCTCGTCGCCGGCGGCGACGATCGACGCGAGGTCGCGCGTCGCGCTCCGCCGCCTCGGCCATCGCGCGGATCGCGGTGAGCATCGTCCCCTCGACCGGCTTCTTGACGGCGCGGTAGGCGGCGTCGCTCGCGGAGCGGAACGCCTTCGCGAGGTCGTCGCTCTGCGCGAGCGCGTCGGTCGCGCCGCGCACGATCTGCGAGAGGATCACGCCCGAGTTGCCGCGCGCGCCCATCAGCGCGGCGCGCGCGACCTCGTGCGCGAGCGCCGGCGCGGTCGTCGGCCCCGTCCCTCTGCAGCGCCTCGTCGACCGCGCGCACGGTCAGCGTCAGGTTCGTGCCGGTGTCGCCGTCGGGCACCGGGATAGACGTTCAGGTCGTCGATGCGCGCGCCGGTGCGCCTCGATCGCGGCGCGCGCGCCGCGCGACGAGCTCGCGAACGCGATCTCTCACGCGCTCGCCCGCACGCGCTGGATGACGACCTCGACCGCGGCGACGCGCAGCCCGGTCAGGCGCTCGACGTCGTAGCCGACCTGCGAGCGGATCGTCGACGCGACCTCGGCGAGGTTCAGGCCGTGCTCGACGACGACGTGCAGCTCGATGCGCAGCGCCGTCGCGCGTCGCCCTCGACGCTGATCCCCTCGCGGCGCAGGATGCGCCCGACGCGCGAGCCGGCGGACAGGCCGACGACGCCGTAGCACGCGAGCGCCGTCTCGGCGACGATCTCGGCGACCGCGTCGCGCGAGATCGTGAGGCGCCCGTGCTCGAGGTCCAGGCGTCAGCTCGTCCGCCACAGCTGCGATTAGACCGGATCCGAGGGTGCCGGGGTTGCCTGTGTGACCCTAGACGGCCTTGACGACCTTGCCGCCCTTGAGGCAACGGGTGCAGACGTAGGCGCGCGTCGGCGAGCCCTTCAGCAGCATGCGGACGCGCTGGAGGTTCGGGTCGAAGCGGCGCTTCGTGGCGACCATCGAGTGGCGAGCGGTGGTTGCCGAACGCGGGCTTCTTCCCGCAGATTGCGCAGACCTTGCGACATGGCGGCGGGCAGTGTAGCGACGCTAGGCGCTGCCTGCGGGCGCTGGCCCGGAGCCGGGCGAACAGGTCGGCCATCTCGAGCGCCGAGCGCACCGCCTCGGCCGCCTTCGGGATCCGGGCCTCGGCCTGCTCGACCGTGTCGACGGTGAGCACGCCGAACGCGACCGGGACGCCGGTCTCGATCCCCGCGAGCTGCAGCCCCGACGCGCACTCCTGCGGCGACGTACTCGAAGTGCGGCGTCTCGCCGCGCACGATCGCGCCGAGCGCGACGATGCACGCGTAGCGCCGCGTCTTCGCGAGCGCCATCGCGGCGAGCGGCAGCTCGAACGCGCCGGGCACGGGCATGACGGTGATCGCGTCCTGCGACACCCCGGCCTCGAGCAGCGCGTCGAGCGCGACCTGCGAGCATCCGGTTCGTGACGCCGCCGTTGAAGCGCGAGACGACGACGCCGACCGAGCGGCGGTTGCCGAGCGGCGTGCCCTCGAGGACGGTGAACCCGCCGGGCACGTCGACCTCGCCGCGCACGTGCTCGACGCTGGCGCCTCCGGCGGGCGCGTCCTCGATCACGGCGGCACGACTCGGCGGCGGGCCAGCCCTCGAACGGATCGCCGGGGCGCTCGTCGGTGTCCTCGCCGGCAGCGGGGTCGGCTCCGACTCGGGGGCTCCTGCTCGGGTCGGCGGGCTCGCTGACTCGGCGCGGTGCGGCGCGCTCACGGGCGGGACCAGCAGCTCGTCTTCTTGTCGCTCACGCTTGCTCCGGTTCGTAGTCGAGGTTCTTCAGGTCTTGGTGGTGCAGACGGTGTCCGAGCTTATCCCGCTTGGCGGCGAGGTAGCGCGAGTTCTCGGCGTTCGGCGTCGACCTCGATCGGCACCTGCTCGACGACGGTGAGCCCGAAGCCGTCGATCCCGGTCAGCTTCTTCGGGTTGTTCGTGAGGATCCGGAGCGTCGTCAGGCCGAGGTCGGACGAGGATCTGGTTGCCGATCCCGTAGTCGCGCGCGTCGGCGGGGAAGCCGAGCTCGAGGTTCGCCTCGACCGTGTCGCAGGCCCTGCTCCTGCAGCTCGTACGCGCGCAGCTTGTTGATCAGGCCGATGCCGCGACCCTCCTGCGCCATGTAGAGCAGCACGCCGCGGCCCTCCGCCTCGATCTGCGCGAGCGCCTGCTCGAGCTGCTCGCCGCAGTCGCAGCGCAGCGAGTGGAAGACGTCGCCGGTCAGGCACTCGGAGTGCACGCGCACGAGCACGTTCTCCGCGCCGTCGACCTCGCCCTTGACGAGCGCGACGTGCGTCTTGCCGGTCAGCTTCTCGCGGAACGCGACGGCGGTGAACTCGCCGTACTCGGTCGGCAGCCGGACGGCCGCGCCGCGCTCGACGAGCTTCTCGTGCCGGCGCCGGTACTCGACGAGATCGGCGACGGTGATCATCTTCAGCCCGTGCCGCTCGCAGTACGGCACGAGATCGCGGACGCGCGCCATCGTGCCGTCGTCGTTCATGATCTCGCAGATGACGCCGGACGGGTTGAGGCCGGCGAGCCGCGCGAGGTCGACCGCGGCCTCGGTCTGCCCGATGCGCTCCAGCACGCCGCCGGGCTTGGCGCGCAGCGGGAACACGTGACCGGGCTGCACGAGGTCGCGCGGCGTGCGAGCTCGGGTGGATCGCGACCTGGATCGTGCGGCTGCGGTCGGCGGCGGAGATGCCGGTGGTCACGCCCTCGCGCGCCTCGACGGAGACGGTGAACGCGGTGCCGAGCGGCGCCTCGTTGTGGTCGGTCATCGGGCGCAGCCCGAGCTCGTCGGCGCGCTCCTCGGTGAGGCACAGGCAGATCAGCCCGCGCGCGTGCGTGGCCATGAAGTTGATCGCCTCGGGTGTGGCGAACTGCGCGGCGATCGTCAGGTCGCCTTCGTTCTCGCGGTCCTCGTCGTCGACGACGACGACCATGCGGCCCTCGCGGATCTCCTCGATCGCCTCTTCGATCGTGGCGAACGTGCTGCGGACAGCCATCGTTGAACGTTAGCGAGGCGAGCAGCTTCTCGACGTATTTCGCGAGCACGTCGGCCTCGAGGTTCACGCGGTCGCCGGGCTCCAGCGTCCCGAGCGTCGTCACGGCGAGCGTGTGCGGGATCAACGCGACCTCGAATCCGCGCTCGTCGACGGCTGCGACGGTCAGGCTCGTTCCCTGCACCGCGATCGAGCCCTTCTCGACGACGTAGCGAAGCAGGTCCGGCGGGGCGTCGAACGCCATCCGCCGCCCCTCTCCCTCCGGCTCGACGCTGCGCACAGTGCCGACGCCGTCGACGTGGCCCTGCACGTAGTGGCCACCGAGCGCGTCACCCGCGCGCAGCGCGCCCTCGAGGTTCACCTGCGAGCCGCCGCCGAGCGTCGAGAGCGCCGTGCGCGCGAGCGTCTCCGGCACCGCGTCGAAACTTAGTGATGACTCATCACAAGCGACGACGGTGAGGCAGACGCCGTCGATCGCCACCGAGTCGCCCTCGCGCACCGAGGGAGCGGTCTGCGGCGCCTCGATCGTCAGCCGGCCGTCTTCGAAGGACGTCACGGTGCCGACTTCCTGTACGAGCCCGGTGAACACGGCCGAACCGTATCCCGGCTACTGTTGGCTCCGCCCGCAGCGCGGGCGAGAGGGGGTCCGGATGCGTCGTTCACTGCTCGCGGCGTTCGCCGCGCTTGCCGCCACCACCGTGCTCGGGAGCATCGGCCTCGCCGGCACGAGCGCGGACCCGGCGGGGACGATGATCCTGAACGGGCAGAAGGCGTTCCCGATCGTGCTCGCCAAGGGGCCCGACCCCGGCACGAAGTCGCCTGCCGGCGTCGACGCGTTCGCAGAGGTCGCCGCCGCGGGCGTGACGTTCCTCAAGGTCGGCCCCGCGACGACTCCCTGGACGGACGGCGACATCGCGGACGCGCCGGCAGCAGGACACGGCGGCGGCCGCGGCGGGGCTCTCGACCTGGGTCAACCTGAGCACCGTCTCCCAGGCGACAGCGGGATCGTCCGCCGATGTGCTGCTCGCGCGCGTGATCGACTCGCTGATCCCGGACGCGAGCGGCGGAGCCGCCGTCGGCGTCTGGAAGGGCGCCGACGAGCCGCGCTGGGCGGGCATCCCGCCCGGCGCGCTGCAGTTCGCCTACTGCCGCTCGACCGGCCGCGGTGGCCCGGGCTGGTGCGCAGGCGAGCCGCTGCTCGACACCAACCACCACTGGGTGACGATCGAGGCGCCGCGCGGCACCGCGGCGTCGCTCCAGCCGCTACAGCGCCGTCACCGACGTGCACGGCGTCGACATCTACCCCGTCACGCTGCAGAACCCGACGCCGAACCTGCACGACGTCGGCACCTGGACGAGCACAGTCGCCTCGATCACGCCGAGTCACGCGGTCTGGACGACGCTGCAGGTCTGCGCGAGCGGCAGCTACGACACCAACCGCGCCAGATTCGTGCTGCCGACGCTCGCGCAGGAGCGCTACATGGCGTACGACGCGATCATCAACGGCGCGCGCAGCCTCGCGTTCTACGGCGGCAACATCCCGGGCTGCTGGAACGACAGCGACCGTGCGACTCGGCTGGAACTGGACGTTCTGGTCGAGCGTGCTGAAGCCGCTGATCTCCGAGCTCAACGCCTCGAGCCCGCTCGCGCCCGCGCTCGTCTCGGCCGCGTCGACGAGGACGCTGACGACGAGCGATCCGTCGACGCAGGCGATCTCGCGCAGCGGCGCCGGCGACGACGTCTGGGTGCTCGCCGCGCGGAGCGGCACAGGGACGTCCGCCGTCACGATCGGCGGCCTGCCCGCCGGGATCGACTCCGGCGACGGTCTACACGGAGAACCGCACGATCCCGGTCGTGAACGGATCGTTCACCGACGACTTCCCGCAGTGGTCGGTGCACGTCTACCGCTTCGCGCCCACGCCGCCGCCGCCGACGACGACGGCTGCGACTACGACCGCGCCGACAACCACCGCACCGCGACAACCACCGCACCGACAACCACCGCGACAACCACCGCACCGACAACCACCGCACCGACAACCACCGCACGCCGCCGACGACCACGGCGCCGCCTCCTCCACCCCCGCCGCCACCGTCAGGCGGCGGTGGCGGCGGTGCGCCCGCGAACCTCGCCGTCTCGCTCGCGCCGAGCGCGAGCGCGGTACTGCGCGACGGCGTCTGTACAGGTGACGGCGCTCGTGCGCAACACGGGCGCGGCCGCGGCCCAGCGTGCGCACCTCGAGCTCGCGCTCCCCGCCGGCCTCGCGCTCGCGGGCGCGCCGTCGTTCGAGATCGGCTCCGGCTGCAGCGGGACGCAGCAGCTCGACTGCAACCTCGACTACCTCCCGAACGGCGCGCAGACGCGCGTCGTGCTGTCGCTGCGCGCCGCCGCGGCGGGCAGACAGACGATCACTGCGACGGTCTCCGCCGACAGCGACTCCGACCCGACCGACAGCGCCGTCTCGGTTGCGATCGACGTCGCCGCGCCGGTCGCGGCGCCCGAGGTCGTGCCGAAGACGCACGTCGCGTCGCACACCGTCTCGGGCACCGCGCGCGCCGACAGGCTCACGGGCAGCGCGGCGAACGACGTGCTCTACGGCCTCGGCGGGGCAGACGTGCTGCGTGGGCTGAAGGGCAACGACGTGCTCTACGGCGGCCGCGGCAACGACACGCTCGACGGCGGTGCCGGCCTCGACCGCCTCTTCGGCGGGCCGGGCAACGACACGCTTCGCGCCCGCGACGGGCGGCGCGACGTCGTCGACTGCGGCCCCGGGCGCGACACGGCGTTCGTCGACCGTGTGGACCGCGTCAGCGGCTGCGAGCTCGTCGGCGCCGCGGCCTGGTCGCGCCGGCTCAGTCGCCGTAGACGAGCGTCTCGACCGTCTCGCGCACGAGCACCTCGAGCTGTCCGCGCTCGCCGGGCACGGCCGTGTCCAGCTGCGCGAGCAGCTCGTTGACGGCGTCGCGGCCGCCGGGAGCGAGCTCGGCCGTGCCGATCTCCTGCACCTTGCGGCGCAGCTCGTCGTTGCCGAGCTGGCGGGTCAGCCAGTGGCTGAGGTGCGTGACCAGCAGGTCGTCGGCGCGCTGGGAGGCATCAGGGCTCGTGGACATAGGCTTCGAGGAGCACGTCGTCGCCTACCGGCCGCGAACGCAAACGCGACAACGTGCGTGGGGAGGGTAGCGGAGCGAGCAGCCCCTGCCCCCCGCCACCCAGGACCGGCGCGACGAAGAGCAGGAGCTTGTCGATCAGATCGGACTCCGCGAACGCCGCGGCGAGCGTCGGCCCGCCTTCGAGCAGGAGCGTCTGGACGCCTTCGGCGGCGAGCGCGTGCAGCTCGCCCTCGAGCGGCCCCGGCCGCAGCTCCAGGTCGAGGCCGTCCGGCAGCGGGCCTCGCGAGAAGACAAGCCGGCGCGGCTGCCCGTGCGGCGTCTCGACGTCCCGAGCGTCGAGGCGAGGCCGGTCGGCCCGCGCGGTGCCGCCGCCGACGGCGACGGCGTCGACCTCGGCACGCAACTCGTGCACGAGCCGCCGGCTCTCCTCGCCGCTGATCCAACGGCGGCCGGGCACGGTCACGCGCCCGTCGAGCGTGACCGCCGCCTTGTAGATCACGAACGGCCGCCGCTGCGCCATCCAGGTGCGCCAGCCCTCGTTCAGCTGCCTCGCCTCGAACCAGTCCACGAACTCGACGTCGATCCCCGCCTCGCGCAGCAGTCACTCGCCGCCGGCCGCCTCCGGGTTCGGGTCGCGCGCACCGAAGACGACGCGTTCGACACCCGCGGCGACGATCGCCTCGGCACAGGGCGGCGTCGTCCCGTGGTGCGCACACGGCTCGAGCGTCACGTACATCGTCGCGCCGCGCGCCCGGTCGCCCGCGGCCGCGAGCGCGACGACCTCGGCGTGGCGGCCGGCACTTTCCGTGACACCTTCGCCGACGATCTCGCCGTCGCGCACGAGCACCGCGCCGACCGTCGGCTTCGGGTGGGCGCGGCCGTGCGCCGCCTGCGCGAGCTCCAGCGCCCTGCGAATCGTCACGCGAGCACTTGAACGAGGCGGCGGTACGCGCGCGCCAGGTCCTCGTCGCCGAAGATCGCCGATGCGGCGACGAACAGCGTCGCACCCCGTTGATGCAGCTCGCGGATGTTCGCGTCGGACACACCGCCGTCGACCTGGATCGGGATCTCCTTCGGCAACAGCCCGCGCAGCTCCCGCGACGCGGTCGTACGTCTCCTCGCGGAACGGCTGACCCGAGTAGCCCGGGTGGATGCCCATGCACAACACGAGGTCGACGCCGTCGGCGACAGCCGCGACCTGCTCCGGCTCCGTCTCCGGGTTGAACGCGATCCCGACCTGCAGCTCCTGCTCGCGCGCCGCGCGGATCGTGGCCGCGACATCGTCGACCGCCTCGTAGTGGAACGTCACGCTGTCACCCCCGGCCTTCGCGACCGCGCTGAAGTGCTTCGCGGGCTCGTCGACCATCAAGTGCACGTCGATCACGCCGCCGGAGCGGTGGATGAGCGGCGAGATGGACTGGAGAACGATCGGCCCCATCGTGATCGGCTCGACGAAGTGCCCGTCGCCGACATCGAAGTGGAAGACACGGCATTGCGCGCGCAGCAGCACCTCGAGCTGCACGCCGAGCTGCGAGAAGTCCGCGCCGTAGATCGACGGCTCGACCTCGACGGTGCGGATCCATTCCGTCCAGGGCACGGCCGGGATCCTATGGATTGCGCAGGCGGGCGATGAAGAAGCCCGACGTACGGTCGCGATGCGGCATCGTCAGCAGGAACTCGGGTCGCGCCGGATGCGCGTACTGCGGCCACTCGCCGGTCAGCGGATCGACCTCGAGCCCCGAGCCGTCGACAACCGCCTCGTTCTCGTCGGCGTTGAGCGTGCAGACCGCGTAGACGATCGTTCCGCCCGGGGCCGTCCGCTCTGCAGCCGCCTGCAGCAGCTCGAGCTGCAGCTCCGGAAGGGGACGCGCGCGCCAGCGCAGGTCGGGCCGCCGGGCGAGCACGCCGAGCCCCGAGCAGGGCGCGTCGACGAGCGCGCGGTCGAAACCGCTCTCGTCGAGCTCGCGGACGTCGGCGTTCACGACGCGGACGTTCGGCCCGACGTTGCGCGCGAGCGCCTCCGCACGACCGGCGTGGACCTCGACCGCGGTCACCTCGCCGGCGAGCATCGTCGTCTTGCCGCCGGGCGCTGCGCAGGCGTCGAGGACACGCTCGCCTTCGCGCGAGCCGACGACGAGCGCGGCGAGCTGCGAGGCGCGGCTCATCGGCCGCATGCGCGATATATCAACGGTATCCACCTGATATGCACCTGGTACATCAGTTGGATATCCGACGGGCTCGGCGGCGCGGACCTCGAGCGCGGGCGGCTCGTTCTGCGCGCGCATCAGCGCGAGCGCCGTCTCGTCGCCGAAGTCGCGCGTCCATGTCTCGGCGATCCAGTCGGGATACGACTGCTTGACGGGTCCCTCGGGCAGCGACGCGACGAGCCCGCGCAGGCCGTGTGCGAGCCGGCGCATGACTGCGTTCGTGAACGGGACTGCGCGCTCGAGCCGCGCCGCGCGCACCAGCTCGACCGTGTCGTCGACGACGGCGTGCTCGGCCTGGTCGGTGAACGCGAGCTGATATGCGCCGAGGCGTAGCGATGCCTTCACCGGCCCGTCGAGCTTGCGCACCGGTCGCTTGCCGAGCTGCTCGATGCCGAAGTCGAGCGTGCGTGCGCGCTGCACCGTCCCGTACGCGAGCCGCTGTGCGAGCGCGCGGTCACGCTGGTCGAGCCCGGCGACCGCGGCATCGAGCGCGCGGTCGGCGTACGCGTCCTCCTCGAACACGCGCCGCACGACGTCGTAGGCCGCGCGGCGGGCCGGCGCGATCACCGTCGCAGCCCGCGCAGGAACTCGTCGTAGCTCATCTGGTTGCGCCCCTCGGGCTGCACGACCTCGGGTACGAACACCCCCTCCTCCAGCCGCGCCTTCCAGATCGTCATGCGACGGCCGTGCAGCTCGCCGCGCGCGCCGATGTGCGGCGACAGCGCGCGCACCCGGCGCCACGAGTCGAGCGGGTCTTCGAGTCGCAGCTCGCGGTCGGCGGCGGTGATCTTCTCGGCGTAGACGGCGCCCTCCTCCGGTTGCGGCTCGAACGTCGGCGCCTCGAGCACGTCGCCGAGCAGGCGTGCGGCGACCTCCGCCGAGCGTGCAAAGACCTGGCCCGCATCGAGCTCGCCGACCTCGAAGGGCTCCCGCCCCGCCACCGGTCCGGCGTCGAGTGCCTCGACGGTCTCGTGGATCGTGACGCCGGTCTCCTCGTCGCCCGCGAGGATCGCGCGCTCGACGGGCGCCGCGCCGCGCCAACGCGGCAACAGCGACGGGTGCACGTTCAGCCACAGCGACCGCGCGAGCAGGCGCGGCGGGATGTAGAGCCCGTAGGCGCAGACGACGACACGGTCGACGTCGGCGGGCAGCTCCGGCTTCTCGGGCTGGTGCACCGGGATCCCGAGCTGCGTCGCCACGAGCTTCGCCGGCGGCGGGCCGAGCTTGCGCCCGCGGCCCTGAGGCGCGTCGGGGCGCGTCAGCAGCCATGCGATCTCGTGCTGCTCGGCCAGCCGTTCGAGCACGTCGGCGCCGAGCGGCGCGGTCGCCGCGACGCCGATGCGCATCAGCGCAGGACGGCGCGGGGCCGCAACATCGAGAGCGCCTCTTTGCGGTGCTCGTCATCGGTGCGGTCGATGATCAGTACGCCGTCGAGATGGTCGAGCTCGTGCTGCACGATGCGCGACCCGTACTCGTCGAGCTCGATGTGCAGGTCCTCGCCGTTGGGGTCCTTGCCCTCGAGCACGATCCGCGTCGAGCGCTCGACGGGAACTTTCACGCCCTGCAGGGATAGGCAACCCTCGTCGTCGGTCGACGTCTCCTCACCGCGCTCGACGACCACCGGGTTCACGATCGCCCGCGGCCCGTCGTCGTCGGGCTGGAACACGAACAGCCGCCGGAGCACACCGACCTGGGTCGCCGCGAGCCCCACGCCCTGCGCTTCGTGCATCAGGACGGTCATGCGGTCGACGAGCCGGCGCAGGTCGTCGTCGAAGTCGTCGACCTCGTGCGCGATCAGGCGGAGCGCCGGGTCTCCGTACTGGCGGATTTGCGCGAGAGCAAGCCGGCGCCGGCCCTCGACCTCGGCCCGCTCGCGGGCGTCCTCGTCGGGCTCGCGCCCGTGCTCGTGGTCGTGCTCGTCGTCGTCGTGCTCGTGGTCGTGTTCGTCGTGCGCCACAGGCGAGCCAGTGTAGTGCCTCAGGGGAACTGAGCCAGGATCCAGTCCGCGTCGAGCGGCTCGCGCCGGTACGACCGGCCGCCGACCTTCACGTAGTCCTTCGTCCGCGGGTCCATCGGGAGGCGGGCCTCGACCGGATACCAGCGGTTGTGGCGCTCGATCAGATCGTTCACGTCGCCGAAGTCCCAGCGCTCGGCGACGCGGCGCCAGCCGTCGTGGTCGTCGCGGTAGGCGTCGTACGCCTCGGCGAGCCGCGCGCGGTGCCGCTCCGTCTCGTCGTCGATCTGGCGCGCACGCTGCATGTACGGCAGCGGCCCGCCCAGCGAGGGGAGGTACATGTGGGCCTGGACGCCGAAGCGGCGGATGCGCCGAGGGAGCGCCTTTCCGACGAGAGGGTTGACCTCGTGCTCGCCGGCGAGCCGGTCCCGCTCCGCCGCGGACGGGGGCGTCACGTCGCGGATCCCCCACTCGCCGATGATCTCCTCAGGACGGCGGCCCTTCACGCCGCCCATGGTGCCGCAACCTTCAGAGGCTCTGCGGATCGACGTCGACCACAGCGGTCAGCCTGGCACGCCGCATGGCCGGAGCCGCGGCGGAGAGCAGTCGGGCGGCCTGCGTCGCGATACGCCGCGGCTGGTTCGTCTTGGCGACCAGCTGCGCGCGGTACTTGCCGCGGAGGCGCAGGAGGGCCGCCGGGCCGAGCAGCTCGGCGTCCGCGATCCCTGCCTTCAGCTCGTCGAGCGCGCGGACCACAGGCTCGATCGCCGGCCCGCTGACGACGATCCGCACGAGGTGCGAGAACGGCGGGTAGTCGAGCGCGCGGCGTCGGTCGAGCTCCTCGGCGAGGAAGCGCCCGACGTCGTGGCGCGCGGCGTGCGCGACGGGCCGCGCGTCGGGCTGGAAGGTCTGCACGAGCACGCGGCCGGGTGCGTCGCGCCCGCTGCGGCCGGCCAGCTGCGTGATCAGCTGGAAGGTGCGCTCCTCGGCGCGGAAGTCCGGCAGCCCGAGCCCGGTGTCGGCGTCGACGACCGCAGCGAGCTCGACGCCGCTGAAGTGGTGGCCCTTCGCGACCATCTGCGTGCCGAGGAGCACGACGCCCTCGGTGTCGGCGAAGCGCTGCAGCGAGCGCGCGAGCTCTTCGGGCTTCGCGGCGGCGTCCGCGTCGAGCCGGATCAACTCCAGCTCCGGCAGCTCGCGCGCGAGCTCGCGCTCGAGCTTCTGCGTCCCCGCTCCGAGACGCGCGACGTCGGGCGAGCCGCACGCCGGGCAGTTGGAGGGCGACTCGGTCTCGTACCCGCAGTGGTGGCAGCGCAGCGACGTGTCCGCGTGCAGCACGAGCGCGACGTCGCAGTTCGGGCAGCGGATCGTCGTGCCGCACGCGCGGCAGTGGAGCGCCGGCGCGATCCCGCGCCGGTTGAGAAGCAGGATCGCCTTGCCGCGGCGCTCGGCGACACCGCGCAGCTCGTCGAGGAGTGGCGCCGAGAGCGGGTAACCGGCCTCGCGGCGCAGGTCGACGACGCGCACCGGCGGAAGCTCCGCCCCGAGCCGCCCGCCGAGGTCGAGCCGCTCCAGCGCCGCCCAGCTCTCGGGGCGCGGCGTCGCCGAGCCGTAGACCGCGACGGCGCCTTCGAGCGCCGCGCGCTTCGCCGCGACGGTGCGTGCGTCGTAGCGTGGATCGGAGTCCTGCTTGTACGACGGGTCGTGCTCCTCGTCGACGACGATCAGGCCGAGCCCACGGATCGGCGCGAAGATCGCCGAACGCGCGCCGACGACGATGCGCGCCTCGCCGGTCGCGATCCGCTCGCGCTCGTCGCGCCGCTCGGCATCCGTGAGACCCGAGTGGAGGATCGCAACGCGGTCGCCGAAACGCGCGCGCACACGACCGACGGTCTGCGGCGCGAGCGCGATCTCGGGCACGAGCACGATCGTCCCCAAGCCGCGCTCGAGCATCGACGCGATCGCCTGCAGGTAGACCTCGGTCTTGCCGGAGCCGGTCGCGCCGTAGAGCAGGAAGTTGCCGGGCGTGGCGCTCGTGATGCGCTCCACCGCCGCGCGCTGCGCGTCGCTGAGCTGCAGCGGCTCCGCCTCGCCGGCGAGCGCCTGTCGCTCCGCGGGGGGTGCCTGCTCCTTGCGCCGCTTCGGCGTCTCCGGGGCGACGAGCGCGAGGGCGCGTGCCGGCGTCGACCCGTAGTAGTCGGCGAGCCAGAGCGCGAGCTCGACGAGCGTCGCGGGGATCTCGCCGATGACCGACTCGACCGGCCGCGTGTCGACGCCGGGCGGTGGCGCGTCGACGAGCTGGGTGACGATCCCGCGCGCGCGCGAGCGCCCGAACGGCACGCGCACGACCGCGCCGACGCCGACGCCGTCGTCGACCTCGTACGTGAACTCGCGCGCGACCGCGCGCGCGGTGACGAGCGGGTAGACGGAAGCGAATCTCAGGTCGGCTGCTCTTCGACGCGCGCCTGTCGACGCAGGCGTTTGAACGAGAGCGTGCGCGCCATCAGCGCGATCGCGATCATGCCCATCAGCAGGTTCACGACCACGATCGTGAGGTTCATGCCGACGCTGAACGCGAGCAGCAGCGTATGCGGGACGCCGCGACCGCGGAACAGGAACTCCGTCAGCCCCTGCTTCGTCCCCGCGCCGCCCGGCGTGGCAGGGAACAGCGTCGCGAGCGAGTCGACCACCTGCACGAGCAGCGCGTTGTGGATCGTCGCGGGCACGCCGAACGCCTCCAGGAAGAAGTACAGCGAGGCGAGGCGAAACACCCACGAGATCGCCTGGGGAAGGATGACGCCGCGCAGGAAGCGCGGCCGGTCGCCCAGGATCGTGAAGCCCTGGCGCACGCGCGCGCGAAACTCGTCCACCCGCCGCCGCACCCAGAAGTAGGCGATCACCGCGGCGAGCGCCATCACGCCGAGCAGGATCCCGGTGAAATGCTCGTGCCGGAGGAAGAACTTCCAGTCGACGGTCGGGATTCGCGAGTAGATCTGGTGCGTCGGGAGCACGCCCGACGTCAGCGCCCAGACGATGATCGCGCCCGCGACGACGAAGTCGAACAGCGTCTCGACGATCAGTGTCGGCGTGAGCGTCGCGTACGACGGGTTGCCGCGGATGCGCTGCTTGACGAGGTACAGCTTGACGACGTCGCCGCCCCGCGCGGGCACGACAGAGTTCACGCCGACGCCGGCGACGTACGCGCCGAACGCCGAGCGGAGCTTGAGGTTCCCTTCCGGGTACGCCGCGTTGATGATCGACCGCCACGCGATCGCGCGGAACCACAGCTTCACGATGTGACACGCGACGGCGTAGGCCAGGAACTTCCAGTCCACCGCCGCGAGGTGGTGGAAGAAAACGCCGACGGCGTGGAAGAAGTGGCCCATGCGGGCCCAGCATGCCCGAGGAGGCGGTTAGCGGTTTCTAGGCGCCGGCGGCGACGAGAACCCAGTCCGTCGCGAAGCCGAGGAAGAGCCCGAGCAGCAGCATCCAGCCGATCAGCTTCGGCAGCGCGGCGCGCCGGCAGACCTCGAGCAACTGGATCACGACGTAGAGGATCGAGCCGCCGGCGAGCGCCAGGAAGACGACCGCGAGTGCCGGGCTGACCCACGCCTGTCCGACGACGGTGCCGAGGAAGGTCGGGCCGCCGCCGATCAGGCCCATCAGGCCGAGGAAGGCCCAGCTCGGACGCTCCACCTCGGTCGACATCGGGCCGACGATCCCGAAGCCCTCGGTCGCGTTGTGGAGGCCGAAGCCGATGATCAGCACGAGCGCGAGGCTGAGCTCGCCCGCCGCGGCCGACTGGCCGATCGCGAGCCCCTCGCCGAAGTTGTGCAGGCCGATGCCGGTCGCGATCAGCAGCGCGAGCCGGTGGCCCGGCGTCAGCGTCTCGATCCACGAGCGCGAGCGGAATTCCTCGACCGCCGCTGCGCCGGGGCCGACGAGCGGCGAGGAGCGCTTGGTCTTCAGCCAGCCGTCGTAGTAGACGAGGCTCATCATTCCCGCGGCGAAGCCGCCGGTCAGGAGCGCGGCGTAACCGAGGAACGCCGCCCAGCTGTGCGCCTCGAGATGCGTCTCGACCGGCTCGACGCCCGCCGAGATCACGTCCCAGAACAGGAAGATCAGGATCCCGGTCGCGATGGCACTCAGCGCGGCGCCGACACGCGGCGACAGGTTCCGCATCCGGCCGACCGGAAGGCCGAGAAAGATCGTGAAACCGGCGATCGCGCCGAGGATGAGGGTCTGGGTCGTGCTCATGTAAGGCGCACCTTACACGCTCTTCGTCGAGCGTGGGAAGTCCAGGATCAGGCTAGGATCGACGGCATCGCGCACAGCCACGGCATCGACGACTACCTCGAGACGATCTACTTCCTCGCGTTCCCGATCGGGGAGTACCAGCCGGCCCCCGGCTCCTCCCAGACGATCGCCGCGCGGGTCGGCGAGATGCTCGGCGTCTCCCGCGCCTCGGCGGGCGAGATGCTCAAGCGGCTCGAAGCCGAGGGGCTCGTCGAACGCGGCGAGCACAAGGAGGCGATCCTCACTCCGGCCGGGACCGAGCGCGCACGCAAGGTCGTCCGCAAGCATCGGATCATCGAGCGGCTCCTGACGGACTTCATGGGCTACACGCCCGGCGAGGCCCATGTCCACGCCGACGAGCTCGGCGGGACCTTCAGCGACGAGATGATCGAGCGGATCCAGGAGCGGCTCGGCAACCCCGACCGCTGCCCGCACGGCTGGCCCGTCGACCCCGACTTCGAGCAGATCGAGAACCGGGAGCTGCAGCCGCTCTCCAAGCTCGAGCCCGGTCAGCGCGCCACGATCGTCCGCCTCGCCGAGCACGACGGCGACCTCCTGCACTGGTTCTACGACGAAGGGCTCGTGCCCGGGACCGAGCTCGAGCTGCGCGCGGCCGAGACGGCGGCCGGCCAGTTCCGCGTCGCGGTCGACGGTGGCGAGAAGGCGATCGGCGAGAAGGCCGCCGCCGGCTTGTTCGTCAAGGCCGCCTAGGCGCTCCACGTTCGTATCTGATTCGGCTACGCCGAATCAGATACGTGCTTTTCAGGCCGTCGCCGCGGCTTCGAGCCCGGCCGCGTCGCGCAGCGCGGCCGCTTTGTCGGTGCGCTCCCACGTGAAGTCGTGGTCGTCGCGGCCGAAATGGCCGTACGCGGACGTCTTGCGGTAGATCGGCCGGCGCAGGTCGAGGTCGCGCAGGATCGCGGCCGGGCGCAGGTCGAAGTGCTCGCGCACGAGCGCCTCGATGCGCCCGACCTCGAGCTTCTCGGTGCCGAACGTCTCGACGAGGATCGAGAACGGCCGCGCGACGCCGATCGCGTATGCGACCTGGATCTGGCAGCGGTCGGCGAGACCGGCCGCGACGACGTTCTTCGCCACGTAGCGCGCGGCGTACGCGGCGGAGCGGTCGACCTTCGTCGGGTCCTTGCCGGAGAACGCGCCGCCGCCGTGCGGCGCAGCGCCGCCGTAGGTGTCGACGATGATCTTGCGCCCCGTCAGGCCGGTGTCGCCCATCGGCCCGCCGATCACGAACTTGCCGGTCGGGTTGACGTAGACGAAGTTCGGATCGTCGAAGCGCTTCTCGTCGTAGAGGTCGCGCGGGAGGATCGGCCGCAGCACCTGCTCGACCAGGTCGGGCTTGATCATCGACTCCGCGTCGAGGCCCTCGCGATGCTGCGTCGAGATGAGGACGCGCTCGATCTCGGCCGGCGACTGGCGCCCGTCGGCGTCGACGTCGTAGCGGACGGACACCTGCGCCTTGCCGTCCGGGCGCAGGTACGGGAGCACGTCGGCCTTCCGCACCTCCGAGAGTCGCCGCGTGATCTTGTGCGCCAGCATGATCGGCAGCGGCATCAGCTCGCGCGTCTCGTTCGACGCGTAGCCGAACATCATCCCCTGGTCGCCCGCGCCGACCCTGTCGAGCGGGTCGTCGTCGCCGGGGTCGTGCTGCACCTCGTAGGCGTTGTCGACGCCCTGCGCGATGTCCGGCGACTGCTCGTCGATCGCCACGACCACGCCGCAGGTCTCGGCGTCGAAGCCGTACTTGGCGCGCGTGTAGCCGATCCCCTTGACGGTGTCGCGGACGAGGCGCGGGATGTCGATGTACTCACTCGTCGTCATCTCGCCGGCGACCACGACGAGCCCCGTGGTGATCAGGGTCTCGCACGCGACACGACTGTTCGGATCGTTTGCGAGTGCCGCGTCGAGCACTGCGTCGGAGATCTGGTCGGCGATCTTGTCCGGGTGGCCCTCGGTGACCGACTCGGACGTGAACAGGAACGTGCGCTCTGCCATCGGCGGGTCAGATTAGCGACTTTGCAGGACGCTGCTTCATTCGGCCGTCGGCCTCCGCCCCATCAGCTGCGCGGCGAGCTCGTGCAGCGGCGTCCCGTCGAGCACCGAGCAGACGCCTTCGGTGATCGGCAGCTCGACGCCGATCCGGTGCGAGAGGTCGCGCAGCACCGGCGCGGTCGTCAGTCCCTCGACGACCTGGCCGATCTCGGCCCGCGCCTCGTCGGGTGTCGCGCCGCGCGCGATCAGCTCGCCGGCGCGCCGGTTGCGGCCGGAGGGGTGAAAGCACGTGACCATCAGGTCGCCCATGCCTGCGAGGCCAGAGAACGTCTCCGGCTCTGCGCCGCACGCCTCGCCCAGTCGCGCCATCTCGACGAGCCCGCGCGTGATCAGTGCCGCCTTGGCGTTGTCGCCGAGGCCCAGCCCGTCGACCCCGCCGGCGGCGAGCGCGATCACGTTCTTCGCGGCTGCGCAGAGCTCGACGCCGACCAGGTCGTCCTGCACGTACACGCGGAAGATCGGAGAGTTGATCGCCGCCTGCAGCCGCTCGGCCAGTGCATGGTCCTGCGAGGCGATCACGGCGACGCTCGGCAGCCCGTCGGTCACCTCGTCCGCCATGTTCGGGCCGGAGAGCACCGCGATCGGCCGCCCCTGCACGAGCGTCGAGAGCCGCTCGCCCGATTGCGGATCGAGCCCCTTCGAGAGGCTCAGGACAGGTGCCTTGCCGCGCGCGTGCGCGACCGCCTCGCGAAACGAGTGACTCGGCACGGCCAGCACGACGAGGTCCGCCTCCTCGTAGGGCGCGTCGTCGATCGTGGCGCGGCGCGCGACGAAGACGTCGTGGCCACGTTCGCGCAGCACCTTCGAGAAGGCGGTGCCCCACGCGCCGGCGCCGACGACGACGACTCTCATCGCGGCGCCTACCGCCCCCGGAAGTCGATCGCAACCGGCACGCCCTCGAGGTTGTAACGCTCGCGCAGCTGGTTCTCGACCCAGTAGCCGTAGTCCCGCGTGATCAGGGCGGGATCGTTGACGGTGAAGCGGAAGCGCGGCGGCCGCGTCGCGACCTGCGCGCCGTAGAGCAGGTTGAGGCGCCGGCCGCCCTTTGACGGCGGCTGCCGCTGCTCCTTGAGCTCGGCGATGAAGCGGTTCAGCTCGGCCGTTGGTATACGACTGATATATCGGTCGTATATCTCGCTCACCTTGTCGAGCAGGCGCGAGACGCCGCGCCCCGTGTTCGACGAGACGGTGATGAAGTCCGGCCGCTGGCGGAGGCGGCGTTGCAACTCGGGCCGCACCTCCTCGATCGTGATGGCGGCGATGTCCCACTTCGAGAGCACGATCAGCGTCGCCGAGTGCGACTTGCGCGCGACCTCGACGGCGGTGATGTCGCCTTCGACGATGCCCTGGCTCGCGTCGATGAGAACGAGCGCGACGTCGGCGCGCTCGGCCGCGTCGCGCGCGCGCAACTCGCTGTAGTACTCGATGCCCTGCCGCTGCCTGCGCTTGCGGCGCAACCCTGCGGTGTCGACGAGCACGAACGTGCGGTCGCCGTGCTCGAGCATCGTGTCGATCGTGTCGCGGGTCGTGCCGGGCACGTCGTCGACGATCGTGCGCTCGGCGCCGACGAGCTTGTTGTAGAGCGACGACTTGCCGACGTTCGGACGGCCGAGGATCGCGACGCGGATCGCGTCGGGAGGCACGGTCCGCTCCGACGTGCCCGGCAGCCGCTCGAGCACCTCGTCGAGCAGGTCGCCGGTGTTGGAGCCGTGCAGGCCCGAGACGGGGAACGGATCGCCGAATCCGAAACGGTGAAACTCCAGGGCAAGCTGCTCCTGCGACGGGTCGTCGATCTTGTTCGCGAGCACGAGCACGTCCTTCTTCGACTCGCGCAGGATCTGCGCGAGCTCCTCGTCGCCCGGCGTGATCCCGGCGCGCGCGTCGACGAGGAACAGCACGAGGTCCGCCTCCTGGATCGCCGCGCGAGCCTGCTCGGCGACCTGACGCGTGATCGGATGCGGGTCCGCGATGTCGACGCCGCCGGTGTCGATCACGAGGAAGTGCTTGCCGTTCCATTCGACGACGAGCTCCTTGCGGTCGCGCGTCGTACCGTGCGTCTCGTGCACGACGGCCTGGCGTGACGCCGTGAGCCGGTTGACGAGCGTCGACTTCCCGACGTTGGGGAAGCCCACGATCGCGACCGTGCCTACCAGCTCGGTGGGCCGCTCCTCGTCGGTCACAGCGGCGGCGTGAGGCCCTTCGGGCGTCCACGCGTGTGGAGGTCCGCGAGCCAGTCGAAGAGCACGTTGATGCGCCGCTCGAGCTCGGCCGTCGCCTGCTTGTACCCGCGGCCGTTCTTCGGCAGGTCGTCGAAGCGGACCGGCTCGCCGAACGCGATGCTGCACGGCGCGAAGTTGACCGGCTTCCAGAACTGCGTCCCGTAGATCGCCAGCGGTTGCACCGGGACGCCGGCCTGGATCGCGACCATCGCGGCTCCCGGCTGCGCGGTCCCGGGTCGGCCGGTCTTGATGCGAGTGCCCTCGACGAACAGCCCTACGACGCGGCCCGTCCGGGCCGACTCGAGCATCCGCCGCACCGCCTCGCGGTCGGACTCGCCACGGCGTACCGCGATCGTCCCGTGCCATTCGAGGAACTTGCCCATCCCGGGGAGGCTCGTCGGCCTCCACCTTCGCCACGAAGTCGATGTTGCGCGGGGAGATTGCGCCGACGAGCGGAACGTCGATCCAGTGCATGTGGTTGATCGCGTACACGAGCCCTCCTGCTGCCGGCACGCGATCACGGCCGTAGACGGCCGGCCGTGTGACGAGGCGCGCCGGCAGTCCCATGTACCGGCGGCCGAGCGCCCACGCGATCCGGGAGGCGTTCACTGCGTCGCGAGCGAGCGCGCGCGGATCAGCTCTTCGATCCGCGCGACGACGTCGTCGACCTCGAGCTGCGTCGTGTCGATCAGCTCGGCGTCCTCGGCGGGCTGCATGCGCACACGGTCCGACTCGTCGCGGGTGCGCAGGTCGGTGGCGAGCGCATCGGCGCCGATGTCGGGACGCTCGGCCTGGCGGCGCGCCGCCCGGATCCCCGGGTCTGCCTGCAGGTAGATCTTCACCTCCGCGCCGGGGGCGACGACTGTGCCGATGTCGCGTCCCTCGATCACCGCATTGCCCTGCGCAGCCAGCTCGCGCTGCCGCGCGCGCATCACCTCGCGCACGTTGTGGTGCCGCGCGACGACCGGGACCATGCGGTCGATGCGCGACTGGCGGATCGCCGAGGTCACGTCGCATCCGGCGATGAAGACGCGGCCGACCTCGTCGAAGACGACGGGGTTCTTGCGCGCGAGCTCGCCGAGCGGGTCGCCGTCGCCGAGCGGGAGACCTTCCCGGATCGCGAGCCACGTCAGCGCGCGGTACATCGCACCCGTGTCGAGGTAGCGAAAGCCGAGGCGCTCCGCCAGCTTGCGGGCCACGGTGCTCTTGCCGGCGCCTGCCGGTCCATCGATGGCGACGATCATCGCTGCGTTATCTGCTCGAGGAGGTCATAAAAGCCGGGGAAGGATACTCCCACGCTCTCGGCATCCCGCACCTCCACCCCCTCGCGCGATGCAAGCCCTGCAACGGCGCCGAGCATGGCGATCCGATGGTCGCCGCGCGAGTCGACGTTGCCACCTTTTGGCCGGGCCGGGACGCCGGTCACGGAGAAGCCTTCCTCGTGGCCCTTCGCGCGCACGCCGATCGCGCGCAGCGCGTCGACGACGGCCTCGATCCGATCGGTTTCCTTGTGCCGGAGCTCGCCCGCACCGTAGACCCAGCTCTCGCCGCGTGCGTGCGCCGCGAGGAGGCCGAACAGCGGCAGCTCGTCGACGAGGAGTGGCACCTCTTCGCTCCGGATCGTCGTCGCGGTGAGCTCCGCCGACCGCACTTCGATGTCGCCGAGCTGCTCGCCCGCAACGGCACGGCGCGTGAGGATGCCGACGCGACCGCCCATGCGCTCTAGAACGTGGAGCAACCCGGTACGCCTCGCGTTGAGGCTCACGTCGTGGATCGTGATCCGGGATTCGGGAATCACCGTCGCCGCGACGATGAACGGCGCCGCCGACGAGAAGTCCCCGGGGATTTCGACCTCGCTGAGGCTGAGCCGCTCGGCGGGATCGACGCTGACGGAGTTCGGCCGGCTCGTGACGCGCGCCCCGGCGGCGCGCAGCATCAGCTCGGTGTGGTCGCGCGTCGGCGCGGGCTCGATCACCGTCGTGCGCCCGCCCGCGCCGAGACCGGCGAGCAGCACCGCCGACTTGACCTGAGCGCTCGCGACCGGCAGCTCATAGTCGATCGCCTCGAGCTTCCCACCGGTGATCGTCAGCGGCAGGTGTCCCTCGATCGTCTCGATCTGCGCACCCATACGCCGCAGAGGCTCGGCGACGCGCTCCATCGGCCGCGCGGACAGCGACTCGTCCCCGGTGAGAGTGAACGTCCCGTCCTGGAACGCAAGCAGCCCGACGATCAAGCGCGCGAGCGTGCCGGCGTTGTTGCACTCGATCTCGGCCGAGCGCAAGCCCCGCAGGCCGACGCCGTGCACGACCAGCTCGTCCGGGCCGAGCTCTTCGACTTCGCCGCCGAGTGCGCGCACCGCGTCGAGCGTCGACTCGGTGTCACCGGAGCGACCCCAGCCGCGCACGTGCGTCTGGCCGTCGGAGACGGCGCCGATCAGCAGCGAACGGTGCGAGATCGACTTGTCGCCCGGGACGGCGATGTGGCCGTCGAGTCGCGCTGCAGGCTCGACCCTCACTCGTCCACCACCGGCGAGACGACGACGCTGTACCCCTGACGCTCGAGCAGCGCCGCGGCGCGCTGCGCCTCGCCCTCGCCGCCGACGAGCACCTGCAGCGTTCCGCCGCGCTCGGGCGACATGTGATGCAGCTCGAAGTCCTCGATGTTGATCCGCTCCGCACCGAGCGCCTGGGTGATCGCGGCGAGCACGCCCGGCCGGTCCGAGACGTGGACGCGCAGCCGCTGCAGCCGGCCCGGATCCGGGTACTCGCGCTCGAGCATGCGGCGGCGGTTCGCCGAGGCCTCGCCGATCCAGCGCGCGAGGAAGCCCGCGTCGCCCTGCTCGAGCGCGGCCTCGACCTGCTCGATGCGCCGGCGGTGCTCGGCGAGCGCGCCGCGGATCGCGTCGGAGTTGTCGAGGAAGATGTCGACCCAGATGCGCGGGTTCGCGCCGGCGATGCGGGTCATGTCGCGCAGCGAGCCGCCGGCGTGCACGAGCGGCTCGTGCCCCTCGATGCGCGCCTCGCCGGTCTGGTTCGCGACGATGTTCGCGAGCACGTGCGGCACGTGGCTCGTCATCGCGACGAGCCGGTCGTGCGCGTCGGGGTCGATCGCGACCGGCGTGGCGCCGAGGTCGGAGACGAAACCGTGCACGAGGCGATGCCGGTCGGCGTCGGTGTGCGTGACCGGCGTGAGGAACCAGGTCGCGTCCTCGAAGAGCCCCGCGCTCGCGTTCTCGGGACCGCGCGACTCCGAGCCGCAGATCGGGTGTCCGCCGACGAAGCGCGGCGAGCCGGCGGCTGCCGCGACGACGCTCGCCTTGGTCGACCCGACGTCGGTGACCGTCGCGTCGCCCGGGGACGGCGAGCACCGCGGCGACCTGCGCGGGCAGCTGCGCGATCGGCGCCGCGACGACGACGAGGTCGGCGCCGCGCACGGCCTCCTCGAGCGACGGCGCCGCGTCTGCGGCGCCACGCTCGACAGCGGTTGCGAGCGCGGCGGGATCGACGTCCCAGCCGACGCGTCTGTCGCCGCGCCGCCGCGCGGCGAGCGCGACGGAGGCGCCCATCAGGCCGGTACCGATGACTGCGATCCGCATCTGCCGTCACTCTACGGACCGCTAAAGGCTCGAATCAGATTGCACGCACGTCAGGGCGCGCGCCGCATCAGCTCGGCGAGGCGGAACGCCAGGTCGAGCGACTGGCGCGCGTTCAGGCGCGGGTCGAGCAGCGTCTGGTAGCGCGACGACAGGTGCTCCTCGAGCACGTCGTCGGCGCCGCCGAGGCACTCGGTGACGTTCTCGCCCGTGAACTCGAGGTGCACGCCGCCGGGCCAGACGCCCACCTCCCAGCACGCGGTGAAGAAGCCGTCGAGCTCGTCCATGATCGCGTCGAAGCGGCGCGTCTTGACGCCGTCCGCGGTGCGGATGCCGTTCCCGTGCATCGGGTCGGACGCCCAGAGCACCGGGTGGCCCTCCTCCTTGATCGCGCGCAGGAGCGGCGGCAGCAGCTCGCGCACGTGTCCGGCGCCCATGCGCGCGTAGAACGTCAGCCGGCCCGGGACGCGCAGCGGGTTGAGGCGCTCGGCGAGCTCGACCACGTCGGCCGGTGTCGCGGACGGGCCGATCTTCACGCCGATCGGGTTGTGGACGCCGGAGAAGAACTCGACGTGCGCGCCGTCCGGCTGCCGCGTGCGCTCGCCGATCCAGAGCAGGTGCGCCGAGCAGTCGTACCAGTCGCCGGTCAGCGAGTCCTGGCGCGTCAGCCCCTCCTCGTAGTCGAGCAGCAGCCCCTCGTGGCTCGTGTAGACGTCGACCTCGTGCAGCCGGCGCTCGGCGGTCAGGTCGATGCCGCACGCCGCCATGAACGCGAGCGCACGCTCGATCTCGCCGGCGAGCTGGTCGTAGCGGCGGCCCTTCCGGCGACGACGCGACGAAGTCCTTGTTCCAGAGGTGCACCTGCGTCAGGTCGGCGTAGCCGCCCTTGGTGAACGCGCGCAGCAGGTTCAGCGTCGCGGCCGACTGGTTGTAGCCCTCGACCATCCGTCGCGGGTCGGGGACGCGCGCCTCGGCGGTGCGGCGCGTCGTCGTGGACCATGTGGCCGCGGAAGCTCGGGATCTCCTCGTCGCCGACACGCTCGAACGGCTCCGAGCGCGGCTTCGTGAACTGGCCGGCGATCCGGCCGAGCTTCACGACCGGCAGCGTCGCGCCGTAGGTGAGCACGGCCGACATCTGCAGCATGATCTTCAGCTTCTCCCGGATCCGCATCGTCGAGAGCTCGTTGAACGACTCGACGCAGTCGCCGGCCTGGAGCAGGAACGCGCGGCCCTCGATCGCCTGGGCGAGGTTGTCCCGCAGGTTGCGCGCCTCGCCGGCGAAGACGAGCGGCGGGCTCGCCTTCAGCCGCTCGAGCGCGGCGGCCGCCGCGGCCGCGTCGGGCCACTCGGGCTGCTGCAGCGCGGTGACGCTCGCGCCAGGAGGAGGGCGACCAGGTTGAGGATGTGACAGTCACTGCAATCAGTGTAGTGACCGGTTTTCTCGTCTATCCTTGGGGCGTGACCTTCGCCTCCCGCACCCGTTGGTCCACTCTTGGCGTGGCCGAGCGGGCGAGGCACGGTCCCGCGCTGACGCGCCTCGTCCGCTGATTCCACCCGGCGCGACTCCCACGACTTCGACGAGGTGACCTCAATGCGCGTCTTCTCCGGCATCCAAGCGACCGGCGAGAAACACATCGGCAACTACATCGGCGCCATGCGCAACTACGTGGCGACCCAGGACGAGGGCGATGCCTTCTTCTGCATCGTCGACCTGCACTCGATCACGGTCGACTACGACCCGCAGGACCTGCACGACCGCACGCTCGACCTGGCGGCGCTGCTGTTCGCGGTCGGGCTCGACCCCGAGCGCTGCACGCTCTTCCTGCAGAGCCACGTCAGCCGCGCACGCCGAGGCGGCCTGGCTGCTCTCGGCCGTCACCGGGTTCGGGCAGCTCGGCCGCATGACGCAGTTCAAGGAGAAGGGCGAAGGCAAGGAGTTCGTCTCCGCCGGCCTCTTCACCTACCCGGTGCTGATGGCGGGCGACATCCTGCTCTACCAGACCGACATCGTCCCGGTCGGCGACGACCAGCGGCAGCACATCGAGCTCGCGCGCGACGTCGCCGAGCGCTTCAACTCGCGCTACGGCGAGACGTTCAAGGTCCCGCGCGGCGTCTTCCCCGAGGTCGGCGCGCGGATCATGGACCTGCAGGAGCCGACGAAGAAGATGTCGACGACCGGCGGCACCGCGCAGGGCACGGTGCTCGTGCTCGATCCGCCGGACGTGATCCGCAAGAAGTTCAAGACCGCCGTCACCGACTCGGGCCGCGAGGTCCGCTACGCGCCGGACGAGAAGCCGGGCGTCTCGAACCTGATCGAGATCCTCTCGGTCGCGACCGGCACGCCGATCCCGGAGGTCGAGTCCTCGCTACGACGGCCGCGGGCTACGGCGACCTGAAGGGCGACGTCGGCGAGGCGGTCGTCGAGCTCTTCCGGCCGATGCAGGAGCGCTACGCGCGAGCTGCGCGCCGACGAGGCGCGAGCTCCGGCGGCTGCCTGCAGCGTCGGCGCGGACAAGGCGCGCGAGACGTCGGCGCCGACGCTCGAGCGGATGTACGAGCGCATGGGGTTCGTGCGGCCGTGACCCGCGCCACCAACTGGTAACCGGACCGACCGACGGTCGTCTCGCCCGACCGGAGCCGACCCGCGTAGCATCGCCCCCGCAGGCACGCGGCGCCCGGCGCCGTGATCGTCATATCCCGAGAAAGGGGCACGATGAAGGCCAAGAGGACGGCGCTCGCCGTTGTCCTGGCGGCGGCTTGCATCAGCGCAGCACTCATCACCGGCGCCGCCACGCATGGCGCGCCGGCGGCGAGCGCTGCGGGGCCGTGTCAGCTGGGGGGCAAGAACGGCGCGATCAAGCACGTCATCTACCTGCAGTTCGACAACACGCACTTCCGCCGTGACGTCGCGAACGTCCCGTCGGATCTCGAGCAGATGCCGCACCTGCTCAACTTCCTGAAGGGCAACGGCACGCTGCTCACGAACGACCACACGATCCTCATCTCGCACACCGCGGGCGGGATCCTCGCGTCGCTCACCGGTCTCTATCCCGACCGGAACGGGCAGACCGTCTCCAACTCCTACGACTACTTCCAGGCGAACGGCGTGCCGACCTTCACGTCGTCGTTCAAGTACTGGAACAACACGGTCGCCGCGGCGAACGACCCGCTGCCGAACATGGTCACCGACGGCGGCGCGACGACGCCCGCACCGTGGCTGACGTTCACGGGAGCCGGCTGCTCCGTCGGCGGCGTCTCGGCGGCGAACATCGAGCTCGAGAACAACAACGCGGTGACTATCAGGGGTGGCCCGACCGCCCTGCTCGTCGCGACCCCTGCGGGGGCGACGAACATCAAGGTCGCGAGCGTGACCGGGTTCAGCGCGGGCCAGGCGATCACGGTCGACGGCGAGTCGGCGACGATCGCGACGGTCGGCACCGCCGGTGCTGCGGGCACCGGCATCACGCTCGCCGCGCCGCTCGCGAACGCGCATGCGGCTAACACGGTCGTCTACGGCACCGTCGCGACCGACCCGACGGGCGACGTGACGTCGCTCTTCGGCGAGGGCTCGGATGCGTGGAACGAGGCGAGCGCCTCGCAGCTCGCGCTCGCGGGCACCGCGGCGCGCACGCTCGCGCAGACCGACCTCGTCGGCATCGCGATCCACTGCGCGAAGGGCACCTCTCCCTGCTCGAACAACTCGAACGCCCGCCCCGACCCGGCGACGATCCTGCCGGGCTCGGACAACGGCTTCCAGGGGCTGTTCGGCGCCAAGTTCGTCAATCCGGCGATCGGCGGCGTGAACGGCTGCGTCAAGGCGACCGACGGAACGAACATCACCGACCAGTTCGGGCAGTGCGGGTTCCCCGGCTTCGACGGTGCGCTCGCAAAGAACACGCTCGGCGAGGTCGAGGCGATGCAGTTGCACGGCGTGCCGGTGACGTTCGCCTACATCTCCGACGCGCACGACAACCACGTGCTGACTCGTGCGTCGGGGCCGGGCGAGGCCGACTACCAGCAGCAACTGAAGGACTACGACACGGCGTTCGCGACGTGGTTCCAAGATCTCGCCGCACACGGGATCGACAAGAGCAACACGCTCTTCGTCGTGACCGTCGACGAGGGCGACCACTTCGCCGGCGGCACCGGCTCGCCCGATCCGGCGAACCCCGGAGCCCTCACCTACTCGCACACGTTCTGCCCGCAGCCGTCGCTGACGTCGGTCACGCCGTGCCCGGCGAACCAGATCGGCGAAGTCAACGTGCGGATCGGGTCGATCTTGCCGCCGAACCAGCCGGCGTTCGACATCCACTTCGACGACGCGCCGACGTTCTACGTCAACGGCCAGCCGAACCGCAGCGACTCGGTTCTCCGTCAGCTGGAGCGTGACGTCGGGGCGGCGCAGGCGCCGGACCCGTACGCGAGCAAGGTCGTGCCGGTCACGCAGCGGCTCGCGGACACGGTGGAAGAGAAGACGCTGCACATGATCAACGCAGACCCGAAGCGGACTCCGTCGTTCACGATGTTCGGAGACGCCGACTTCTTCTTCCAGACGACCGCGCTCGCCGCGGCCTGCAACGGAGCGGGAGTGTGCGTCAACCCGGGCTTCGCGTGGAACCACGGCGACTTCCAGGACGAGATCGCCAACACGTGGGCCGGCTACGTCGGCCCAGGCGTCTCGAGCAACGGCATCGACTCGAAGACGTGGACCGACCACGTCGACATCCGGCCGACGCTCATGTCGCTCGTCGGCCTGAAGGACGACTACATCGTCGACGGCCGCGTGGTGACCGAGATCCTCGGCAAGGCACGCGACCACGACGACGACCTGAAGCGGGTCTTGAACGACAAGGGCAAGGGCCACGACGACGACAACAACCGAGTGGACGCGCTCGGCGCGGCGTACAAGCAGGTCAACGCGCCGTTCGGCTCGTTCGCGCTCGACACACTGTCCGCGTCGACGAACGCGCTCGAGCAGCCCGCGACGCAGGAGGGCAACCTGACGTACGAGGCGATCGAGACGCAGATCGCCAACCTGACCGTCGAGCGCGACGCGCTCGCCGGCGCGATTCGCGCCGCGTTGAACAGCGGGGCGAAGATCGACGAGAACCAGGCGCGTGACTGGATCAAGCAGGCGAACAGCCTGCTCCAGCGCGCCCACGACCTGGCGGCTGCGAACCCCGCGTAGCCGCACGTAGCCGTTCGACATCGGAGGGCTCGAGCTCGCGCCAGGCGCCGGGCTCGAGCCCTTCGAGCGTCAGGTGCGCGTAGCGCGAGCGGTGCAATGCCTTCACGCGGTGTCCGACCGCCTCGAGCATTCGACGGACCTGGCGGTTGCGCCCTTCGTGGATCGTCAGCTCGATTCGCGCGCCGTCGACGCGGCGCACGCCGGCGGGCGACGTCGGCCCGTCGTCGAGCGTCACGCCCCTCGCGCAGCTCGTCCAGCTGCGCATCGGTCGGCTGCTGCCACGTCTCGACCTCGTACACCTTGTCGATCTCGTAGCGCGGGTGCGCGAGCCGGTGCGCCAGCTCGCCGTCGTTCGTCATGAGCAGGACACCGGTCGTGTCGGCGTCGAGGCGTCCGACCGGCACAACGCGCGACGGATGGTCGACGAGGTCGACGACCGTCTTCCGCCCCTGCGGGTCGCTCGCCGTCGTGACGACGCCCCGCGGCTTGTGCAGCACCACGTAGGTCAGACGTTGCTTCTCGAGCGGCCGCCCGTCGAGGCGCACGTCGTCCGTGCGCTGCACGAACGTGTTCAGCTGCCCGGGCTCGCCGTTCACGGTCACACGGCCGGCCTTGATCAGCTCGTCGGCCTTGCGGCGGGAGGCGACGCCCGCCCGTGCGAGCCAGGCGTTCAGGCGCATGCGTCGATTGTCGCTGCTCCGTTGGACGATGCGCATGCCCGCCCTCGACCGGGCGGGCATGCGCGCTTGGCCTCTCAGTCGTCGTGGCCGTTCACGATGCAGAGGGCAGCGAGGTCCATCCCGTACGGCGGAACGAACGTCTGGCAGCCCATCCGGCTGGAGAAGACGTCGCGGCTGTTGAACGAACCGAGCGCGACGAGCGGTGCGGAGTCGCGCGCCAGCGTCACGTCGAGGTCACCGTAGGTCGAAAAGCGCACCGGCCCCGTTAACTCCTCCGCTGCCTGCAGCCGGGCGTTCACCGCCGGGTCGTCGAAGTACGAGATGTCGAGGTTGTTGGCAGGCCCGATCGTCGATCCGTCGAGGAAGTTGTTCAGCGTGTCGGCCGGGTCTAGATAGTCGTCGACCCAGCCCTCGGTCGTCATGTCGAACGGCTCTCCGCGCGTGCCCTCCCGCGCGATCTGCTCGGCGCGCGAGAACGCGTGGATGTCGACGCCGATTCCGATGCGCGCGAGATCGGCGCGAATCAGGTCGGCCGCGGCGAGCGCGGGCCCGCGATCGTTCGTATAGAGCACGGCTGTGTGCCCGCGGATTCCCGCCTGGTCGACGAGTGCGTTCGCCCGCGCCAGGTCCGCCGCTGAAGGGCCGTCGAGCGGGTAGATGCTCTCGTCGCGGAACCCCGGGACGGTCGCCGGGATGTACTGGTCGGTCGGCGTCCCCGAGAACGCGCCGCCGGTCGCGAGGATCGCCGTGCGGTTCACGACGAGATTGACCGCCTCGCGCGCAGCGACGGTCGAGAACAGCGAGCGGCTCGTGTTGAGAGCGATGTAGCGGAGGCTCGCGGACGGGTCGACGAACAACTGCGTCGGGAAGTCGTGCGCGAACTGCGCGAACGACTCGGCCGGGATCTCGCCGGGCGAGTAGTCAGCGGTGCCCGACTCGATCTGCGCCAGCGACGTCGCCAAGCCGACGTTGAACTGGTAGAGGATCTGGTCGAGGTTCGACGGCCGCGGCCCCTCGTAGTTCGGATTGCGGCTGAGGATCAGCCGCGATCCCGGCGTGTAGTTCGAGATGTAGTCGGGGCCTGCGGACGGGATCGGCGTGAACTGCTCCGCCGCCGGAGTGCCCGGTGCGGACCGCGCACATGAACGGCATTGCGAGCCGTGCGAGGAAGTCGCCCGCCGGACGGGCAAGGCGGATGGTGAGCCGCCGTCCGCCGTCGCTCGTCACCGAGACGACGTCACGGAAAAACAGCTTCCCCGGGCTGTTCAGCGCCGGGTCGCGAACGCGGTCGAAGGCACGCTTGAACGCGTCTGCGGTCACCCGCTCGTTCGACGGCGGCGAGAACTCGAAGTCGTCCCGCAGGCGGAACGTGTACGTCAGCCCGTCGGACGAGATGTCGACACTCTTCGCCACCTCGGGCTGGAGCTGCGATCCGGCGGGCGCGTTCTCGTCGGGGTAGTTGACGAGCTGCAGCGCACGTCGCGAACTGATCTGCCAGCCGTCGCTGAGGAAGTCGACGGCAGGATCGATCGGCACCTCGCCCGCGACGGTGACCGAACGCCACGCCGCCGCGGGTGTCATGACGGCCCTCTGCCGAGGCCAGAGCGGCCAGGACGAGGCAGCGCGAAGAGCGCGAGGGCGAAGACGAGCTCGGGGCGGCGCATTGCGCGACCTCCTGTCGTGTTGTCGAGCGCGACGGTACGTGCGGCCGCTAACAGGGCGCCTAACTGCCGCGCGTGAGCGCGCGCCGGCACGCCCGTCAACGCTGCTGCGTCGTCGCTCGCCGCCTCGACGGTGAGCAGCGGGTTCAGCGCGAGCGCACGTCGCGCGGCGACGATGCGGGCCTCGCCGCGTTCGACGGAGGCCAGCCGCACCCAAAGCATCCAGTCGTTCGGGTCGCGGCGCACGGCGGTGCGCAGCAGGAGGTGGCGTCCGGTCGCGTCGGCGAGCACGAGCCACGGCTCGGACGACCACGGCAGCAAGTGGCGTGCCGCGGCCGCCTCGCCGGCGGCCGCGCCCGTGTCGGCCGACGCCATGTGCGCCTCGGCCGCCGCGAGCCGGCTGTTGCCCGCGAGCGTCGCGAGCGCGAACAGCGCCGGGAGCAGCACCGTCGCTGCTGCGACGGCGCGGGTGCGTACGGGCAGGCGAACCCGGGGACCGGCCGCGACGAGCGCCGAGCCGAACGCGAGGCCGCAACCGGTGACGAGCGGAAACTTCCAGTCCCACTCGAACGCCGCGTGGACGAGGAAGCCGCAGTAGGACGCGAGCAGCGCCACGCCCAGCGTGTCTCGATCGTGGCGCGCGCAGACGAGCGGCAGCGCGAGCAGGGCGACCAGGAGAACAAGGCCGACCACGCCGAGCTCGGCGAGCGTGCCGAGATAGAGGTTGTGCGCGTCGCGCACCGTGCGGGCGACGTCGCGGTAGCGGAACCACTCCACGTCGAACGTGCCCGCTCCGCCGCCCGCGAGTGGATGTGCACGGAACGCATGCCACGCAACACGCCAGTAGTGCACGCGGTCGCCGAGACGCGTGAACGACACGGCGGCGCCGACGGTGACGACGAGCGCGCCTGCGGGTGCGATGCCCGGAATGCGAAGGCGCGGGCGCGGGGCACGCACGGCAGCCGCGGCCGCAGCCGCGGCGCATGCGATGACCGCGAGTGCGGCGAGCCGGCGCGCGGCGAGCTGGTCCGGCGCGAGCGCAGTGACGATCGCGACCGCCGCGAGCGTTGGTGCGGCGACGACGACCGGCGCGGCCGCGCTGCGCGTTCGCCACAACCACACGACGAGCGCGCACCCGAGCGCGAGCCAGCCCGAGCGGTTGTGCGTCAGGAGCAGCGCGACCGCAAGCACCACCGTCGCGGCGCCCGCTGCGCCCCGCACCGCGGCGTGCGGCGCCGAGATGCCGACGAGCACGGGCGGCAGGGAGAGCACGACGAGCGCGCCGATGGCGTTGGCGTAGCCGAGCGGCCGGAAGAGCAGGAAGCCCTGCGTCGTGTCGAACGACGGGGCCGAGAGGAGATACGACGCGACGGCATAGGCGACGAGCACAACCAGCCCGCTGACGATCGCAACGACGGCACGTCGTGCGACGACAAGCGGCACGAGCAGCATGCATGCGACGCAGCCGACATAGACGAGGTTGCGCTCGACCTCGAACATCGTCCGCGGCACGCTCAGCGACCAGCGCGCCGAGACCGTGGTCCAGCCGACGAACGCGACGAGAAGCCCGCAAAAGGCGAGCCCACCGTGCGTGACGGCAAGCCGGTCACGCAGGACGAGCAGCAGGAACGCCAGCCAGAGCAGCGGCAGCGTGGTCCAGCCCCACGCGGTCGGCGCAAAGCCGCCGTGGGCGACGCCGATCGCGATAACCGCTGCGGCGATGGCGAGCGGCGCCGGGGCGCCCCGCAGCGTTTCCGGCCAGGCGGCGGAGGGCCCGAATGGGCCCTCCGCATCGATGCCGACCCTTGCCGTCACGGGCTCACGCAGATCGCCGTGACGGTGAACGACTCGTTCGACGTGCCGAAGTTCTCGACCGTCGCGCCCCAGCCCGCGGAGCCGGCGGTGCCGGAGCCGGTGCCGTCCGTCGGGGACGTTTCGTTCACGAACTGGTCGACTCCGCTCGTCCGGACACCGCCGCCCACGACCTGCTTGCCCGGTGCACACGGCACTTCGCCGGAGTTGATCCCGGACGCTCGTAGATGCCGCCAGCCGGATTCGCGAACGTCGCCGACGGATACGCCAGCCCGAGCGCGGCCGCAGGTCCTGCCGGCCCTGCCGGCCCCGCCGGACCGGCCGGCCCTGCGGGCCCTGCCCCTCCGGGAGCGCCCTGCGCCCCCGTCTGGCCCTGCGGGCCGGGCAGGCCCGCCGGTCCCCGCGCGCCGACCGGTCCCGGCGCTCCGCGACGGCCCGCCGTGTTCCACGTCAGCGCCCGCTCGGTCGACCTGCACCGCGTGCCGGCACCGACCGCTCGTAGCGCACCGTTCGCCTTGCTCGCACACGCCTTGATCGTCCCCGCCGAGCTGGTGAGCCCGGTCGCGTATGCGGCACCGCACACGACGAGCACGGTCGCGACGGCGGCGAGGGTAATGCGTCGCATTCGTGTCCTCCCTCTGTCGATGGCACGCGGACGCTACGGACCGGCGCTAACAGGCCACTAACCGCGGCGCGTTAGCGCGCGCTTGGCGAAACGTGGCCGTCGCGTTGGCGGCTCCTTCGACGCTCGCCCGCAGCGATGGAGGAGGTGAGACACATGCAGCGGGCAAAACCTCACGCGTTCAGGTTCCGGATCTGCGCAGCGGCGTTCCTGGCCGCGATCGCGACGGTCTTCGTCGTCCCGGCGACCGGTGCGCCGACGCACGGCTCGGGAGCGTCGCGTACCACAGCTGTCCCCCGATCTGCTGAGGTCATTCGAGGGGAGCCGCCGAGCGGCTCCCCTCGTTCATTCGACCGTGACGATCGGCCTCGCGCACCCGGGCGGCGCTGACCACGTTCCCTTTCCGTTCGAAGAGCTCGAGCGCCCGGCGGCGATTCCGGTCCGCCTCTGCAGGCTCCCCCGCCAGCGCGAAGACCTCGGCGGCGTACGCATGCGCCTCCGCGCGGTCGTTCAGCACATCCGCGTCGGCGAGGCGAGTGATCGCGTCCAGCGCTGCGACGGTCGCCTCGTCGTGCCTGCCCGTTCGGGCGAGCGCCGCGGCTCGAACACGAAGCGCAACCGCGCAGGACGTCAAGTGCCCGGGCGGGGCGAGCGAGAGCGCTTCGTCGGCGGCGTCGAGTGCAGCCTCGAACCGCCCGTCCCGGTAGCGCGCCTCGCCCAGGGAGGCCGTGTTCGTCGCGAGCCATTCACGGTCGCCGACGCGGCGCAGGGTCTCGCAGGCCTCGAGCAGGATCTCCTCCGCGCCGGCCGGGTTGTCCGCAAGCAGCTCGACCTCGGCCGCGAACGCCGACCAGTTCGAGGCGATGCTGCCGGCGGCGGGAAACTCGCGCCGCTGGAGTCGCGCCTCGTCGAGGTGCGCGCGCGCATCATCGAAGTGCCCTGCCATCGCCTCGAGCGCAGCGTGCGGCGGTAGGACGAAGCTGGCCCAGGCGGGAGAGGCCGCCTCGGCGAGGAGCAACCGGCACAGCTCGAGGGCCTCCGGCACAGGCGTTGGGCCCCGGTGCGCGGCAACCGCGAGCAGCGGAGCCGTCACGGCGGGGGAGCCCGAGCGCTCGTAGCTCTCGCGCATCCGGTCGAGGACGGCGTCGAGGTTCGTGTAGCGTCCCCTGTATACCGCGTTGACAACGTAGCGGATGTGCAGCGCACGCGCGAGCCCGAACTCGTCGTTCTCGGCTTCGAACACGGCCCGCGCGGAGGCCGCGAGCTCGAGCGCCTCGTCGGGAGTCATCTGTCCGCTTGCGAGCTCGGGCCACACGCGCTCGAGGCGCGCGAGCGACGCGACGCGACGGTTCCCCGCTGCGTCTGCGCGTACGGCGACGTCCACGAGTAGCGGCTGGGCACGCTCTACGTCACCGGAGAACTTCAGGGCCGTGCCGAGCGCGCACTCGAGCTCGAGCCGTGCCTCGGCCGAGCCGACGAGCGGAATCGCCCGCGTGAGGAGGTCGATCGCCGGTTGCGCGTCGATGCGGCGCATCGCCTGGACGCCCGCGGCTGCCAGCCGCTGACCCGCTTCAGCCGCGAGCGCGGGGTCGACCCTTGCGGCCTGCTCCAGGTGATAGCCGACGACCTCGTCCCGCCCGTCGCGAGCGGCGAGCGCGCGCCCGACGCGCTCGTGCATACGCGCCCGGGCCTGCTCGTCGATTGCGCCGTAGACCGAATCGCGGATCAGCGCGTGGTGAAAGCGAAAGCCGTCCTCCCCGGCGACGCGATGCCTGCTCCGGGTGCACGAGCCGGCGGCGCACGAGTGCCATCAGCGCGGCGCCGACGCCGGCGCGGTCCTCCTTCGTCGAACGCGGCCTCGACGGTCGAGCGCCAGAAGTGCCGCCCGGCGACGGACGCGTGCTCGAGCACCGCGCGCTCCTCGCCGGAGAGGCGGTCGGCGCGGCTCCTGATCAGCACGTCGAGCGTCGGCGGAAGCGCTCCGCTCTCCTCCGCGGCGAACGCAGCGAGCTGCTCGAGGAACAGCGGATTCCCCTCGCCCGCGTCGACGGCCCCGGCGACGTCGCCGGGTACCTCCGGCAGCGCCGAGACGAGCGCCGCGGCGTCGTCGCGCGCCAGCGGCTGTAGGAAAAGCGCGTCGTCGCGCCACTCGGGCCGCGTTTCGAGCAACTCTGGTCGCGCGAGACACACAACCGCGATCGGCGCCGCCGCCCAACCGGCGAGATACTCGACCAGGTCGAGCAGCACGGGCGCCGCCCAGTGGACGTCCTCGAGGACGAGCAGCACCGGCTTCCTCGCGGCGACACACTCGAGCAGCCGGCGGAGCGCCCAGAACGAGTCGCTGCGATCGGCGAACGAGCGGTCTCCGAGCCGCGACTCGACGGCCTCGGCATCCGGTGCACCTGCAAGCGCGGCGTCGAGCGGTCCGACCTCGCCGAGAATCTGCCGCAACGGCAGAAGCGCGCCCGCGTCGCCGTAGGCGGCGCAACGCGCGGTCAGCACGGTCGCGTGCGGTTCGACGCGCATGACGAGCTCGCGCGCCAGGCGCGTCTTGCCGATCCCGGCGTCCCCGACGATCACGAGCCGGCGCGTGACCTCGCCTGCGGCAGCACCCTCGAAGAACGCTTCGATGCCCGCTAGCTCTTCGCGGCGCCCGACGAGCGGCGCGTCGAGGCGGCGTGCGATCGGGTCGGCCGCCGGGTCGAAGCGCAGGACGCGGAAGCCGCCGCCCTCGTGGGGCACGACGTCGACGGCCGCCGAAGCGAGCCGCAATGCCGACGGACCGAGGAGGACGTCGCCTGCCGCAGCCGCGGCGAGCAGTTCGGTCGCCAGGTTCGCCTCGGCCCCGCGCTCGATCGCGGCGCGCACCTCCGCTCCGGACGGCGCCGCGGCTCGGATCTCGTGCGCCGCGCGCAGCGCACGCAATGCGTCGTCGTCGTGCGCGACCGGTGCGCCGAAGACGGCGACGGTCTCGTCGACTCCCGCCTCGAGCACGGTGCCCTCGTGGCGCTCGACCGCGAGCGACACCTCGGTGAGGAAACCGGCGACGTCATCGACGGCCGTCGCCTCCAACGCGAGCAGGACGCCGGCCGCCGCCCCGGCTCGGTCGTGCGCGCGCGCCGCACCTGCCGACCGGCCGCTCAGCGCCGGGTCATGCGCGATGATCATCCGCTCGACGGTGCGCAGGCCGTCGCCCGGCTCCAGGCCGTACTCCTCGAGCAGCTCCAGACGCGCCTCCTGGTAGGCGCGGAGGGCATCCCGCTGGCGGCCGGCTCGGTAGAGCGCGAGCATCTGCAGCTCGCGCAGCCGCTCACGCGACGGATGGCGGCGGACGAGCGCCTCGATCTCGCCCAGCACCGCGTCGTGCCGGCCGAGTGCGAGCTCGGCGTCGAGCCGCTGCTCGAGCGCGGTCAGGCGCAGCTCGTCGAGCCGCGCGATCTCGGTCTGGGCGAACGTCTCGTAGGCGAAGTCGGCGAGCGGCGCGCCGTGCCAGAGCGCGAGCGCTTCGCGCAACGCGGCGGCACGCGCGGCGTCGTCGAGCGACGCTGCCGCCTCGACGGCGCGCTCGAACCGGTAGGCGTCGACGTCCGAGCCTTCGACGTGCAGGAGGTAGCCGGGCGCGCGCCGCTCGATCGCATCGCGACCGAGCGTCCTGCGCAAGCGCGAGATGCAGTTCTGGATATAGGCGTCCACGCTCTTCGGCGGGCGCTCGCCCCAGAGCTCGTCGACCATCGTGTCCGTCGCGACGACCTCGTTCGCGTGCAGGATCAGGAGCGCGAGGACTGCGCGCTGCTTCGGGCCGCCGAGCGGCAGCGACACGCCGTTCGACAGCACCTCGAGCGGGCCGAGGAGCCGGAACTCCACTGTCGTTCGAACCTAGCAGGGTCGGTTAGCGATTTGTGAGCCGCGGACGCTGTGCTTCGTGTGCCGAGACCCACCACCCAAGGAGGACGACAGATGACCCCGATCGCCGACTTCACGTTCAGCCCGTCCGAGCCCGCCACCGCCGAGGCCGTGCAGTTACTCGACTGCTCGAGCGACCCGGAGGAGATCGGCATCGCTTGGCGGGCCTGGGACTTCGGCGACGGCGGCACGTCGATCGGGCCGTCACCGGTGCACCGCTACGTGCGCGAGGGCACGTACGACGTCACGCTGACACTCGCGACGTTCGACGGCCGCGTCACGTCCAGGACCGCGACCGTGCGGGTAGCGCCCCGAGCGGGCTAATAGAGCGCTGTGGCGAGGCGGCGCCGGTAGGCGGCCGCGAGCGGGTGCTCCTGGCCGAGCTCGCCGAAGAGCTCGACCATCAACGAGCGGATCTCGTCCTTCTGCTCGGGGCTCTCCTCGAGCCGCGCGAGCAGGAGCTCGAACGCACGCTCGTAGTCGCCCGCGTCGAGCGCTTCCTTCAGCTCCGGGTCGTCGATCCGCTCCGCGACTGACGGCTTCGTCAGCTCCTCGAGGAACGCCTCGACGCGTGCCGGGGGCAACGCGCCGACGAACTCGGAGACGACGTTGCCGTGCCGGAACGCCTTCACGGCGGGAATGCCGCTGACCGAGAAGCGCAGCGCGACCTCCGGGTTCGCGTCGACGTCGACCTTCACGAGGGTCACGCCCTTCTCCGCGGTCTTCTCCTCGAGCACGGGCGTGAGCGCACGGCACGGGCCGCACCACTCCGCCCAGAAGTCGACGACGACCGGCTCGCTCTGCGAGCGCTCGACGACCTCGGACTCGAACGTTGCGTCGGTGACGTCCATCGCGTCGAACGGTACCGGCGGCTACCCGTGTGACCGCGACGACGTGATCTCGCCGGTGTTGAAGCCGAGCCAGTGCATGCGGCCGAGGTAGCGCGCGTGCTCGACCTTCATGCAGCGGTCCATGACGACGTCGAGGCCGCCGTCGACCGCGATCTGCGCGCCCTCGGGGCTGATCACGCCGTACTGGAGCCAGAGCGCGCCCGCTCCCGCGGCGACCGCTTCGCGCGCGATCTCCGGTACGGCGTCGGGCGCGCGGAAGACGTCGACGACGTCGACCGGCTCGGGGACGTCGGCGAGCGACGGGTAAGAGCGCACGCCGAGGATCGACTCCTCGCGCGGGTTGACGGGGACCACCTCGTAGCCGTGGCGGCGGAGGTAGTAGCCGACGAAGTACGACGCGCGCAGCTCGTTCGGCGAGAGACCGACGATCGCGACCCGCTTCGCGCGGTTGATGATCGACTGGATCGTGAACGGGTCCTCGTAGCTCACAGCGCCTGCTCCAGGTCCCAGATCAGGTCGTCGACGGATTCGAGGCCGACCGAGAGCCGCACGGTGCCCGGCTCGATGCCGGCGCCGACGAGCTCCTCGTCGGAGAGCTGCCGGTGCGTCGTCGACGCGGGATGGATGACGAGCGACTTTGCGTCGCCGACGTTCGCGAGGTGGCTCCAGATCCGGAGGTTCTCGACGAACGTGCGCGCGTGGTCGCGGCCACCTTCGAGGTCGACCGCGAAGATCGACCCTGCGCCGCGCGGCAGGTAGCGGGCGGCGAGCTCGTAGTAGGGCGACGACTCGAGCCCCGCGTAGCGGACGCGCGCGACGCCGGCCCTCCCCTCGAGCCAGTCGGCGACCGCCTCCGCGTTCGCGACGTGCTTCTCCATGCGCAGCGACAGCGTCTCCAGCCCCTGCAGGAAGAGGAACGCGTTGAACGGGCTGAGGCACGCGCCGAGGTCGCGCACCGTCTCGGCGCGCAGCTTCATCAGGTAGCCGTAGACGCCGAACGTCTCGATGAACTGCAGGCCGTGGTAGGCGGGCGAGGGGTCGGTGAGGATCGGGAAGCGGCCGTTCGCGAAGTCGAACGAGCCGCAGTCGACGACGATGCCGCCGATCGACGTGCCGTGCCCGCCGATGAACTTCGTCGCCGAGTGGACGACGATGTCGGCGCCGAACTCGCCGGGGCGGCAGAGGTACGGCGTCGCGAAGGTGTTGTCGATCACGAGCGGCGCGCCGACCTCGCGCGCGACCGCGGCGACCGCCTCGATGTCGAGCACGTTGCCTCCGGGGTTGCCGATCGTCTCGCCGTAGAGCACCTTCGTGCTCGGGTCTGGTTGCCGCGCGCCACGCGTCGATGTCGTCGCCGTCGACGAACGTGACCTCGTAGCCGAGCTTGCGCTGCAGGTGCTTGAGCTGCGTGATCGTCCCGCCGTAGAGGGCCGACTGCGAGACCACGTGGTCGCCCGGCTGCAGCAGCGTGAAGAACGCACCCGCCTGCGCCGCGAGCCCGCTCGCGAAGGCGACGGCGCCGACCCCGCCCTCGAGCGACGCGACACGCTCCTCGAACCCCGCCGTGGTCGGGTTCATGATCCGCGCGTAGGTGTTGCCGTACTCCTGCAGGTTGAAGTAGGCGGCGGCAGCCTCGGCGTCCTCGAACACGTAGCTCGCGGTCTGGAAGATCGGCATCGCGCGGGCGCCGGTGTACGGATCGGGCCGCTGGCCGGCGTGCACCTGCCGCGTGTCGAACCCCCACTCCGCGCGTCGCTCATCTCACCGCGTCTCCTCGTAGGTGCGCTCGAGGAACGGCCGGATGATCCTCGCCTGGCCCTCGTCCTCGAGCAGGAACGAATCGTGACCGTACGAGGTCTCAAACGTCACGTGCTCCACATCTCGTCCCGCCGCGCGCAGCGCGGCCTCCAGCTCGTCGCTGTCGGAGGGCGGGTAGATCCAGTCGGAGGTGAACGAGATGAGCAGGAAGCGCGCTCGCGCGTCGGCGAAGCGCTCGGGCGGCATGTCGAAGCGCGTGATCGCCTTCGAGAAGAGCAGGTACGTGTTGGCGTCGAACCGTGCGACGAACTTCTCGCCCTGGTAGGCGAGATAGCTCTCGACGGCGAAGCGCTCGCCGGGGAACTTCGCGCGCAGCGAGTGCTTCGAGAGATAGGTGATGTGCCCGATCTGGCGCGCGATCGCCATGCCGGCGCGCGGCTCGCGGCCGGTGCCGTAGTAGTCGCCGCCGTGGAAGTCGGGGTCCGAGGTGATCGCCGTGCGCGCGACGTGGTTGAGCGCGACGCCCTGCGTATCGAGGTGCGCGGTCGAGGCGATCGCGACGACGCTGCGCACGAAGTCCGGGTAGTCGACCGCGAACTGCAGGGCCTGCATGCCGCCGAGCGACGCGCCGGTCACGCAGAGCACCGACTCGATGCCGAGCTCGGCCAGGAACGCGCGCTGCGCGCGCACGAGGTCCGCGACGGTGAGCGGCGGGAAGCTGCTCCCGTACGGCTTGCCGGTGTCGGGGTCGATCGAAGACGGGCCTGTCGAGCCGCGGCAGCCGCCGAGCAGGTTCGTGCAGACGACGTGCCAGCGGTCGGTGTCGAACGCGCGGCCCGGCCCGATCATCGGGTCCCACCAGCCGAGCGCCTTCGAGTCGAGCTCTCCCGCGCTCAGCACGCCGGGCGTGACGCCGGCGGCGTGCGCGTCGCCGGAGAGCGCGTGGCAGACGAGCACGACGTTGTCGCGGGCGTCGTTCAGCTCGCCGTAGGTCTCGTAGGCGATCCGCACGTCATGCAGCTCGCGGCCGGCGTCGACTCGCACGGGCTCAGAGAGGTCGACGAACTGCGTCTCGACGTTCACACGTCGAGTCTAAGGACGGCGCTGCGTCAGGCCGGACGCTTCTCGGCGACCGCTTCGAGCCGCTCGCGGATCTCGGTCACGTCGGCGCCGAGGTCGTCGACCCGCGGCAGCGAGGCGAGTGACTCGAGCCCGAAGATGCGCTCGAAGAGCGGCGTCGTGCGGTAGCGGATCGCGCCGAACTCGTTGTCGCGTCCGCCCTCGGCGATCAGCCCGCGCTCGACGAGGCCGGCGATCACGCCGTCGACGTTGACGCCGCGGATGCGCGCGACCTCGGGCCGCGTGATCGGGCCGAGGTAGGCGACGATCGCGAGCGTCTCCAGGGCCGCCTGGGAGAGGCCCTTCTCCACCGGCTTCTCGAACAGGCGCGCGCACGCCTCGCTGGCGGCGGCGGAGGCGCGGAAGGCCCAGCCGCCGGCGACGAGCTCGAGCACGATCCCGCTGTTCTCCTCCGAGTAGCGGTCGGTGAGCACCTCGAGCGCCTCGCCGATCTGGATCGCCTCGACCTGTGCCGCCGCGGCGAGCTCCTCGGGCGAGAGCGGCTGCGTGGCGACGACGAGGAGGGCCTCGATGGTCCGCGCCAGCTCGGAGGCGGGCGCGAGATCGGTTGTGATCAGGCGGAGTGGGCTGGCGGCGTTGTTGAGATGCTCCATGAGAGGCTCCTTTCTGCGTCGGCACGCGAAATCCTTATCGGCGCGAACGGGCCAGATTGGGCGATCGCGATCTCGTTCTGCTTGCGCAACTCGAGGAGGGCGAGGAAGGCGACCGCGATCTCGACACGCGAGAGCCCGTCCACCTCCTGGTCGAAGTCGAACCGGTTGCGCCGCCGGAGCAGCGAGCGCCAGCGATCGAGGAACTGCGAGGTCGGCGGGAAGCGCAGGCCCATGTGCGCGGTCGAAGGCGTCGGCGGCTCGACGGCGAGGCCGCGGAGCGCCTCGACGAGCTTGAGCGGCGACTGCGGCGCGAGCTTGCGCTCGGGCTTCGGCGCGAGAGGCGCGGGACCGGTGCGGAAGAAGAGGTCGCGGCGCCGGTCGAGCCGCTCGCGCAGCCAGTGCGCGGCCTCCTTGGCGCGGCGGTACTCGGCGAGGCGCCGGGCGAGCTCCTCGGCGGCCTCCTCCGGCTCGAGCTCGGCGAGCTCGGCGTCCTCCTCGGGGAACATCGCGCGCGCCTTCAGCTCGAGCAGCGCGGAGATGAGGATCAGGAACTCGCCGCAGGCATCGAGGTCGAGCTCGCCCTTCTCGGCGAGGTGCTCGACGAAGCTGATGACGATCTCGGCGAGGTCGACCTCGCGGAGCGGCAGCTCCTCGCGCAGGACGAGCGAGAGAAGCAGGTCGAACGGCCCCTCGAACGCGTCGAGGTCCAGCTCGAGCTCGCGGACGGCGACCGGCATCCGCGACAAGGTACTCGCGCTACCGGACGCGGCCTCGGGGTATCGCCATCGCCGGCCCCTTCTTGGGCGGCGGCACGCTTCGGCTCCCGGACGCCGCGGCCCCGGGCGCGGCGCTGGTGGAGCACGAAGTAGACGACCGAGCCGACGAAGAGGATCGCCGCGACCCAGGCGTTGAGGCGCAGTCCCGCGATGTGGTGGGCCGGGTCGACGCGCAGGAGCTCCTCGAAGAAGCGGCCGAAGCAGTACCACGCGACGTACAGCGCGAAGAGGCCCGGCGGCCGGATCGTGAACCGCCGTCCGACCCAGATCAGGACGCCGACGCCGATCAGGTCCCAGATCAGCTCGTAGAGGAAGGTCGGGTGGAAGGTGGCGTTCCCGAGGTAGGCGAGCACCCGGTGGTCGGCGTCGATCTTGAGCGCCCACGGCAGGTCTGTCGGCTTGCCGTAGAGCTCCTGGTTCCACCAGTTGCCGATGCGGCCGACGCCCTGCGCGAGCAGCAGGCCGGGCGCCGCGGCATCCGCGAACATCGCGACGCTCGCCCCGGCGCGCCGGACGACGATCGCGCCGGCGATAGCGCCGAAGAGAATGCCGCCCCAGATCCCGAGGCCGCCCTTCCAGACCTCCCACATCCCTTGCCACTTGGGGGTCGGGACCTCGTTCCACGACGTGACGTCGTGGTAGAGCCGCGCGCCGAGGACGCCGAAGCCGACGCCCCAGACGGCGACGCGCGTCACGAGCTCCCAGTCGCCGCCCAAGGCGACCCAGCGGCGGCCGGTCAGCCAGATGCACGCGAGGATCGCGACGAGCAGCGTGAGCCCGTACATGTGCAGCTGGAGCGGCCCGAGATGAACGACGCCCGTGTGCGGCGAGGGGATGAACGCCAGAAGCACGGGCGCGACGCTATCGAACCTGGCCCGCCGGAGGCGAGCCAGGATCGTGATCGGGGTGGACGGGGAGTTAGAGCAGGATCTGCAGCGCGAGCTCGGTGGTGCAGCCCTTCGTCAGCAGCTCTGCCGCGAGGTGCAGATCGACGTCCGTGCGCGCGGCCAGCTCGACGGCGGCCTGCGGCGGGTAGCCGGCCCGCTCGAGCTCCTCAGCACGCCACTGCTCCACGAGCTCTTGCTCAGTCAGGCGGACGGGTGTCTCGGTGGTCGGCATCAGATGGTCTCCTCACTCATCTGTTCGGTAAAACGTTCGACCTGGTTCTCCCCATGCCGGGGGATATTCAGAATTAACGGAATCCGAACTGCTGCCTAGAGGTTGGACGGATTCGTAATCAGCTTGTCACTCTGAGCACGTATTCGCCCTGTCCGAAGGCCTGGTCCAAGCACCTCGTTTGGGGTGACTGGGAACGCCTCAGGCGACGGCGGACT
>CAWJZQ010000029.1:0-59716 GCA_963847415.1 uncultured Thermoleophilia bacterium | reverse complement strand
CGCCGGGCCGATCGTGCGCTACCGTCAGCTGCAGCCGCAGCTCCTGCGAATACAGCCCTTCGACGCCGACCGCGTGCGGGATCCGGGCTGTTGCTCTTCTCGGTCGGTCTCGCGAAGAAGGTGCTGATCGCCGATCGGCGTCGGCAACTGATCGACCCGCTCCTTGGCGGCCCGCTCGAGCTCGGCCTCGTCACGGCGCTTGGCTGGCGCTCCTCGGGTATGCCTTCCAGATCTACTTCGACTTCAGCGGCTACTCCGACATGGCCATCGGCCTGGCGCGTATGTTCGGGATCGAGCTGCCGGGAACTTCAACTGCCCGTACAAGGCCGCGTGCCCGACCGATTTCTGGCGCCGCTGGCACATGACGCTGTCGACGTGGCTGCGCGACTATCTCTACATCCCGCTCGGCGGCAACCGCGGCAGCGCGCGCCGCGACGCCGAACCTGATGGCGACGATGGTCCTCGGCGGCCTCTGGCACGGCGCGTCGCTCAACTTCGTCGTCTGGGGCCTGTACCACGGCATGCTGCTCGCGGCACGCACCACGGGCGCGCCGGCCGGCCGCTGCCGCGCCCGCTCGCGGTCGCGTCACGTTCGCTGCTCGTGATGTTCGGCTGGGTCTTCTTCCGCATGCACTCGGCCGCGGCGATCGCGCGCACCCATCGCGGCGCCTCGCCCGGCATTGCCGCGGGCCTCGGCGGAGTCCCTGGTCGGCCGCTGCCTCGCCGCGCTTCGCGCACCGCCCTCGGCCTCGGTCTCGACGACGCAGAGCGCACGTGGCGCTTCGACGCGCGTCCGGCGTCGCTCCGGACCGCGAGCGTCGCGGCGGTCTTCGCGATCGGCGTCGCGTCCATCTACTCCAGCCACCGCCTTCGTCTACTTCCGCTTCTGATGAGGCTGCTAGCCGTCTTCCCCGCTGTCGTCGCCGCACTCCTTCTCGGAGGAGCCCCGGCCGCGCTCGACTGGTGATCGACCCGTTCGGACTCGTTCGCCAAGACTGGCGCGCTCGGCACCGCGCGCCCGCTCCGGCTGTCTGCTATCACAGGAGCTCGTCGGGACGAAGTACGGCGCGTACAAGCTCGCCGCTCTTCTGACCGCCGCCCGACGCGCACGTTCGTGATCGGCTCGAGCCGCACGCTCAAGATCGCCGCGTGGCCCGGCGAGCGGTCGTTCACGAACATGGTATCTCGTTTTCACGCCGGCGGAGCTTCTGCGCGTGCTGCGTGCGATCCCGCCGACTCGCCGCGGGAGACGGTGTACCTGGGCGTGGAGGCGTTCTGGTTCAACCCGGACTTCAAGGGACCGCCGCGCAATACCTGGTACGACAAGGTGCGCTACCTCGTGAGCGCGAGCACGGTGCGCGCGTCGCTGCGGCAGCTTCGCCATGCGCCCTGGGAGCTCGAGAAGCGCTGGCGGCGGGTCGCGATCGCCGGCCGGTGTGTGATCGGCCGCACCGACGTCAGCATCGCGTGGCGCAACGACGGCTCGCGTCTCTACGGCTACGAGCTCGCACCGCGGCTCTACCACCCGAGCGCCGGGCGGTTCACGACTGACCTCTCGAAGCTCGACTTCGGCTTCTACGACGGGTTCAGCTCGCTCTCGGCTCCACGCCTCCACGACCTCGCCGAAGCGCTCGACCTCGCAAAGCAACGCGGCTGGCGGGTGGTCGGGTTCACATTGCCCAACCCCAGCCGTTACATCGCGTATCTCATGAGGTCGCGCCAAGTTGGTCCAAGCTGGCGCGCGTTCAGGCGCGTAATGCCTGCTCTCTTTCGGGCCCGCGGCTTCACCTGGCTCGACCTGAGTGACGTCCGCTCCGTGCCATGTGCTCAAGCCGCGTTCGCAGACGGAGGGTTTCATCCGGACGCGATTTGCTCTACCGCCATCCGGAGGCGTCTCGATGAAGCAGTCACCGCTCGAGTTGCTCCAGCAGGCTGACCCTCGGCGCTCTGTAGGCCGCCGGCGGCTCCATCAGAGAGCTCATCGAGGTCGGAGAAAGACGGTGACGTGATCGTTCGTCACCCTTCGAGGGTATCGACGGGAGAGCCCACGCATGATCACGCGCTTGGACAGAAAGTTTCGGCCCGCGACGACCACTGGCGCGTGCGCCTCGTCGACCAGCCGCAAGACTTCGGCGGGCTGCAGGTACTCGTCGATGATTCGACCGATCGAGGTATCGATCAGCTGGCCGGGCTCGCGCCGGTCAGCGAGATAGGGGATCGACGGAATGTCACTGACGACGAGCTGATCGGGCCTGGTGTTCGCCGCAACCACTCGCGCGGCCCACTGATAAGACGGCCGTTCAGGTGCGTCGTTGCGGGCGAGTCGCCGATGCTCCTGGAAGAGCCCCGCGCAGATGCACAGCGAAACCACAACGACGAACACTGGTGACAGCCCTCGCAACGTCATTCCAAGTGCGGCCGCCGCTGGGACTGCAAGTGCTGTGGCGAGAAGGACGAGGTGATGGTCGAGGAGTGGCGACATCGTCAGCGTGAAGCCGACAGCCGCTGCCGTGAACAGCCAGAGCGGCCAAATCCCGAGCGGCCGCCGGCGGATGAGGGAGGCCACCGCGAGGACGAGGCCGATCAAAGCCAGCCATCCGAACGGCGTTCGAAGATCGGGAAGGTGCACGACCCGGCTCAGGTTCGAGACGCCGTTCGGCTGGTGGCCTTGTCGGGCGTGGATGTGAGCTCCGACCGCGCCAGACCAGACCTCGTGGAGAACGCTGTGATACCCAACGGCGAACGCGAGAACGATGGCACAGAAACCCGCAGCGACCCATCCAAGGTCTCTTGCCTGACGCCTGCGGATCACAAAGATCGCAATCGGCACCGCCGCCGTTACTGCGAACAGTTTCACGGAGACCGCCAGCGCCAGTGTCGCGCCCGCGACCACCAACAACCACGTCCGTCGGGTCGAGTAAAGCGTGAACACGATCGCGGTGAGTGCGAGCACCGTCGACGGCGGATCAGCCTCGACTGTGCCGGCCAGAGACGGGTATGGAGCGGCAATGGCCAGCATGGCCGCGGCGAGTAGACCTGAAGTGGGGCCGCCGAGTGCACGCCCCGCCGCCCAAGCTGACACGAGCCCAATCAGCGCAATGACGAGTAGACCGCTGCGGATGCTGACTACGTTGTTGCCGAGCGTCGCCGCGAGTCCTTGGAGTAGTAGGTACCAGCCTGGTGGCTGGTCCAAGAACACGTCCCGGCCGAGCCGCTGCCCGTGTCGAAGTGCATCGACGCTTGCGAGGTAGTTGCCCTCGTCGTAATTCGTCGCTGAGTGGAGTCCGCGGGCGAACACGACGGTCGCGCCGATGAGGATCAGCGCGAGCAGCGACAGCTCGATCGCGAGGCTCTTCCTAATCGGCCTCAGGTGAACCCTCGTCAGCGTCCGGAAAGCCGTGTGTCCGTCGCACGACATACAGCGGCCGCCTCTTCACTTCTTCATAGATCCGGCCGATGTATTCGCCGATCCCGCCCAGGACGATCAGCTGAAAGCCGCCGATGAACGTCGTCACTACGACGAGCGTCGCCCAACCAGGAACGGTGTAGATCCCGACGTATTTCGAGATCCCTGAGATGACGCCGAAAATGAACGACACGAGCGAGACGAGCAACCCGATGGCGAGCACGATGCGTAGCGGGTAGATAGAGAAGCTGAAGATCGCGTCGAGGGCAAGGCCCACCATGCGCGTGACGTTGTACTTGCTCTGTCCGCGGCTGCGTGGGACGGGCACGTAGTCGACGCCTATCTGGCGAAATCCGAGCCACGCGAACATGCCGCGGACGTAACGATCGCGTTCTCGCATAGCAAGGAACGCGTCGATTGCAACTCGGTCGACCAAGCGGAAGTCACCGGCGGCAGCCGGCATTTCGACCCTGGTCAGCCGACGCAGGATCGCGTAGAAAGACCGCGCGCTTGCCTGCTTGAACCAACCCTCGGGCCGCTGTTGCATGACGCCGTAGACGATCTCGTAGCCTTCGCGCCAGAGCCGCACGAACTCACCAATCAACTCAGGGGGGTGCTGCAAGTCGGCATCCATGACGACGACAGCGTCGCCGGCCGCATGTTGGATACCGGCTGTGAGTGCGACCTGGTGTCCAAAGTTTCGAGAGAGCTGCACCACCTTGACGCGGTCATCGCTCGAGGCCAAGGCAACCATCAACGTGTAGGTTGCGTCTCGAGAGCCGTCATCTACGAGGATCAGTTCGGCGTCGATGTCCGGGATCGCCTCGACTGCGACCAACACGCGGCCAACGAGCTCTCTCAGCGAATCTTCCTCGTCGTGTGCCGGCACGACGATGGTCACGAGACGGCCCGGCACTACTTCCCGACTGTGACCGGCTTGCTGACCAGCAAGAGACGGGGATTGTCGGGGGATCCCGACCCCACTGCTACGCGGTATGTGGCGGGAGCGCGTGCATGCGTGTCAGTGAACGTCGCTGCTCGAGCGAAACCGATCGTCTGCATGTCGAGATAGCACACAGGTGCTCCTGGGCTGAGATGCCTGCAGGCCGCGCCGTCCGGGCTCCTCAAGATCTCGTACAGGGTTCGTGCAGAACCCGCGTGGGTGGCATTCCATTTCAGCGTTACCGCGGACGCATGGCGACGCGCGCTCAACCCGAGATCGACGACTGGAACCGGAACGCCGGTATAGCTGCCGTTGACATACGCCTGCGCGACTGAGTCCCTGGCAATTGGACGAGCCGCGACCGCTACGGCAACCGGGGCGATGGCCATCCCGACGACGCAGATGACGAAAGCCAGGCGAAGCCGGGGGCGTTCCGCCTCTCTCGTTATACGTTCGTCGACCTTTTCTTCGCTCCGACGCCCTAATCCACGGGGCCAGCACAGAACGACCCCCGCAACGATCAATACCCAAGCCGGCCATGCGGGAAGCAGGAGACGGTAGACGGATGTGTCTTCGACGCGGGCGTACGGCGCCGAGGCCTTGAAGAGAGAGTAAGCAAGAAACCAGGCGACGACGAAGAACGCTTTTCGCAGGCTGCGCGTGGCGAGTCCGAACGCACCTGCGAAAAACAAGTACTCCAATAGCCGCACGCTCCAAAATACCTCTTGCAATGTGCGGATGTTCGCTGAGAGGTGCTGCGTGTCGAATCGAAGGTACGGGTGAATCGAACCGACGACGGGCTGGGATCCGATCGCTTCGTGAATGCCGTTACCCATCGACAGGATTGGTAACTGGCCCAGACCCGCTTTCTTCCACAGCGCCAATGCGACCAACGCCGGGCTCATCGCGACGCCGATCCAGAGGAGCGTCCGCAGACGCCAGAAGACCGCCAACGTCAAAGCGGCAGCCACAGGCAGAGGGCCATTCCCCGGCTTGAGGAGGACCAGGAAGCCGAGGACGACCCCGCACACTACGGCGTCACGCGGATCGTTCGTCTCCATAGCGCGAAGCAAGAAGTAGCCCCCGTAAATCGCGCAAACCATGGACGGATAGTCCGAGAGTGCATTGAGACCGATTGCACTCGGCAAGAACGAGTCGACGAGGGTTGGTCTGTACGGCGCGTTGTACAAGAGGAGCGCGATGAGCGGAAGCGTGGTGAACGCCACGGCCGACCACAGCCCGAACAGTCGTCCGGCCATAAGCGTTCCAAGGAGGTACATGCCGATGACGGCCGCCGGCGCCAGCACCAGCACATTGAGTGCGATGACCGCCGGCAGCCCATTCGCCATGTTCGGCCCCAGGAAGGCTGCCAGCGGGCTGAGGACGTAGGGCCAGCCCATACCGACGACCGTTCTGGGAACGTGAAGCGACGAGAGCGCCCAGGCACTCGTCCAGTACCACGGACCATCATCGCCGTTTTCATAGATCCAACCGTTGTGGGACGCCGCCCTCGCCGACCCGAGGACGAACAACCAATGACCCACGACACACGCGCCGATCACCCACCACCGTCGAAATTCAATGATGCGTGCTATCTCGAGAGCTCGAGCCCTGACAGACCGTCCGGTTACCCGTGGCATTGGCTGCTCTAGCGCGCGGCCGCGCCCGCTTTGCGGCGGTACCACGCGATTGTTCGCTCGAGTCCGTCACGCAAAGTAGTGCGTGCGTGAAATCCAAACGCGTGTGTGGCGCGCCCGGGATCAAGTCGGCGGCGGGGCTGACCGTTAGGCATTGTCGGGTCCCACACCAGCTCGCCCTCGAACCCCGTCAGCTCCGCGATCAGCTCCGCCAGCTCGCGGATCGACGTCTCGACGCCCGTGCCGAGGTTGACCGGCTCGGCGCCGTCGTACCGCTCGGCCGCGAGCAGCAGGCCCTCGGCGGCGTCGTCGACGTACAGGAACTCGCGCGTCGGCGACCCGTCGCCCCACAGCACGACCTCGCCGGTCGCGTCGGTCATCTTGCGGATCAGCGCGGGGATCACGTGCGACGTCTCGAGGTCGAAGTTGTCGCGCGGGCCGTAGAGGTTCGCCGGCAGCAGGAAGATCGTGTCGAGCCCGTACTGCTCGCGGTACGACTGCGCGCCGACGAGGATCGACTTCTTGGCGACGCCGTACGGCGCGTTGGTCTCCTCCGGGTAGCCGTTCCAGAGGTCGTCCTCCTTGAACGGCACCGGCGTGAACTTCGGATAGGCGCAGACCGTGCCGGCGACGACCGTCTTTCGCACCTCGTTGATGCGCGACAGCTCGAGCACGTGCGCGCCCATCATCAGGTTCGCGTACCAGTAGCGGCCCGGGTTCGCGCGGTTCGCGCCGATCCCGCCGACCTCGGCGGCGAGGTGGAAGACGAGCTCCGGCCGCGCGTCGGCGTACAGGCGCTCGGCGTCGTCGAAGCGCGTCAGGTCGTAGTCGCGGCGGCGCGCGACGAACACGTCGTGCCCTGCGCCTTCGAGCCGTGCGACGAGATGCGAGCCGAGGAAGCCGCCGCCGCCGGTCACGAGGACGCGGCTCATCGCGCTTCCGCGCGCCGGCGCGTCATCCAGTCGACGCGCCCGACCCAGCGCTCGCGGTTCGCCGCATACCACTGGATCGTGCGCAGCACGCCTTCCTCCCAGGAGATCTTCGGCTCCCAGCCGGTCTCGGCGTTCAACTTCTCGTAGCCGACGCGCAGCGCCATCACGTCCGTCGCGCCGGGGCGCATGCGCTTTTCGTTGATCACGACGTGGCGGTCGCCGCCCCAGAAGCCGTGCTCCTCACCGGTGCGGATGATGAGGTCCGACCAGTCGCGCATCGAGATGTTCTTGCCCTGCCCGTAGACGTAGACGTCGCCGGGAACGCCCTTCGCTGCGACGACGAGGTGGCCGCGCACGCCGTCGGTCGTGAAGCAGAAGTCGCGCAGCGGCTCGAGCGCGCCGAGCTCGATCTCTGGACGCGTCAGCGCCTGCGTGATGATCGTTCCGGTCACGTAGCGTGGGTTCTGGCGCGGCCCGTAGTTGTTGAACATGCGCGTGACGATGCCCGGCACGCCGTAGGCGTCGTGGTAGTTCATCGTCAGGAAGTCCGCCGCGACCTTCGCGGTCGCGTACACCGACTTCGGGTTGATCGGCGAGCGCTCGTGCAGGATCAGCGAGCCGAGATCGTCGAAATCGTGGTGGTGCGCGACAGACTCGCGCACGTTGCCGTACTCCTCCGAGGTGCCTGCCGTGTCGAACTTCTCGAGCTCGACGCCGTAGTCGACGATCGACTGCAGCAGGTTGAGCGTGCCGACGGTGTTCGCCATCACGGTCTCGTACGGGCGATGCCACGACTCGCCGACGTGCGCCTGCGCGCCGAGGTGGAAGACATAGGGCTTGTCCGGCGCCGTGACGAGGTGGTCGCGGACGAGGTAGTCGATCGACGTGCGGTCGGTGAGGTCGGCGAAGACGACCGTCAGGTCCTGGCGCAGATGCGAGATGTTGTTCAGCGCGCCCGACGACGTCGCGCGGACGAACGCGACGACGTTCGCGCCGAGGGTGACGAGCGCCTCCGTGAGGTGTGAGCCCATGAAGCCGTCGGCGCCGGTGACGACGCACGTACGGTCGCGATAGGCGTCCCCGAACTCCTCGCGCAACGCCGCAAGCTCGCTCTCCGTCCACGTGGCGGTATCGTCGGCGGGCATCGATGGAGGGTAACCGCTCAGGTGGTCAGGGGGCTGTTCGGAGCGGGCTTCTGACGGGGATCTCGACTGCGGCGGTCAGCGGCTCGGCCGCGGTGCTCGGTGTCATTCTCGCGCGCAAGTTTGGGCACGGCGTTAAGACGGACGGGTTCTTCGCGGCGTACGGCGTCTACCTCGCGCTCGTGCTCGTCGCAGGATCGCTGCGCGTGCTCGTCCTGCCGCGCTTCGTGAACGCGCCGAAGGGAGGACCGGCTCGGCGCCGAGGTGGGGACCTGGGCGGCCGCGCTCGCGCTTGCCGCTCGCGCGCGGTGATGGTGCTCGCGATCGTCTGGCCGCACGGGATCGCCTCGGCGCTGACGTCGAACCCGGACGCGCGCGACCAGGCGGCGCAGCTGCTGCCGTGGATCGTTCCCTCCGCGGTCGCGCAGATCTACGGCGGCCTCGTCGCGAGCGCGCTGGCCGCGCTCGACGACTACCAGTGGGCGGCGTTCGGCTTCGCCTTCGGGTCGGTCGCAGGCGTCGTCCTGACGTTCGCTCTCGTCGACCACGGGGTCGTGTCGTTCGGGTGGGGCCTCGCGCTGAACGGCCTGCTCTCGCTCGGGATCCCGCTCGCGCCGCTGGTCGCGCGCCGCGCGGTCGGCCGCCCGGACCGCCGCTTCGGCGGCCGGCTGCTCGAGCTTTGCGAGGGCGTGGCACTGCCCGTCGCGCTGCAGGGCCTGTACGTGATCGCCTACCGCTTCGCGTCGGGGCTCGGCCCCGGCAGGGCGACGACGTTCTCGTACGCCTACCTGATCGCGTCGTTCCTGGTCGCGATCACGGCGTCGTCGGTCGCGCTCGTGACGACCGTGCCCTTCGCGCGCGAGGGCTCGTCGCCGCCGCGGGTCGCGCGGCATGTCGTCGCGATCTCATGGCTGTCGCTCGCGTTCGTCGCGGCGGCCGCCGGCGTGTTCGCGCTCGTCAGCGAGGAGGTCGTCCGCCGCATCCTCGGCGCGAGCTACGGCGGCGGCACCGGGACGGAGCTCGGCCGCCTCGTCGTCTACCTCGCGCCGTGGATGGTCGCCTCGGTGGCCGTGACGGTGACCTACCCGCTCGTGTTCGTGCGCGGCCGCGCGCGCTGGCTGCCGCCGATCGCCGGCGCCGCGCTGCTCGCGCAGGTGCTCGTCGCGTGGGCCGGGCGCGGCGCGTTCGGCCTCGCCGGCGTCGCGGCCGCGCTCGCGGTGACGACGGCGCTCGCCCTCGCGGCCTTGCTCGTTCGCCTGGGCGCGCTCGGGAGAGTCGCGCGCGGGCTCGCGGTCGCGGCGGCGGTCTGCGGCGGTGTCGGGGCGCTCGCGTTCGGGCTGCCCAAGCTGCTCGTCGGCCCCTATGCCGCCGCCGCTCGCCGGGCTGCTCGCGTACGCGGTGGTGCTCGCGCTCTGGCGGCCGACCGGGCTGCGGCAGGCGTGGGCGTACGTACGGGCCTTGCAGTAGCGTTCGCCGCCGTGCCCGCGCGCGTGAAAGAGCTCGTCCGCAAGCTCGGGCGGACCCACGTCGGCAAGAACCTCATCCACGCCTCGGTGCTGCGCGACCCGGCGTCCATGCGCTTCCGCAACGTCGAGCAGTGGCCCGACACCGTTCGCGGCTTCGAGGACCTCGCGTTCCTCTTCTCGTCGAACCAGCTGAACCACGGCGTCGCGTCGCTGCAGATCGACGAGGCCGCGCTGCTCTTCCGGCTCGCGCGCGACCTCGAGCGCGGGCCCGGTGGCGGAGATCGGCCGCTTCAAGGGCGGGAGCACGATGGTCTTCGCCACGGCGTTGCCGGACGGGATCGAGCTCTGGTCGTACGACTTCCATGTCGCGCTGCGGCCGGACATGCCCGGCCCCGAGCTCGACGCGGAGCTCCGCGGTGCGCTCGAGCGCTACGGCCTCGACGGCAAGGTGCACCTGCTCGTCGCCGACTCGCGAACCGCCGACCCGCCGCCCGGCGAGCTGCAGCTGCTCTTCATCGACGGCGACCACTCGTACGAGGGCGCGAAGGCCGACTTCGACCGCTGGGGCGCGTTCGTCGCGCCGGGCGGCCACGTCCTCTTCCACGACGCGGTCGACACGGGCGGCTACGGGAACGTCTATCCGGGCGTCGCGCGGCTCGTCGGCGAGATCGGCGCGGGCTGGGTGCGGCAGCCGGGCGCGGGGTCGATCGCGCACTTCGTCAAGCGATGACGCCGGCGTTCGTCGCGGTCGTCCTCAACTGGAACGGCGGCGACGACACGCTCGAGGCGCTCGCGTCGCTCGAGGGCGTGCCGACGATCTGCGTCGACAACGGCTCGACCGACGGCTCCGACGCGCGCGTCGAGGCGCGCGTTCCCGGACGTCGAGCTGCTGCGCACCGGCGCGAACCTCGGCTTCGCGGGCGGCAACAACGTCGGCATCCGGCGCGCGCTCGAGCGCGGCGCGGACTGGGTGCTGCTGCTGAACAACGACGCGGTCGCGGAGCCGGGGCTCGTCGACGCGCTACGAGCGCGCGGCCGTCGCGCGCCCCGACGCGGGCCTGCTCGCGTGCAAGCTCCTCTCCGGCGACGGCCGCGAGGTGCAGTACGCCGGCGCGACGCTTCAACGCGCGGCTCGGCTACTCCGGGCGCGGTCGAGACGACGGGGACGGACGAGCTGCGCGACACCGGGCGCGCGGACGGCGCCGCGCTCGCCGTCTCTCGCGCGGCCGTCGAGCGCGCGGGCGTGCTCGACGAGCAGCTCTTCATGTACGTCGAGGACGTCGAGCTGGTCGCCTGCGAATCCGCCGCGCCGGCTTCGCCGTCGTCTTCGTCCCGGACGCCCGCGTGCGCCACAAGGGCTCCGGCTCGACGCGGCGGCCGCGCCTCGACGACGAACCTCTACTACGACACGCGCAACACGATCGTCGTCGCGGAACGCTATGCGCGCCTGCCACGCGGTGTGCGCGCGCTCCGCCGCGGCGCCGTCGTCGGCGCGCACCTGGTGCAGGCCGCGCGCCATCCGAACCGCGGCGCCGCCGCTCGGGCCGTGATCGCAGGCTGGCGCGACGCCCGTGCCGGCCGCCTCGGCCGCCGCGCAGTCGGCTGAGCGGGACGCGTCCTTTGAGCGAAGCGCACTTCCCCTTCGCCAAACGAGTGTGAAGTGCGCCTCCCATGAACGACGCGTCTCTTTTAGACGCCTCCTTGCGTCAAGCGTTCTTTCCCTTGGTCAGACGAAGGTGAACTGCGCTTGGCGTGAAGGACGCGTCTCCTCCAGGCCGTGCGCCTGACAAGCGCTCTTTCCCATGGTCAGACCAAGGTCAAGTGCGCTTGGCGAGAAAGACGGTCTCTTCGGAACGCGTCGGTCAGGTGAGCTCGGCGTAGACCGCGTCGGTCTGCGCGTGCGGTCTCGTCCCACGAGTACCGGCCGCGCGGCGCGAGGCCGCGCTCGACCCACGGGGCGGGGTCGTCGAGCACCTCGCGCACCGCGTCGGCGATCGCGCGCGGGTCGTGCGGGTCGAAGAGCCGCGCGGCGTCGCCGACGATCTCCGGCAGCGCAGCCGCGTTCGACGAGGCGACCGGGCAGCCACACGCCATCGCCTCGAGCGGCGGCAGGCCGAAGCCCTCGTAGAGCGACGGGAAGACGAGTGCCGACGCACGCTGCATCAGCGCCACGCAGCTCGCCCGCGGGACGTGGCCGCGCGCCTCGACGCCGGCGGGCAGCGTCGCCGAACTCGCCGCCGCCCGTCAGCACGAGCCGCAGCTCCGGCCGCTCGCGTGCGCACGAGCGCGAACGCCTCGAACAACCGCTCGTGGTTCTTGTGCGGCCAGCGCCGCGCCGGATAGAGCAGGAACGGCTCGCGCTCGAGCGTCGTCCGGGCTGCAGCTCGTCGTGGTCGAGCCCCGAGCGGGACGACGCGCACGCGCGCTCGGGTCGAGGCCGAGCATGTTCGACGGCGCGGCCGCGGACGAACTCGCTGATCACGATCACGCGCTGCGCGCCCTGCGCCGAGCGGTGCCACGCGACGTGAGCGAAAGCGCCGCTCCGATCGCGGGAACATCTGCGGCAGGTCGAGGTGCTGCAGGTCGTGCAGCGTCACCACGCTCGGCTTCTCGACGGAGCGGCATGCGGATCGTCAGCGGGTAGTGCACGACCGCTGCGTCCGCGAGCCGCGCGCGCAGCGGCCCCGGCCGCGCCGCCGCGGCGCCCATCGCAACGAGCCGCTGCAGGATCGTGCGCGCGAGCCGGTACTCGGTCGCGATCTCCGCCGGCAGCCCCTCGGACGCGGTCGGCGCTGCCGGGCGGCAGCAGCACCTTGTACTGCTGCGTCCCGACCCGGCCGAGCCCGCGCAGCAGCCCGCGCACGTACGTCTCGCTGCCACCGAGCTCGCCGGGCACGAGCGTCAACAAGCTGATGCCGACCATCGCGCGATCGTAGTCTCCGCAGATGCGCGTCTTCGTGGCGATCCTGCTCGGTGGGCTGACATCGGCGATGTACGCGCTCTCGACCTCGCTGCAGGCGCTCGAGGCGCGCCGCACCTCGGCGCAGGAGGCGCTGCGCGCGTCGCTGCTCGAGACGCTCGTGCGCCGGCGGCTCTGGGTGCTCGGCACAGTCTGCGGCCTCGTCGCGTGGCCGCTGCAGGCGATTGCGCTCTCGCTCGCGTCGGTGGCGATCGTGCAGCCGGCGCTCGGGCTCGGCCTGATCGTGTTGCTCGTGCTCGGCGTGCGCGTCCTCCACGAGCGCGTCGGCGCGCGCGAGATCGGGAGCGCGATCGCGATCACCGCGTCGGTGGTCGTGCTCGGGTGGGCGGCCCCGCCGGAGACCGGCTCGTTCACGCGCGGCGGCCAGATCGTGGTCGGTCGTCCTCGTCGCCCTCGCGGCGGCCGGCCCATACCTGCTGCGCGCGCTCGGGCGGGCGGACGGGATGCCGACGAGCATCGCCGCGGGACTTGCGTGGGCGGCGGTCGGGCTCGCAACCGCCCTGATCGTCGCCGGGATCGCCGACCGCCACTGGACGGGCGTTCTGCTCTGGGGCGCGGCCGCCGCCGCGACCGGCTGGTCTGGGCTCCTGTCCGAGATGACCGCGCTCCAGACGTGGCCCGCGACCCGCGCGATCCCGGTCGTCTTCGCGCTCGAGATGGCGCTTCCGGCGGCACTCGCGCCGCTGATCACCAGCGCCGGCCCGACTCACGCCGTGGCGTTCGTCGCGGCGCTCGCGGCCGCTGTCGGCGGCGCGATCGTGCTCGGCAGCTCGCGGGCCGTCGCGCGGGCCGCGCACCCGCTTACAGAGCCGTAATGCCCGGTCTTTACACTCCTGGCCAGTGCCCGAGGAGACGACAGACGTCGCCGCCCTCTTCGCGCGGCTGAAGGAGGAGGTTCGCGCCGCGGGACCGCGCGGCTCCGACGTCACGCCCACCCAGGTCCGCCTCTCCGTCCGCGACCAGGCCGAGCGCCTCTGGCCGATCTCGGCGGAGCGGCCGATCGTCGGCAAGGGCGGGCCGGTGAAGAGCGTGCTGCGCCGGATGATGCGCTGGTACGTCGAGCCGGCGTTCGCCGACCAGCGCGCGTTCAACGACGCGGTGCTGAAGCTGATCGACGATCTCGACGAGCGCATCGAGCGGCTCGAACAGAAACCGTGAGGATCGCCGTCGCCGCGCCGCAGGTGCCGTTCGTGCGGGGCGGGGCCGAGCTGATGGCGCGAGGACCTCGTCGGCGCGCTCCGCGCACGCGGGCACGAGGCCGAGCTCGTCACGATCCCGTTCAAGTGGTACCCCGGCACGCGCGTGCTCGACCAGGCGTTCCTCTGGCGGCTCGTCGACCTCACGGAGTCCGACGGGCGCCCGATCGACCGCGTGATCGCGACGAAGTTCCCCGCGTACGCGGTGCGCCACCCGAACAAGGTCGCGTGGGTGCTGCACCAGTTCCGGCAGGCCTACGACTACGACCGGACCGAGCTCGGGCAGTTCTCCGAGTCGGCCGAGGACCGTGCGACGCGCGCCGCGATCGAGCGGCTCGACGCGGTCGCGCTCGGTGAGGCGCGCAGGGTGTTCGCGACGTCACGCAACGTCGCCGACCGCCTTCGGCGCTTCAACGGCATCGACGCGACCGTCCTGCCGCACCCGCCGCAGGCGCTGCCGTACCGCACCGGCGAGTCGGAGGGCTTCGTGCTCTCCGTCAACCGGCTCGACCGCGCGAAGCGCATCGACCTGCTGATCGAAGCGGCGAAGCAGGAGCCGTCGCTGCGCATCGTGATCACCGGCGAGGGGCCCGACCGCGCGCGGCTCGAGTCGCTCGCGTCCGGGCTCAACGGGCAGGTCGAGTTCGCGGGCCGCGTCGACGACGAGCGCCTCGCCGACCTGTACGCACGCTGCCTCGCCGTCTACTACGCGCCGGTCGACGAGGACTTCGGGATGGTTCCCTACGAGGCGTTCCTCTCGGGCAAGCCGGTCGTGACGACGAGCGACGCCGGAGGCCCGCTCGAGGTCGTGCACGACGGCGAGACAGGTGTCGTCGTCGCGCCCGACCCCGCGGAGATCGCGCGCGCGGCGCTCTACCTCGGCGCGCACGCCGACGAGGCGCGCGCATGGGGGAGCGCCGGCAAGGCGATCGCCGAGCGCGTGACCTGGGACGCGTGCGTCGACGCGCTGTTGTCGTAATGCGCGTCGCCTACTACTCGCCGCTCGCGCCCTCGCGCTCGGGCATCGCCGACTATTCGACGCTGCTCCTGCCCGCGCTGCGCGAGCGCATCGACGTGGTCGTCGCGGAGCAGGGACGGCACGCGCCGAAGGCGGACGCCGCGCTCTACCACATCGGGAACGATCCGGACGCGCACGGCTGGATCCTGGACGCGCTCAACAAGCGCCCCGGCGTCGTCGTCCTGCACGAGTACGTGCTGCACCACCTGATCGCGGGCACGACGATCGGCCGCGGCAACGGGCGCGCGTACCTCGACGCGATGGAGCGCGAGCTCGGCGTCGCGGGCAGGCTGCTCGGGCTCGGCGTGCTCGACAACCTGCTGCCGCTGCTCTGGGAGACGCAGCCCGAGCGCTTCCCGCTCTCCGGCGTCGTGCTCGACCGCGCTGCGGGGCTGATCGTGCACTCCGACTACGTGGCCCGGCGCGCGCGCGAGGCGGGCTACGACGGGCCGCTCTTCCGCGTCCCGCATCCTGCGTGGCCGATGACCGCGATCGAGCCGGCGGCGGACGTGGACGGCGAACCGCTGATCGGCTGCTTCGGCTTCCTGAACATGAACAAGCGCATCCCGCAGCTGCTCGAGGCGTTCGCGTCCTTCCGGCGTGAGCGGCCCGGCGCGCGCCTGCTGCTCGTCGGCGGCGCCGGCGAGCGCTTCGACGTCGGGCGCCGCCTCGAGCGCCTCGGGCTCATCGACGGCGTCGAGCGGATCGGCTACGTGCCCGAGGAGCGCATGTGGTCGCTGATGGCGGCCTGCGACGTGCTCGTCAACCTGCGCTACCCGACGATGGGCGAGACCTCGGGATCGGTGATCCGCGCACTCTCGCTCGGCAAGCCGCTCGTCGTCTCGGACGTCGGCTGGTTCAGCGAGCTGCCCGACGGCGCAGTGCTGAAGGTGCCCGTCGACGAATACGAGGTCGCGACGCTCGAGGCAGCGCTCGGCCTCGCCGCCGAGCACGGCGCGCAGCTCGGTGCCGCCGCGCGGGCCTACGTCGAGCGCGAGCACGCGCTGCCGACGGTCGCCGACGCGTACGTGCGCGCAATCGAGTCCGCGGCCGGCGGCGCCGCCGTGGCGGACGCGGTGCTCTGGCGGATCGCCGAAGCCGCTGCCGAGGTCGGGATCACGGACACCTCACGGCTCGCTCGGGCCGCGAGCGACGCCGGAATCCTCGGGTGACCGCCGTCGCAGCGGCGCACGCCCGTGCGAGAGCGGTCCCCGCCTGGGCGTGGCTCGTCGCGATCGTGATCGTCTCGTTCGTCGTACGGCTTGCGCTCGCGCACCGCATCGTCACGCCGTGGATCATGGTCGACGAGCTCATCTACTCCGAGCTCGCGAAGTCGCTCGCCTCGGAAGGCCACTTCCTCGTGCGTAACGTCCCGAGCAACGGCTACGGCTTCGTCTATCCCGCGCTGATCGCACCGGCATTCGGCCTCTTCGACGCGGTGCCGCACGCGTACGCGGTCGCGAAGGGCATCAACGCCGTCGTCATGTCGCTCGCCGCGATTCCCGCCTACCTGCTCGCGCGGCGCCTGCTCGACCCGGTCCCGTCGCTCGTCGCGGCCGCGCTGACCGTCGCGATCCCGTCGATGCTCTACACGGGGACGCTGATGACGGAGAACGTCTTCTATCCGATCTTCCTCGTCACGACCCTCGTGCTCGTTCTCACGCTCGAGCGGCCGACGCCGCTGCGCCAGCTCGTGCTGCTCGCGCTCTGCGGGCTTGCGTTCGCGACGCGGGCGCAGGCGATCGCCTTCCTGCCCGCCGTGCTCGTCGCCCCGGTGCTGCACGGCTGGATCGAACGCGACCTGCGCACGCGCCTGCGCCGGTTCACGACGCTCTACGGCGTCGTCGGCGGGCTCGGGCTGCTCGCGCTCCTCGGCACGCTCGCGCGCGGGCGCTCACCGCTGTCGCTGCTCGGCGCGTACCGGGCGGCGACGAGCAGCGGCTACAGCTTCGGCGACGTTCTGCACTACATCCTCTGGCACGCCGCCGAGCTCGACCTGTACGTCGGCGTGCTCCCGTTCGCGGCCGCGCTCGCACTCTGGCTCGCGCCGCGCGGCGCCGGCTCCGCCGCGCGCGCGTACGCCGCGGCCACGCTCCCGCTCTGCGTCCTCTTCCTCGTCGAGGTGGCGGCGTTCGCGTCGACCGAGTCGCTGCGGATCGAGGAGCGGAACGACTTCTACCTCGTCCCGCTGCTCTTGATCCCGCTCGCCGGGCTCGCCGACCGGAGCGTCGTGCCGCGTGCGCGGCGGCCGGTGCTCGTCGCGGCCGTCGTCGCCGGCGTGCTCCCGCTCGCGCTGCCGTTCGGCCGCTTCGTCAACTCCTCCGCCGTCTCCGACACCTTCGGCCTGCTGCCCTGGTGGTGGCTCCAGGACCAGGGGATCCACTTCGGCCCGCTGCGGCTCGTCGCGCTCGCGGCCGGCCTGGCGGCCGCAGCCGCGTTCGTCTTCGTGCCGCGGCGATTCGCCTTCGGCCTCTGCGCGCTCGTCGCGCTCTGGTTCGTGTGCTCGTCGATCGTCGTCGAGAACGGCCGCCACGGCCTGCGTCAGGCCTCGGTGGGCAGTCTCTTCGCCGGGATCCGGGTGCCCCATCCCGACTGGATCGACAGGGCTGCCGGCCGCGACGCGGACGTCGCGTTCGTCTGGCACTACGCCGGCGAGACGCGCCCGCTCTGGAACAACGAGTTCTTCAACCGCAGCGTCCGCGGCATCTACACCGTCGACGGCCCCGATCCCGCCGACGGCGGCCTGCCCGAGACGCCGGTGCGCGAACGCGGCGACGGCACCCTCGTCACCGCGTCCGGCAATGCGCCGCGCGTCCGGTATGCGGTCTCGTACACCGACATCGCGGGCCGTCCGGTCGCGCGCGACCCGAAGCTGGGGCTCGCGCTCTACCGCGTGAACGGCCCGCTCGTCGTGCTCACGCGCGTGAGCGGGCTCTACCCGAACGACACCTGGTCCGGGAAGCGCGTCACCTATCGCCGGCTCCGCTGCGACGGCGGCCGCCTCGCGGTCGCGCCTCGGGACCGACGAGAACCTCTTCGACTCCAGGCAGATCGTGACCGCTCGCTCCGGCGGCAAGGTCGTCGGCCGGGTCGCGATCGTGCCCGGAGAGCAGCCGACGCTCGACGTGCCGCTGCGCCCGGATGCGAATCGCACCTGCCGCGTCATGTTCACGATGTCGAAGCTCCGCGTGCCGGCGAAGGTTCAGAAGGGCAGCACCGACACGCGCCGCCTCGGCGCCCACTTCTTCGCGTTCGACTTCACGCCATGAGGATCGCCTTCGACGTCAGCCCGCTGTCGCACGAGCGGACGGGCGTGAACAACTACATCCGCGGCTCGCTCGCCGGCCTCGCGGAAGTTGCGCGGCCGCGCGGGCACGAGATCGTCGCGTTCGCGCCGACCTCGCCGGCGGGCAAGCGCATGATCCCCGAGGCGCTAGAGGGGATCGACGTGCAGACGAAGCTCCTCTCGCTGCCGGGCGCGCACGGCTGGCGCACCGCGTGGTCGGTCGCGGGCTACCCGCCGGCCGAGCGCTTCGTCGGCAAGTTCGACGTCCTCCACTTCACCGACTGGATGTATCCACCCCAACGGCGCGGCGTGCGTGCGACGACGATCCACGATCTCGTGCCGCTGCATCATCCGCAGTGGACGACGAAGCGCACGCGCTCGATGCACCGGCGCAAGTACCGGAACGCGGCGCTGACGTGCGACGTCGTGTTCGCGAACTCGGAGTACACGGCGGAGGACTTCTCACGCACGCTCGAGTTCCCCCGCGAGCGCGTGCTCGTCGCGTATCCCGGCGTCGACCCGCTCTTCGGCGCCGACGGCCCGGTCGAGGATCTCGGCGCGCCGTACCTGCTGACGGTCGCGACGCTCGAGCCGCGCAAGAACCTCGGCACGCTGGTGGACGCGTTCATGCTGCTCGCCGACACCGACCTCTCGCTGGTCGTCGTCGGCGGCGAGGGCTGGGGCGAGCAGCCGCAACTCGACCGGCGCGGGATCGTGCGCCTCGGGCGCGTCACGGACGACGAGCTCGCGCGCCTCTACCGCGGCGCGCAGGCGGTCATCTACCCGTCGCGCTTCGAGGGCTTCGGCATGCCGATCGTCGAGGCGATGGCGTCCGGCGCACCCGTCGTCGCCTCCGACCACGCGTCGATGGACGAGGCGTCCGGCGGCGCCGCCGTGCGCGCCGACCCGGAGAGCGCGACCGCTATCGCCGCGGGGATCCTCGACGCACTCTCGCGCCGCGACGAGCTGCGCGACGATGGGACCCGAGCACGCCCGGCAGTTCACGTGGCGCGCGCACCGGCGAGGTGTTCCTGGAGGGATACGAGCGATACGCGTAGCGCTCGACACGACGCCGCTCCACCAGACGCGGGCCGGCACCGCGCGCTACGTGCGTGCGCTGCGCGACCATCTCGACGTGGTCGAGGTCTCCTACCCGGCGACGTCGCGCCTGCGCACGCTTGCAGCCGACGTCCTCTGGTACCCCCGGCTCCGGGCGGACGCCGACGTGCTGCACTGCCCGACGTTCCGCGGGCCCGTTCCGCGCGGCACAGCCGCTGGTCGTCACCGTGCACGACCTCGCGGTGCTCCGGCATCCCGACTGGTTCAATCGCTGGACGTCCACGTACTCGCGCATCGCCGTCCCGCGCGTCGTCGCGGCCGCCGCGCGCGTGATCGCCGTCTCGGAGTTCACGAAGCGCGAGCTCGTCACGCTGCTGCGCGTCCCCGAGGATCGCGTGACCGTGATCCCGAACGGCGTCGAGGACGTCTTCACGCCCGACGGCCCCCGCGCGGACGGCGACTACGTGCTCGCCGTCGGCACGCTCGAGCCGCGCAAGAACCTCGCGCGCATCGCGGCGGCGGTCGACGGCGAGCTGCGTGTCGTCGGCGTACGCGGCTGGGGCGGCGTCGATCCGCCGCCGAACGTCACGTGGCTCGGCGACGTGCCCGACGAGCGAGCTCGCCGAGCTCTACCGCGGCGCGCGCTGCCTCGTCTACGCGTCGCTCTACGAGGGGTTCGGCATCCCCGTCGCCGAGGCGCTCGCCTGCGGCTGCCCGATCGTCACGAGCCGCGGCTCGGCGATGGAGGAGCTCGCCGGCGGCGAGGCCGTCTATGTCGACCCGGAGAGCGTCGACTCGATCCGCGAGGGGATCGCGCGGGTGACGCAGCCCGCGCCGCGGCGCGTCGCGAGCTGGGACGACGTCGCGCGCCGCACGCATGAGGTGTACGAGGCGGCCGCATGATCCTGCTCGACGCCGACGTGCTCGGCCGCAACCGGACCGGCGAGGAGACGTACGTCCTGAACCTCCTGCGGCAGCTGCCGTTCGTCGCGCCGGATCTCAGCTTCGCCGCCGTCACGCGCACGCCGCGAGCTCGTCCCCGACGGGGTCGAGCCGATCGAGTTGCCCGCGCGCTTCCAGGAGACGCGGATGGCGTTCTCATTGCCGCGCCTACTGCGCCGGCTGCGCCCCGAGCTCGCGCACTTCCAGCACGCGCTGCCTCTCGGAGCCGGGTGCCCGACCGTCGTCACGCTCCACGACCTGCATTTCGAGCGCGACCCGTCCGTGATGGGCCTCGTCGACCGCGTCACGTTCAAGACGATGGTGCCGCGGTCGGCGCGCAAGGCCGACCATGTGCTCGCCGTCTCGGAGCGGACGAAGCGCGACGCCGTCGAGCTGTACGGCGTGCCGCCCGACAAGGTGACCGTCACGCCGCACGGGGTAGACCCTGCGTTCACGCCGGGCGACGGCACGCACGACGACTACCTGCTCTTCGTCGGCGCGGTGCAGGCGCGCAAGGACCCGCTCGCAGCGCTGGACGCCGCCGACCGGATCGGCCTCCCGCTCGTCGTCGCCGGGCCGGAGAAGGAGCCAGAGCTTGCGCGCGAGCTGCGCGCGCGCGGCGCGGACGTGCGCGGCTGGGTCGACAAGCGGGAGCTCGCGGAGCTCTACCGGCGGGCGGCCGCGCTCGTCCTCCCGTCGCGCTACGAGGGCTTCGGGATCCCGGTCCTCGAGGCGATGGCGAGCGGCACGCCGGTCGTGCTCTCGGGCGACGAGGCGCTGCGCGAGGTCGCGGGCGACGCCGGCATCTACGGCGACCTCGCCGCGGGCGTCCGCACCGCGCTCGACGAGCGCGAGCGGTACGCACAGGCGGGGCTCGAGCGCGCGGCGCACTTCACGTGGCAGGAGAGCGCGCGTCTGACCGCGGACGTCTACCGGCGCTTTCTCGCATGAGGGTCGCCGGCGTCGTCGTCTCCCACGGCCACCCGCGCGAGCTCGAGGAGTCGCTGCCGGCGCTTCGTGCGCAGGTCGACGAGCTGGTCGTGATCGCCAACGTCCCGGGCTCGGTCCCGGACGGCGTCGACGCGGTGCACAACGAGCGGCCGCTCGGCTTCGGCGCGAATGTGAACCGTGGCGCGGCGCGCACCGACGCCGAGCTCGTGCTCTCCGCCAACCCGGACGCGGTGCCCGAGCCCGGCGCGGTCGACGCCCTGCGGACGTTCATGGAGTCGCATCCGCGCTGCGGCGTCGCCGGCCCGCGCATGGTGTTCCCCGACGGCTCGCCGCAGCCGTCGCGCCGCCGCTTCCCGACCGTCGCCGGCACGCTCGTGCGCCGTACGCCGCTGCGCCGCGTCGTGCCGCAGCGGCGCCACTACCACCTCGGCGAGGCGCCGCCCGACGAGCCGGTGCAAACGGACTGGATGCTCGGCGGCTTCCTGCTGCTGCGGCGGGCGATGCTGAACGAGCTCGGCGGCTTCGACGAGGGCTTCCGCCTCTACGGCGAGGACATCGACCTGCAGTACCGCGCGATGCGCGCGGGCTGGGAGCGCTGGTACGTCCCGCAGGCGGTCGTCCGTCACGAGCACAAGGCGGAGACCGACAAGCGCCTCCTCACCCGGCGCACGCTGTGGCACTGGGCGGGCATCCTGCGCTTCGTGCGCAAGCATCCCGAGCGGCTGAAGGCGCTGTGAGCAGCACCGGGTCATGAGTAACACCGAGAAGTACGACGCGATCGCGGAGCGCTACAGCGAGCACGACTACGCCGACGCCGAGCGGTATTACGCGCGGCGCGCGCAGGTCGTCGCGGCACGGCTGGAGCCCGGCGCGAGCGTGCTCGACTACGCGTGCGGCGACGGCGGGCTCGGCCGCCACCTGCTCGCCCTCGGATTCGACTACCGCGGCGTCGACGCGAGCGCGCCGATGGTCGAGGTCGCGCGGCGCACGCTCGGTGACCGCGTCGTGCAGGGGACGCTCGAGTACGTGCCGCCCGAGCCGGTCGACGCGACGACGATCTTCCGCTCGCTCTACCTCGCGCCCGACCGGCGAGCGTTCCTCGAGCACCTGCACGGTTTCACCCGCTCGAAGCTGATCTTCGACTTCGACCCGCGCGCGCACGATCCGAACGGCGTCGTCGCCGACGTGCGCGCGGCCGGCTGGTCGAACGTCGAGCTGCGACCGTTCCTGATGCCGCAGCGCGGCGACGCTGCCCGGGCCCGTGCAGCGCATGCTGTTCGCGCTCGAGCCGCTGCCCGGCGCGCGATTGATCACGCGCGTGCGCTTTCCGCTGCTCGTCAGCGCGACGGCTTGAACGAGCCGCTGAACTGAGCGCCGAACTCCCGGGTGTCGCTCAGCCCGAAGTCGGTGCCGAGCGCCAGGTCGTCGACGTGCAGCTCGACCGCGACGGGCGCCGTCGTGCGCAGTTGCATGGGCCGGTGCTTGCAGAACGGGAGCAGGAAGTGACGCACGGTCGTCGGCCGCCGGACGACCGGCGCGCGTTGCGAGTTCAGCGCGACCGGCCCGATGCGCACCGTCACGGGCGTCGGCGGCTTGCCCGGGGCGCACAGCCCGGTGCGGCTGACGTCGACCGTGAGCAGCCCTCGCTTCGCCGGCCCGAAGTACGCGTAGGTCCCGTCGTGCCGGTTGGCGACCCAGCCGTCGGGTGCGCGGCCGTAGTAGCTCTCGCGCAACCGCCACGGATGCGCGATCTTGACGAGCGAGAGCGAGCCGTTCGTCCTCAGCGTCCTGCCGACCATGCTCACGCCGTTGTCGGTGAGCACGTAGTCGCTGCCCGGGTCGGAGTGCAGCGTGCCGTCCGGCCGCGCGAGGTCGGGCGTCAGCGTCGGCCCCGGCCCCGGCGCCGTTCCGTCGAGCGTCCAGATGCGCTTGATCGAGCGGTTCCAGAACTCGGTCAGCTCGAGGCCGATGTCGGTGCCGATCATCTGCCCGAGATAGGTCACGTCGCCGCCCGCCGGTCAGCTGGTCGACCCAGTCGAGCGGCTGCGGCAGGTTCGCCGCGAGTTCCTTCGCGCCTGCCTGCGCCCCGCGCGCGCTCGTCACCTGCCCGGCGAGCGCCCAGACCGCGACACCGAGCGCCGCGAAGCCGAGCAGCGCGGGCCGCGCGAGCGCCGAGCGGCCTGCGCACGAGCGGCAGCGCGCAGACGAGCACCGAGGCGACGAGCATCGCGGCGAGCCCGAGCCGGATCGTGGACTGGTCCCAGTGGAACGCACGGTTCGCCATCACGGCGATCCCGTACCCGGGCGCCTCGAAGTACGGGTAGCCGAGCTGGTAGCCGTACCCGAGCACGAGCCAGCCGCAGACGACCGAGGCGACCGCGAGCGCGACCGGCGAGGGCCGCCGCGCGGCGAAGTAGACGACCGCGCCGACGATCAGGAGCGGCGCGAGGTAGATCACGTTGCGCTCCTCGACGAACGTCCCGAACGTCACCGACAGGTAGGCGGCCTTCACTCCGGTGTAGGCGCCGAACGTGAAGATCGACGCGCCGGTGAATGCAGCGAACGCGCGCCAGCCCGAGTCGTGCTCGCCGCTCGGGCAGCCACAACGAGGCGAGACCGGCGATCGCGGGCAGGATTCCGAGACCGATCACGAGCGCCGAGCAGGCCTCGAGCACGAGCCGCCACATGCGCGCCCTGGTAGTTCTGCGTCACGACCGCCCACTCGTTGGAGTGGTGGCTGATCAGGGCGTTGAGCACGATCAGAGCGCCGAGGCAGAGGATCGCCGCGCCCGCGGTGTCACTGCGGCTCCAGCCGCGGCGCAACCGTCCGAAGCGCGGCCCGACGAGCCAGAGCACGGCCGCGGCGACGGCGAACGCGGCGCCGATGCAGACGAGCTGCGAACTGGACCGCGGGCGCGACGATGCACGCGCAGACCGCCGCGATCGTCCAGCGGCGCCCGTCGCCCGCGAGCGAGCGCACGCACAGATACGCGCACAGGCAGAACGTCGGGTAGGCGAGCACCTCCGGGAGGAGGAAGGGTGCATAGAAGAAGGCGGAGGTGCAGAGCGTGCCGAGCGCGGCGATCGCCGCGAGGTTCGCGGAGACGAGACGGCGCGCGAGGAACCACACCGGGACGGCGGCGCACGCCATCACGATCATGTTGATGTACTTGACCGCGGTATACGCCGCGGCGGTCGAGTGCAGCCACCAGGCGGGCGCGATCACGAACGAGTAGAGCGACTTGAAGCTCGCCGGCTCGCCGCGCTGAGCGGCGCGCCCTGTGTCGGCGATCGCGCGCGACAGCTGGGCCCACTTGAGCTCGTCGACGAAGATCGTCGGCGTCTTCCGCATCGGCGGCCTCCCAGAAGAGACCATCAGGATCACGAGCGCGCCCGCTGCGACCGGGACCAGCGCGAGGAACCGGTCGAGGGCGGTGCGGTCCGCCGTCGCCGGCCGTTCGACCGACGCCTCGGTCATTCGCCGGTGGCCGTACCGAGGACCACGCGCGGATCGAGGTCGATCTCGCGCCGGACCACGCGGCAGGTCACGCCGGCGTCGGTGCACGCCCCGACGACGGCATCGAGCCGCTCGCGCGGGGCATCCGGGATCGTGATCAGGACGATGTCGGGCTCCAGGCGCTGCAGCAGCTGCGGCAGCTCGTGCGCGCCGCCGACGACCGGCACGCCGTGGACCCGCCGGCGGCGCAGACGCGGGTTGTCGTCGACGAAGCCGACGACCCGCTCGCCCGCGGTCTCGCGCAGCTCGCGCATCAGGCTGCGACCGGTGCGGCCCGCCCCGACGATCAGCGTCTTGCGACCGGTGCGTCGCGTTGTAGCTGCGCAGCCCGGTGACGAGCGCGCGCTCGACGAGCCGCGAGCCGCCGATCACGACTGCGCAGAGCAGCGCGTCGACGACGAAGAACGAGCGTGAGAAGTCGCCGAGGTCCTGCGTCAGGACGATGTACGCGAGCGCCACGACCTCCGAGACGGCGACGGCGAAGGCGATCGCTGCGACGTCGCGCGCGCCGGCGTAGCGCCAGATCGACCGGTAGAGGCCGAACGGGATGAACGCGAGGTAACGGGCGGCGATCACGATCGGGAGCGACACGAGCGCGATGTGCCGCTGCGTCGGTCGTTCCCGGCCAGCCGAACTGCGAGCAGGTATGCCACGCCGAACGCGGCGGTGATCAGGACGAAGTCGACGACCACCTCGACGAGCCGGCGCCAGTGCACCGAGAACGTCTCCTTCAGGCTCGGCGTCTCCGATCCCGGCGCGCGTCTCTCGACGTCGGCGAGGAAGCTCGCGAACTGGACGAGCAGCACGAACGTGACGAGCACGCCGACGAGCGCGAGCCGCTGGTCGTCGAGCACGTTGTAGGCGAGGCTCGTCGCGCCGAGCGCCGTCGCGATCACCGCCAGCAGCAGGACGGCGTACTTCTCGGAGAGGCCGAAGCGCACGAGCCGGTGCGACGAGTGGTCGCGGCCGCCCTGCGATATCGGCCGGCCTTCGAGGAGGCGGGCGATCGTGACGAGCGTCGTGTCGAGGATCGGCACGGCGAGCACGAGCACGGGCAGGAGCAGCGTCGCGACGGTGGTGCCGGCGACCTTCCAGCTCGCCGACAGGCCGAGCGCCGCCAGCATGAAGCCGAGCACCTGCGAGCCGGAGTCGCCCATGAAGATCAGCGCCTTGCCGTGCGGGCGCAGGTTGAACGGCAGGAAGCCCGCGCACGAGAGCGCGCCGGCGAGCGAGAGCGCGAGGATCGTGTCGTTCGGGTGGATCGTCACCGCGTCGATCGCGAAGAAGACGAACGCGATGCCGGCGAGCGACGCGGCGAGCCCGTCCATGTTGTCGAGCAGGTTGAACGCGTTCGTCATCCCGACGAGCCAGAGAAGCGCGAGCGCCCACGCGACGACCTGGACGTGGATCAGCTGCACCTCGGTGCCGGTGACGAGCACGAGCAGCGCCGCCGCGATCTGCAGTCCGAGCTTCACGACGGGCCTGAGCGCATGCAGGTCGTCGACGAGGCCGGCGACGAAGAGGATCGAGATGCCGCCGTAGATGCCGACGAGCTCCGACGTCGAGCGGGATCGCGCCGACGGCGACCGTCAGCCAGAGCCCGACGCTGATCCCGAAGAAGATCGCGATCCCGCCGACGAGCGGCGTCGGCCGGTCGTGCCAGCGGTCGGTGCTCGGCGCGGCCACGAGCCGCGTCGCGAGCGGGGAACGCAGGAGCGCCCAGACGGCGAGCAGAACGGCGGGGAAGGCGGCGAGCGCCGCGGCAGTGCTCACGTGTCGCGAGGGTAGAGGAGCGGTGTTAGGGCTGTGTTTGCCCGCACGAGCTGTCCCTAGACTAGTTCGCGAGGGTGACGATCTACGCCGACCTGCTGCGCTACCGCGAGCTCTTCGCGAACCTCTTCCGGCGCGATTTCCAGGCGAAGTACAAGGGCTCCGTGCTCGGGATCGTCTGGTCGCTGCTGAACCCGCTCGTGCTGCTCGGCGTCTACCTGCTCGTCTTCGGGCTGCTCTTCCCGCAGACGATCCCGCACTACGCGATCTACCTGCTCGCCGGACTCGCGTGCTGGATCTTCTTCGCCGCGTCGCTGCAGGCGTCGTCGCGCTCGCTCGTCGACTCGGCGGAGCTGATCAAGAAGGTGCGCTTCCCGCGGCAGCTCGTCGCGTTCTCGACGATCGCGACACAGGCGGTGACGTTCGCGGTCATGGTCGCGATCCTCGTCGTGCTCTCGCTGGCGTTCATCCCCGAGGCGCGCTCGACGGTCTGGCTCGCGCCGCCGCTCGCGCTCCTCTTCGCCGGCCTCGTCGCCGGCCTCGGGCTGATCGTCGCCTGCCTGAACGTGCTCTACCGCGACGTCGAGCACCTGATCGCGGCGGCGCTCCTGCCGTGGTTCTTCCTCACGCCGATCCTCTGGCGCTTCGCGCAACTGCCTGCCGACGTGCAGAGCCACCACACGCTGCTCAAGCTGCTTCGCTGGGGCAACCCGATCGCGCCGCCGATCTACGCGGTGCGCGACGCGCTGTGGCTCGGGCAGGCGCCGCGCGCCGCCGACGTCGTCTATCTCGTGGTCGCCGCGGCCGCCGCGCTCGCACTCGGCGCGTACGTCTTCACGCGGGTCGACGACCGGATAGCGGTCGAGCTCTGAGCACGATCCGGCCGTCGTAGACCCACGGCTCGTCGCGCGGCGCCGCGTACGCGGGCAGGCCCTCGAGGTCGTCGAGCCGCTCGAGCTCGATCCCCGGCAGCACCGACGGCGCGAGCAGCGGGCCGGCGAAGCCCGGCACGCGCCCCGGTCCCGGCGCGTACGGCGCGAGCGCACGAGGGCGACGTGATCCGAGCCACTCGATCGCGCCGGCGACGACGCCGAAGCCCTCGGCGTGCGCCGCGCGAACGCGCTCCGCCCAGTCCCGGCGCGGCTTCCAGCTGCGGCGGCAGGTCGGCGCGCGGCTCGCCGGAGCGCGGAATCACGTCGAGGTCGATCGAGAGCGTGGGGCAGCCGAGCTCGGAGAACCACGCGCGCTGCTCGGCGACCATGTCGAACGCGAGCCGGTACGGCCCCGGTGGCATCGGGGCGCGCACCCGCGCCTCGACCGTCGCCTGCTCGCCCGGCCTGAGCCGCGGCACGTCGCTTCGCGTGCCGTCCCACACGATCGGGTTGTCGCGATCGTCGAGCCAGTGGTAGGAGAGGCGCATCCGGTCGCCCCACGGGACCGTGCCGGCGTTCGCGAGCTCGACCCGCACCGTCTCGACCACGCCGGCCTGCGGCGCGAGCGTGGGTGCGGGCCCCCAGCGGACGGACGAGAGGTCCCTTCGACACGGCGTCGTTAGGGTAACCGGCCGTGGATCCGCTTCTCGTCCGCGCCGCCCGCCGCGAGCCGGTCGAGCACACGCCCGTCTGGTTCATGCGGCAGGCGGGCCGCTCGCTGCCCGAGTACCGCGCGGTGCGCGAGCAGCACTCCTTCTGGGACGTCGCGAACACGCCGGAGCTGTGTGCCGAGGTGACGCTGCAGCCGGTGCGCCGGCACGGCGTCGACGCGGCCGTCATGTTCGCGGACATCATGACGCCGGTGCTCGGCATGGGCGTCGACGTCGATCTCGTCGAAGGCGTCGGCCCGGTGATCGGCGAGCCGGTACGCACGCTCGCCGACGTCGAGCGCCTGCAGGTCCCCGATCCGGAGGAGGCGTTCGCGCCGGTGCTCGAGGCGATCCGCATCGTGCGCGGCGAGCTCGAGCCCGAGCAGGCGGTGATCGGCTTCTGCGGCGGCCCCTTCACCGTCGCCGGCTACCTCGTCGAGGGTAAGCCGTCGCGCGAGTTCGCGACCGTGAAGGCGCTCATGTACCGCGAGCCCGGCGTGTGGCGCGCGTTGATGGACAAGCTCGCCGACTGCTTCGCCGCGTACGTCGCGGCGCAGGCGCGTGCGGGCGCCGACGTCGTGCAGCTGTTCGACTCGTGGGTCGGCGCGCTCTCGCCGGCCGACTACGAGGAGTTCGTCGCCGCCGCACTCGGCGCGCATCCTCGCCGCGGTCGACGTGCCGACGATCCACTTCGGCACCGGAGCCTCGACGCTGCTGCCCGCGATGACGCGCGCGGGCGGAGACGTGATCGGCCTCGACTGGCGCATCGCGCTCGACGACGGCTGGGCCGTCGTCGGCGAGGATCGCGGCGTGCAGGGCAACCTCGATCCTGCACTGCTCCTCGGTCCGTGGGAGCGCGTCGAGGCGTCGGCGCGCGAGGTGCTCGACCGCGCGGGCGGCCGCGCCGGCCACATCTTCAACCTCGGCCACGGCGTGCTGCCGCGCACCGACCCGGACATCGTCAGCCGGCTCGCGGAGCTCGTGCAGGAGCACACGGTGGAGGCGCGCGCCTGACGCCGGAGCTGCCGGCGGCCGAGCTCGAGGCCGTGTTCGGCTCAGCCGCTCCACCCGACGAGGTCACCGACCTGCGCGGAAGGAGCTTCGCGTCGACCGTCGGCGTCTGGCGCGTTCGCGCCGGCGGAGACTCGCGGGTGCTGAAGCTGCTGCGGCTCGGCGCCGCGCCGACCGAGCAGTGGGGCTCGGACCCCGACGTCGACTCGCCGTTCTACTGGCGGCGCGAGCTCGAGCTCTACCGCTCGACGCTGCTCGACGCCGCGCCGTTCCGCCCGCCGCGGAGCGAGCTCGTCGAGCGCGCCGACGGCTCGGTCGCGGTCTGGCTCGAGGACCTCGGCGAGCCCGGCGCCTGGACGCTCGACGAGATCGGCGACGTCGCCGCGCGCCTCGCGGCGCTGCGTGCGCCGGCACGACGCGCCGCGCTGGCTCGCGCGGGGCTGGCTGCGCCGCTACCTGGAGGCGCGGTCCGCGCGCTTCGACCCGTCGCTCGAGGTGTGGCGGCGTCGCGACGCGATCCTCGAGCGCATCGAGGCCGGCCCGCCGGTGCTCGCGCACAACGACTTCCACCCGGGGAACATCTTCCGCGCGCCGGGCACGCCGGTCGTGATCGACTGGGCGTTCTGCGGGCTCGGCGTCCCGGGAGACGACGCAGGGATCCTCGCCGCGGACTTCCTCTTCGACGACTACTTTCCCGTCGAGCGCGCCGGCGAGTTGATCGCCCGCGTCTGGTCGTCCTATGCCGCCGCGCTCGACCCGTCGCTCGTGCAGGAGGCCGAGTTCGCGTACTTCGCCGGCAACGCCCTCCGCTACGGCTGGGCCGCCGAGTGGAACGAGCGCTTCGCGTGCGTCTATCGCGCTCTGTCGGCCGCGGCCGAGACTACGCTACGGTCATTCGCATGAGCGACACCGCGGTGATCCTGATGGCCTACGGCTCGCCGGAGCGCGTCGCGGACGTCCCGGCCTACTACTCCGACATCCGCGGCGGTCGCCCGATCGCGCCCGAGCACCTCGACGATCTCGTCTCGCGCTACCGCAGCCTCGGCATCGAGGACTCGAACCCGCTGAACGCGATCACCGAGGCGACGCGCGCCTCGCTGCAGGAGGAGCTCGGGCTGCCGGTCTACACCGGCATGAAGCACTGGACGCCGCACATCGCCGAGGCCGTCGAGGCGGCCGTCGAAGGCGGCGCGCAGCAGCTCGTCGGGCTCGTGCTCGCCCCGCACTACAGCCGGCTCTCGATCGCCGGCTATCGCGACCAGCTCGAAGACGCGCTCCGCGACCGCGCCGAGCTCGTCTTCATCGAGAGCTGGCACGACGACGACGGCTTCATCTCGTTCCTCGCCGACCGCGTGCGGGGAACGAACGCGCACGTCGTCTTCACCGCGCACTCGCTGCCGGAGCGCATCATCGGCGAGGGCGACCCGTACAAGGACCAGCTGCTCGAGACCGCGCAGCTCGTCGCCGACCGCGCGGGAGTCGACGACTGGTCGTTCTCGTTCCAGAGCGAGTCGCCGACCGGGGAGCCGTGGCTCGGGCCGGACATCCTCGACCACCTCGACGCGTTGAAGGAGCAGGGCGTGCAGAAGGTGCTCGTCTGCCCCGTCGGCTTCGTGTCCGATCACCTCGAGATCCGCTGGGACATCGACAACGAGGCGCAGGACAAGGCGCGCGAGCTCGGGCTCGAGCTCGAGCGCATCGAGATGCCGAACGACGACCCGCGCTTCGTGCGCACGCTCGGCGACATCGTGCGCGGCAGCTTGTCGGCCGCCGCGACGTGACGCCCGGCCGGATCGTCGTCGACCGCGTCTCGCGGACCTTCCGCGTCTACCCGAAAGCGCAGCGAACGCTCAAGGACCTCTTCGTCTCCCGAGGCCGGAGCGGTGCGCGCGACGTGCAGGCGCTGCACGACGTCTCGCTCGCGGCCGAGCCGGGCGACGCCGTCGGCCTCGTCGGCCGCAACGGCTCCGGCAAGACGACGCTGCTGCGCCTCATCTCGGGGATCATCAAGCCGACGGGCGGGCGCATCGAGGCGGGCGGCCGCATCGCGTCGCTGCTCGAGCTCGGCGCCGGCTTCCACCCCGACTTCACCGGGCGCGAGAACGTGTACCTGAACGGCTCGATCCACGGCCTCTCGCGTGCACGCGTGCGCGAGCTGATGGACGAGATCGTCGCCTTCGCGGAGCTCGAGAAGTTCATCGACCTGCCGGTGCGGACGTACTCGTCCGGGATGTTCATGCGGCTCGGCTTCTCCGTCGCCGCGCACATCGAGGCGGACGTCCTCCTGCTCGACGAGGTGTTCGCCGTCGGCGACGAGCAGTTCCAGCGCAAGTGCTTCGGCAAGATCGCGGAGTTCAAGAACCGCGGCGGGACGATCCTCTTCGTCTCGCACGACGCACAGGCGGTCGAGCGCCTCTGCGATCGCGCGGTGCTGCTGCGCCAGGGCGAGGTCGCCTTCGACGGCGAGACGCGCGAGGCGATCGCCGCCTACCGCCGCCTGCTCGCCGCGGACGCGAATCCCGACGAGCTCGAGGCCGGCCTGCGCGAGTGGGGGAGCGGCGAGGCGCGGATCGTGCGCGCCCAGCTGCTCGACGACGACGGCGACGAGCGCGTCCAGCTCGCGGCCGGCGAGTCCGCGACCGTGCGCCTCGTCGTCGCCGCCGACCCCGGCGTCGCGCCGCCGCGCGTGTCGATCGAGCTGCGTGACGACGGCGGCCTCGTGCTCGGGGCCGTCGAGCAGGACACCGGCGCGCTCGGCTGGAACGGCGGCGCGGGCGAGCGCGAGCTGCGCTTCCGGCTCGCGCGCCTGCCGCTCGCCGACGGCCGTTTCCACCTTCGCTTCGCGCTCAGCGACCCGGCGAGCGGCCGGCTGCTGCACACCCTCGACGACGCCGTGCGCTTCTTCGTCTTCCCGACGGGCGAGCAGACGGGCGCGGTGCTGCTCGCCGGCGCCTGGTCCCTGCAGGAATCGCCCCAGCAGGAATCCGCGGCGCCTGCGCAAACTCCCCGTTCGTGAGCTCGAGGGCGTGCCCCGACTGGCCGGCGCTGATGGAGATCGCGCCGGACGTCCAGTTCCGCCACTACACGCTCAAGGAGGTGCAGCTCCCGGTCGACGCGTTCGTGCAGCTCGAGGGCGTCGATCCCGACGCTGTCTCCGTCTGCGCCGACCTCGAGCAGCACGTCTTCAACCCGGAGCACACCGACCCGCGCATCGTCGCGGCGTTGCGCGGCACGCACTGGCTCGACGTGCGCGAGCTCCCGCACGACTAGCCCGGTCCGCCCTGTCCCGCCGGGCCGGTCCTCGTGGTCAGACCAAAACGCACGAACGACGTACGAACGCTCCACAACACCTGCATCTGCGAGGTTTTCGCGGCGGTTTGGGCCTGACCGCTTCGGCGGGCGTATGTGGTCAGACCACGTTCGGACCACGTTCGTTCGCTCGGGTGGGCTCTACCGCGCCAGGATCTCCTCGAGCGGGCGCGTGTTCAGCACGTTCTCGGCGGTCGCCCAGCCGCGGCGTGCGGTCGCGACGGAGAGGCGCATGTTCCCGAGGCCGCGCACCGAGTGCGCGTCCGTCGAGCACGTGATCGGCCACCCCGGCACGGATCGCGTCGCGCACGAGTTCCGCGCTCAGGTCGATGCGGTCCGGCAGCCCGTTCGTCTCGACGGCGGTGCCCGTCTCGACGCACGCCGCGAACACCTCCTCGAGATCGACCGCGTTCGGCGGGCGGTGGTTGATGATGCGCCCCTGCGGATGGCTGATCGAGCGCACCGACGGGATGGTGCACCGCCGCGAGCGTGCGCATCGTCAGCTGGTCGCGCGACTGCCGCTGCCCCGCGTGGACCGACGCCTGCACCCAGTCGAGCTCCGCGAGCACGTCGTCGGGCAGGTCGAGCGTGCCGTCGGCGAGGATGTCGCACTCGGTGCCGCGCAGGACGCGGAACGGCGCAAGCTGCTCGTTCGCGGCGGCGATCTCCTCGCCCTGGCGGCGGAGGTCGTCCGCATCGAGGCCCGGCACGACGCGCACGCTGCGCGTGTGGTCGCAGATCGCGATGTACTCGTAACCGAGGTCGCGCGCCGCCTCGCGCCATCTCGAGCACCGACGCCTTGCCGTCCGACCACGTCGTGTGCACGTGCAGGTCGCCGCGGATCTCTGCGAGCTCGACGAGCGCGGGTGGGTCGCCGTCGAAGGGCTGCTCGCGCAGCTCGGGCGGCACGTACGTGCGGCCGAGCGCGCGGTACAGCGCCTGCTCGTCGGGCGCGTCGGGCAGCGCGCCGAGCGCGTCGACGTACGCCGCGCTGCCGGTCGCACGCAGCAGCTCGGTGCCGAAGCGGCCGGGAGCGGCGACGACGAGCTCGACCGGCACGCCCTCGACGGTGACCCCGAGCGCGCGCGGGCCGTCGCGCTCGACGAGCGCGACGATCTCCGGCAGCGAGCGGAAGCGCTCGACGACCGCGTCCGGATCGCTCCGACGCGACGACGACCGCGAGGCGCTCGGACGCGTCGCGCCAGCGGCGCGGGTCGCCCGCCGGCTCGCCGCCGAGCGCCTCGGCGATCGCGCCCACGAGCTCCCGTGAGCGGTTGAGCAGCAGCCCGCGGCGCGGTGCCTTCGAGAGCGAGTGCCGGGCGGCCGCTCGAGCGCGGCGCGGATCTTCGCCTCCGTCGACGGGCCGATGCCCGGCACCTCGCGCAGCCGTCCCGCCGCCGCGGCCTCGCGCAGCTCCTCGGCGTTGCCGACGCCGAGCGTGCGGCCGAGCTCGACCATGCGCTGCGGCGCCAGCCCGACGAGCCGGCCGAGGCCGACCAGCTCCGGCCGCACCTCGCGCTCCAGCTCGTCGAGCTCCGCGATCCGCCCCGTCTCGACGAGCTCGCGCAGCCGCGCCTCGATCGCAGGCCCGATCCCGCGCAGCTCCCGGACGCGCCCGGCCCGGACGAGCTCGGCGACCGGCGCCGGCGTCGCCCGGATCAGCTCGGCCGCCCGCCGGTACGCGCGCACGCTGTAGAAGCTCGCGCCGGCGAGATCGAGCAACGCCGCGAGGCTCTCGAGTCGCTCGGCGATCGCTGCATTGCCGAGTGCCGGGTTGTCGGGTGAGGGCACGGCGGTAGTGTCCACAAGCGATGGCCACCGTCGTCGTCCCCTTCCGCAGCACGCGACCCGAAGCGCCGTCTCGCCGCCGTCGCCGAGCGCGACCGCGTCCGGCTCGCGCACGCGATGCTCGCCGACGTGCTGGCCGCCGCCGGCCCGCTCGGCGAGGTGCTCGTCGTCACCGCGGAGGCGCCGTCGCTGCCCGTCGGCGCGCGCCATGTGCCCGACCCGCACCGCGGCCAGGGCGCGGCCGTGCGACTCGCGCTGGACGCAGCCGTCGCGGCGGCCCTGCCGGCGCCGTTCGTCGTCGTGAACGCCGACGTGCCGTGCGCGACCACCCGCGACCTGCTCGCGCTCGCCGGCGCCGTGCCCGAGCACGGGCTCGCGCTCGTCGCAGCCGCCGACGGGACGACGAACGCGCTCGCTCTCTCCGACGACGTGCTGTTCGAGCCGCTCTACGGGCCCGGCAGCGCCGACCGGTTCGCCGCGCTCGCGCCGTCGACACGGCTCGACGCGCCGAATCTCATGGATGACGTGGACACGCCGGGCGATCTCGCGCGGCTCGAGGGACGCGTCGGCGAGCACACCCGGCGCGTGCTGGCGACGCTGCACCTCGAGTCGGCCGCGTGAACGTCGCGGTCCTCTCGGGCGGCGTCGGCGGGGCGCGGTTCCTGCGCGGTCTCGTCGGTGTCGTCGGCGGAGGCAACGTTTCCATCGTAGGCAACGTCGCGGACGACATCGAGGTGCTGGGCCTTCGGGTCTCGCCCGATCTGGACAGCATCCTCTACACCCTCACCGGCCTCGCCGACGAGGAGCGCGGCTGGGGCCGCGCGGGCGAGACGTGGCAGGCGCTCGAGACGGTCGCGCAGCTCGGCGGCGAGTCGTGGTTCCAGCTCGGCGACCGCGACATCGGCCTGCACCTCGTGCGCAGCGAGCTGCTGCGCAGCGGCGTGCCGCTCTCCGAGGCGACCGAGCGGATCGCGCACGCGGTCGGGCTCGACGCGCTGCTCCTGCCGGCGACCGACGATCCGCTGCGCACGTTCGTCGAGACGCCCGCCGGCACGTTCCCGTTCCAGACGTGGTTCGTCGCGCGCGGCCACCGCGACGACGTGGACGGCGTGCATTACGCCGGCTCGCCCGACGCGCGGCCGGCGCCCGGCGTGCTCGACGCGCTCGAGGGCGCCGACGTGATCCTGATCGCGCCGAGCAATCCCTACGTCTCGATCGGCCCGATCCTCGCGGTCGCCGAGATCCGCGCCGCGCTCGAGCGGCGGACCGTGCCGTGCGTCGCGATCAGCCCGCTGATCGGCGGGCGCGCCGTGAAAGGCCCTGCCGACCGGATGCTGCAGCGGCTGGCCGGCGGGACGTCGCCGGCACACGTCGCGTCGTGCTACGCCGGGCCTGATCGACGCGCTCGTGATCGACGAGGCCGACCTGCCGGCGCTTGCCGGGAACGACGTGCAGGCTCGTCGTCACGCGCACGCTGATGAGCGACGTCGCCGCCGCGCGCCGGCTCGCGGCCGCGGCGATCGACGCGGCCGGGACGCGCGCGTGAAGGTCGCGATCCTCGGCGGCACGGGCAGCTTCGGTCACGCGCTCGCGCAGCGGCTGGCCGCGCTCGGCGAAGACGACGTCGTGATCGGCTCGCGAGACGCCGGACGCGCACGCGAGGCGGCCGCCGGTCTCGAGAGCCCGAACGTCAGCGGCGCGACGAACGAGGACGCGGTGCGCGGCGCGGACCTCGTCGTCCTCGCGGTCAAGGCCGACGCCGCGCTCGACACGGCACGCGGCGTCGCGACCGCGCTCGGCTCGACGCCGCTGCTCAGCGTCGCGAGTGCCATCAGGTTCGAGAAGGGCGTCGGCGCGTTCCCGGATCCCGACGAGCTGAGCCTCGCGGAACGCGTGCAGGGCGTCGTCGACGCGCCGGTCACCGCGGGGCTGCATTCGATCGCCGCGGCGAACCTCGACGAGGCGACCGCCGCAGGAGGACGCGCTCGTCTGCGGCGACGACGCCGACGCGAAGGAGCTGACGCTGCAGCTCGTCGGCAAGCTCGTCGCGGGTCGCGCGCTCGACGCGGGGCCGCTCGCGAGCGCGCGCGCGCTCGAAGGGCTGACCGCGGTGATCGTCAACCTGAACCGCCGCTACAAGGCGCACGCCGGCGTGCGCATCACCGGGGTCGAATGATCTCGATCATCCCCGTGCACGGCCTGCCGGAGATCCGCGACGGAGACGACCTCGCCGCGCATGGTCGCGGAGCTGCGCGCAGCTCGAGGACGACGACGTGCTCGTGCTCGCGCAGAAAGGCGTGTCGAAGGCCGAAGGCCGGGTCGTGCGACCTCGACGGCATCGAAGCCTCCGACGACGCGGTGCGGATCGCCGCGGGCGAGCGCGACCCGCGCGAGGTCGAGGTCGATCCTCCGCGAGGCGAAGCGCATCGTGCGCGAGCGCGGGCCGCTCGTGATCACCGAGACCCGGCACGGCTTCATCTGTGCGTCGGCCGGCGTCGACCACTCGAACGCGCCGGCAGCGGGCATGCTCGTGCTCCTCCCGCTCGACCCCGACGCGAGCGCCCGCCGGCATCCGCGCGCGCATGCGGGAGCTGACCGGCAGACGGTCGGGGTCGTGATCACCGACTCGTTCGGGCGCCCGTTCCGCCAGGGAACGACCGACGTCGCGATCGGCGTCGCCGGCATCCCGCCGATCATCGACCTCCGCGGCACGAAGGACCGGATCGGCTACGAGCTGCGCGCGAGCCGGACGGCGATCGCCGACGAGATCGCCGCCGCGTCCGACCTCGCGCGCGGCAAGGCCGAGGGCGTTCCGGCCGTGATCGTCCGCGGGCTCCGGCTCGAAGGCGACGGAACCGCACGGAGATCGTGATCGAGCCCGAGCTCGACCTCTTCTCGTAGGACGCCGTCGGCGCAGACCGCACGATTCCTGCAAGTGCCGAACGGCACTTGACACAATCTTTAGCGCGCTCCTCCCGGCTTGCCCACGCTGTCCGGCTACCGTCCCGCGGTCGATCGGGCGCGGCCGCCTGTCGCCGCCCAGCACCCCTCGAAGCCGAATCTGCGGACGTTTCGGGCCAAAGGAGGACGAGACAATTCGCGTGCGTTTCCAGCTGCCGCGCGGCCGCGCGGTCCAGTCCTTGTGGCCCTGGCGCTGCTCCCGGTCTTCCTGATCGCCGGGCCGGCATCTGCCCGTGAGACGACCCGGACGCCCGACGGCGGGCTGCTCGTCAAGACGATGCGCTCGCTCCGTCGACCATTACCGGTCGCTGACCTGGGCCTACCAGCGCGCCGCGCACACCCGCCGTACGCCGACCGCGTACGCCGAGCGCCGCACCACCGACCGGGCGTTCCTGCGCTGGACGATCGAGCGCTGGACGCACCGCTCCGACGCCGCCCGCCGCGCGGCGCTGCGCCGCATCGAGCGCCGTCTCAGCGTCGACCTGCCGCGCGGCCCCGCCGTGCACGCTCGCCTCTCCGCGCCGCGTCACCTACAGCCGCCGGCTCGACGCTGCAGCCTGCGCCACATCTACCCGGGCACCGTCACGCGCCGCTTCGCGGGCGCGGGCGGCCGACGGCCAGGAGACGCTGCGTCTCTGGCAGCGCCGCAGCGCGCTCGCCGTCGCTCGCCGTCGCCGAGCACGGCCGTGGCCCGCCCGGCGGTGCCGGACTGGCTCAACGACTCCGTTCCTCTGCATCCACCGCTACGAGGGCGCGTGGGACTGCAACACGGGCAACGGCTACTACGGCGGGCTGCAGATGGACAGGGCCTTCCAGAGCCTGTACGGGACGCGCTTCGTCAACCGCTGGGGCACGGCCGACAACTGGCCCGTCTGGGCCCAGATCGAGGCCGCCGTGCAGGCCTACCGCTCCGGACGCGGCTTCGGGCCGTGGCCGAACACGGCCCGCGCCTGCGGCCTCATCTAGTGATTTGACGATCTAACTCGTTCGAGGGATGCGCCGATCCCCGACCGCGCGACGATGAGTCGGCTAATGGTGCGGCAACTTGCGGCGCGGGACCTCCCTGGTCCCGGAGGGCACGAGACGAACGAGAACGGACGCCCCGAGGCGCTCGTCGAGTCGTACCGCCGTCTGGCCGAGGTGTTCCACCAGGTCCTCTCGGCGCAGAGCCTCGACACGCTGCTCGAGCGGATCGCGGACACGCTCGCCGATCTGATGCCGTACGAGGCGCTGCACGTCTACGAGGCGAACGAGGAGCGACGCGAGCTCGTTCCCGTGCTCGCGCGCAGCGACTCGCACCACGAGGCGATCATGCAGAGCCGTCCCGCCTTCGGCGAGGGCATCACCGGCTGGGCGGTCGAGAACCGCCGTCCGGTCTGGACGAACCGCGCGCACCTCGACCCGCGCGTCGTGAACGTGCCGGGCACGCCGATCGAGCCGGAGGCGCTCATCAGCGTGCCGCTGATCGCGCGCGGCGCGCTGAAGGGCGCGCTGAACATCTACCGCCTCGGCGACGACGCAAAGTTCTACGAGCACGAGTTCGAGCTCGCGAAGTGGTTCGGCGACGCAGCCGCGCTCGCGTTCGACAACGCGCAGGTGAAGGCGCGCCTCGAGCATCTCGCGCAGACCGACTCCCTGACCGGGCTCTACAACCACCGCTTCTTCCACGAGCGCCTGCGGTCGGAGCTGACGCGCGCCTCGCGCTCGCACGACCCCGTCGCGGTGGTCATGTTCGACCTCGACGACTTCAAGCGCGTCAACGACGTCTACGGCCACGGGGCCGGCGACCAGCTCCTGCTGCAGGTCTCGCGTGTCGCGCTCGAGACGGTGCGCGGCTCCGACGTCGTCTGCCGGATCGGCGGCGAGGAGTTCGGCGTGATCATGCCGTCGTGCGACGCGGGCGACGCCCTCGGTCTCGCGGCGCGGCTGACGGAGCGCCTCAGCGAGGTGGACTTCGAGCCGGCCGGTTCCGTGACGGTGTCGATCGGCATCTCGCAAGGCCCGCAGCACGCGATGAACCCGCGCGAGCTGATCGCTTGCGCCGAAGCCGCGATGATGACGGCGAAGGCGCGCGGCAAGGACCAGATCGTGCTCTACGACGACGGTGAGACCGAGCGGCCCCGGCCGGGCTCGTCGCGCGACGTGCGCTCGATCGCGCACCTGAAGATGCTGCAGTCGCTCGCCGGCAAGCTCAACCGTCTGAACGACGTCCAGCAGATCGGCGCGACGATCGCCACCGAGCTGCGGCTCCTGATCGACTACCACAACTGCCGCGTCTCCCTGCGCGACGGCGACGAGCTGCGCCCGATCACGTTCGTCGGCGACCACGGCGCGGGCATCGGCGCCCCGGCGGACGCGTACACGACGAAGGTCGGCGTCGGCATCACCGGTCGCGTCGCCGAGACGGGCGAGTCGCTGCTCGTGCCGAATGCGCTCGAGTGCGAGTTCGCGATCCGGATCCCCGGCACCGAGGACCTCGAGGAGTCGCTGGCGGTGGTGCCGCTGCGCTACGGCTCGCGCGTCACGGGCGTGATCGTGATCTCGAAGCTCGGCCTGAACCAGTTCGACGAGGACGACGTCCGCCTGCTCGAGGTGCTCGCCGGCCAGGCATCGGTCGCGCTCGAGAACGCGCGCCTCTACGAGCAGCAGCGCCTCGAGGCCGAGGCCGCCAAGGAGGCGGCCGAGATCGCGAACGCCCTGCTCGAGGCGAGCCGCGAGCTCGCCACGGCGGAGACGCCGGAGGACGTGCTCCGCCGCAGCGTCGAGGTGACGACGCGCGTGCTCACCACCGAGCGCGCCGCGCTGTGGATCCAGGAGGAGGCCGAGCCGCACGATCTCGTCGCCCGCGCGTCGTTCGGCTACACGCGCGAGGACGATCCGACCGGCTCGCCGGCGCTATCCGGCGGCGGTCGCGCACGACTGGCTCGAGGGCACGGAGCCGTTCGTGCTCGAGTCGTCCGACCTCGCGCAGATCGAGGGCGCCGACGTCGCGGATGGCACGCGCCTCGTCGTCGCGCCGCTGAAGCTCGAGCACAACCGCGTCGGCGCGCTCACCGCGACGATCGACGGGCGCATGCTCGACGACCGCCAGCTGCGCCTGCTCGCCGGGCTCGCCCACCAGGCGAAGCTCGCGATCGAGAGCGCCGAGCACTACATGAGCCTCGAGCGCACGTTCGTCTCGACCGTCGCGGCGCTCGCGAACGCCCTCGAGGCGAAGGACGACTACACGGCGTCGCACGCGCGCTGGATCACCGACATGTCGATGCTCGTCGGCCGCGAGCTGGAGCTCGACCGAGACGCGCTGAAGCGGCTCGAGTTGGGCGCGCTCTTCCACGACATCGGCAAGATCGGGATCCCGTCCGAGATCCTGCAGAAGCCCGGCCCGCTCACCGACGAGGAGTTCGAGATCGTCAAGGAGCACCCGGAGCTCGGCGAGAAGATCCTCGCGCCGATCGACCGGCTCGAGGACGTGCGCCCGATCGTCCGCGCCTGCCACGAGCGCTGGGACGGCCTCGGCTACCCGGACGGCAAGTCCGGAACCGGCATCCCGGTCGAGGCGCGCGTCGTGCTCGTCTGCGACGCCTTCCACGCGATGGTCACCGACCGCCCGTACCGCGCGCGCCTGCCGCACGCGGAGGCGGTGCGCCGGCTCGAGGAGTCGGCCGGCACGCAGTTCGACCCCACCACGGTGGCCGCGTTCGTGCGGCTGTACGAGCAGGGCGAGATCCTCCCGCTCGACTAGGGCGAGGCTCGGCGCGAGAATCGTGGCGTGAGACGCCGCGACTTCGTCGTCCGCAGCGCAGTGCTCGCACTCGCTCCCGGCACGCTCGCCGCCTGCGGCGCGGCGGAGCAGCACGCGGTGGCGCCGACCGGGTGGGACGCGGTTCGAGCGTCGTTCGCCCTCGACCCGACCGAGCACAACCTGACGGCCTACTGGTTCGCGTCGCACCCGAAGCCGGTGCGCGACGCGATCGAGCGCCATCGCGCCGGGCTCGACGCAGACTCGCGGCGCTACCTGACGCGACGCGAGCTGCTCGAGAACGACGTGCGCGCGGCCGCGGCCGAGTACCTGGAGACGTCGGCGGACCAGATCGCGCTCACCGACTCGACGACGATGGGTCTCGGCCTGCTCTACGCGGGGCTCGCGCTGCGCGCCGGAGACGAGCTCGTCACGAGCACGCACGACTTCTACGCCACGCACGAGGCGCTGCGCGTGCGCGCCGAGCGCGACGGCTGCACGCTGAACAAGGTCGAGCTCTACTCGCGGCCCGACGCCGACGTCGATCGACGAGATCGTCTCGAACGTCGCAGCTGGCGCTGACGCCGAAGACGCGCGTGCTCGCGCTGACATGGGTGCACTCGTCGACGGGCGTGAAGCTGCCCGTGCGCGAGATCGCCGACGTCGTCGCGCACGCGAACCGCGACCGCGCTCCCCGCGAGCGCATCCTCTTCTGCCTCGACGGCGTGCACGGCTTCGGCTGCGAGGCCGCGACGCCCGACGAGCTCGGCGTCGACTTCCTCGTCAGCGGCTGCCACAAGTGGCTGTTCGGCCCGCGCGGTACCGGGCTCGTGTGGGGGACGCCCCTCGCGTGGGCCGAGGTGACGCCCACGATCCCGACGTTCGACCAGCAGCAGTACGTCGCGTGGATGTACGACCAGCCGACCGCCGTCCCGCCCGGGCCGCTCGAGACGCCCGGCGGCTTCCACTCGATGGAGCACCGCTGGGCGCTGAAGGAGGCGTTCGAATGGCGGCAGGGCCTCGGGCGCCGCGCGGTCGAGCAGCGGACGCACGAGCTCCTCGAGCGCCTGAAGACCGGGCTCGACGGGGCGAGGCACCTGCAGATGGCGACGCCGCGCGACGCGCGCCTCTCGGCCGGGATGGTGATGACCGTGCCGTTCCGCAACGACCCCGGCGCGGTCGTGGACAAGCTGTACGCGAAGCACCGGATCGTCGCGAGCGTCACGCCGTACCGCGACTCGTTGGTGCGTGTCGGCCCGTCGATCGTGAACGACGAGGACGAGGTCGACCTCACCGCGCGCGCCCTGCGCGAGCTCTCTTGACGCGTCCCTGACAGGCGGGTCTGTCTGGCGCCGCGTACTTCCCATTCGCCAAACGAGTGGGAAGTGCGAGTTGCACGTAGGACACGCCTCGTTGCGGCGTGTCGCTAGCGGCCGGGATCCTCGAGCCGCACGATCGTGCAGACGTCCTCGAAGCCGACGCGCTTGAGGATCGGGTACGAGGTCTCCGGGTTGGCGGTCGAGACGAGCGCGGGCGTGCCCCGCTCGACGGCGTAGTCCCAGCGGGCGCGGACGAGCGCGCGGTAGAGGCCGCGACCGCGCGCCCACGGCGTCGTCGAGCCGGCGATCAGGTAGACGCCGCGGTCCGACGGGACGGCCATCGCGGTCGCCGCCGGCCGGCCGCCGAGGCGTGCGAGGAACGTGACGGGGATGCCGACCTTCACCGACTCGTCGTAGTCGTCCCTGAGACGCTCGCGGCTCTGCTCGCGCCGCTCGGCCGGGACCTCGAAGGCCTCCCACTGCACCTCCCGGGTGACGGCGAAGTCCTCGAACGACGCGACCCGGACGACCTCGACCTCGGGCGCGCTCGCGCGCGGCTCCTCCGTCAGCGCGACCGCGTGCAGCGTCCCCACCTTGTCCTCCGGGTCGACGAAGCCGAGCGCACGCAGCCGGTCCGGGAGGTCGGGCGGGCGGCTCGACGGCCCGACCCACCAGACGTAGTTGCGCGTGCGCGCGAGACCGCGCACCTGCTCGACGAGCTGCTCGAGCTCGCCGGGCTCGACGTTCACGCAGCTGACCGAGCCCCACTCGGTGCCCTGGATGAAGCAGACGCGGCCGTCGTCGTACCGCGTCACGGACGAGCCCTCCGGCACCGGTGCGAACCGGTCCGGCGTCTCGGCGTACTCGCGGATCTCCGGCGTCAGCACGTCGTCGGGTCGAGCAGGACCTCCTGCTCGGCGACGGCGAGGAACCCGAGCGGCTCCAGCACCGGCCGCGACATGCGGCCCGCCTGCGTGCACAGCGCCGGCTTCCCTGCGGCCACGGCGTCCTCCCAGCGCGCCTCGACGAGTGCGCGGTAGACGCCGCGCCCCCGCGCCTGCGGCACGACGCCGCCGCCGATCATCAGCACGGCGGGGCAGTCCGGTGCAAACGAGCGCCCGCGCGACGCCGACCGGCTCGTCGTCGAGCCAGGCGAGGTACGTGCGCGGCGCGTGCCCGGCGCGCTCCGCGGCGAAGCGCTCCTCGGCGACCGGGTCCCAGGTGGACGCCGAGTCCGAGCCGAACGCCGCGTCCGTGATGCGGTTCGCGAGCCGGTACTCCTCGAGGTCGGCGACACGGCGCGCCACGACGCCCGTCGACCGCTGCGGCGGCGCCTCGGCCAGCACCATCGTCGTCGCGTGCGGCTCGGAGCCCTCGCGCTCGTCGGGCACGAGCCCCCGCGCCTCGAGCAGGTCGATCAGATCCGAGGGCGTCGCGGACGAGCCGATCCACCACATCGCCTCGCGGTGGCCGCGCTCCGCGATCGCGGCCCGCACCTCGGCGAGCACCTCCGGGACGTCCTCCGGATCGAGCCGCAGGCGCGAGACCGACGTGAAGGTCGTCACGGGCCCGAAGAGCAGGCAGTAGTGGGGGGTGAGCACCCGCTCGTAGCCCGACTCGGGCTCGATCGACCCGAACGCGCTCGGATCCTCGGCGAAGCGGCGGACGTCCTCGGAGATCATCGGGTCGAGTCTAGAAGCGCGTGCACCTCCGAGACGGTTCTGAACCCGACGCGCTCGAGGATCGGCCGCGACATCGCGCCCGCCTGGACGACGAGCGCCGGCGTCCCGCGCCGCACCGCCTCGTCCCAGCGCGCGCGCACGAGCGCGCGATAGACGCCGCGGCCGCGCGCGTGCTCGGCGACGTTCCCGCCGAGCAGGTAGATGCCGCTCTCGAAGTAGCGCGCGCCGCCGCTGCCCACGATCTCGCCGTCGAGGAGCGCAACGAAGCGGTCGCCGCCGGGGTCGTCCTTCCAGAGGTCGTAGCGCTCCCGGAAGACTGCGCGCTCGTGCTCGATCTGCTCCTCGCTGAAGCCGAACGAGCGCCACGCGATCTCCGAGGCGGCGAGCGCGTCCTCGACGTTCTCGCTCTTCCGCACCTCGACTCCGTCGGTGCCGGGCGGCTCGTGCTCGAGGGTCATCCCGGCGTGACGGCGTCGAGCGTGTCCGGCTGCAGTCCCGCTCGAGCAGCGCGTCGACGAGGCCCGTCGGCGTCGACGCGCTCGACACGAGCCAGGTGTACGCGTCGCGGCCGCGCGCGCCGAACCAGGCGCGCACCTCGGCGAGCGTCGCGTCGACGTCGTCCACACGTGGTCGCAGCACCATCGCGAGGAAGGGATGCGGCGTCGGGTCGTTGCGCAGCACGAGGTCGTCGCGCCGGAGGAGCTCGACGCCCGGCCCTTCCATGTACGCGAACGCGTCCTCGGCGAGCTCTTGCAATGTCGGCGTCATCGCGGGTCGCTCTCGAGCTCGTACATCGTGCAGACGACCTGGAAGCCGCAGCGCTCGAGGATCGGCCGCGACGTCTCCTGCGCGTGCACGACGAGCGCGGGCGTCCCTCGGGCCACGGCGTCGTCCCAGCGTGCGCGCACGAGCGCGCGGTAGGCGCCGCGCCCGCGCGCCGCAGGGATCGTGGCGCCGCCGGCGAGAAGCAGCCCTCGCGGGCCCGCGACCGCGCCCGCCCACGCGACCGGCTCACCGTCGACGTGCGCGAGCCATTCTCCGCCCCGTCGGGCGCGTCGCCGCGCGTAGGTCTCCTGCGCCTCGGCGCGCTGCCTGGCCGCACCCTCCTCGCCGAAGTCGCTCGCCGCGAGCATGATCTCCAGGCCGATCAGGAAGTCGGCGTATGTCTCGACGCGCCGGACTAGCACGCCCTCGACGGGCGACGGTTCCTGCTCGGTGGCGAGCGCGGTGAAGCTCGGCAGGAGCGGTGGCTGGGGGTCGCGCGCGCCGGCCGCGCGCAGCGCGTCCGCGAGCTCGCGCGACGGCGTGATCCACGACCCGACGGCGCGCGGGGCGAGTGCATGCACCTCGGCGAAGACCTCGTCCGCTTCCCGCGGCTCGAAGCGCAGCCGTGTTGCGTTGACGTAGCGGCCGCGGCCGACGACGCTCGCGTGGTAGCGCTCGCTGTCGACGATCCGGACACCGGGCGCCGGCGCGAGGTACGCGCCCGGCGCCTCGGCGAACTCCCTAAGCGACGAACTCGTCGGCGACCGAGAGCGCGTCGTCGAGGATCGCGAGCGCCTCGTCGAGCTCCTCGCGCGTGATCGTCAGCGGCGGGCAGCACCATGACGACGTTCCAGTGCGTCATCAGGTAGAGGCCGCGGTCGAGCGCGCGCTTCATCAGCGCGCGCCGATCGGCTTCGCCGCCTCGCCCGCGCCGTTGAACGGCACGAGCGGCTCGCGCGTCTCGCGGTTCTTGACGAGCTCGAGCCCCCAGAAGCAGCCGAGCCCGCGCACCTCGCCGATCGACGGGTGCTTCTCGGCGAGCCTCGCGAGCTCGGCGCGGAACACCTCGCCCATCGCGGCGGCGTTCTCGACGATGCCCTCCTCCTGGAACGCCTCGATCGACGCGACGGCCGAGGCGCACGCGAGCGGATGGCCCGCTGTAGGTGAGGCCGCCGGCGAAGATACTTGTCGCGCACCCAGTCGGCGATCGGCTCGCGCACGACCATCGCGCCGAGCGGCACGTAGCCGGAGTTGATGCCCTTCGCGACCGTGATGATGTCCGGGCACGACGTCCCAGTTGTCGACGGCGAACCACTTGCCGGTGCGGCCGAAGCCGGCCATCACCTCGTCGGCGATCAGCAGGATCCCGTGCCGGTCGCAGACCTCGCGGATCGACTGCAGGTAGCCGTCGGGCGGGACGATGATCCCGTTCGTGCCGGTGACCGTCTCGAGGATCACCGCGGCGACGGTGTGCGCGCCCTCGTACTGGAGGATCTCCTCGAGGTGCGGCGCGCCGGTGCAGACCGGGCACGGGTCGGGATGGCCGGCCGGGCAGCGGTAGGTGTACGGGTCGAACATCCGCACGACGCCGGGGATGCCCGGCTCGGCGGGCCAGCGGCGCGGGTCGCCGGTCAGCGTGATCGCGCCGCCGGTCGCGCCGTGGTAGCTGCGGTAGCGCGCGATGATCTTGTGGCGGCCCGTGTACCAGCGCGCGAGCTTGATCGCGTTCTCGTTCGCCTCGGCGCCGCCGTTCGTGAAGAACGACATCGTGAGGTCGCCCGGCGTCACCTCGGCGAGCAGCTTCCCGAGCCGCGAGCGCGACTCGGTCGCCATCGGCGGCCCGATCGTCGCGAGCTTCTCGGCCTGCTCCTTGATCGCCGCGACCACCTTCGGGTGCGCAGTGGCCGATCGAGACGTTGACGAGCTGCGAGGCGAAGTCGAGGTAGCGCTTGCCGTCGTAGTCCCAGAAGTAGCGGCCCTCGGCGCCGCTCGACCGCGATCGGGTTGATCGCGTCCTGCACCGACCACGAGTAGAGGACGTACCGCTTCGCGTCCTCGACGATCTGCCTGCCGAGCTCGGTGTTCGTCTCGATCGTCGCCATGGCCTCGATCCTACAACCGGTCGACGTAGAGCCGAACGCTCGCCGTGCCGCTCGAAGCCGAGCCGCTCGAGGATCGGCGCCGACATCGGCCCGGCGCTGACGACGAGGCGCGGCGTGCCGCGCTCGACGGCGTGCTCCCAGCGCGCGTGGACGAGCGAGGTGTAGACGCCGCGGCCGCGCGCCTCCGGCAGCATCGCGCCGCCCATCAGCGCGACGCCGCGTCCGGCGTGAAGACGCCGCGGCCGAAGCCGACGCGGCTCGCCGTCGAGGTAGGCGAGGTAGTGGCTGCGACGCGGCCGGTCGCGACGATGCTCGGCGCACGCGCTCGCGCTCGACCGCGCGGCGCTCGCGCCCGCTCCTCGCTCGGCGATGCTGCCAGACGCTCCCAGTCGATCTCGAGCGCGGCGAGCGTAGCTCGTCGACCGTCTCGACCCGGCGCACCTCGACTCGCCGGCTCGCCGGCGGGCGGCGCGACGACGCAGCGTCATCGCCGGTCAGCGCGGGCGGGTCGTCGCGGCGCGAGGCCGAGCGCGAGCAGCCGCTCCGCCGAGCCCGGCGGCTCGGCGCGCTAGCCGACCCACCACGTCGACGTCTCGACGCCCGCGCCGCGCGGCACGCCTCGCGACGCTCACGCGACCGCCGCGCTCGACGTCGCTCGAGCCGGATCCGGTGCACCGCAGCGCGCAGCGGCCGTAGCCGACGAACGACGTAGCCGTCGCGCGTCGATCTGCTCGAAGCTCGGGCTCGGCGGCAGCCAGATGCACCGCGGTGTCCTCGGCGAGCTCGAGCAGGTCCGCGTCCGTCGCGCGGCCACGGTACGCTCCCTGTGACCACGCGAGGAGGAGACCGATGACCGACGTCGTCGACGCACCCGCCAGCCGTCAAGCCGATCAACCACTGGATCGGCGGCAGCCGCGTACGCGGGGCAGTCCGGCCGCACGGGCCCGGTCTACAACCCGGCGACCGGGCGAGCAGATCGGGCGCCGTCGACTTCGCGACCGTCGAGGAGGTCGACGCGCGCCGTCCAGGCCGCGAAGGCAGGCGTTCCCCGCCTGGCGCGCGCTCTCGCTCGCGCAGGCGCGCCGAGCTCTTCTTCGCGCATCCGCGAGCTCTTCCACGACGCACCGCGAGGACATCGCGCAAGCATCCTGACGCGCCGAGCACGGCAAGGTGCTCTCCGACGCGATGGGCGAGGTCGCGCGCGGGCTCGAGGTGATCGAGTTCTGCTGCGGCCTCCCGCACGCTGCTCAAGGGCGGCATGCTCCGAGCAGGCCTCGACCGGGATCGACGTCTACTCGATCCGCCAGCCGCTCGGCGTCGTCGCCGGGCATCACGCCGTTCAACTTCCCGGCGATGGTCCCGATGTGGATGTGGGCGCCGGCGCTCGCGTGCGGCAACACGTTCGTGCTCAAGCCGTCCGAGAAGGATCCGTCCGCGTCGCTGCTGCACGGCGGAGCTGCTCAAGGAGGCCGGCGTGCCGGACGGCGTCTTCAACGTCGTCCACGGCGACAAGGTCGCGGTCGACGCGCTGCTCGAGCATCCGGACATCGCCGCGATCTCGTTCGTCGGCTCGACGCCGATCGCGAAGTACGTCTACGAGACGGCGACCGCGAACGGCAAGCGCTGCCAGGCGCTCGGCGGCGCGAAGAACCACATGATCGTGCTGCCCGACGCCGACATCGACATGGCGGCCGACGCCGCCGTCTCGGCGGCGTACGGCTCGGCCGGCGAGCGCTGCATGGCCGTCTCGATGGTCGTCGCGGTCGGCGACGTCGCCGACCCGCTGGTCGAGGCGATCAAGGCAGCGGATCCCGAAGGTGAAGGTCGGCGACGGCATGGACCCCGACGTCCGAGATGGGCCCGCTCGTCACGCGCGAGCACCGCGACAAGGTCGCCTCGTACGTCGAGCGCGCGCCGGACGAGGGCGCGACGGTCGTCGTCGACGGCCGCGACGGCGCGCCCGAGCGACGGCTTCTTCCTCGGGCCGTCGCTGATCGACGACGTCAAGCCGGGGATGAAGGCCTACGACGACGAGATCTTCGGCCCGGTGCTCGGCGTCACGCGCGTCGACGACCTACGACGAGGCGGTCCGGCTCGTGAACGAGAACCCGTACGGCAACGGCACGGCGATCTTCACGCGCGACGGCGGCGTCGCCCGCCAGTTCCAGTTCGACGTGCAGGCGGGCATGGTCGGGATCAACGTGCCGATCCCGGTGCCCGTCGCCTACTACTCGTTCGGCGGCTGGAAGGCGTCCCTCTTCGGCGACCGGCACATCTACGGGCCGGAGGGGATCGACTTCTACACGCGCACGAAGGTCGTCACCTCGCGCTGGCCCGACCCGGCCACGTCGAAGGTCGACCTCGGCTTCCCGCAGACGCGCTGAGACTCCGGCACGAACAGGCGTTTGCGATTTGCGATCCCTGGCAACAGGGGTTTCGATGGACGAGCGCGAGCAAGTGAACCGGTCGATCGCGGACTACCTGGAGCGCGTCCGCCGGCGCCTGAACGACGGCAAGAGCGAGATCGAGCGCCAGCGGGCTGCCGTCCACGAGACGAACGAGCACCTGGCCGGGATGCGCCGCTGGATCCAGCAGACGAACCAGCAGCTCGGCGAGGAGCGCGCCCGCCGGAACGCGGTCGACCACACCGACGCGGACGACAAGCGCTAGGAATCAATCGTCAGACGCGAGCGCCGTAGCGGGCACCCAGCGCGACGACCGCGAGTGCGGCATCGACGACGGCCACGGAGACGAAGAGCGCAGCGGCGAACGGGCCGCCCTTCGCCCAGCCGAAGAGCGTCGTCACGATCACCGAGATGACCACGATCCCGAGCCGCTCCGTCCGCGACCACGAGTCGTAGCCGATCACGATGCGGGCGGTGCGCAGCCACCAGGGCCCGACCGCGAGCGTCGTCCCGTGGCGCGCCTGGCCGATCAGCGCAGGCACGCGCCGGCCCGCGTCCCGCGCCTTGAAGGCGAACACGATCAGCGCGTAGACCGCGAAGTGCACCAGTACGTCGCGCCGCTCGCCGTGCTGCACCGCGACCACGAGCAGCGCCGCGCCGATCGCGCCGTCGAGCAGCGCGAGCGCGAGCACGGCCCACGGCGAGCGGGTCATGGTGCGAGCGTCACGGTGCGAACGTCACGGGCCGGCCGTGCAGCAGCGTCTGCGCGGGCGTCGTCTCGGCGATCACCTCGCCGCGGCGCAGCACCCAGCGCCGCGTCGCGCGCAGCCGGATCACCTCGAGCGCGTCGGGGGCGTCGAAGACGACGCAGTCGGCAGGCTTCCCCTCCTCGAGCCCGTAGTCGTCCTCGACGCCGAGCGTTCGCGCACCGCGCTCGGTCGCGCAGCGCAGCATCTCGGCGATCTCCTCGCGCCCGCTCATGTAGGTGAAGTGCAGCGCGAGGTGCGCGGCGTCGACGAGGTCGGCCTTCCCGAGCGAGTACCACGGATCCATGATCACGTCGTTGCCGAGCGAGACGTTGACGCCCTCGGCGAGCAGCTCCTTCAGCTGCGCGAAGCCGCGCCGCTTCGGGTACGGGTCGAGGCGGCCCTGGATCAGCGAGTTCGCGTACGGGTTGACGACGATGTTGATGCCGGCGCGCTTCAGGAAGCCGCGCAGCTTCGACGAGTAGTACGGCTCGTACGAGCCCATCGCGGTGCAGTGGCTCGCGGTCACGCGGCCGGCGAGGCCGTGCTTGACGGTGTCGTCGGCCATCACCTCGAGGAAGCGGCTGTTCGGGTCGTCGGTCTCGTCGCAGTGGACGTCGATGCGGCGGTTGTGCTGCTTCGCGAGCTCGAAGACGCGATGCACCTCGCGCAGGCCGAGCTCGCTCGTCGGCTCGTAGTGCGGGATGCCGCCGACGCAGTCGACGCCGAGGCGGATCGCGTTCTCGAGCCGCTCCTCGTCGCCGTCGCGCGCGTAGATGCCGTCCTGCGGGAACGCGGTCACCTGGATCGTGCAGAGCTCGGCGAGCTCGTCGCGCACGCGCAGGAGCCCGCGCACCATCGCCTCGTTCTCGCCGGAGACGTCGGCGTGCGCGCGGATGAAGAGCGTGCCCTGCGCGGCCGACCAGCGCACGATCTCCGACGCGCGCTCGAAGACGTCCTGCTCGGTCAGGGACGGCTTCAGCTCGCCCCAGACGTGGATGCCCTCGATCAGCGTCCCGCTCTCGTTGAAGCGCGGCCGCCCGACGGTCAGCGACGCGTCGAGGTGCAGGTGGCAGTCGACGAGCGGCGGCGTCACCAGCCGGCCCTCGGCGTCGATCGTCCGCGCGCCTCGCCGCGCGAGACGAAGCGCCCGCCGTCGACGAAGAGGTCGACGAGCTCACCGTCGAGCAGTGCGGGCGTTCGTGAGCGCGAGGTCGATCACGAGCGCGAGCGTAAACCGAAACCCCGCAATCTGATTCGCGAAGCGAATCAGATTGCAGCTTTTACGGCGAGAGCTTCCGTTTGATACCGACGTCGGTGCGCATCGCCTCCAGCCACCCGGCCCGGAGCGACGCGAGGAGCTCCTGGCCGATCGCGAAGCCCTCGTCGTGGCGCGCGACGATCTCCGGGCCGCGGGCGCGCGCCTCGGCGAGCACGGCCGCCTCGTCGACGCCGGTCACGCGGCCGTCGCGGACGCGCCACTCGCCGCCGACCATGACCGACGACACCGCGAGCGTGGTGGAGCCGAGCGCGAGCTGCCTCAGGGGGTCGTTGAGCGGCGTGAAGACGAGCGACTCCAGGTCGAGGAGCACGAGGTCGGCGCGCCGGCCCGGCTCGAGCGAGCCGAGGCCGTCGCGGTCACCCGCGGCGACCGCGCCGCCCGTCGTTCGAGAGGACTTGTATGTATCTGAAACACATCATGGCGGCGGCGCTCGCCGGCGTCGAGCATGGTCGCATTGGCTGGAGCCGGCGCCTCGGCCAAGACGCTGGTCTATCTGCTCGGAAGCGTCGCCGGCGAACTTCGACCCGGGCACGCACCACCGGCGGCAACGACTTCGACGCCTCCTCGCGCACCGTCTACTCCCGCCTGGTCGAGTTCAAGCACGGCGGCACCGAGCTCGAGCCGGGCCTCGCCGAGAGCTGGGAGATCTCCGACGACGGCCTGAACTACACCTTCCACCTGCGCCCCGGCGTCAAGTTCCAGACCACCGACTATTTCACGCCGACGCGCGACCTCAACGCCGACGACGTGTCTTCTCCTTCGAGCGCCAGTTCAACAAGGACAACCCGTGGTTCGGCTACGCTACCTGCCGAACCTCACCTGGGAATACTTACACCGGCATGGACATGCCGAAATCTCGCCAAGGGATCGAGAAGGTCGACGACCTGACCGTCAAGTTCGTCGCTGACCGAGCCGAACGCGCCGATGCTCGCCAACCTCGGCATGGACTTCGCCTCGATCGTGTCGAAGGAATACGCCGACCAGCTGAGAAGGCCGGCAACAAGGAGCTGTTCAACCAGAAGCCGGTCGGCACCGGCCCGTTCCATTCGTCGACTACCAGCTGGACGCGGTCATCCGCTACGCAGGCCAACCCCGACTACTTCGAGCGGCAAGCAGAAGATCGACGACCTGATCTTCGCGATCACCCCCGACGCGGCCGTCCGCGCAGAAGCTCAAGGCCGGCGAATGCGACATCATGTCCGTATCCGAACCCGGCCGACATCGCCAGGCCTGAAGGCCGAATCCGGACCTCAACGTGATCGAGCAGGCCGGCCTCAACATCGGCTACCTGGCTACAACACCACGCAGCGCGCCGTTCGACAAGCCGGAGGTGCGCAAGGCGCTCAACATGGCGATCAACAAGCAGGCGATCATCGACGCCGTCTTCCAGGACGCCGGCGCAACGCCGGCCGATAACCCGATCCCGCCGACCATGTGGTCCTACAACAAGGACATCAAGGACGACGCCTACGATCCGGAAGCAGCCAAGAAGGTGCTCGCCGAGGCCGGCGTCAAGGACCTCAGATGAGATCTGGGCGATCGGCCGGTTCGCGTCCCTACAACCCGAACTCCCAGCGCGCCGCCGAACTGATCCAGGCCGACTGGGCCAAGGTCGGCGTCAAGGCCGAGATCGTCAACTACGAATGGACCGAAGTATCGCGAAGCGGCAAGAAGAAGGACCGCGACGGCGCGTTCCGTCGGCTGGACCGGCGACAACGGCGATCCGGACAACTTCCTCGCGACCCTGTTCTCCTGCTGCGGCCGTCGGCGGGTCGCAACTACTCGAGCTGGTGCAACAAGGACTTCGAGGACCTGATCCAGAAGGCCAAGACGACCAGCGACAGGCCGAGCGCACCAAGCTCTACGAGAGGCGCAGGTCGTGTTCAAGGAGCGAGGCGCCTGGCCTTCACGCTCGCCCACTCGCAAGGTCTATCGTGCCGATGCCGCAAGAAGTCTCGCGGCTTCATGATGGACCCGCTCGGCATCCACCGCTTCGACGGCGTCGACAAGGCCGAATAGACCGATCGGATGCAGGGCGGCGCGCAATCGGCGCCGCCCGCTCTGTCGCCAATGCTGCGCTATCATCCTTCAGCAAGCTCGCGCTGATCGTCCCGACCTTCTTCGGCATCACGATCTGCGCCTTCGCCTTCGTCCGCGCTGCTGCCGGGCGATCCGATCCTGGCGCATGGCCGGCGAGCACGGCGTGTCGCCCGAGCGCTACGAAGAGCTGATGGAGCAGTTCGGCTTCGACCTGCCGATCTGGCAGCAGTATCTCGCTATGTCGGCGAGGTCCTGACCGGCGATTTCGGCATTTCGATCTCGACCAAGCGCCCGGTGCTCGAGCGAGTTCTGACGCTGTTTCCCGGCGACGCTCGAGCTGTCGTTCTGTCGCCATGCATCTTCGCCATCGTCCTCGGCATTCCGGCCGGCATCTTCGCGGCGGTCAAGCGCGGCTCCTGGTTCGACCAGTCGCTGATGGGCACGGCGCTCGTCGGCTACTCCATGCCGATCTTCTGGTGGGGCCTGCTGCTCATCATCTTCTTCTCCGGCTATCTCGGCTGGACGCCGGTTCGGGCCGCATCGGCCTGCAGTATCTTCTTCAAGCCGATCACCGGCTTCATGACTGATCGACACGCTGCTCTACGGCAAGTGGGACGCCTTCCGCTCGGCGCTGTCAGCCATCTGATCCTGCCGACGATCGTGCTCGGCACCATCCCGCTCGCCGTGATCGCGCGCCAGACGCGCTCGGCGATGCTCGAGGTGCTCGGCGAGGACTATGTGCGCACCGCGCGCGCCAAGGGCCTGTCGCCGCGCCGGGTGATCGGCCTGCACGCGCTGCGCAACGCGCTGATCCCGGTCGTCACCACCATCGGCCTGCAGGTCGGCGCGCTGCTGGCCGGCGCGATCCTGACCGAGACGATCTTCTCCTGGCCGGGCATCGGCAAGTGGATGGTCGATTCCATCTTCAAGCGCGACTATGTCGTCGTGCAAGTCGGGCCTGCTGCTGATCGCGCTCATCGTCATGGCGGTGAACCTGATCGTCGACGTGCTCTATGCCGTCATCAACCCGCGCATCCGGGCGGCTGATGACGCCAGTCGCAGCCGAAATCGCACCGCTGGCCGCCGCCGACACGCGACCGCGCTCGCCGGTGCTGCGCGAGTTCTGGCACTATTTCTCGATCAACCGCGGCGCCGTGATCGGCCTCGTCGTCTTCATCCTGCTGGTCCTGGTGGCGATCTTCGCGCCGCTGCTCGCGCCGCACGCGCCCGACGCGCAGTACGCGACGCGTTCCTGCCGCCGCCGGTCTGGGAGGAGGGCGGCAAGCCGGCAGTTCCTGCTCGGCACCGACGCGGTCGGCCGCGACATCCTCTCGCGCCTGATCTACGGCGCGCGCTTCTCGCTGCTCGATCGGCGCTCGTGGTCGTCGCTGGCGCTGGTCGGCGGCATCATCGCTCGGCCTGCTCGCCGGCTATTTCCGCGGCTGGGTCGACGCGCTGATCATGCGCGTCATGGACCTCATCCTGGCCTTCCCGTCGCTGCTTCTGGCGCTGGTCCTGGTCGACCATCCTCGGGCCCGGCCTGTTCAACGCCATGCTCGCCATCGCGCTCGTGCTGCAGCCGCATTTCGCGCGCCTGACGCGCGCCGCGGTGATGGCCGAGAAGAACCGGGAATATGTCGTCGCCGGCCAAGGTCGCCGGCGCCGGCCATCTCCGGCTGATGCTGGTCGACCATCCTGCCGAACTGCCTCGGCGCCGCTGATCGTCCAGGCGACGCTGTCCTTCTCCAACGCCATCCTCGAGGCCGCCGCGCTCGGCTTCCTCGGCATGGGCGCGCAGCCGCCGACGCCGGAATGGGGCACGATGCTCGCCACGGCGCGCGAGCGGTCGGCGAAGGAGCGAGATGGACCGCCGAATCGGGAAAGACCGGCAGCTGCCCGGCGTCAAGGTCGGCGTCCCGCCACCGGCTACCGGCTGACCCACATCGACGAGCGCGACGTTCACCCTCGACGTCACCCAACATCAGACGGCCGGGCCCCAGCCGTTCAAGACTGGCGACCCTTCCGCCGGGAGCCCACGCCAGGATCATCGACTTCGACATGAGGAAGCCGCGGCGCGACCTCGCTGAAGTTGGGCAACATCCTTCCGGAAGCCAAGCTGCATTCGACGGGACATCAGTCGTTCCTGCTCACCCTCGGCACGGAGAAGCCGCAGACCGTGCGGCAGGACCTGTCGATCGACACCGAAGTCAACGATCTCGGCAACTGACCGCGAGTCGCCCTATCCAGCCGCCCCGGTTCTCCTTGTGAATCCCCCGCTATACGCCCCCCAAGTCGCGAGGAAGCGGGACCCGGTTCTCCTTGTGAAACCGCGCCGTATAAGCGGCGCAAGTCACAAGCAGAACGCGCACAGCCAGCGCCGCCTGGTGGCCCGCGTTCTTCCTTGTGAGACCCGCGGTATACGCCCCCAAGTCACAAGCAGAACGAGCGCTGCGGTTCTCCTTGTGAAACACGCGGCATACGCCCACGAGTCACAAGCAGAACGAGACCACCGGGGGGCAGGTCAGGCCGGCCCGTCGATCGCCTCGTCGCCGTAGAGCGCCCGCGCCCAGTGCTCGACGTCCGGTCCCCGCCGCAGCGCATGGCCGCCGTCGACGCCGAGGCACTGGCCGGTCACCCATGACGACTCCGGGCCGGCGAGGTAGCGCACCGCCTCGGCCACGTCGTCCACCGTGCCGACCCGGCTGATCGGCATCTGCGCGAGGTAGTCGTCGAGGACCGCCTCGTCGCCGATGAGGTGGTCGCCGAGCTGGGTCTGGACGAGCCCCGGCCGCACCGAGTTGACCCGGACGCCGCAGCGACCGAGCTCGTCGGCCGCCACCTTGCACCAGCATGTCGAGCCCGGCCTTGCTCACGCAGTACGCCGCCATGAACGGGTGCGGCAGCGGCGAGGCGATCGACGAGATGGCGACGATCGATCCGCCGCCCGACGCGTTGCATGGCCGCGCCGGCGTGCTTGATCGTGAGGAACGCGCCGGTGAGGTTGGTGTCGATCACCCGGCTGCCACTCCTCCAACGGGAACGACGTGACCGGCCCGACGCTGCCGGTGCCGGCGGACGCGACGGCGATGTCGAGCCCACCGGTCGCCTCGCACGCCATCGCCACCGCGGCGGCCGACCGTCGCCTCGTCGGCGACGTCCGACGCCGACCCATCGCACGGTCGCGCCGTCGGCGCGACCGCTTCGCAGCTCGGCGGCCGCGGCCCGCAGCGTGTCCTCGCTCCGCCCGGTGATCGTGACCGACAGCGCCGTCGCGCAGGAGCCGCGCCGCGCACCCGAGCCCGATGCCCGACCCGCCGCCTGTGACGACGCCGATCGACCGGCGAGCGCGAGATCGTTGGCCATGACCACCTCCGATGTCGCGGACGAGCCCGGCAGTCTGCAGTCTGGCCGCGCCGGCGTCACGTCCGTACGCTGACGCCGTGGCCGACCCGCGATGGCCTACGCCGACGCGACTGCCCGGGACCGCTCGACCGGCCTGCTGGTGCTCGACTTCTCGCGGGTGCTCTCCGGTCCGATCGCCGGGCGGGCGCTCACCGACCTCGGCGCCGACGTCATCAAGGTCGAGCCGCCCGCAGGGCGACCTCAGCCGGTTCGCCTATCCCGAAGGTCAACTCGCTCGCGCTGTACTACGTGCAGCAGAACGTCGGGAAGCGCAACGTCTCCCTCGACCTGCAACCAGCCCGAGGCCGCCGACGCTCCTGCGCCGGCTGGCCGCACAGGCCGACGTCGTGCTCGAGAACTTCCGGCCCGGGGTCATGGCCCGGCTCGGACTCGACGAGCGACGCTGCGGGCCGAGCAACCCCGGGCTGATCTACGCGTCGCTGTCGGGCTACGGCCAGGACGGTCCGTGGGCCGGCCGGCGGGCGTACGCGGTGATCACCCAGGCCGAGATGGGGATGACCGCCGGCAGCATCGCCCATCGCGGAGGCGAGCCGGCCAACGAGCCGTACTCCCACGCCGACGTGTACGCCGGGCTCCACACGCTGTCGGCCATCCTCGCCGCGCTGCACCAGCGGGACCGCACGGGCGGCGGCCAGCGGGTCGAGGTGTCGATGGCCGAGTCGCTGCTGTTCGTCAACGAGCACGTGCAGTCCGAGCTGGCCGACGTCGACGGACCGGGCCGCGGCCTCTCGCACTGGCGCGCCGGCGAGTCGCCGGTCTGCGAGACCGGCGAAGGCCACCTCGTCACGATCGCCGGCCACCCGTGCGCGTCACCGGCACGTTCGAGATGTATCTGCGCGGCGATGGGCCGCGACGACCTCGCCACGACCCGCGCTTCGCCACGGAGGCCGGCGCGGCTGGCCCACCGCGAGGAGCTCGTACGGCGCCGTCCGGGACTGGGTGCGTACGCCACACCGACCTCGCGGCGCTCGAGCAGACGCTGGCCGACGCGGGGTTCGCCATGGGCGTGGTCCGCACGGTGCGCGAGGTGGCCGCGAGCGACTGGGCCGCCGACCGTGGCGCGATCGCCTCGCGTGTCCGATCGGCGGGGCGGCACCGTCCGCATCCCGAACTCGCCGTGGCGCTTCTCCGCCGCCTCGGCGCGGGCCCGTGGCGCGCCCGCGTATCGCGGCGAGCACAACCGCGAGGTGCTGGCCGAGCTGCTCGGCCTCGACGACGCCGAGCTCGACCGCCTGAGGCGGCCGGCGTCCTCTCGAGCCGGGTCCCCAGCAGACCTCCGACGTCCGTCTCGCGAGGGCGACTCCGAGCCGAGCCCGCCGACGCCTGACGCTGCGCGCATGTCCGTCCCGCTGCCGTACGACATCGAGCCGATGAAGGCGGTGCTCGGCGACCTGCCGACCGACCGACCGGGTTGGGCGTACGAGATCAAGTGGGACGGCATGCGAGCGCTGACGTTCATCGACGACGGCCTCTCCATGCGCAGCACACGCAGGCTCGAGCTGGCCGACCGATTTCCCGAGCTGGCCGGACTGCGCGACCAGCCTCGACGGCCACCGGGTCGCGCTCGATGGCGAGGTTGTGGCGTTCGATGACGACGCTCGCAGCGACTTCGCGCTGCTCCAACAGCGCATGCACGTCGCCGACCGGTCCGAGGCGATCCGCCGGTCGCACGAAGTTCCGGTCGACTACATGGTGTTCGATCTGCTGCACCTCGACGGCATCGACACCACCCCGCTGCCCTACGAGGAGCGGCGCCGGCTGCTGCTCGATCTCGTCGAGCCGGGACCGACGTGGCAGGTGCCCGCCCACTCGCTCGGCGACGGGCGCGGCGCTGCTGGACGCGGCCACGGAGCGGCACCTGGAGGGCCTGATGGCGAAGCGGATCGACAGCCGCTACGAGCCCGGCCGTCGGTCGCCCGCCTGGCGCAAGGTCAAGATCCGCGGCGAGCAGGAGTTCGTGGTCGGCGGATGGTCGACCGGCCAGGGGCAACCGATCCGGCGTGTTCGGGTCGCTGGCCCTCGGCTACCACCACGCCGACGACCCGACCGGCCCGCTCGTCTATGCCGGAAACGTCGGCACCGGCTTCAGCGCGACGCAGAACTCGGCCGTCTTCAGGCCCAGCTCGATGAGCTCGCCACCGACGTCTGCCCGTTTCGCGCCGGAGCCGCCGCGTTCGATCGTGCGCGACGACGAGATGGGTCCGCCCAGAGCTCGTGGCCGAGGTCGCGTTCACCGAATGGACGCCCGAGGGACGGCTGCGACATCCGGCCTATCTCGGCCTGCGGAGGACAAATCGCCAGGCGAAGTCGTCAAGCGAGGCAGGTTGAGTGGTCGCACTCGTCGGACCGTCGCGGGCGCGAATGTTTGTGACCAGAAAGAACCGGGTACCGGCCCGAATCATCGCCCGTTTGGAGGGAGTTGTGACCGTGGTGTGCACGACGTCGCTCGCTGCAGATCCCGTGAGCGCGCGCCTGGCCCGCCAGTTCGTCGTGTCGACGTTGCTCGTGTGGGATGTCGAGCACCTGATCGACACCGCTTCCCTGCTCACGTCCGAGCTTGTGACCAACGCGGTCATGCACGCCGAACTCCGAGATCGAGCTCCGCCTGGCCAAGGAGGCCGACCTGATCCGCTTCGAGGTCGAAGACCACGGCACGGGCCAGCCGAGGCGCCGTCACCCGGCCGCCGAGGACACGAGCGGTCGCGGCCTGGACTGGTCGACACGCCTGAGCGCTGCCTGGGGCGTCGATCCGGTCCGCGCCGGCAAGGCCGTCTGGTTCGAGCTCACGACCTGACACAGGCCGACCGCCGATCGCGCGCTCAGCGGACGCACGGTCGTGCCGCGGCCGGTGTGTCCGCAGCGTGCCAGAATCCCCCGACGCCAACGGGGAGGGGAACGCCGTGGGCCATGACGAGATCCGACTGGCCCTTCCGGCCGCCCCGGAATATGCCCGGATCGCCCGACTCACCGTCGCCGGTCTCGCCACCCGGCTCGGGTTCTCCTACGACGAAGTCGAGGACCTTCGCATCGCGGTCGGCGAAGCGTGCTCGGTGCTCATCTCGGAGTCCCCAGGGTCGGCTCGAGGTCGTCTACCGCCTCGAGGATGACGCATTGGAGGTCGAGGCGACGGCCGATGCACAGGTGCGGGACGAACGGGAGGGCGCCGAACTCACCGAGCAGATCCTCGTAGACGACGACGACGACGGAGTAGAGTTATTTTTTTTAAAAAAAAAAAACTGGGCGAGAGAGAGAGAGAGAGAGAGAGAGAAGAGAGAGAGAGAGAGAGAAAGAGAAGGAGAGAGAAGAGAGAGAGAGAG
>CAWJZQ010000028.1:0-27387 GCA_963847415.1 uncultured Thermoleophilia bacterium | reverse complement strand
CGGTTTCAATCGCGTGACCGTCGACAGCACTACGTCTGGAGGAGACCGCATGACCACCTCTGGGACCGCCGGCATCCGGGGCGGACGTCGGGCCGACGACCGAGTTCAGCTTGCTGTTCCGCGTCAAGCCGGGCCATGCCGAGGCTTTGCGCGAGGCGCTCGAGGCTCTGCAGAACCATCCGGGCTACCGGCCGGGCGACTACGACATTCCGATCGTGTCGATTCACGAGGCGAGGTTCGTGCTCTTCGACGACGACACGCGGCTCGCGTTCTTCACGAGCTTCGACGGCTCGTGGGACGCCTACATGGACGACTTCTTCAACACCGGGCAACCCTCGCGCTCTTCGACGCCACGTTCCGGCATATGGAGGGCTACGACGGCCTCCCGGACATGGCGGCGCTGCAGGCGTTCATCCTGGGCGCCGAGCAGACCGCGGTGGCGTATGCCCGGAACTACGGCGGCACGGTCAAGGAGATCCGGAAGGCCCAGCGCGTCAACGAGGCCTTCCAGCGCGTGCTCGACGATCCGGCGGCCGCAGAGGCGCTTCAGCATCCCGCGCTGAAGCCGCTGCTCGACGAAGCCGCCGACTAGGCCGGACTGGGGTCTCGTGTCCGATCACATCTCGGGGCCGCGGGCGCTCGCCGACCCGATCGCGGACATCACCGACGTCTATGCGTTCCCGAGTCCGGAGCGTCCGGGCGGCTCGTGCTCGTCATGAACACGCTGCCGTTCGCGCAGCCGACGCAGCCGCTCTCGGAGGGGCTCATCTATCGCTTCCGCCTTCGTCCGCTGGATCCGCGCGAAGACGAGACGCGCACGCCGTTCCGCCGTGGACGACGAGGTGCGCTTCGACTTCGTCTTCTCGACGACCGACGGTGACGGCGTGCAGGAGGGCGTCGTGCAGCGGCCCGGACGGAGCGCAGTTGCAGTTCGTCGTCGGTGACGAAGCGGGCGGTGAGCACGACGGGATCCGCGCCTTCGCAGGCCCGCGCTGGGACCCGTTCTTCTTCGATGCGCGGGCGGCATTGGAGACGGTCGCGACCGAGAAGCTCGCGTTCACCGACCACGGCTCGATCTTCATGGACGGCAAGAACGTGCTCACGCTCGTCGTCGAGATCGACTGCGCGCGCTTCCTCGGCGGCAACACGCTCGTCGGCGTGATCGCGGAGACGCTGACGCGTGGGAAGTTCAACGTCCGCATCGAGCGCGTCGGCCGGCCGGAGGTGAAGAACATGCTGCTCGCCCCGAAGCAGTTCGACCAGGTGAACCGCGACATCGACATCCGCGACCTCTACAACATGGAGGACGGGTTCCACCTCGCCGAGTCCTACAAGCCGGCTTATCTCGCGCGCCTGAACGCGAACCTCGCGTTCTGGGACGGGCTCGACGGCAAGACGGACTGGCCGACGAACGCAAACGGCGACCATCCGCTGACGGAGCCTGTGGCTTGCCGACTACCTCGATCGTCGACATCAGCCGTCCCTACGGCGAACAAGGCTCCTTCCTCGAGCTCGAGCGCGCAGCTCGCGAGCAGCGCGCAGCACGCGACGTGTGGCGGACGCGCGCTCAACGACGACGTCATGGACACCTTCTTCACGTTCATCGTCACGGGCGGCAAAGGCGCGCCCGTGCGCGACGGCATCGACGCCGTCGAGCAACCCCGGCACGCAGACGTTCCCGTACCTGCAGCCGGCCGAACCCGAACCCGCCCGAGCAGCCGGAGCACCACTATGGCCCGCCCGCTTCGCGAGGTCGCAGCTCGAGCTCGACGACATCCAGAGCGGCGCACTGCACGAGCGTCCCTCGCCGTACGTCGGCCGCTACCTCCTGCTCCGGATCGACGACCGTGCAGCGGGGCGCGAGCTCGTGCGCCGGCTCCATGCCGTCGTCGATGCGAGCCGCGACCCGAGCGCGGTCGCGCGACGCCTGGGCGACCGTCGCGTTCACCTACACGGGCTGGAGCGGCTCGGCGTGCCGCAGGCGTCGCTCGACAGCTTCGCGCCGGAGTTTCAGCAGGGCATGGCGGCGCGCGCGGCCGAGCTCGGCGACGTCGGCGAGAGCGACCCCGGCCAACTGGGAGACGCCGCTCGGGACGCCGGACGTGCACGTTGCGATCAGCGTCATCTGCGCCGAGACGCCGACCGGCTCGAAGACGGTCGCGGCGCGGGCACGACAGGCGCACGCGGAGCTGCGCGGCGTCGAGGTGATCTGGCGACAGGACTGCTACCAGCTGCCGACGGGACGGACGTCGTTCGGCTTCAAGGACGGCATCGGCCAGCCTGCGATCGAAGGCAGCGGCGACCGCGGCTCGAACCCGCACGAGCCGCCGATCAAGGCGGGCGAGTTCCTCCTCGGCTACCCCGACGAGACAGGCGAGCTGCCGCCGATGCCGACGCCGGAGGTGCTCGGCCGGAACGGCACCTACATCGTCTTCCGGAAGCTGCACACGCGCGTCGCCGCGTACCGGCGGTACCTGCGCGCGAACGCGGCCGACCGGGACGCAGGAGGCGGCTGCTCGGCGCGAAGATGGTGGGCCGCTGGCAGAGCGGCGCGCCGCTGTCGCTCGCCCCCGACAGGGACGACCCCGAGCTCGGCGCCGATCCGCGGCGCAACAACGCCTTCCTCTACGGCGACGACCTCAAGGGCCTCAAGTGCCCGGCCGGCGCGCATGCGCGGCGCGCGAACCCGCGGGACGCGCTCGACGACGACGGCAACGTCAACGTCCGCCTCCACCGGATGATCCGGCGCGGGCACGAGCTACGGGCCGATGCTTCCCGACGGCGTGCTCGAGGACGACGGAGTCGACCGCGGGATCGTCTTCGTCTTCGTCGGCGCGCACCTCAAGCGCCAGTTCGAGTTCGTCAAGACGCAGTGGCTCGAACGACGGCGATCTTCATCGGCGCGCCGAGCGAGAACGACCCGCTCGTCGGGCGCAACGACGACGCCGGCACGTTCACGATCCCGCAGCGCCCGATCCGCCGGCGTCTGCAGGGACCTGCCGCCGTTCGTCGCCACGAGGGGCGGCGAGTACTGCTTCGCACCCGGCCTGCGCGCGCTGCACTGGCTCGGCCGCACTGAACACCTGACGAGGGGAGAACGTGGCGAACGCCGCAACGCACAGACCGCTGGAACGCACTCGACTTCAGCCCGCCGCGACCGACGCCGGCGACGCCGGCGATCCCGTGCTGCTCGAGTACGAGGACGACGGGCGCATCGCGGTGATCACGCTGAACAGTCCCCCCGACAACGCGATCACGACCGAGATGGGAGCGCGCCTGACGGAGGTGCTCGAGTCGATCGCCGTTCGCACCGCAGTTCGAGTCGCGATGATCACCGGCGCCGGCGAGCACGCGTTCTCCGTCGGAAGCGACCTGCGGCAGCGCAAGAACATGACGAAGGAGCAATGGCTCCGCCAGCGGCAGGATTTCGATCGCACGCTCTACACGCTGCGGCAGCTGCGCAAGCCGATCTTCGCCGCCGTCAACGGCGTCGCCTACGGCGGCGGATCCGAGGTCGCGCAGAGCACCGACTTCATCATCGCCTCCGACAACGCCACGTTCGGACAGCCCGAGTCGATGATCGGCCTCGCAGCCGGAGGCGGCTCGCCGGTCTTCCTCCCGCGCGTCCTGCCGCCGGGCAAGGCGCTGCAGATGCTGCTGACGGGCGACGCCGATCGACGCCGAGGAGGCGTACCGGCTCGGCATGGTCAACGAGATCCATCCGCAGTCCGAGCTGATGGACGCCGCGCGCCGCATCGCGACGCAAGATCGCGAGCAACTCGCCGACCGCGGTGCAGGCCGTCAAGCGCGCCGTGCGCATGGGCGAGGGGCAGCCGATCGAGCAGGCGATCGCGATCATGATGGAGGCCCACTGGCGCTCGGCCGTCCACCCCGACCGCGTCGAGGGGATCGGCGCCTTCAACGACGGCCGTGATCCCGACTTCCAGGACGCCGACTACTGATGCCGACCGAGCAGGAGGCTGAGACATGGCCGTAGCCGACAACCTCGAGCAGTCGCGCGCCGCGCTGATCGATGATCCACGGGATGCCGTTCAACGCCGAGGCGCCGCCCGAGGCGCTCGTCGGCGACATCACACCGACCGAGCTCCACTACGTCCGCAGCAACTTCGCGGTGCCGGCGCACGACGGCACGCTGGAGATCGGCGGCGCCGTCGCGAACCCGACGACGCTCACGCTGGACGATCTGCGCGCGATGCCGGCCGTCGAGCGTGCGGTCACGCTCGAATGCGCGGGAAACGGCCGCCTCGCGATGAGGCCGCTGCCGACCGGCGAGCCGTGGGGCGACTACGCCGTCTCCACCGCCGCGCTGGACCGGCGTGCCCCTGCGAGCATGTCCTCGAGCTGGCGCAGCCCGCTGCAGACGGCGTCGAGGTTCTCTTCCGGGGCGCCGATCACGGGCCGTACCACCTCAGCGCGATCCTCGCCGACACCGATCAGCAGGACCTGACGTTCGAGCGCGCACTCTCGCTCGACCTCGCGACCGATCCCGCGGCCGAGATCCTGATCGCCTACGAGATGAACGGCGAGCCGCTCGGCCCCGACCACGGAGCGCCGTTCCGGCTGATCGTGCCGCACTGGTACGCCGTCGCGTCCGTGAAGTGGCTGACGCGGATCGACGTCCTGACCGAGCCGTACACCGGGCGAGTTCCAGACCGGCCACTACATCTACGAGTGGCCCGACCAGCCGCACGAGCGCGTCGACCTGATGCGCGTGCGCGCGCGCATCACCGACCCGGCGCCGGCGCGCTGTCATTCCCGCCGGCACCTACACGGTGCGCGGAAAGGCGTGGTCCGGCACCGGCCCGATCACGAGCGTCGACGTCAGCCTCACCGGCGACGGCGACTGGTACCCCGCCGAGGTCGAGCCGCCCAAAGGCCCGTACCAGTGGCAGGACTGGTCGTTCGAGTGGACGCCGAGGGCACCGGGCGGCAAGACGCTCCGCGCCCGCGCGACCGATGCCGCCGGCAACGTCCAGCCGGACGTCCCGCCGTGGAACCGGCTGGGCTACGGCAACAACGCCGTCGAGGTCATCTACGTCGACGTGCGGTAGGCGCGCCTGCAAACCGGCGCTTCCGCTTGCCACCGGTTGCCGCGAAACGCATGGGAAGTCCGAGGTTGCGCTGTCGAAGCCGCCGCCCGCCGCGACCCCTCCACGAAGGAGGAGGTCGACCTCGGACATATTCGTTTGGCCGGATCAGGCGCTGACGGCGACTCTAATCGGGAGAAACGACTGCGCGACCTCCGAGTCCGCATCGATCAAGAAGCGTTCGGATCCGTCGCACGCTCGTGCGACAGCTCGAGTGCGACGCCGTCTTCGTAGCGGCGTTCTAATAGCCTCCGACCTCCGCGCCGAGCGCCGAAACGTCCCCAAGATTAGTCCCCGGATTCGGGCCTCCTCGCTGCGAGACACTGACCGGAGCTGTTTTGCAGGTACTTTCCGCGCGGCAGCCGCGGCGCTGATGACGGATCCCTCCGTTCGAAGGAGGCTCTTCGCTATCAGAATCAGACAACATAAGTAGCTGATTTGCAGCGGATTTCAAGCCCCTCTGACGGACTCGAACCGTCGACCGCCTCCTTACCATGAACGTGAGGAGGGGGGCGACCCATGCGGGTCTGCGGCTAGTGGTGGGGGTTTGCGCTCCTCGCAAGACGTCGCGTGTTGCCGCGCTTTGCACACGCGTGCGACCTTGGTGCGACCCGGTCCGCGGCGCTTGGCCTATTGATCGCCTCAGCCTTTCGCGTACTCCTCTGCAGTGCGCGAGTCGCGAAGGAGCCAGACGCCGGCTCGCCCGACGGCCGCGCGCAGACGCGTCAGCGTTCGAACTCGCGCGGTTGGGCAATCGTCGGCGCGAAGCGGTGGCTGATTGCAGCGGCCTCTTGCCGGCTCGGCGCGCCGAGTTTGCGCAAGATGTGTGATACGTGGACGCTCGCGGTCTTGACGCTGATCACGAGCTCGCCGGCTATCTCGCGGTTGGTGTAGCCGCGGGCGACGAGGGCGAGCACCTCGGCCTCGCGATGGGTCAGGCCGAGAGCCTCCTCGACGCGTTGCTGTTCCACGTGCGAGGCGGCCTCGGGCGCGGCAAGCTCGAGCCGCGCGCGCTGGGCGAGCAGCTCGAGCTCGGCTAGCAGCGGCTTCGCTGCCAGGCGTGTCGCGACGGCGTGTGCGTCCCGGAGCGGCGCGCTCGCCTCGGCGCGGGACGCGCCGGCGCCGACGAGCGCCTCGGCCTGGCGCCATCGGCAGTAGGCGGCGAGCGGCGATCGGTCGAGGCGATCCCACGTCTCGGACGCGGCGCGCCAGAGCTCGGGCCGGGCGGCGCCGAGCGCGCGCGCGTGCTCGGCGTCCGCCTGGGCGAGCCAGCCGGTGCTGGTCGGGGTGATCGACGAGGCGGCCGCGCGCCGCGCGGTCGCTAGGGCTTCCGCGCGCGGTCGAGGCGGTCGTGGAGATCGTCCGTATCGCGGCGGGCGCGCGCGAGCGCCGCTAGCTCCGCCTGGGCACGCAGTCCCGTGGCGGAGACGAACACGCGGATATGCGCGGCTCCGGGGCCGCGTGCCTGGGCGAGACCCTCCTCGACGGCCGCCTCCGCGTCCTCCCACCGGCGCTCCCAGAGCGCGAGCTCCGCGATCCAGCCGTCGAGAAGCCCGTGCCCTCGGTCCGGCCGCGTCGTCTCGCTCGCGGCGTCGAAGTGCGCGTGCGCGGCGTCGAACTCGCCGCGGCCGGTCTCGAGCAACGCGCGGAGGATGAGCCGTGCGTCCGGGAAGCTCTCTGTGATGCCCCGGACGGCGGCCGCGCTCTCTCTGTCGGCCGCGTCCCAGTCGCCGATCTGCAGCAGCGCCTCGATCCGGTTCGCGACGATCAGCGTGCTGTCGACCCCGTGCCGGCGCATCACCTCAAGCCCCGTCTCCGCCAGCTGCGCCGCCTCGCGGTTCCTCCCGAGCATCGTCAGCGCGTCAGTGAAATTGATGTACACCCGCGCCAAGCCGACGTGATCGCCGACCTCCTCGGCGAGCTGCAGGGCCTCGCGGTAGCGGGCGAGGCCCGCGTCCCCGCGGCCGAGGTAGACGAGATCGCCGGCGAGCACGGTCAGCGCCCGCACCTCGGCCTCGTTCGCACCGACGGCGCGTGCGAGCGCGAGCGCCTGCTCGGCGAGCGGCAACGACTCGGCATTGCGCCGGGCGACCATCAAGCCACCCGCGAGTGACGACAGCGCGTACGCGCGCTCCGGCGACGGCGGCTCCGCCGGCGCGAGTGCGACCGCGCGCTCGAGTGCGGCGAGGGCCTCGTCGTTGCGCCCGACCTCGTAGAGGTACTCGCCCAGGCGCACGGTCAGGAACGCCGCTCGGTGCGGCGCGCCGGCGCCGACGAGCTCGATCGACCGCCGTGCGAGCTCGACCGCGCGCGGCGCCGCACCGACATCGCTGGCGAGCCCGGCTGCCCAGGCGCAGAGCTCGGCGAGGTCGACGCCGGCGAGCGCGGCCGCGTCCGGAACCGCGTCCCAGACGGCGAGCGCCCGCTCGAGATGCCCGTGCGCCTCCGCGAGCCCGAAGACCGCCGCCGCCTGGCGCGCCGCCTCGACCGAGGTATGGAGCGCCTCCGCCGCCCGGCCCGCAGCGGCCCAGTGCGGCGCGAGCTCGGCGGACGACGCGGCACCGGTGCGCGCGAGCTCGTCGGCGAGGCGCGCGTGCAGCTCCTCACGCTCGCCCGGCAGGATCGTCGCGTAGATCGCCTCCGCCAGCAGCGCGTGGCGGAAGCGGAAGCTGCCGGCGGACTGGTCGGCGACGAGGACGCCGTGGTCGACGGCGCGGCGCAGCGACTCGCGCACCTCGGGCTCGGGCAGCGCGGCAGTCGCGCGCAGCAGCGGGTAGCCGACGTCGCGCCCCGCAGCCGAGGCGAGCCGCAGCAGGCTCCGCGTCCGCTCGTCGAGGCGCGCCACGCGCTGCAGCAGCAGGTCGCGCAGGCCGGGCGGCAGCCGGCCGTTCTCGCCCGCCGCCGCGACGAGCTCCTCCGCGAAGAACGGATTCCCTTCCGAGCGCGCGACGATCTCGCTCGCCAGCGCCGCCGGCGCCCGTCCGCCGACGAGCGCGATCAGGTCGTCGCGCTCGAGCGGGCCGAGCTCGAGCAGGAGCGCCGCGTTGGAGCGCCGGACGCCGTCGGCGAGCCGGCACATTCGCCCCGTCGACGGATGCTCGTCCGGCCTGTACGTCGCGAGCACGAGCAGCCGGCGGTCGCCGACGTTGTGCGCGAGGTAAACGACGAGATCGAGCGTCGACGTGTCCGCCCAGTGCACGTCCTCGAGCACGAGCAGTACGGGCGCGGCGGCGGCGCGCCGTGCGAGGAGCGCGAGCGTCTCCTCGAAGACCCGCAGCTGCGAGCGCGCCTCGCGCAGCGCACCGAGCGGGCGTAGAGCCTCCACGAACGGCTGGTAGGGAAGCTCCGTCCCGACGAGGTCGATCGACCGCCCGAGGAGCACGTCGAACCCGGCCGCGCCCGCGCGTGCCGCGAGCTCGGCGGCGAGCCGGGTCTTTCCGATCCCGGCCTCGCCGGAGACGAGGACGGTCGCGCCGCTTGCAGCCTGGGCCGCCGAGAGCGCACGCTCGAGCTCCCAGAGCTCGCGCGCGCGGCCGACGAACAGCTCGTTTTCGCTCGTACGCACCCTGAGAGCCAAAGATACGGCGCTTCCGCACGGAAGATAAGGCTCGTCGCCCGATGCGCTCGCGCTCCCCTGCGGCCACGCTCGTCGAACCGACGAGCACGAGGAGGCGACAGATGGCAGCGATCGGAAATCGCGCGGCACGCACGGAGATCCATTCGGTCGACGGTGGCGGCGGCCTCCGGTTGCACGTGCGGGAGTGGGGCAACGCGGACGGGCCGCCGATCCTGTTCATCCACGGGTGGTCGCAGAACCATCTTTGCTGGGCGAAGCAGTACGAGAGCCCGCTCGCGGACGAGTTCCGGCTCGTCGCCTACGACCTCCGCGGGCACGGCATGTCCGAGGCGCCGCTCGAGCCCGAGCACTACACCGACGGCGAGCTCTGGGCCGAGGACGTCGCGGCGATCCTGCGCGAGTTGCGGCTCGAGCGGCCCGTGCTCGTGGGCTGGTCATACGGAGCCTTCGTCATCTGCGACTACGTGCGCAGGCACGGCCAGCAGGGAATCGCGGCGATCAACCTCGTCGAGGGCGCCCTCAAGCTCGGTCACGCAGCCTTCGGGACGCTCATCGGGCCGGGATTCCTCGACCACTTCGCCGACCTGACGGCGGACGACCTCCCGACCAACATCCGCGGCCTGCGCCGCTTCCTCGCGGGGTGCGTGGCGAGGCCGCTCCGCCCCGACGAGCTCGAGACGGCGCTCTGCTGGAACATCGTCGTGCCGGCGCGGATCCGCGCCGGCCTCGCCGCGCGCGAGCTCGACTGCGACGACGTGCTCCGCATGCTCGACGTGCCGCTGCTCGTCACCCAGGGCCTCGCCGACCAGGTCGTGCTGCCGGCGATGGCGGAGCACGCCCTCGCGACCTGCAGGAACGCGGAGGTGTCCTGGTACGAAGGCGTGGGCCACGCGCCGCACCTCGAGGAGCCTGAGCGCTTCAACCGTGAACTGACGCGGTTCACGCGGCGTGTCAGCGCGTGACCGGGCGGCCGGCTTCACGCACGAGCAGCCGAATCGGCGCTTCGTCATCGATGGGCAGGACCCGGATCACCGATCGTTCACGACCCGTGGCGCGTGGGGGGCCGACCTGATGTACCCGTCTCGTACCCGCGGCGTGTTGACTGTTCTCAACATGCAACCGACCTTCTGCTCAACCGTGAAGCAGGCGCTCTTGGCCGACGTCAGGGCGGCGAGGGCGGCGGCGATACCGTGGTCGTAGGCGGCGGCGCCGTTGTCGGAGAGCGCGCGCAGCACAATCAAGCGGACACCGCCGGGCTCCACCGTGGGCGACACATGACTGAGCCCTACTAGGCGCTGAGGCGCCCGAGGAATGAGGCAAAGCGGTCGAGCGATGCCTCGGCGCCGGCAAGCCCGATCGTATTCAGATGCCCGTGAAGCGTCCCTTGCTCACGGACTGATTCGACGTCGACCCCGACACCCGCCAAAGCGCTGGCGAACGACTCACCCGACGTCCGCAGCGTGTCGTAGTCGCTGTTCACGATCAGCGTCCGCGGAAGTCCTCGCAGATCCGCCAGGGCCGGTATGGCGTAGCCGTCATCGGCTTCCTCCGGCGACCTGCCCAGGTAGCGCTCGAACATGTCGTAGACCTCGGCTGCGTCGAAACGAAAGAGCGGTGGCAGCGCGGCAAGCTCCGCTTCTTCCTTCGGCGGTAAGGGCGGCAGCAGAGCGTGAAGCGCCGGGTAGGCAAGGAGCAACCCCGACGGCATCGTGCCTCCCTCATCCCGTAGCCGCAACACTGCGCTTACCGTCAAGCACCCGCCCGCACTCGCACCTCCGAGGGCAACCGGCCCCGCGACGCCGAGCGATTCGGCGTGAGTCGTGAGCCAGCCCCATGCCTGGAGGACATCGTCGACCGGAAGCGGGTAGTGAACCCGCTCGTCGACCAGACGGTAATCGACCGCGACGACGACGGCGGAGGCGCGTGCCGCAAGCTCCGAGGCGACGTAGTCGGACTCGGGCATGTCGATGCTGCCGCCGGCGAAGCCGCCGCCGTGGACCCACAGGAGTGCCGCCCGTCGGCGCTCGGTGGGCGGTGGCCGGTAGATGCGGATCCGGGCTCGGAACTCGTCGGTCGAGTGGACGTCCTCGACTTCGATCGCCGGTCGCTGCCACTCGTGCGCCGGCAACGAAAACTCCGCGACGCGCGGATCGTCCCAGCTGTCGACTCCCTCGAGGAGGGCCAGCCGGGAAGCAACGATTGGTTCGAGTCTCACTGTCAGCTACTTCACCGGCACGAATACCGTTCCCGCCGAGTTGATGTCAAGCTGCGAGCGACCGTTCCCTCGCGTGTCTGTGAGACTCGATGAACCGAGTGCGCTCGAATCAATCGAAGGCTTCGTCCGCGGCGCCCAGAGCTGCGAGCCTGAGGATGCTCGCCTCCTTCCAGTGCGGCTCGCGCCCCTGCTAACCACGCGCGCCGGGCATCGCCGTGCCGCACTCGGCATCGGCGTGCGTTGCCTCCGCCTCTCACGACGTCTTTCCGATACCCCCGTTGCCGACGGACTGAGGAAAGGTCGTCTCGGCTGATGCGCACCTTCCTCCTGCATTTGTCGAACTCCGATGAGCTCGCCGAGAGCGGACTGAAAGTCATCGCATACTTCGACGCGCTCGTGGAGCATCGCGCGACCCTGGAGGCGTGCGTGCGCGCAGCCGCCGCTCTGAGTCAGTGCGTGGCGGGCTTGCGCGACAACTACTCAGCCGTGAGCGTGCGATTCAATCGGCGAGGAGTCACCAGCGAGGGTCCGCTTGCGCCAACCACAAGCCGCACCGTCCGCATCGGAGAGCGGGACGTGGGTGAGGTTTGGCTCGAGCGCGACGAAGGCCCGGAGCTGCTCGACGAGCTGATCGTGGAGCGGTTGGCGCTCGCCGCGGGCGTGCTCTGGCGTGCTTCGCCGCGGCCCGGGAGGAGCACGGCGGGCCTGATCGAGCTGCTCGTCAGCACCGGGGCAGAGCCCGAGGAACGCATCGATGCCATGGGTCTTCTCGGCATCTCCCGCGAGCAGCCGCTCGAGATTGCGGCGGTCGTCAGCAGGACCGAACCGAGCGCGCTCGCTGCCGGCCTTGCAGCGCTGCATCGATCGATTCGCGAGGGTCACGATGCAGTCCGCCCTCCGATTGTTCGATCGGCCGTGCTCGGGAACATCGGCGCCATCGTCGCGCAGCCAGATCTGGCGGCCTTGCGTGCCGACGCGGGGGGCTCTGGCGTCGCGCTCTCAAATGTGCAATCCGGGCTGCTTATCGGGACCGCCCGACAGCGCCCACCGGAGCAGGCGGCCGACAGCTGGCAGCAAGCTCAGACGGCGATCCGCTTTTGCGGTCTTTTCGGACTCGGCAACCTCGTGGACTACGACGACCTGGGGTCGCTCGCGCTCCTCGCGCAGCTTCCGCAGAGTGCGATCGACTCGAACCCCGACGTTCGCGCGATTGCCGAGCTGGCGAGCACGAGTGGCGGCCGCGCGATCGTCGACACGCTTCAGCAGCGACTTGCCAGCGGGTCGATCCGCGAGACCGCCGCAGCGCTCTACCTCCACCACAGCTCTGTCCAATACCGCCTCCAGAAAGCCGAAGCAGCCCTCGGCCTGCAAATCGAGGACCCCCAAAGCAGGCTGAGAGCTGAGCTCGCCCTCGTTCTTCGGGCTCTATCGAGCAACTAATCCGCCGAATGGCGGTACTTCGCCGCGTTATTTCGCCATTTGGCGGATGACGGCTACGAGTCGCTCCCCGAGAATCGCTCGCGACCCTCGACCGCGAGGGCGTACCTGACGACCGGGAGGTCTATGTGGGCTACCCCTTCGATCCCGAGCTCGCTGCCGGACTTGCGTTGCAGCCGACCCAGTCGATCGAAGAGCTCGGGGCGGCACGGGCGTTGCACCGGGAGCTACTGAGCTCGGGCCTGGACGAGATCGAGGGTCTCGAGCAGCTCGAGATCGATGACCATTTCGTACCAGCAGGAGCGCGCTGTCCCGAAGTCCGTGTGCGCGCATACGTCCCGCTCGCGCTCCAACGTCCGCTGCCTGGCGTGCTCTACATGCACAGCGGCGGGTTCGTGCTCGGCAGCATCGAGGGGGAACACGCGCGAGCAGCCTCGCTCGCGCTCAGCGTCGGCGCAGTCGTCGTCTCGGTCGAGTACCGACTCGCACCGGAGCACCCCTACCCTGCGGCTCTCGACGACTGCTACGCGGCGCTTTGCTGGCTCGCCGAACGCGCCGACGAGCTTGGCATCGACCCGAATCGCGTCGCCGTAGCCGGATCCAGCTCAGGCGCCTGCCTTGCGGCAGCGCTCGCTCTGCTCGCCCGAGATCGCGGCGGCCCACGCATCTGCTTCCAACTGCTCAATTCGCCCGTGCTCGACGACCGGCTCGAAACACTCTCCATGACCACCTTCACCGACACACCGGTCTGGGACAGACAGAGCGCCTTCCTCAGTTGGCGCCACTACCTCGGCGCGGAGCGCGTCGACATCCCGGGCTACGCAGCGCCGGCGCGCGCCGAGGACCTCTCGGGGCTCCCGCCTGCGTACATCGCAACATCACAATTCGATCCCCTCCGCGACGAGGGCATCCTCTATGGCCTGCGCCTGCTCCAGGCGGGCGTTGCGGCCGAGATCCACAACTTCCCGGGCGCCTACCACGGCTCCGAGATCGTCGATACGGCCGAGATCTCCAAGCGGAGGCTCGCAGACATCGACTGGGCGCTCCGACACGGCCTGAACGGATGGAGCGGAGGCGAGCCCACGCAGGTGACCGCTCGCACGTCTCCGGTCATCACGACCACTACAGAAAGAGGTGAGTGGTGAGGCGTTACAGTTTTGCTGTTCTGCTTGCTGCCGCACTCGCGTTGTTGCTGGTGGCGGCGGCGGCATCGAGGTCCGGCTCGTCGAGTAAGTCCAGCTCGGCGAGCAAGGCGAGCGTCACGACGCTTACGGTTTGGACGTATCCGAACGACACGGCGGCGACTCGGGCTCTCTACGGGCGGTTCGCGAAGAAGTTCCACGTCAAGCTCAAGCTCGTGATCCTGCCGACCGTTGCTACGGAGACTGCCGTCCAGACCAAGTGGAACTCCGGTGCGAGGCCCGACATCCTCGAGTATCAGCCGACCTCGCTCTTCTGGTCGTTGAACCCGACGAAGAACCTCGTCGACCTCTCGAAGATGCCTTTCGTCAAGAGATCAGGCTCGCTCTACAAGGTCTCCGGCTCATACAACGGGCACGTCTATGCGGCGCAGGTGGCGGACCCAACCGTGTTCGGTGCGTTCTACAACAAGGCGGTCCTGGCGAAGAACGGCCTTACCCCGCCCAAGAATTACGCCGACCTGATGCACATCTGCCAGGTGCTGAAGGACAAGGATCCAAACGTGGCCGCGATCTATGAGTCCGGGCACGACCAGTGGCCGCTGCAGATCCTCGGTGGTCTGACGTACGTCGCGCAGTACGAGCAGGGGGAAACCGGGTACGAGGAAAAGATCCTGAACAAGAAGGCGAAGCTTTCCGACTCGAACGGACCATTCGTCAAAGGGCTGACCGCGTACAAGAACCTGCAGACCAACGGCTGCTTCAACTCAGACGTGCAGACTGCGGCAGTCCAGCAGGGGATGAACGACGTCCTCAGCGGAAAGGCGGCGATGGCGTTCCTGCCGTCCGACTTCGCGCCGCTCCTATCGCAGCAGATCGGCGGGGACGCCAAGCTCGACAAGGCGATCGGTTGGGCGATCCCGTCCGCGACGTCGCCCGTCGCTCCTTGGGCCGGTGGGCCGAAGGGCACGTGGTTCGTACCCAAGACGGGCAACGCGCAGAAGCAGGCGATCGCGCTGAAGTTCATCAGCTACGTCACCGGGGCCGGCTATCAGCGGTACCTGGACGAGTCCCACAACTACCCGATCATCTCGACCGGCAAGCAGGCACCCGGCATGACCGGTTTGCAGAAGGCGATCGCCGCCTCGTACAAGACGGGCACGCTGGCCTTCAACACGAACCTGGTCGGCTTCAACACCCAGTTCGCAACCCTGATGGCGAAGTTGCTTGCTGGGCAAGGGCAGCCGGCGCAGCTCGGGCAGCAGGCGCAGATCATCTTCGAGCAGGCCGCGCACGCAGCGCACCTGAAGGGTTGGTAGTGACGGTGCCTAGGTCTGCGACTCGGTGGAGACCGAGCTGAGCCAGACAAGCAAGGAAGTCCTGCAGGGCGGCGTGCTACGCCGCCCTGCAGGCCGCGTGTCCTATTGGCGTCGTCGCAGAGCCCGTTCGGCGACGTCGCCGCGCTGGTGGCCGTTCGCAGTCCCGGCGCTCGTCCTGCTCGGGTTGTTCTTCGTGTTGCCGTTCGTGCTGAACGTGCGCTTCGCGCTCACCGACTGGTCCGGGTTCCAGAGCGCGATCAGTTGGACGGGTCTGCAGAACTTCCGCACCCTGAACCAGCTCGGCATTCTCTGGCCGCCGGTAGAGGTCACCCTGAAGTACGCGGTTGTCGCGACGGTGGTTCAGAACGTGTTCAGCCTGAGCATGGCACTTCTGCTTCACGAGACGACGAGGACGACTCAGTTCTTTCGAGCGCTGTACTTCATCCCGGTTCTGATCGCGCCCGTTGCGGCTGGATATATCTGGCACGCGATCCTCGCTCCCAGCGGCCCGCTGAACGCCGCGATCGGGGTGATCAGCCCGGGTTTTCACTATGAATGGCTGGGACATCCGACATCTGCTCTGGTCGCGGTCGCGTCGATCGATGCGTGGCGGTACAGCGGCCTCGTCACGCTCGTCTACATCGCAGGTCTGAATGCGATTCCCAGATCGCTCACGGAGGCCGCGAAGATCGACGGTGCGGGCGCCTGGCGTCGCTTCCGATACGTGCGCTTCAGACTGTTGGCGCCTGCATTCACGTTCAGCGTCGTCGTCACGCTCCTCGGTTCGATCAGCGCGTTCGACATCATCCAGTCGACCACGATGGGCGGGCCGGGGGTCTCGACGACGACGTTGAACATCGTCTCCTTTCAGGAGTACGGCGGCGGTCTCTTCGGCCTGGCGACCGCACTAAGCCTCACCGTGACGATCCTCGTCGTGGCGATCGCGATCCCGCTGCTCACTGTTCTCCGCCGCCGGGAGGTCACCCTGTGATCGTGTGGGAGCGGGGAAGCAGGTGGGTGGCCGAGAGCTGGAAGGTGGTCGCGCTCGTGCTCATTGCGATCCCGTGGATCTTCGTGCCGCTCTGGCTGCTGCTCGTGAACTCTTTCAAGCCCTACACGGAGGCGGCGTCGCTGACCCTCTCGCTGCCCCACCATTGGGCCATCCTGTCCAACTACGGCACCACGCTTCATCAATGGGGCTTTCTTACTGCGTTGAAGAACAGCGTCCTCGTCGTGGTTCCTACGATGTTGGTCGTCATCTTCCTCGGCTCGCTTGCGGCGTGGGCATTTGCGCGCTCAACGTCGATGACGATGAAGGTTGCGTTCAACATCTCGGTGCTCACGATCCTGCTGCCTCCGGCCGTGCTGCCGACGATCTATCTGCTGGAAAGGCTCCATCTCCAGGCGACGCTCTGGGGATATGCCCTGTCGATGATGGGCACTCGAATCGGAATCGTGATCTTCCTCGCGACCGGCTTCCTTCGGTCATTCCCGCGGTCGCTCGAGGAGGCGGCAGCGATCGACGGAGCGAGCCGCCTTCAGACGTACCGCAGGATCATCCTGCCGCTGCTCCGACCGGTGCTGCTCGTCGGAGGAGTCATCTTGGTCATCTCTGTCTGGAATGAATTCTTCTTCGCCTTGTTCCTCCTTGGGGGCTCGAGCCAGTCGACGCTGCCGCTGGCGCTGTTCCAGCACGCTGCATCGAGCGCGACCAACCAGGTCACCTATCTCTGGAATCTGATCTTCGCCGATGTGGTTCTCACGAGCCTGCCGGTGCTGATCGTCTACCTGCTCGTCAACCGGCGGCTCATCTCTGGGCTGTCCGAAGGCGCGCTCAAAGGCTGAACCGATGGCGGAAGGCGACGAACAAGCGATCGGAACTAGCGCTTCATTCGAGGGAGGACGACGATGGCACGCGTAAAGTATGAGCGCGCGACGCGGGTGTACGTGAAGAGCGAACGCCCGGCCGTTTCCGAGCTCGACCTCGAAGTGACCGACGGTGAGTTCGTGGTGCTCGTCGGCCCCTCGGGCTGTGGAAAGTCGACCAGCCTGCGGATGCTGGCCGGCCTGGAGCCTGTGGACGACGGCGCGATCTACATCGACGACACGGAAGTCACGGGCATGGCGCCTAAGGATCGCGACATCGCGATGGTCTTCCAGGACTACGCGCTGTACCCGCACATGACCGTCGGCGAGAACATGGGATTCGCACTCAAGATGGCGAAGCGGCCCAAGAGCGAGATCCGGGATCGCGTTGCCGAGGCGGCGCGGATCCTCGATCTCGAGGAGTACGCCGACCGCCGGCCGAGCGCGCTTTCGGGCGGGCAGCGTCAGCGGGTGGCAATGGGGCGCGCGATCGTACGCAAGCCGCGCGTCTTTCTCATGGACGAGCCTCTGAGCAACCTCGACGCGAAGCTCAGGGTCCAGACGCGCACCGAGATCGCGGCGTTGCAGCAGCGCCTGGGAACGACCACGATCTACGTCACGCACGACCAGGTGGAAGCGATGACGATGGGGGACCGGATCGCCGTGATGAACGACGGCCGACTTCAGCAGATCGACGACCCTCGGAATGTGTACGCGCGCCCGAGCAACGTCTTCGTCGCGCGCTTCATCGGCTCGCCGGCGATGAACGTGCGCGAAGGAGAGTTGACGGAGTCGGGAGTGGCGTTCAACGGCTACGAGATCCCTTTGACACGGGATGTTCTGGCGGCTGCTGGGAAGGCTCGGACCGTGATGGTCGGCTTCCGGCCCGAGTCGGTTGACGTCGTCGGCACTGACGAGAACGGGATCGACGTGGTGGTCAATCTCGTCGAGGAACTCGGGGCGGACGCATTTCTCTTCGCGAAGCTCCCGGAAACAGACAGCGTCGTACACGGCGCCGACTTCGTCGCCCGGCTCGACACCCGGCACATCCCCGAGCGCGGACAGAAGGTGCGCTTGCAGGTGCGGCCAGACGAGGTGCACGTGTTCTCGGCAGAGACCGGCCGGCGTCTGAACTGAGCGGCGTCGGCTCGCCTACCCCGCACGTCGATGAGATCGTGCTCGAGTACGGGACCGGGACGGTTCCGGTGGCGCAGCCGCGGCTGACGTGGCGTCTCGGCGCCGGGGTGGACGATTGGCTTCAGGCCGCGTACGAGGTCGAGCTCAAACTGTCCAGCGATCAGCCGGTGAGTACGGGCCGGATTCCCGGCGCCGACTCCGTTTTCGTGCCCTGGCCGTTCGCACCGCTGGCGTCGGGTGAGAAGGGAGCGGTCCGGGTCAGGGCTCACGCCGCCGACGGCCGATCAACAGCCTGGAGCGATCCGGTCGAGTTCTCTGTGGGGCTTCTTTGCCGCGCCGACTGGACAGGGCAATTCATCTCGCCTTACGACAGCAGCGGCTTCCGCGGAGCCCACCACCTGCGGCGCCGGTTCCATGTCACGGGACACGTTCGTCGCGCCGTGCTGCACATGTCGGCTCTCGGCGTCTTCACGCCCTTCCTCAATGGAAGCTCGGTCGGCGATCATGTTCTTGACCCCGGCTGGACGAGTTACGGGCACCGGATCTGTTCCTCGAGCTTCGACGTGACCGATCTCGTCGTCGAGGGGGACAACGTCCTCGCGGTGCTTGTCGCCGACGGCTGGTACCGGGGACGTCTTGGGTACGGGCGAGGCACGAAGTACGACGTCTACGGCGCGCGGGTCGCGATCCTCGGGCAACTCGAGATCGACACCGACGACAACCCGCTACGCGTCGTCACTGACACGAAGTGGCGAGCGGCGCAGGGTCCGATCCTCGCCTCCAGCATCTACGACGGGGAGACATGGGACTTCCGAGCTGACCTTCCCGGATGGACACGAGCGACTTACGACGACTCGGCGTGGAACGCCGTCGAGTCCGTTTTGGTCTCGCCGTCGGTCGAACCCATGCCGATGGCCCCGGTTCGTCGTACGGGCGCGCGACGGCCCGACGTCGTCTCCCGAAGCGACTCGTCGATCCTGCTCGACTTCGGCCAGAACCTCGTCGGCTGGATTCGCTTCGAAGCGACCGGCCGCGCCGGAGACGAGATCGTCGTCCGCCACGCGGAGGTACTGCAGGACGGAGCGCTCTGCGTCTACCCGCTCCGAACCGCCAAGGCGACCGACACCTTCATTCTCGCAGGAAGGGAACGCCGAGAAGTGCGAGCCGTGCTTCACGTTCCACGGCTTTCGATACGCGGAATTGAGCGGCGCTGTCGGCTCGATCGATCTCGACAGCGTCGAGGCCGTCGTCATCCACTCGGACCTGAGCGGACCGGCTGGTTTGAATCATCCGATCCCGACCTCGACCGCCTGCACGAGAACGTCGTCTGGAGCATGCGCGGAAACTTCGTCAGCCTGCCCACTGATTGCCCGCAGCGAGACGAGCGCATGGGCTGGACAGGAGATATCCAGGTCTTCGCTCCTACAGCATGCTTCGTGTACGACGTCGGCGGTTTCCTGTCGTCCTGGCTCACCGACCTTGCGCTCGAGCAACGCCGAATGGTGCGGTGCCAAACGTCATTCCAGACCTTCACATCAGAGGTCCCTGCCTGACGACGAGGCAGCAGCGGCGTGGGGAGACGCTGCGACAGTTGTTCCCTGGACGCTCTACCAGCGGCTGGGCGACAAGGGCGTACTCGAACGCAACTATGAAGGCATGAAGGGCTGGGTGGGCTGGGTCGAGTCGCGCTTGTCAGAAGACGACGTCTGGGACAGCGGCTGGCAGTACGGTGACTGGCTCGATCCGGCGGCACCGGCGGACAGCCCGCACCTGGGCTTGACCGAGCCGGCTCTCGTCGCCACTGCGTACTGCGATCCGCTCGTCCGACATCCTCGCCGGCGCCGCACGGATGCTCGACCGCGAGCGAGACGGCGTCCGCTACGAGGCCCTCGCTGACCGCGTCCGCGCCGGGTTCGACCGCCGGTTCGTCACCGGCGAGGGCCGCCTCACCTCCGACTCGCCGACCGCCTATGCGCTCGCGATCTGCTTCGGGCTGGTCAAGGACGACTCATGGCGGACCGCAGCGGGCGCACGGCTCGCACACCTCGTGGAGCGAACGGCTTCCGGATTGCCACCGGGTTCGTCGGCACGCCCATCGTCTGCGACGCACTCTGCGAGACCGGCCACGAAGCAGAGGCCTGCCGGCTCGTCCTCGAACGGAGCTGCCCTTCCTGGCTCTACCCCGTGACGATGGGTGCGACGACGATCTGGGAGCGATGGGACAGCATGCTCCCCGACGGCTCGGTCAATCCGGGCGTCGATGACCTCGTTCAACCACTACGCGTTCGGCGCGATCGCCGATTGGCTCCATAGGTACGCAGCGGGTCTCTCACCGGCGACCCCCGGCTACCAGCGCATCCGGATCAGGCCCCGGCCGGCGCCGCAGTTGACGCGCGCCGCGGCGACGTTGCGCACGCCGTACGGGAACGCGTCCGTCGAATGGGTCCGCGACGATCAGGAACTGCGGCTGCGGGCGACGGTGCCCCCCAACGCCGAGGCGGACGTGTTCCTGCCGCTCGGGCCCGAGCACGATCCCATTGTCGTGGGCTCGGGCACCCACAGCTGGAGCGTCCCGGTGATCCGCCGGTGACGATGGACGCAACGGCGGCAGCGAGCCTTCCGTTCCGTGGACGACGAGCGCGCTGCTGCGACAAGGAGGACTTGATCGATGAGCAGAGACCCCGTCGTCCCTCGCGTGCGCGGGCTGCTCTACGGCGGCGATTACAACCCTGAACAGTGGCCCGAGGAAGTCTGGCTCGACGACGCTCGGCTGATGCAGGAGGCCGGCGTGAACCTCGTCACGCTCGGAGTCTTCTCCTGGGCGCTGCTCGAGCCGAAGCCAGGAGTCTTCGACTTCGACTGGCTCGACCGCGTGCTCGACCTGCTCTGGTCGCACGGCGTCGCCGTAGATCTCGCCACCCCAACGGCCGCTCCGACGGCGTGGCTGGTCGAAGCGCACCCCGACATGCTCCCCGTGACTCGAGACGGCGTGCGGCTCGGGTTCGGGAGCAGGCGTCACTACTGCCCGAGCTCGCCGCACTTCCGCGAGGCGAGCGTCCGGATAGCCGAGCACCTTGCGCGGCGGTACGGCGTCCATCCGGCGCTCGCAATGTGGCATGTCGGCAACGAGTACGGCGGCCACGTGGAGCAGTGCTACTGCGAGACCTCCGCAGCGCACTTCCGCGCCTGGCTCGCGGCGCGGTACGGATCGATCGAAGCACTGAACCACGCCTGGGGAACCGCGTTCTGGAGCCAGCGCTACGGCGACTTCTCCCAGGTCGAGCCGCCCCGCCGGATGCCGGTTGGCCCCAACCCGACACAGGCGCTCGACTGGCATCGCTTCAGCTCGGACGCCCTTCTGGAGTGCTACGAGCTCGAGGCGGCCGTGCTGCGTGAGCAATCGCCGGGGATCCCGCTGACCACGAACTTCATGTTCGAGTTCAAGGCGTGCGACTACTGGCGGTGGTCGACCCGCGAGGACGTCGTCAGTCTCGACGCGTACCCGGATCCCAACGATCCGGACGCTCACGTGCGTACCGCAGTGGACTACGACTTGACGCGTTCCGAGACCCGCGGCCGACCGTGGATTCTCCTGGAGAACGCGCCGAGCGCCGTCCAGTGGCGCGAGGCCAACCTGCCCAAGCGTCCGGGGCTCAGGCGCCTGTGGGCGCTTCACGCGGTGGCGCGCGGTTCGGACGGTGCGCTGTTCTTCCAATGGCGCGCGAGCCGCGCGGGCGCCGAGAAGTTCCACAGTGGGCTTCTCCCGCATCTCGGCACGCGTTCCCGCGGTTGGCAGGAGACGGTGCGCCTCGGCCGCGACCTGCAGTTGCTGGCCGAGGTTGCGGGAACGACATCGCCGAGGGCGAAGGTCGCATTTCTCTTCGACTGGGAGAACTGGTGGGCTCTCGATCAGCCCGCGCATCCATCACGCATGCTGGACCTGCGTGAGATCGTGCTCGAGTGGTACCGACCGTTCTTCGACGCGAACATCCCGGTCGACTTCGTTCATCCCCTCGCGTGTCTCGACAGCTACGAGCTGGTCGTCGTCCCAAACCTCTACCTCGCGTCAGAAGCCGTCGTCGATCGCCTTACGGGGTTCGCAGAGGCGGGAGGCACCGTCGCCATCGGCTTCTTCAGTCTCGTCGTCGACGAGAACGATCACGCACGCTGCAACGAGGAACTTCACCCGGTTCACCGCCTGCTGGGCGTTCGCGTCGACGAGGTGTGGCCACTGCCACACGACATGGATGCCACCGTGACGATTGGCGCCGAGAGACCGTTGGCGTTCGCGATTGGTCGGAGTGGCTGGTACTCGAGGGCGCTCTCGCGATTGGCTCATACGCGTCAGGCCCGCTCACCGGACGCCCTGCGATCACGCGCAACGATCTGGGTGCCGGTGCTGTCTACTACTGCTCGGCGAGACTCGACGCATCAGGCTTTGCGTCTCTCGCGCGTTTTCTCGCCGCCGACGCCGGCGTCACGCCGCTGATCCACACGCCTGAGAACGTCGAAGCAACGTGCCGTACGACGAGAGATAGCTCGTATCTGTTCCTCCTCAACCACGGTGATCGCGAGGTGGTCGTGGAGCTCGGCGGCCGGAGCGGAACGGATCTACTCACCGGCACACCCGCCGGGGGCCGGATCAAACTCGAGGCACTCGGAGTGGCCGTGCTCCGCCTGGCATAGCCGATTTCTCTGACCCACGTGCCACTCGTGGGTTTGTGAAAAGGACGTCGCGATAGCGCGCCGGACGAACTCGCGACGCCCGCCTGTCGACATCACGGAGGGAACGAGGTCGTGCTAAGTGGTTGTCCGAACTGGCGGGCCGGTGACTCTCATTCGAACCGCCATGTACTGCCGGCCCGGCAACTCGATCCTAAATGTGCCCTCATAGCTGTCGGGGAGTTCGTCGACCGTCATGTTCCACGTGTCGATGACGTCAACGCGGAACGGCCGTTCCGCAGGCATGTGGAACATTCGGAACCGAGGCTGGTTGAACCCGAGGTAGTGCACCTCGTGTTCGCCTCTGACACCTCCGACGACGGCGTCGGCGAACGGCGCTTGTTCGATCGGTTCGAGCACGCCGCCGGGACATGCTTCGGTGATATGGCGGAGAAAGCCGATCCTCGCCGGGCTAGTCGCCCTAGAGCACGCCGCCTTTCGACCACCAGAGGACCTCGTCGTCGTCGAGGTAGGTCTCGCCGTGGCCGACGTAGCCGCCGCGGACCGCTCCCTCCCAAAAGCCGCCGCACGAGCTCCTCGGCGGTGATGTTGCCCCATCCCTGGTCGATGTCGCCTTCGTAGGCGCATTCGTCGATCACGACGGGTTTTGCCAGCGATCCGCGCCACTCATCCGTGTTCTCCGACGTCCGGTACACGTCGACGCGCTGCATGCTCGCGTGCGTCACCCAGGGCTGCTGTATGTCGAAGAACGCGCGGCACGTTGTGGATGGAGAGCAGGTGACCGATACGGGTCGTTCTCGGCGATCGATCCGGCGAAGTCGGTCCCAGTCGGTCCGCGTCCTTGCACCATAGCAGGTCGTACTCGTTGGCCAGCGACCACCACACGTCTGCGAACGCGGCAAGCCGCGCGACGGCGATAGCGCACGTAGCGGTCGTCCGCCGCGCGCCCCATGTCCGAGAACCCCCACCGGTCGTACGCGTGGAAGAGGATGAGGTCGGCCTCGATGCCGAGGTCGCGCGAGCTGGGCGATGCGCCGCTCCAGGTGGCGCCAGAACGCCGGGTTCGGCCGGGTCGAAGTCCCACACCCGTCGTCGAGCGAGCCCGCGAACGGATAGCGCTCGGGCTCGTTGGCGTTGTAGTGATACGACTTGGGGAAGACGCACATCCGCAGCTTGGTGAACGGCGACTTGGCGAGCGTGCGCAGCGTCTGCTCCTCGAGCTCGTCTGCTTGGTGGGTCCACGCATACGCGGTCGTGCCGAGCGGCAGGTACCGCGTGCCGTCGGCGTGCCGGAAGTGGAACGTGTCGTGCACGCGCACCGGTCCGTGACGCTCGGCGGCAGCGCGCGCGCAGACGAACGCGCCGGCGATCCGGCGAGTGAGCGGGCGTTGCGGCTGGTGTCGAACGCCCACTCGCCCTCCGCGTCGGGCATGAAGCGGATCCTGTACGACCCCCTCCGTCGTAGAAGCCGCCGACACGGGACATGCCGTGCCCGGAGGAGAACACCGCGTCGAGCTCGACATCAACGAACGGGTTGCCGTCGGATGGGCCGTTCAGCTCGACCTCGAATACCTCCCAGCGTCTTACCCCATCTTGAGAGCGCTCTAGTGAAGAGATGTGCATCTATTGAAAAAGAGCCATAGGAAGTTTGCCAACCTCGCGCATCAAGCCCGAAGGCGTGATGGGGCAGTCCGGCAGCGCGTCCGGCCGGACGCGCCGCACGTGTTCTCCGTCGACTTAAGCAGCTTCGGCTCGACCCGCACCGGATCGCGAGCGAATTGTCGTGGCTTCCCTACGCTGCGCGGACGGTGACGACGAACCTCGCGCGGGCCATGTTGGCGCTCTTGTCCGTCGCTTCGCATTTGACAGTTGTCCGACCAAGGGAGAACCGGCTACCCGACCTCGGCAGACAGGCGACTGCTACTGCATTGTCGACGGCGTCTGTCGCCGTGACGTTGTAGGTGACGCGCACGCCCTTGGCACCTTTCGGAGCGCGCACGGTCTTGGACGCTGCCACACTCAGAATCGGCGCCGTCACGTCGAACTCGAATCCGGGAACGACGAGCGTCCCCGTCAACAAGTCGGTCCCGCGGCCCCCGCCCACGTTCTGCCGTTCGAGCCGCCCGCTCCCCGACGCGCCTTGATAGAGGCCCGTGCCGCCGGTGATTGTGAACTCCTGCGGCTCATTACGCACTGGTTCCAACTCGACACACCGCGCTCCGTCCGCAAGCCCGAACCGGATCTCTCCTTTCCCGGCGACGACGAGACGGCCAGTGGTCGCACGCGGCTGCGCGAGCTCAGGCGGGCAGTTCGGCGCCCCGAAGGTAAAGAACCACGTGTAGATCTCGGAGACGCGCCCCAGACCCCGGACGAGGCCAACAGCCGTGCGAGCGCGACACTCGGCGTCGGGCGGTAGCACCGCGGGGCACTCGACGCCCAGAGAGGCCATCGAGAAGGTCGCCCGCAAGTCGAGGCCGCCGGCAGCGAGGCGCGAACCGGCCCCTGTCGCGGCAGCCGTTCTCGCCGCGAACCCGAACCCGGCCGCGCACGCGGCAACGATCAGCACCGACACGACCGCAAGCAGCACTCTCGTGGACATGCCACCCTCCTTCGCCTGCCGCGTCGTCTCCCGCCCACACGCGGATTCTCGAAGACTGATCGAAACGGCCGTCGATATCAAGAAGCCGGCCGCTCGCTCCGTCGCGGAACACCAACGCACGGGACTGGCTGCAGCGGCTTCAGGGAATTGGGTGTCGCCGTGCACCATCCTCGGCAACTCGCATGCGTGTTCAGCAATCGAGCTCGACCCTTCAGTAGATCATCATGAACGAGGAGTTCATGCGCCAACAACGGCAAGCCGGTGGTCTGGAAAAAGTAGCGGGTGATTCCCGCAGACGCCCATCCGGTAAGCACACCATCCGCTACCGGTGGAAGCAGCGCCGCCGAGCACGTTCGACGTCACGATGACCGTGACCGTCGGCAATAGCGACACGGTTCGCGCCGCGAGCGGAACACGGCAGCGCGAGCGTTCCCGGATTGACGCCTGACGCCAGCCGGTAGGCTCGAGCCCGGTCGCGGCCGCCAACGGCGGAGGGGCTCAGCCGTAGAGCCGTAGAGCCGCCGGCCGCTGCTAGCGTCGCCGCGCTTATGCACGTTGTCTCGTTGAACGTGAACGGCATCCGCGCCGCCATCCGCCGCGGCCTGCTTGGGTGGGTCGCGGAGAAGCGACCGGAGCTGATCTGCCTGCAGGAGATCCGGGCGACGCAGAGCCAGCTGCCGTTGCGCGAGTTCGAGCAGCTCGGCTACGAGAGCATCTGGAACCTCGGCAGCCGACCAGGCTACTCCGGCGTCGGCATCCTCAGCCGAATCGGGTTCGAACCGGTGGCTGACCTGCTCGACGACCCAGGTACCGAGCACGAGGGGCGCTTCCTGGCAGTACGCGCCGGCGAGACGGTGGTCGCGAACTCGTACGTGCCGAACGGAAACAGCGGCCCCGAACGGCTCGCGGTGAAGCTCACGCATCTGCGCGCCCTGCGCGACTGGACGACACAGCAGCTCGCGGCCGCCGGCAGGCTGTTACTCGCCGGCGACTTCAACATCGCAGCCGAACCGATCGACGTCAGCCCGGCCGACGCACCCGACCGGCTTCTTGCCGAGCGAACGGGAAGCGTTCGCCGCACTGCTCGACCTCGGCCTCGCCGACTGCTTCCGCGTCTTCCATCCGGGCGAGCCCGGCCACTACACCTGGTGGGAGAACTGGCCGGGCGGCCGGGAACGCAACATCGGCTGGCGCTTCGACTACCTGCTCGCCTCGCCGCTGCTCGCGCAAGAGCTTCAGGCATGCCGGCATGAGCAGGAACCGCGGCTAAGCGACCACTGCGTCGTCGTTGGCGAGTTCGCGCGGATTAGGCGAGGGCGCGTTCGAGAGCGGGACGATCGGCGGGCTCGCCGTGCGTAGGCAGCACGAACTCCACAGGCTTGTCGAGAAGCGGCCTCAGCGCGCCGCGACCTGCGCGACCGTGACGCCTTCCGGCAGCCAGCTCGCGGGGATCTCGAGCCCGTTGCCCAGATCGACGAGCGTATCGCCGGCCACTGCGCGAATCCGTTCGCTCCAGAGCACGAGATCGAGCTGGCCTTCGCGGCCGGGATACGCCTCCAGCCCGAACAGCGAGTGACCGATCGTGTAACGCGTCGCCGGCACGAGTCAGAAGCCGTCGTCGACGCGCCGCCAGGGGACGCGCAGTCGTGCTCCGGAGACGGCGAGCGCAGCGATCAGCGCGGCGAAGACGACGGCGGCAATTAGGAGCAGGCGGCCTGCCACGCGAGTCGCGAACGCGCTCCGGCAGGGCCGATGCCTGCCTCGTTCAGGATCTTCCGGACGGTCGTTGCTGACGCCTTCAGGCCGAGCCCATTGATCTCGCCGGCGATCCGCTGGTAGCCCCATCGCGGGTTCTCTCGCGCGAGCCGGAGGATGAGTTCGCGAATCTCTTCGCCGACTGGGGGTGCCCGCCCCGGCCGCGTAGATCCAGCGGTGCGCAACGAGGCGCCAATGCCACCGAAGCGGCGTTGTCGGAGTCACCATGAACGACCTCCACTGCGAACGCGGCAGCAGCCGGCCCGCCGCGGCCAACAACACCCGGTCGGCGGAATTGAGGTGCGGGCGGTGTACCTGGCGGCGCAAGACGGCCAGCTCGCGTCGCAGGACGACGATTTCCAGCTCCTTGAACTCCTCGGAGCGGGGGGCGCAGGAGCGCGAGTTGCAGTAGACAGCGCAAAGCCAGGTAGCCAAGCGACCAGAACAAGAGAAAGAGACTCCTCGGAATCGGCCGGGGTCGGGTGGCCGACTCTACGTGCGCCTATATATAAGGACAGACTCTGAGATCCGCTGAAACCGCCGAGTGCCTTC
>CAWJZQ010000027.1:0-36146 GCA_963847415.1 uncultured Thermoleophilia bacterium | reverse complement strand
ACCCGACAATGCCTAACGGTCAGCCCCGCCGCCGACTTGATCCCGGGCGCGCCAAACACGCGTTTGGATTTCACGCACGCACCACTTTGCGTGACGGACTCGAGCGAACAATCGCGTGGTACCGCCGCAAAGCGGGCGCGGCCGCGCGCTAGAGCAGCCAATGCCAGGGGTAACCGGACGGTCTGTCAGGGCTCGAGCTCTCGAGATAGCACGCATCATTGAATTTCGACGGTGGTGGGTGATCGGCGCGTGTGTCGTGGGTCATTGGTTGTTCGTCCTCGGGTCGGCGAGGGCGGCGTCCCACAACGGCTGGATCTATGAAAACGGCGATGATGGCCCGTGGTACTGGAGAGTGCTGGGCGCTCTCGTCGCTTCACGTTCCCAGAACGGTCGTCGGTATGGGCTGGCCCTACGTCCTCAGCCCGCTGGCAGCCTTCCTGGGGCCGAACATGGCGAATGGGCTGCCGGCGGTCATCGCACTCAATGTGCTGGTGCTGGCGCCGGCGGCCGTCATCGGCATGTACCTCCTTGGAACGCTTATGGCCGGACGACTGTTCGGGCTGTGGTCGGCCGTGGCGTTCACCACGCTTCCGCTCATCGCGCTCCTCTTCTACAACGCGCCGTACAGACCAACCCTCGTCGACTCGTTCTTGCCGAGTGCAATCGGTCTCAATGCACTCTCGGACTATCCGTCCATGGTTTGCGCGATTTACGGGGGCTACTTCTTGCTTCGCGCTATGGAGACGAACGATCCGCGTGACGCCGTAGTGTGCGGGGTCGTCCTCGGCTTCCTGGTCCTCCTCAAGCCGGGGAATGGCCCTCTGCCTGTGGCTGCCGCTTTGACGTTGGCGGTCTTCTGGCGTCTGCGGACGCTCCTCTGGATCGGCGTCGCGATGAGCCCGGCGTTGGTCGCGTTGGCGCTGTGGAAGAAAGCGGGTCTGGGCCAGTTACCAATCCTGTCGATGGGTAACGGCATTCACGAAGCGATTGGATCCCAGCCCGTCGTCGGTTCGATTCACCCGTACCTTCGATTCGACACGCAGCACCTCTCAGCGAACATCCGCACATTGCAAGAGGTATTTTGGAGCGTGCGGCTATTGGAGTACTTGTTTTTCGCAGGTGCGTTCGGACTCGCCACGCGCAGCCTGCGAAAAGCGTTCTTCGTCGTCGCCTGGTTTCTTGCTTACTCTCTCTTCAAGGCCTCGGCGCCGTACGCCCGCGTCGAAGACACATCCGTCTACCGTCTCCTGCTTCCCGCATGGCCGGCTTGGGTGTTGATCGTTGCGGGGGTCGTTCTGTGCTGGCCCCGTGGAGCACGGCGTCGGAGCGATGAAAAGGTCGACGAACGTATAACGAGAGAGTCCGAACGCCCCCGGCTTCGCCTGGCTTTCGTCATCTGCGTCGTCGGGATGGCCATCGCCCCGGTTGCCGTAGCGGTCGCGGCTCGTCCAATTGCCAGGGACTCAGTCGCGCAGGCGTATGTCAACGGCAGCTATACCGGCGTTCCGGTTCCAGTCGTCGGTCTCGGGCTGAGCGCGCGTCGCGATGCGTCCGCGGTAACGCTGAAATGGGATGCCACCCACGCGGGTTCTGCACGAACCCTGTACGAGATCTTGAGGAGCCCGGACGGCGCGGCCTGCAGGCATCTCAGCCCAGGAGCACCCGTGTGCTATCTCGACATGCAGACGATCGGTTTCGCTCGAGCGGCGACGTTCACTGACACGCATGCACGCGCTCCCGCCACGTACCGCGTAGCAGTGGGGTCGGGATCCCCCGACAATCCGCGTCTCTTGCTGGTCAGCAAGCCGGTCACAGTCGGGAAGTAGTGCCGGGCCGTCTCGTGACCATCGTCGTGCCGGCACACGACGAGGAAGATTCGCTGAGAGAGCTCGTTGGCCGCGTGTTGGTCGCAGTCGAGGCGATCCCGGACATCGACGCCGAACTGATCCTCGTAGATGACGGCTCTCGCGACGCAACCTACACGTTGATGGTTGCCTTGGCCTCGAGCGATGACCGTGTCAAGGTGGTGCAGCTCTCTCGAAACTTTGGACACCAGGTCGCACTCACAGCCGGTATCCAACATGCGGCCGGCGACGCTGTCGTCGTCATGGATGCCGACTTGCAGCACCCCCCTGAGTTGATTGGTGAGTTCGTGCGGCTCTGGCGGGAAGGCTACGAGATCGTCTACGGCGTCATGCAACAGCGGCCCGAGGGTTGGTTCAAGCAGGCAAGCGCGCGGTCTTTCTACGCGATCCTGCGTCGGCTGACCAGGGTCGAAATGCCGGCTGCCGCCGGTGACTTCCGCTTGGTCGACCGAGTTGCAATCGACGCGTTCCTTGCTATGCGAGAACGCGATCGTTACGTCCGCGGCATGTTCGCGTGGCTCGGATTTCGCCAGATAGGCGTCGACTACGTGCCCGTCCCACGCAGCCGCGGACAGAGCAAGTACAACGTCACGCGCATGGTGGGCCTTGCACTCGACGCGATCTTCAGCTTCTCTATCTACCCGCTACGCATCGTGCTCGCCATCGGGTTGCTCGTCTCGCTCGTGTCGTTCATTTTCGGCGTCATCTCAGGGATCTCGAAATACGTCGGGATCTACACCGTTCCTGGTTGGGCGACGCTCGTCGTAGTGACGACGTTCATCGGCGGCTTTCAGCTGATCGTCCTGGGCGGGATCGGCGAATACATCGGCCGGATCTATGAAGAAGTGAAGAGGCGGCCGCTGTATGTCGTGCGACGGAGACACGGCTTTCCGGACGCTGACGAGGGTTCACCTGAGGCCGATTAGGAAGAGCCTCGCGATCGAGCTGTCGCTGCTCGCGCTGATCCTCATCGGCGCGACAGTCGTGTTCGCCCGCGGACTCCACTCAGCTACGAATTACGACGAGGGCAACTACCTCGCGAGCGTCGACGCACTTAGACACGGGCAGAGTCTCGGGCGGGACGTCTTCTTGGACCGCCACCAGGCTGGTACCTACTACTCCAAGGACTCGCGGCGACGCTCGGAAACAATGTAGTCAGCATCCGCAGCGGTCTACTCGTCATTGCCCTGATTGGACTCGTGTCAGCTTGGGCGGCGGGGCGTGCACTCGGCGGCCCCACCTCAGGTCTACTCGCCGCGGCCATGCTGGCCATTGCCGCTCCATACCCGTCTCTGGCCGGCACAGTCGAAGCTGATCCGCCGTCGACGGTGCTCGCACTCACCGCGATCGTGTTCACGCTGTACTCGACCCGACGGACGTGGTTGTTGGTGGTCGCGGGCGCGACACTGGCGCTGGCGGTCTCCGTGAAACTGTTCGCAGTAACTGCGGCGGTGCCGATTGCGATCTTTGTGATCCGCAGGCGTCAGGCAAGAGACCTCGGATGGGTCGCTGCCGGTTTCTGTGCCATCGTTCTCGCGTTCGCCGTTGGGTATCACAGCGTTCTCCACGAGGTCTGGTCTGGCGCGGTCGGAGCTCACGTCCACGCCCGACAAGGCCACCAGCCGAACGGCGTCTCGAACCTGAGCCGGGTCGTGCACCTTCCCGATCTTCGAACGCCGTTCGGATGGCTGGCTTTGATCGGCCTCGTCGTCGCGGTGGCCTCCCTCATCCGTCGGCGGCCGCTCGGGATTTGGCCGCTCTGGCTGTTCACGGCAGCCGCTGTCGGCTTCACGCTGACGATGTCTCCACTCCTCGACCATCACCTCGTCCTTCTCGCCACAGCACTTGCGGTCCCAGCGGCGGCCGCACTTGGAATGACGTTGCGAGGGCTGTCACCAGTTTTCGTCGTTGTGGTTTCGCTGTGCATCTGCGCAGGTCTCTTCCAGGAGCACCGGCGACTCGCCCGCAACGACGCACCTGAACGGCCGTCTTATCAGTGGGCCGCGCGAGTGGTTGCGGCGAACACCAGGCCCGATCAGCTCGTCGTCAGTGACATTCCGTCGATCCCCTATCTCGCTGACCGGCGCGAGCCCGGCCAGCTGATCGATACCTCGATCGGTCGAATCATCGACGAGTACCTGCAGCCTGCCGAAGTCTTGCGGCTGGTCGACGAGGCGCACGCGCCAGTGGTCGTCGCGGGCCGAAACTTTCTGTCCAAGCGCGTGATCATGCGTGGGCTCTCCCGTCGATACCCTCGAAGGGTGACGAACGATCACGTCACCGTCTTTCTCCGACCTCGATGAGCTCTCTGATGGAGCCGCCGGCGGCCTACAGAGCGCCGAGGGTCAGCCTGCTGGAGTAACTCGAGCGGTGACTGCTTCGTCGAGGCGCCTCCGGATGGCAGTAGAGCAAATCGCGTCCGGATGGAACCCTCCGTCTGCGAACGCGGCTTGAGCGCATGGCACGGAGCGGACGTCGCTCAGGTCGAGCCAGGTGAAGCCGCGGGCCCGAAAGAGAGCGGCATTACGCGCCTGAACGCGCGCCAGCTTGCGACCGACTTCGGCGCGACCTCATGAGATACGCGACGTACCGGCTCGGGTTCGGCAATGTGAACCCGACCACCCGCCAGCCGCGTCGCTTTGCGAGGTCGAGCGCCTCGGCGAGGTCGTGGAGCGCGTCGAGCCGAGAGCGAGCTGAAGCCGTCGTAGAAGCCGAGGTCGAGCTTCGAGAGGTCCGTCGTGAACCGCCCGGCGCTCGGGTGGTAGAGCCGCGGCGCGAGCTCGTAGCCGTAGAGACGCGAGCCGTCGTTGCGCCACGCGATGCTGACGTCGGTGCGGCCGATCACACACCGGCCGGCGATCGCGACGCGGCGCCAGCGCTTCTCGAGCTCCCAGGGCGCGTGCGCGAAGCTGCCGCAGCGACGCGCGCACCGTGCTCGCGCTCACGAGGTAGCGCACCTTGTCGTACCAGGTATTGCGCGGCGGTCCCTTGAAGGCCGGGTTGAACCAGAACGCCTCCACGCCCAGGTACACGGTCTGCGGCGGTGCGTTCTGCGGGATCGCGCGCAGCACGCGCAGCGAGCTCGTGCCGGCGTGACGTTCGGGATCCCCATGTTCGTGAAGGACCGCTCGCCGGGCCGCGCGGCGATCTTGAGCGTTCGGCTCGAGCCGATCACGAACGTGCGCGTCGGCCGGCGCTCGAAGAGCGCGAGCTTGTACGCGCCGTACCGCGTCCCGACGAGCTCCTGCGAGAGCAGGCAGCCGGAGCGGCGCGCGGCGTCGATCGCGCCCGGTCTTCGCGAACGAGCCGAACGGGTCGATCCACCAGTCGAGGGCGGCCGTCGGCCCCGAGGAGAGCGCGGCGACGGCGAGCGAAGACGGCGAGCAGCCTTCATCAGAAGCGGAAGTAGACGAAGGCGTGGCTGGAGTAGATGGACGGCGACGCCGATCGCGAAGACCGCCGCGACGCTCGCGGTGCGCAGCGACGCCGAACCCGTCGAAGCGCCACGTGCGCTCCTCGTTCGTCGACCAGCCCCAGGCGCACGCGAGCGCGACGAGCAGCGCGAGCCGTGGCCGGGGACCTCGCCGAGCCCGTGCAGACCGGCGAGCGCGGCGATCGTCGTGCGCGATCGCCGCGGCCGAGTGCAGGCGGAAGAAGACCCAGCCGAACATCACGAGCGCGAACGTGACCAGCACCGCGACGACGCGCGGCAGTGCGCAACGGCAGGCGCAGCGAGGTGGTGCGTCGCCGACGAGCAGCACGCCGTGGTAGAGGCCCCAGACGACGAAGTTGAGCGACGCGCCGTGCCAGAGGCCGCCGAGCCCCATCGTCGTCATCAGGTTCGCGTCACGACGCGCTCGCCGCGGCGGTTGCCGCCGAGCGGGATGTAGACGTAGTCGCGCAGCCACGTCGAGAGCGTCACGTGCCAGCGCCGCCAGAACTCGATCGGGCTCGCGGCGCTGTAGGGGCGATCGAAGTTCCACGGCAGCTCGATCCCGAGCATGCGCGCGAGCCCGAGCGCCATGTCCGAGTACGCGCTGAAGTCGAAGTAGATCTGGAAGCCGAAGCCGAGGATCGCCGCCCAGCCCGTGAAGAAGCCGAGCTGCGATGGATCGGCGAGGTAGATGTCGACCTTGCGGGCGAACGCGTCGGCGATCACCGTCTTCTTCGCGAGCCCGACGGAGAAGAGCAGCAGCCCGTCGCGCACGCGGTCGGCGTCGAAGGGCTGCAGTCGCAGGAGCTGCGGCTGCAGCTGGCGGTAGCGCACGATCGGCCCGGCGATCAGATGCGGGAAGAACGCGATGAAGTACGCGTAGCGCAGCATGCTCGTCTCGCGCTCCTGCTGACCGCGGTAGACGTCGACGACGTACGAGATGCCCTCGAAGGTGTAGAAGCTGATCCCGATCGGCAGCGCGATCCCGTTCAGCGAACGTCGTGCACGGACGGGAAGCCGCGGCCGAGGATGACGCCCAGCGCGCTCACGGAGTTGCCGCCGAGGAACGCCGCGTACTTGAACGCAGCCGAGCAGCAGCAGGAGCAGCGCGACCGTCGCCGCCGACGACGAGCTTGCTCCGCCCGCGCCGCGACGACGCGACCGCCGGCAAACGAGATCGCGGTCGAGCCGGCCATCAGCATCGGGTACCACCACGCTGCGTACGCGTAGAACACGTAGCTCGCGACGACGATCCAGAGCAGCCGGGCTCGAAGCTCGGGCAGCGAGGTAGTACACCGTCACGACGGCCGGCAGGAAGACGAAAACGAACGCGAAGCTGTTGAAGAGCACGGCGGCGCCGCGCCGCCGTCAGCGGTCGGAGCGCTCTTCGAGCTTCGTCTCGAGCAGCGCCAGCCGCTGCGCGAGCACGACGTTCTGATCGGAGAGCCGTGAGATCACGGTCGAGTAGTGCAGCAGCACGAGGATCACGAAGAGCAGCCCGACCGCGAACAGCACCGCGGGCGGGTAGCCGCGCACGCCGAGCCAGCCGGCGATCGTGTTCAGGCCGCCGCGCCAGGCCGAGAGGATGACCAGCACGATCCCGGTGAGCAGCCAGAGCAGCGCATACCGCTCGCGCAGCCGGCGGGAGCGGATCAGCTCGAAGACGACGAGCACGAGGATCAGCGACGCGAGCCGTCGCCGCGAGCGAGATCTTGAGCGGCGTGCCGGCGGCGATCACACGTCCTCCGCGGGCACGACGCGACGGCGGAACAGGCCGACGAACAGCGCGACCAGCACCTTCGCCATGTAGTAGATCGAGCGCAGGGCGGTGATCGAGGAGCGCCCGTGCTCGCGCTCGCGCATCGTGACGGGCACCTCGCAGAGGCGCAGCCGGTGCTTGATCGTCATCACCATGCCCTCGACCTCGGGGTAGTCGTGCGGGTAGTCGGCGGCGAAGAGCTCGAGGCGCCTTGCGGTTCAGCGCCTGGAACCCGGAGGTCGTGTCGGTGACGCGCTGGCGCGCGATCGCCGAGACGACCCAGGCGAGCAGGCGGATCCCGATCCGGCGCGTCGCCGACGAGCGGTAGCCCTCGCCGGAGACGAAGCGGGAGCCGACCGCGATGTCGGCCTCGTCGGCGAGCACCGGCGCGAGCACGTTCGGCAGCTGCGACGGATCGTGCTGCCCGTCGCCGTCGCACCGAACGACGAGTTCGTAGCCGTTCTGGTGTGCGTAGCTGGAAGCCGGTCTGCACGGCACCGCCGATGCCGAGGTTGAACGGCAGCCGGACGACGTGCGCGCCGTGCTCGGCGGCGACCTCGGCCGTGCGGTCGGCCGAGCCGTCGGAGACGACGACGACGTCGAGGCCCGGGTCGAATGCGCGCAGCTCGTCGATCACGCCGCCCGATGGCCTGCTCCTCGTTCAGCGCGGGCACGATCGCGATCCGGCCCGCATCGACTCAGCCGACATCGCGCCTCTCTCGACGGCCCCCCGAGCCCGAGCAGCGCGAGCAGCTGGCGCGCGCGGTGGCGGTAGGTGTGCTCGTCGAGCACCCGCTCGCGCGCGCGGCGGCCGAGCTCCTCCGCCTGCGCCGGGTCGGCGAGCAGCTCGCGGTATGCGTTCGTCGCCTGCTCGGCGTCGTCGACCACGATCAGCTCGGAGCCGGGCTCGAACCAGCGCTCGATGCCGTTGTACGGGTTCGAGACGATCGCCGCGCCCGCCGATGCGAGCTCGAACGGCCGGCACGACGACGATGCGTAGACAGATGCGTGCGAGCGGCGCGTGATGCAGAGGTTGATGCGCGCCGCGGAGATCGCGCGCGCGAACGTGTTGAACGGCACATCGCCGATCTGCCGCGCGCGTCCCGATGTCGCCCTGGAAGTCGCGTCCGCCGAGCGCGAAGTCGGCGTCGGGCAGCGCGCGCGACGGCTCGCCGACCATCGCCTGCATCCACTCGCGCCGGAACTTGTCGCCGTAGCCGTAGAAGAAGACGTCGCATCGACTTCTCGACCGCGCTGCGGCGCGAAGAACTCCGGATCGGCGCCCCAGAAGATCGGCTCGGCGCGGCGCGCGCCGAGCTCGCAGCAGCCGCTCGGAGCCCGCCGTCGGAGTTGGAGACGAGGAGGTCGTACTCGCGACGGGTCGGACTCGTGGTACCAGTTGAAGCCGGTGTCCATGCCGCCGAACTCGGGCAGGCTCATCGGCGCGTCGCCGTCGTAGAAGATCACCGGCACGCCGTGCCGCTCGCGCAGGTACGCCGGGATCCCGCGCAGATGCGCCATCGGGATCGTGAAGATGACGACCGCGTCGGGCCGCTCGCGCTCGACGAGCGCGCTCGAGGTGCCGCCGCCAGCGCGGCGTCACCCAGCGCCAGACCGTCTCGCGCGTCATCCGCTCGCCGAGCCCGTCCTCCGGGTTGTCCTCGGCGCGGCGCAGGTGCGTGTCGCCCTTCAGCCGCGCGACGAGGTCGCGTGCGCGCGCGAACGACTCGCCCTCGACGTACGTCGGGATTCGCCGCGGTCCGCCACCACGGCGACTCGACCGGCCTCCCGCGATACGGCGTGACGACGAGGTCGGCGCCCTCCTCGTAGAGGCCCTTCCAGAGCTGCCACCACGCGGGCGTGCAGCCGTACCGGAAGTCGAGGTCGATCGCGGAGGCGGCGACGAGCAGCTTGGGCGAGCGCACGCCCTCCAGTGTCTCAGAGGCGCGGTTACGGCGCTGTAAGAGAACCTGGTTCGGCAACGCCGAACTGCGGGTTCCCGGCGACCCAGATTCTCCGGCGCCCTTGCCGCCACGCCCGTAAGATGGCCGACCGACGGACATGCGGGACGTCAGACAGCTTGTACGTGACGCGGAGCCCGTTCCCGCCGGCGGAGACGGCTGAGCTGATGTCCGTCCGGTTCGACCACATGCCTCAGCGGCTTGCGGCCGCGCTGGAGCACTGGCCGCTTGCGACGTCCTCCGTGCTCGATGTCGGCTGCGGCTACGGCAACTGCTTGATCCGACGTTGGACCGGCTCGAGCGGGATCGACAACGGCCCGGAGGAGACCGAATTCGTCGCGCGCGCTCGGGTTGGACGTCGTGCAGGTCGACGTCGAGGAGCCGAACGCGCTCGAGGACATCGGGCGCTACGACTACGTCTGGGTGTCGGACATGCTCGAGCATCTCGACGCGCCTCGGCTCCTGCTCCGGAACCTCCGACCCGGCGATTGGTGGCTCACTCGCTGCTCCACGTGAGTGTTCTTCCCGGACTCACGCGCGGAGTGATGCGCCGCATCGGCGAGATCCCGTTCGACCGCGACGTGCACTATCACCAGTGGACGGTCGACACGATCCGCTACCTCTTGCGGCGCGCCGGTTACCGATCCTTGAGGACAGTTCCGCTCGTCCCGGCGCGACTCCGCCGCGTGCCGATCCCCGAGAGCATGGCGTCCCGGGTGATCATCGAGGCGGTCCCTGACCCGCAACTCATCGAGACGATGCATCGGTCAGAGGCGCGCAACAAGCACCTCATCGCTTGACGCCGGTTCAGTAGGCCCCGCGCTTGGACAGGACTGCTGCCGGCGTCCTGAAGAGGATCGTGACGTCGAGCCAGATCGACCAGTTCTCGAGGTAGTAGAAGTCGAGCCGCACGAGGTCGTCGAAGGTCAGGTCGGACCGGCCCGCCACCTGCCAGAGGCCGGTCATGCCGGGCAGCACGTTGTAGCGGCGGCGGTGCCAGGGGTCGAGGCGCCGGTAGTCGCGCAGCGGCAGCGGCCGCGGGCCGACGAGCGACATCTCGCCGCGCAGCACGTTCAGCACGTTCGGGATCTCGTCGAGCGAGAGGCGCCGCAGGATGCGGCCGACCGACGTGACGCGCGGATCGTCGCGGATCTTGAAGAGCACGCCGCCGGCCTCGTTCGCCGACTCGAGCTCCTGCCTGCTGCTGCTCGGCGCCCTGCACCATCGTGCGGAACTTGAGCATCCGGAACGGCTGCTCGCCGAGCCCGATGCGCGGATCCGCGATAGAGGATCGGGCCGCGTCGAGGTGAGCTTGATCGCGAGCGCGATCAGCAACCACAGCGGCAGGCCGATCACGATCATCAGCACCCCGACGACGACGTCGAACGCGCGCTTCACCGCCCAGTCGGTGCCGGCGAAGATCGGCGGGCGCAGCTCGAACAGCGGCACGCCCTGACCGGGCACGTACTCGCCGCGCTCGATCAAGAGCTCGGTCGTGCGCGGCGCGACGCGCACCTTCACGCCGCGGCGATGGGCCGCCTCGACGATCTCGAGCAGCCGCGCTTCGTCGATCCCGGCGTCCGCGACGATCAGCTCGTCGAGGGCCCGCGCGCGAGCGCGGTCTCGACGGCGCTCGGGTCGATCTCGCCGGCGAAGTCGTAGTAGATGCCGCCGCGGCTCGCGCCGAGCGACTCGCGCAGCTTCTCGCGCGCCTCGCCGTCGCCGACGAGCACCGCCTTGCGGCGCACGCCGACCGCCTTGAGGATCGAGCCGGTGAGCAGCTCGTAGCTCGCGCGGAACAGGCCGATCAGCGCCGCGACGAACAGCGCACCGACGACGTAGAGCCCGAACGTCGTGAAGTGCTGCCCCGTGCCGACGGCGAACGCGAGCGCGAGTGCCGAGACGAGGAACGACGCTCGGGAAGACGCGCCCCGCGCCCTCGCGCAGCTCACGCGGCGCATACAGGCCCGCCCGCCAGAAGACGAGCACGAGCAGCAGGATCAGGAACGGCAGCCAGTCCGTCTCGTGGGTCCAGAGCAACCCCCAGAGGATCGGCTTCGGGTCGAGGACGAGCGAGCGCACCGCGAGCGCCGCGTAGAGCCCGATCACGAGGCCCGCGACGTCGATCGTCAGCAGCATGAGGATGCTGAGCAAGCGTCTGACCATCGTCTTGAACGGCGACGAGGACAGGTAGTACGGGCGCGCTGCGCGGGCGTCCTCCACCGGCAGGGACGACTCGGTCATCCGGCGATCGTAGCGCCGGCCCAGGCGATCTCCGGCGCGTCTGCGGCCAGCTCGGCGAGAGCGTCGATCGCGAGCGGCCGCCGTCTGAGGCGCAGTACCCGCAGGAGCGCGTGCAGGGCGAGCGAGCGGCGGCGGTCGACGAGCTCCCAGTCGTGGAAGTGGAGGTGCACCGGGCCGCGCAGCCGGACGATGCCGCGGGCGAGCATGCCGAGCGAGTGCGTCGCCGGCAGCTCGAGCAGCGTCGCCCCCGACGGCAGCCGGACGCGGCGCGGTCCCGGCAGCTGCAGCCTCGGCGCGTCATCGGCGAGGTACCGCTGCCGGAACGTCGTCGCCGAGCAGTCGACGTAGCCCGCCGCGGCGAGCGCCTCGGCGACCGCCGCGTCGAGGTACCAGCCGCCGCCGCAGAACCAGCGCGGCGCGAGCCCGCGCGCGCGCAGCCACTCGATCTCGTCCCCGATCACCGCGCCGGCGTCGACGCCGGCCGGTGGGCGCGCCTGCGACGGGCCTCCCCAGTGCGTGTGGTGGCCGAGCGGCGCGAGCTGCGCGACGCGGCGCGCGCGCTCGAGCCACAGCTCCTCGTCCTCGCCGGACGCGGCGTGAGGCGGGCGCAGGAAGGGCGTGACGACGAACCCCGCCGGCCGCCGTTCGAGCAGCTGCTCGAACGCGCGCCACACGGCGTCGTCGAGCGGGCGCTCGACGTGACAGGAGACGACTGCATACCGGTCGAGGCCGTCCACGCGCGCCATCCTCTCAGCGCCGGTGCATCAGCTCGCGGTACACAGCCTCGACGCCGTCTGCCGCCGCTCCGGCCGAGAACGAGTCGAGCGCGCGCCGTCGCGCGGCGTGGCCGTACTGGCGCACGAGCTCGGCGTCGCGCGCGAGCACGACGATCGCGCGTGCGAGTGCCTCGGTGTCGTCGGCGGGGACGACGGTGCCGGTCTCGCCGTCCGCCACGATCTCCGGCAGGCCGCCGACGTCGCTGACGATCGTTGCGCGTCCGCGCTCTGCCGCCTCGAGCGCGACCATGCCGAAGCCCTCGCCGCGCGACGGCACGACTACGATCGCGTTCCGCTCGTACACGTCCTGTACCGGCGCCACCCGGCCGAGGAACCTCACGCCGTCGGGCGCCTGCGCGCGCAGCTCCGCCTCGAGCGGGCCGGCCCCGGCGATCTCGAGCGTCAGGTCGGGCAGCTCCTCGCGCGCGGAGGAGAACGCGCCCAGCAGGACGTCGAAGCCTTTGATCGGGATCAGCCGGCCGACCGCGCACAGCCGCGTCGGCGAAGGCGAAGGAGGCGGCTCCGGCCCCGCCTCGATCCCGTAGTGGACGACGGCGAAGTCCTGCTCGCGGAACCCCTCGGTCGCGGCGAGATAGCGGGCGAGGCCGTGCGAGATCGCGATCTGGCGATGTGCCAAGCGGGCCGCTGCGCGATCGGCAGCGGCGACGAGACGGTTGGAGCGGAACTCGTTGAAGCCGTGCTTCGTGCTGACGCGGATCGGCACGCGGGCGAGCGCGGCCGCCGGCAGCCCGAGCACGTCCGCGTGCACGAGATGCGTGTGCACGATCTGCGGGCTGCGCCGCAGCAGCCGCGCCGGCACGGACGGATCGAGGTCGAAGCGCATCCGCCACGCGTCGGTCGGTACGCCGCGCTCGCGCATCGCGGTCACGAACTCGTGCGCGCCCGGCTCGTCCTCGTGCAGCACGAGCATGCGCGCATCCCAGCCGCGCTGGCGGAGCAGCGGGAGCACGGAGAGGAGATGCGCCTCGGAGCCGGAGATCCCCGAGACCTTCTGCACGTTCAGGACCTCGGTCATCGCGCGGCGGCGAGCACCTCGTCCGCCCAGTGCTCGACCGAGTGGTCGCGGCGCACGCGCTCGCGCAGCCCGGCGCCGAGCGCGGCGCGGCCGGCGGCGCCGAGCTCGTAGAGGTCGCGCACGCGCGCTGCGAGCGCGGCCGCGTCGTCCTGCGGGAAGCGCAGCTCCGCTCCGAGGCCGTCTACGAGCGGCGCGAAGCCGTCGCTCGCGACCAGCACGGGCAGTCCCGCCGCGGCCGCCTCGTACACGACCTTGTCGAGCGCGCCCGCGCGCATGTTGTTCACCAGCGCGTCGCTGCGCGCGTACAGCGATCCCCGTCCGTGCGGGCGACGGGGCCGCCGAGCTCCACGCGCGCGTCGCCGGCGGCGCGCTCGGCGAGCCGCGCTTGCTGCTCGGCTCCTCGGCGAGTGGCGAAGGGCCGCGACCTCCGCGTGCACCGGCCGTCCGTCTAGCAGCTGCAGCGCGTCGAGCAGCGTGGGGACCCCCTTGCCGCGACGTGCGCCCGAGCGCGAGCAGCCGCAGCGTGCCGTCGTCGACACGGTGCACCGGCTCGGCGGGCGACCTCGACGCCGTGGCCGGGTCGCGACGAGCTTGGACGAGCGCAGCGGGAACCAGCGGCCCCGTTCACGCTGGGCTACCCGTGTCGACACGCGCTCGGCGGTCAGCTCGAGCGTGCGCGACGCCCGCCAGTGCGTGAACCAGAGGACGAGCTGCACGCCGAGCCCCCGCGTGAGCGGCGCGGCTGATGGAGCGCGTACGCCGGGGCCGGACGCGCGCGAGCACGGCGACCGGGCGGTGCCGCAGCTCGGGCGCGAGCGCGACCGCGAGCCGCGCCTCCTCCAGCGCGGGACCGCGTGCTCCGAACGAGCGTACGCGCACGTTCGCCAGCCTTTCGTCTCGCGCACGCGCAGCGCGAGCACGACTCGCTCGTCGACGCCCGCTCGCGAGCGCCCGGGAGCTCGTCGACGGTCGCGCCGAGCGCGGGATCGTCCTCGTCGACTGCCGCCTGCGTGATCACCGACATGGAGCCTCACGCGGGGAGCGCCTCCTCGAGGATGCGTTCGAGCCTGCCGTACACGGCGTCGACGTCGAAGTTCCCCACCCACGGCGCCGCCGCAGTGGAGGCGATCGGCGCAGCGCGTCGTCCTCGAGCAGCCGCGTCTCCCCAGCCGCGAATGCCTGCGGATCGCCTGCCTCGACGAGCAGGCCGTTCACACCGTCGTCGACGATCTCCGGCAATGCTGCTGATGCGCGTCGCGCACTACTCCCCGCGCCATCGCGAGCGCCTCCGACGAGGTGTGCGGGGAGTCTCTCACGCCGACGTGCGCAGGACCGCGTCGGCCGCCGCCGCCAGCCCGAGCACCTCCGCCCGCGGCCGGGCGCCGAGGGAGGGCACGCGCCTCCGCGACTCCGAGCTGCGCTGCAAGCGATTCGAGCGACGCCCGCTCCTCGCCGTCGCCGACGATCGTCAGCGTCGCGGCGGGCACCTCCGCCGAGCGCACGCAGGAGCGTTCCGAGGTCCTTCGCGGCCGTCGAGGCGCCCCGCGAAGACGAGCGCCGGCCGCCCGTCCAGCTTGACGGGCGCCGCCTCGTCCGGCCGCGGCGCGGGGTTCGGAATCACGCTGACGCGATCCGGAGGCACGCCCCACGAGACCGCGAGTTCCGCCATGTATGCGCTCGGGCAGACGACGTGTGCGGCGCGACGAACGGTCGCATCGTGCGATGCGCGCAATACGCGCACTAATGCAGACCCGTCGCCGTTCTGGAAGTCGACGCCGCGCCACCGACGGCGCGCGGTGTTGCGCGCGTTCGAACGCGGGATCGGAGGTCACCTTGAGCACGAGCGGCGTGCGCGCCAGTGTCACCGCCGCCGCACCGCGTCCGAGCATCGACGTCGCATAGACGACGTCGGCGCGCCGCGCTCGGCCGGCCAGCCGGCGGACGACCTCGGCATGACGCAAGCCGGCCGGCAGCCCCCGCGAGACCCAGCGCACGGGATATGCCTCCGCCGCGGGCTGCTCGTCGGCGGTTACGAGCGCCTCGACGCTGGCCCCGCGCACGCAGCCAGTCGGCGAGCTCCGGGCGCGTGGCTCGCCGGGCCGCCGATGTCCGGCGGCCAGATCCCGCTCACGATCTCGATCCTCATGCCGGCGCGGGCTCCACGGGCCGCAGCCGCCCGGCCGTCAGGCGCAGGAGGAGGACGAGCCACGCGAGCGCGAAGGCGACCGACGAGGCGAGCACCGCGCCGCCCGCGCCCGTCACGCCCCAGTCGTTGCCGAACACGACGATCCAGCGGCAGCAGGACCGCCGTCTCGACGCCGTGCGCGACGAGCCCGGAGGTTCGGGCTGCCCGATCGTGACCGGGAACGACTTCGTCCAGCCGAGCACGGCTGGATCCTGCGGCCGCGACGAGGACGAGGCGGGCCGCGTCGGTCGCGGGCAGGTAGTCGGCGCCGAGCAGCAGGCGGATCAGCCATGGCATCAAGAGCACGCGCCGGGATCAGGATCAGCGCCATCAGCAGCGCCGAGCCGGCCACGTAGCGCCGCAGCCCCGCGAGGACGACCTCGGGCCGCCCGCGCTCCCAGTGTGTGTCTGCTCGGTGAGCAGGATCATCGGACGGGCGCCGCAGCGCGCCGAGGCCCTGCAGGCGCCTGGGCGCCGCGGAACAGGCCGACGTCGGTCGCGTTCCCGGACGATGCCGAGAATCAGCGGCGCGATCCAGGTGCGCAGCGAGTCGAGCGCCGGTGTAAGGTCGCGCTCGACAGGACGAACGGCGGATCGCCGGCCCGCGGTCGGCCCCGAGCGGCCTCGGCGCGGCGGGCGGGAAGCGCCGCAGCGCCGGCGAGGCCGACGCCGAGGATCGCACGGTGGTCAGCGCCTGCGCGACGACGACGCCGATCACCGCCGCGGTCACCCCGTGCAGCGCCCCGACCACCATGCCCGGCGAATCTCAGCGCCATCGAGAACGTGAGCCAGAGGCCGCGGAGGTCGTAGCGCCCGCGCAGGATCAGCGCCGCCGCCGAGACCGACTCGATCGCCTGCAGCGGCGGCAGCAGCGCCGCGATCAGGATCGGCACCTCGAGCCGTCGGCGCCGGTGAAGATCGAGTCGCGAACGGCGCCAGCCCGACGACGATCAGGGCGGCGGCGATCAGCGACGCCCCGAGCTCGAAGCCGAAGTGAGCCTCACGAGCCGCTGGAACCGGCCCCAATCCCCCTGCGTCGCGTAGCGGAAGCCGTACTTCATCGAGCGCGTCGTCGCTCGTCAGCCCGAGCAGGACCAGGAAATATTCCGGCGATCCCGAGCACGATCGAGAAGCGCCCCGCCCCGGCCGGCCCGAGCACGCAGAGCCGACCGATCGAGCCGAGAACGCCGAGCACGGTCGCTCCGTACATTCCCTGCCGTGACCGACCTGTGAACGAACACGGCGCGCCTCCTCATCCGCCGCCGCTCCCGCTAGCACAGCGGACTTGCTGCGGCGAACCCGAACGCCACCATATCAGCGCGTCGAAAGGAATCCTCCGATGAACCAGATCCCGTTTCATATGCCGACGACGACGTACAGCCACAGAAGGACCGAGGAACGTCTGCGAGGCCGTCGCGCGGACCCGCGAATCTTCGCGTTCGCCGACCAGGAGCCGCTTGCGATCCAACGCGCGAGAAGCGCGCCACCGACGACGCCGAGTTCGGCCAAACAGCCTCGACGTACGCGCTCTGGATCCCCCACGAATGCGTTGGCGTAGGGAAGGCGAGGGCAGGCTGTGTCGGAAAGCGCCGATGTGGCTGGGCGAGCACCGGCCCGTGGCGAACTCGTCGAAGCCGGCTTGCCAGCCGGCGCCGACCAGTGGATGGTCGACGAAGATCTTCAGGCCGACATAGTCGAGCACCCAGCGGTGGGATTAGTTCTGACGCCGCGGCCGTTGTCCTGGTGGCCGAGTCCCGCGAAGCGCCCGAAGCTCGCGAGCGCCGAGCTCGCATGAACACCGCGCCCACGAGCACGAGCAGCGCCATGCTGCCGAGCAGCAGCGCCCGCCGCAGGTCGAGCAGCGCGAAGCGGCGCGCGACCGCGAAGGCGACGAGCGCCGCGAGCAGCGCACCGAGCACAGCCGCGAGCGCACCGGCGACGAAGCCCACGGCGCCGGCGATGCCCGCGACCCACGCGAGCACGCGCAGCGGCCCGCGTGCGCGGCGCAACGCGACGTCCCGAGCGCGACGGCGTAGGCGCCGGCGGACAGCCTGCCGAGTTCGTCGATCCCGACGAACCCGGGCTGGCGTCCGCCCGAGGGCCACGCGAGGAACACGTCGACGCCGAAGAACTGCACCACCGCGACCGCTGACGCCGCCGCGCTCACCGCGACGAGCGACGAACTACGAGAGACGTCGCGCGGCTTCCGCAGCACGAGCGGCACCGCAAGCGCGATGAGCGCGTACTCGGCGCACTTGACCGCGGTGACGAGTGCGTCTTCCACGGGTACGTGTCCTTTCGACAAATGGATAGAAGCTCGCAGCGAACACCAAGACGCAAGATAAGCCCGGCCGTAGTCCAGGCACGAGGTGCCCGTGGCGAGCGGCGCTGCCGTGCCGTGGCGGCGAGCGCGGCCGCGATGCCGATGACGACGACGGCGACATCCGACAGGCGGATGGCGACCGGCGTCGAGCCGATCGTCGAGTCGACCGTCGGCTGGAACGCCGCATGCAGGAAGAGCACGGCAGCGCGACAGCGAACAGGACCGACTGCCAGCGAGATCTCCGAGGCGTTGCAACGGTCGGAGGCGGGGCGCTGTCGACGCTTCGAGGTCGGCTCCCGTCGGCACCGGTCCGGACGGTACCAACGGCTTTTCAGGGTTCTGTTGCGTACGCGATGTGGTCCACGAGCTCGCGTGTGCGCTCGGCGTAGTCGTTGTGTGTCAGCAGCCAGGGTCGACACTCGCGCGCGCCGCGCGCGCAAGCGCTCGACCAGCGATCGGTTCGAGAAGACGCGCACGAGTCCCTCGGCGAGCGCCGCGGTGTCTCCGGCTCGACGAGAACGCCGTTGACCCCGTCTTCGAGCAAGTCGGCGATTCCGGCAACTCGCGATCCGATCACCGGCTGGCCGCGACAGAGCGCCTCGATGATCACGCTCCCGAGCCCCTCCGAGTGCGAGGGGAGCAGGAGCACGGTCGCTTCGTCCAGCCCGCGTGGACTACCTCGGGCGTCGCGAGCCGGGGATGCCACGCCGTCGGCTCGGGTGGTCTCAGCTTTCTCGACGACGTCGGCCCGCGATCCCGACCCGACGAGCACGAGCTTCGCCTCCGGGAGCTGGGCGCGGCGAGCCGCCAGGCATCGGCGAGGCCCTCGATGTTCTGTAGGCCTCGAGTACGCGACGAAGAGGGCGACCGGTTGCTCAGGCAGCGGCGCCGGTGGAGCTCGAGGAACGGGAAGAGATCCATGTACGCCGGAAACCAATCGGCCGGCGTCGACGCCTGCTCGCTTACGATCGCGGCGGCGTACGGCGAGACCGTGCGCGACTGCGTCGTCGTGCCGCACGGCGTAGCGCGAGCCTGCGTCGGCGGCGGGAGAGAGAATCGTGCGCAGCCGCGCGCCGTAGAGACGCGTCGCGGTCCCCCAGTCGCCGTGCACCTCGAGCCACGACTGGGCGTCCGCTTGCGCGGAGTGCGCTGCGAGCAGCAAGCACGGCAGCGGCCTCGTAGGGCTCTGCGTGATCATCGCGTCCGGATCGTGCTCCCGGATGTGCTGCGCGACCCTGAACGGCAGCAGGCCGTAGAACAGCGCTCACCGTCGAGATCCGCCGGCTCGCAGCGGGGCATCGAGAAGGAACGCTGTCGTCGCCGCGCATGCGGCTGCCGCGGGCGGCGCTCGCGAGCACGCGCAGATCGAGCGACGCCACTGAGCGCGTCGAACTTCGGCCGCAGGCTCGGGTTGAGTGGAGCTGGTAGCGCGTCCGGCCGACGAGCAGCACCCGCGGCTTGCTTTCCGAGTCGCGGTGACCAACTTTCTGACGAGCACCTTGGTGCGCTCCGCGTACTCCTCGGGCGTGAGCAGCCAGGGGTCGACGCTCGTGCGCGCCGCGTCCGAGAGCCGCTCCGCCGAGCTCCGGTCCCCCGAGGATTCGCTCGACGGCGGCCGCCAGCGCATCGGCATCGCCCGGCTCCACCAGCAGCCCGTTTACCTCGTCGTCGATCAGATCGGCGATCCCTCCGACCCGAGATCCCACGACGGGCCGGCCCCGGCACAGAGCTTCGATCACGACGCGGCCGAGCCCCTCCGAACGAGACGGCAACACCAACGCGGTCGCGTCGTCGAGCGCGGCCCCCACCTCCGCCGACGTCAACGAAGGCGTCCACGTCGTCTGTTCTGGCAACTCTGTCGCGAGGCGCCGCACGACGTCCGACTTCGCTCCGGTACCGGGACGACGCGCAGCTGGCGCGTGCGGTAGACGCTCGCAACGCCCCGCCACGCCGCGGCGAGGCCGTCGACATCCTTGTTCGCCTCGAGCACGCGACGAAGAGCACGGAGCTGGTCGGCAGCGGCACCGGGGGCCGCTCGAGAAACGGAAAGAGATCAAACATGTTACGCGGGCAACGAGTCGGCGGGCGTGCCTGCCGACTCGTTCCCGGCGTACATGGATCTCTTCCCGTTCCTGGAGCGCCCGCCGGTGCCGTTGCCGGAGCGTCCGTCGGTGCTCTTCGTCGGCGTGCTCGAGGCGAACAAGGACGTCGACGGGCCTCGCCGCCGCGTGGCGGCGCGTTGCCGAGCGTCTGCCGCACGCGCGGCTGCACGTCGTCGGTACCCGAGCGAAGTCGGACGTCGTGCAGCACCTCGCCACCGACCTGCCCGAGCAGACGACGTGGACGCCTTCGCTGACCTCGGCCGAGGTGGCCGCCGCGCTCGACGACGCGACCGCGCTCGTGCTCCCTTCGCGCTCCGAGGGGCTCGGCCGCGTCGTGATCGAGGCGCTCTGCCGCAGCCGCCGGTCGTCGGGTCCGCGTCGGCGGCATCGCCGACCTGATCGACGACGGCGTGAACGGGCTGCTGGTCGAGCCGGGTGACGTTGCTGCGCTTGCGGCCGCGCTCGAGCGCGTGCTCGGCGACCGGCAGCTCGCGGAGCGGCTCTCGAACGCGGCGCGCTCGAGCGTCGACCCCTGGCTGCTGACGCCGCAGGACTACGCGGAGCGTACGAGGGTGCTCGTCGAGAAGGTCGGCCACCGCGACCCGGAGAGCAAGCCGCGTGTGCTTCTCGTCGGCCGCACGCGATACCAGTTTCCGCTGAACCCGAGCTTGCGGCCGAAGTTCGACGCGCTCGATGGCGTCGCTCGACCTGCGCGTGCTCGCGAGCTCCGGTCGGCGGCGCGTGCGGTGACGACATCTTCCTGCTGATGCCGCCGCTGCGGCCGAAGCTGCTCGACGGCGCGCTCTTCTACGTCCTGCTGCCGTTCCGGGTCGCGCAGTACCTGACGCGAGCACGATCCCGACGCGGTGATCACGCAGAGCGCGTACGAGGCCGCCGCCGTGCTCGTCGCCCGCTCGCTCGCCGGCAAGCGGACGCCGGTCGTGCTCGAGGTGCACGGCGACTGGCGTACCGCGACGCGCCTCTACGGCTCGCGGCTGCGCACGTTGCTCTCTCCCGCCGCCGACGCGGTCTCGCGGTATGCCGTGCGGCACGCGGATGCGGTGCGCACCGTCTCGCCGTACACCACGGCGCTCGTCGAGGAGCAGGGCGTGACGCCCGCCGACTCGTTCCCGGCCTACATGGATCTCTTCCCGTTCCTCGAGCGCCCGCCGGCGCCTCTGCCGGAGCGGCCGGTCGCGCTCTTCGTCGGCGTGCTCGAGGCCTACAAGAACATCGACGGCCTCGCCGACGCCTGGCGCATCGCCGCGCCGCAGCTGCCGGACGCGAAGCTCGTGCTCGTCGGCTCCGGTTCGCGGGTCGACGTCGTCGAGAAGCTCGTCGAGGAGCTGCCCGGGCAGACGGCGTGGCATCCCCGGCTCGCGACACCCGAGGTCGCCCGCGCCCTCGACGACGCGACCGTGCTCCTGCTCCCCTCGCGCTCGGAGGGGATGGGGCGCGTGATCATCGAGGCGCTCTGCCGCGGCCGGCCGGTGATCGGCTCGCGCGTGGGCGGGATCGCCGACCTGCTCGAAGACGGGGTCAACGGCGTCCTCGTCGAGCCGGGCGACACGGCGGCGCTCGCGGATGCCCTCGTGCGCGTGCTCTCGAACCGCTCGCTCGTCGAGCGCCTCGCCCAGGCGGCGCGCGCCAGCGTCGACCCGTGGCTGCTGACGCCCGACGACTACGCCGACCGCACGCGTGAGCTCGTGGAGCGGGTCGCGTACGCAACAAAACCCTGAAATACCGGTGGTACCGTCCGGACCGGTGCCGATGGGAGCCGACATCGACGCGTCGCCCGCTGCGCGCGTCCGACCGCTGCAGCGCCTCGAGATCTCGCCCGCAGTCGCCCTCTTCGTCGTCGCGCTGCCGGTGCTCTTCCTGCACGCGGCGTTCCAGCCGACGGTCGACTCGACGATCGGCTCGACGCGGGTCGCGACCCGCCTCTCTGACGTCGCCGTCGTCGTGATCGGGATCGCGGCCGCGCTCGCCGCGCACCGCGACGGCGTCGCGCCGCTGCGCCACGGGCGGCTCGTCTGGATCACGGCCGGGCTGTTCCTCGTCTGGGTATTCGCTGCGAGCTTCTACCCGCTCGCCGGCAGCGACGCGTACCCGTGGAAGACGCATCTCGTCACCGCGGTCAAGTACGCCGAGTACGCGCTGATCGCGCTCGCGGTGCCGCTCGTCCTGCGCACGCTGCGCGATGTCTACTTCGTCGTCTGGTCGCTCGTCGCAGTGAGCGCGGCGGCGACGGCGGTCGCGGTGCTGCAGTTCTTCGGCCTCGACATCTTCCTCGCATGGCCGTCCGGCGGACGCCAGCCCGGGTTCGTCGGGATCGACGACCTCGGCATGCTCTCGGCCGGCGCCTACGCGGTCGCGCTCGGCGTCGTCGCCGTCGCGCCGCGCACGCGGGCCGCTGCGCGTGCTCGCATGGGTCGCGGGAGTGGCCGGCGCCGTCGGGCTCGTCGTCGCGGGCGCGCTCGCTGCGGTGCTCGGCACGCTGCTTGCGGCGCTCGTCGCGTTTGCCGTCGCCCGCCTCTTCTCGCTGGTCGACCTGCGGCGGGCGCTCCTGCTCGGCGGCATGGCGCTGGTCGTGCTCGTGGGCGCGATGTTCATGCGCAGCTCGGCGCTCACGAGCTTCGCCCGCTTCGCGGGTCTCGGCCACCAGGAGAACGGCCGCGGCGTCGAGAGCTACTCCCATCGCTGGGTGCTCGACTACGTCGGCCTGAAGATCTTCCTCGACCATCCGCTCGTCGGCGCGGGCTGGCAGTCCGGCTACGACGAGTTCGCCTACGGGCCGATGCTCGCGGACGCGCATCGCCGCTTCCCGTCACAGCCGGCGCAGGCGTTCCCCGCGCCGGCGCACCCGTGGGGGATCCAGAGCGCGTACGTCGAGGTGCTCGCCGAGCTCGGTGTCGTCGGCGGCGCGCTGTTCGTCGCATGGATCGCGGCCGGCTTCTGGACCGCGATCGCGACGATCCGCCGCGCCCGCGCGCCCGCGTCGCAGACGTTCCTCGGCCTGCTCTGGCTGTGCGTCGTGCTCGGCGTGTGGAACGGTCTCTGGTTCATCGGCGGCATTCCGTTCGACGCGCTGATCTGGCTCGCGTTCGGCTTCGCCGCGGCGCCGCCGCTCGTGCTCGCGGGAGCGCGCCGGTGAGGCCGCGCACCGTCCTGCTGCGCGGGTCGCTGACCGCCGGGGACGATGTACACGGCGACGGCTGCTCGGCATCCTCGGCTCGCTGATCGCGCTCCGCGTGCTCGGCCCGGACGGCGCCGGGCGTTTCTCGCTCGCGATCGGTACCGCCGGGTTCTTCCAGCTCCTGCTCGAGCTGACGAGCGACGAGGCGCTGATCAAATATGGCTTCCGCTACAGCGAGCAGGGCGACTGGGGCCGCTTCCACCGGCTCGTGCGCCTCATGTTCAGCTTCGAGCTCTGCGCGTCGGTCGTCGCGGCGCTGCTCGTCGTCGCGATGGGCTTCGCGAGCCCGACGGTCTTCAACGCGGACCTGCTCGCGCCGATGCTGCTCGCCGCGCTGCTCCCGCCGCTGAACGCGATCGAGTCGATGGCCGCAGCCGCGCTCGTGCTTCGCCGGCGCTACGACGTGCGCGCCACGTTCCTGACCGTTTCGATGGGCTTCCGGCTCGTCGGGATCGCGATCGGCGCGCAGCACGGCGTGACCGCGACCGTGATCGGCGTCGTCGTCGCGCAGGTGCTGTCGACGCTCTCGATCGCCGGCGTCGGCCTCGTGGCGCTGCGTCGCTTCCCGCGCGTTGCGCCGGCGAGCCTCGGCGCCGACCGCAAGCCGCTGCTCTCGTTCGTCTTCCACAGCACCGCGGGGAACGACGCTCGCGTCGCTGCGCGCATGGGCAGCGCCGCTCGCGCTCGGCGTCGTGCAGAACCCGACCGAGGTCGGCCTCTTCCGCGGCGCGCAGGCGCCGATGCAGGGCTTCGCCGCGTTCACGGCGCCGCTGCGGCTGATCCTGCTCACCGAGCAGACGCGCCAGTTCGAGCGCGGCAACACGCAGCGCATCTATCGCGACGTGCGCCGTTACATGCTCGGCGCGACGCTGCTCGCGGCGGTCGTGATCGTCCCGCTCGAGCTCGCCGCGCCGTGGCTCGTCACGGCCTTCCTCACCGACAAGTACGCAGCGGCGACGAACGCAGTCCGGCTCGTCCTTGCCGCCGCGATGATCCAGCTCATCTTCGGGTGGACGAAGTCGTTCCCGATCTCGATCGGTCGCCCCGGCCTGCGCGTGGTCGCGCACGGAGTCGAGACCGCCACGCTGATCCCGCTCGTGATCGTCTTCGGCGACCTCTGGGGCGTGACGGGCGCGGCCGGTGCAGTGCTGGCCTCCACGTGCGCGTTCGGGCTCACCTGGCTCGTGCTGCTGCAGCGCCTGACCGCAGGGCGGCTCCGCCCGGTCGAGCCGGCGCCGGCATGAGGGTCGAGATCGTCAGCGGGATCTGGCCACCGGACATCGGCGGCCCGGCGAGCCACGCCCCGGAGCTGGCCGACTGGCTCCGGGCGCGTGGCCATTCCGTCGAGGCGCTCGTCACGGCCGACGAGCAGCCGGCGTCGGAGGCATATCCCGTGCGCTGGGTCTCGCGGCGGCTGCCGGCCGGCGTGCGTCATGCCGAGGTCATTCGCCGGCTCGCCGGCCGCGCGCGGCGTGCCGACGTCGTCTATGCGACCTCGATGCTCGGACGCAGTGCCGCCGCGGTGACACTCGCACGCACGCCGCTCGTGCTCAAGGTGACCTCCGATCCCGCGTTCGAACGCGCGCGACGCCGCGGCGCCGTCGGTGGCGCGGTCGTCGACTTCCAGAACGGCGACGGGTCCGCATTCGTGCGCGCGTTGCGCGCATCGCGCGACGCGACCGTGCGCCGCGCCGCACACGTCGTCTGCCCGAGCGCGTACATGGCGGAGCTCGCGGTCTCGTGGGGCGTGCCCGCCGATCGCGTCAGCGTGCTCCCGAACCCCGCGCCGCGGCCGGACGAGGCGGCGCCCGTCGCGCTCGACGCGCGGCCCGCGCTCGTCTTCGCGGGGCGACTGACGGCCGCGAAGGACCTCGAAACGCTCCTGCGTGCGCTGGCGGACGTGCCCGCCGCCACGCTGACGATCGTCGGCGACGGTGAGGAGCGGGCGTCGCTCGAATCGCTCGCAGCGCAGCTCGGAGTCGCGGAGCGCGTGCGCTTCCTCGGCGCCAGGCCGCGGGCGGAGGTGCTCGGGCTGGCCGCGGCGGCCGACGCGGTCGTGCTCACGTCGGCATGGGAGAACTTCCCGCACGGCCTCGTCGAGGCGCTCGCGATGGGCACGCCGGTCGTCGCGACGCGTGTCGGCGGTGTGCCGGAGATCGTCGACGACGGCGTAAACGGCCTGCTCGTCGAGGCCGGCGATCCGCACGCGTTCGCAGCCGCCGTCACGCGGCTGATCGAGGACGACGCGCTGCGCGATCGCCTGCGCGCGGCGGCGGCGCCGTCGGTCGCGCGCTTCGACGTCGACGTGGTGTACGGCAGGCTCGAGCGAATCCTCGAGGACGCTGCCGCGTGAGGCTCGTCGTGATCACGCAGGCGGTCGACGAGGACGATCCCGCACTCGGCGCGACCGTCGACAAGCTTCGAGCACTCGCGACACGCGTCGACGAGCTCGTCGTGCTCGCGCTGCGCGTGCGGGAGACGGACTTGCCGGCGAACGTGCGGGTGCGCTCGTTCGGCGCGCGCGGTCCCGCGCTCAAGGCGGCGCGGCTCGCGACTGTGCTCGCGCCCGAGCTGCGGCGCCGCCCGGTCGCCGTTGCTCGCGCACATGGCCCCGGCGTACGCGCTCGTCGCCGCGCCGCTCACGCGGCCGCTCCGCGTCCCGCTCCTCCTCTGGTTCACGCACTGGCGAGCGTCGCGCACGCTCGAGCTCGCCGAGCGCGTGTCGACACGGATCCTCAGCGTGAACGAGCGCTCGTTCCCGCTGCGCTCGTCCAAGCTCGTCGCGACCGGCCACGGCATCGAGGTGCCCGACGAGCCGGTGCAGCGTGTCGACGACGGCACGCTGCGGCTGCTCGCGCTCGGGCGCACGTCGCCGGCGAAGGGACTCGACACGCTGCTCGACGCGCTGCAGCTGCTAGACGGACTGCCGGTGCACGCGGAGGTGCGCGGCCCCTCGCTCACTCCCGAGGAGCGCGAGCAGCAAGCGCGGCTCGCCGACCGCGCCGCCGGCGACGCGCGCGTGGAGCTCGGCGGCCCCGTCGACCGCACGGACGTGGATCGCTGTACGCGCGCAGCGACGTGCTCGTGAACAACATGCGTGCGGGCGCGCTCGACAAGGTCGTGTACGAGGCCGCCGCGGCGGGTCTGCCCGTGCTGGTCGCGAGCGACGGCTTCGCGCCGCTCGTCGACGGCCTCGGCGCGGAGCTGCGCTTCCCGCAGGACGACGCGGCCGCGCTCGCAGCGCGCGTGCGCGACCTCTACGAGCTCGGCGCCGCCGGACGCGCCGCGCTCGGCGCCGAGCTGCGCGAGCGCGTGCGCCGCGACCACTCGGTCGAGCACTGGGCGGACGAGGTGCTCGCCGCCGCACGATGACCGAGGTCCTGAACGTGCAGAAGGTCTCGGGCATCTCCGGCTCCGAGGCGCATCTCCTCTCCGTGCTCCCGCTGCTCCGCCAGCGCGGCTGGGATGCGCGCATGCTCGTGCTGCACGAGGACGAGCCGGGCGCGCGCGAGTTCGTGACCGCGATGCGCGAGCGCGGCGTCCCGACCGACGCGTGGCGGATGCGCTTCGACCTCGATCCGTCCGTGCCTGCGCGGCTGCTGCGGCGCAGCCCGCAGATCGTGCACACGCATCTCGTGCACGCGGACGTGCTCGGCCTGCCGGCGGCCGCGCTCGCGCGCGTGCCGATCCGCGTCAGCACGAAGCACGGCTTCAACGAGTTCCGCTCCAACCGGCTCGTTGCCGCTGCCGATCGCGCAGCGGCCCGCTTCGCACATCGCCAGATCGCGATCTCGCACGGCCTCGCCCGCTATCTCGCTGCGACCGAGGGGTTCCGCGAGCAGGACTTCGCCGTCGTGCACTACGGGATCGAGGCGGGGCCGGAGCCGCCTCCGCCCCCTGCGCCGACACGGCTGTGCGCGGTCGGCCGGCTGATCCCGATCAAAGGCTTTGACGTCCTGCTGGGCGCGTTCGCCTCCGCGCGCAAGGAGCTGTCCGACCTGACTCTCGAGATCGCCGGGGCGGGCCCGCTCGAGGCCAAGCTCCGTGCGCAGGCTCGCCGGACGGCGTGGAGTTCCTCGGCCGCGTGGCGCCGGTGCAGGACGTGTACGAGCGGAACGCGATCGTCGTCGTGCCGTCGCGCGGCGAGGGCTTCGGCATGGTTGCGCTCGAGGCTGCAGAGCGCGGACGCGCCACGATCGTCAGCGACGTCGGCGGCCTGCCGGAGATCGTCGCGGACGGCGAGACCGGCACCGTCGTCCCCGCCGACGACACCGAGGCACTCGCACGCGCGATCGTCGTGCTCGCGCGCGACGCCGAGCTCGTGCGCCAGTACAGCCACGCCGCGCGACGGCGCGCGCTCGACTCGTTCTCGGCCGGAGCGGCGGCAGACGGCGTCGAGGCTGTGTACCGCGAGCTGATGCACCGGCGCTGAGAGGATGGCGCGCGTGGACGGCCTCGACCGGTATGCAGTCGTCTCCTGTCATGTCGAGCGCCCGCTCGACGACGCCGTGTGGGGCGCGTTCGAGCAGCTGCTCGAACGGCGGCCGGCGGGGTTCGTCGTCACGCCCTTCCTGCGCCCGCCTCACACCACGTCCGGCGAGGACGAGGAGCTGTGGCTCGAGCGCGCGCGCCGCGTCGCGCAGCTCGCGCCGCTCGGCCACCACACGCACTGGGGAGGCCCGTCGCAGGCGCGCCCACCTGCCGGCGTCGACGCCGGCGCGGTGATCGGGGACGAGATCGAGTGGCTGCGCGCGCGCGGGCTCGCGCCGCGCTGGTTCTGCGGCGGCGGCTGGTACCTCGACGCGGCGGTCGCCGAGGCGCTCGCCGCGGCGGGCTACGTCGACTGCTCGGCGACGACGTTCCGGCAGCGGTACCTCGCCGATGACGCGCCGAGGCTGCAGCTGCCGGCACCGCGCCGCGTCCGGCTGCCGTCGGGGGCGACGCTGCTCGAGCTGCCGGCGACGCACTCGCTCGGCATGCTCGCCCGCGGTGTCTTCCGGCTGCGCGGCCCGGTGCACCTGCACTTCCACGACTGGGAGCTCGTCGACCGCCGCCGCTCGCTCGCCCTGCACGCGCTCCTGCGGGTACTGCGCCTCAGACGGCGGCCACTCGCGATCGACGCTCTCGCCGAGCTGGCCGCAGACGCGCCGGAGATCGCCTGGGCCGGCGCTACGATCGCCGGATGACCGAGTCGTCCCTGCCGGTGGAGGACGCCCGCGCAGCACGCCCGTACTACCTGTCCTCGTCGCCGTTCAAGACGATGGTCAGGCGCCTGCTCAGCATCCTCATGCTGCTGACGATCGACGTCGCCGGCCTCGTGATCGGCCTCTACCTCGCGCTCGCGCTCCGCTCGCTCGTCCGCGACCCGAAGCCGATCCTCTGGAACCTGCTCTGGACGCACGAGACCGACTGGCTGCCGTTCCTGATCGCTGCTGCTGCTGCTCGTCTTCTGGCGGAACCGGCCTCTACGGGCCGCGCGAGCTGCGCGAGGGCGCGGGCCGGGTCGTCCCGTCGGTGCTGCTCGTCGCCGCGCTCACGCTCGCGTTCGCGGTCGGCACCGGCCAGCACTTCACGACCTTCGGCCTCTACGTCGTCGGCGCGCTCTTCGTCGCGGCGCTGATCAGCCTGTTCCGCTGGAGCTACGAGTCGCTGACCGGCGCGGTGCTGCGCTCGGTCGGCGTGCGCCGCCGCGCGTGCTCGTCGGCGACCGGCGAGGCGGCGCGACCATCTGCGCGCGTCGCTCGGCTCGAGCCGCGGCGGGATCGACTACGAGTTCGCCGGCGAGGTGCGATCCGGGCCCGCGCGTCGCTCGCCGCGCTCGACGCGCCGACCGCTCGACGAGCTGATCGTCGCCGACGCCGGCCTCGCCGAGGCGGCGCTGCTCGAGATCGTCGAGGAGGCGCACCGCCGCGGCGTGAAGGTGCGCGTCGCGCCGCGGACGACCGAGCTCCTGATCGAGCGCGGCGAGTACGTGCCGGGCCAGGGCGTGCCGCTCTTCGAGCTGCGGCCGCCGATCTTCGCCGGCACCGACTGGGCGGTCAAGCGCGCGTTCGACGTCGTCGTCGGCGCGCTGATCGTCGTCGTCGGCGCTGCCGCTCTGGCTCGCTGATCGCGCTCGCGATCAAGCTCGACCTCGCGCGGGCCCGTCTTCTACGCGGACCGGCGCGTCGGGCTCGGCGAGCGGCACGTTCCGGATGCTCAAGTTCCGCACGATGGTCGCAGGGCGCCGCGCAGCGGCAGGCGGCGCTCGAGGCGGCGAACGAGGCGAGCGGCGCGCTGTTCAAGATCCGCGACGACCCGCGCGTCACGCCGCGTCGGCCGCGTCCTGCGCCGCTTCTCGATCGACGAGATCCCGAACGTGATCAACGTCCTCCGCGGCGAGATGTCGCTCGTCGGCCCGCGGCCGCTGCCGCTCCGCGACTACGACCGGCTCGAGCACGTGGCACCGCCGGCGCTACAACGTGCTCCCGGGCATGACCGGCCTCTGGCAGATCGCCGGCCGCTGCGACCTCACGTTCGACGACCTCGTGCGGCTCGACTTCTACTACCTCGAGAACTGGTCGATCTGGCTCGACATCACGATCCTCGTCGAAGACGCTGCCGGCGGTCGTCTCGCAGCGCGGGGCGCGTACTGACCGCCGGGCCCGCTGCGCGACCGGCGTGTCGCTGTTCACGAACGCGGCTCACAGTCGGGCCTAACCGCGCCGTAACGGCTCCTGCGACACTGGATCGATGCGCGCGCCGAAGATCCTCGCCGTCGCCTCCGCCGTCGACCTCGACTTCCGCTACGGCTGCACGCCCGCGTGGTGGCAGCTCTGGAAGGGCCTCCACGAGGAGGGCGTCGACCTCGTCGTCACGCCGTACCGCGGCCGGCCGGTCGAGTCGCCGTGGTGGCGGACCGCGCCGAACCCGCGCTACCGTCGAGGGCGAGTCGTTCGCGCGCGGCGCGGACGCTCGCCGCGCGGCTGAAGGGCGACCGCTACCTGCGCCGCGCCGAGGACAGCCCGGACGACGCGCTCGCCGACCGGCTGACGCGCGAGGCGATCTGGCGCTGGGTGACGCCGCGCTGGCAGCGGCACCTCGAGCCGCCTCGTCGAGCGCGAGCGGCCCGACGCGGTCCTCGTCTTCACCGTGCCGATGGCGCACCTGCGCGGCATCCCGGCGCGCTGCGCGAGCGCTTCGGCGTGCCGGTCGTCTTCTACGACGGCGACGTGCCGATGAGCCTGCCCGAGTTCGGCGGCATGGACACCGGCTTCAACTACTACCACGGCGCCGACCCGGGCGGAGTACGACCTCGTCGTCTCGAACTCCGAGGGCGGGCTCGAGCGGCTGCTCGAGCTCGGCGCGCGCCGGGCCGAGGCCGTCTTCTGGGGCGCCGACCCCGACTTCTTCGCGCCGCAGCCGGTCGAGAAGCGAGCGACGTCTTCTTCTACGGCTACGGCGACAAGTTCCGGCGCGAGTGGATGCAGGCGCTCGTCGGCGAGCCGTCGCGCGCGCTGCCGGAGGTCGACTTCGCGCTCGGCGGGCGCGACTTCCGGGGCGACATCGGGACGCGCGCGCCTGATCGGCGACGTCCCGTTCAACGTCTTCCCGCGCGCGATCTCGGCGGCGCGCATCAACCTCAGCATCACGCGCCGCTCGCACGCGTCCGTCTACGCTCGTCGTCGTGCCGCCCGTTCGAGCTCGCCGCGGCGGGCGCGGCGATCGTCTCGAACCCGTACGACGGGATCGAGCGCTGGTTCGAGCCGGGCCGCGAGCTGCTCGTCGTCGACGACGCCGAGCGAGGCGGCGCGCGCGTACCGCGAGCTGCTCGACGACCCGGCGCAGGCGGAGGAGCTCGGCCGCCGCGCGCGCGAGCGCGTGCTCGACGAGCACACCTACCGCGCACCGCGCGCGGCGGCTGCTCGAGCTGCTCGGCCTGCGGGAGGCGGTGCGACTGAGCTCGCCGCGACGGCTCGGCTGACGTGCCGATCGCCGTGAAGCGGATCGCGATCGTCCCCGCGCTCAACGAGGAGCGGATCGATCGCGCGGCGTCATCGACGAGCTGCGCGCCTTCGACCCGGGCCTCGACGTCGTCGTCGTCGCCGACGGCTCGACCGACCGCACGGCCGAGGTCGCCGCGCGCGCACGGCGCCCACGTCCTCCGGCTGCCGTTCAACCTCGGCATCGGCGGCGCGGTGCAGACCGGCTTCCGCTACGCCTTCGAGAACGGCTACGACCTCGCGGTCCGGCTCGACGGCGACGGCCAGCACGACCCGGCGCAGCTGCCGAAGCGTGCTCGCGCCGGTGCTCGCCGGCGAGGCCGACATCGCCGTCGGCTCGCGCTTCGCTCGGCGACGGCGGCTACCGCTCCTCGGCGGCGCGCCGGATCGGGATCCGCATCCTCGCCTGGGTCGTCTCGGCGATCGCGCGCCAGCGGGTCACCGACACGACCTCGGGCTTCCAGGCGCTGAACCGGCGGCGATCGCGCTCTTCGCCGCCGACTACCCGCACGACTACCCGGAGGTCGAGGGCGATGGTGATGGCGTCAAGCACCGGCTCCGCCTGCGCGAGGTGCCGGTACGATGCGCGAGCGCGAGCACGGGCGCTCCTCGATCAGCGCGCTGCGCGTCGATCTACTACATGGTCGAAGGTGCTGCTCGCGCTCTTCGTCGGCCTCTTCCGGCGCGACGTCGTGCCCGCTGGAGGACGCGTGATCGCCGCTGACGCCGCTCAAGTCTCGATCGCCGGCGACGATCGCGTCGCTCATCCTCGCTGCTCGTCGTCTTCGAGCTGATCCGCAGCCGCCGGCTGCGCGAGCGCTACGCGCTGCTCTGGCTCTCGACCGGGATCGTGCTGGTCGTCCTCTCGGCCTGGCGCGGCGGCCTGAACACGATCGCCGGCTGGCTCGGGTGTGCGCAGCTACCCGCCGGCGGTGCTCTTCGCGGTCGGGCTGCTCTTCGTGATCCTCGTGCTGCTGCACTACTCGACGGTGATCTCGCGGCTCTCCGACCAGAACGTCGTGCTCGCGCAGCGGCTCGCGCTGCTCGAGACGAAGCTCGACGAGCGCTCCGACCGCTGACGGCGGCTCGGCGCCGCCGTGCTCTTCAACAGCTTCGCGTTCGTTTTCGTCTTCCTGCCGGCCGTCGTGACGGTGTACTACCTCGTGCCCGAGCTTCGAGCCCGGCTGCTCTGGATCGTCGTCGCGAGCTACGTGTTCTACGCGTACGCAGCGTGGTGGTACCCGCTGCTGATGGCCGGCTCGACGGCGATCTCGTTTGCCGGCGGTCGCGTCGCTCGCGGCACGGCGGAGCAAGCTCGTCGTCGGGGCCACGGTCGCGCTCCTCCTGCTGCTGCTCGGTGCGTTCAAGTACGCGGCGTTCCTCGGCGGCAACTCCGTGAGCGCGCTGAGCGTGATCCTCGACCGCGGCTTCCCGTCCGTTCACGACTTCCTGAACGGGATCGCACTGCCGATCGGAATCAGCTTCTACACCTTCGAGGGCATCTCGTACGTCGTCGACGTGTACCGCGGTCAGCAGGAGCGCGAGACGAGCATGCTGCGCTACGCGTACTTCATCGCGTTCTTCCCGCATCTGATTGCCGGGCCGATCGTGCGCTACCGCCAGCTGCAGCCGCAGCTCCTGCGACTGCAGCCCTTCGACGCGGACCGCGTGCGGTACGGGTTGCTGCTCTTCTCCGTCGGGCTCGCGAAGAAGACGGTGATCGCCGACACGTTCGCTCGCAAAGTCGACCGCTACCTTGCCGATCCCGTCGCAGCTCGGCTTCTTCACGGGCGTGGGCGGCGATCCTCGGCTTCGGCTTCCAGATCTACTTCGACTTCAGCGCGTACTCGGACATGGCGCTCGGCCTCGCCCGCATGCTTCGGGATCGAGTTGCCGTGGAACTTCGACCGCCCGTACGCGCCGCGAGCCCGATCGAGTTCTGGCGGCGCTGGCACGTGACGCTGTCGACGTGGCTCCGCGACTACCTCTACATCCCGCTCGGCGGCAACCGGCGCGGTGAGCCGCGTCGTGACGCGAACCTGATGACGACGATGGGTCTCGGCGGGCTCTGGCACGGCGCGTCGCTCAACTTCGTGATCTGGGGCCTCTACCACGGCGTGCTGCTCGTCGGACGCACCACCTGGCGCGCCTGCGCGTGGTCCGCCTGCCGCGCGCGGTCGCGGTGCTCTCACGTTCGCTGCTCGTCGATGTTCGGCTGGGTCTTCTTCCGCCTGCACTCGGCCGCGGCGATCGCGCACACGATACGCCGCGCTGCCGGTCTGAACGGGCTCGGCGAGTTCCCCGGACGGCTCGCGCTGCTCGTCGCGCTCGCGTGCGCCTGGGGCTGGTCGACGACGGAGGAGTGCACGTGGCGCTTCGACGCGTTCGGCGTCGCTGCGCACCGCGAGCGTCGCGGCGGTCTTCGCCGATCGGCGTCGCGTCGATCTACTCCAGCCACGCCTTCGTCTACTTCCGCTTCTGATGAAGCTGCTCGCCGTCTTCGCCGCCGTCGCCGCGCTCCTTCTCGGAGGTGCGGCTGCACTCGATTGGTGGATCGACCCGTTTGGCTCGTTCACGAAGACGGGCGCGGTCGACGCCGCGCGCCGCTCCGGCTGCTTGCTATCGCAGGAGCTCGTGGGTACGAACTACGGCGCATACAAGCTCACGCTCTTCGAGCGCCGCCCGACGCGCACGTTCGTGATCGGCTCGAGCCGCACGCTCAAGATCGCCGCGTGGCCCGGCGAGCGGTCGTTCACGAACATGGGGATCCCGAACGTCACGCCGGCGGAGCTCCTGCGCGTGCTGCGCGCGATCTCGCCGACCTCGCCGCGGGAAACCGTGTACCTCGGCGTAGAGGCGTTCTGGTTCAACCCGGACTTCAAAGGGCCGCCGCGCAACAATTGGTACGACAAGGTGCGCTATCTCGTGAGCGCCAACACGCTGCACGCGTCGTTGCGGCAGGTCCGCGACGCCCCCTGGGAGCTCGGCGAGCGCTGGCGGCGGGTGGCGATCGCCGGCCATTGTGTGATCGGCCGCACCGACGTCAGCATCGCGTGGCGCAACGACGGCTCGCGTCTCTACGGCTACGAGCTCGCACCGCGGCTCTACCACCCGAGCGCCGGCCCGTTCACGACCGATCTCGCGAAGCTCGACCTCGGCTTCTACGACGGCTTCAGCTCGCTCTCCGCGCCGCGGCTCCACGAGCTCGCCGAGGCGCTCGACCTCGCGAAGCAGCGCGGCTGGCGGGTCGTCGGGTTCACGCTGCCGAACCCGAGCCGCTACGTCGCGCTCTTCCGCTCGCAGCCGGAGCTCGCGCCACGCTGGCGTGCCTTCAATGCGCTGATGCCGCAGATGTTCCACGCACGCGGGTTCGCCTGGCTCGACCTCAGTGATGTAAGCACGGTGCCGTGCGCGCAGAACGCGTTCGCGGACCAGAGCTTCCATCCCGACGCCTCGTGCTCGATGACGATCCGGCGCCGCCTCGACGCGGCCGTCAGACGCGAACGCTGACGGCAGGGCCGACGAGCATCATGTCGAGCGACTGCGTGTTCGTTCGATTGTCGGCGACTGCGACCACGCGGTAGGTGAAACGCCCGCGACCCGGGCGATCGGAGGCGGACGGCCCGAACGTGAACATCGTGATAGGCCCGTTCAGGAAGCACTCGCGCGCGCCCTCGACCGGCATCGTGCAGCCGTCGCCTTCGCGCGTGCGGATGACGCCGTAGAACACCCGCGAGCCACCGGGCGATTCGACGTCGGGCCAGGTCAGCCGGACGGTCTTGCCGTCGCGCGCGATCTGTGGACGCAGTTTCGCTGATATCGGCGCTTCGGTTCCCGCCGGCAGGTAACGCGCAAGGCGCAGCGGCTGCGACGGCGCAGGCGACTCTACGAGCACCACGACGAGCGGGACGAGCGCGGCGAGTGCCGCCAGGGCGGCGACCGGCGTGCGCCAACCGACCGCGGTCGTCTCCGGGGCGTCGACCTCGCGCTGCCTCCGCGTGCCCGGCCACAGGAAGGCGATCGCCGGCAGCAGGAAGACGAGCGCGGCGAGCCCCGGGAGCGTGAGCCTGAAGTAGCTCGTCGTCGTGACGTCCGCCTGGTCGGACATCCCCTTGAGCACGCAGTAGGCAACGAACCACGTGATCAGGAAGACCCCGACGCGCGGGCTGCGGCGCAACGCCCCCAGCGCCGACGCGATCAGCAGGAACTGGAGGAAGCGCATGTCCCAGAAGACCTCCCGCAGTTGCCGCCACTCGACTGAGAGGTGGTGCCAGTCGAACGGGACGTAGCGGGTCACGGATGCCGCGAGCGGGGCGGCGGCTGCCACGGCCAGGTGCTGCGGCGCATAACCGCTGAGAACCGGGATGTGCCCGAGGCCGCGCGCCTTCCAGATCAAGAGCGTCAGCACCGCGGGTGCGACACCGACCGCCCAGCCGAGCGCGACGTAGCGCCGCTTCCACGCGATCAACAGCGCCGCGACGGCGAGCACGAAGTACCCGTTCGACGGCTTGATCCCGATCATCACGCCGCCTGCGATCCCGGCGCCGATCGCGGTGCCGAGCCGACCATTGCGCGCCGCACGAACCGTCAGCCAGGCCGTCACGAGGACCGCGGCGAGCGACGGGAAGTCGGCCATGTCGGTGAGGCCGGCCCAGTGTGGCGCGAGCACGCTCTCCTCGAAGCGGGGCGTGAACCGCGGCGACAGTGACCAGACGGCGAGCAACGGCGCGACCGACCAGAGCGCGGCGACGCACCACGCGTAGACGCGACCGTAGAGCTCGTCGGCGAGCGCCCAGACGACGACGAGGACCAGCGGGCCGAGCACGAGTGTGTGCAGCAGCACCACGACCGGAAGTCCCTGCAGGAGCGTCGCCCCGGTGACGAGTGGGATCCACGCGTAGAAGATCGGCAGTCCCCAGCCGAGGAACGCGGGCGGGATCATGCCGTGCGCGACCGCCCACTGCGACGCCCAGTACTCGGTTGCGTCGCCGCCGCTGTACCAGAGCCAGCCGTTGCGCGGCGTGTCGAGCGCCAGCCAGGCGACGACCGCGAGCTGCACGAGCACGAGCGCGGCGAGCAGAGCCACCGGCGGTGCGCTCCTCAACCAGGCGGCCGCGCGAACGGCGGCGCTACGCACGCGCATGCTGACGCGAGACGTCTCGATACCAGGCGATCGTCTGTTCGAGCCCCTCGCGCAGCGTCGTGCGCGCACGGAAGCCGAAGAGCTGCTCCGCGCGTGTCGCGTCGAGCTGTCTCCGCGGTTGGCCGTTCGGCATCGTCGTGT
>CAWJZQ010000026.1:0-28194 GCA_963847415.1 uncultured Thermoleophilia bacterium | reverse complement strand
TCTGTGCGCAAAATGCGTCGATTTCGTTGCGGACGTGCTTGCGCAGGGCCTGTCCGGGCCAGTAGGTTTCCTCTTGCACCGAGCACGGAGCGCGAGTAGGTCGAAGCAGCTCCCGAGGGCGGTAGGCGGAAGCCGAAGGTTCCCGGGAGAGGTGGACGAAAGCGCAACCGGCTCGGTGAATTTTTTTTGGACCGACGTCGTTAGGATTGCCCGCGATGCACCTCCGTTCGCCCTCGATCGCGCCCGGCGTCACCGCATTCCTCTGGGCCCTCTTCTTCGGCCTCTTCATCTGGATCGGCGGCCGCGCGGTCGGCTTCTCGAGCGGCGTCACGTTCATCGCCGGCGCCGTCTGCGGCTTCCTGATCTTCCTGTTGGTCCGCGTCTACGGCGACGAGGAGCCGCGCCGGCCGTGAGGCCTTGGCTTGGCGCAGGTGAACCGGGTTACTCGAGCCCGAGCCGGCGGGCGTCGAAAGAGCCCGACCACAGCTCGGCGTGGAACTCCGCCACCGTCGCCGGGGCGTCGTCCTCGAACACGTGCTGCACCACCCCCACCTCGCGGTCGTTGACGAACGGCACGTCGACGTGCGCACGCGAGACGAGGTTCACCGACACCTTGCCGCACGACGGGCAGCGCACCGCGAGCCCGACCCGGTCGCCGCTCACGGCGGGCGCGAGCAGGCGGAACGCCGACGGGAACACCGGCCGCGGGCGCTCCTCCGGCCAGCAGAAGAAGCTCCACGGCCACTCCCCCGCCTTGATCCGCGCCGCCGCCAGCTCCCCGAGCTCGTCGGCGAGCGACTCGACCCGCGAGGTCATCAGGTTGACGTACGCCGTCCCGTCCTGCGAGCCCGAGCGGCGCCCAGTCGAGGTCGTCGTGCGTGACGAGCCCCGGATGGTCCGTCCCCGCACCCGCAGGCGAACTCGACGCGGAAGACCGCCGGGTGCTGCGCGCCCGGCAGCTGCTCGAGCCGGCGGAAGCGCGACAGACGTACGTGCGTCTCACCGTGAATCGGGCAGTTGAACGTGTAGGACGTCGTGAGCGTGTCGTACATCTTCTCCTCTCTTTACCGCATTTATCGGACGCTGGGATCCCCCACACGAGGCATTCAGCACTTTTGAGGAGTCCGAATGGACCGCGCTTAGTACGTGATCAGCGCGTGCACGTCCATCCCGTCGAGGCGCTTGCGCCCGCCGAGGAACGTCAGCTCGATGATGAAGCACGGCGCCGACGACCTCGCCGCCGAGCTGCTCCACGAGCCCCTTGATCGCCTCGACCGTGCCGCCCGTCGCGAGCACGTCGTCGTGGATCACGACCCTCGACCCCTGCGGGATCAGGTCGGGATGCAGCTCGAGCGAGTTCTCGCCGTACTCGAGCACGTAGCTCGACGCTGACCGTCTCCGGCGGCAGCTTGCCGGGCCGGCGCGCAGGCACGAAACCGACGCCCGCCTCGACCGCGATCGCCGGGCCGAGCAAGAAGCCGCGTGCCTCGGCGCCGAGCACGATGTCCGGTTCTTCGCGCGACCCACGCGGCGAGCTCCCCGACGGTCTCCCGGAGCGCCGCCGGGTCGGCAAGCAGCGGCGTGATGTCCTTGAATCCCACGCCGGGCGTCGGGAAGTCCTGGACCTCCCGGACCTTGGCGCGCAGGTCGCTCACTGCGCGGTGCCTTTCACGACGACAACTCTCGCAGGTCGCGCCAGAAGAGCAGCGAGCTTAACTCCCCTGCGAGCTCGGCGAGCTGCTGCATGTCGCGCAGCGCCTGCTGCGCGGCGCTCCGCGTTGCGGCCGCGCAGCGGCGGCGCGAAGAGCTGCTCGAACAGGCCCGCCTGCCGGCCGGTCGCGGTGCGGATCGTGCGCAGGTTGCGCGCGTCCACGCCGTAGCGCATCAGCTGCGCGCAGGTGGCGGCGACGTCGACCTCCGACTCGGCGTAACGCTTCGCGCGCGCCGTTGCCGTGCGGCGCGAGCAGACCGAACTCCTCCAGCTCGCTGCGCGAGCTCCGGCGTCATGCCGGCGCGCTCGCAGAGCTCGTCGAGGGTGATCGTCTCCTCATCCGCGCCGAGCGCCGTCGGCCGGCGCCGCTTGCGCTCCTTCTGCGCCGGGCGCGTCGAGCTCGTCGCGGATCACGCGCAGCGGCAGGAACTCGTCGCGCTGCAGCCGCAGGATCGTCTGCAGCCGCTCGAGGTCGGCCTCGCTGAAGAGCCGGTAGCCGCCCTGCGTGCGCCGCGGCGTGAGCAGACCCTCGTCCTCGAGGTAGCGGATCTTCGAGATCGAGATGTCCGGGAACTCGTCGCGTCAGCCGGCGCACGACCTCGCCGATCCGGAGCAGCCGCTCGCGCTGCTGGGACGACGCCGTCGGTCGTCATGCGATGAACGTGAGGCGGTACTTGCCGATCTGCAGCTCGTCGCCCTCGTGTGAGCGGCGCGCTGTCGATGCGCTTGCGGTTGACGAAGGTGCCGTTCAGCGAGCCCTGGTCCTCGACGACGAACTCGCCGTCCCTGCTCGACCAGCACGGCGTGGTTTCGGGAGACGGTGACGTCGTCGAGGAAGATCTCGCAGTCCGGCGAGCGCCCGATGCGCGTGCGCGCGCCCGTCGGGCGGAAGCTCTCCCCCGCCCTGCCGCCGCCCGCGCGCACGACGAGCGCCGGGCCTTCGAGCCCGAAGTCGTCGTGCTCCGCGAGCTCCCCGACGTCCTCCGGCGCGAACGTCTGCGTCGTCTCGACCGACGGCTCGCCCGTTCGCGAGCAGCGCGCCGCACCGCGAGCAGTAGTTCGCGGACTCCGGGTTCTGGAAGCCGCACTCGCTGGCAGTAGACGACCGCCGTCATGGCGGGCGGCGCCGCCTTCCCGGTCAGGATCTCGGTCAGCCGGTCGACGTCGACCTGGTCGAGCACGCTCTTGCCGCCGGACTTCTGCAGCCGCGCGACGAGCTCGGCGCGCAGGATGTCGATCTTGCCGTGGAGCAGGCGGCGCTGGTAGCTGACCTCGTGCTCCTGCTGCTCGAGCTCGTCGATCAGAGTCTTCAGCTCGCTCGTCCGAGAGCGAGCCGAGATCGGGGAGCGGTTCCACGCTGCCGCCTTTCGTCGTCGAGTCTGAGGTCAGGAATTCCAGCAGAGGACCGGCGAAACCGTCAACCTCAACTTAAGGGTTCTCGCTCAGTTCACCGGGCGCGCCGATCTCCTCCCGCTCGATCAGGTCCGTGACGAGCGTGCGCAGCTCGCTCTCGAGCTCCTCCGAGGACTCGGTCGGTGTCGCCCTCGGCGTAGAGGTGGATGACGCGGCTCGTCGGCGTCCGGCAGCACCTGCACCCAGCCGCGGTCGTCGAAGATCTTGATCCCGTCCGTCATGTCGACGTTCCCGTCGGCGTAGCGCTCGTTCAGGATCCGCATCACCGCCCCCTTCAGCGCCCACGGGCACTGCACCTGCCGGTGGATCGAGCGTCGGCCGCGGCAGCTCGCGACGACGAGCCCCGAGAGCGGCTGGTCGACCGGCGCGAGCAGCTCGAGCAGCTTGCAGAGCGAGGCGATCGCGTCGTAGGCGGGCAGGAAGCCCGGGAAGACGTAGCCGCCCCCGGGCGCGCCGGCGAAGATGACGCCGTCCGCGGCGGCCGCCTCGGTCAGCCCGGCGAGCGACGCCGGCGTCCGCACGACCTCGAGCAGGTCGCCGACCACCTCCTCGACCTGGCTCGTCGCGGTGATCGGCACGGCGACCTTCCCGCCGCTCGCCGTTCATCCTGATCAGGTGCAGGAAGAGGAGCAGCGCCTGGTCGGGTCGGATCTCGCGGCCGCGCTCGTCGATCAGGAAGAGGCGCTCGGCCGAGCGGTCGAAGACCGCGCCGAGCGTCGGCCTCGACGGCGGCGCACCAGCCGGCTGCGCCTGGTCGATCGTCTCGCCGAGCCGCGCCGGCGTCGTGCTCGCGTCCGACTCGAACGCGTGCGCGGTGATCGCCTCGACGCCCGAGCGGCCCGAGCACGAGCGGCAGCACGAAGCTGCCCGCCGAGTAGCCGTAGTCGACGACGATGCGGAAGCCGCTCGAGCGGATCGCGCTCGACGTCGAGGTCGGCGAGCAGGTCGTTCGCGTAGCTCTCGCGCGCCCGCGCCGGATACTGTGATCGAGCCGACCGTCGCCGAACGGCACGCGGCGCAGCTCCTGACGCGTGAAGTGCTTCTCGACCTCCTTCTGCATCGCCGACGGAGAGCGCGATCGCCGGGCCGCTCGAAGAGCCGGATCTGCACGGCCTCCGGATCGGTGGTCGAAGCGCCGACGTGGAACGCGGCGTCGTAGCCCTGCGTCTTCAGCAGGTGCTTGCCGACCGGCGCCGGCAGCGTGCGCAGGTCGGCGACCGTGCACGCCGGTCGAGTTGAGCCCGGAGATGAGCGCGCGCTTGATCATCCGGTATGCGGGCGCGCTCTCGCGGCTCGCGACCACGCGCGCGCCGCGCTTCAGCGACGTGCCGAGCGCGGCGCCGAAGCGCAGCGCGACCTCGGGCGTGAGGTCGACGTTGACGAGCCCGACGACGCCGTCCTGCGAGAAGACGCGCGTCGTGCCGCGCGACTCCCAGATCAGGCTCTCGTGGATCTGCGCGCCGTACTCGACCTCCTTGTACGGGTAGATCCGCACGCCGGGGAAGATCGACGGACTGGTCGCCGAGCGTCACCTGGTCGCCGATCGCGACGCCCTCGTGGACGCGCGCGTGCGGGCGCACGTCGCAGTTGCGGCCGAGGATCGCGCCCTCGATCGACCGCGCTGCGGCCGATGTAGCAGGACGCGTCGATGACCGAGCGCGAGACGCGGCGCGCGCTCGCGCAGCGTCGTCGCCGGCGCCGAGCACGCGTGTACGGGCCGACCGACGACTCGGGCGAGATGCGTCGCAGTAGTTGCCGATGAACGCCGGCCCTTCCACCCCTTCGACGTCGTCGATCTCGACGCCCTCGCCGATCCACACGTCGCCGCGGATCTTCAGCCCGGGGACGTTCAGGCGCACCTTCTCGTCGAGCGCGTCGAAGTTCGCCTGGCGGTACTGGTCGAGGTTGCCGATGTCCTGCCAGTAGCCGTCGCAGACGTAGCCGTAGATCGGGCGGCCCATCTCGAGCAGCAGCGGGAACAGCTCCTTCGAGAAGTCGTACGGCCGGTCGGTCGGGATGTGCCGCAGCACCTCCGGCTCGAGCACGTAGATGCCGGTGTTGATCGTGTCGGAGAACACCTGCCCCCACGACGGCTTCTCGAGGAAGCGCTCGACGCGGCCGTCCTCGTCGGTGACGACGATCCCGAACTCGAGCGGGTTCTCGACCGACTTCAGCCCGATCGTGACGGCGGCGCCCTTCTCGCGGTGCGCCGCGACGATCGCGCCGAGGTCGATGTCGCAGAGCGCGTCGCCGGAGATGACGAGGAAGGTGTCGTCGAGCCGCTGGCTCGCGAGCCGGACCGAGCCGGCGGTGCCGAGCGGGCTCTCCTCGACGGAGTACTCGATGTTGATGCCGAGGCTCTCGCCGTCGCCGAAGTACGAGCGGATCGCCTGCGGCAGGAACGCGACCGTGACGACGACGTCGACGAAGCCGTGGTCGCGCAGCAACTCGAGGATGTGCTCCATGCACGGCTTGCCGACGATCGGCACCATCGGCTTCGGCTGGTTCGACGTCAGCGGCCGCAAACGCGTGCCCTCGCCGCCGGCCATCACGACGGCTTTCATGCGAGCACCTCACGGCGCGCCTTCAGCGCGTACTCACCCAGCGCGACCAGAGCGCGAGCACGAGGCCGGTCCAGAAGATCCAGAGCGGCCACTGTGTCCCCTGGTGCGTCACCATCACGAAGCCCAGCGAAGCGTAGAGCAGCCAGGTCGCAGCCTTGCCGACCATGTTCACCTGAAACTCGTAGCCGCGGCCGATCAGCGAGCGGCGTGCCGACGAGCGCCACGACGTCGCGCGCCGGGATCAGCAGCGCGAGCCACGGCAGCCGGCCGGCGTGGAGCAGCATGATCACCGCCGCGTCGATCATCAGCCGGTCGGCGAGCGGGTCGGCGATCTTGCCGAACGACGACTCGACGTGCCAGCGCCGCGCGAGGTAGCCGTCGATCTGGTCGGTGACGCCGGCGATCCCGAAGACGATCGCGGCGGGCCACGACCTCCCGCCGTCGGACGTCGCGATCAGCCAGATGAAGACGGGGATCAGGACGATGCCGGAAGATCGTCAGCGCGTTCGGCAGGCGACTGCGGATCACGCTGACAGGATATGCCCGTGCCGACGCTCCCAGGGTTCGTGGACGCCCACTGTCATGCGTTCCAGCGCGCGTTGCGGGGCCGCGACCGCGGCGGCGACTTCTGGGCCTGGCGCGACGGAGATGCTCGCGCTGGCCGCCTCGCTGACCGTGGCGGACGTCCGCCGGGAGTACGCCGAGGTCTACCGGGAGCTTCGTGCCAACGGCTACACGGCGGTCGGCGAGTTCCACTACCTCGGCTTCGACGAGGCGCTCGCGGCGGCCGAGGCCGCCGCCGAGGCCGGCGTCGAGCTCGACGCTCCTCTACGCCTGCTACCTCCGGGGCGGCATCCCCCGCTTCCGGCAGGAGTCGGTTGCCGACTACCTCGCCCAGCTCGAGGCGGCTGCGCGGCGAGGGGATCAGGGTCGGGGTCGCCCCCCACTCCGTGCGCGCCTGCCCGGCCGAGGCGCTGCGCGAGCTCGGCCGCTACGCGCACGAGCACGAGCTGCCGCTGCACGTCCACGCCGACGAGCAGCCGCGCGAGATCGACGAGTGCCTGGCCGAGCACGGCGTCCGCCCGATCGAGCTGCTCGCCCGCGAGGAGTGCCTCGGCCCCCGCACGACGGTCGTGCACGCCACGCACGCCGACGGCGGCGAGCTCGACCTGCTGCGCGACAGCCGGCGCACGAATCTGCGTCTGCCCGACGACCGAGGCGAACCTCGGCGACGGCTTCCTGCCGGTGGCGCGCGTCTGCCACCGCGAGATCGGGATGTGCATCGGGTCGGACTCGAACGTGCGCATCGACCCGTTGGAGGAGCTGCGCGAGCTCGAGGGGATCGCGCGCCGGCAGACCGGCAAGCGCGGCGTCATCTCACTGGACGCCCTGCTCGGTTTCGGCTCCGACGAGGGCGCTGCGTCGCTCGGGATCGAGCGCTGGCCCGACGCTGTCGTCGACCTCGACCACCCGCAGCTGCGCGGCGTCGACGAGAGCGCGCTCTACGAGGCTCTCGTCTTCAGCTGCAGCGGCGACGTGCTGCGGAAGACGTCCGACCAGTAGCGCGTTCTCGTCAGGTACGCGCGCTCGGCCGCGACGCCGTGCAGCCCCCACGCGCCGTCGTAGGTCAGGTAGCGATAGCCGCCGCGCCGGTGTCGGTTCGGCGAGGCCGGCTCGATCTGCGTCCCCTCGTGCCATTCGTTGTACGACGTGATCGTCACGCGATCGGCCTTCGCCGCGATCGCCAACCGCCACATCGAGTCGTAGGTCGCTCCGTTGCGGCGTGGCTTCAGCACCGGATCGCCGCTGCCGCGGCGCGCGTTGTAGCCCGGCCCGACGGACGGCGCGCACTGCAGCTTCATCGCGTGCGCCTGCGCGCACAGCCGTGCGAACTTCATCCCGCCGTAGACGACGATGTCGTAGGTGTAGAGGCCGTCGAAGCCGCCGGCCGCCGCGGCACCGGCGAGCGCGGTCTGCGCGAAGAGCGTCGAGCCGCCCTGGTGCAGCGCCGCCTTCGCCGCCGCCCAGTCGGCGACCGGCAGGTCGAGCGGCCGGTAGACGTAGAACATGCGCACGCCGAGCGAGCGCAGGTAGGCCACGTCCGCGACCGTGCTCTCGACGGTGCGGCCGGCGTACGGCTCCATGTGCACGGCGACGGCGAGCCCCGCCGCGTGTGCGGCGGCGATCACCTCGGGGAGCCGGGTGTCCTCGGCCGACCCCTGTCCCCACCACGACACCGCGGCCTCGTCGATCCCGGCCCCGCGCATGTCCTGCATCTGCTCGCTCGTGACGAGCCAGTCGGACGACGAGTACAGCCCACGCAGCGGGTAGTAGGACGAGGCGATGTCGTTCGGCGGTGCGTGCCCGTGCTGCCCCCAGTGCTCGAAGAGGCCGTCGCGCGCCGTGTTCCCGTACCACGGGTAGTAGAAGGCGGAGACCCGCACGGCGGCGTGCGCCGACGCAGGCAGGACCAGAGCAAGGACCAGGCTCGTGATGAGTCGGCGCATGAGGGGAGTGGCAGAGGTGACCGTGGGCTGAAGGATCATCTACCACCCACGGCACGACGGATCAATGGGCCGCTCGGCCCATCCGTTTCCGTTCGCGATGCCGGCGAACGCTGACGCCCGATAAGGGGAGGCGAGCTCGCGCCGTTCCCTCAGACCGACGCGGTGATCGTGATCCCGCCGCGCGGCTTCTGCCGCAGCGAGACGTGGACGTCCGTGCGCTCCAGCTCGAGCGCCGCAGCCACCTCGTCCCGGATCTGCACGGCGAGCGCCTCGCAGAACGCCCCCTGGTCGCGAAAGCGGGAGAGGTAGATCTTCAGCGACTTCGACTCGAGGCAGAGGTTGCGCGGCCGGTACTCGATGCGCGCGTTGTAGAAGTCGGGCTGGTTCGTGATCGGGCAGACGGCGGTCAGCTCGTCGCTCACCATCTCGACGAGCTCGACACCCGGGTTCGGAAACGTCTCGAGACCGACGTAGGCGTCGCTGCCCGCGTGCCCCAGCGCGACGAACTCGTGCTCCACGTCCCTACTCTACGTCGCCGAGTCCGTGCACCCGCGCTCGAGGACGCCGTGCGCGCGCTCTGCTCAGCCGACGGGCTCGCGGCGGCGCACGAAGAACGACGCGATGACGGCGAGCACGACGACGATCGCGATCACGCCGCCGATCGTCGCGACGTTGCTCGAGCTCGATCCACTCGACGGCGCCGCCTGCACCTGGACGCCGGAGGCGGCCGCCAGCTTGCGCACGGCAGACGTCGCACCCTGCGCAAGCGCAGCGCCGCCCGTCCCTGTCGGCGGGAGCGGCGCGACCACCTTCGCCGCGGCGGGCCACGGCTTGCCGTTCTCCGACACGCCGTAGCCGTTCGGCATCACGACGAGCAGCTTGCCCTTGTAGACGAAGCGGAGCTCCTGCCCGAGGAAGCGCGCGTACTCCTTCGGCTTGCGGAAGAGCGCGCCGACCGAGCCCATGTCGTAGCGCGTGCCGATCACTGCGACGCGGACTTCGTACCCCTTCTCCTTCGCCGCGGCGAGCGTGGAGGTGAGGTCGTCGGCATCGCTCTTCGGGATCACGACGTCGGGCGGCAGGAAGGCCGGCTGCGTGAGCAGGTAGTCGCTCGCCGGGTCCCCGTCCGCGCGCGCGAGCGGCGCGAGCACGAGCAGCGCGAGCAACGTGACGAGCGCTGCCCTAGCCAAGTACCGACCTCAGGAGGAGGGTCGCGACCACGACCGCCGCCGCGCCGCAGCCGAGCGCGACGAACGAGAGCAGGAGGCGGACGTTCGGGCTCATCCGTTCGCCTTGTCCACGACGAGGACGTCGACCGGCGTGCGCCCGGGCGGCGCGACGTCGAGCCCGAGCCCCCAGTGGCCGACCATCACGAGCGCCGGCGCGGCGTGCGTGTACGTCCCGGGCGACGTCTCGGTCAGGCGGTACTCCTGCTGGCCCATCTCCATGTCGAGCATGGTGAAGCGCATGACGACGTCGGCGCCGCGCACCGGCCGGTTGTTGCGCGTGACGTGCACCGAGAAGCTGTTGGGGACTGCGGCACGGTTCGGCGAGACACGGATGTCGAGCTTGTAGCCGTTCTTCACCACGGACTCCGTGACCGGCCCAGGCCCGACGTGCGCTGACGCGCCGCCGACCGCGGCGAGCGCCTTCGAGGGCGGCGCGAGCGACGACAGCACCGCGGCGACCAGGATTGCGCCGGCGACGATCACGACCTCACCCGCGACGAGCTTGCGGAGCAGCGTCGCCGCCCCGCTGGCGAGTGTCCCGTCCGCGTGCAGCGCGGGCTTCGTGCGCAGGAGGTTGACGGCGGCGAGCGCCACCGCGACCGCGAGCAGCGCGACCTTGACGAGGATCGCCTTGCCGTAGCTCGTGTCCCAGAGCGTCTGCACCGTCGGCAGGTGGAGGATCGACGCCCACGTGCCCGACGCGGCGAGCGCGATCACCGCGACGAGCGCCACCGCCGAGAAGCGCGGCACGGCGACGACGAGTCCGGCGACCCGGCGTGCGACCGGCAGGCTGCGCCAGAGCACCAGCAGGCCTGCGAGCCCGCCGATCCAGATCGAGCCGGCCGCAAGATGCACCCAGTCGAGCGCGAGCGCGAGCCCGCGCGGGGAGGTCACCCCCGGATGGCCCGCCGCGCCGGGCACGAGCAGGGTCGCGGCGGCGGCGAGCCACGCGCCGGTGAATGCGAGCAGCTCCGCGACGGAGCGGTGCTCGCGCTCGGGGCGGTCGACAGCGATCGCGATCGCGCCCGCCGCGACGAAGAGCGCGAAGCAGATCTCGAGGTCGATGAAGCCCCGCCCGAACGCGGAGGCGTGCACGAGCGGCAGCAGCGCGCCGAGCGAGAAGAACGAGCGCAGCGCGAACTCCGCAGGTCGCGAGCAGGACGTACACGGGTGTGACGATCAGCCCCAGCACCGAGGCGACGAGGAACGCGATCGACACGTGACGCAGGTCGGTGCCGCCGACGCGCCGCACGACGGGGCGGGCGATCGCGAGCCGCAGCGCGAGCAGGCCGATCGACGCCATCACGAACAGGAACGTCAGCCAGCGGAAGACGATGAGCTTCGGCGTCGCCGCCGTCTCGGAGACCGACGGGATCACGAACTCCGGCGCCGGCCCCGCGTTCGGGCCTACGGCGAACGTGTACGCACCCCGGACGGGATGGCCGTCGACCGAGATCACCCGCCAGTAGACGAGGTACCAGCCCTCCGCGGTCCGCTTCAACGGCACGACGAGCGTGTCCGGGTCGGTCGGCGAACGGTGCGGCGGGCCGGCCGTCTGCTGACGGCCGGCCGCGTCCGTCACCGACACGATCGCGAAGCGCGGCTCGACCGGCTCGCTGTAGGTGAGCAGCAGCTGCTTCGGCGGTGTGTTCACCGTGCCGCTCGCCTGCGGCACGGTGCGCAGCAACGCAGCGTGCGCCCACGCCGCCGCCGGCGCGGCGAGTGCCGCGACGGCGACGAGCGCGATCAGCGCCGCGCGCCTCACGCCAGCGCGCGCCTCCCTCCCGCGAACAGCGCGACCGCGCCGAGCACGACGCCGACCGCGCCGACGATCAGCGCGATCAATGCGAGCGTCGAGCTACCGCCGCCGCCGAGCGAGGACTTCGCCTCGATCGTCGGCGCCGGGTCGTCCGACGACTCGGGCCCGGACCAGTCGACGACGGATCCGTCCGAGTACGTCTGCCGCACCTGGAAGGTGTACGTCTTCGCGTCCGCGGCACTGCCGAGGAACTGGAAGTCGGTCGCCTCATCGGTCGGCACCTTGCCGCCCGACCACGTGACCTTGTTGATGACCTTGTCCTCGCCCTCACCGGTCGCCTGCACGTCGCGCTTCCAGCCGGGTGCCGCGACGAACGAGTCGATGCTGAACCCTTCCGGCACGGTCAGCTCGATCTGCGTCGTGTCGGCGTCCTCCTTCTCGGTCGGCACGGCGAGCGTGTAGACCTGGCTTTCGTTTGCAACGACGACCGGCGGGCTGACGTGCGCGTGCGCCGAAGCACCGCCCACGACGACAAGGGCCGCGAGGGCGGCGAGTGCGTAGATGATGAGCCTGCTCTTCATGGTTGGTCGATGTCTCCTGATGTCATGGCCGCACCGCGAGGGTGAACGGCGCAGTGAGGATGTGGTCGCCGACGCGCGTCTGCAGGAACAGACGCCACGTCCCGGCCACGGGAACGAGCACGCCGACGCTCAGCCTTCCGGGCGCGTTCGAGCGGCCGGTGACCTGTGTGCCACCGAGCGTGCTCGTGCAGCCCGCAGCTCCTGCTGAGCAGACGTGCGTGTGGAAGTAGTCGAGCGTCCCCTTGCGGAAGAAGATCGCGTGCGCGAGCGCGCCGTAGTACGGCGTGAAGCGCACAGGCTTTCCGTTCGGGTCGGTCACGTCGAAGTCGATGAGCCCCGCCTGGATGGCGTGCAGCGACGGCACCTTCTTCATCGTGAAGCGGTAGCCGTCCACGACGACCGACTTCTGCGTCGGCGGCAGTGTCGCCGGCTTGTAGTCGCCGGCGACCTGGACCGTGTGGAACAGCTGGAAGTTCCGCTGCGGTCCCGTCGTGTTCGGATAGGCGTCGACGACGAGCCGGTACGGGCCCGGCTCGGGGAACGTGACCGTGTCGGTGATCGTCCCGTCCGCCGCGATCGGCGGGTGACGATGCACGATCGCGCCGAGATCGCGCCGCACGTAGATCAGGTGCACGCCGGTGTGCGGCCCGGGGCCGCGCTTGAACGACGTGAGCGGCTTGCCGTTCGGCTGCCTGATCACGAACGACACCTTCGTCGGCTTGGCGGCCGGGACCGGCGCGCTCGGCTCGAAGTTCACGATCTCGTACGTCCGCGCGGCTCCCACGGTGGGGAAGCTCGTCGAGGACGAGCCGCCGCCGCAGCCTGCGAGCAGCAGCACTGCAACAACGGCAGCGGCGACGGCGATGAGCGACTGTCTCATCCGCGTCCTTTCGGGAACAGGTACGAGGGGTGCGGCGCGACGTAGCCACCGATCTCCAGCACGATCTGCGCGTGCCGGGTCAGGACGATCCGCCGCGGGTCGCCGGCGACGGGCTTGCCGCCGACGAACACCGACACTCGCCCGGGGAACGACAACAATTGCGTCCTGCGGAGCGCGCGGCCCCACACGGTGAACAGGTCGCCGAGCGTGTAGCGACCGGTCGCGAGCACGTCGACGACGCCGGTCGGCGCCTGCGTCCGCAGCGGGTAGCTGCAGCCGCTCCGTGCCACGCCGATGCCCGGCGGGACGATGATCACCTTGCGATTTGCGAAGAGCTCGATGTGCACCGCGAACCGCCGCCCGTTGGCACAGCGCATGCGCCCGACGGGCTTGCCGTCGAGCACCGCGGTATTGAGCGCCGGCGGCTGGTAGCGCGGCCCCGCGCCGATCGGCCACGGGTAGACCGGCGGTGGAGGCGGCCCGAGGACGATCACGGCCTCCCCCTCCCCGCGACGCTCGTCACGGCCGCCGCCGAGCCTGCGACGAGTGCGAGCGCGAGCAGCGCCCGGCTTCCCGTCGCAGAGAGCAGCGACACGACGACGCCGTGCCGGAACGCATCGAGCGATCCGAGGCTGAGCGCGGCTGCGACCGCACCGAGCAGGCCGGCGAGCTGCGCGCGCCGCGGCTGCCCTGCGCGCAGAAGCGCGATGCAGACGACGACGGCGAGCCCGATCCCGAGCCCGATCTGCAGCCACGCGACGCGCCCGTTGGGCGCGTCGGCCGCGGAGAACGCGATCAGCGAGCCGAGCGCCGCGAGCCCCGCGACGGCGCCGAGCGCGGTCGTCACCCGGCGGTGCCTGCGCACCGCGACCGCGACGGCAGCCGCGAACACGGCGCACGCCGCGAGCCACGGCCAGACCGCTGGTCGCCCGTAGCGCACGAACGTGCCGCCGATCGTTGCAGGCCGTCCGTCGACGGTCACCGGGATCTCGAAGCGCGCTACCGGCCCGGTCTGCGCGCCGAACGGCGGCGGAGCCAGCCGGTGCTCGTGCCACGTGAAGCTCGGTCCGCCGGACACACGCTCCCAACCGCGTCCGAGCTTCGTGAGCCCCTCGGCGACGGCGGTGATCGACGCGCGATTGACCCATGCTCCGCCCCGGCCGATGCGGAGCATCGGCTCGCGGAGGTTGCCGCGCACGACGACGGTTGCGTCCTTCGCGGCGACGCGCAGCGCGCGGTCGCCGTCGAGGATGGTCACCGACACCGGTGCGAGCGACCGCGTCGCGCGGTCGATCTCGAGCCGGTAGTCGAGCGCGACCGTCGCCGACTTGGCGTGGGCCGACGCGCTCGCGGGAACCGCGAGCGTGGCGCCGATCAACAGCAGCACGATGAAACGCGTTCTCATTCACTCCTCGATTCGCAAGACACGGGGCCGCGGTTGACCGCGGGCCCGCAGGACGTCATGCGCGTCGAGGAGGAGGCGCGCGCCCGGCCTGCGCCAGCGCGAGCGGCGCCGGCGCGACGAGCGCGACCGAGCTCGGGAGCCGAACCCGGACGCGGCGTGTGCGTTGAGGGCGTCCGCCGAGCCTCGACGCGAGGCGCAGGACGGCGCGGCCGAGCCGGAGCAGCGCGACGACGCCCAGCGCGACGGCGGCCGCCGCGGGCAGCGCCCACCAGCCGCCGTGGCCGAACACGCCCGCCATGCCGTCGGGATGCCCGGAGATGCTGAGCTCCTCCAGCACCTCCTGCACGGCGTAGATCGCGAGCAGCGCAGTCGTCGTCAGCGACCAGAGCACGAAGGTCGAGAGCCCGGTCAACGCCCCGGTGCGCCCCGTGCGCGACGCGCGTGCGACGCGGCGCAGGAACATCGACGCCCCGACGCCGAGTGCGAAGATCGTCCACGGCACGAGCGAATGCAGGTACGAGTGACCCGTCGCGGTGAGCTCGGCGTTCGCGCGCGCGCCGTAGGCGAGCGAGTAGCGCGCCTGGTGGACGACGAGCGCGGCCGCGGGCATCAGCAGGAGCGCGTTCGGTCTCGTGCGCAGTCGCATCTAGCTCACCGTCAGCTTTCCACAGGTGAGCGCGCCGCGGTTCCCCGACGGGTCGGTCGCGCGGATGCAATAGTTGAGCGTCTTGTGTGCGACGGTCTTCGGCACGGTCCAGTTGACGGAGTACCACTGGCCCTGGATCACGGTGCGCAGCGGCACGTGGAAGCTCGCGATCGCGACCTTGCGCGCGTTCTGAATCTGGATGTCGATCTTCGCCTGCCCGCTGTCGTCCCAGGCCTGGTAGCGAAGCGACCGTCGGATGCCCGGCGGCGGCGGCGCCCGGCAACGGCGACGCGCGCGGTGCGAAGGTGTCCTTGTAGTGGAGGACGCGTGCGCGCTTCAGGTCCGGCAGGACGCGCACGGCGGCGTTGGTCAGCCCCTCGGCGCTCTTGTCGTCCCCGACCGAGGCATGTGCGAGCGCCGTCTCGGCGGCGGGCACGGCCTTGCCGTTGCTCGCGAAGCCGAACCCGTTCGGCATCACGACGAGCAGCGGGCCCTTGTAGAAGAAGGACAGCTCGGCGCCGAGAAAGCGCGCGTACTTGCGGGGCTGGTTGAAGAGGCTCGGTACCGAGCCGAGGTCGTTCTTCGACCCGATCACCGCCACCTTCACGTGGTCGCCCTTCACGGAGACGGCGTGGATCGCGTCTGTCAGGCCCTGCTGCGCCTTCGCGGACGGCGGCGGGTAGGGCGTGAACTGGTCGGTCGAGAGCAGAACGTCGCTCGCCGGGTCGCCGTCCGCAGCCGCGCCGGCGGCGAGCATCAGCGCGCCGGCCATGATGAGCAACGGCAGGAGCCGCTTCATGGATGACAGTGTGCCCGACTCCCGGCCGGCCAGATCGCAAGTTCCCGAGATCCCCATCGGTCGTATTGGTGCTGACGGGCGGGTGATTCAGCGGCCGGAATCCCGCCCGCCCGTCGCTCTACACCGCTTGCTCTCTCGCGCCGGACTCGAGCAGGTGCTCGAGCCGCTCCGCAAGTGCGCGGATCCGCTTCGCGTCGGCGGAGACCTCCTCGACGAGCGAGACGAGCCGCTCGACGAGCTCCGGGTCGGCGGACGCGTCACGTTGCGCGTCGCCCTCCAGGAGCCAGCCCAGCTCACGATTCGTCACCTCGGCAAGTTGGCTCAGCCGCCGGTAGGGAACCACCTTTCCTGCTTCGTAACCCTGAATCGACCGCGGAGACACGCCGATTGCCGCCGCGAGCTCCTCCTGCGTCAGCCCGCGCTCTTTCCGAGCGCGGGCGATTCGCCAGCCGATACTGCCCTCGTCCTCATGCCGCATAGTCCCTCCTGACCCAAGTGCCCAAAACGTACTGCAAATACGGCTTTTCGACGTGACGGATCCGTCACCAGGATCGTCACATCCCGACCTCGGCGCCCGCCGTTGGTACAAGGACGCGCTCGTCTACGAGCTCGCGGTCCGCACGTTCGCCGACTCGAACGGCGACGGGATCGGCGACTTCCGCGGACTGACCGCGCGGCTCGACTACCTCGCCGCGCTCGGAGTGACGACTGTCTGGCTGCTCCCCTTCCAGCCCTCGCCCGTGGCGGGACGACGGCTACGACGTCAGCGACTACTACGGCGTCCACCCGGACTTCGGCCACCTCGGCGACTTCGCCCGCTTCGTCGAGCAGGCGACCGACCGCGGGATGCGCGTCCTCATCGACCTCGTGCTCAACCACACCTCGAACGAGCACCCGTGGTTCCAGGCGGCACGCGCGGGCGACCCGGCGTACCGCGACTACTACGTCTGGTCGAAGCGGAACGCCCGCCGGACGCCGAGAAGGGCGATCGTCTTCCCCGGCGTGCAGAAGACGACCTGGACGCTACGACCGCATGGCCGGCCAGTACTACTTCCACCGCTTCTACGACTTCCAGCCCGATCTGAACGTCGCGAACCCTGTGGTCCGCGACGAGATGGAGAAGGTGATCGGGTTCTGGCTGAACCTCGGGATCGCGGGCTACCGCGTCGACGCGGTGCCGTTCCTGATCGAGCCGGTCACGCGCGGAGCAGACGTCGCACCGGTCCGACGTTCGAGCTACCTGCACGAGTTCCGGCAACTACCTCTCGTGGCGCGCCGGCGACGCGGTGCTGCTCGGCGAGGCGAACGTCGAGCGCGACGAGATCGCGGACTACTACGGGGTGGGCGGGCTGCACATGCTGTTCAACTTCACGGTCAACCAGCACCTCTGGCTCGCGCTCGCGCGCGGAGACGCCCGGCCGGTCGTCGAGGCGCTCGAGCAGACGGCCGGGATCCCGGAGAGCGACCAGTGGGCGAACTTCCTCCGCAACCACGACGAGATCGACCTGGGCCGGCTCGCCGACGACGAGCGGCGTCGACGTCTTCCGGGCGTTCGGCCCCGAAGCCGGAATGCAGCTCTACGACCGCGGCATCCGCCGCCGGCTCGCGCCGATGCTCGGCGGCGACCGGCGCCGGATCGAGCTCGCGTTCTCGATCCTGCTCTGACGCTGCCCGGCACGCCGGTCGTCTACTACGGCGACGAGATCGGCATGGGCGACGACCTGTCGCTGCCGGAGCGCGATCCGGTGCGCACCCCGATGCAGTGGTCGCAGGACGCGAACGCGGGCTTCTCGACCGCACCGCGCGGCGCAGCTCTGCGCGCCGGTCGTTTCGCGCGGCCCTTCGCGTATCGACAGGTCAACGCCTCCGACCAGCGGCGCGACCCGTCTTCGCTGCTCTACTGGTTTCAGGCGCGCCGCGCAGGTGCGGCGCGAGTCGCCGGAGATCGGGAACGCGTCCTGGAAACCGGTCGCAGGCGGCACGCCGAGCGTGCTCGCGCTGCGCTATGAGCAGGACGGCCGGAGACTCACCGTGCTGCACAACCTCTCGGCCGAACCGGTGCGCGACACGTGTCGACGCCCGCGGCGCCGTACGACGTTCTTCGCGGATCGCGAGTACGAGCCCGCGGGCGGTCGGTCGAGCTCGACGGCTACGGCTACCGGTGGTTGCGACCGGTCGACAGCTTGTAGAGCTGGAACCCGTCCCTCACCCAGACGGGCTCGCCGACCGGCACGACGTGACCGTCCGCGACGAGGTACGGCGAGTCCGCGCGCAACCGGTCGTAGTGGGTCAGCGGCAGCGAGATGAGCTCGCGGCACGCGTCGTCGTCGCATTCGCAGAGAAACGGCACGGGTGAGACGTCACCGAAGTGATGCCACCGCGCCGCTGCCGCAATGCGCGTGTTCTGATTCCGGATGACGCGAGACCGCCGAGCCAAGTCTCTGCTCGGGTTCCGCGTTTCCCATCGATCGAAACCGGGAAACGCGGGTTTCGCGATATGGATGACCTAACGATGCGCCGGCCGAAGCACAACGAAGAGCTTTTTGGTTCGATCGACGACGGGGTCGTACAGAAGCACGAAGCCGCGTAGGATCGGCGCATGAGCGTCGAGGCCGCAGTCGAGCAGCCGCAAGAGTCGAGCGGCGACCAGACCCTCGCGATCCTGCTCGCGATGGCGATGTTCGTCCTCGTCGTCGACACGTCGCTGATGAACGTCTCGATCTCGGCGGTCGTCCAGCGACCTCGACACGACGGCGAGCGGCGTGCAGTCGGCGATCGCGCTCGAGGCGCTCGTGTCGGCCGCGTTCATCCTGATCGGCAGCAAGATCGGCGACCTGATCGGCCGCAAGCGCGCGTACGTGCTCGGCCTGCTCGGCTACGCGGTCGGCGCGCTCTCGATGACGCTCTCGCAGAGCCTGCTGCCGATCGTCATCTGCTGGGCGGTCATCGGCGGGCTCGGCGCGTCGCTGCTGCTGCCGTCGATGCAGTCGCTCATCCACGGCAACTTCGAGGGCGCCGATGCAGCGCAAGGCGTACGCGCTCGTCGGCGCCGCCGCGGCGATCGCCGCCGCCGTCGGCCCGCTGCTCGGCGGCTTCATCACGACCTATCTCTCGTGGCGCGTCGCGTTCTTCGGCGAGGTCGTGATCATCGCGATCGTCCTCGTCGGCACGCAGGCGCGTGCAGGACGTGCCGTACACCGGCGACGAGCGGCGTCGACGTCGTCGGCGCGGTGCTGTCGGCGCTCGGCATGGGCGGCGTCGTGCTCGGGATCCTCGTCTGGGAGGACGGCGGCGGCGCGGTCGCCGTGCTGATCGCCGTCGGCGCCGTCGCGCTCGGCTCGCTCGTCTGGTGGCTGCGCAAGCGCAAGCGCGAGGGCGAAGCCGGCGCTGCTCGACGTCGGGCTGTTCGCGTCGAAGTACTTCCGGCTCGGGATCTCCGTCGCAGACGCTGCAGCAGATCGCGCTCGGCGGGCTGATGATCGCGCTCCCGATCTACCTGCAGATGGTGCTCGAGTACAACGCGATGGAGGCCGGGCTGTCGCTCGCGCCGCTCTCGCTGACGATGTTCGCCGTCGCGCTGCTCGCCGGGCGCAAGGCGGGCGACCGCAGCCCGAGCCAGATCATCCGCGTCGGCTTCGCGCTGCTCGCCGCCGGCGTCGCCGTGCTGCTCCCGATCGTGCCGCGCGCGGACTCCGGCTGGGCGATGGCGATCCCGCTGCTGATCGCCGGGCGCGGGCCTCGGGCTGCTCGTGTCGCAGCTGAACAACTACACGCTGTCGCCGATCGAGGAGGAGCGCGTCAGCGAGGCGGCCGGCGTGAACTCCGCGGGCGGGTCGTTCGGCCTCTCGTTCGGGCTCGCGTTCGCCGGCGCGATCATGCTCGCGCTCGCTCTCGCTGATCTTCACCCACAAGGCCGAGTCGAGCACCGTGCTGACGCCGGCGCAGCAGGAGCAGGTCGCGGACGGCGCTCGAGCAGAACGCCGAGGTGATGACGAACACCGCAGCTCGCCGAGCTGCTCGCCGGCCAGCCGCCGGCCGTGCAGGAGGAGATCCTGCGACATCAACACCGATGCGCGGCCGATCGCGCTGCAGATCGCGCTGCTCGTCCCGCTGCTCGCCGCGCTGCTCGGGCTCTTCACCGGGTTCCGGATGACGCGGCTGCCGGACCCGGAGCCCTCGGGCGCGGCCGAGACGATGCTCGCCGGCTAGCCGGGCGACGTCTTGGTCGCATACCAGCAGGTGCTGCTCGTCGGGTTCGTGCTCTGGCTCGCGTACGGCATCGCCGCGACGAACCTCGCGCTCATCGTCCCGAACACGGTCGCCGCACTCGTGTCGCTGGCGGCGATCGTCGTGTCGTTGCGCTACCGCTGAGACAAGATAGTGCGCTGACTATTCATCGCGCGCCGGCCTGTCGCTCGAGAGTTTCGTGCGCGTCAGGCGATCCGCCGGCCGGAAATCGCGGTCACGCGCAGGCGCAGGAGGTGCGGCTTGTCGCCCGGCGCCCAGGGGCGCAAGTCGAGCTGATCGAGGCGGTAGATCTCGGCTCTGTCCCTCACCTCTTCGACCGGGCCGAGCGCGATCACGCTCCAGCCGTTCTCCAGGGCCGAGTCGAAGACGTCGATCTCGAACGCGGCCTGGCCGCAGAGCAGCAGCGCGGTGAACTTCGAGCCGCGCGCGGAGCGGAACACGACAGAGTGCGAGCTGTGATCGAACACGTAGTTGACCGGCCGGATCAAGGGCGGAGTGCCCCAGTCGGGCGCGTTCACCGCCAGCCGCCCGACCTGTGTCGCGGCCAGCAGCCGGACGCATTCGCCGCGGTCGATTTCTTGAAGCTCTTGATCCGTTGTCACCATCGCGCTCGATACTCGCTCGGCCGGCGCGCGCGACAATCGGGAACCTCGCGGAGATCCTCAAGGAGTTCGTCGGCGAGGGCATCCCGTGGGCGCACGTCGACATCGCCGGGCCCGGCCTTCAACGACAAGGGCCCCAAGGGTCACCACCCCAAGGGCGGCACCGGCTTCGGCGTCGGCACCCTGCTCACCCTGGTGGAGTCCTCCGCCGGCTGACCCTCGCCGACGCCCGACTCATTGCGAAATGCCCACCCGGAAGGGGCTCTCAGGCCCCGTTCGAGGTGGGTGTTTTCGCAGCAGGTCCGGCTGGTGTCCGCGGCGCGGTCAGCCGCCGCTCTTGCGGCGGAACATCTGCTGCGTCGCGCTGGCCTCGGGGCCGTGGGCGTGGTCGACCTTGGTGTGCTCGCTGTGGTCGGACACGTCGGCGCCCCCGTGCGACTTCTTCGCGTCCAGCGCCGCGCGGAACTTCGCCTTCACCTCGTCGTCGACCGCGGGACGCGGCTTCTTCGGGGCTGACATGGTGGGTCCTTCCGTCGGCTGGCAGGTCACCTCCACCCTCGCAGACGCAGCGCGCCCGCTCCACCCGTTTGGCCGCGGCGGTTGTCGCCCACGCGGCACGGCGGGGCGGCGGTCAGCGCCCCTTGGGCCTGCGCTGGCGGGCGGTCCACTGGCGCATCCGCGCGGGGTAGCCGGTGAGGTTGACGTCGTAGACCGGGATGTCGAAGGAGCGCGCGACGTCGAAGGCGACCGGGCGCGAGGGCAGGGCCCGCCGGGTCCACTCGCCGTCGTGCGCGATGAGCACCACCGTGGTCGCCGTGATGTTGGTGGCCGGCTCGACGTAGGCCTCCACCCCGCGCCGGGTCGCGATGAAGTCCGCGAAGTGGGCCTTCGCGCTCGCCAGGTCTCCCCCACCGTGCGGGGCCTGCTTCGCGCGACCGCGTCTCCACCACGCCATGCGCAGAGGATAGGGCGTTGGCCTCGGCCTTCTCGGACGGCCGACCCCGTCCCGGTGGGTGCGCGGGGTGTGTGGGGAGCCGCCCCGGGAGTGACAAGATGCTGGGCAGCGTCCGGTCGGCACACCCCGTCGCCGGCGCCCACGACCCGCCACAGCAAGGGAGCAGCTCCGGATGCCGGCCACCGCCGAGACCACCCATGACGTCGTCGTCCTCGGGGGAGGCAGCGGCGGCTACGCCTGCGCGCTGCGCGCCGCCGAGCTCGGGATGAGCGTCGCGCTCGTCGAGAAGGACCTGCTCGGGGGGCACCTGCCTGCACCGCGGCTGCATCCCCACCAAGGCGCTGCTGCACGCGGCCGAGGTCGCCGACTCGGCCCGCGAGGCCGCGCCGGTTCGGGGTGCGCGCCACGCTCGAGGGCATCGACCTGCCGGCCGTGACGACGTACCGCGAGGGCGTGGTCGGCCGGCTCTACAAGGGCCTGCAGGGGCTGGTCAAGTCCCGCAAGGTCGACTACGTCGAGGGCGCCGGCCGGCTCGAGGGCGACCGCACCGTCGTCGGTCGGCGACCGGCGCCTGGTCGGCAGGCACGTCGTGCTCGCCACCGGCTCCTACGCGCGCACGCTGCCCGGGCTCGAGATCGGCGGCCCGCATCGTCACCAGCGACGGGGCGCTGGCGCTGGATGCCGTGCCGGCGCGGGTCGTGGTGCTCGGCGGCGGGGTGATCGGCGTCGAGTTCGCCTCCGTGATGCGCTCGTTCGGTGCCGAGGTCACCATCGTCGAGGCACTCCCCCGGCTGGTCGCCGCGGAGGACCCCGCCGTGAGCACCGCGCTGGAGCGGGCGTTCCGCAAGCGCGGCATCGCCTTCCGCACCGGGGTGCGGTTCGAGTCGGCGACCGTCGACGGCGGTGCCGTGACGGTGCGGCTCGAGGGCGGCGACGAGCTGGTCGCCGACCTGCTGCTCGTCGCGGTGGGCCGCGGCCCGGTCACCGACGGCCTGGGGTACGAGGAGGCCGGGGTCACGCTCGACCGCGGTTTCGTCGTCACCGACGAGCGCTGCCGCACCTCGGTCGACGGTGTCTACGCCGTGGGCGACATCGTGCCCGGCCTGCAGCTCGCCCACCGCGGCTTCGCCCAGGGCATCTTCGTCGCCGAGGACATCGCCGGGCTGAACCCGGCGCCGATCGTCGAGTCCGGCATCCCGCGGGTCACCTACTGCGAGCCCGAGATCGCCTCGGTCGGGCTCACCGAGGAGCAGGCCCGCGCGGCGCACGGTGAGGTCGAGACCTACGAGTACAACCTCGGCGGCAACGGCAAGTCGCAGATCCTGCGCACCGCCGGCTTCGTCAAGCTGGTGCGGGTCAAGGACGGCCCGGTCGTCGGCGTCCACATGGTCGGCTCGCGGATGGGCGAGCAGATCGGCGAGGCCCAGCTGATCGTCGGCTGGGAGGCCCACGCCGAGGACGTCGCAGCCCTCGTGCACGCCCACCCGACCCAGAACGAGGCCCTCGGCGAGGCCCACCTGGCGCTCGCCGGGAAACCGCTCCACGCGCACAACTAGAGTGATGACCGCCACCGCCCACGAAGGAGAAGCTGTCCCGATGTCAGAACGCGTGAAGATGCCTGCGCTCGGCGAGTCCGTCACCGAAGGGACCGTGACGCGCTGGCTCAAGGGGGTCGGCGACACCGTCGAGGTCGACGAGCCGCTGCTCGAGGTCTCGACCGACAAGGTCGACACCGAGATCCCCTCGCCGGTGGCCGGCACGCTGCAGGAGATCCTCGTCCAGGAGGACGACACGGTGCCGGTCGGCGCCGACCTCGCGGTCATCGGTGACGGCGCGGCCCCGGCGGGTGGCGACTCCGGTGGCGAGCAGTCCGGTGCGCAGGGTTCCGGCCCGGACGACGAGGTCTCCGACCAGTCCGACGGCGACGCCGTGGCGCAGGCCGGCGACGAGGGTGGCCAGGAGCCGGCCGAGCCGCAGACCGACGCCGCACCGCAGCAGGCAGCCCGAGGCCGAGCCCCAGGAGCAGCCGGCCGCCGCGCCGGCGCCCACGGCATCCGGCGACTCGGGCGGGTCCGGCGACGGCACCACCGTGAAGATGCCGGCGCTCGGCGAGTCCGTCACCGAGGGCACGGTCACCCGGTGGCTGAAGCAGGAGGGCGACGAGGTGGCCGTCGACGAGCCACTCCTCGAGGTCTCGACCGACAAGGTCGACACCGAGATCCCCTCGCCCGTGGCGCGGCACGCTGACCAAGATCCTCGTCCAGGAGGACGACACGGTGCCGGTCGGCGCCGACCTCGCGATCGTCGGCGGGTCCGGCGGTGGCGGTGGCGGTGGCGCAGTCCGCGCCCGAGCCGGCCGACCCGAGCCCGCAGCGCAGGCCGAGCAGCCCGAGGCGACGTCGCCGTCGCAGGAGGACTCCGCGCCCGAGACGCCCGCGCCCCAGCAGGCCGCTCCGCGCCGGAGGCCGGCGCCGGCGCCGGCGCCCGCCAGCAGGAGGCACCGGCCCAGGCCGTACCCGACACCGCGGCCGCCGAGGCCGACGGCGCCGGCACCGGCCCCGACGCGAGTCCGGTGCACCCTCGGGCGACGGTGAGCGCGACGCCGCCGCCTACGTCACCCCGCTGGTGCGCAAGCTGGCCGCCGACCACGGCATCGACCTGTCGACGGTGACCGGCACCGGCATCGGTGGCCGCATCCGCAAGCAGGACGTGCTGGCCGCCGCCGAGGCCGCGAAGGCACCCGAGCCCGAGCCGGCCGCGCCGCCCCGGCCGCCTCGGCCCCCGCGGCGGCGAAGGCCCCCGCCGCGGCCCCGGCCGAGGGCTCGAAGCGCGGCACGACCGAGAAGATGTCGCGGCTGCGCAAGACCATCGCCCGCCGGATGGTCGAGTCGCTGCAGGTCTCGGCCCAGCTCACCACCGTGGTCGAGGTCGACGTCACCCGCATCTCGCGGCTGCGCGACCGCGCCAAGGCCGACTTCGCCCAGCGCGAGGGCACCAAGCTCAGCTTCCTGCCGTTCTTCGCGCTGGCCGCCGTCGAGGCCCTCAAGGCCCACCCGACGGTCAACGCGAGCATCGAGGACGACGAGGTGACCTACCACGGTGCCGAGCACCTCGGCATCGCGGTCGACACCGAGAAGGGCCTGCTGGTGCCGGTGCTCAAGAACGCCGGCGACCTCAACATCGCCGGCCTGGCCCGCGGCATCGCCGACGTCGCCGACCGCACGCGGAGCAACAAGATCATGCCCGACGACCTGGCGGGCGGCACCTTCACGATCACCAACACCGGTTCTCGCGGAGCGCTGTTCGACACCCCGATCATCAACCAGCCGCAGGTCGCGATCCTGGGCACCGGGGCGGTCGTGAAGCGGCCGATCGTCGTCAGCAGCCGAGGACGGCGAGACGATCGCCATCCGCTCGATGGTCTACCTCGCGCTGTCCTACGACCACCGCATCGTCGACGGTGCGGATGCCGCCCGCTTCCTCACCACGATGAAGCAGCGGCTCGAGGAAGGCGCCTTCGAGGCCGACCTCGGTCTCTGACCGGCCGGCCACGAGGACACCGCATGAGCCGCATCGTCGTCACCGGGTCGTCCGGCCTGATCGGCACGCCGCTCGTCGCCGCGCTCGCGCGAGCGCGGCGACGAGGTGGTCCGCCTCGTCCGCCGGCACCCCGCGCGCGGCCGACGAGGTGCAGTGGGACCCCACCAGCCGCACCCTCGACCCGCGCACGCTCGACGGCGTCGACGGCGTCGTGCACCTGGCCGGTGTCGGGGTCGGCGACAAGCGCTGGACGCCCGCGTACAAGCACGAGATCCTCGCCTCGCGCGTCGACGCGCACCCACGCGGTGGCCGAGGCGGTCGCCGCGGCCGACCACCCGGTGCGGTTCGTGTCGGGCTCGGCCGTGGGGTACTACGGCGACCGCGGCGACGAGGAGCTCACCGAGGCCAGCAGCCCCGGCAACGACTTCCTCAGCGACGTCGTGATGCCTGGGAGGCCGCCACCCAGCCCGCGGTGGATGCCGGGGCCTCGGTCGCGCTGCTGCGCACCGGCATCGTGATGGCGCCCGAGGGCGGCGCGATGAAGCCGATGCTGCGCCTGGCGCGGTTCGGGGCCGGTGGCGCGCTGGGCTCGGGACGGCAGTTCATGCCCTGGATCACCCTGCCCGACGAGGTCGGCGCGATCCTGCACCTGCTCGACCACCCCGAGGTCACCGGGCCGGTCAACCTCACCGCCGATCAGCCGGCCCGCCAGAAGGAGATCGCGCAAGGCCCTCGGCCGAGCGCTGCACCGCCCCGCCGTGCTGCCGGCGCCGTCGTTCGCCCTGCGCGCGGCGCTCGGCGGGTTCGCCGTCGGAGGTCCTGGGCGGCCAGCGCATCATCGGGTGACCGGTTGCGCGAGAGCGGGTACCAGCTCATTCACGGCGACCTCGACACCGCCGTCCGCTGGCTCGTCGCCTGAGCCGTCACCCCGCCATGGCCGACCTGTCGATGCACGAGCGGCTCCCGTTCGACGAGGCGACGACGCCGCCACGGGTCTCGACCGGCGAGCTGCCGCAGCCCGACGAGGTCCGCGACGTCGTCACCGAGGCCTACGAGCGCTACCGCTCGAACGCCGACGGCGCCGTGGCCGACTACATCCCGGCGCTGGCGCAGCGCGTCGCCGGACCTGTTCGGCATCTCCGTGGTCGGCGCCCGGGGCCGGTCCTTCGAGATCGGCGACGTCGAGACGGCGTTCTCGATCCAGAGCGTCTCCAAGCCGTTCGTGTTCGCGCTGGTGTGCGAGGCGATCGGGCTACGACGAGGCGCGGCACCGGCTCGGCGTCAACAGCACCGGCTTCCCGTTCAACTCGCTGATGGCCGTCGAGCTGAACGACGACCGCACGATGAACCCGCTGGTCAACGCCGGGCGCGATCGCCACCACCAGCCTGGTGCCGGGCGACACCGCCGAGGAGAAGTGGGAGCGGATCCGCGACGGGCTGTCGCGCTTCGCCGGCCGCGAGCTGCAGCGTGAACGAGGACGTCTACGCGTCGGAGTCCGCCACCAACCTGCGCAACCAGGGCATCGCCCACCTGCTGGAGAGCTACGGCCGGCTCTACTTCGACCCCGACGAGGCCACCGACGTCTACACCCGGCAGTGCTCGCTGGAGGTGACGGTCCACGACCTCGCGGTGATGGGGGCCACGCTCGCCAACGGCGGGGTCAACCCGGTGACCGGGAGACCGGGTCGTCGTGCCCGGCGTGTGCCGGCGGGTGCTCGCGGTGATGGCCACCGCCGGCCTCTACGAGCTGTCGGGCGACTGGCTCTACGAGATCGGGGTCGAAGTAGAGCCGCCCGTAGCTCTGCCAGGAGATGGGCGATGCCTTGGTTGCGCAGGTTGGTGGCCGACTCGGAGGCGTAGACCTCCTCGTTCACGGTGAGCTCGCGGCCGGCGAAGCGGGACAGCCCGTCCCGGATCCGCTCCCACTTCTCGTCCGCGGTGTCGCCCGGGCACCAGGCTCGTGGTCGCCATCGCGCCCGCGTTGACCAACGGGTTCATCGTCCGGTCGACGTTCAGCTCGACGGCCATCAGCGAGTCGAACGGGAAGCCGGTGCTGTTGACGCCCAGCCGGTGCCGCGCCTCGCCGTACCCGATCGCCTCGCACACCAGCGCGAACACGAACGGCTTGGAGACGCTCTGGATCGAGAACGCCGTCTCGACGTCGCCGATCTCGAAGGACCTGCCCCTGGCGCCGACCACGGAGATCCCGAACCAGTCCGGCGATGCGCTCGCCAGCGACCGGGATGTAGTCGGCCACCGCGCCGTCGCCGTTCGTGCGGTAGCGCTCGTACGCCTCGGTGACGACGTCCCGGACCTCCTCGAGCTGCGGAAGCTCGCCGGTGGACACCCGCGGGGGCGTCGTCTCCTCGTCGAACGGGAGCCGCTCGTGCATGGACAGCTCGGCCATGGCGGTGTGACGGCTCAGGCGAACAGCGAGCGGACCGCGGTGTCGAGGTCGCCGTGGATCGGCTGAGTACCCGCTCTCGCGCAGCCGGTCACCCGCGATGCGCTGGCCGCCGAGGGCCTCCGAGGCGAATCCGGACGCCGCGCGCATGGCGAACGACGGCGCCGGAAGCGCGGCGGGTCGGTGCAGAGCCGGCCCAGGGCCTTTTGCGTGTCCTTCTGGCGGGCCGGCTGAGGCGGTGAGGTTGACCGGGCCGGTGAGTCGGGGTGGTCGAGCAGGTGCAGGGATACGCGCCGACCTGGTCGGGGAGGGTGATCCAGGGCATGAACTGCCGCCCGAGCCCAGCGGGCCACCGGCGCCGAACCGCACCAGTCGCAGCATCGGCTTCATCGCGCCGCCCTCGGGTGCCATCACGATCCCGGTGCGCAGCGAGCACGACCGAAGGCCCGGCATCCACGCGGGCTGGGCGGCGCCCTCCCACAGGCCGATCACCACAGTCGCTGAGGAGTCGTCTCCAGGGTGTGCTCCCCTCGGTGCAGCTCCTCGTCGCCTCGGTCGCCGTAGTAGCCCACGGCCGAACCGGACACGAGCCGCACGGGGTGGTCGGCGGCGCGGCGACCGCCGTCCGCCACGGCGTGCGTGCCGTCGACCCGCGAGGCGAGGATCTCGTGCTTGTACGCCGGGCGTCCAGCGCTTGTCGCCGACCCCGGCACCGGCCAGGTGCACGACGCCGTCGACGCCGTCGAGCGTGCGCGGGTCGAGGGTGCGGCTGGTGGGGTCCCACTGCACCTCGTCGGCCGCCCCCGAGGTTGACGCCCGACCGGCCGACCACCCTCGTCGCCCGCGCTGGCGCAGCGCCGGCGACGAGCGGTGTACCGATCAGGCCCGAGGACCCGGTGACGACGATGCGGCTCATGGCGGTGTCCTCCGGGCCGGCCGGTCAGAGACCG
>CAWJZQ010000025.1:0-26593 GCA_963847415.1 uncultured Thermoleophilia bacterium | reverse complement strand
CCATCATGATCGCGATCGCCTGTTCGATCGGCTGCCCTTCGCCCATTCGGACTGCCCGCTTGACGGCCTGAACCGCGGTTGGCGAGTTGCTGGCGATCTTGCCGCGCGATGCGGCGCCGGCGCCCATCAGCTCGGCCTGGGGGTAGACCTCATTGACCATGCCGAGCCGGTACGCCTCCTCAGCGGTGATCGGGTCGCCGGTCATCAGCATCTGTAGCGCCTTACCTGGCGGCAGAACCGCGGCAAGAACACCGGCGAGCCGCCTCCGGCTGCGAGACCGATCATCGATTCAGGCTGTCCGAACGTTGCGTTGTCGGACGCGATGATGAATCGGTGCTCTGCGCGACCTCGGATCCGCCGCCGTACGCGATCGCCGTTGACGGCGGCGAAGATCGGCTTTCGCAACTGCCGCAACGTGTAGAGCGTGCGATCGAAATCCTGCCGCTGGCGTAGCCATTGCTCCTTCGTCATGTTCTTGCGCTGGCGCAGGTCGCTGCCAACCGAGAACGCGTGTTCGCCGGCGCCGGTGATGATCGCGACCCGCACTGCCGTGCGAACCGCGATCGTCTCGAGGACCTCGGTCAGCCGAGCGCCCATCTCGGTCGTGATCGCGTTGTCGGGCGGCTGTTCAGCGTGATCACCGCGACGCGCCCGTCGTCCTCGTACTCGAGCAGTACGGGATCGCTCCGGCTCGCCGGCATCCGTGCGGCGGGCTGAAGTCGAGTGCGTTCCAGCGGTCTGTACGTTGCGGGTTGTTGCCACGTCGTCTCCCCTCGTCAGGTTGTCCAGTTCCGCCGAGCCAGCGCAGCGCTCGCAGGCCGGGCGCGAAGCAGTACTCGCCGCCTCGCGTGACGACGAACGGCGGCAGTTCCTGCAGACGCCGCCGGATCGGTCGCTGCGGGATCGTGAACGCGCTGCCCGTCGTCGGCCCGACAAGCGGGTCCTTCTCGGCGGGCGCGCCGATGAAGATCCCGTCGTTCAGCCACTGCGTCTTGACGAACTCGAACTGGCGCTTCAGGTGCGCGCCGGCGAAGACGAAGACGATCCCGCGGTCGACACCGTCGTCGTCGAGCACACCGTCGGGAAGCATCGGCCCATAGCTCGTCCCGCGGCGGATCATGTGGTGCAGACGGACATTCACGCTTCCGTCGCCGTCGAACGCGTCGCGGGGGTTGGCGCGCCGGGCGTGCGCGCCCGAGTGGGCACTTGAGCCCTCGGGATCGTCGCCGTAGAGGAATGCGTTGTTGCGGCGACGATCGGCGCCGAGCTCGGGATCGTCCTGCGTCGGGGCGAGTGACGAGCGGCGCGCCGCTCTGCCACCGGCCGACCATCTTGGCGCCGAGCAGCGCTCCTCTTCCCGGCTCGGCGCGCTCTCGCGGAGGTACCGGCGGTACGCCGCGACGCGCGTGTGGAGTTTGCGGAAGACGATGTAGGTCCCGTTCCGGCCGAGCACCTCCGGTGTCGGCATCGGTGGCAGCTCGCCCGTCTCGTCCGGATAGCCGAGCAGGAACTCGCCCGCCTTGATCGGCGGCTCGTGCGGGTTCGTGCCGGTCGATCCCGCTGCCTTCGATCGCGGGCTGGCCGATACCGTCCTTGAAGCCGAAGGACGTCCGGCCCGTCGCCAGCTGGTAGCAGTCCTGCCGCCAGATCACCTCGACGCCGGCAGATCCGCGTGCGCCGCGCGCGCCCGCGCCGCGACCGCTTCGAGCCGGTCGCCGTCCGGCGAGAGCACGCTGATCGCGACGTGCACGTCTGCCGTCCCGAGCGGCCGTTCCCAATTGCTCGGGCGCGCTCTCGCCGACGTCGCCGAGCTCCGCCGCGCGGGCAGCCATGCCTTGCCGGAACTCCGGCGCGAAGCTGTCCAACGACTCCTGCGGCACGCCGAGCTGCTTCAAGCCCGAGATAGGTGAACGCGACGGTCGCGCGTGCGTCGCGGACCGGGTGCGCCGAGCCGGCTCGCGTCGACGACGGCGTGCAGCCGGCGCACGAGCTCGCGTCCAGCCGCACGGTCGTCGATCCGAAGCAGCAGATAGCGCCCGACGTACGGCGAGGGGCGTTCGTGCAGTGCGCCGCTCTGGATGTCGTCGAGTTCGAGCTGCACCTCGGATGTCGACCGGAGCGGCGGCCACTAGTGGTGCTCCGGCTGTTCGGGCGGATCCGGGTTCGGAGTCGCCAGGTACGGAAACGTCTGCGCGGACGGCCTGCTCGACTGGTCGACGCCGTCCCGCACGGGCGCGCCGTTCCCGCCGGTGATGATGAACGTGAAGAACGTGTCCATCACGTCGTCGTTCAGCGTCCGGCCGCCGCACGTCTCGTGCGCGCCGCTTGTCGCGCGCTGCGCGCTCGATCTCGAGGAACGACCCCTGCTCGACGTAGGGACGGCTCGTGTCGACGACGAGGTAGTCGGCAAGCCACAGCTCCGTCAGCGGGTGACCCGTTGCCGTTGCCCGGCCAGTCCATCTTGCCGTCGAGGCCGTCCCAGAACGCGAGATTGGCGTTCAGGCGCGCGCGATAGGCGCCCTTGTATGCCTCGGCCAGGTGGAAGCCGTCCTCCATGTTGTAGAGGTCGCGAATCTCGAGGTCTTGGTTCACCGGGTCGAACTGCTTCGGAGCGAGGAGCATGTTCTTCACCTCCGGCCGGCCGACGCGCTCGATGCGGACGTTGAACTTGCCCGCGCGTCAGCGTCTCCGCGACGACGCCGACGAGCGTGTTGCCGCCGAGGAAGCGCGCGCAGTCGATCTCGACGACGAGCGCTGAGGACGTTCTTCCCGTCCATGAAGATCGCGCCGTGATCGGTGAACGCGAGCTGCTCGGTCGCGATCGTCTTCAATGCCGCGGGCGCATCGAGGATGAACGGATCCCAGCGCGGTCCGGCGAACGCGCGAATCCCGTCGCGCTCGCCGCCGGCTTCGTCGTCGACGACGAACGACACCTGCGCTCCGCCGGGGCCGCGTGCAGACGCCCTCCTGCACGCCGTCGCCGTCGGCTCGGAGAAGACGCAGTCGAACCGCAGCTCGTCGTCGCGCGACGGCGAACGGCGAGCGCGTCTCGTCTTCGCGCGGAGCCAGCGGACGAAGGCGGAAGCGATAGATCAGCCCCTCCGAGAGCGGCTGCGTCGGCTGCGCAAACGGCAGCGTGTTCATGACCAGCACGAGATGGCCCGCTCGCTCCGGGACTCGGGAACGCGTAGACGTCGGTGATGTCCGCGATCGGGTCGGCCAGCGCCCGCGGCCCCGAGATGTGATCAGACAAGTGACCTCCCAGCTCCGCCGGCTTAGTCGGCGGCCTCGTCGAGCAGCGGCTTCAGCGCCGGATGCTGAAGCGCCTCAGCGGCCGCCGGATCGTCGAGCACACGCTGGAAGGCGTCGTTGACGCGCTGGGCCTTCCGGATCTCCTTGACGGTGCCGCCGTAGTTCCGGGCATACGCGACCGCGGTCTGCTCCGCGCCCAGGATGAACGCCTTGAGCGCCGCCATGTCCGGGAGCCCCTCGTAGCCCTCGGTGTGCCGGAACGTGGCGTCGAACAGCGCCAGCGTTGCCCCGGTATTGAAGAAGTCGTCCATGTAGGCGTCCCACGAGCCGTCGAAGCTCGTGAAGAACGCGAGCCGGGTGTCGTCGTCGAAGAGCACGAACCGAGCCTCGTGAATCGACACGATCGGAATGTCGTAGTCGCCCGGCCGGTAGCCCGGATGGTTCTGCAGCGCCTCGAGCGCCTCGCGCAACGCCTCGGCATGGCCCGGCTTGACGCGGAACACGCAGGCTGAACTCGGTCGTCGGCCCGACGGTCCGCCCCGGATGCCCGGCCTCGGTCGCAGATGTGGTCACGCGGTCTCCTCCAGACGTAGTGCTCTCGACAGTCACGCGATTGAAACCGCATCCATCAGGTCTCGCATCACCCGGGGGGGATGAGCGACGCGCTCCGCGCATTGTCATCCAGGGGGAGGCTGCGGCCGGCGGCCGTCAGACGCGGCGAATCGTCGGTCCGCAGGACGTTGCCGCGCTCGCCGTCGACCTGTTCATAACGTCCTGATTCGACTCCCTCTCGAACACCGACTAATGTCGAACGTCGCCCCGGTGATGGCGGTGTTCGTCATCAACGCGACTGCTCATCGGCGCTGCGCTCCGATGCATGCGCCGGGGTTTCGTCAGCGTGATAGTGCGCGATCGAGGCAGAGGAGTTCCCAGGCGAGGTTGGCGGCTGCGAGTGCGGTGATGCCGGCGACGTCATAGGGCGGCGAGACTTCGACGACGTCGCCTGCGGCGATGCCCGAAGGAAGCTCGGTCAGTCCGCGGAGGAAGGCGAGTATCTCGCGGGTAGTCATGCCTCCGACCTCGGGCGTGCCGGTACCGGGTGCGAAGGCTGGGTCGAGGACATCGATATCGAGCGTCACGTAGGTGGGTAGCCGGCAGTGCTGGTGGGCGAGCGCGAGCGCGCCGTCGATTCCGGCGTCGTTCAGCTCGCGTGCGAGGAGTGTCTTGAATCCGAGGTCGCTGTTGTCGCGGTAGTCGCTGCCGGAATAGAGGCCGCCGCGGAGGCCGATCTGCACCGATTGCTGGGGGTCGATCAGATTCTCCTCGACGGCGCGGCGGAAAATCGTTCCGTTGGTCAGCTTGTGTCCGCCGAAGTAGGTGTCCCAGGTATCGGTGTGGGAGTCGAGTTGCAGCAAAGAGAGGGTGCCGTGGCTCGCGGCCGCGGCGCGGAGCAGGGGAAGCGCGACGGAGTGGTCACCACCAAGCCCGATCACGGTGGTGCCCTGCTGATGGAGATCGCGCGCGTGCCGTTCGATGGTGGCATGTGCTGCGGCGATGTCGATCGGACTGGCGGGCGCGTCTCCTGCGTCGACGACCTGCATGTCGTCGAAGGGGAAGACGTCGTGCGGCTCGCTGTAGGGCTTGAGCAGGAGTGACGCCTCGCGGATCGCCGCGGGGCCGTAGCGTGAGCCGCTGCGGAATGTCGAGCCGAGGTCGAGCGGGGCGCCGAGAATGGCTGCGTCCGCCGTTGCGACGTCCTCGAGCCTTGGCAGGCGTGCGAAGGTGCGGAAGCCTACGTATCGCGGCACGTTCTGGGCGTCGACCTGTCCGATGTGCGGCTGCGCGGGCTGCATTTGCTTCTCCTACCCAACCGCGACGAGTGTTAGCAAGCCGCGGCCGTGGAATACCGAGGGAAGCGTGGCGCTTTGGAGTTTCCCACGACGCGGCGCGATCCGGACAGCGGCTATACGTGCACGGTCGGCGGTTCGCCGACCCCTACTCGTGGCTGGAGCGGCTCGACGACCCTGAGGCGCAGGCGTGGATTGCGGCGCAGGAAGCGGTCACGCACGCGGTCCTGCGCGCGGTGCCGGGACGCGACTGGCTGCGGACAGCGGTGCTCGCGCGGCGCGCTATGCGCGGCCGTCGCCACCGATTCCCGCCGGGCCGGACGGACGCGAGTTCCTCTGGCAGGCGCACGCCGACGACGACAAGTCGCACGGTTAGACGGGCCTGGCGTGCAGCGGTGACTCCTTCCCCAGCGAAGGAGGGAGTCAGCCTCGCGCCAACACAGGAAGCGGAACCGCCTGCTTGCAGGAGCTTCTCGAAATCGGTTCGCGGCGTCTGCGTGCTTGAGCATCCGTTGGTGGATCGGCGGCGAGCGCGCGGTGTCACCCGCTGAGGCAGCCGATGCGATCGGAGCGGTCCGGTGCGCTTCTCACGCCGCTGCGTCCTCGAGGCGAGCCAAGTCGGGTACGGGCGGACGCCGAGTGCCGCGACCGGGCACCCGGCGGAAGAGTTGCGAGAGGACGAGGGTGGCTCCGGCAACGGCTACGGCTGTCGCAGCGCCGGCCCACGCCGCTCCTGACAGGTCGAGGCCAAGTAGGTGGTCGAACGAGTACCTGCCGCCGCCGGCGTTCGCGAGCGCGATCGCGACGACGGCGTTCGTTGCGACGAACTCGGCGCCCGATCCCGTGATGAACCAGCCCTTGCCGCGGTGATCGGTGCGAGCGGCGACCAGCATCGTCGAGGCGACGAGCGCAGCACCAACGGGAAGCAGCAGCCCGAGACCGAGCAGGATGCCGCCGACGAACTCGGTCCCGATGACTGCGAGTGCCATCAAGCGCGGCGCACGGAACCCGAAGGACTCGAGGTACGCCGCGGTTCCGGTGACGCGGAACACGAGGAGCTTTTGCACCGCGTGCGCAACGAGGGCAGCACCGAGGAACCCGTGCAAGAGCAGAAGAGCGCTGTTCATGATCGACCTCCGACGAAAAGGGGCAAGCAATTTAGGTGCATATGCACATAGTGCGAACGCACTCACTGTGGCTACTATTCCCACATGGACGACGAGACGCTGAGCGCCTGGCGCGCCCTCCTGAATGCTCATGCCCGCGTTACCGCTCGTGTCGAGTCCGATCTGGCGCAAGCCGGCCTACCGCCCCTCAGCTGGTACGACGTGTTGTGGCCGCTCCACCGTGCGCCCGACCGGCGACTGCGGGTCGGGGCGCTCGCCGAGGAAATCACGCTCAGCCGGACGGGCCTGACGCGCCTTCTCGACCGAGTCGAACGCGACGGACTCGTCGTTCGTGAACCTGCACCCGAGGATCGCCGCGGCTCCTATGTCGTCATCACGGCGGCCGGAAGCGCCGTGCTCCGAAAGATGTGGCCCGTTTACGAGCGAGCGCTGGAGGATGCCTTTGCCGCTCGTCTGCCCAACCCTCGAGCGCTGAAGCGCGCGCTCGCGCCCCTCGGCGACTGACGCGTACGCCGTCGTCCTTCACGTCTTCGCCTGCGAAACGCGTCCGCATCGGAGAGCGGGACGTAGGTGAGGTTTGGCTCGAGCGCGACGAAGGCCCGGAGCTGCTCGACGAGCTGATCGTCGAGCGGTTGGTCGGCCGGTGCCGCCGCTGAGCCGAGGGTGGCCGCGCTGCGGACGCCTTACGGCCGCGCTTCCGTCGCATGTGCGCGCGCTGCGCGGAGCTGCGAGTGCGCGCACTCGTGCCGACGCACAGAAACAGAGGTCTTCCTACCGCGCTTGGCGTAGACGGTCCCATCATTGTGCCGTCCCGCAGTTACAGCTGGTGTGCCCTGATCGCGGGTCGCTTGGATCAGCTGCGAGGCGGGAGCGGGACCAGGATGCTCGTCCGCCGTTTGTAGTCGCCGTATGCTGGGTCGTCGCCGTGCTTCTCGTCGGCGCTGCGCTCGAGCGGCGGGATCCCGCTCACGAACAACAGCAGCAGGGTGATGAAGACGGGACCGGCAACGACGGCGAAGGCAGCGCCGTCGAGGAACGGCACGGCGTAGAGAAACAGCCCCCACCAGACAAGGATCTCGCCGAAGTAATTCGGGTGGCGTGAGTAGCGCCAGAGTCCGGTGGTGATGAACCGCGCGCGGTTTGCGTCGTTCGACTTGAAGGCCCACTTCTGCGCGTCCGCCGCAGCCTCGGTCAGGAGGCCAGTTAGCCAGACGACCGCTCCTGCGATCGCCCACGCTCCGAAGCCAGGGTCTTCGTTCCGGTCGAGCAGATACGAGACCGGCAGCATGATCACGGCGACGGCGACCGCCTGCAGGAGCCAGAACCGCACGAAGCGCAGCGGCTTGTCCCGCATCTCATCGAACCGGTGATCGACCTTCATCCGCAAGATGCGGCGGAACAGGTACGTGCCCAGCCGCGCCGCCCAGAGGACGACGAGCAGTGAAGCCACGAGCTGCACGGTCGCGCGCCCGCCCGTGAAAGGGAGCACGACCGCGAGCGATGCGAATGTGAGGGTGTACGAGAGGTCGGTGACGACGTCGGTCCTGCGCACGGCGGCGACCGCGAAGAAGGCCCCGTTCAGCGCGAATGCGATCACGAGGGAGAGCACGATGGCCATCACGCGAGCCAGTCCTCCACGCAGATCGGCTCGACGTAGCGGAGCACCTGCCGCTGCCGCGACGCCGGCTCATGGATCTGGGCAGCGGGAAGAGAGGCGAGCTCCGGGAGCCAGCAGCGCACGTAGTCGCCATCGGAGTCGTGGACACGTCGCGCCACGGAGCAGGACCGCTCGTTCGGCTCGTCAGCCAGCAATCTCGCTCGTGATCCAGCCGCCGTAGAAGCCGCCCTGCTCGGCGGAGACAATCTCGCCGTCGACGGTGCACTCGTCCATCGGTGCGGGATAGAACGCGACCGCGTCGCAGATCTGCTCGAAGCCCGGCTGCGGGTCGTGGTACGTCCACGCCCCGCACGCGACCCGCGTGCCGTCACCGCCGATCACGTCGAAGTACGACGCCTCGCCCTTCCACTCCCACAGGGTGCGCTTGCTCCGGGAGGGCTCCAGGGAGCCCGGCACGACATCGGCGAGCGGCACGTAGTAGACGGGCGGATGGCCGGTCTCGAGCACGCAGTGCGCACGTGTCGTGTCGGCCACGACCGAGCCGCCGAGCACGACGCGGATGCGCCGGCTCGACAGCTCGACCCGCGGCGGGCGCGGATAGTCCCAGACGGATTCGGACGTCTGAGTCACTGCTTGGGGGGAAGCAGCACCTTGTTGATCACGTGGATGACGCCGTTCGAGGCCATGACGTCGGCCTTGATCACCTGCGCGCCTCCGACGTAGACCGAACCGCCCGACGTGCGGAGGGGCAGCGCGGCTCCCTCCAGCGTCGTCGCCGACGTGAGCGTCGACGCCTGCGCGGCGGTGACCTTGCCCTTGACGACGTGATACAGCAGAACCGCCTTCAGCGCCGCCTTGTTCTTCGCGAGCGCCGCGAGGGTCGCCTTCGGCACCTTCGCGAAAGCTGCGTCGGTCGGCGCGAAGACGGTCAATGCGCCCGGCCTGGACAGTGCTCCCGCGAGCCCGGCCTGCTTGACGAGCGAGACGAGCGTCTTGAACTGGCCCGCGGCGACGGCGGTCTGGACGATGTTCTTCTGCGGTGCGGCCGCCTTCTTCGTCGTCGCCGCAGACGTCGAGCCCGCGGTCATGAGCGCGGACACCACCAGGATCGCGATTGCGGTCCTCTTCATGCTTCCTCCTTGTGTAGATCTTGTACAGATAGCGTCCAACCATACCGACAGCCGCGACACCTTGTCAAGATCTTGTCCAGCACCTGTATAGTCCTGCGTGCATGCCGAATACGAAGCTGAGAATCGGCGAGTTGAGCAAGCGCTCGGGCGTGAGCCCAGAGCTGCTGCGCGCGTGGGAGCGCCGCTACGGGCTTCTCGAGCCGGTCCGGACGTCGGGCGGTCTCCGCCTCTATTCCCTCGAGGATCTCGAGCGCGTCCGGCTCATGCAGCAGCACCTCGCCGCCGGGCTCGCCGCTGCGGAAGCGGCGGCGCAGGTCTCGCAGGGTGGCCGCGGAGCGGGGCCGATCGTTCCCGCGTTCTCCGCCGCCGCTGCCCGGGCCGAGCTCGCCGCCGCTATCGAGCAGTTCGACGAGCCTGAGGCGCAGGCGGTCATCGATCGGGTGCTCGCGACGGCGACGATCGACGCGCTTCTCGTCGACGTGCTCCTTCCATACCTCCGCGAGCTCGGCGATCGCTGGCGGCACGGCGACGCGTCGATCGGCGAGGAGCACTTTGCGTCGAGTCTCATCCGCGGCCGGATGCTGGGTCTGGGGCGGGGCTGGGGGCGCGGACTCGGGCCTGTCGCCCTGCTCGCGTGCCTTCCGGGCGAGCAGCACGAGCTCGGCCTGATCGCGTTCGGGCTCGCGTTGCGCGCGCGCGGCTGGCGGATCGCATACCTAGGCAGCGACACGCCGCTCGAGGACATCGGACGCATCGGCGAAAACGATCCGGACATGATCGTCCTAACCGCGGTCTCGCGCAGGCGCATCCAGTCCGTCGACGCGCAGATCCGAACGCTCGCGAAGCGCCGCCGCGTCGCTCTCGGCGGGCCGGGCGCGCGCGAGGAGGACGCGAAGGCGCTCGGCGTGCTCGTCTTGGCCGACGACCCCGTCTCGAGCGCCGATCGGATCACGAGCGCGTGGCCGGCCGGTTGATCCCGCTCTCGACTGGTGCCGAGATGCGCGTCACCACCGCGACCGGCGAGCTCGCGGTCGTCTGCGTCAACGGCGGCCAGGCCGCGGATGCGCCCGGGACGTGGAGCGCGACCCTGGAATGGCTCGTCGCGCGCCTCGCGCCGCGCTTTCCCGGCATGGTCTTCGCCGAGGTCCGGTATCGCGTGAAGTCGTGGAGACGCCTGGAGTGGTGCGAGGAGGACGCGCGGGCCGCGATCGCAGCCGTCGGGGCGCTGCGGACGCTGCTCGTCGGCTTCTCGATGGGCGGCGCCGTCGCGGTGCGAAGCGCAGACGCGCCGGGTGTCGAGGGGGTGCTCGGCCTTGCCCCCTGGCTTCCCGACCGCCTCGACCTCTCGCGGCTCCGCGGCCGCCGGCTCGACGTGCTGCACGGAAAGCTCGACCGGGCGCTGCCCTGGGTCCCCGGCGTCAGCCCCGAAAGCTCGCACCGTGGGTTCGAGCGCGCACGAGGCCTCGGCGTCGAGGGGAGCTACCACGTCATACCGGGCGCCGTCCACGGCATCGCCTTGCGCGCGCGCGGCGGCGTTCTGCCTCTGCCGCGCGCCCGCCGCTGGGAGGCGCTCGCCGCGGAGCGGATCGAGATCTGGGCGGCGGCGTGAGCGTGCAGGTCGGGACCGTCCGCGCCGGCACGAGCCGGACCAGCCAAGCGGTCACGCTCGCCGCCGTCGTCATCCCGCCGCTCGGCGTCGCCCTCGCCGCGGGAGCGCTGTGGGGCATCGCGTTCCGCTGGGTCGACGTCGCCGTGCTGGCCGGCTTTTACGTCGTCTGCGCGTTCGGCACGACGATCGGCTTTCACCGGTACTTCACGCACAAGGGCTTCGAGGCGCGTGCGCCCGTCAAGGCGACGCTCGCGATCCTCGGTTGCATGACGATGCAGGGCCCTCTCATCCAATGGGTGACCGACCATCGCAAGCACCACGCGCTGTCGGACAAGCCGGGCGACCCGCACTCCCCGCATGTCGGCCACGGCGACGGCGCGTGGGCTGCGGTGAAGGGCTTCGTGCACGCGCACGTGGGCTGGATGTTCTCGAATCTCGGCATGGAGCAGGGACAGGAGTACGGCCGTGACCTCTACGCCGATCGCCTGATCGTCTGGATCGACCGGCTGTACCTGCTCTGGGTGGCGCTCACGCTCGGCCTCCCGTTCGTCGTCGGCTACCTCGTCGCCGGCAGCGTCGCGTACGGCATCGAGGCGATGGTGTGGGGCGGGCTGATCCGGATCTTCCTCTACCAGCACGCGACGTTCTCTGTGAACTCGGTCTGCCACATGTTCGGCCGCCAGGAGTACCGCTCGCGGGACGAAGCGCGGAACAACTGGGTCGTCGCGCTGCTCGTCTTCGGCGAGGGCTGGCACAACAACCACCACGCGTTCCCTGCGTCCGCCCGCCACGGGCTCGACCGCCGCCAGCTCGACCTGTCCTGGTGGGTGATCCGCGGCCTCGAGAAGCTCGGGCTCGTCTGGAACGTGCACGTCCCGTCGCCGGACCAGGTCGAGCGCCGCCGCCTCAGAGCGACCTGAACAGAGCCTATACAGTTCTGATACAGTATCTGTTCAGATGCTGTACCGGAACACGACGGAACTGCCAGGCGCGGCTGAGCCGCTCCTCGGCGCGACGTTCAGAAGCGGCGGCGATGCGTCGCTGGACGCCCGCCGCCGGCCGCTGGTCGCGCGATGAAGGTCGCCGTCGTCGGTGCGGGCGTCTCGGGCCTCGGCGCCGCCCATCTTCTTTCGCGTGCGCATGAGGTCGAAGTGTTCGAGAGCAATGCCCGCGCCGGCGGACACACGCGCACAGTGCGCCGCGACGGGCTCGCACTCGACACCGGTTTCCTCGTCCACAACGAGCGGAACTATCCGCTGCTGACGCGCCTCTTCCGCGAGCTCGGCATCACGACGCAGGCGTCGGAGATGTCGTTCTCGGTGGCGTGCCCGTGCGGACTCGAGTACTCGGGCCGCCGGCCGTTCGCGCAGCCCGGCCGCGTCGCCGACCGGAGCTTCCACCGGTTGCTCTGGGAGATCGGCCGCTGGCTGCGGACCGCGCAGCGCTCGCTCGACGAGCTCGACTGCGAGCGCTGGACGCTCGAGCGCTATCTCGACGAGCGCCGGTACTCGACGACGTTCCGCCGTCACTTCCTCGTTCCGCTCACCGCAGCACTCTGGTCGACGGCGCCGGGACGCGCGCTCGAATACCCGGCGGCGGCGGCGATTCGCTTCTTCGGCAACCACGGGATGCTGGGTGTCCGTCGCTTTCGCTGGCGCACGGTGACCGGCGGCGCCGACACGTATGTCGCCGAGCTCGCGCGCCGGCTCGGCCCCAGGCTTTCCGTCGGGCTCGGCGTCCGCTCCGTGCGGCGCGATCCGGACGGCGTCGAGATCAGGACCAGCGACAACGAGCCCCGGCGCTTCGACGCGGTCGTCGTGGCGACGCACGCGGACCAGGCGCTCCGGCTCCTCGAGGACCCCTCGCCGGACGAGCGCGCGCTGCTCGGCGCGTTCGCGTACACGCGGAACGAGGCGACACTCCACACGGACGCGGCGCACCTGCCGGCGACGACGGCCGCGCGAGCGTCGTGGAACTACCGCGCTCGGCGACGACGGCCGCCCGACGGTCACGTACTACCTCAACCGGCTCCAACGTCTGGAGACTGACGAGGACTGGTGCCTGACGCTCAACGGCGACGTTGACGACGAGCACGTCGTCGACCGCACCGTCTTCGAGCATCCGCTCTTCACCGTCGACGCCATCGCTGCTCAGCGCGAGCTTCCGCGCCTCGCGGGCGCTCGCCGCACGTGGTACGCCGGCGCCTACCACGGCTACGGGTTCCATGAGGACGGCGTCGCCTCTGGTGTGCGGGCCGCCGAGTCGCTCGGAGCCTCCTGGTGAGGTCGGCACTGTACGAGGGGACGCTCGTGCACGCGCGGCGCTCGCCGGCACGGCACGTCTTCCGCTACCCGCTCGCGTACTGGTTGCTCGACCTCGACGAGCTCGACGACCTCGACCGGCGCTTCCGGCTGTTCTCGGTGAACCGCCCGGGCGTCGTCTCATTCCGCGACGACGACCACTTCGACGGCGACGGCACGCCCTTGAAGGAGGCGGTGATCCGCTTCGCGGGTGACCCGTCGATCCAGCGCGTGCTCGTGCTGACGCAGCTCCGCGTGCTCGGCTACGTCTTCAACCCCGTCTCCTTCTACTGGTGTTATCGGGCGAACGGGTCGCTCGCATGCATGGTCGCAGAGCTGAACAACACGTTCGGAGAGCGCCTGCCGGAGCTGCTGCCCGGCGACGCGCTCTCGTACGAGCACGACAAGCGGCTGCACGTCTCGCCGTTCATGGGACTCGACCAGCGCTACCACTACACGTTCTCCGAACCGGGCAAGACCGTGCTCGCGCGAATCGAGGTGCACGAGACGGACAGCGTGCCGCTCCAGGCGCTGCTGTTCGGGCGGCGGCGCGAGCTGAGCGGCGCGACGCTCGCGCGCTTCCTTTTCCGCTATCCGCTGATGCCGCTCCAGGTGATCGCGCTCATCCATTGGGAGGCGCTGAAGGTCTTTCTCAAGCGGGTCCCGTTCCACCACAAGCCGGCATTCGAGCCGGGGAAGGGATCTGTGCGCCCGTGAGCGTCGACGCGCTCGGCGCGCCGTCGCGTGCACGGCTGCCGATCATCGAGCGGCTCGCCGCCCGCGTGGTCGCCCGAGTGCTCGCGGGGATCGAAGGCGGGACGCTCGAGGTCCGGCTACCGCACCAAGGCACGCTGCGCTTCGGGTCAGGCCCCGTCATGCGCATGACGATCGACGACCCACGGCTCTTCCGTCGGATCGCGACCCGCCCGAGACTCGGGCTCGGCGAGTCGTATCAAGCCGGGGAGTGGCGTTCTCACGATCTGCCGGCGCTGCTCGAGCTGCTCGCGCGCAACGCCGAGCGCGGCGCCGCGCGCCATCCGAACCTGCGTCGTTTCGCCTACGCGCGGCCGCGTTTCAACCGCCGCACCGGGCTCCTCGCCGCGCAGCGGAACATCCGCCGCCACTACGACCTCGGGAACGACCTGTTCGAGCTCTTCCTCGACAACACGATGACGTACTCGTGCGCGGTGTTCGAGCGCGACGGAGAACCACTGGCCGACGCGCAGCGGCGCAAGCTGCGCATGGTCTGCGACAAGCTCGAGCTCGGCCCCAACGACCACGTGCTCGAGATCGGGTGCGGGTGGGGCTCGTTCGCGCTCACTGCGGCCGGCGAGTACGGTGCGCGCGTCACCGGCATCACGCTCTCGCCCGCCCAGGCGGAGCTCGCGCGCCGCAGGGTTGCCGCCGCGGGCCTCGCCGACCGCGTGGAGATCCGGCTGCAGGACTTCCGTGAAGTGCGGGAGAGGTACACGAACGTCGCGTCGATCGAGATGATCGAGGCGATCGGCGAGCCGTTGCTGCCGGCGTTCTTCGAGACCGTCGATCGAGTCCTCGCGCCGGGCGGCCGCGCGTGCATCCAGTCTATTCTCATCCCCGACGCGCGTTATCGCAGCTATCGCTCGAGCCCGGACTGGATCGAGCGCCACGTCTTCCCCGGCTGCCTGATCCCGTCGCTGGGTGCGCTCGCGCAGGCGGCAGGACCGCTGCGGATCCGCAACGTCGAGCACATCGGCTCCCACTACGGCGAGACGCTCGCGCGCTGGCGGACAGCGTTCAGCGCGAGGCTCGACACGGTGCGTCAACTGGGATTCGACGAACGGTTCATCCGGACGTGGGATTTCTATCTCGCGTCGTGCGAAGCGCTTTTCCGCGCCGGTCTCGTCGACGACGCGCAGCTCGTGGTGACGCGATGACCGTCCTCGACCGCGTGATTGCGGCTGACGCGATTCCGGAGGCGCTGCTCCGGCTCGGCATCCGCGCGAACCTCGCGACTCGTCTGCGGAGCGAGCGCGCGAAGGGGAAGGCCGAGCGCGACGCGTTCCTTGGGGAGCTCCGGCGCTCGCCGATCGCCGCCGTGCCGGCGAAGGCGAATGAGCAGCACTACGAAGTTCCGCCGGAGTTCTTCGCGCTGGTACTCGGTCCGCGCATGAAGTACAGCTCCTGCTATTGGCCGGACGGAGTCGAGACGCTTGCCGCCGCGGAAGAGGCGATGCTCGTGCTCACGTGCGAGCGTGCGCGGATCGAAGACGGGCAGCGGATCCTCGACCTCGGCTGTGGGTGGGGCTCGTTCTCGCTGTACGCGGCCGAGCGCTTTCCCGGCGCGCGCATCACTGCGGTGTCGAACTCCCGGCTGCAACGGGAATGGATCGAGTCACGCGCTCCGGGTAACGTCGAGGTGATCACCGCCGACGTGAACGAGCTCGTCCTCGATGGGCGCTTCGACCGTGTCGTCTCGGTCGAGATGTTCGAGCACATGCGCAACTACGACGCGTTGATGGCGCGTATCGCCCGCATGCTCGAAGACGACGGCCGTCTCTTCGTCCATCTCTTCTGCCACCGCGAGTTTGCATACACGTACGACTCGAGCTGGATGGCGCGGCGCTTCTTCACCGGCGGAACGATGCCGTCCGCCGCTCTGCTGCCAACCTTCGATCGCGACCTCCGCCTCGTCGAGAGCCACCTCGTCGACGGGAAGCACTACGCGCGCACCTCGGAGGCATGGCTCGCGAACCTGCACGCGCACCAGAAGGAGATCACCGCGCGCTTCGGCCGCGCATTCTTCGCCGACTGGCGCGTCTTCTTTCTCGCGTGCGCCGAGCTCTGGGGCTACAACGACGGCACGGAGTGGATCGTTGGACACTATCTCTTCGAGCGAGGAACATCGCGGCGCGAGTCCGTGCTCGGAGTGCGAACGACTGCTTTCTAGGTGTGCGAGGTTTCCCGTATGCAGCGCGGGTTGTCGCCGCTGCGGCCGGGGGAGGAGTGGCGACGCGCCACTCGGTCGCCACGTCTACCCCGGTCTACGGAAGAACCCGGCTCGGCCACGGGAACAACGCGATCGACGTGCCGTTCGTCGGCGTGCACTGATCCGCCGTGCCGCGCTCGACCGCCCCGCGTGTTCGCAGCGTCGTAAGACGACGATCTGAGTCGCGCTGGCTGCGGGTTGATGCGACGCAGGCGCTGCGGCAGGTGCTCAACCGCTCGGTCGCCCGAGAGCTGGCCGAGTGGGCTTTCGACCACGTCGGCCCTTTCCCCTTCCGGCGAATCCTCACGGCGGTCGATCACTGTCAAGCGAAGGCGGAGCCGAGTTCGTAGGCTCCGGCGATGGCGCGCCTCTATGCCGCTACCGGCGACGCGATCGCACGGCTCGCCGAGGAGGGGGAGATCTGGACGGTCGAACTGTCCCTGTCGGGTAGCGGCGCTCAGTGTCTGGCCGTCGACCCCGCTGATCCGGAGACCGTGTACGCCGGCTTACGCGAGGGTGGGGTGCGCCGCAGCGTCGACGGCGGCCGAACCTGGGTCGACTGTCGTCTGCCCGAGCCGGGCGTGTTCTCGCTCGCGGTCAGCGCAGCGAACGGGGCGGTGTACGCCGGCACCGAGCCGAGTCGGCTGTTCCGGAGTGACGATCAAGGCGAGAGCTGGGCCGAGCTGGAGGCGCTGCTCGAACTGCCCTCGCGACCGAACTGGAGCTTCCCGCCGCGGCCGTGGACCTCGCACGTGCGCTGGATCGCCGCCTAGCCCGAGCGATGCCGACTTGCTGCTGGTTGGGATCGAGCTCGGCGGCTTGATGCGCTCCGTAGACGGCGGGCGGACCTGGCAGGACCACCGGCCCGGCGCGCAGCCGGACGTGCACTCGCTCGCCTGGCACCCGCGTGCCCCCGGCCGCGCCTACGAGGCGGGCGGCGGAGGTGCCGCCTTCAGCACCGACGCGGGCGAGAGTTGGCGGCCGGCCGACGAGGGCCGCGACCGGCACTACACCTGGTCGGTCGGCGTCGACCCCGACGATGCGGACTGCTGGTACGTGTCGGCGAGCACCGGCCCGTTTGCTGCGCATGGCCGCCGCGACCCGCAAGCGCTCATCTACCGGCGGCGCGACGGCGAACCATGGCAGCCGCTGTCGGGCGGGCTTCCCGAGCCGCTGCCGGCGATGCCCTACGCGCTCCTCGCGACGGCCGGACGATTGTTCGCCGGCCTCGCCGACGGCCAACTGTGGGAGAGCCGCGACCGGGGTGACAACTGGACGCCGTTGGAACTAGCCGGGGGCTCGCTCGACGCGCTCGTCGCCCTCGCGCACACGACGGACTGAACTCGTCCCGGAACTCGACCTGCTCTGTATAGAGGGGGTCAGCCCGGCTCGACACCGCCTCCGACGAGCCGAATCCGACCTGCCGAGGCGCCGACAACGGAACACCAGCTAGTGCCCGCGAATGCCCGCGCGTGACAGTCGTTTACGGGGCGGACAACGAACAAGGAATCGCCGGAAGACGAGTAATCCCTCGTGGGCGCGCGTGCCCGCGCTGGTGTTCCTCAGTGTTCGCTCCGTGACTGGCTGGCGCTCGCGGGCTGGGCGACACGACGCCGATCAGCTTACGCGTCGACCGTCTCTCCTCTGAGGGCGGCCTCGATCGTGGCGATGTCGATCTTCGTCATCGGCATCATCGCGTCGAAGGCGCGTTTGGCCGCTGCGGCGTCCGGGTTGTTGAGGGCGTCGAGCAGGACGCGTGGCGTGATCTGCCAGGAGAAGCCCCACCGGTCCTTGCACCAGCCGCAGGCGCTCTCCTCGCCGCCGTTGTCGACGATCGCGTTCCAGTAGCGGTCGGTCTCGGCCTGATCCTCGGTCACCACCATGAAGCTGACCGCTTCGTTCGGCCTGAAGTTGGGGCCGCCGTTGAGGCCAACGAACTTCTGGCCGAGCACGCTGAACTCGACGGTCAGCTCGTTGCCTTCCTCGCCGCCGGGGAAGTCCGACGGTGCCTTGTGGGCGGCGCCGACCTGGCTGTCGGGAAAGACGGAGGCGTAGAACTCTGCCGCCTTGCGGGCTTCGCCGTGGTCGAACCACAGGCAGGTGATCATCGTGTCGGTAGCCATTTCCGGTCTCCCTTCCCCATGGATGATTGATGAGCGCTCTGCGCCGGTTGCACGCATCGATTCGCCGGCAGGCCTAGGCGGTCCCACCGAGCGCGACAGACGCGTTCACGATCATCTTCCGCATCTCGTCTCCTTCCGAGTCGGTTGTCGTTCAGACCGCCCCGTCCTGCGGAACTCATCGGTGCCTGAAGCTACAGGTACCTAGCTTGCGGGGACCACTTCCACTTTGGCCCGTGGCCGCTCCATACCAGGCATCAACGGCGTTCGGCGTCTGAAGTCGACCCAGAATCTCTAGGTGGCGCAGATTGCGACTTCCTCGACGCGGAACGCGGTCGCCGGAAGTCCGTTCACAATGCGCGGCCGATGAAAGTTGCGACCCACAGGCGTTCAGGGGAGGCGGGTGCCGGTGAAGGCAGCGAGGTGGTCGAGTAGGTCGTCCTGGAATCGCGGGTCGTGGACGACCGGGTGGGGCTCGATCCGGCGCTGGTGGTGCCAGTAGCCGCCGGACGTGCGCGCTTCGGGATCGTCGCTGGTGGCGAGCCACTCCTGCGTTAGGTGTCCGAGCCGCAGGTCGTCGGGGGCACCGGATCCGCCCATCCTCGTCGGCACCCAGCCGGGGTCGACGGCGTTGCTGACCACGGCCGGCCAGAGGCGGTCGATGGCGGCCGCGAGGGTCGCGACGAAGAGCTTGCTGTCGGAATACGACCCACTGCGGTGGCCACTCAAGTCGGTGACCGCCAGATCCGGGCGTCCGCCGCGGTGCATGCCGCTGCTTAGGTAGATCAGGCGCTTCGGGCGGTCAATGAGTGCCGTCAGTAGGTAGGGCGCGACGATGTTGACCGGCATGACGTGCGGCCCGCTGTAGACGCCGGCGTTGTGGATGACCGCGTCCATCGGGCCGAGTCGGTTGACCTCGCGGGCGATGTCGCGCGTCTGGTCGAGCGAGGAAAGGTCGCCGACGACGACGGCGCCGCGGCCGACGAGGTCGTCGACGGCACTGCGTCGTTTTTCGTTTCGGACGTGGACGACGACCTCGTGCCCGGCGTCGAGCAGCGTCTTCGCGGTCGCGCGACCGAGGCCGTCGGCGGAGCCCGTGATGAAGACCCGCGGCACAGACGCCGTCTCTACGTCACCAGCGCCTTGGCGAGCGCTGTCCAAGCTTTGCGCGGGATCCCGTCCTCGCCCAGTGGCTGGAGGCAGACGTGGTCTGCTCCGGCGCCGAGGTGCGCGTGGACGACCGAGGCGATTTCTTCGGCGTTGCCCTGCGGGATGAGTGCGTCGATCAGCCGGTCGGATCCGCCGTTCGCGACGTCGTCGTCGGTGAATCCGAACTGGAGCAGATTCTGGACGTAGTTGCGCAGGCCCAGGTAGAGCTTGGCGTAGTCGCGGGCGGTCGCCTTGGCGCGCACCGGGTCGGTGTCGACCACGCAGGCGAGTTCGGTCGCGATGAGCTTGTCGGGGCCGAGCCGTTCCCTTGCGCCGCGCGTGTGCTCGACCGGGACGAAGTAGGTGTGGGTGCCGGCGGTGCGCTCACGCGCAAGCTCGAGCATCTTCGGCGCGAGCGCCGCGAGGCAGCGCCCGTTACGTGGAGGGGGCGTCGGGGAGGCGTCGAGGCCGTCGAGGAAGGAGCGCATCGCGTCGAGCGGCTTGCGGTAGTCGCTCGTCGCCTCGCGGTGGCCGATGCCGATGCCGAGCATGAACCGTCCGGGGAAATCCTTGCGAATCTTGGCGACGGCGGCCGCCGTCTCCGCGGGCTCGTTCGCCCAGACGTTGAGGATGCCGGTCGCGGCTACCAGCGTCGCGGTTGCTTCGAGGACTGGTCGCACGTCTTGCACGCGCGGCGAGCCGCCGACCCACCAGGCCCCGTATCCGAGTTGCTCGAGGAGCTTCGCGGCCTCGCCCGCCCGCTCGAGGCCGAACGGCCGGTAGCTCGTCCAGACGCCGATCTTGCCGAGGTCGACGACGCTCACGCGATCGCGAGCGAGGTCGAGATGTCGCGGTAGGCGTCCACCTGTGCGAGCAGGTCGCGCGCCTTCTGCTCGACGGCGGCGACGGCGTCTGCGCCGGCGACCCAGCGGACGGGCGGGTTGTCCTGGTCGACGATCTGCACGAGCGCGGCGGCGAGCTTGGCCGGGTCGGCGCCGGTGACGAGCCATACCTTCTTGCCAGTCATGTCTTTCTGTCCTTCCTTTCGTCTGGTCGCGCGCGCTCAGGGGCGCAGGAGCGCCTTGATCCGCGCGCCGTTCGTCCATCGCCTCGTAGCCCTCTGCGGCGTCGCCGAGCGGGAGCTCGAGGTCGAAGCACGGGTTCAAGCTGCTTGTCCGTTCTCGAAACTCGAGGGAACACAAGATAGTGCCCGCGAGTGCCCGCCCGTGACGGTCTTTTTACGGGGCGGACAAGACAGACGCCCCATTTGCAAGCGTTTCCGTGAAGCCCTCTGACGGACTCGAACCGTCGACCCCCTCCTTGCCATGGAGGCTGGGGCCTTCGGCGGCTGGTCAGTCTCAGCGCGCTTCGCGCCTTGTTTTGGCGTGGTTATGCCCTTTGGCCGGCCCTCTCTTCTTGTTCTCGAGATGCCCTGAGATAGCCCGAGACGCTCCAAACCTGTCCCCAAAACTTGTCCCCAAAGACGCCTCGAGTTTCGCAACGTCAGCCCGTGTGACCCATAACAAGAGCCGATGTTGTGAGGCGGCCGGCACACACCAAGGGCGGGATCGAGCCTGTCCGCGACCTGTACGACCTGCGCGCGACACCTTCGCTCTTCGTGATGACGTGCCTATGTTCGCGTCTCCCGCTTCGGAGGCGTCGAAGTAAGGACGGTGACCCGGATCTCGTCCATGTACTTACGGAGCACCGGGCTTGCGGCCAGAGGGCCCCCTTCTTCGCTTCGGAAGCGTGCGGAATGTCGGCCGCGGCTGAGCGTCATCTCGCCCGCGGCGCGTACGATGCGGTGTCAATCGCGTGACTGTCGAGAGCACTACGTCTGGAGGAGACCGCGTGACCACATCTGCGACCGAGGCCGGGCATCCGGGCGGACCGTCGGGCCGACGACCGAGTTCAGCCTCGTGTTCCGCGTCAAGCCGGGGCATGCCGAAACGTTGCGACAGGCGCTCGAGGCGCTGCAGAACCATCCGGGCTATCGGCCGGGCGACTACGACATGGCCGATCGTCTACGATCCACGAGGCTCGGTTCGTGCTGTTCGACGACGACACGCGGCTGCCTTCTTCACGAGCTTCGACGGCTCGTGGGACGCGTACATGGACGACTTCTTCAATACCGGGCCGACGCTCAACCTGTTCGACGCGATCTTCCGGCACGCCGAGGGATACGACGGGCTGCCCGGACATGGCGGCGCTCAAGGCGTTCATCCTGGGCGCGCAGCAGACCGCCGCCGCCTATGCCCGCAACTACCCGCGGCACCGTCAAGGAGATCCGGAAGGCGCAGCGCGTCAACGCCGCGTTCCAGCAGGTGCTCGACGATCCGGAGGCCGCAGAGGCGCTGCAACATCCCGGCGCTGAAGCCGCTGCTCGACGAAGCCGCGAGCGACGTCGGCGAGGACCGTGTCCGATCACATCTCCGGGCCGCGGGCGCTCGCCGACCCGATCGCGCGACATCACCGACGTCTACGCGTTCCCGAGTCCGGAGCGGCCGGGCACCTCGTCGCTCGTCATGAACACGCTGCCGTTCGCGCAGCCGACGGCAGCGTTCTCGGACGGGCTCATCTACCGCTTCCGGCTTCGTCCGCTGCGACGCGACGACGACGGGACGCGCACGCCGTTCCGGCCGCGGAGCGACGAGGTGCGTCGTCGACTGCGTCTTCGCCGAACACGGCGACGTGGCAGGACGGGCAGTCGTGTAGCCTGCAGCCCGCGACGGCGAGCGCAGTCGAGTTCGTCGTCGGCGACGAAGCGGGCGGCGAGCGACGGACGGCGTGCGCGTCTTCGCGGGCCCGCGCTGGGACCCGTTCATCCTCGACGCGCCGGCGGCGCTGAAGACGATCGCGACCGAGCAGCTCGCGTTCACCGACCCCGGCTCGATCTTCCTGGACGGCAAGAACGTCCTCACGCCTCGTCGTCGAGCTCGACTGCGCGCGGTTCCTCGGCGACGCGGCGCTCGTCGCCGTCGTCGCGGAGACGCGGACGCGCGGGAGCCTTCACGTGCGCATCGAGCGCGTCGGCCGGCCGGAGATCAAGAACCTGATGCTCGGGCCGAAGCAGTTCGACCAGGTCAACCGCGACCTCGAGATCCGCGACCTCTACAACATGGAGGACGCGTTCCACCTCGGCGAGTCCTACCAGCGGCGCCTACCGCGCGCGGCTGAACGCCAACCTCGCCTTCTGGGACGGCCTGGACGGCGCAGTCGACTGGCCGTCGAACGCGACGGCGCGCATCCGCTGACCGAGCTCGTCGCTCGCCGACTACCTCGTCGTCGACGTCACGAAGCCGTACGGCGAGCAGGGCTCCTTCCTCGAGCTCGAGCTCGCCGCGCTGCGGCGGCGCGGCGCACGAGACCTGCGGCGGCCGGACGCTCAACGACGACGTCATGGACCCGCTTTCACGCTCGTCGATCAACGCGCGGCAAGGGCCCGACGATCCGCGATGGCGTCGACGCCGTCGACGCCGCCCGGCGTCGCAGGTCGTTCCCCTACCTGGCCGGCCGAACCCGGACCCGCCCGAGCCCCCCGAGCACCGCACTGACGGGCGACCGCCGCTGACGAGCCCACGACGACGCCGACGCCCTCGAGCTCGACGACATCCAGAGCGGCGCGCTGCACGAGCGCCCCTCGCCCTACGTCGGGCGCGTACCTGCTGCTGCGGATCGACGACCGAGCGGCCGGGCCGGCGCTGGTGCGGCGCCTCCATCCCGCTCGTCGAGACGCGGCCGTCGGCCCGAGCCGGCGCACGGCGCCTGGCTGACCGTCGCCTTCACCTACACCGGGCTTGCAGCGCGCTCGGCGTGCCGCAGGCGTCGCTGGACAGCTTCGCGCCGGAGTTCCGGCAGGGCATGGCGGCGCGCGCGGCCGAGCTCGGCGACGTCGGCGACGAGCGACCCCGCGCACTGGGAGAAGCCGCTCGGCACGCCGGACGTCCACGTCGCGCTCGGCGTCCTGGCGCCGGACGCGGCGCACCTCGGAGCCGTCGCGCGAGCGCGCCCGGCAGCGCGCACGCGGACCTGCCCGGCGTCGAGGTGATCTGGCGGCAGGACTGCTACCAGCTGCCGACCGGGCGGACGTCCTTCGGCTTCAAGGACGGCATCGGCCAGCCGGCCGTCGAGGGCAGCGGCCGGCCGCGCACGAACCCGCACGAGCCGCCGATCAAGGCGGGCGAGTTCATCCTCGGCTACCCCGACGAGACCGGCGAGCTGCCGCCGATGCCGACGCCGGAGGTGCTCGGCCGCAACGGCACCTACGTCGTCTTCCGCAAGCTGCACACCGGCGTGGCGGCGTACCGGCAGTACCTGCGGGAGAAGGCGGCCGAGCCGCGAGGAGGAGGCGCTGCTCGGCGCCAAGATGGTCGGCCGCTGGCAGAGCGGGGCGCCGCTCGCGCTCGCCCCCGAGCGGGACGACCCCGAGCTCGGCGCCGACCCGGCGCGGAACAACGCCTTCGCCTACGGCGACGACCTGCGCGGGCTTCAAGTGCCCGGCCGGGGCCCATGCGCGACGGGCGAACCCGCGCGACGCGCTCGACGACGAGGGCAGCGTCAACGTCCGGCTGCACCGCATGATCCGGCGCGGCACGAGCTACGGGCCGATGCTGCCCGACGGCGTGCTCGAGGACGACGGCGTCGACCGCGGGATCGTCTTCGTCTTCGCCGGCGCGCACCTCAAGCGGCAGTTCGAGTTCGTCAAGACCCAGTGGCTCAACGACGGCATCTTCATCGGCGCGCCGGCCGAGAGCGACCCGCTCGTCGGGCCGCACGACGGCGCCGGCACGCTTCACCATCCCGCAGCGGCCGATCCGCCGCCGGCTGCACGGGCCTGCCGCCGTTCGTCGTCACCCGCGGCGGCGAGTACTGCTTCGCGCCCGGCCTGCGCGCGCTGCGCTGGCTGGGCGAGCTGGACACGTGACGAGAGAAGGGAGCACGACGTGGCGACCCCGCACGATCGCGCACCGACCGCTGGAAGGCGCTGGACTTCGCCCCGCCGGCCGCCGATGCCGAGGAGCCCGAGCACGCCGGTGCTGCTCGACTACGCGTCCGACGGGCGCGTCGCGGTGATCACCCTGAACCGGCCGCACGCCGACAACGCGATCACGCACCGAGATGGGCGCGCGGCTGACCGAGATCGCTCGAGACGATCGCGGTGCGGACCGCCGTCCGCGTCGTCGATCATCACCGGCGCCGGCGACCGCGCCTTCTCGGTCGGCAGCGACCTGCGCCAGCGCAAGAACATGACGAAGGAGGACTGGCTCCGCCAGCGCCAGGACTTCGACCGCACCCTCTACACGCTGCGCCAGCTGCGCAAGCCGATCTTCGCGGCCGTCAACGGCATCGCCTACGGCGGCGGCTCGCGAGATCGCCCAGAGCACCGACTTCATCATCGCCTCCGAGCAACGCGACGTTCGGCCAGCCCGAGGCGATGATCGGCCTCTCCGCCGGCGGCGGCTCGCCCGTCTTCCTGCCGCGCCTGCTGCCGCCGGGCAAGGCGCTGCAGATGCTGATGACCGGCGATCCGATCACCGCGCAGGAGGCCCACCGGCTCGGCATGGTCAACGAGCTGCACGCGCCCGGCCGAGCTGATGGACGCGGCGCTGCGGCATCGCGGCGCAAGATCGCGAGCAACTCGCCGACCGCGGTGCAGGCCGTGAAGCGGGCCGTGCGGCTGGGCGAGGGCCAGCCGATCGAGCAGGCGATCGCGATCATGATGGAGGCCCACTGGCGCTCCGCCGTCCATCCCGACCGCAGTCGAGGGCATCGGCGCGTTCAACGAGGGCCGCGACCCGACCTTCCGGGACGCCGACTACTGACCGCACGCGCAGGTAGCCGCACCGACCGAGGAGGCCGACGTGGCCATCGAGACGACCTCGAGCAGGCGCGCGCAGCGCTGACGATGATCAACCCGGCAGCCGTACAACGCCGAGGCGCCGCCCGCGGCGCTGCAGGCCGAGATCACGCCCGACCGAGCTGCACTACGTGCGCAGCAACTTCGCGCTGCCGGAGCACGACGGCACGCTGGAGATCGGCGGAGCGGTCGAGAGCCGACTGACGCTGACGCTCGACGACCTGCGCGCGCTGCCCGCGGTCGAGCGCGCCGTGACCCTCGAGTGCGCCGGCAACGGGCGCCTCGGCGACGCGGCCGCTGCCGACCGGCGAGCCGTGGGGCGACTACGCCGTCTCCACCGCGCGCTGGACGCGGCGCGCGGCTGCAGCGACGTCCTCGCGCCAGGCGCGGCCCGCACGCCGACGGCGTCGAGGTCCGCTTCGAGGGCGCCGACCACGGCGCCGTACCACCTGCAGCCGGTGCTGCCGGAGACCGAGCCGGACGACCTCGGCTTCGTCCGCTCGCTCGCCCTCGCCGCACGCGGCCGACCCGGCGGCCGAGATCCTGATCGCCTACGAGATGAACGGCGAGCCGCTGACGCCCGACCACGGAGCGCCCGTTCCGGCTGATCGTGCCGCACTGGTACGCGGTCGCGTCGGTGAAGTGGCTGACGCGCATCGACGTCTCACCGAGCCGTTCACGTGGCGAGTTCCAGACCGGCCACTACATGTACGAGTGGCCCGACCGCCCGCACGAGCCGCGTCACCCTCATGCGCGTGCGCGCCCGGATCACCGACCCGGCCCCCGGCGCGGTCGATCGCCGGCCGGCACGCTACACCGTCCGCGGCAAGGCGTGGTCCGGCACCGGCCCGATCACCGACGTCGACGTCAGCTTCACCGGCGAGGGCGACTGGCACGCCGCCGACCTCGAGCCGCCGACCGGCCCCTACCACTGGCAGGACTGGTCGTTCGACTGGGACGCCGACCGGCATCGGCCGGCACACGCTCCGCGCCCGAGCCACCGACGCCGCCGGCAACGTCCAGCCCGACGTCCCGCCGTGGAACCGGCTCGGCTACGGCAACAACGCGATCGAGGTCTCCTACGTCGACGTGCGGTGAGCGCGCCTGCAAACCGGCGCTTCCGCTTGCCACCGGTTGCCGCGTAACGCATGGGAAGTCCGAGGTTGCGCTGTCGAAGCCGCGGCCCGCCGCGACCCCTCCACGAAGGAGGAGGTCGACCTGGAGATATCCGTTTGGCCGGATCCAGGCGCTGATGGCGACTCTAATCGAGAGAAACGACTGCGCGACCTCCGAGTCCGCATCGATCAAGAAGCGTTCGATCCGTCGCACGCTCGTGCAACAGCTCGAGTGCGACGCGATCTTCGTAGCGGCGTCTAACAGCCTCCGACTCGCGCCGACGCCGAAACGTCCCCAAGATTAGTCCCGAGATTCGGGCCTCCTCGCTGCGAGACACTGACCGGACTGTTTTGCAGGTGCTTTCCGCGCGGCAGCCGCGGCGCTGATGACGAATCACTTCGTTCCAAGGTGGCTCTTCGCTATGAAAATCAGACAACATAAGTAGCTGATTTGCAGGGATTTCAAGACCCTCTGACGGACTCGAACCGTCGACCGCCTCCTTA
>CAWJZQ010000024.1:0-10747 GCA_963847415.1 uncultured Thermoleophilia bacterium | reverse complement strand
CGCGGCGGCAGCATCGGCCCGTGCTCGGGCCCGGAGACACCGTGCGGCATGGGCGTGTGCATGCTCATCTCCATCGCCGCCAGCGCGAGACCGGCGTCCAGGTGTAGGCGATTCCTGCGGCGGCGGCCACGAGGACGGCGCAGACGAACGCGGTGCGCGCGACGCGCCTCACCACGGCTCCGGGCCCATGGTCACGGCCGAATCGTGGAACGCGAAAGCGAACGACGCGTAAAGACAGGTGAAGGAATCGATCATGGTTGACCTGAGTCCCGACGGCCGCCGCAGATACGCGAACCCGTCCTGTGGTAGGACGGGCCGGTGAGCGTCGTTCCCGAGCTCTCGGTGCGCCGCGGACGCGAGGCGATCGCGTTCTACCAGGCCGCGTTCGGGGCGGTCGTGGTCTACCGGGTCGGCGGGACGGAGAACCGGCGTGGTCGCCCAGCTCTCGGTCGGCGGCGCCTCCTTCTGGGTCTCCGACGAGTCGCCGCGAGCACCGGAACTTCAGCCCCGAGTCGCTCGGCGGGAGCACGGTGCGGCTGCTGCTGATCGTCGACGATCCGCCGCGTGGTCGCGCGGGCCGTCGCGCTCGGCGCGACGGAGGTCGTCCCGGTCGCCGAGGAGCACGGCTGGCTGCTCGGCCGGATCGAGGACCCGTTCGGCCATCACTGGGAGATCGGGAAGCCGCTGGGCGAGTGGCCGCCGCCGGGCGGGCGGCCGCACGAGCACCGCTAGACGATTTGATTCCTAACTCGGGTGCGTTCGGGGATGGCCCAGACCAAGCAGGTCGCACGGCTCGGGCGCAGGACATAGCGGTTCCTACGTTCCAGGCCGAGCCGGGGCGAGATGCGCCGTGTCTGGGCCACCCGCCGGGCGTGCCCCAGTTGGGAATCAATCGTCCTAGATGTAGGGACCACTAGCCGCGCGCGAACGAGGCGACTCCCCCAGCGAAGGTACGTAGCCGTCGGTTGTCGACGTCGAGCGTCGGGGCGTCGATCGAGATGTACTCGAACGACGCGAACGCCTGGTCGAGTGCTCGAGTCCTCCTGCGGTCGAGTCCCCGTGTGCCAGCAGGCGCACCTCGCGAGACGCCGCGCGGCCGACGGCGCGCCCGAACGCGACGGCGGCTCGACCCGGCAGCGGACGATGCGTAACCGCGCGAGCTCGCTCAGCTGCTCGAGCTGCGGGCGCCAGCGCGCGTCCTGGAACGCAGCCTCCGCGACGACGGTCACTCCGCCCGCCACGAGCGCGTGGACGACGTCGAAGAAGAGAGGGAACGTGCGCGCGGTCAGCGCGTCTCCGTGGCCGCCCTGGAACTCGCCGCCGGCTCGTGCACCATTCCCTCCTTGATCTCGTCGCGGCACACGGCGGGGCAATGGATCTCGGCGGCGAGCGCGTGCGCGAGCGTCGTCTTGCCCGATCCGGGAGGGCCGCTCACGACGACGAGCGTCGGTGTTGGAATGCCGTCCATGCCGCACGTAGCATCATCGACCTGAGCCCGTTCGGCCACATCGACCTGCGCGTCGCGGACCTGGGCGCGGCGTTCGCCTTCTACGAGACGCTGCTGCCCGCGCTCGGTTTCACCGCGACCTATCACGGCGACGCCTGGAAGGTCTGGGCCTTGCCGGAGGGCCAGTACGTCGCGTTGACCGAGTCGAGCGGCCACGTGGCGAACGAGAACCGCATCGCGTTCGGCTCGCCTCGAACGACGAGGTCGACCGGCTCGCCGCGATCGCGCGCGACGCGGGCGCGGTCGGGCCGAGCGGCCCGAAGCCGATGCCGTACGGCCCCGGCTACTACGCCGCGTACTTCGACGACCCGTCGGGCAACCGCCTCGAGCTCTACGTCCGTCCGGGTTGATGCGCCTGCTCTGCGTCGCGCTGGTGCTCCTCGGCGCCGTCTCGTGTGGCGGCGCAGGTGCGATCGACGCCGACGATTTGCGCGGCTGCGTGCGAAAGGAGCTTCCGCCTGCAGCGGTCGACCGCGTGTCTCGAGCACCGAGCAAGGCGTGACGTCGATCAACTACTACCACCGCGGCGCCGAGACGGACGTCTCTGTGTTCGCGAGCGCCGACGACGCGGTCGCGGCCGAGAAGGCGGAGGCGAGGCTCGGCGACGCGCACGACCGCCGGATCGCAACTCCTCTACAGCGCGGCGGCGTGGTCGAGGCAGGGTCGTGCGCTGGGCGAATGGAGCTAAAGCTCGAGCCGCGGCAGATCTGGCAGCTCGCCGGCGGCCTCGAGCGCAGCGAGCGCGATCGCGAGGTCCTGGATCGCGAGGCCCGTCGAGTCGAACGCGTGATCTCCCCGTCGGTCTGCGCGCCCGTCGGCCGTCGCCCGCCAGGACGCGCCGAGTCGGTCACGTCGCTCGCTCGCGACGAGCCCCGCCTCGACGGCGTGCGCGAGTTCGCCGCCGTGGCTCGCCTGCTCCCAGTCGTCGCAGAAGAGCCGGGCGCGCGCGAGCTCGGCATCGGCCGATCTCGGCCTTGCCCGGGCCGTCGGCGCCCATCAGCGAGACGTGCTGTCCCGCGCGCGAGCGTGCCGTCGCGCGAGCAGCACCTCGTGCCCGGGCGTGACCGTGACGACCAGGTCGGCGGCGAGCGCATCCTCGCAGCGACGCGGCGCAGCGTCCGCGCCGAGCTCCTCGGCGACCGTGCGCGCGCGCGCTCTCGTTCGACGTCCCAGATCGCGACCGGCCGTCCGCGGGCGAGGAACGTCCGCGCGGCTGCCCGCCCGTTGACGCCGGCGCCGATCACCGCCGCCGTCGCCGCGTCCGCGCGGCCGAGTGTCTCCGCCGCGAGCACCGCAGCCGCCCCGGTGCGGAGCGCCGTCACCGCCGCCGCGTCGAGCACCGCCCGCAGCTCGCCCGTTCTCGGCGTCGGAGACGAGCACGACGCCGGTCACCGTCGGCAGCCCGCGCGCGGGTTGCCCGGGAACGACGTCACCCACTTGAGCAGCGCATGGCCCGCCGCCGAGCGCCGGCATCGCGCGGAAGTCGCCGGCCGGATAGTTCGTGACGTAGACCTTCGGCGGCATCGTCCACTCGCCGCGGGCGTGGGCGACGAACGCGTCGCGCACCGCCTCGACCGCGCGGTCCGGCGAGACCGCCTGCTCGACGTCGCCGCCCGGTGAAGACGGGAACGCCGGTCACAGCGCTCTTGACGCCGGCGGCGAGCTTCGCGACCGACTCCTTCGCGTCGCCGAACAGCATCACCGTCTTCGGGTCGACGAAGAGCGGGTTGTCGATCCCGGCGAAGCCCGGCGCCATCGAGCGCTTGAGCACGACGACCGCTTGCGACTGGTCGACGTTCAGGATCGGCATGCCGTAGATCGGGCTGCCGGGGTTGTTGCGGGCGTCCGGGTTGACGACGTCGTTCGCGCCGATCACGAGCGACGACGTCGGTCCGCGGGAACTCGGCGTTCGCCTCGTCCATCTCCTTCAGCGCCGGGTAGGGCACGTTCGCCTCGGCGAGCAGCACGTTCATGTGCCCCGGCATGCGCCCGGCGACCGGGTGGATCGCGTAGGTCACCTCGATGCCCTTCGCCTCGAGCACGTCGGCGAGCGCGCGCACGTCGTGCTGCGCCTGCGCGACCGCCATGCCGTAGCCCGGGACGATCGACGACCTTGCTGCGCGTAGGCGAGCATGACGCGCGACGTCGTCGGCGGTCGCCGAGCGCACCGTGCCGTCCGCCTGCGCCCGTTGCCGCCCGCGCCGCCGGCTCACCTGCCCGAACGCGCCGAACAGGACGTTGGCGATCGAGCGGTTCATCGCCTGGCCCATCAGCATCGTCAGCAGCGTGCCCGAGGCGCCGACGAGCATGCCGCTGACGATCAGCACGTTGTTCGCGAGCTCGAAGCCGCGTCGCGGCGGCCGCGAGGCCGGTGAACGCGTTCAGCAGCGAGATCACGACCGGCATGTCCGCGCCGCCGATCGGCAGCACGAACAGCACGCCGAAGAGCGAGCGCGCCGGCGACCAGCGCCCAGAGCAGCCACTGCGTCCTCGCACGCCGAGACGATCAGCCGACGCCGCGGCGAGCAGCGCCACGAACAGCGAGCAGCGTTGACGACCTGCTGGCCCGGGATAGGTGATCGGGCGGCCCGGCGATCAGCTCCTGCAGCTTCGCGAACGCGATCATCGAGCCGGCGAACGAGATCGAGCCGATCAGCGCCGAGAGCAGCGATCGCCACGCGAGATGTCCGCCGTGGAGCGCGCCCGGCGGTCGGGAGCGAGCTTGTGGAACTCCGCCAGCGCGATCGAGCGCCGCCGCGCCGCCGCCGACGCCGTTGAACAGCGCCACCATCTGCGGCATCGCGGTCATCTTCACGCGGCGCGCGCCGACGGCTCCGAACGCGCTGCCGATCGCGGCCGCGACGACCATCTCCCACGTGATGTGGACGGTCTCCTTCAGCGAGCGTCACGACGATCGCGATGACCATCCCGACGGCGCCGATCCAGTTGCCGCGCCGCGCGGTCGCCGGCGACGAGAGGAACCGGAGCGCCAGCACGAAGCACACGATCGTGACCAGGTAGAGCAGGTTGACGCCGTTGGTGCTCATCAGCCTCGTCCGGCCGGGCGCGCGGCGCTTCTTGAACATCTCGAGCATCCGGTCGGTGACGACGAAGCCGCCGACGACGTTCGCCGCCGCGAGCACGACCGCGATGAAGCCGACGACGCGGATCAGCGCGTCCTGGTGCTCGGCGCCGGCGACGATCAGCGCGCCGACGATCACGATGCCGTGGATCGCGTTCGTGCCCGACATCAGCGGCGTGTGCAGCATCGTCGGCACCTTCGAGATCACCTCGAAGCCGAGGAAGATCGCGAGCACGAGGACCGTCAGCTCGGCGACCAGCGTCGCGGTGTGCGTCATGCAGCACCTCCCGCCGCGTGACGCATGCGCCGGCGACGATCTCGTCCTCCCAGTCGAGCACGAGCTCGCCGTCCTGCACGAACAGCCCGACGAGCGACGCGACGTTGCGTGAGAGGAGCTGGCTGGCGTGCGTCGGCATCGTCGACGGCAGGTTCGTGCATGCCGACGATCGTCACGCCGGTCTCGACGATCTCCTCGCCGGGAGCGGTCAGCTCGCAGTTGCCGCCGGACTCCGCGGCGAGGTCGACGATCACCGAGCCGGCGCGCATCGCGCGCGCGGCGTCCGCCGTGATCAGCTTCGGCGCGGGGCGCCCCGGGATCGCCGCGGTCGTGATCACCGCGTCGAAGCTCGGGATCCGTGCCTGCAGCTCCGCCTGCTGCGCGGCCTGCTGCTCGGGCGTGAGCTCGCGCGCGTAACCGCCCTCGGTCTCCTCACCGGTGACGCCGACGTCGAGGAACGACGCGCCGAGCGACTCGACCTGCTCGCGCACCGCCGGGCGCACGTCGAACCCCGAGACCACGGCGCCGAGCCGGCGCGCGGTCGCGATCGCCTGCAGCCCGGCGACTCCCGCGCCGAGCACGAGCACCTTCGCGGGCGGGATCGTCCCGGCCGCGGTCATCAGCATCGGCAAGAACCGCGGCAAGCGGTCGGCGGCGATCAACGCCGCCTTGTATCCGCTCACCGTTGCCTGCGAGGAGAGCGCGTCCATCGGCTGCGCACGCGTGATGCGCGGGATCGATTCGAGCGCGAACGCGTGCACGCCTGCTGCCGCAAGCCGCTCGATGCCGGCCGCGTCGGTCAGCGGCTGCAGAAAACCGATCAGCACCTGGCCGCCGCGCAGCCGGAGGACCTCGTCCGGTGCCGGTGTTGCGACCTTCGCGACGACGTCGGCCGCCCACGGGTCGCCGATCTCGGCGCCGGCCTCGCGATACGCGTCGTCGGCGAAGCCCGCGGCGGTGCCGGCGTCCGTCTCCACGATCACCTGGACTCCGTCGCCCAGCCGTCCCACCGTCTCCGGGACGAGGGCGACGCGACGTTCACCCGGACTGGACTCCTTTGGGATACCGAGGCGCATTGCGGCGGGCGCCACGCTATCGGATTCGGGGCCGGTCCCTACACTGCGCCGCGGTGACCAACCTGATCCTCGAGCACGGCCTCTTCCTGCTCTTCGTGTTGGTCGCGCTCGAGTCCGCGGGCGTTCCCCTGCCGGGAGAGACCGCCCTCATCGCCGCCGCGATCCTCGCGACGCCGCAGCAGGACCACTACTCGATCGTCGCGGTCATCGCCGTGGCCGCGGTCGCCGCGATCATCGGCGACAACATCGGCTACTGGATCGGCCGCACGGGCGGGAGAAGGCTGCTCTACCGCTGGGGGCCGGTCCGGCGCTACGCGCAGCGCACGCTGCCGCCGGCGAGCGCTTCTTCCGCAAGCACGGCGGCAAGACCGTCTTCATCGGCCGCTTCGTCGCCGTGCTCCGCGTCACGGCGGCCTGGCTCGCCGGCATCACGCACATGCCTTGGTGGCGCTTCTTCCTCTGGAACGCGGCGGGCGGCATCGTCTGGGCGACATGCTTCGGGCTGCTCGCTTACTTCTTCGGCAAGGCGGCCGCCGACGCGCTCAGCCGTTACGGCGTGTTCGGTGCCGCGATCATCGTCGCGCTCGGCGCACTCTTCTTCGTCGGCGTGCACTTCTGGAACAAGCGCCTGGAGAGCTCCGAGTCGGAGGTCTAGAGGCTCGACCAGACCTCGAGCTTCGTCTTCGTGCGGCGGATCACCTCGTCGGTGAAATCCGACGTCGACGAGTGCCCGGCGAGGTCGGCGGTCTTGATCCCCTGCGCAACGGCTTCGAGCGACGCCTCGCGGATTGCGCGGCCCGCGGTCTGGCCCTCGTCCGTCTGCGAGAGCAGCGCGGCGGCGGCGAGGATCATCGCCAGCGGGTTCGCGACGTTCTTGCCCTCGAGCGCGGGCGCCGTGCCGTGTGCCGCTTCCGCCATCAGCGCGTTCGGCTCGAGCTCCTCGCCCTCGAACGCGACGAGCATCGACTCCGAGCCGGCGATCGACCCGAACAGCGGGAGCACGAGGTCGGAGAGGATGTCCCCGTCGCGGTTCAGCGCCGGGATCACGAGCGGGTCGCCGGTGGAGGCGACGAGCAACGCGAACGTGGCGTCGATCAGCTGCGGCTCGTACGGCACCGACGAATGCCGCTCCGCCGCCGCGTCCATCTCCTCCTTCAACATCCCTTCGTACGTCGGCGACACCGTGTACTTGGGGCCGCCGAACACCTTGGCGCCCGTGCGCTCGGCCTCGCGGAACGCGAACTCCGCGACCGCGCGGCAGACGCTGCGCTCGATCCGCTCGGTGCGAAACGCGACCTCGGAATCGCCTTCGCCCTCACGCCATTCCTTGGCGCCGTAGGCGTCGCCGACCGCCATGCGCACGACCGAGATCGGCGCGTGCACGCCGCCGAACGGCACGACGCCGGGAATGCGACGACCGGTGCGCACGATCACCTTGCCACCGATCTCCTCGCGCAGGATGCGGTTCGGCGAGCCGACATCGTCGCGCGTCTCCGGCGTGATCGTCGCGGCCTTCAGTCCGAGCCCGTGCCTGCGGATCGCCTGCGCGGCCTCGTGAACGACGCCGTTGCTGGTCGCGCGGCGGCTCGCCAGCGAGAGGTCGAACCGCGGCAGCGCCACCTCGACGCCGATCACGTCGGGCGAGAGCACTCGCAGCGACTCCTCGAGGAGCTCCTGGCCGGTCTGGTCGCCCTCGAGGACGACGATCGTCTCGAGCTTCATCGGCGGCGAAGATTAGCGGCGGCTCCCGCGTGGGAACGCGAGACTCATGCCCCAGCGAATCGGCTGGCGGCGCGAGGGGTCGAAGCGGCACTTCCGCTACATCGACGCTGAGGGCCGCCGAATCACGGACAAGGAGAAGCTCGAGCGGATCCGGGCGCTCGTGATCCCGCCTGCCTGGAAGGACGTGTGGATCTCACCCAGCCCGCGCACGAAGCTGCAGGCGACCGGGGTCGACGCGGCGGGGCGGAAGCAGTACCTCTACCACCCGGCCTACCGCGCGAAGCAGGAGCAGGCCAAGTACGACAAGCTGATCCGGTTTGCCGAGAAGCTCCCCGAGTTGCGTGCGGCGATGAGCGCGCACATGGAGCTCGACGGCTTGCCCGCCGAGAAGGTCGCCGCGATCGCCGTGCGCCTCATCAACCTCGGCTGGTTCCGGGTCGGCGGCGACCGCTACGCCAAGACGTCGCGGACGTTCGGGATTACGACGCTGCGCAAGTCCCACGTGACGGTCCGCGGCTCGCGGATCACGTTCAAGTACCGCGGCAAGCACAACATCCTGATCCACAGCGCGATCGTGGATGCCGAGCTCGCGGCCGCGATGAAGGAGCTGATCGCGCTCCGGGGCACGGGCTCTTCCAGTTCCAGCTCGACGACGGGACGCGTGCAACCTCGGCCGCGCCGCCTGAACGACTACATCCGCGAGCACATGGGCCCGGATTTCACCGCCAAGGACTTCCGACGTGGGGCGGCACGCTGACCGCCGCGATCGAGCTCGCCGCAGGAAGAGAGCTTCCCGAGACAGCAGGCCGCGGCCAAGCGCACGGTCGCGGAGGTGATGCGCAAGGTGGGCGAGGGACTCGGCAACACGCACGCCGTCGCGCGCTCGTCCTACGTCAGCCCGGCGGTCGTCGAGCAGTATCTCGACGGGAGAACGATCGACGATTTCCGGCCCCGGCATTTCCGTCGTCGGCGCACGCGACAGCGATCTCGATCGCGAAGAGCTGGCGACCTTGAGCCTGCTGCGCTCGTGGCGAATTCGCTCCTCCCGCGCGGCTGCGTAAACTCCCTCCGGAAATCCATCCCGGGAGGCGATTACGTGGCGCGGAAAACCATCTTGGTTTGCGACAACTGTGGAAAGGAAGTCGACGAGTCGCAAGGCGCGACCCTGCGCGTCACATTTTCGGATGCCCGTCGCGGGTCGAAAGCGGCTGACCTGTGCGACGAGTGCGCCGGCAAGATGCCCGGCCGCGCGGTCGCACGTCGGGGCGCAGCCGAAGGCCCAGGCGGCGTCCTAGAGGGCGAGCGCCGGCTGTCGATCGTCAGCGTTCAAGTCCATCGACGGTCGCTTGGACGCCCAGCGGCAGCGTCGCGAGGGTCGCTCCATGCCCGAGCGGTAGCCCGTAGAGCGCCGGGACTCCGAGACCACCGAGGCGGGCGTCGAGGACGTTCTCGAGCGTCTTCGAGCGCGGCGCCGACGTGTGCTCGTCCCACTTCACCCGGCGAGCTCACCACGACGACGCCCCGCACGCCTTCGAGCCTGCCCGAGCTGCTCGAGGTAGAGGAGGGCGCAGTCGAGCTGGATGGGGCGGCGTTGCCCTGCTCGAAGAAGAAGATCGCGCCGTCGAGGTCCAGCTCCCACGGCGTGCCGAACGTGTAGATGAAGTCGACGAGGCAGCCGCCGACGAGCCGCCCGCTCGCTCTTCCCGCCGGCGATGGAGATCACGGTGAGCCGCTCGCGGTCCTGGGGACCGGGCCGGTCGTGTCGCCGGCGAGAACCTGTAGGAGGCGGTCGACCGTGAAGGGCGGCGGCGAAGGGACTTCCGACCATCGTCAGGCTCGGGCCGTAGAACGTCGCGAGTCCAGCACGTGTGACGAGCGCTGTGTGGAGCGCGGTGATGTCGCTGAGCCCGACGAATGCCTTGGGCGTCTCGCGGATCGCGTCGAAGTCGAGCAGCGGGATCAGCTGCGCCGAGCCGTAGCCGCCGCGCATCGTCTGGATCGCGTCGATCTCGCAGATCCGCGAACGAAGTCCTGCCAGGTCTCGGGCGCGCACCTCGGGGTGACCCTGCATGCCAGCCCTCCTCGGCAAGCGCCCCGGGCATCAGCTTGACCCGGTAGCCCCGCGCTTCCCACCACTCGACGCCGCGTCGCACCTCTGCGCGCGTCTCAGGCGGGCTGCCCGGCGTCACCACCCCGATCGTGGCGCCCGGCGGCGCAGCGCGCCCGATCGTCATGCGAGTCGCCACGCCGCGATTCTCCCTGTTTGCGCCGATTTCAGGCGTGAGCCGTCCGGCAGCCCACCTACCATGGGAAGGTGGGTCTGTCCCTTCTCGCCGGACCGGCGAACGCGGGCAAGGTCGCGCTCCTCCTCGAGCGGTATCTGGCGCGCCTCGACGACGAGCCCTCTTCTGATCGTGCCGAACGCGTCGGACGTCGACCGCGTCGAGCGCGACCTCCTCGCCCCGCTGCGGCTGCCTCTTCAGCGGCACGATCGGCACCTTCGACGACCTCTTCCGCCGCCTCGTCCGCAACGATCCCGAGCAGCGCGCCGTCGCGACGGATGCGCAGCGCGCGCTCGTCGTCCGCCGCGTCGTCGCGTCCCGCTTCGCTGAACGGTCTCTCACGGTCGGCGCGCACCGGCGGGTTCGCGGACACGCTGCTCGCGACGGTCGGGGAGCTCGAGACAGGGCATGCTCGATCCCGGCGACCTCGACGGCGACCTCGCGCGGCTCTACGCCGCATACCGCTCCGAGCTCGACCGGCTTGGCGGTCTGGGACCACGATCTGCTCACGGCGCCGCGCCGCCGAGCATCTCGAGTCCGACCTCGACGCGTGGCATGGCGAGCCGGTCTTCGCCTACGGCTTCGAGGACCTGACCGGCGCCGAGTGGAAAGTGCTAGAGTGCGCTCGCCGGGCCCCGCGAGGTGGAGGTCTCGCTGCCGTACGAGCCGGGCCGCGTCGCGTTCGCCTCGCTCGCGCGCACCGCCGAGGACCTGTCGGCGCTCGCCGACGGCCGCATCGAGGAGCTCGGGCCGCGCGGCTCGCGAGTACGCGCATCCGGCGCTCGCCCACCTCGAGCGCGT
>CAWJZQ010000023.1:0-18379 GCA_963847415.1 uncultured Thermoleophilia bacterium | reverse complement strand
TCACGATCGCCGACGATGTCGTCGCAGGTGTTGAGAGGCTAGGCGGCCGTACGACGGAGTTCATCCGCGAATACCTTCGCGCCAAGACAATCCGCAGCGCGCTGCGCGCGATATCGCCCTCGCGCTGGCCGATCAGATCAATGAAGTGAAAGCTCGTTGGCTGATCTTTGACGACTGTCACGAGGTCGCGGGCATCGACGTGCCGAACACGGTCCTAGCGACAGTTCTGAGTCGGTTCGGCGGACGTGTCCTACTTACGTCACGCATCCGACCGGAGTGGCTCACGCATCGGCGCGTTGTCTACGGCGAGGTCGAGGAGATCGATAGGGACGACCTCGCAATGACCAACAGGGAGACTGATGCGATTCTCGGGTCGCGCTCCGATCTTGCGGAGCTTCGCAAGCAGGCTGATGGGTGGCCGGCCGTGCTCAGTCTCGCGGCTGCGCTGCGAAGCCCGACGCCGCCGGAAGGGGCTCTGCCCGAGGCACTTCACCACTACGTCGCTGAGGAGCTGTTCCAGACCACATCGCCAGCGTTGCGCGAGGATCTAATGACTTTGGCATTGCTCCCGCGACTGGACTCGCCTGTGCTCGATACGACGTTTCAGATGGAACGTAACCGCGTCGTAGTCGAAGGGCGGGAGCTCGGGTTCATCACCAGCGACTCCCCACCAGAGCTCCACCCTCTGCTGCGGGAGTTCTTGCTCTCAAAGCTCGTTGAAGCACCGAACGCCGTCGAACGAGTCAGAGAAACGATCAGCGAGTCTGTCGACGACGGGGAATGGGAGCATGCCCTGTCGCTTCTTCTGAGGTTCCGGTTGGACGAGTTGATCCACCCAGTGTTGACCAAAGCGTTTGCGCCACTAGCGAGGAGTGGGCGCTTAGGCACGCTGTCTTCGTTCGCCGCAAGAGTGCGACTCGGGCCGGCGTTTCCACCGTCGACGATCGACCTGATCGATGCTGAAGTCGCGCTGCGCGATGGCCAGCTTGAACTCGCGATTGATTTGGCCGGACGAGCTCACGAGCGGCTGCCTGAGAAACATGCTCTTCGGTCGCGAGCCAGTGCGATCGCAGGTCACGGCCACTTTCTTCTTGCATCGTTCGATGCTGCTGAGACTGCATTTACTGCAGCGCGAGAGAAGCCGACGAGCGAATGGATGCTGGCGAAGCTGTCCATGGACTCGTCTTGACCAAAGTGTTCGGAGAACGCGAGGGCCTCGATCCAGTCATAGCGGCGCTCGCCGATTTGCGACACGAGTCGCCGACACACCTCTTGCGTTTCGCAACGGCTGAACTAAACAGACGCCGCTTCGTTGAGGGATTGAGACTGCCTCTCGGCTTCGACGAAGCGGCGCACACCTTTCCCAGGGTTGACGATCCCCGCGCACGGACTTCCTTCACCTACTCGGTTGCCTACGCCTATGCGCTACGAGCTGACTACGAGGAGGCGAGCAAGTACCTCGCCTCGTTCATCGATGACGTGCGCGCCTTCGATCTCGAATTCGCGCTCCCATACGCGAACTGGACGGCAGCGATGATCGCGCTTGGCCAGCGCCGCTTTGGGGAAGCTGAACACGCGCTCCAAGCGGTCGAGGACGCTGCGAGCCAGCCGCAGGAACAACGTCATGGTGTCAACGCTCGCTCGCTGCGAGCACGTCTCCTACTGCAGACTGGACAACCAGAGAAGGCGCTCGATCAGGTGGCTCCAGACGTCGAGATGCGGTTGATTCCGTCTTGGTTGGGCGAGTATCACGCGACACGAGCCTTGGTGCTCGCCTGTCTCTCTCGCACCGAGGACGCACTCGAAGCCGCTGAACAGGCCGATGCGAGTTGTCGGGCCGTGGAGGTCGGTGTGTTCGCTGCTACGGCAAGAGCGGTGTCTGCAGCATCCAGCCCTAACCGCTCGCTGGTGTCTGAAATGTTGAGCCTCGCGTCGCGTTTTGACATCTGGGATCCAGTCGTGTGCGCGCTTCGAGCCTCACCAGCACTTGCCGACGTGATTACGAGCGACGCCTCATTCAGGCCGGCGATCGAGGATCTGTTTCAGCGTTCGCGGGACGCTGCGCTTGCGAAGCGAGCGGGCTTCCGTACTCGCTCCAGGCGTCAACCCGGCGACCTACTCTCACCGCGCGAACGCGAGGTTCTCGGGCAATTGCCCAGGGTCTCAAGAATCGCGAAATCGCCGAGCGTTGTTCATTGCGAACTCGACGACAAAGGTGCACGTGCGACATATTCCGAAAAGCTGGGCGTTCGAACCCGAGCGGAGGCTGTGGCGCGCTACGAGGTGTTCGCGACCCGCAGAGTCGGCGATTCTGCGTCTGACCAGTAGATTTTCGTCGTCTTGCTCGGCGCCGAACTTGAACCGGGCATCTCGCGCAAGCCGGTAATCCTCCGAGGCGCCTGCGAGGATCGCCTCGAACGCGGCGACGACCGACGTGTCGAATTGCGTTTCAACTGCCTGCGCGAGACGAAGGCGAGCAACTCGGCTCGGCATTGCGTCTCGATACGGCCGATCTGAGGCGGCAGCGGCCGCTGCACCAGTGAGCGCCCGGAGTACTCGTGTGAGTGAGGCGACCTGCGATGGGCAATGACAGGCCAGACGACCGATCGCCCCGAAGACCGATCATCGCGGCAAGTGGGCCGTACAGAACCGCCGCGTAGGTCGCAGGCAATAGGGAGATCGAAACGTCGAGACGGACTTTGACCTGATCCGCCCGCGCTCGCTGAATCCGCGACGGCGGCCAGCGCGAGTCACGCCGGGCCAGCTTCCAACCCGCGACTCTTTCGAACACAAGTAGCGCCGACCACTGCCGCGGCGACGAAGGACACGAGGCCGTTACACGGCAGCGAGGCCGCGTTGATCGCTCGAGCGTAGACTCCATTTTCTGGAGGCCTTGATGTCCCCCTAAAGGGTTATACGGTGCGCCTGCCGTCAGTTTCTTACAAGTGAGGGGATCCCTGAAATGCGCAGCATTGTTCAGTTTGTTCGCCGCGCGATGGTTGCCGGCGGGGCGTCCGCCTGGTAGCACCCGCGAGGCGCATCTAACTGGGTCAACTGCAGTGGGCGCGTCACCCGAATAGGTGATTGTCCACAGGCGGTGGAAAACCTGATGAATATTGAAAAGAGCCGCCTTTCGGGCGGCTCTTTTGCTTCCCCAGGGCTAGTTGATCAGGCCTCGCCGGAAGCCGACGGCGACCGCGTGGGCGCGGCTCCGGGCCTGAAGCTTCGCAAGGAGGTGCCGGACGTGGCTCTTGACCGTCTCCTCCGAGAGGAAGAGCCGGACGCCGATCTCGCGGTTCACGAGGCCGTCCGAGATCAGCTGCAGCACCTCGATCTCCCGGGCCGTCGGTTCCTGCTCCAGCTCCTGGAGGGGCGGCTGGAACGGGATGACTTCAGCCACGGCGGCCTCGCGCCGGGCCGCGACCGACTCGAACCGGGCGCTGTGCTCCCGGTAGCGGGTCAGGATCTCGTTGCGCTGAGTAGCGTCCACGAATCAGCTATCGGCCCGCTCAGAGGCTCTCTTTAGGACGAATTCACCCCAACGAGTGACCCGGCGACCGCGCGACCTCGCCCGGACGTGCCGCAGGGGCCGAGCAGACCGCAACCGCGAGCGCCCCGGTCGACCAGCGCGACCTCGTGGTAGACGCGCGGCCAGAGCTCCCCCGTCTTGACCCGCACGTCTCGGCCGTCGAGGAGGAGCGGCAGCTCGGAGTCGTGGGCGCGGCCGAGGGCGTCGAGCACCCGCTCGTCCTGGATCGCCGCCAGCCCGCGGGCCAGGTCCCGGGCACACGTGACGTTCTCGGGCCCGTCCGCGAGCATCAGGCGGCGCACCTCGGTGCGCTCGCAGCCGAGCCGCTCCGCCTCGGCGTTGACCGCATCGAAGCCAAGGCGCTCGAGCAGCACGTTCGTGGCAGCGTTGTCGGAAAACGCCAGGGCCAGCAGGGCGCAGTCGCCGAGAGTCACCGAAGCGAGCGCGTCCGCCACCGACCAACCAGCCGGCTCACCTCGGCAGGCTCGGCCGGATCGAGGCTCGATCCCCAGAACGCGGACGCCACGAAGATCTTGATCGTCGAGGCCGCCGGGACGACCCGGTCGCCGCCCTCCTCGCGGCCGTCCGAGGTCGCCCACGTGATCACAGGCGCACGAGCTTGTGCCGCCGCTCACGCAGGTACGCCGGCTCCTCCTCCTCGAGGACGCCGATCCCGTTCTCGCGACCGGTCGAATGCAGGATCCGCCCCTCCCCGACCCAGAACGCGATGTGGTCGACCGGCTCGCCGTAGGTGATCAGGTCGCCGACCTGCAGCTCCCGCACCTCGGTCCCCGCGTCCTCCTGCTGGTCCGCGTCGCGCGGGACGAGCCGCCCCAGGCGCCGGTAGGCCATGTGGACGAGGCCGGAGCAGTCGATCCCGCGTTCTGTCATCCCGCCCCACAGGTAGGGCACGCCCAGGTACGAACGGGCCACGTCCACCGGCGTCCCCGACCCGTCCGCCGGCAGAGACCCCTCCCCCTCCTCGAGGGCCTCCTCGCGCACCCAGCCGGGATAGTCGTAGGCGGTCAGCACGCGCACCCAGCCGTCGCGGCGCTCCTCGGCCCGCAACGGCTCGCCGCGCAGCGCCTGGGTCACCTGCTCCGCCGCGTCATCCGGGTCCGAACGCACCGGCGCGACGTCGACCGCGCACCTCACGAGGCGTGCTTCTCGATCTTGCCCTCGAGCATCGCGCGCACGCGCGGCCAGTCGTCGTCGACAACCGCGTACCACGCCGATCACGGATCGAATCCGAGAGCTTCATGTGCTTGCGCGCGATCCCTTCGAAGCTCGCACCGACGCCGAGCAGGGCACCGCGGACGCGGAGGTTGCGCGCGTCCGTCTTGAACTCGACGCGCATCGCGCCCCAGTCCTCGAACGCGTGGTGCATCAAGAGGTACTTCGTCTCGATGTTCGCACCCGTGCCCCACTGCGAGCGCTCCAACCACGTCCACCCGATCTCGACGCGCTTGTGCAGCGGCTCGATGTTCATGTAGCGCGTCGACCCGACCGGCCTGTCGTCGACGTGCACGACGAACGGCACCTCGTTCGCATAGTCGAGCGCCATGTCGAACCAACGGTCGAAGCCGAGCTTCGACATCAGCGTAAAGCGATGGATTTGCGGCTCGCGCTCGGCCGCTTCGCGCAGCCCCTCGCGGTGCCGCTCGTCGATCGGCTCGACCCGGACGATCCGCCCGTGCAGCGCGCCGTCGGGATGCAGCTCGCTCACGCCGCGCGGCCTCGACCGACGCCTCCGCGCCGTCGACGCAGATCACCTCCCGCGCCCCGTAGAGCTCGGAGTCGGCCCGTCGCCGCAGGCGGCGTCCAGCACCCGCATGGGGTGACGGGCGGCAACCGCCGCCAGGAGTGTTTGCTCCTCGTCGAGTCCGTCGAAACGTCCCCAGCCGGTGCGATCCAGACGTTGCATCTGCGGGCGCTCGGCGACGCGTACACGCGCCGCACAAACGACGTGTCGTCGAGCCGATGCACGTTCATGAGTATTGCCGCATGGAACAGGGCGCGGTATTACCCTTGCCGTCGGGGATGACGAATCCGCCTGAATTTCAGGTGACGTCCGGGGGAGCCATTGCGCTTCAACCGGTCGCGGTCGCCCGCAAGAGCCCGTCGCGGCTCTTCTGGGACCGGCTCAAACAGGACAAGGCCGCGCTTGCGGGCGCCGTCGTGATCGTCCTGCTCATCCTGATCGCGATCTTCGGCGGGCCGATCGCATCGAACATCTCGGGCCATCCTCAGAACGCGACGTACAGCAACATGACCGACGAGTTCGGTGTGCCGCTCGGGCCGAACACTCGTTCTGGTTCGGCGCCGACTCGGCCGGCCGCGATCTCTTCGTGCGGACGATGTACGGCGCGCGCACGTCGCTGTTCGTCGGCATCGTCGCTTCGGGCTTCGCGCTGCTGATCGGGCTCATCGTCGGGCTGACCGCCGGGTTCTTCGGCGGCTTCCCCGACACGATGCTCTCGCGAACGGCGGACGTGCTGCTCGCTGTGCCACAGATCCTGATCGCCGTGGGCGTGGTCGCGGCGTGCTCGACGTCGAAGCAGGGATGCCTCGGGCCGATCTGATCCAACCGGGACTCCCCGTCGTGATCCCCGTGATCACGCTCTTCTCCTGGTCCTACATCGCGCGCATCGTCCGCGGCTACACGCTCTCGCTGCGCGAGAAGGAGTTCGTCGAGTCCGCGCGCGCCGCCGGGGCGGGCACCACCCGGATCTCGCAACCGAGATCCTCCCGAACCTCTCGGGCCGCTGATCGTCTACGCGACGCTGCTGATCCCGACCAACATCCTCTTCGAGGCCGCGCTCTCGTACCTCGGCCTTGGCGTCCCGCCCGACCAGGCGTCGTGGGGAGCGATCCTCACGACGCATCGGGCTACTACGACGTCGCCTGGTGGCTGATGCTCTTCCCCGGCGCCTTCCTGATCCTCACCACGCTCGCCTTCAACCTGCTCGGCGACGGCCTCCGCGACGCCTTCGACGTCCGCTCTGAACGGTGAGACAGACCTCGACCCCCCGGAAAGGAGAAACAGTCGCATGAGGAGATCACTACGGCTCGCGCTGATGTTCGCGGCCGTGCTCGCACTTGGCGGTCCTGGCGGCAGGCTGCGGATCGAAGACGCTCGGGCAACAGCTCCTCCGGCGAGCTCGGGGCAGCCTCGCCGCGGTCGGCCTCGAGGCGTCGGAGCTACGACAACGGCTCCTCCGACAAGGGCGGCATCTACCGCGTCGGCTGGGAGCAGTCGTTCGGCTTCACGAACAACTTCGACCCGACCGGCGAGTACCTCGGGAACGCGTGGGGGCTCTTCTCGAACCTGCTGCTGCGGCCGCTCGTCGGCTACAAGCACCAGCCGCGGCGCGGCGGGCAACGAGCTGTCGGCGACCTCGCCACCGGCGTGCCCAGCCGAGGACAGGGGGCTGACCTACACGTACACGCTGCAGGAACGGCGTGAAGTTCGCCCCGCCGGTGAACCGCGCGGTCACGTCGAAGGATGTCGCCTACGCGATGAACCGGCTCGCCAACCCGAAGGACGGTGGCCAGTACTCCTTCTACTACACCGTGATCAAGGGCTGGGACGACGTCGCCAACGGCAAGGCGAAGACGATCTCCGGCATCGAGACGCCGACGACAAACGATCGTCTTCCACCTGACGAAGCCGACCGGCGACTTCATCCTGCGCATGTCGATGCCGGCGACGGCGCCGATCCCGGAGGAAGTCGCCAAGTGCTTCGAAGGGAAGCCGGGCGACTACGGCCGCGACGTCGTCTCGACCGGCCCGTACATGATCCAGGGCGCCGACGGCTCGAGTCAATCCTGCTCGGCGATCAAGCCGATCAGCGGCTACGACGGCGCAAACGGCAACCACATCGTCCTCGTCCGCAACCCGAACTACGACCCGTCGACCGACCCAGTACCGGAAGAACTATCCTGGACCGGTTCGAGTTCCTCGTGAACTCGAACGCCGACGACATCTTCGCCAAGGTCGCAGGCCGGCCAGCTCGACGACGAGCTGCGAGCCCGCAGCCGAAGACGATCCGCGCAGTACGCGACCGACCCGAGCCTGCAAGCAAGTGATGCCGAACTCGGCGACCGGACGTAGTACCTCACGATGAACCTGACGCAGGCGCCGTTCGATGACATTCACGTCCGCAAGGCGATGAACTGGATCACCGACAAGGCGGCACTCCAGAAGGCGTGGGGCGGTCCGACCCCCGGCGCGATCGCAACCACATCGTCGCCGACCGGTGCTCTACAACAACGGGCCTCTCCGAGTACGACCCGTACGCGACGCCCGGACACGCCGGTGATGTCGCCAAGGCGGACGCGGAGATGAAGCAGTCGAAGTACGACCCCGGCAAGACCGGCAAGTGCACGCGTCGGTCTGCAAGGACGTGCTCATGATCGCCGACACCCGCGGGGTCGACACGCGGATGATTCCGATCATCGAGGCGAACGCGGCGAAGATCGGCATCACGCTGAAGGTGCGCTCGATCAACGGCGCCTATACGACCATCCAGACTCCCCTCAAGAACATCCCGTTCTCCGAGCGCCCGGGCTGGGGAAGGACTACGCCGACCCGTACACGTTCTTCGGGGAGCTGTTCCACTCCCGCGCGATGATCCGAGCGGGTAACACGAACTACTCGCTCGTCGGCTTCACGCCGCGACAATACGGCGAAGAAGCGTCGGCGTCGACGGGCAACATCGACCAACATCCCGTCGGTCGATCCCGAGATCGACGCCTGCAGCGCCAAGCTCGGCGACCACGCACGACCTGCTGGGAGAACTCGACAAGAAACTGATGACGGAGGTCGTTCCGTGGGTTCCGTATCTCTGGCCCAACAACGTCATCATCGTCGGCCCGAGGGTGACGCACTGGAACTACGACCAGTTCTCCGACGGCCCGCCTACGCTCAGGTGTCCGTCAAGCAGTAAACGGCCAGGACAGGAGGGGCGGGGCGGTGCGTCGCCCCGCCCCCTCCCAACCCCGGAACGAGAAGCATGACCTCTACATCGCGCGGAGGCTCCTCTGGACGCTGATCGTCGTCGCCCGCGTGCTCGCGATCACGTTCGCCGTCTTCTACCTCCTGCCGGCCGGCGACCCCGCCCTTCGCTTCGCGGGGAAGAACCCGACCGACGCCGAGTCGCGCAGATCCACCACCGGCTCGGCCTCGACCAGCCCTGGTACGTCCAGTTCGGCACGTTCTCCAGGCACTTCTTCACCGGCGACAAGTACGGCTGGCCGGGCCTCGGCTACACGTATGCAGCGGCCAGCTCGGTCAAGTCGCTGATCGTCGCGCGCGCACCTCGGACGCTGCTCCTGATCGCAGGCGCCGCGTTGCTCTGGCTCATCGCCGGCGTCGCGATCGGTATCCTCTCGGCGGTAAAACGCCGATCGGCTGTCGATCGAGTCGCGATGGGCTTCGCCCTCTTCGGCATCTCGACGCCGGTGTTCTGGCTCGGCCTGATGGCGCTCTACATCTTCTGGCGCAAGCTCGGCTGGACGGGCGGGAGCGGCTACGTCTCGCCACTCACGAGCGTCACCGGTTTCTTCTCGCACATGATCTTGCCGTGGGTCGTGCTCGCGCTGCTCTACGCGGCGTTCTACGCGCGGATGACGCGCAACAACCTGCTCGAGACGCTCGGCGAGGACTACATCCGCACCGCCCGGGCCAAGGGCCTTCCCGAGCGGAAGGTGATCTTTAAGCACGGCCTTCGGGCGAGCCTGACGCCGATCGTGACGATGTTCGGCCTCGACATCGCGCTGCTCGTCGGCGGCGCGATGATCACCGAGTCCGTCTTCAACCTGCAGGGCCTCGGCTACCTCGCGATCAACGACGCGCTGAACCAGGATCTGCCGATGGTGCTCGGCGTCGTGCTGGTGGCCTCGGTGGCGGTCGCACTCGCGAACCTGATCGTCGACATTCTCTACGCGTTCATCGACCCTCGAGTGCGCTACGCGTGAGAGAGCCCGGACGCGCCTCGCTCCTCGAGGTCCGCGGCCTCACCGTCCGATTCCCGACGACCGACGGCGTCGTCCAGGCCGTCAGCGACGTGACTTCACGCTCTCCGAGGCGAGACGCTCGGCGATCGTCGGCGAGTCCGGCTCCGGCAAGAGCGTCTCGAACCTCGCGATCATGGGGCTGCTCAACCGCAGCCGCACGTGATCGCGGGCGAGGTCGCTGTTCGACGGGCGCGACCTCCTCACGCTTCGCCGGACGAGCTGCGCAAGATCCGCGGCAAGGACATCGCGATGGTCTTCCAGGACCCGTTCGCGTGCCTGCACCCGATGTACCGCGTCGGCGACCAGATCGCCGAGGCGTGACCGCGCACGCGAACGGTCAGGCCGAGCGCGCGCGAGCGCGCGCGTCGAGCTCCTCGAGCACGTCGGGATCCCGAACGCCGACAGCCGGGCGCGCGACTACCCGCACCAGTTCTCGGGCGGCATGCGCCAGCGCGCGATGATCGCGATGGCGCTCGTCCACAACCCGGCCGTCCTGATCTGCGACGAGCCGACGACCGCGCTCGACGTGACCGTGCAGGCGCAGATCCTCGAGCTGATCGAGGACCTCAAGCGCGAGTTCGACATCGGCGTCATCCTGGTCACGCACGATCTCGGCGTCGTCGCCGAGACGGCGAACTCCGTGATGGTGATGTACGCCGGCCGCGCGATGGAGTACGGCCCGGCGCGCGAGATCTTCGAGCGGCCGCAGCACCCGTACACGTGGGGTCTGCTCGACTCGATGCCGACGATCGAGCGGCGGCTCGACGCGCTCGTGCCGATCGAGGGCTCGCCGCCGTCGCTGATCAGCCCGCCGTCGGGCTGCCCGTTCCATCCGCGCTGCCCTTACCGCTTCGAGCCGTGCCCGACCGACCGCCGCCGCTCGTCGCGCCGGCGCCGGACGCGCACCTCGACGCCTGCCACCTGCCCTGGGAGCGCAAGCTCGAGCCGCAGGCGCGCCGACGCCGAGTCGGCTTGCGAGCCGTGGCCGCGGAGGCGCCGGCATGAGCGCGACGGCGACGCGAACCTCGTCGAGCTCGAGCACCTGACGAAGCGCTTCCCGGTCAGGCAGGGCGTGTTCGCGCGCGGCAAGGCGGAGGTGCACGCCGTCGAAGACGTCACGCTCACCGTCCGCCGCGGCGAGACGCTCGGGATCGTCGGCGAGTCCGGCTGCGGCAAGTCGACGACGGCGCGGCTGATCCTCCGGCTGCTCGACCCGACGTCGGGCACGATCCGCTTCGACGGCCAGGACATCTCGCGCCTCTCGCAGCGCGCAGCTGCGCCCGCTGCGCCGCGAGATGCAGATGATCTTCCAGGACCCGTACTCGTCGCTGAACCCGCGCAAGACGGTCGGCCAGATCGTCGGCGCGCCGTTCGCGATCCACGGGCGAGAGCGCGCGAAGACGCGCGTGCAGGAGCTGCTCGAGACGGTCGGCTCGAGCCCGGAGCACTACAACCGCTACCCGCACGAGTTCTCGGGCGGCCAGCGGCAGCGCATCGGCGTCGCGCGCGCGCTCGCGCTCTCGCCGAAGCTGATCGTCTGCGACGAGCCCGTCTCCGCGCTCGACGTCTCGATCCAGGCGCAGGTGCTGAACCTGCTGCGCAACCTGCAGCGCGACTTCAACCTCACCTACGTCTTCATCTCGCACGACCTGTCGGTGATCCGCCAGATCGCCGACCGGATCGCGGTCATGTACCTCGGCCGGATCGTCGAGCTCGGCGACAGCGAGTCGATCTACGAGCACCCGAAGCATCCGTACACGGCCGCGCTCCTGTCGGCGGTGCCGCGCGCGTCGACCGGGGGCGCGCGAGCGCATCGTGCTCGACCGGCGACGTGCCGTCCCCGATCGCCCCACCGCCGGCCTGCGTGTTCCACCCGCGCTGCCCGCGGTTCCATCAGGGCCACTGCGACGTCGAGGAGCCGCAGCTGCGCGAGCTCGAGCCCGCGCACGCTGCGGCGTGCCACTACCCGCTCGAGAAATGGCCGATGACCGACGACGAGATCCGCCAGGCCGAGGGCAGAGCGCGCGCGACGGCCCCACCTCGAGGGCGCGGCGTACAACCAAGTGACGAGCACGCGCTGGCCGCGGCTGACGAGCGCCGCGACCACGATCAAGCCAAGCAGCCCTCCGACCAGCATCAGCCACGTCCAGACGGTCTCGGCGTGCGACCCAGGCAGGAATCCCGGCGGCGCGTAGTTCGTATCGTCGATGCGGGCCGAGGTGTGCCCCTGGTGCACGTAGTCGATCAGCCAGCGACCGCCCGTCCGCTCGAAGCGCATCGCGACGAGCACGTTCGTCCCGATCGCCGAGACGAGGCCGACGGTCGTCGCGCCCGAATACGCAATCGTGGTGTAGCTGGTCCGCCTTGGAGGCCGGTAGCGGCAGGAAGCGCCCCGTCTGCCAGTCGTGCAGCGACGCGCCGTTCCGCAGCTCGGGGGTCGAGCAGCGCGTAGGCACGCGCGAGGTGACGTCTCCGCAGCAGATCGCCAACGAAGGTCTCGGCCAGCGGCTGCACGGTGCTCTCGGCGCGCCGCGTGCTCGCGCGGCCGCGGGGCTCTCGGGCTGCACGATCGGCGGCGCGGTGGTCGTCGCGCCGAATGTCTCGGCGCGCGCGGCGCTACGCGCACGCCCTTCGCCGGCCCGCTGTGGCTCGGCACGAGCGCGACCACCGCGACCACCGCCGCGACCACGAGCAGGGCGCCGGCCAACCAGGCGAGGCGGCGGCGCCTTCGCGGCGAGCTGAGCAACGACGTCAAGCCGAACGGAGCCGAAGCGGTCGTGGACGAAGCGGACGGCCATCGCGCCCTCGCCGACCGCGGTCGCGCAGCGCTTCACCGAGCCGGAGCGGACGTCGCCGGCCGCGAAGACGCCCGGGCACGCTCGTCTCGAGCAGGCCCTCCGCGCCGGCCGCCGGCGCCGGTGAGGACGAAGCCGTTCTCGTCGCGCGCGACCGACGTCGCCGAGCCACTCGGTGCACGGCGCGGCGCCGAGGAAGAGGAACAGGAACGAGAACGGCAGCCGCTCGCCGTCGTGCAGCGTCACCGCCTCGAGCTGGCCGTCGTCGCCGTGCAGCTCGCGCGATCTCGCTGCGGTCGCGCACCGCGACGCCGTAGCGCTCGAGGTCGTGGATCAGGTAGTCGGACATCGTCTCGCGCAGGTCGGCGCGGCGGTGCAGCAGCGTGACGAGCGCGCCGCCGCGCGCGAGCCAGATCGGCGGCCTGGCCGGCCGAGTTGCCGCCGCCGACGACGCCGACGCGCGGCGCGCCGCAGACGCTGCGCCTCGGGCGGGCCGGCGGCGTAGAAGACGCTGATGCCCTCGTACTCGCTCGAGGTCGTCGACCGGCAGCCGGCGGTACTCGGCGCCGGTCGCGAGCACGACGGCGCGCGCCGCGACCTCGCTGGCCGCCCTCGAGCCGCACGATGTGGCGGTCCGTTGCCGGGCTCGAGCGCGACCGCGCGGTACGGGCGTCGCCGTGCGCGCGCCGAACTTGCGCGCCTGCGTGACGGCGCGGCTCGTCAGCTCCGTGCCGCTGATCCCGGCCGGGAAGCCGAGGTAGTTCTCGATCCGGCGCGAGGTGCCCGCCTGGCCGCCGAGCGCGCGTGCTCTCGATCACGAGCGTGTCGAGCCCCTCGGAGGCGCCGTAGACGGCGGCGCCGAGGCCCGCCGGGCCGCCGCCGACGACGAGCAGGTCGACCTCCTCGCGCGGCGCGAGCTCGAGCCCGATCCCGAGCGCGCGCGAGACCTCGCCGGTCGACGGGGCTGCGCAGCTCCGGGCCGCCGGGCAGCCGCACGAGCGGCAGCTCGTCCGGCGTCGAGCCCGTCGACGAGCGCGCGCCGCCTCGGCCTCGTCCTGCTCGGGGTCGCGCCACGTGAACGGGCAGCCGGTTGCGCGCGACGAAGTCGACGATGCGCAGCGTCGCCTCCGACGAGTGCGGGCCGACGATCTCGAGCCCGATTCCCTCGACGCTGCTGCAGCGCCTCGCGGCGGGCGATGAACGTCGACAGCAGCACGTCGCTGAGCGGCCCGTCCTCGAAGAGCAGCGGCCGCAGCACCTCGCGCTCGACCGCGATGTAGCGCATCGGCTGCGTCACGACGGCGGTCAGGAAGACGGTCTGGCCCGAGAGCAGGTTCGATCTCGCCGAGGAAGCCCGACGCGCCCGTGCCGGACGATCTCGTTGCCCGCGGCGTCGAGGATCGCCGACCTCGCCCTCGAGGATCGCGATGAGCGGGTAGCGCGCGTCGCCGACCCGGAAGAGCACGTCGCCGACCTCGGCCGTGCGCTCCTCGCCGTGCTCGGCGAGGGTCGAGCTGCGGCTGCGAGAGGATCGCTGGGGCGGACTGTTCGCCAATTCCGGGATCATGGTTGCACTTTCGACCCCGCCTGTGACAAACGAGCAGGGCTGGACACTCCCTCGTAGATGGACCGCAACGACGTGCTCCAGCTCTACGACCGGGAGGCCGTGCGGCTGCGTCACTGGCTGCAGGGCGAGACAGGCAATCGGGAGACCGCGACCGACCTGACGGCCGAGACCTTCGCGCAGGCGCTCGTCGCACGCCGGCGCTTCCGCGGCGGCGACGAGACGGCGTGGCTCTATGGAATCGCGCGCAACCTGCTCTCGCGATACCGGCGGCGCGCGCGGGTCGAGACCTCGGCGAGGAAGCGGCTCGGCATGCCGGTGCGCGACTACGCCGAGTACGACGAGGCGGAGGAGCTCGCCGACGCGCAGCGGCTCGCACCGGCGCTCGAAGAGGCGCTGGCCGGTCTCCCGGAGCACGAGCGAGCGGCGCTCGACCTGCGTGTCGTCAGCAGGAGCTCACGTTCGACGAAGTCGCGGAGCGGCTCGCCGTGGCCTCGCCCGCGGCCCGGATGCGCGTCACCCGAGCCCTCCGAGCGCTTCGCGCCCGGCTCGCAGGAGCCGCCTGATGCTGCTGCCGGCCGACTTGTACGCGCTCGGCCATGATCTCCGGCGCGCAGCGGCTCTGCGTCGGCGCCGCCGGCACGACGCGGCCCTCTCGCCGTCGTCGCGGTCGCCGCTGCGTGCGCCGCCTCCGCGGAGCGTTGCACTCGGCTCTTCTCCTCCTCGGCAGCCCCGGCTTCGCGGAGCGTGCAGAGCGACCTTGCTGACCTGCAGGCTCCCCTACGCGTTGGTCCACCGGCCACCGGGCTGCCGGACCCTGCAAACGGCGCGGGTCGTTGCGGCGTCGTCCGCTGCAACGCTCTACTCGATCGCCGACCGAGGAACGGCAACTACTGCTCGGAGCTCATCGGGGGGACAGCACAGGGCGTGATCTACGGGTTCACTTGCGGGCGAACCCGGCGGGCGCCGAACGGCGAGCTCATCTCGGACGCGACCGCGCCCGGCGTCTCCTACCTCGAAGTCCAGACCGCGGTGCCTCGCCGCCGATCGTGCAGTTCGGACGCCTGCCGGCAGGGACCACGTCGGCGCGCGCGGTCTACGACAACGGGATCGCAGGGGAGCCGATCACTGCAGGACTCGACCGTTTCTTCGTGTACCAGCCCTCGCAGCAAAACCAGGTGCTCGCCCGTGAGATGCCGATGACGCTCGAGTTCCACCACGCGCGGCGGTGTCACGTGGTCGTACTACCAGCAGCCGCCGCAGCCGCTTCGTCCTCGCCGGCGACCGTAGGATCAGCGGGAAGGTCCTGATCAAAGGGGAGGTGCTGGTCGAGATGGACGTGGCCGCGGGCGCGGCGAGTACCCGTCCGGTGTTCGTGCCGCTCAATGCGGACGGCACGCTCAGCTATACGTGGCGGCCGGGCAGCATCGTCTACCGGGTGACAGTGCGCGACGCCCGGAGACGAGCCGGTCAGCGCCGACACGGACATTACGACGCTGGCTCGCTCCGGCGGCAATTCGCGGCCTTCCGCGCGGTGACCCACACCGGGAGCCGCACCGGGCCGGGCGTTCGCCGCGACGAGCGGAGGCGGCCTGGTCTGGCGCTTTCGCAGGGACCGCGTCGCGCTGATCGCCCTGATCGGGCTGCTCTCGTGGTCGTTCTCTGTTTCGTCGGCGAGCCGATCCTCGCGCAGGCTCCTCGGGCACGGGCCCGACGCGCTCCCCGTCCGATCCCGGAGGGCGACCCACACCCGCTCAGATCGTGGTAGCACGTCAGACGGTGGAAGGGAACGCGTTGCTGGTGCTCGGCGGGGACGGGCCGCTGCAGCGCGACGACTCCTGCGGCTGCTCGCCGGCGGCCAGGTCTCGCTCGCGATCGCCTTCATCGCGACGCTGATCGCGCTGCTGATCGGCATAGTCCTCGGCACCCTCTCCGGCTACTTCGCCGGCGCCACTCGACGCGGCGATCAGCCGGATGACCGAGCTCTTCATGGCCTTCCCGCTCTTGCTGCTCGTGATCGCCCTCGGCCAGACCGCGGCGCGGCCCCTGCAGTCTGGACGCTCTACGGGCTCCTCCAGCCCGGGGTGCTCGGTGCTCGCGCTCGTGATCGGATTCTTCTCCTGGTTCTACCCGGCCCGCGTCGTGCGGACGCTCGTCGTTTCACTGCGTGAGCAGGAGTTCGTCGAGGCCGCGTACATGACCGGCGCGCGCGACCTGCGGATCATTTGCCGCGACCTACTGCCGCACCTTTCAGGGCCGCTGATCGTCTGGGGACGCTGGTCGGGGCCGCCGTGATCGTGCTCGAGGCGTCGCTCTCCGTCCTCAACTTCGGCGTCCGGCTCGGCACCGCCGAGCTGGGGCAGCATGCTCGCCCAGAGCCTGGGGGACGCTCCTCAACTACAACCCGAACCAGGGCAGCCTCATCGCCGGCGCGACCCTCGACATCGTGAAGGGGCGCCCGCGATCCTACTGTTTCTCACCGTCCTCTGCCTCGCGCTGATCGGCGACGGGCTTCGCTGGGCGCTCGACCCGAGGAGCCGAGCGTTGATCGTCTTCATTCTGAGGCGCCTGCTCTCCGGGCTGCTGCTCGTTCCTCGTTGCTCTCGTTTCTGACGTTCTTCGTCCTCAACGAGATCCCGACGAGCCCGGCCTGCCTCGTGGTCGCCTGCGGCCCGAAGACGACGACCACCGACGCGATGTACCGCGCGGCCGAGCACCAGCTCGGGATCGACCGCCCCGTGTGCTGACGCAGTACGGCGATTGGGTGTGGCACGTCGTCCGCGACGGCGACTTCGGCACCTCCTGGACCTCGAAGGATACCGGTCGGCACGATGCTCGGCTCACGCGCTTCCCGTGACGGCTCCTCGTCCTCGGTGGGGTGGTGCTTGATGCTCCTGCTCGCCGTGCCGCTCGGCGCGCTCGCCGCCACGCGTCCGCGCACGCCGGCCGACCGCGGCGTCCTCGCGCGGCAGCGTGATCGGGCTCGCGATCCACCCGTTCGTGCTCGGCGAGCCTGATCAGCGACTTCTTCGTCCAGCACTCCACGTCTTCGCTTCGAGCTACTGCCCTCTGACGGGCGGAACGCCTGCTCGGCGAACACGGCTCTCCGCCGCTGTGGCGGCCCGCTCGACTGGGCCGGCCACCTCGCGGTTCCGTGGCTCGTCTTCGCGCTGTTCTTTCTGCCGCTCTACATGCGGATGGTCCGCGTGCGGCTGCTCGAGACCCTGACCGAGCCGTACATCTCGACGGCCCGCGCGAAAGGCGCGACGGAGGCGCGCGTGCTGCAGCCACCACGCGATGCGCAACGCGTTGGGACCGCTCCTGCCGATGCTCGCGGTCGACGCGGGCACCGCAATCACGGCCGCGATCTACGTCGAGACCGTGTTCGGGCTGCAGGGGCTCGGCGCGCTGCCGGTCCGGGCGCTGTAGCGGCGCGCCGGCGGGTACGACCTGCCGCTACGTCGCGATCGTTTCGTCGTCGGCACATTCGTCGTCTTGCTGAACCTCGCGGGCGACGTCGCCGGCGCCTGGCTCGACCCGCGGATCCGCGCGCGGTGCGAGCGGGCTGATCCCGCTGCCACGCGCGGTCGACCCGCGGCCGCGCGCTGCGGCTCGCCCTCAACATCGCCGTGGGCGCGCGTCGCGCGCTGCTCGCAATCGCCAGTGGCGCACCCGGGCGCCCGAGGTCGGGACACGGCGGCGACGTTGGTCCCGCCGGTCCACGTCGGTCAAGCTCGGCTTCGGCGACGTGGAGCGGATCGAGGGATGGTCACAACACCCAGAACTCGGCTCCGCCCCGTCCGTTCGGGCACGGCTATCTCGAGGCGAAGGTGTCGACGGTCGAGATCGGCCAAGAAGGATGGCGCATGCACGCGACGCTCGCGAACGTTGGCAGCGTGCCGGTGCAGGTCTCTGCCCTCGGCGCCACCCGGAACGCCGGTCGTGTACCCGAACCAGCCGTTCTCGCTGATCGTCCGAACCGACAGCGGCGGCGGCATCAAGCAGCTCATCCCACTCCCGGCCACGACGTTCGCCCCCCGACGTACCCGCGACCCTGAAGCCGGGCACCACGTGGCGAGGCACGTTCAGCGGGCCCGACGTCGTGAAGAAGGGGACGTTGTTCTATGTCGGGTTCGGGCAGTTCACCTACGACACCGCTTCGACCCGCGGCCCTTCTCGGATCACGACGTCGAAGTCGGCGACCAGCTGACCGAGCTTGCTCGACGAAGACGCCAATCTGCACGAGTAGCTCGTCCGTAGCGGTTCAGGAACGGCTTCATGAACCTCCGGCTCGACCACGGTCCTCGGCGCCGGCGAACACGCAAGGCAGCTGGAGATCTGTGTATGAGCCGTTTCACCTTCACCCCGTAAAAGAGGAACGGTGTCTGACACCCGAAGGTGTCAGACACCAGTTCGCCGCGAGTTACGCAGCGAGGCCGGCGAGCTCGCGCAATGCGGCGAGCCGCGACAGCG
>CAWJZQ010000022.1:0-13096 GCA_963847415.1 uncultured Thermoleophilia bacterium | reverse complement strand
CGCGGCTCGCAGAAGATATTGCCGCTGAAATCGAGACGCCACAGGTGGCGAGGCTGTGAAGTTCATCGGCGAGTACTTGTGTTCTAGGGGAAATCCGCAGCGAGCTGCTCGCGATCTAGCCCTGGTGCTCGGCGAACACCTGAGGAAGGCGAAGATCAATGGCTCGTCCTGGACGATTACCACGAGCTGCGCGAGGCACCGAGGCGAAGGAATTCTGGACACCCCCGAACACCTCATCATCTGCGTCCTTCGTGACGGCAGAAGCGACCTGCATGGGCGAGCCGCGGCGTTTGTTGTACGGAGAGGTCTTGAGGTCGGTCGCACGGAACTGGCGATGGATGAAGAGGTAGTCGATGCCACTTCTCGGCCGCCGCAGAGACGTCCGTGATCCGTGGCGAAGACCGAGGGCTGGCCCGCCGCGCTCGGCCTCGTCGCGATGTCGCCTGCGGAGCCGCCACGCGGAATGGTCTCCGAAGGGCTACACGACTACCTGGCAGACGAGCTGTACGCCTCGCGCCGACGGCCGTACAGAGCGCTCTTCTCTCGCTTTCACTCGCGCCGAAGCTCACGCGTGACGTGATACGCGGCACACGCGAGCGCCTGAGCGCACGACTCCCTGAGCAGATTCGGGACCTCGGTTTCTCTACCCGGCCGTGAGTTCGAACTCCATCCCTGATCCGCGACTTTCCGTTCGCACAGTCGGTCAGGATGGAACTCCGGCCACTGCGCACGGCAGGGAGTCGCACAACTGCAATCGTCAGCACACGCTGGGACAAGGCCTTCGAACTCGTGCTCCGCTTCAACTCGATGACTCATCGAGCCGTTTATCGAGCGCGGCTTACGGACCGCTAGTTAGGTCGGGACACGTCGGAACGCTTTCAGCCTTCGCCGAGGCTGTCACCACCGGAAAGACCTTTCCCGCCACCGGGCATCGATCTGTTCAGCGCGGAGGTTCGCACTCCGCGATGGATCGTTTGACTTCGGCCGATCTAGGAATACGAGTCCGCAATCAACTCGACGAGAGTCATCCGCTTTCCTCCAAAGGCGAGCAGATCGTCGCGCAAGCGGCTTTCACCGAGGGCGATCTCCCTCGAGCCGTCGCTGCTTATGACCACGCGTACTCGAGCGCGCGAGATGAGCGAGACAAGGTCGACGCCTCTACGGCTGGTCGAATGGCGTCCGTGCAGGGCGAGATCGATGGTCCGACAGAGTCCTGTCTGAACTGAGGGAACGTCGCACAAGTCGCCCCTTCAACTAGTTAGGTTCGGCACTGCCGACTTAGCACGGCGGAGGTTCCGGGAAGGGTTTCGCCGAGCCGCTCGACACAGACGAATACCTACACGCGCTTGGACTCGTGGAGGATCCGCGAACGCGGACGTCCTTCGTCTACAGCGTCGCCTACACGCTCGCTGTCTCGCCGACTACCGCGCGCACTCAGTACGCCGATCAGGCAAGGCCGAAGTCGACGCCTTTGACCTCGACTTCGCGCGGCCAAGCTCCGACTGGAACCTTGCGTGCATCAACCTCGGCCTACGCCGCTTTGGCGCCGCGGAGCGCTGCTCAACCGGTGGAGGATGCAGCGCAAGAGCGACCTCTCAGTTTCCACATCTGAACGCACGTGTTCTTCGGATGCGCCTGGCAGTCCAGACGGGCGAGACCTCAAGGGCGCTCGAGCGATGCGCATTAACGATTGGGAATCGGCGATCCCCTCAATCCATGGCGAGCACATCGCAACAGAAGGTCTCTGTTGCGGTCACGGCCCGACCCGGTCAGCGCTCGCAGCAGCGAAACGGGCCGAAGCAGCAACGAGTGCCAGTCGAGGTCCGCGTCCTCGCTCAAGGCATCCGCGCGATCGTCGGTGCAGCGTTCGGCGAAGCCGACCAAGGTTTCAGGTTGCTGAACTCGCAAGCCCACTCAGTGCATGGGATCCAGTTCGTCGTCGCTCTGCGCATCGCAAGAGCTGACGATCTCCTCGCTCAGAACGACGAGTCGCGTCCGACTCTCCAGCTTGCTCTACCAGCGATCAGCAGATGCGGCACTTGCCCGTCGCGCCGGCCTCAGACACGATCGTCGAAGCCGCCTAATGAACTGCTGTCGCGGCGCGAGACGGAGGTGTCTGCAACTCTTGGCACGTGGATTGCGTAGAAGAGATCGCCGCGGCGTTAGTGATCTGAGACTCTACGACAAGTCCACGTAACGGACATCCAGAAAATCGGCACTCGCACTCGAACCGAAGCGGTCGCACGTTATCAACTGTTCGAACCGCGGGAGTCGGACTAGGCAGCTGCGACCGAGAGTAAACCCGCACCCACGGTCTCACCGTCCTGAGATGCGTTGCGCTGAAAGGCGCGTCCGCGTGCGAGGCGATAGTCCTCATGTCGCACCGGCCAGAATCGCCTCAAAAGCAGCGACGACGGATGTGTCGAATTGCGTCTCAACCGCTTGCGCAAGCCGGAGCCGCGCGACTCGGCTTGGCATCGCATCGCGATACGGCCGGTCAGACGTCATCGCGTTGTAAGCGTCCGCGACGGCGATGATGCGTGAGAGCAGCGGAATCTCCGGCTCCGGCAACCCGTCCGGATATCCCTGCCCGTCGACCCGCTCGTGATGATGGCGCACAACCGCAGCGATCTCGGCGTACGTGTCGACGTTCGCCAGGATGCCGTTCGCCGATCTCTGAGTGGCGCTGCATCTCGCGCCGTTCATCCAGCGTGAGCGCGCCGGGCTTCTCGAGCAGGCCCGCAGGCAGGCCGATCTTGCCGATGTCGTGCACGAGCCCACAAAGATGCGCGAGTTCGCTGCTGCTCCTCGTCGAGGGCCATCCGCTGCAGCGATGTCGCGCGCATAGATCGCAACCGCTGCCGAATGACCAGCCGTGTACCGTCCCGCGCGTCCAACGTGGCGATCAGGCCCTTCGCGAACGAGAGGTTCGCTGCGCGCAGCTGAGCGTTCGCGGCCTGCAGATCGTCGCCAGCCGCCGCTGCTCCTGGTACATGAGGAACCAGCGCTGTGCGGCGAGCGCCGGAGCGAAGAACAACGGCAGCGTCCACGGCGAAACGTCGCGATAGGCGAGCGCGAGCACCGCAACGACAGGGCTGTAAAACGGAACGGAGGCCGCAATCACAGGCAGGAGATCTCTCGCCGCGTCTGTCCAGTTGCCGAGACCGCCGGAGCGCAATACGTCAGGGAGGCGAAGCCAGCGTCGGCGATCTCCGCAACCAGTACGGCTGCCGTCGCGGCAGCGACCAGTTCGCCCGCCCCGGTATCGAACGACGATGACACCACGGCCGCCGCGCAGCCCGTTAGAGCGCCCGATAAGGGCGCGGTTGAGACAGCATAGGTCAGCCGGCCAAGCGGCGCGATGTTGACCGTGAGCGCGAAGCACTGAACACGACCATCGCTGCGAGCGGGCCGAACAGAACAGCCGCAAATACCAACGGAAACAGAGAAATCGAGACCGTCAGTCCGCCGCGGAGCGCGATTCGCCCGCGCTCATTCGCTGATCGCCGCAATGAGCGCCAGGCTGATCACGGCGATCGGAGACCCGATCCCAACGCCCAGAAGCATCAGAACCGACCGCGACCGCAGCCGCAACGCATGCTACGGCGGCGAGGTACGAAGCCACCGACCGGCTCAAATCAACGAATTCGACGCGGATCCTGCGGAAAACTTGCATATCCCCCAAAAGGGTTATATGTTGCTCCTTGCCGTCAGTCCTACTTCGAAACGGGGGAATCACAATGCGCAAGTTCATGAAGCTGGTTCGCCGCGGCACGATCGCCGGCGGATCGTCGCAGCCTGGTAGCAGCCGCGAGGCGCATTAACTGGGTCAACCTGCAGTGGGCGCGTCACCCGATTAGGTGATTGTCCACAGGCGGTGGAAAACCTGATGAACATTGAAAAGAGCCGCCTTTCGGGCGGCTCTTCCTTGCCCCGGCGGCTAGTTGATCAGGCCTGCGGCGGAAGCCGACAGCGACCGCGTGGGCGCGGCTCCGGGCCTGGAGCTTCGCGAGGAGGTGCCGGACGTGGCTCTTGACCGTCTCCTCGGAGAGGAAGAGCCGGACGCCGATCTCGCGGTTCACGAGGCCGTCCGAGATCAGCTGCAGCACCTCGATCTCGCGGGCCGTCGGTTCCTGCTCCAGCTCCTGGAGGGGCGGCTGGAACGGGATCACCTCGGCGACGGCCGCATCGCGGCGGGCCGCGACCGACTCGAACCGAGCCGTGTGCTCCCGGTACCGGGTCAGGATCTCGTTGCGCTGAGCAGCGTCCACGAGGGAGCTATCGGCCCGCTCAGAGGCAGCTCTTTAGGACGAATTCACCCCAAAGAGTGACCCGGCGACCGCCGCGACCTCGCCCGGGCAGCGCCGCAGGCGGCCGAGCAGACCGCCACCGCGAGCGCCCGGTCGACCAGGGCGACCTCGTGGTAGACGCGCGGCCAGAGCTCGCCCGTCTTCACCCGCACGTCCCGGCCGGCGAGCAGGAACGGCAGCTCGGAGTCGTGGGCGCGGCCGAGGGCGTCGAGCACCCGCTCGTCCTCGATCGCCGCCAGCCCGCGGGCCAGGTCCCGGGCGCACGTGACGTTCTCGGGCCCGTCGCTCAGCATCAGGCGGCGCACCTCGGTGCGCTCGCAGCCGAGCCGCTCCGCCTCGGCGTTGACCGCATCGAAGCCGAGGCGCTCGAGCAGCACGTTCGTGGCGGCGTTGTCGGAAAACGCCAGGCGCCAGCAGGGCGCAGTCGCCGAGAGTCACCGAAGCGAGCGCGTCCGCCACCGACCAACGCAGCCGCCGCACCTCGACGGCTCGGCCGGATCGAGGCCCGATCCCCAGAACGCGAGGCCACGAAGATCTTGATCGTCGACGCCGCCGGGACGACCCGGTCGCCGCCCTCCTCGCGACCGTCCGAGGTCGCCCACGTGATCACAGGCGCACGAGCTTGTGCCGCCGCTCACGCAGGTACTCCGGCTCGTCCTCCTCGAGGACGCCGATCCCGTCCTCGCGACCGGTCGAATGCAGGATCCGCCCGTCCCCGACCCAGAACGCGATGTGGTCGACCGGCTCGCCGTAGGTGATCAGGTCGCCGACCTGCAGCTCCTCGCACCTCGGCCCCGCGTCCTCCTGCTGGTCCGCGTCGCGCGGGACGAGCCGCCCCAGGCGGCGGTAGGCCATGTGGACGAGGCCGGAGCAGTCGATCCCGCGTTCCGTCATCCCGCCCCACAGGTAGGGCACGCCCAGGTACGAACGGGCGACGTCGACCGGCGTGCCCGACCGCGTCCGCCGGCAGAGATCCCCTCCCCGTCCTCGAGCGCCTCCTCGCGCACCCAGCCCGGGATAGTCGTAGGCGGTCAGCACCCGCGCCCAGCCGTCGCGGCGCTCCTCGGCCCGCAACGGCTCGCCGCGCAGCGCCTGGGTCACCTGCTCCGCCGCGTCATCCGGCTCGGAACGCACCGGCGCGACGTCGACCGCGCACCTCACGAGGCGTGCTTCTCGATCTTCCCCTCGAGCATCGCGCTCACCCGCGGCCAGTCGTCGTCGACGACCGCGTACCACGCCGAGTCACGGATCGAATCCGAGAGCTTCATGTGCTTGCGGGCGATCCCCTCGAAGCTCGCACCGACGCCGAGCAGCGCACCGCGGACGCGCAGGTTGCGCGCGTCCGTCTTGAACTCGACGCGCATCGCGCCCCAGTCCTCGAACGCGTTGTCGCATCAAGAGGTACTTCGTCTCGATGTTCGCGCCCGTGCCCCACTGCGGGCGCTCCAGCCACGTCCACCCGATCTCGACGCGCTTGTGGAGCGGCTCGATGTTCATGTAGCGCGTCGACCCGACCGGCCTGTCGTCGACGTGCACGACGAACGGCACCTCGTTCGCATAGTCGAGCGCCATGTCGAACCAACGGTCGAAGCCGAGCTTCTACATGTGCGTGAAGCGATGGATTTGCGGCTCGCGCTCGGCCGCCTCGCGCAGCCCCTCGCGGTGCCGCTCCTCGATCGGCTCGACCCGGACGATCCGCCCGGCGAGCGCGCGCCGCCGGCTGCAGCTCGCTCACGCCGCGCGGCCTCGACCGGCGCCTCCGCGCCGTCGCCGCAGGCGAGTCCAGCACCCGCATGGGGTGACGGGCGGCAACCGCCGCCAGCAGTGTTTGCTCCTCGTCGAGTCCGTCGAAACGTACCCAGCCGGTGCGATCCAGACGTCGCATCTGCAGGCGCTCGGACGCGTACTCGCGCCGCACTACGACGTGTCGTCGAGCCGATCCACGTTCTCAGTATCGCCGCATGGAAAGTGGCGCGGTATTACCCTTGCCGTCGGGGATGACGAATCCGCCGGAATTTCAGGTGACGTCCGGGGGAGCCATTGCGCTTCAACCGGTCGCGGTCGCGCGCAAGAGCCCGTCGCGGCTCTTCTGGGACCGGCTCCGCCAGGACAAGGCCGCGCTTGCGGGCGGCGTCGTGATCGTCCTGCTCATCCTGATCGCGATCTTCGGCGGGCCGATCGCATCGAGAGCATCATCGGCCATCCTCAGAACGCGACGCTACAGCAACATGACCGACGAGTTCGGTGTGCCGCTCGGGCCGAACAGCTCAGTTCTGGTTCGGCGCCGACTCGGCCGGGCGCGACCTCTTCGTGCGGACGATGTACGGCGCGCGCACGTCGCTGTTCGTCGGCATCGTCGCTTCCGGCTTCGCGCTGCTGATCGGGCTCATCGTCGGGCTGACCGCCGGGCTTCTTCGGCGGCTTCCTCGACACGATGCTCTCGCGCATCGCGACGTGCTGCTCGCTGTGCCACAGATCCTGATCGCCGTGGGCGTGGTCGCGGCGTGCTCGACGACGAAGCAGGGATGCCTCGGCGGATCTGATCCAACCGGGCATCACCGTCGTGATCCCCGTGATCACCCTCTTCTCCTGGTCGTACATCGCGCGCATCGTGCGCGGCTACACGCTCTCGCTGCGCGAGAAGGAGTTCGTCGAGTCCGCGCGCGCCGCCGGCGCGAGCAACACCCGGATCCTCGCAACCGAGATCCTCCCCAACCTGCTCGGGCCGCTGATCGTCTACGCGACGCTGCTGATCCCGACCAACATCCTCTTCGAGGCTGCGCTCTCGTACCTCGGCCTCGGTGTCCCCCCGACCAGGCGTCATGGGGCGCGATCCTCAACGACGCCTCGGGCTACTACGACGTCGCGTGGTGGCTGATGGTCTTCCCCGGCGGCTTCCTGATCATCACGACGCTCGCGTTCAACCTGCTCGGCGACGGCCTCCGCGACGCGTTCGATGTGCGCTCGGAACGGTGAGACACGACACTCGACCCCCTGGAAAGGAGAAACAATCGCATGAGGAGATCACTTCGGTTCGCGCTGATGTTCGCTGCCGTGCTCGCACTGGCGGTCCTGGCGGCAGGCTGCGGCTCGAAGAAGCTCGGACAGCAGCTCCACCGCGTAGCTCGGCGGAGCTCCTCGCGGCGGCACGGCCTCGAGCGCGTCGACGAGCTACGACAACGGCTCCGTCCGCCAAGGGCGGCATCTACCGCGTCGGCTGGGAGCAGTCGTTCGGCTTCACGAACAACTTCGATCCGACCGGCGAGTACCTCGGGAACGCGTGGGGGCTCTACGTCGAACCTGCTGCTGCGGCCCGCTCGTGGGCTACAAGCACCTGCCGCGGCGCCGCGGGCAACGAGCTCGATCGGCGACCTCGCGACCGACGTGCCGACGCCGACCGACAACGGCCTGACCTACACGTACAAGCTGCGGAAGGGCATCAAGTTCGGCCCGCCGGTCAACCGCGCGGTCACGTCGAAGGACGTCGCGTACGCGATGAACCGCCTCGCCGATCCGAAGGACGGCGGCCAGTACTCCTTCTACTACACCGTGATCAAGGGCTGGGACGCCGTCGCGAACGGCAAGGCGAAGACGATCTCCGGCATCACGACGCCCGACGACCAGACGATCGTCTTCCATCTGACGAAGCCGACCGGCGACTTCAACCTGCGGATGTCGATGCCGGCGACGGCACCGATCCCGCCGGAAGTCGGCGCGTGCTTCGAAGGGCAAGCCGGGCGACTACGGCCGCAACGTCGATCTCGACCGGCCCGTACATGATCCAGGGCTCGACGCGGCTCGATCAGCTCGTGCTCGGCGCTCAAGCCGTTCAGCGGCTACGACGGCGCGAACGGCAACCACATCGTCCTCGTCCGCAACCCGAACTACGACCAGTCGACGGACAAGTACCGGAAGAACTATCCGGACCGGTTCGAGTTCCGCGTCAACTCGAACGCGGACGACATCTACGCGAAGGTGCAGGCCGGCCAGCTCGAGGACGAGCAGGCGAGCCCGCAGCCGAAGACGATCCGCCAGTACTCCACGGATCCGAACCTGAAGGACAAGCTGCTGCCGAACGTCGGCGACCGCACCTGGTACCTGACGATGAACATGACGCAGGCGCCGTTCGACGACATCCACGTCCGCAAGGCGATGAACCTGATCATCGACAAGCAGGCGCTGCGGAAGGCGTGGGGCGGCCCGGTGATCGGCTCGGTCGCGACGCACATCGCACCGCCGGTGATGTACAACAACGGCCTCGCAGAGTACGACCCGTACACCACGCCGAACGACGCGGGCGACCCCGCGAAGGCGGCGGCGGAGATGAAGCAGTCGAAGTACGACCCGGGCAAGACGGGCAAGTGCACGACGTCGCAGTGCAAGAACGTGCTGATGATCGCCGACACCCGTGCACTCGACAACCGCATGGTCCCGATCATCCAGGCGGATGCGGCCAAGATCGGGATCACGTTCAAGGTGCGCTCGATCAACGGTGCGTACACGACGATCCAGACCACCAACAAGAACATCCCGATCTCCGAGCGTCCGGGCTGGGGAAAGGACTACGCCGACCCGTACACGTTCTTCGGCGAGCTCTTCGACAGCCGCGCGCTGATCCCGGTCGGGCAACACGAACTACTCGCTCGTCGGCATCACGCCGCAGATCAACACGGAGAAGAAGCTCGGCGTGACGGGGAACATGACCGGCATCCCGTCGCGTCAACGCCGACATCGACACGTGCAGGCGAAGTCGACGGCGACCACGCACCACCTGCTGGGAGAACCTGGACAAGAAGATGATGACGCAGGTCGTGCCGTGGGTCCCGTACCTGTGGTCGAACAACGTCACCATCGTCGGCCCGAAGGTGACCCACTGGAACTACGACCAGTTCAGCGACGGCACCGCGTACTCGCAGGTATCGGTCAAGGGTTCATGAAACGACGCGGGGTGGGCGCTCCGGCGCCCACCCCACTCTTCAACCGGGGACGGAGACTATGGCCTTCTACATCGCCCGCAGGCTTTTCTGGACGCTGATCGTGGTCGCCGCGTGCTCGCGATCACCTTCGTCGTCTTCTACCTGCTCCCGGCCGGCGACCCGGCCCTGCGCTTCGCGGGCAAGAACCCGACCCAGGCCGAGCTCGCCCTGATCCGGCACCGGCTCGGCCTCGACCAGGCCTGGTACGTCCAATTCGGCAAGTTCGTCAAGACGTTCTTCACGGGCGACCAGTACGGCTGGCCCGGCCTCGGCTACACGTTCGCGGGCCAAGCTCGGTGCTGCACCTGATCATGGAGCGCGCCCCGCGCACGCTCCTCCTGATCATGGGCGCCGCGATCCTCTGGCTGACGACCGGCGTGGCGATCGGCGTCATCTCGGCCGTCAAGCGCCGCACCGCCGTCGACCGCGCCGCGATGGGCTTCGCACTCTTCGGCATCTCCGCGCCGGTCTTCTGGCTCGGCCTGATGGCGCTCTACATCTTCTGGCGCCAGCTCGGCCTGGCCGGCGGCACCGGCTACGTGTCACCCCTCGAAAGCATCACCGGCTTCTTCTCGCACATGGTCCTGCCCTGGGTCGTGCTCGCCTCGCTCTACGCCGCCTTCTACGCGCGCATGACGCGCAACAACCTGCTCGAGACCCTGGGCGAGGACTACATCCGCACGGCGCGTGCGAAAGGCCTGTCCGAACGACAGGTGATCTTCAAGCACGGCCTGCGCGCGTCACTGACGCCGATCGTGACGATGTTCGGCCTCGACATCGCGCTGCTCGTCGGCGGCGCCGTGATCACGGAGTCCGTGTTCAACATCCAAGGGCTCGGCTACCTCGCGATCAACGGCGCGCTCACCCAGGACCTGCCGACGGTGCTCGGCGTCGTCCTGCTGGCTGCGGTGGCGGTCGCGGTGATGAACCTCATCGTGGACGTGCTGTACGCATTCATCGATCCACGCGTGAGGTATGCGTGACAGACGACGATCGTCCGCTCCTAGACGTCCGCGGTCTCACTGTTCGGTTTCCCACCTCGGACGGGGTCGTGCAGGCCGTCAGCGACGTGACGTTCACGCTCTCGCGCGGCGAGACGCTCGGCGTCGTCGGCGAGTCCGGCTCCGGCAAGAGCGTCTCGAACCTCGCGATCATGGGCCTGCTGAACCGGCAGCGCACGGCGATCGCCGGCGAGGTGCTGTTCGGTGGGCGCGACCTGCTCACGCTGTCGCCGGAGCAGCTGCGCCAGATCAGGGGCAAGGACATCGCGATGGTCTTCCAGGACCCGTTCGCGTGCCTGCACCCGATGTACCGCGTCGGCGCACAGATCGCGGAGGCCGTGACGGCGCACGAGAACGTGTCGAAGGAGCGCGCGTGGGCGCGCGCCGTCGAGCTGCTCGGGCACGTCGGGATCCCGAACGCGAAGTCCCGCGCGCGCGACTACCCGCATCAGTTCTCGGGCGGCATGCGCCAGCGCGCGATGATCGCGATGGCGCTCGTGCACAATCCGGCTGTCCTGATCTGCGACGAGCCGACGACCGCGCTCGACGTGACGGTCCAGGCGCAGATCATCGAGCTGATCGAGGAGGTCAAGCGCGAGTTCGACATCGGCGTCATCCTCGTCACGCACGACCTCGGCGTCGTCGCCGAGACGGCGAACTCGGTGATGGTGATGTATGCGGGCCGGATCATGGAGTACGGCCCCGCGCGCGAGATCTTCGAGCAGCCGCAGCACCCGTATGCGTGGGGGCTGCTCGACTCGATGCCGTCGGTGGAGCGGCGACTGTCGGCGCTCGTGCCGATCGAGGGCTCGCCGCCCTCGCTGCTCGCACCGCCCGCCGGCTGCCCGTTCCACCCGCGCTGCCGCTACCGCTTCGAGCCGTGCCCGACCGAGCGCCCGCCGCTCGTCGCGCCCGCGCCGGAAGCGCACCCGGACGCCTGCCACCTGCCCTGGGACGACAAGGTGCGCGAGGGCTCGAAGCGGTCCGTCGTCCGCCTCGGAGACGCCGCGTGAGCGCGAACGGCAATCTCGTCGAGCTCGAGCACCTGACGAAACACTTCGCCGTCAAGCAGGGCGTGTTCGCGCGCGGCAAAGCGCAGGTGCACGCGGTCGAGGACGTCTCTCTCACCGTGCGCACCGGCGAGACGCTCGGGATCGTCGGCGAGTCCGGCTGCGGGAAGTCGACGACCGCGCGGCTGATGCTGCGGCTGCTCGACCCGACCGGCGGGATCATCCGCTTCGAAGGCCAGGACATCTCGCGCCTCTCGCAGCGCCAGCTACGCCCGCTGCGCCGCGAGATGCAGATGATCTTCCAGGACCCGTACTCGTCGCTGAACCCGCGCAAGACGGTCGGCCAGATCGTCGGCGCGCCGTTTGCGATCCACGGGCAGAAGGGCGCGAAGACGCGCGTGCAGGAGCTGCTCGAGACGGTCGGGCTGAGCCCGGAGCACTACAACCGCTACCCCCACGAGTTCTCGGGCGGACAGCGGCAGCGCATCGGCGTCGCGCGTGCGCTCGCGCTCTCGCCGAAGCTGATCGTCTGCGACGAGCCGGTGTCGGCGCTGGACGTCTCGATCCAGGCGCAGATCCTCAACCTGCTGCGCAGCCTGCAGCGCGACTTCAACCTGACCTACGTCTTCATCTCGCACGACCTGTCCGTGATCCGGCAGATCGCCGACCGGATCGCGGTCATGTACCTCGGCCGCGTCGTCGAGATCGGCGAGAGCGAGTCGATCTACGAGCATCCGAAGCATCCGTACACGGCCGCGCTCCTCTCGGCCGTGCCCCGCGCGACGACCGGCGGCCGCGAGCGGATCGTGCTCACCGGCGACGTGCCGTCGCCGGTCTCGCCCCCGCCGGCCTGCGTGTTCCATCCGCGCTGCCCGCGCTTCCACCGCGGCCACTGCGACGTCGAGACGCCCGAGTTGCGCGAGCTCGGCCAGGGCCAGGCCGCCGCCTGCCACTACCCGCTCGAGAAGTGGCCGATGACCGACGACGAGATCCGCCAGGCCGAAGGGGCCGAGCGCGTGTCGCGGCCCCACCTCGAGGGCGCGGCGCACGAGGTGTAGCCCCGAGCTGCCCGGTTTCGCCGCGTACGCGCTCGCGCAGCTCCCTCCCACCCCCGCCCGTGTCCTCGAGGTCGGCTGCGGCCCGGATGGCGGCGTCGCGCCGGCACTCGCCGCTGCCGGCCACCGCGTGCTCGCGATCGACCCGGTTGCCCCCGAGGGGCCGCTCTACCGCCGCGTGACGCTCGACGGTCTCGACGACCCCGGGCCGTTCGACGCGGTGGTCGCGGGCCGCGTTCTCCATCACATCGCCCCGCTCGGTCCGGCGCTCGACAAGCTGATCGGCCTCGCGCCGCTCCTGATCGTGGACGACTTCGCGCGCGAACGCATCGACGACGCCGCCGCCGACTGGTACCGCCGTCAGCGCCGAAGCCTCGACGCCGCCGAGACGGCGCCCGCCGCACCGGACGATCTCGGCGCGTGGCGCGTCGCGCATGCCGGTCTCCACTCCTACGACGTCATGCGGGCCGAGCTCGACGCACGGTACGAGACGCGCGACTTCGAGTGGCGGCCCTACCTCTACCGCTGGCTGGGCGGCCCGGCGACGGAGGCCCTCGAGGAGGCGCTCATCGAGAGCGGCGCGCTGCGGCCGATCGGATTCCGCTACACAGGGAGAGCTCGCGGACCTGGTTCGGCCGAAGCCGAACCAGATCCGAGAGTTTCTGCCTAGATCGCCAGGCCGGCGAGCTCTGCGTCAGGCCGCGAGGCCTGCCAGTTCACGCAGCGCTGCGAGCCGCGACAGGG
>CAWJZQ010000021.1:0-63682 GCA_963847415.1 uncultured Thermoleophilia bacterium | reverse complement strand
CGGGCCTCGGCGAGCGCCCTCGAGCCCTTTCCGGAGGAGCTTTTGGCGCAGTGAAGAACTACTGTTGCGCCATGCGGAGGGGGGCCGCCCTGTTCATCTTGTTCTTCGTCTTCGCCCCGGCGGCGCACGCTGCCTGCGGGCAGAAGCAGACCGCCGTGTCCGGCGAGGCCCCGCTGAAGGTCACCTTCACCGCCGTGTGCACGTCGTCCGTCTACTCGTGGAACTTCGGCGACGGCGCGACCGCGGTCGGCCAGACCGTGACCCACACCTTCCGCCCCGGCCACTGGCGGCCGGCCCTGCAGACGGATGTCGGCGCCGAGCCCGGCCGCCCGGTGACGTCGATCGCTCTCCGGCTGTCGGCGCCGCGGATCGCACGCTATGGGCAGTACGTGGTGCTGCACGTGAGCGTGGTGCCGAGGCTGCCGGTCACGCTCCGCGGGCGCCGGTTCGGGCTCAACGGCAAGCTCCGCGTCCGTGTGCTTTCGGCGCATCCCTGGGTGGCGACCGCAGGCGGGCTGAGGGCTTCCGCCCAGACGCTCGTCAAGCCGCTCCTGACCGTGTCGCTGCGAGGCTCGCCGATCGTCGGCGGAAGCGTCCGCGTCGTCTCGACTCTGCATCCGGCGAGCGCGGGCGCGGTCGTCGGGCCGCACCGAGTCGACGCCCGGACCGCGCACACCGCGCGCGTCACGGTGCGTTCGCGTCCGGCGAAGGGCTGGGTCGCGGTCAGCCGCACGCTCACCGTGCCCGTCGTCTCGCCGTCGCTCTCGGCCGGCGCGAGCGGCCCGAGCGTCCGCCTGCTGGAGCAGCGCCTGCAGGAGCTCCACTACGCAGTGCGCGCCGACGGCTACTACGGCGACGACGACGTCGAGGCGATCTACGCCTTCCAGAAGGTCCAGGGACTCGGCCGCACAGGCGCGGTCACCGCCGACCTGTGGCAACGGCTCGCCGTCGCCCACACGCCGCCGGCACGCTACGGCGGCGACCACGTCGAGATCGACAAGACGCGCCAGGTGATCTTCATCGTCCGCGGCGGACAGGTCGTGCTCGTGGTCGCAACGTCGACGGGTGCGACCGGCAACACGCCCCTCGGTGCCTGGCACGTCTACCGCAAGGTGAGCGGGTTCGACTGGGTGCTCTACTACCCGAGCTACTTCCTGCGTGGATTCGCAGTGCACGGCTACCCGGATGTGCCGCCGTATCCCGGCCTCGCACGGGTGCGCACGCATCCCTATGTGGGTGGCGACGACGGTCTACGGGCTGATCCCGGACGGCTCGACCGTGTACGTGTACGCGTGACGTTCGCCCTAGTTCATCGCGGGCCTCGCTTCCTGCTCGAGGAGGTGCGCACACGCGGCCTGCCAGACGTCGTCGTCTTCTGCGCACTCGGGTAACGACTCGGCTGCGATCGTCCTCAGCTCTGCCGCGAGCAACGGCATCGATCTCTCTCCCAGTCTCCCGATTCGCCCGAGGCGCAACCGAATCGCTTCCCTCCTGGTCACGGTCGCGAGACGAACCGCCGGCGCCTCGGCCAACACGTCAGCGAGCGCCGCGCGTAGTTCGTCGTCGGGAACGGCCGCGTTGCGCGCCCCGAGAATCGCCGCCCGCAAAGCGAGCGCCCGGCGTTCTTGCGGCGGCGTGTGCGAGATCGCGTATTCGAGGCAGTCGAGGCAGAAGAAGAACGGCTGGTCTGCGCTTCCGACCTGCATCGCGAGGTGACGCACGACCTCTCGCGCGACTTCCGAGCTGGGAGGATCGCGATCGAACTCCGCGAGCGCATCGGCCGCGCCGGCTTCCCAACCTTCCTTCGTACCGAGCCGCACGATGCCCTCCCTGACCATGCCCGCCAGTTCGTCATCCCAGACTCGCTCGACGGCCTCGTCGGTCAAGCGCTCGAGCTCGGGGCCCTCGCACCAGACGCGCATGGCGTCGGCCAACTCGTCGAGCTCCTGCGGATCGCGTTCCGGGTCGACCCCGATGCCGATCGCACTCGCGAGATCCCAGCAGTTCGGCTCGAAGACGAAGTCGTCGAGAAGCGGCTCGTCGAGCAGCCGGTCGATGTCTACGTCCTCCACGACTCGATCCAAGCAGCTCGTCGTCCTGCTGTCATCGGCCGTTCTGGACAGGTAGGTGTAACGATTCACGCACGCGCGCAAACGTCTCCGCCGCGCAGCGTGATTCCCAACGGGCACTCTTGGAGATCGTGCCGCTCCCGCCGCTCTCCGTTCTCGACCTCGCGCCGATCGTCGAGGGCGCGACGCCGCGCGAGGCGCTGCGCAACTCGCTCGACCTCGCGCAGCACGCCGAGCGGTGGGGCTACAACCGCTTCTGGCTCGCCGAGCATCACAACATGATCGGGATCGCGAGCGCGGCGACCGCGGTCGTGATCGCGCACGTCGCCGGCGGGACGCAGACGATCCGCGTCGGCGCGGGCGGGATCATGCTGCCGAACCATTCGCCGCTCGTGATCGCCGAGCAGTTCGGCACGCTCGAGGCGCTGTACCCGGGCCGCATCGACCTCGGCCTCGGCCGCGCGCCCGGCACCGACCAGCTGACGACCCGCGCGCTGCGCCGCGACCCGACGAGCGCCGACACGTTCCCGCAGGACGTCCTCGAGCTGCAGCGCTACCTCGCCGACGCGCAGCCGGGACAGCGCGTGCGCGCGATGCCCGGCGCCGGCTCGAGCGTGCCGCTCTGGATCCTCGGCTCGAGCCTCTTCGGCGCGCAGCTCGCCGCGATGCTCGGCCTGCCGTACGCGTTCGCCTCGCACTTCGCGCCGGACGCGCTGCTGCCGGCGCTCGAGATCTACCGCGAGCGGTTCCAGCCGTCCGAGCAGCTGCAAGAGCCGTACGCGATGGTCGGCGCGAACGTGATCGTCGCCGACGACGACGAGACGGCGCGCCGGCTGTTCACCTCGGCGCAGCAGGCGTTCACGAACATCCTGCGCGGCCGGCGCGGGCAGCTGCCGCCGCCGATCGACGACATCGAGGCGTACTGGACGCCGCCGGAGAAGGAGCGCGCGTCGGCGATGCTCACGCCGCTCGTTCGTCGGCTCGCCCGAGACGGTGCGCGCCGGGCTCGAGGAGTTCGTCGCGGAGACCGGCGCCGACGAGCTGATCGTCGCCGCGGCGATCCACGACCACGCGGCGCGGCTGCGCTCGTACGAGCTGCTCGCGCAACTGGCATCCGCATAGCGAGATACGCGTAGCCGCCCCCGGAGCTCAGGTGAGCTCTTCGGTCACGAGCGTCCGCTCGCCGATCCGCTCGATCCGCATCACGACGCGCTCGTCCGGATCGGGACACGCGATGTGGCTGTCCTGCTCGAGCCAGTCCTCCGCCGGCAGTCGACGCTGTTTCGCCGCGATCAACGGCAGCACCGACTGCAGCGCATAGAGGCAGAAGTGCTTGCCCTCGGGGATGCGCACGCGGCTCGACTCCGTGACCTCGAAGTAGTCGCCGACCGCCAGCCCGCACACCGAGCGGCCTTCGATCCGCTCGACCGTCACCCGGATGTCGTAGAGGCGCATCTCGGTCATCGTTGCGAGCTTACCCCGCTCCTTTGCGTTTGTTCCGGCAGATGGGAGACTTGAAGCGTCCGTCCCGCCGCGCTCTGCAAAGGAGAAGTGATGAGGAGAAGAAACACCGCTGTGATCGCCGCCGTCGCAGTCGTCGCCCTGGCTGCCGTCGCGTTCGCCGCTCAGGTCGGAGCAGCGCCCTCGGCGAGCTCTGCCGCCGCCGAAGAACTGCTCGTTCACGCTCCGCGTCGGCGATGTGCTCCCGTTCACCGGCGGCCTCGCAGCCTATGGCGCGAATATCGACCGCGCCGTCAAGGTGGGCATCGCCTTGCAGAACGCCGCCCTGAAGAAGGACGGCCTCGCCAAGAAGATCCAGGTCAAGCTCGTCGGATCGGAGGACGGCCAGACCCAGGCGAGCGCCTCCGTCGAAGCCGCGACGAAGCTCGTCAAGTCGAACAAGGCGAACGTGCTGATCGGCGAGATGGCGTCGAGCGCGACGATCCCGATGGCGCAGTCCGTCGCGATCCCGAACCGCATCGTGCAGATCTCGCCGACGTCGAGCGCGCCGCAGATGACGACGATCGCCGACAACGGCTACCTCTGGCGGACCTACCCGTCCGACACGCTGCAGGGCAAGGTGCTTGCGCAGGCCGCGATCAAGGCGTTCGGCAACGGTGCGACGCTGAACATCGGTGCGCGGAACGACGCCTTCGGCACCGCGCTCAAGCAGCTGTTCGTCACCGAGTACCAGCGGCTCGGCGGCAAGATCGGCGTCAACGAGTCGTGGAACCCCGACCAGCCGACGTTCGACACCGAGGCGCAGAAGCTCGTCGGCGGAAACCCGGCCGGCTACGTGATCATCGACTTCCCCGAGACGTTCGCGAAGTTCGCGCCCGCGCTCGTACGGACCGGCAAGTGGGACGCGAACAAGACGTTCATGACCGAGGCGCTCCGCAACACGGACGTGCTCGACAAGATCGGCAGCCCCGTCGTCGGCCTCCGCGGCACCGCCGCGAGCGCCGCAGGCGGCCCGGCCGGCGCGTCGTTCGCCGCCTACTGGAAGACAGAACGTGAAGGGCGCGAAGCCGTACACCGGCTTCGAAGGCACGTCGCTCGACGCCGTCAACGTCGCGTTCCTCGCGGCGCTGCAGGCGTGCTCGTCCTCGCCCGCGAAGATCAAGGCGAACCTCGTCAAGGTCTCCGGCCCCGGCGGGACGAAGGTCAACTACCTGCAGCTCGCGAAGGCGATCAAGCTGATCCGCGCCGGCAAGGACGTCGACTACGAGGGTGCGTTCAGCCCGGTCGACTTCGACTCGGCGGGCGACATCGGCTCCGCCGTGTTCGAGATCTGGAAGTACTCGGCGGCGGGAAAGATCGACACGCTCAGCACGACGACCTTCAGGGGCTAGGTGCGGACGGAATACAGGGAGGGCGGCGGCTTCGAGGAGGCCGCCGCCTATTCCCGCGCCGTCCGGATCGGGCCGCACGTCGCGGTCAGCGGCACCGCAGCGCGCGGCGGCGGTGACGCCTACACGCAGACGGCTGAGGCGCTGGGGCGCGCGCTCGCCGCGGCGGCGGAGCTGGGCGCAGCGACCGGCGACGTCCTGCGCACGCGGCTGCTGCTCGCGCAGGGCTGCGACTGGGAGGGCGCGGTCCGCGCGCACCGCGAGGTGTTCGAGGGCGTGAACCCCGCGAACACCACTTACTTCGTCGCCGGGTTCATCCCCGATGGCGTGCTCGTCGAGGTCGAGCTCGACGCCGTCGTGCCGGCGCCGCCGAGGTAGAGCTGCGCGACCTTCGGGTCGTGCAGCAGATCGTCACCGCGGCCGTCGATCGCGTTGCGTCCGCCGTCGAGCACGTAGCCGCGCGCGGCGAGAGCGAGCGCGCGGCGTGCGTTCTGCTCGACCATCACGATCCCGATCCCGAGCCGGTTGATCTCGAGCAGCTTGTCGAAGACGAGGTCCATCGCCTGCGGCGAGAGACCGGCGGACGGCTCGTCGAGGAGCAGCAGCCTCGGGCTCGTCACGAGCGCACGCGCGAGCGCCACGAGCTTGCGCTGACCGCCCGAGAGCGTGCCCGCGCGCTGCCTCGGCCGCTCGACGAGGATCGGGAACAGCTCGTGGACGCGCGCGACTGCGTCCTTTCGCGCGGCCTTCGGCACGATCAGCGAGCCCATGTGCACGTTCTCGGCCACCGTCAGCGACGGGAACACGTTCTCCGTCTGCGGCACGTAGTTGAGACCGCGGCGCGTCAGGCGATCGGGGCGCACCCCGGTGACGTCCTCGCCGTCGAAGCGCACGGTCCCCGTTCGGTGCGTGACCAGCCCGTAGACCGCCTTCAGGAGCGTCGACTTGCCGGCGCCGTTCGGCCCGATAACCGCCACGATCTCGTTTGCGTCTGCGCGCAGCGAGACGCCGCGGAGGACGAGCGCGTCGTCGTAGCCCGCTTCCAGGCCTTCGACTTCGAGCAGGGTCATGCGGCCTCGTGCCGCGCGCCGAGGTACGCGTCGACGACGCGCTCGTCGCCGCGCACCTCGTCCGGCGTGCCGTGCGCGATCACGCGGCCGTTGTTCATCACGACCACGCGGTCGCTCACGCCCATCACGAAGTCGAGGTCGTGCTCGACGATCAGCAGCGTGATGCCGTCACGGTCGCGCAGGTCGCGGATGTGCTGGAGCAGCTCGACGCGGAGTGTCGGGCTGACACCGGCCATCGGCTCGTCGAGCAGGAGCAGCCGCGGCTCGGCCATCAGCGCGCGGATCAGGTCGAGCAGCTTGCGCTGACCGCCCGAGAGCGTTCCCGCGAGCGCGCCGGCGTGCGCGTCGAGGCCGACCAGCTTCAGCAGTTCCGCCGTGCGCGCCCGCGCCTCGCGCTCGCGCTCGCGTCCCGGTCGCCCGAGCTGCTCGCCGGGATGGCGCGGCGTCGCGAGCAGCACGTTCTCGGCGACGGTCATACGCAGCAATGCCCGCGGCGTCTGGAACGTGCGCACGAGACCGCCGCGCGCGATCCGGTGCGGCGGCAGCCGGTCGATGCGGCGGCCGTCCATCGCGACGCTGCCGGAGCGCGGGCGCAGGAAGCCCGAGATGCAGTTGAAGAGCGTCGACTTCCCCGCGCCGTTCGGCCCGATCAGGCCGGTGATCGATCCCGCCCCCACGTCGAAGGTCGCACCGTCGACCGCACGCACGCCGCCGAACGCGTGCGCCACGTCCCGCACCTCGAGGAGCGGCGTCACTCGAGCACCATCTCCTCGCGGCGGCCGAGGATGCCCTGCGGGCGAAAGACGACGAGCCCGATGATCACGAGGCCGATCACGATCAGGCGCACGTAGGCGCGCTCGGCGGAGTCGAGCGACGAGAGCGGCTCGAAGTCGAGGAAGCGCGTGCCGGCGAACAGGAAGCCGAAGACCACGGCGCCGACCGGCACCGCCCAGATGCGACCGACGCCGCCGAGGATCACGATCATCCAGGCGAAGAACGTGAGCAGCGGCTGGAAGTCGTCGGGGCTGAAGAACGAGAACTGCCACGCGTAGAACAGCCCGGCGACACCGGCGAGCGCCGAGCCGAGCGCGAGCACCTGCAGCTTGTAGGCGAACACGTTCTTGCCGAGCGACGCCGCGGCGTCCTCGTCCTCGCGGATCGCGCGCAGCACACGGCCCCACGGCGTGCGCACGGCGAGCCACGTCAGCGTGAGCAGGACGAGCGCGGTCGCCCACACGAGCAGAAGCATCGTCACGTCCTTCGATCCGATGTGCAGCCAGTTCCCCACGCGCGTCTGGAAGCTCTCCCACTGCGCGTTGTACTCGGACGCCTGCGTGACGCTGCCGAGGGCGATCGTTCCCTGCGAGCCGCCCGTCAGCGACTGCTCGTTCGTCGCGACGTAGCGGACGATCTCGCTGAACGCGATCGTCACGATCGCGAAGTAGTCCGCGCGCAGGCGCAGGCACGGGATCCCGAGCAGCAGGCTGGCCGCCGCTGCGGCGACGATCGCGAGCGGCGCGGCGAGCCACATGCTCCAGCCCTCCTTCACGACGAGGATCGCCATCGTGTACGCACCGATCGCCATGAACGCGACCTGGCCGAAGTTGAGCAGGCCGGCGTATCCGAACTGCAGCTGCAGCCCGAGCGCGAGGATCGTGTAGATGCCGGCGGCGACGCCGACGAACGCCCAGAACTCGCCGCTCGCGAGTGCGCTCATACCACCCTCGCCCGGCCGAAGAGCCCCTGCGGGCGGATCATCAGCGCGGCGGCGAGCACGACGAACGCCACGACCGGCTTGTAGACCGGGTTGACACCGCCGAAGAACGGCGGCCAGGTCGAGAGCTCCATCGCGACCCCGAGCGTGAGCCCGCCGGCGAGCGCGCCGTACGCGCTGCCGATCCCGCCGAGCACGACCGCCGCGAAGATCGGTAACAGGAGCGTGAAGCCGAAGTTCGGGTCGAAGGTCGTCTGGGCGAGGCCGGCGAGGATGCCGGCGATCCCGGCGAGCATCCCGGCGACGATCCACGTGAGCGCAATTGTCCGGCCGACGTCGATGCCGGCGACCGCGGCGAGCGTGCGGTCGTCCGCGAGCGCGCGCATCGTGCGACCGAGCGTCGTGCGCGCGAGGAAGAGGCCGAGCGCGACGATGATCGCCGCGGCCGCGACGATCGTGATCATCTGCGACTGCGAGAGGCGCACGCTGCCGAGCACGTACACCTTGAACTGGTCGACGCGGTAGGTCTGCGGCTGCGGCCCGTAGGCGAGGAGCAGGGTCTGGCGGAGCACGAGCGCGAGCCCGATCGAGGCGAGGAAGAGGCTCATGAAGCCGGCGCGCCTGTGTCGAAGCGGCCGCCAGAGCACAGCGTCGAGCGCGAGTGAGAGCACGGCGGTCGCGAGCATCGCGAGGATCGCCGAGAGCACGAGGCTCAGGTGCAGCGGCCCGTTGAACGCGTATGCGACGAGCGCGCCGAACGCCATGAAGTCGCCGTAGGCGAAGTTGACGAGCCGCAGGATCGCGTAGACGATCGACACGCCGACGGCCGCGATCGCGATCACCGAACCGGTGACGAGCCCGTTGGCGAGGAGCTGCGCGAACATCAGCAGCCGAACCTGATTCGCGCCGAGATTGCGGCGCAGCACCGAACCTGATTCGCGGCGCAGCACCGAACCTGATTCGCGGCGCAGCACCGAACCTGATTCGCGGGGTTTGCGAACCAGGTTCGAGAGTTTCGACCTGACGCCGCACTAGACGAGCTGAGGCTCCGGCACCAGACGATTCTCTGCGAAGCGCCCCACGTCGAGCACGTCGAGCGCCGGATCGCGACGGTTCGTCGAGCACGACGTCGGCGATGATCCGCGCCACCGCGGGCGCGATCATGAACCCGTGCCCGCTGAAGCCGGCGGCCACGAAGACGCCGTCGTCGACCTGCGCCGAGGATCGGCTGGTGGTCGGGTGTCATGTCGTACTCGCCGCGGACGAGCAGCGGGAACGAGACGTACGTCAGCCGCGGCAGCAGCTCGTCGATCACCGTTCTCATGTGCGCGAGCCAGACGGGCTGCTGCGCGACGTCGCCGCGCGCGGCGAGGTCACTCGCGAGAACGCGGCCGTTCCCGAGCTGCTTCGCCGCGAAATGCCGCTCGGCCGAGATGACGAGCGGCTCGAGCAGCCGCTCCGCGATCGGTCTCGCTGTAGAAGAGGTACCGGTCCTCCCGCGAGATCGGCAAACCGGGGACGAGCCGCGGCGTGTCCGCCCCGGCCGCGACGACGACCGTGTCCGCGCCGAGCGCCGTCGAGCGACGCGACCTCGCCGATGCGGATGTCGAGGCCCGCCGCGAACGCTTCGACGACGCTCTGCGGCCGGTCGAAGTAGCCGTCCTCGGCGCACCACGACCCGCCCGCGACGGTGTCCGGCACCAGTCCCGGGACGAGCTCCGCAGCCTCCTCGGCGGAGACGACCCGCGACGGCACGCCGAGCTCGTTCTGGAGGCGGACGTTTTCCTCGAGCCGACGCAGCGTCGCCTCGCTGTGCGCGAGAAAGAGGTAGCCGCAGCGGCGGAAGCCGAGCGGCACGCGCGACCGCAAGTGCTCGTCGGCGTCGGCGTAGAACGTCGCCGACTCGGAGGCGAGGCGACACGCCACCTCCGTCCCCCACTGCCGCCGGATACCGCCCGGCTGCACGCCGGACGCGCCGGCGCCGATCCCTGTGCGCTCGAAGACGGCGACGCGCACGCCGCGCCCAGCGAGCTCGCGCGCGATCGCGAGCCCGACGACACCCGCGCCGACGACCGCGACATCGACAGGAGCGCCCACGACTCCGCATCATCGCAGCCGCCGATGGTGCGGTCGGTACGGTGGTCGGTACAAGGCGTACACGAGACGGAAGGCAGACATGAGCACCTCCACGAGCACCGTTCCGACCATCGAGCTCAACGACGGCCACCCGATTCCGCAGCTCGGCTTCGGCGTCTTCCAGATCCCGCCCGCGGAGACCGCGCGGGCCGTGCAGCGTCGCGCTCGAGGCCGGCTACCGGCACATCGACACCGCCGAGATGTACGGCAACGAGCGCGGCGTCGGCGAGGCGCTGCGCGCGTCGGGCCTCGACCGGGCCGACGTCTTCATCACGAGCAAGCTCAACAACGGCTTCCACGAGCCCGACGCCGCGCGCACGCGCGTTCGCCGGGACGCTCGAGGAGCTCGGCTCCGACTACGTCGACCTGTTCCTCATCCACTGGCCGCTGCCGACGCTCTACGACGGCGACTTCGTCTCGACGTGGAAGACGCTCGAGGAGTTCCAGCGCGGACGGCCGGGCGCGCTCGATCGGCGTCTCGAACTTCCAGGTTGCGCATCTCGAGCGCCTGGCCGACGACGTGCGACGTCGTGCCGGCCGTGAACCAGGTCGAGCTGCACCCGTACTTCCAGAACCGCGACGTCGATGCGTACGGCCGCGCGCACGGGATCGCGACCGAGGCGTGGGCGCCGATCGCGCAGGGCAAGGTGCTCGGCGACGCGACGCTGACCGAGATCGCCGACCGGATCGGCAAGACTCCCGCGCAGGTCGTCCTGCGCTGGCACATCCAGCACGGCAACATCGTCTTCCCGAAGTCGACGACGCCGGCGCGGATCGAGGAGAACTTCGCAGCTCTTCGACTTCGCAGCTCGAGCCCGACGACGTCGCGAAGATCGACGCGCTCGACCGCGGCGAGGCGGGACGCAACGGCCCGAACCCGGACGTGTTCGCCTACGTGCCAGGCTGAACGGGTTCGTCGCCCGAGATGTAGCGGGCGACGAACGCGTTCTGGAACTTGCCGTCGGGATCGAGCCTCTGTCGAAGCTCGCGAAACGCCGGCAGCTTCGGGTAGACGGCCTCGAGCGCCTGCGGCGACAGCGTGAACAGCTTCCCCCAGTGCGGCCGGACGCCGAACGGCGCGAGTGCGGCTTCGATCAGAGGCAGCACGGCGAGCACCTCGTCGCCGAGCGGCTTCCAGGTGAAGTGGAACGCGATGCTGTCCTGCTCGTAGAACGGGCTCAGCCAGAGCGTGTCCGCGGCGATCGTGCGGATCTCCGAGATGAGGAGGAGCGGCGAGACGATGCTCCCGAGGCCGCGCAACTCCCGCAGGGCGTCGGCACCGTGCTCGCGCGGGACGACGTATTCCGATTGGAGCTCGGCGCCGCTGCTCGGTGTGAACCCGAGCTGGAAGTGCGGCAGGCGCTCGGCCGAAGGACCCGGAACGCCGAGCTGTTGCGTGCAGTTGTCGGGCCGCGCCCCGGGAACCGGGTTCCGCGGCACCGTCGCGGGCAGCGCGCCGAAGTACGACTGCGTGTGCAAGTCGTCCGTCGTCTTGACCCAGACCTGCTCGATGCCCAGCTCGGTCCACGTCGTGAACAGGCTGACGCTGTAGCCACCGGCGAGGATCTCGTCCAGATCGGTCTCGACCGCCCGCCACGGGAGATCCTCGAACACGTACTGGCGAAGCTCGAACGCGGGAACGACGTCGAGCGACACGCGCGCCACGAGCCCGAGGGCGCCGAGGGCGACGACGGCGCCGTCGAAGTCGCGATCGCCGCGACGGAGCCGCCCGAGCGAGCCGTCGGCGCCCACGAGCTCGAGCGCGGAGACCGCGGCCGCGAGGGACTGGTTGCTCACGCCCGAGCCGTGCGTCCCGGTGGCGACTGCTCCACCCACCGAGATGTGCGGCAGCGACGCGAGGTTCGCGACGGCGCAGGCCGTGCTCTTGCAGCGCGCGACCGAGCTCCCCGTAGCGAATGCCGGCCTCGACCGTCACGGTGTCCGCCCCGATCTCGACAACGCGGTCGAGATGCTCCGTCGAGAGCAACGCACCGGTCGAGTCACCGACGAGGCTGAACGAGTGGCGCGTACCGAGCGGCCGGATCGACTCGGTGCGCGCGACGAGCTCCTGCGCCTCCTCGACGGTTCTCGGGCGGAGGATGCCCGTGGTCGAGTACGTGACGTTGCCGGCCCAGTTCTTCATGACGACGTTCGCGAGGCGTACGCGGACTCACCCTCGTTCGACGACGACGCCCCGATTGCCTGCCGCGGCAATGAACAACGCGAGACGCGCCTAACTGTCGGCCCGATGCGGGCCTGGATCCAGCTGCTTTAAGCGACGGCGGCTGCGAACTCCGCGTAGAGGTCGCCTGGTAAACGGTGTTCGAGCTTCCAAACGAATGCGATTGGACGCTCGCCTTCATGACGAACATATCTGGCGCGCCCCAGACACCAGAACGCTCGGTCGTCCGTCCGTAGCCGCGCGAAAAGAACGATGTTCGTCGCGCGCTCAAGATGGTGGATGTATCGCTGGCCTACGCGCCCGTCGACACTCGTCGCCGACTGGCTTTCCCAATGGATGAGCTCGGGGCTCAGCGCGTAATCTCGGTATCTGGTTGTGGGCGAGAATGCACCCGAGCTCTTGTCCAAGGTAAACGCGAACACGTCGCTTGCCGACGACTCGTCCCACCAGACGCCGGTCTGCCATGTGTTCGGCCGCGCGCCCTCTCCGCTCCCGAAGGCGGCAAGAATCTCGTTGCGCGTGTAGCGCGCATGGACCTGAAGCGGAATGGTCGGCTCAAGGCCGAGAGGAACATGCAGGTGCTGACCGCTCCCGCGTAGGTAAGCCATTACTTCGCGCAACTCCGCCAAGACCTGCGGGTGCGTCCACAGATGGTCGATCGCGTTCTGGATCGGCACAGACGGTCGTAGATTTGTGATTGAGGCAACCAACATGCGTAGGAAGCGCGCCTGCCGAGTCTTAAGAGTGTCCGCCTGCGGCGGCGCAGCCTCGGAAACAAAGCGCGCGTACGCGTCGACGCGTTCGTCGTCATCGACATGCAACATTCGACCGACAGCACGAAGAAGCACAGTCTCGTCAGGCCCTGCGGCGGCGGTCGGAAGAGCGGCAGCACGTCTCATCTCCGACCAGCTGTGACTTCCAGCGTAGATGTCTTCAATTTCCAACGCCGTTTCATGGAGGTACTCCGCCAGGGTCACATCGCCCAAAGCACGCAGCTCCGCGCACCGATCGCGCCAGGCTGTTGGTATCGCGTCGCGAATGCTGCGAAGCACCACTTCCTGTGCGACCGAGTCGAGCTCAAGATGGCAGCCGGCCGGCAGGAACGGGAAGCGGTCCTTGACCTCACGCTCGACGTCCCTCCGGCTTCCTCCGAGGAGTGCGCGGAATCGCCGATCGAACCGAAACTCCTTGCGATGGAAACCGATGAAATCGAGAACCGTGCAGATCGTCTTCCCGTGAGCACGCCGCAGCCCTCGTCCAAGTTGCTGGAGGAAAAGTGTCGGACTATCCGTTGGCCGCAACAGCAGCAGCGTGTCAACCGCGGGCACGTCTACACCCTCGTTGAACAGATCGACAGTGAATACAACCTGCACCTGTCCGCCCGCAAGATCACGCAGCGCAGCCTCCCGTTCCCCTCGAGGACTGTCACCCCACACGGCAACGGAGGCAACTCCGGCGTCGTTGAACACGTCCGCCATGAACCGCGCGTGCTTCACGCTGACGCAAAAGCCCAACGCACGCATCCGCCGAGGATCGGTGACTTTCGCCCTGACCTGCTCGACCACGCGGCGCGCCCACACGTGATCCGCGGTCAACACATTCGTCAGCTCAGCGATGTCGTACCCGGTGCCGCGGCGCCAGGCAACGCTGCGAAGATCGAGACCATCATGGACTCCGTAGTACGCGAACGGCGCAAGGTACTGCTGATCGATCGCGTCCCAGATGCGCAACTCGGCCGCAATTCGTCCGTCGAAGTAGCGGAGAACATCTAGTCCATCTGCTCGCTCGGGGGTCGCCGTAAGCCCGAGCAGCTGTACCGGCTGAAGATGATCGAGGAGCGCTTGATATGTCGGCGCCGCCGCATGGTGGAATTCATCGACGATGACAACGTCAAAATGCGACGGGTCGATTCCACTGACGCCTCTAGCTGCCAGGCTCTGGATAGACGCAAAGACATGCTCGAAACGCTCCGGGCGGTCCCCACCGAACCACATCTCTCCGAACGTCGGTTCGCGCATCGCGAGGCGGAAGGTGTCTCGGCTCTGTTCGAGGATCTCTGCCCGGTGGGCCACGAACAGCAGCCGATCTCGGTGAAGTGACGGTCCGGAGCCTTGCGTAGTCGACGGCCGCCATCACTGTCTTTCCCGTTCCAGTTGCAGCGACGAGCAGGTTCCGAGAGTGACCGTGCTGCCGCGAGACTGCCAACAGCTCGAGCAATCGCTCTTGAAACGGGCGAGGCTCAAGCTCGATGCGGGCTCAAACGGATGACATCGCCCGCATCCTCGACCGTCGTCCGACGACGGAACTCGTCTTGGTCGTACGCAACGAAATCGTGGCTTTCCCAATAGCTTTCGAAGACGGCTGCGATCTTCGCCAACGCGTCTGGGTTGCGCACGCCCGACAGCGCGCACGTTCCATTCCAGGCCGGTCACCTGCGCTGAATGCGTGAGGTTCGACGAGCCGACGTATGCCGTCGAGTAGCCCTCGGCCCGGTGGAAGATCCACGCCTTCGCATGCAGCCGGGTCATGGTGGTGTCGTATGACACTCGCACCTCGACCCCGAGCTTGCGTTAGCTCGTCGAGAGCTCGCTGTTCTGTGCTGTTCGTGTAGGTCGTGGTCAGAACGCGCACCGCCTTGCCATCACGGCGGTGGCGCTCGAGGACGTCAAGCAGTGGCCGAATGCCGCTCCAGCGAATGAACGCCATCACGACATCTATCGACTCTGCGGAATGCACCTCCGCACGAAGTTCGTGCCCGACCGTTGGTTCGCCCGGGGCATTTGTGAAGACCGTCGTGTCGAGGAGCGGTGTTAAGGGCCGTTCGATCGGTTCCGGTGAGCCGTCGGGCCTCCGTCTCAACAGCGCCTGGAGCACCCGGCCAGGCTCTGTAGGAACATCAAGACCGAGATCAGCACTCTGAGCGACATCGTCGATACGTTGCAGCACTTCGCGAGCGAGCCGGATTCCCTCTGCTGTCCGTTCTCTCTCAGGCGCCGCCTCGATGACTTGCGCAAGGAGGCGCGCAATGTGGCGAGAGATTCGATCCGAAGCCTCGGCGTCTGCGAGCCGCTCGACCTCTGGCTCAAGGAACGAAGATTCGAGTGCTTCGAGAGCCAGCTCAAGCCGAGCCGTAAGCAGCGCTTCACGCAGGCCGGCACTCTGACTGGAGTTCATCCGGCTGGAGTTTGTCAGCCAGCTACCGACAACCGGTCAAGTACGAAAGCAGCGAGAGCGTCAGGGCCGGCTACGGCACCACCAGGTGCTGCCAGAGGTTCTGAAACAGCACCGCCGCGACGGGTTGTCCGACCCGCCGAAGCTCAACGTCCCCGCGGCGAACACCTTCGCGCCGGCCGGCGTCTCGTAGTAGCTCATCTCGCCGAGGATCGTGCCGTCGCCAGGCCCGGGCTGACGGTCGCCAGCACTGTCGGTGCCGGGTGGTGACTCGGGCGCGATCATGTCGAACTCGATGCCGTAGCGCGCCGTGCCGAGCGCGGCGCCGTTCTCCATGCCGAGGCCGTTGAAGAGCCACGGCGCCGCGGGCGCGTTCTGGACCACGTACGGCGGCGGCGTGGCCGCCGCGGTCGTTGGCTCGCTGTACTGCACGCCGATCAGCTGCGCCTCCGGGCGGCCGAGATCGCGCCAGAGCTTGATGCGCCAGATCCGTTCGATCCGTTGAGGTCGACGCGCCAGAAGAAGTTGTTCGCCGACAGGAACGCGAGGTTGCCGCCGAGATCTCGGTAGCGCTGGATGACGTCGTAGATGTGCGTCGTGACGTACTCCTCGTGACCCGAGAAGATGATCGCGTCGTAGCGCGCGGCGAGGTCGTCGCCGCTCGCGACCTGCTCGAGGTCCTCGTCGGTGATGAAGTCGCGGCCTTGCCGGTGTGGACGAGCGTGCCGCAGAAAACCGCGTTGCTGCGTGCGGTAGTGCGGCGGCTTGCCGTTGCCCGCGAACGGGCGGCCGAGCAGGACGTTGCTGCCGGCGCGCGTCGACGTACCACGAGTCGCCGCGGCCGTCTCGGTTCGAGTCGTAGAAGTTGTAGGCCTGCCAGCTGTAGGTCGGGATCACGACCGCGACGCGCGCGGTTCCGAGCACGGCGGGCCGGAGCACGAACGGCGCGAACGCGACCGCTCGGCCCCCCGGCGCGGTCAGTCGGACGAAGTACAGCCCGCTCGGCCACGCTCCCGAACCGCACTCGGACGATGTTCTCCGAGCCGCGGCGGAACCGGTATTGCACGCGGCGGGCCCCACGGTCGGCCGACGCTCGAGAACTTTCGCTCCGCTCCCGCGCGGATCACCTGCAGCTCGAGCCTGCGCACACGGCCGAGCACGCGCAGCTTCGCCAGCTGGCCCGGCGCGTACGACGTCGCGGCGAACACCGCCGACAGCGCGGGAACCTGCGCGGGTTGCGACGGCGCCGCGTCGGCGTCGCGAACGACCGACACGGCGATCAGCGCAACGATCGTGAATGCGCCCGCCCGCGCGAACAGACGCAGTTGTCTCATGCGTTACGTCGCCGCGGGAACCGTCGGCATGAGGGTCGGCAACGGCGTGCGTGCTGCCGGCAACCGTGGCGCCTGCGAGAGCTTCGGCGGGTCGAGCGGCTCGCTGCCGTCAACGGGCGCGATCAGTGGGAACGGCCGGCTCGTTCGCGTCTCGGCCGTGCCCGGCTTGCCGGACTTCAAGGCGCGCACCATGTACTGGTAGCTGCCCGGCGCGACGTCGTCGGTCGGGAAGTTCACCGTGTGCCTGCCGATCGACTTGCCCTGCTCGCTCGGCGACCTTCTCGCCGGTCTCCGAGTCGATCACGCTGCAGCTCGTAGCTGCACACGGTCAGCGCACGCGAAGTCCACGGCGAGCTCCGTCGTCCGGCTGGTGAAACACGACGCGGCGAGGTTCGTCGTCGTCTTGGCCTTGCGGCAGTGACCGAGCCTGCCAGCCTGCGCGGCGAGTGCCGCCTCGCGGACGGCCGCCAGGCTCGACTTCGGCGTGCTGTTGCCGTAGTAGAGGCCCGACTGCCACGCGCGCGCGTCGCGCTCGTCGACGACGTGGAAGATCAGCAGCCCGCGACCGTCGGCTGGCACGCCGCGAGCGCGAACGCCTGCGCGTAGTACTTCGCCTGTAGCGCCTCGGGGATCGCGTCCTTCGGCGGTCGGCGAGCCGAGGTGGTGTGTAGACGAGAGCGCTCCCTCCGGGATCTTCGACTGGTAGCCGAACTCGTCGTAGACGATCGGCAGCGTCTCGCCGCGCTGCGCCGTCCCGCGGAACGCGGTCGTGAGCAGGCGTGACGAGCTTCGGGTAGTCGGCGATCGCCGATCGTCGTCGTGTTCGGGTGCGCGAACGTCGGCGGCAGCTTCGACGGGATCAGATACGGATGGATCGCGAACATGTCCATGATCGGACGCGTGTCGCTTCGTCGCGCGGTACGCGGCGCCGAGGTCCTTGATGAACGTCGTCGGCGAGTGCGTCGGCCGGAGCGAGCTCGCGCTTGTCCTGGCCGTGCGACGCGAGCGCGCCGCCGATCACGTTCATGTCGTGCGGAGACCGACTTGAGCGCGTCGTACGTCCGCGCGAGCAGCAGCTCGTACGAGCGCGCCGCGACGTCGACGCCGCCGAGCCCGAACTGCGGCATCCAGAAGAGGTTGAGGTTCGGCTCGTTGCCGACGATGAAGTCGCGGATCGCGGGGAACTCGCTGCGCGATCGACGCTGCGTACGCGGCGAACTCGCCGCGCGCGCGCGAGGTGAGCGGCGCGTCCGCCAGTCGCGCGGGTAGATCGAGACGATCAGCCGCACGCCGTCGAGCTGCGCGGCCGCGGACGACGTTCCGCAGCACGACTCGGTCGTCGCCGCCGACGCGCTGCTCGCCGGGCTGCCACGTGACGGTCATCCGCACCGTGTCGAGCCCCGCGAGCGCCGCCAGGTCCATCTTCGACTTGGCGCGCAGCGGGTCGAGCGCTTCGGACGTTGTCCTCGGTCGCGCCGACGAACATGCCGGTGCCGGCGCGCGGGCGGCGACCGAGCAGCGCGAGCGCCAGCGAGCAGCGCCGTCCGAACACCAGCCTGCGCACGGCCGGCGGCCTTCGACTCCTTCACGACGCGGCAGGTTACGCCGCGAACGCCGAGCGGTATAGGCCCGGACGAGCACCTCGACGAGTTCGCCGTCGGCGGTCCGGATCCCGCTCGTCGCCGAACCGTTTCGGCACCGAATCCGTGCCGGCCGCCCGTGCGGTCGGGGAAGCGGCGGCAGCTCGACCGCCCTGCCACGCTTCGTCGTCCCCGGCGGCGGAGCGAGTCACGCGCGGCTGAGCCACGTCGACACCGGACCAGCCACTCGAGGAGCTGCCCGGCTCGATGTCGACGCGGCGGCGACCGCGCCGGCCGCCGTCGCGACGTGCACGTCCGCATCCGCGTCGCACGAGCACGTGACGCGCAACGCTCGCGTCGCGGCACGAGCGGCTCGCTCCCAGTCCTGCGCGAGCAGGTGCTCGAGTTGCACGGACTGCGACTCGCCGCGACCGCCTTTTCCAGCGCCGCGTGATCTGCGCGTAGCGCGCCATCGCCGCCCAGATGCGCGGCGGGATCGGCTGCGCGGTGATCGTCACCGTGCAGCCCGTCGACGCGCGCCGTGATCAGTGCCCGCTCGATCGCGCAGGTCCTCGACCGCACCCGGCGCCAGGCTCCTCGCCGCGATCGCCTCCGGCGCCGAGTCGTCGGGACGAGCACCGCACCCAGCGACCGCGCCCACGGGCCCGTGCCGATGCGGCTGCTCACGCTGCGACGCCTCCACGGCGTCCGGCGCCAGCGCGACCGCGGCGCGGATCGCGCCGAGATCGAGATCGCCGAGCCAGTCCTCGCCGCTCGCCGGCCATCACCTTCTCGACGAGCTCGCGCTTCGACTCGAGCAGCTGGTCGATCCGCTCCTCCAGCGTGCCCGAGGCAGATCAGCGAGTGCACGAACACCGGCTTGCTGCTGGCCGAGGCGATGCGACGCGGTCGGTCGCCTGCTGCTCGACGGCGGGGTTCCACCAGCGGTCGAAGTGGAAGACGTGGTTCGCCGCCGGCAGGTTCAGGCCGCGGCCGCCGGCACGGATCGAGATGACGAGCACCGCCGGGCCGCCTCGGCGTCGCGAACGCGGTCAGCAGCTCCTCGCGCTGCCGCGCGTTCAGCGAGCCGTGGAAGAAGCCGACCTGCTTGCCGAGCCGCTCGGCGAGATGCGGGACGAGGCCGGCGAAGCTCGTGTACTGCGTGAACACGAGCGCCTTGTCGCCCTCCGGCACCGCGCCGCAGCAGCTCGACGAGCCGCTCGAGCTTGCCGCGAGCGCCCGTCGAGCGGCCTGCCCGTCGTGCACGCAGCATCTCCGGGTGGTTGCACACCTGCTTCAGCTGGCCGAGCATCGCGAGCACCGCGCCGCGCCGGCCGAAGCGGTCCTCGTGCGCCTCGATGCGCGGCATCCAGCGGTCGACCGTCGCCTGGTAGAGGCTCGCCTGCTCGACCGTCAGCCGGCAGTAGTCCTTCGCGACCGTGATCGGCGGCAGGTCGAGCTCGACCTCCGGGTCGTCCTTCGCGCCGGCGCAGGATGAACGGCCGCACGATCGCCCGCAGCCGCTCCAGCGCCTCGTCGTCGTTCTCGACCTCGATCGGCTGCGCGAACGTCGCGGTGGAACCACTCGCGCGAGCCGAGCAGGCCCGGGTTGAGGATGTCCATGATCGCCCACAGCTCGCCGAGCTGGTTCTCGATCGGCGTGCCCGTCATCGCGACCCGCCGCCGCGCGCGCAGCAGCCGCAACGACGCGCGCGCGCTTCGTCTGCGGGTTCTTCACGTCCTGCGCCTCGTCGAGGAGCAGCCGGTCCCAGTCGACGAGCTGCAGCGTCTCGACGTCGCGCGTCGCGATGTCGTACGACGTGACCACGACGTCCGACGCTCGCGCACGCGTCGACGAGCTCCGTCGCCCGCGAGCCGCTCGCGCGCCGTGATGCAGATGCACGCGCAGCGCCGGCGCGAAGCGCTCGACCTCCGCGCACCCACTGCCGCGCGACGCTCATCGGGCACACGACGAGCGTCGGCCCGAACGCCTCCGCGCCGAACTCCTCGCGCTCCGACACGAGCATCGCGATCGCCTGCACCGTCTTCCCGAGCCCCATGTCGTCGGCGAGGATCGCGCCGATCCCGAGATCGCCGAGCATCCGCAGCCAGCCGTGGCCCTGCTCCTGGAACGTGGAACAGCTCGTACTCCATCCCCGGCGGCGTCGGCAGCGGCCTGAAGCGCGCGTCGCCGTCGAGCAGCCCGCGAGCGACTCGTCGAGCGCGACCGTCGCCGAGCTCGAGCCCGTACTCGTCGGTCTCGAGGCCCGACACCGCCGCGCACGAGCTCGACGACGCCGCCGCCCGTCGCGCGGCGCTCGAGGAACCGCAGCGCGCGCTCGACGTCGTCGTGCCGCAGCGCCTGCCAGCGGCCCTGCGACCTGGACGACCGGCGCCTTCGCTTCGCGAGCCGCGCAGCTCCTCCTCGTCGAGCTCCGACGTCGCCGACGCGCGAGCCGCCAGTCGAACGCCGCGATCACGTCGCTCGAGAGCAGCCCGCTGCTCGACGCGCACGCGCGGTGCAGGTTCGCGCGGATGCGCGCTCGGCGCGCGCACCCACGCGCGTCGGCAGAGCACCGGCACGTCGCGCTCCTCGAGCTGCGGCATCACGTCGCGCAGGAAGCAGCGACACCGGCTCGCGTCGACAGCTCGACCTCGACCACGGCTCGCTCCTCGTCGAACGCGATCCCGTGCTCGGCGAGCAGCGGCCCGCAGCTCAGCGCAAGCGCGCGGCGAGGTCCCCGACGGATCGCCTGTCGCGCAGGAACGCGAACGCTCCTCGCCGCCTCCCACAGCGAGCGACGCCGGCAGGGTCAGCGTCGGGTCGTCCTCGGCGTGCAGCCACAGCTCGAGCGCGAGCGCGCCGCCGGCACGCGCTCGTCGAGATGCAGGCCGAGCGTCCACGGCGCCTCGACGAGCCGCGCGAGGCCCGTCGTCGACCCAGCGCGTGATCCGCTTCTCGAGCGCCGCGTACGTCGGGCCGTGCGGCAGCTCGGGACTCGGGCGACGACGAGGCCGTCGAGGAAGTTGTCGAGCGCGCGCGAGCGTACGAGCGGCGGACGGGTCGACCGAGCCGCACGCCGGCGGCCACGCAGCCGGTCGCGCGCGATCTGGTCGACGAGCTGCGGGTAGAGGTCGTCGACGGTCGCCTCGCGGTCGCCGTGGAAGTACTCCGCGCGACACCGCGGGAGCGCCGCCGCGATCGCGGCGAGCGACTCCTCGATCGTCGCGTCGAGCGTCGCGCCCCAGAACGCGTACCAGCTGCCGCCGCCGTGCGTCAGCTGCGGATGGACGAGCCCTTCGGAGACCGAGCGCTGCGCGAGCTCGACGAGCGCGAGCAGGCACGTCGCGCTGTCGCCGAGCTCGCCCTCCGGCCGCCAGCGCGACCAGCTCGGCCGCGCTCAGGACCCGCGCCGGAACGTCGATGCCGAGGACTTCGAGCTCGTCCGGGTCTCCAGTGCCGACCTCGGCGGAGAACGTGCCGTCATCCCGACGCAGGAACGCGTAGGCCACCCCGTACGGGTGCCAGATGATCTCCAGGGTCTCGGACACGGCCAACCATCGTAGGCACGATCCGGGGCGCAACGCGCCGAAAAGGCTCGAATCTGGTTCGGCTGCGCCGAATCAGGTTCGGAGCTCGAGGACGTCCGCGAAGCGCTGCTCGGCGAGGGCGCCGAAGAGCGGATGGCGCGACAACTTCGCCCGCGTCGTTGCCGGGCTCGTCAGGCCGCACAGGAACCGGGCGCGCTGGCGCGGGGTCGCCGAGCGCGCTCGGGATGGCTCGGCGACGAGCGCGTCGAGCGCCGCCGGTCGATCTCAGCGTCGCCGGGCGGCCTCGGCTGCGGCGGCAGCACCTGCGCCCGCCCGGTCAGGCAGAACGTGCAGTGGCCGCACGGCTCGGCTGCTCCTCGCCGAAGTAGCCGACGAGCGCCTGCACCTGGCAGCCGTCGTGCTCGACGAGCGCGACGACCGCGCGATCCGCTCCGTCTCCGACTGCTCGCGGCGGTCGAAGCGCTCGGCGAGGCGGTCGCGCACTCGGCGTCGAGCGACTCGGGCGCTCGCAGCAGCGTGAAGCGCTGGCGCACGTCGGCGACCTTCAGCTCGACGAGGCCCGCTGCTCGAGGTAGCCGAGCGCCGCGACGACGCGCTGCGCGGTCCTCGCCCGGCACCGCCTCCGGGTCGATGCGCCGTCCAGACGCGCCCCTCCTTGCCGCTCGCGAGCACGCGGCGCAGGAAGTCGGCGCGCGCTCGCCGTCGAAGGCCGCGAACGACGTCGTCCCACTCGCCGCTCGACGGCCGCACGCTGTAGCCGGCGTAGAACGGCGTGCCCTGCTCGAGGAAGCCGTCGAGCTCGAGGTAGGTGAGGATCGTCTTCAGCACGAGCGGCCGGACGTCGTGCCGCGCCGACAGCTCGTACTCCGAGACGGCGAACTGCTCACCGTCCGCGTGCGCGAACACGTCGTCGAGCAGGCCGGCGATCGCCTCGCGTGTCGGCGTGTCGCCGTAGGCGAAGTTCTCCAGCGTCGGCACGTCGTCGCGGCACGCGAACAGCTCGCACGTCGACGGCTCGCCGTCGCGGCCCGCGCGGCCGATCTCCTGCGAGTAGCTCTCGAGGCTCTTCGGCAGGTTGTAGTGGTAGACGTAGCGGATGTCGGCCTTGTCGATGCCCATGCCGAACGCGATCGTCGCGACGACGATCGTTGCGGTCGGATGCCATCCACCACTCCTGCACCGCGTCGCGCTCTTCGGCGCTCATGCCCGCGTGGTACGCCGCGCCGGCAGCCCGGCCGCGCGAGCAGCCCGGCGACCCGCTCCGCCGTCCGCTGCAGCGTGACGTAGACGATCGTCGGGCCCGGGCGGCCGCTCGCGCAGCCGCTCGACGAGCAGCGCGTCGCGCTCGGCGGCGCGTGCCGGCGTCGTGAGCAGCGTCAGGTTCGGCCGGTAGAAGCCGGTGACGACCGCGTCGCGCTCCTCGATCCCGAAGCCTGCGCAGATGTCGGCCACGACCGCGGGCGTCGCGGTCGCGGTCAGCGCGAGCACCCGCTCGGCGCCGAGCTCACGCGCCCGCGCGGCGAGCTTCAGGTAGTCGGGCCGGAAGTTGTGGCCCCACTCGGAGATGCAGTGCGCCTCGTCGACCGCGAAGAGCGCGATCCTCGCCTCGCCGCAGCTGCGCCAGGAAGCGCTCGTTGTTGAAGCGCTCCGGCGCGACGTAGAGCAGCTTCAGCGTCACCGCTGCGCAGACGGTCGGAGACCGCGCGCACCTCGTCGGCGTCGAGGCTCGAGTCGAGCCGCGCCGCGGCGACGCCCTGCCGCGCGAGGAAGTCGATCTGGTCCTTCATCAGCGCGATCAGCGGCGAGACGACGACCGTCACGCCGTCGAGCAGCAGCGCCGGGAGCTGGTAGCAGAGGCTCTTGCCGCCGCCGGTCGGGAAGACCGCGAGCGCCGAGCGGCCGGCGAGCAGCGCGTCGACGACCTGCTCCTGGCCGGGGCGGAACGAGGCGAAGCCGAACGGTCGGCGAGGAGCTCGGCGGCGGTCACCGGAGCGACGCTACCGATCCGCGCCGCGCCCACAATCCGTCATCCGGTCGATAGGGTCGAACGATGGCGCTCGACCTGATCGAGTTTCCAGCGGACGACCTGCCGCGCGCACGCCGGTTCTGGGAAGGGCTGCTCGGCGTCGCGCTCGACGAACGCACGTCGGCCGAGGGACAGGGCCTGCAGAGCCACAGCGAAGAGCCGTCCTTCGGGTTGCACGAGCGTGGGGCAGGTCCCGGCGACCGCTACTCGCTGCCGTACTTCCGCGTCGACGACATGGCGCGTGCGCTCGACCGCGTCGTCGAGCTCGGCGGCAGCGTCGTGCACCCGGGCGAGCGCTGGTCGATCTGCCGCGACTCGGAAGGGAGCCCGTTCGGGCTCACCGGATAGCGCGGAGCGAAGAGCTCGAATCTGGTTCGGCTGCGCCGAATCAGGTTCGGAAAAACGGCGGGAGGTTCGGGGCGGTTACGCCGAGTCGGATTCGGGATCGTCGCTGCCCGAGCGGCGCTTCACGAACGTCAGCACGCCGACGGCCGTCGCGAGCGCGAGGGCGATCGCGCTCTTGTTCGGGCGCTTCGTCTCCGTGTCGACGGCCGGAACGGCGTCCTTGGCCTTCCGCTTCATGACGGTCTTCGCACCGGTCCAGGCGAGCCAGCCGATCACTGCGTTGCGGCGGTTGATGACGCTCATGCGCGAGACCCTACAAAAAAAGAAAAAGGGCCCCGCCCTCTGCGGCAAGGGCGGGGCCCCGGGAGAGTGCCGGGAACCTTGCGGGCGGGCGAAGGCTCCCGGCGGGACGAGGGCACGTCCACAGGTAAGGACACCACATCCCCGGAAAACTTGCACGAGGAGTTCGACTTTACGGAGCCTTTACATTCAGGCCCGGCACCGGCGGCAACGGAGGCGGCGGCGGGAGCGGGATCGTGACCGTCGGGACGGTCACGGCGGCACCGTCACCGGCGGCGGATCCGGCACGGGCACGGGGGTCGGAGGCGCCGGTGGAGGGGCGGGGAGGTCCACCGGAGGCAGGGACCGGAACCGGCAGGGCCGGAGCCGGGAGCGGCGCACTCGGCGCAGCCGGAGGAGGCGTCGCCGGAGCCGGGTCGGCGGCGCGGAGCAGGCGCTGCCGGAGCAGGCGCTGCCGGGGCCGGCGCAGGAGCGGGCGCCGCCGGAGTAGCGGCCGCGGGCGGCTCGGGAGCAGGAGCGGGCACGGGCGCCGGGGAGGCGGCTACCGGCGCCGGCCGGGGGCGGGAGGCGGCAGGCCGCGCAGGGCCTGCCGCCCCCGGCTTCGCGACCACTGGGCTGGACGAATGCTTGGCGGCCGGCCGGGCGCGGCGCACCAGCGGCGCGCGCGGTCGGGCGTCGCTGCAACGGGGGCGACCGTCCGCTCGACGAGCGCGGGCGCAGGAGGCGGCGCGGGAACGTGGTGCACCTTCGGCGGCACCGCGGTCGCAGACCCCGGCGACGGTCGCCGTCGTGACGGCCACCGCCGCGACCTTCGGCGCCCACCACGGCAGACCGAGCGCGGAGGCGATCCGCTTCAGCGCGCTCTTGCGCCCGCGCGCCTGCCGCTCGAGCGTCGCGCACGCTGCGCAGACACGCGCGTGTGCGCGGATGCGCGAGCGCGCAGACGGGTCGGCGAGCAACTCCGCGAACTCCTGACAGCTCATCGCGCCCTCGAGCTGCTCGCGCATCGAGCGGCGCGCGCGGAAGATCAGCGTCTCGACCGCCGACACCGAGAGCGAGAGCGTCGCGCCGATCTCCGCGTACGACCGGCCCTCGAGCTCGCGCAGCACCAGCGCCTGGCGCTGCGAGTCCGGCAGCGCTTCGAGCGCGCGCTTCAGCTCGTCCGCCTGCCCGTGCTGCTCCGGCTCGGCCGCGAGCTGCTCCGGCAGCTCGACCGTTGCCTTCCGCGACGACAGGAGCCGGCGGCACTCGTTGTGGGCGATCTTGATCAGCCAGTTCCTGGGAGCCCGCACCTTCTCGCCGCGCTCGATCGCGCGCAGCGCGCGCATGAACACGGCCTGCGTCACATCTTCCGCGTCGGAGCGGGAGCGAAGCACGAGCAGCGCATACCGGAGGACCTCCCCCGAGTGCTTCCGGTAGAGCCGCTCGACCTCGGCTCCCGCGTCACGACGCAGAAGTCTCGACAGGCGCACATCTGCCGCCGGAACGACCATTGCCTCTGCTCAAACGGCCGAGAAGTACGTGCAGGATACGGGATACGCTTCCCGGCCGTGGGCCACGGGATGACCGCGTCGCCGCTCGCCGAGCGCTCGTTCCGGTTGCTCTGGCTCGGCCGCGTCTCGTCCGCGGCGGGCGACGCGCTCGTCCCGGTCGCCCTCGCCTTCGCCGTCCTCTCGGTCAACGGCTCCGCTACTGCGCTCGGCGGCGTGCTCGCCGCGTTCACGCTCGCCCGCGTCGTCGTTCACGCTCGCCGGCGGCGTCGTCGCCGACCGGCTGCCGCGCCGCGCGGTGATGCTCGCCTGCGACGGCGTCCGCGCCGTGGTCCAGGCGTTCACCGCCGTGATGCTCCTCACACACCACATGACGCTGCCGCTCTTCTTCGTCACCGGCGCGCTGTTCGGTGCGGCGTCCGCGTTCTTCAACCCGGCAGCGGACGGGCTCGTCCCGCAGACGGTCAGCACGCAGAACCTCCAGTCGGCGAACGCGCTGCTCGCGCTCTCGCGGAACGTGCTCAACATCTTCGGGCCGGCCGCTCGCCGGTGCGCTGGTTGCGGCGTTCGGCACCGGCTAGGTGTTCGCGATCGACTCGGCGAGCTTCGTCGTGAGCGCGTTCTTCCTGCTCCAGCTGCGCGTCGCCGCGCACGTCCTGCCGGAGCGCGCGCAGCTTCGTGCGCCAGCTGCGCGACGGGTTCCGCGAGGTCGATGTCGCGGGCGTGGGTGCGTGCGCCGATCGTCGGCTTCGCGATCTCGAACTTCTGCCTCGCCGCGTTCATCGTGCTCGGCCCGCCGACGTTCATCGCGCATTTCGACGGCCCGCGGGACTGGGGCTTCGTCTCGGCGACGCGGCGCGTTCGGCGCGATCGTCGGTGCCCTCGCGTCGGTGCGGCTGCGGCCGCGTCACCCGCTGAGCGCGTGCTTCATCGTCTCGATGCTGATCTCGCTGCCGATCGCTGCACTCGCCGGCCCGCTGCCGGTCGCGGTGATCGCGCTCGCGTGGGGCGTCGGCGCCGGCGCGATCGCGCTCGGCAACACGTGGTGGGAGACGACGCTGCAACGCGACATCCCCGAGTCGGTCTACGCGCGCGTGCGCTCGTACGACATCCTCGTGTCGTTCGTCTTCATGCCGCTCGGTTTCCTCGCCTTCCCGCTGATCGCGCGCTGGGTCGGGCTACGAGCGAGACGCTGCTCGCCGCCGCGCTGCGCGGCCGCGCTGACGAACGTCGTCGTCGCGTTCCTGCCGGGCGTGCGCGCGGTGACGGAGCCGGCGGTCGCCGCGCCCGTGACCGCGCGCGCCGCCTAGGCTTTCGCCTTCGCCCGCGGCTTGCGGTTCGGGATGTGGATCGCGCGGCCGAGCGCGGCGAGGCCCGCTTCCTTGATCGCCTCGCTGAGCGTCGGGTGCGGCGCCATGCCGTCGGCGACCGTCTCGACCGTCGACTCCGCGTCGATCGCGACCACTCCCGCCTCGATCATGTCGGTGACGTGCGGGCCGACCATGACCAGGCCGAGCAGCTCGCCGTACTTCGTCTCGTGGATCGACTTCACCCAGCCGGTCGTCTCGGCCTGCATGACGGCGCGCGCGTTCGCGACCCACGGGAACGTGCCGACCGCGACGTCGTCGCCGTACTGCTCGCGCGCCTGGGCCTCGGTGAGGCCGACGCCGCGATCTCCGGATCGGTGTAGATCGGGCGCGGGACGGCGGGTGTCGACGATCGTCGCTCGTGGCCGCACGCGTTCTCCGCCGCGACCTCGCCCTCGCGGAACGCGGTGTGCGCGAGCTGCCAGTAGCCGGCGCAGTCGCCGACCGCGTAGATGTGCGGGACCGAGGTGCGGCGGTGGTCGTCGGTGGCGATGCCCTTGCGCTTGTCGAACTCGACGCCCGCCTCCTCGAGGCCGATGCCCTCGACGAGCGGCCCGCGGCCGACGGAGACGAGCATCAGGTCGCACTCGACGGTCTCGCCGTCGCCGAAGTGCACGGTCAGCGAGTTGCCCTTCTGCTCGACCTTCGTGCACTGCTTGCCGAGCTGCAGCGCGATGCCGCGCTTGCCGAACGCCTTCGCGAGCTCCTTCGCCGCGTCCGCGTCCTCCTGCGGGATCAGCGTGTCGAGCATCTCGACGATCGTCACCTCGGAGCCGAAGCGGTTGAAGATCGACGCGAACTCGGAGCCGATGATGCCGCCGCCGAGAATCACGAGGCGCTTCGGCACCTCGGTCTGCGCGAGCAGGCCGGTCGAGTCGACGCAGAGGTCGCTCTCGAGCCCTTCGATCGGCGGGCGCAGCGGGAACGAGCCGGTCGCGACGATCGCGGTCTTGAAGCGTGACGTCCTCCCCGCCTTCGACCGCGATCGTGTTCGCGTCCTTGAACTTGCCGGAGCCCTTCACCCACTCGACGCCGTTCGCCTTGAGCAGGCCCGCGACACCCGTCGTCATCTGCTTGACGACGCCGGCCTTCCACTCGTTGGCCGCCGGGAAGTCGAGCGTCGCGCCGTCGACCTTGACGCCGAGCTTCGCGAACGTGTCGTTGCCCTGGTGCAGGAAGTGCGCGGTCTGCACCCACGCCTTGGTCGGGATGCACCCGACGCGCAGGCACGTGCCGCCGAGCTCGGGCTCCTTCTCGATGCAGGCGACCTTCGCGCCCAGCTGGGCGGCGCGGATCGCTGCGGTGTAGCCCGCGGGCCCACCGCCGAGGACGGCGACGTCGACTTCCATCTCAGCTCCTAGTTCGTCGGTATCAGCGCGCGATGGTACCGAGCGGTCACTCGGCGGCGCGTGCGGTGACGATCCATACCGACCCAGGCCCGTACACGCCGTCGTCGGTGACGAACTGCGCCAGGGCCTCGCGCAAGAGGGCCGCGAGCTTCGGGCGCATCGCGGCTCCCTCGTCGCCGGCGAGGCGAACGGCCTCGGCTGCCGGCCCGAGCGCGAGGTTGAATTCCACGGCCTCGTCGAGCGTCGTCCCGATCTTCAGCGGCAGGTCGACGCGGAGCAGCGTGATCTCGTCGAAGCCCGGCGCTCTTCAGCTGCGCCGTCACCGTGTCGGCGTTCGCCTGCGAGAACGGGCCGGGACCGCAGCGCGCCTCGTCCGTCTCCTCCGGCTCCGGGACGAGCGGCTTGACGATCTCCTCGGCGACGTGCATCCACGGGTTGTCGCGCTTGTTGCGCCAGACGACGCTGACGAAGAGGCCGTTCGGCGCGAGCGCGCCCCGCACGTTGCGATAGGCGGCGACCGGGTTGGCGAAGAACATCGTCCCGAAGCGCGCGAAGGCGTAGTCGAACGTCTCGTCGAACGACGTGGCCTGCACGTCCATGACCTCGAAGCGCACGTTCGGGACGCCGCGCGCCTCCCCGCGCGCCGCCTCGACGAAGCGCGGCGCGATGTCGACGCCGAGCGCCGAGCCGCTCGGCCCGACGAGCTCGGCGAGCGCCAGCGTCGAGTCGCCGAACCCACATCCGAGGTCGACGACGCGCGCGCCTTCCGCCGGCGGGAAGCGCCTCATCGCCGCCGCGCCGAAGGGCACGAGCCCGCCGACGAGCAAGTGCTTGAAGTGCAGGAAGCGGTCGAAGAGCACGCCGTCCCAGGCGCGCTGCGACTCCGCGTTCTCGGGGAGGACGTTCGTCACGACTCGAATGTTACGACGATCTTGCCGAACTTTCCGCCCGCGGCGAACGTCTCGTAAGCATCCTGCGCTTCGCTCGAGCGGGAACGTCTCGTGGACCGGGACGGTGACGCGGCCGTCGGCGAGCAGCGGCAGCACGTCCTCGCGCAGGCGGCGCACGACCTCGGCCTTCTCCTCGCGGCTGCGGGGCCGGAGCGTCGAGCCGTGGATGCGCCCGCGCGAGCGCATCAGGTAGCCGAAGTTCACGTTCGCCGCCGCACCCGCGCCCGCGCCGATCACGGCGATCCGCCCTTTCAGCGCGAGCCGCTCCAGGTTCGTCGCCAGGTTCTCGCCGCCGACGAGCTCGAGGATCACGTCGTAGGCGCCGTCCGGCTCGGTGTCCGCGGCGCCGAGCGCACGGATCTCGTCGAGGTGGTGGCGCGCGGTGCCGGTCACCGTCGCGCCCGCTTGCGGCGCCCAGCTGAACCGCGGCCACGCCGACGCCGCCCGCCGCGCCGTTCACGAGCAGGCGCTCGCCTCGCTGCAGCTCCGCCTGCGTGAAGACGCGCGTCGTGGGCGGTCGCGAACACCTCCACGAACCCGCCCGCCTGCGGCCATCCGACGTCGTCGGGCACCGGGAGGACGTGGGACTCGTGCACCGCGACCAGCTCCGCCTGACCGCCGCCCGGGAGGAGCGCCATCACGCGCTCGCCGTTGTCCGTCTCGCCGGCGCACTCGAGGCCGGGGATGTCGGCCGGTGCGCCCGGCGGCGGCGGGTAGTGGCCCGCGCGCTGCATGAGGTCGGCGCCGTTGATGCCGGCCGCGCGCACCCGGATCAGGACCTCGCCGTCGCCCGGCACGGGATCCGGGCGCTCCTCGATCTCGATCCGCCCGTCGACGATGACGGCTGCGCGCATGCGTCATGCTATGCGCGATGAAGCTCGAAGGCGTCCATCACGTCACGTGCATCACCGGCGACGCGCCCGCGAACGTCGAGTTCTACGCGGGCGAACTCGGGCCTGCGGATGGTCAAGAAGACGGTCAACCAGGACGACCCGACCGTCTACCACCTCTTCTACGCCGACGAGCGCGGCTCCGCGGGCGCCGACATCACGTTCTTCGAGTACCCCGGCGCGCCGCGAGGACGCGCGGGCGACGGGATGGTGCACCTCGTCTCCTTCCGCGTCGGCTCGGAGGAGTCGCTCGACTTCTGGCAGAAGCGCGTCGGCGGCGAGATCCGCGACCGTTCGCTCGTCTTCGAGGACCCGGAAGGGCTCGGGCTCGAACTGCTCGTCGACGACACCGGCGAGGAGCCGCTCGACCGCGAACGCGCCCGACGTCCCGGAGGAGCACCGCATCCGCGGCTTCGCCGGCGTGCGCGCGTACGCGTCGCAGCCGGAGCGCAGCGAGCGCCTGCTGCGCGCGCTCGGCTTCGAGGCCGGCTGGGTCGCGCGCGGCGACAAGCGCAGCGGCTTCTACGTCTACGACCCGCCGCCGGCCGAAGGGCGGGCTGCAGGCCGCGGGCACGGTGCATCACGTCGCGTGGGCGTCGAAGATCGACGAGCACGAGGCGTGGCGCGACAAGGTGATCGAGGGCGGCGGGCAGCCGACGCCGGTGATCGACCGCTTCTACTTCAAGTCGATCTACTTCCGCGAGCCGAGCGGCGTGCTGTTCGAGATCGCGACGATCGGGCCGGGCTTCACGGCCGACGAGCCGTTCGAGACGCTCGGCGAGTCGCTGTCGCTGCCGCCGAACTACGAGCAGTACCGCGCCCAGGTCGAGCAGCATCCTCGCGCCGCTGCCGAACCCGCGCGCGGCGCGGTCGGCGCGGTGACCTCTCGTCCGCGAGCGTCCCGCCGAGGGCGAGGCGGAGGGCGCGCTCGTGCTCTTCCACGGCCGCGGCGCCGACGAGAACGACCTCTTCCCGCTGCTCGACGTGCTCGATCCCGAGCGGCGCCGCCACGGCTACTGCCCGCGCGGCCCGCTGTCGCTGCCGCCCGGCGGCGCGCACTGGTACGCCGTCTACGCAGGTCGGCTAGCCCGATCCGGCGACGTTCGCGCCGACGTACGCGAGCCGTCTCGGAGTGGCTCGACTCGCTGCCGTACTCGAGCGTGTGGCTCGGCGGGCTTCTCGCAGGGCGCGGTGATGTCGTACGCGCTCGGCCTCGGCGCCGGGCGCCCGCGGCCGGACGCGATCGTCGCGTTCTCCGGCTTCATCCCGCAGACACCGGCGTGGGAAGCGCGACTTCTCGCCGCCGCTGCCGCCGGTCGCGATCGGCCACGGCGTCTACGACCCGGTGATCTCGGTCGAGTTCGGCCGCGCCGCGCGACCGCTGCTCGAAGCAGCGGGCGCCGAGCCGCTCTACCGCGAGTACCCGCTCGACCACACGCTCGACCCGGCTTCCTCGCGGAGGTGGCAGGCGTGGCTCGCCAAAGGTCTGGAATCTGGTTCGGCGGAGCGAATCAGGTTCCAAGAATGTTTCAGAACTCGTTGCGATTGCACCCGCAGCTGCTCAGGCACGCTGCGACGATGCGCCCAACGCATGCCGGCACCTTCCACGTCACCGCCCGCTCGATCGCCGAGGAGCACATCTTCCGGGACGCCCGGACTACGACGCAGGCGTTCAGATCCTCGCGCGACCTCGTGCGCGCGGAGTTCCTCGTGTGCCATCAGCTTCTGCCTCATGCCGACGCACTACCACCTCGTCGGGATCGTTCGAGGACGAGATGCTCACGCCGGCGATCCGTCGGCTGAACAGGCGCTATGCGGGCGGGTTCAACCGGCGCCACGGCCGGCGCGGTCACGTCTTCGACTCGCCGTATCGTCAGTCGTCGAGGTCGACGACGAAGCGGCACGCCTACCGGCTCCCGGAGTACATCGCCGAGAACCCGCCGTCGTCGGCCGTGGCCATGGAGCAGCTTCGACGCGGCGTTCCCGTTCGTCACACCGTTGCCATGGGTCGAAGAGCTGGATCTGGTTCGGCTACGCCGAATCAGATTCCGGCTTTTCAGACCCTGCAGCTCCGCCAGCGCCGCCTCGGTCTTCCCGGCGACAGCCCCATCGCCGCGAGGATCGTGTCCGGCTTCGTGAACTGCACCTGGTCGTACTGGACGACCTGGACGCGGTTGCCGGACGGGTCGCGGAAGTCGAGCCGCGGTGCCCGGGCAGGATCTTCGGCGCCAGCGGCCACCAGCGCGCGGCGGGCGGCGTCCTTGTCCTCCACGACCAGCCCGAAGTGCGGCTCCTCCTCGCGCGAGCCGCGCTCGAAGAGCGCGAGGAACTGGTCGCCGATCTCCAGGAACGCCGCGTCCTCCTCGGAGCGGTCGACGGCTGTCGGCTCGAACAATGCGGTGTAGAACGCGACCGCCGCCTCCAGGTCGTCGACCTGCAGCGCGACGTGGTTGATGCCGGCGAGACGCGCTCTCACAGGTGCCGCACCATGACGAGGCCGCCCTGCGACTCGCCCGTCGCGGCGAAGCCGTTGCGCTCGTAGAAGGCGACGGCGGGCGAGTCCTTCTCGACCGACAGCGAGACCTGCTCGTGCCCTTCCTCGCGCGCCTTCTCGAGCAGCGCGTCGAGCAGCTCCTGCCCGACGCCGTGCCGGCGGCGCGACGGGACGACCGAGATCGACAGCTCGGGCGTCTGCTCGTCGACGAAGCCGTAGCCGGGCTCACCCGCGCGGAAGAGGCGGAACCACGCCGCGCCCACGCGGTTGCCGGTCTCGTGCGCGATCATCGCGACGTCGCCCGCGCGGCCCCAGTTGTCGATGTACCGCGTCAGCGGGATGTCGGCATCGAGCGCGTTCACCCGCCACCCGTAGGCGTGCGCGAGCATCGAGCGCATGAACGGGACATCGCCGGGCGAGCCCTTGCGGATCACGCTAGTCGCCTATCGATTGTGCGAGCTGCATGCGATTTCCGTCCGGGTCGAACACGTCCACGATGCGCATCTGGCCCGCGAGCTCGAGCACTACTCCCACGTCGAACCCTTCGCGCGCGCAGCCTGTCGGCATCGGCCTTGACGTCCTGCACGTCGACCGTCGCGACGCCGCACTCCATCGGCTCGCCCTCGGCGAGCGCGATCCGCATCGCGCCGTGCTCGAGCTTCGACCACTTGTCGTCCCAGTCGACGTACGTCTCGTCGAAGCCCGAGCACGCGCTTGTAGAAGTCGCGACCGCGATCGAAGTCCCGGACGAGGTACCAGACGCGCGGCTCGGAGCCTACGTCGGCCATCCGCTCAGAGAGCGAGCGCGGGCTCTTCCACGAACTGCTTGACCGTGCGCAGGAAGTCCGCGCCCTCCGCGCCGTCGACCGCGCGATGGTCGACGGTCAGCGTCATCGTCATCATCGGCCGCACCTCGACCGCGCCGTTGCGCACGACCGGCGTGTCGATCGTCGCGCCGACCGCGAGGATCGCAGCCTGCGGCGGGTTGAGCACCGCGACGAACTGCTCGATCCCGTACATGCCGAGGTTCGAGATCGTGAACGTCCCGTCCTCGAGATCCTGCGCCGTCAGCTTGTTGTTGCGCGCGCGGCCGACGACCTCGCCGCGCGCCGTGCCGACCTCGACGAGCGACAGCCGCTCGACCGAGCGCACGACCGGGACGACGAGCCCCTGCGGCGCGGCGACGGCGATGCCGATGTTCGCGGTCGGGAACTTCAGCAGCGCGTCCTCGGTGTACTGCACGTTCACGTCGCGGTGGCGCATCAGCGCCTGCGCGCAGACCTTCGCGAGCAGGTCGGTGACGGTGACGCGCACGTCCGGGTTCAGCTCGCGGTTGCGCGCGACGAGCTCGTTGGCGCGCGTCATGTCGGCGCTCACCGTCAGCTGGAAGACGGGCGCCTGCCACGCGGCAGTCAGGCGGCGCGCGATCGTCTTGCGGATGCTCGTCAGCGGCACCGACTCGACCTCGCCGGTCGGGAGGCCTGCCGCCGGTGCGGCCGCGGGCCGTGCGGCCTCGCCGCGCTCGACGTCCTCGGCGACGATGCGCCCGTCCGGGCCGGTGCCCTTCAGCCTCGCGAGGTCGACCCCACGCTCCCGCGCCATGCGGCGCGCGAGCGGCGAGGCCTTGATGCGCCCGCCGTTCGTCGGTGCGCTCGCCTCCGACTCGACGCGCTCGGCGGCCTCGGCCGCGGCGCGGCGTCCCTCCTCGCGCTCCGGCTCGCGCTTCTCCGCCTTGGCCGGCTTCTCGGCGCTCTCCTCGGCGCCCGTGTCCTCGGGCTCCTCGGTTTCGGCGCTCTTCTCGGCGCCCGTGTCCTTGGGCTGCTCGGTGTCGGCGACCTCCTCGCCCTCCTTGCCGATGTACGCGATCGTCTGGCCGACCGGCGCCTCGCCCGCTTCGAGCGTGATCTTCAGGAGGACGCCGGCGTAGTCCGACTCCACCTCCTGCGTCACCTTGTCCGTGTCGATCTCGAACAGCGGCTCGCCCTTCTCGACCGTGTCTCCGGGCGACTTGAGCCACTTCGTGATCGTCCCGGCTTCCATGCCTTGACCGAGGCGAGGGAGCTTGACCTCGTTCGCCATGAGCGGAAGCCTACTTGCCGACGGTGCGCTTGATCGCCGCCAGCACGTCTTCGGCGTGCGGGATGATGAACTGCTCCATCACCGGGGCGAACGCGAGCGGAGCGAACTTCGCCCCCACGCGCTCGATCGGCGCGTCGAGGTAGTCGAAGGCCTTGTACTGCAGGATGGCAGCCACCTCGGCGCCGAAGCCCATCCGCGTGACCGCCTCGTGGGCGACGACGGCGCGGTTCGTCTTCTTCACGGACTCCACCAGCGCGTCCTCGTCCAGCGGCTGCAGCGTGCGCGGGTCGATCACCTCGACGGAGATGCCGTCCTCCTCCGCCTGCTTCGCGGCGTCGAGCGCGCGATGGACGAGCGGCCCGATCGCGATCACGGTCACATCGCTGCCCTCGCGGATCGTGCGCGCCTTGCCGAGCGGAATCGGCTCGAGCTTCTCCGGCACCTCGCCCTTCACCGGGTAGAGCAGCCGGTGCTCGAAGAAGATGACGGGGTTGTCGTCGTAGATCGACGTCCAGAGCAGGCCACGCACGTCCTCCGGCGTCGACGGGTAGGCGACCTTCAGCCCCGGGACGTGCACGAGCCACGCCTCGAGCTGCTGGGCGTGCTGTGCGCCCGGCGACCAGCCGGCTCCGCCCTGCGTGCGCACGGTCAGCGGCACCTTCAGCTGCCCGCCCGACATGTAGCGGTGCTTCGCCGCCTGATTGACGATCTGCTCGAGCGAGAGCGTCAGGAAGTCCTCGTACATGATCTCGACGACGGGACGCATGCCCGCCATCGCGGCTCCGATGCCGGCGCCGACGATCGCCATCTCGGAGATCGGCGTGTTGCGCACCCGCTCCGGCCCGAACTCGTCGAGCAATCCCTGCGTGACCGCCATCGAGCCGCCCATCTCGGCGATGTCCTCGCCCATGATGAAGACGTCGTCGTCGCTGCGCAGCGCGCTGCCGAGCGCGTCGCGCACCGCCTCGCGATAGGTGATCTCAGGCATAGACGTTCTTGAGCGCGTCTTCCGGCTCCGGATCGGTGCCGTTCTTCGCGAACTCGAGCGCGGCCTCGACGACCTCGTTCGCGTGGTCGTCGAATGCCTGGAACTCGTCGTCGCCGAGCGCGAGCCGTTCGCGCAGGCGCACGATCGGGTCGTTGCTCGCAGCCTCCTCGCGGTCCTCCTTCGTGCGGTAGACCTGCGGGTCGCCGATGAAGTGGCCGTGCATGCGGTAGGTCTCGACGTCGAGGAACACCGGCCCCTCGCCGGTGCGCGCGTGCTCGAGCGCCTCGCGCGCCGCTTCGTAGACCGCCTCCACGTCCTGCCCGTCGACCTTGACGGAGCGCATGTCGAACGCGAGCGCGCGCTTCGACATGTCGTCCCACACCGGCGAGTGCTGCCACCCCGGCGTCGACTCCGCCCAGTGGTTGTTCTCGCAGACGAACACCGTCTTCGTCTTCCAGAGCTGCGCGAGGTTGAGCGACTCGTGGAAGGTGCCGATGTTCGTCGCGCCGTCGCCGAAGAACGCGACCGCGACGCGCGGCTCGTCGCGCAGCTTGAACGCGAGGCCCGCGCCCGTGACGTGCGGCAGGCCGCCGCCGATGACGGCGTTCGCGCCGAAGTTCCCGCGCTCGACGTCGTAGAGGTGCATCGAGCCGCCGTAGCCGTGCGAGCAGCCTTCGACCTTCCCGTACAGCTCCGCCATGACCGCGTTCGGAGGCGTGCCGCGGGCGAGCGTGTGCCCGTGCGCGCGGTGCGTGGAGGCGAAGACGTCGTCCTCCTCCATCGCCTGGCAGACGCCGACGGCGACCGCTTCCTGCCCGATCGCGACGTGCAGGAAGCCCGGGAGCTCGCCGGCGCGGAAGCGCTCCTCGACGTGCTCCTCGAAGCGCCGGATGAGCAGCATGTCGCGCAGGAAGTCACGGAGCGTCTCCTCGCTGAGCGCGCGCTTCTTCTCGACCTTGGCCACGTCGGCGGCAGTGTACGTTTTGCGCCGTGAGCCTCGTCGGCGAATGGCGCGTGCTGCAAGCCGGTCTCCCCGACGGCTGGAGGCAGGTCTCTGTCGAGCTCGAGCTTCGGGATCCAGAAGCCGCCTCGCGCGCCGCGGCGCTGCTCGGCCCCGCCGGTCCGCACCGGGCGACCGCGATCGTGCTGCGCTTCGCTTCCGCACGAGACGGGAGCGCGCAGGGGCCCGATGCGATCGCGCGTCTGCTGCGCCGCATCGACGACGCACGCATCGCCGGCACGCTGAAGGCTCTCGGATCCGAAAGAGCAGCGGTGCGCGAGGAGCGGCCGGTGACGTCACTCGCCGCGTCCTGGGACACGATGCTCGCCGCGCTGCCCGCGGACTGGAGCGACCTCGTCGCCGAGGTGCGTCTGACCTCCTCCGACGACATCGAGCGGGGCGCCGTGCTCTGCATCCAGCTCAACCCGCGACGCGACGGCGACCGCTCCGCGTTTCGCTTCCGCTCGGCACGGCGCGCCGGCTACGGCGTCGCGCCGGTGATGGCGCGGCGCTGCTTCGAGCGCTGCGACGCCGAGGCGATCCGCGGCGAGGTCGTGGCGCTGCGCGCGCTCAGCGACACGCGGCTCGAGGCGACGCAGGGACCGGTGTGGCTCGTCGACGGGCAGACCGTCTGATGGCCGACCCTGTGTCGTGGCTGATGATCGAGCCCGGCTGGGAGGTCGTCGACCGGCAGGGCAAGCGCGTCGGCACGGTGAACGAGGTGCTCGGCGAGCGCGAGGCAGATATCTGGGACGGCCTGACCGTGTCGGGCGACTACGTCGCTGCCGAGGACGTCGCCGAGATCGTCGAAGGTCGCATCACGCTCGCGACGTGACGGACGCGCTCGCGCTCGCGGCATCCGTGCGCGCGGGCGAGGTGAGCGCGCGCGAGCTCGCCGAGCACGCGATCCAGCGCATCGAGTCGACCAACCCGCAGCTCAACTTCCTCGTCACCGACGCCTTCGAGCGAGCGCTCGCGACGGCACCTGCCGACGGGCCGTTCGCCGGCGTGCCGATGCTCGTCAAGGACCTCAACGAGACGGCTGGGATCCGCACGACGTTCTCCTCGCGCGCGTACGCCGACTACGTCCCGACCGCAGACGCCGCGGTCGTGCGGCGAATGAAAGACGCGGGCTTCGTCGTGCTGGGCAAGTCGAACACGCCGGAGTTCGGGAGCACGGCCGTGACCGAGTCGGTGCTGAACGGCGCGTGCCGCAACCCGTGGGACCCGGAGCGCACGCCGGGCGGCTCGTCCGGAGGCGCGGCAGCAGCGGTCGCCGCGGGCGTGCTGCCGCTCGCGCACGGCTCCGACGGCGGCGGGTCGATCCGCATACCCGCCTCGTGCTGCGGGCTGTTCGGGATCAAGCCCTCGCGCGGGCGCGTGTCGCCTGCGCCGTTCGTCAGCGGGTCGCTCGAGCTGTCGCAGAGCGGTCCGATCTCGGTGACGGTGCGCGACGCGGCGGCGTTCCTCGACGCGATCGCGGGCTACGAGCCGGGAGACGCGCACTGGGCGCCGCCACCCGAGCGCCCGTTCCTGGACGAGGTCGGCGTCGACCCCGGCCGTCTGCGCATCGCGTTCACCACCGAGCCGCCGATACCCCGCGAGATCGACGCGTCGGTGATCGGCGTCGCGCGCGAGGCGGCGGACGCGCTCGCCTCGCTCGGGCACGACGTCGTCGAGGCGACTCCGCCGTGGGTCGACGAGACGCTGCTCGGCGCGTTCGCGAAGCTCTGGCAGGTCGGGCCGGCGCTCTACCCCGCGGACGACCTGTCGAAGTTCGAGCCGCTCAACCGGGCGCTCGCCGCGGGGGCGCACGAGACCTCGAGCGTGGCCTACGCGCAGAGCGTCGTCGGCCTGCAGCGGCTCGCCCGGCGCATCGTCGCGTTCTGGGACGACGTCGACGTCGTGCTGACGCCGGGGCTCGCGAAGCTCCCGGTGCCGATCGGCTGGGTGTTCGAGCCCGACGACCCGTGGGAGCAGTTCCGCCGCGGCGGCGCGTTCACCCCGTTCACGCCGATCGTGAACGTGACCGGGCAGCCGGCGGCGATGGTGCCGTTCGGCGTCGTCGACGGGTTGCCGGTCGGGGTGCAGCTGATCGGCCCGCCCGCGGGCGAGGCCACGCTCTTCCGGCTCGCGTCGCAGCTCGAGCATGCCCACCCCTGGGCCGAGCGCTTGCCGTATGGTCGTGTGGTTTAGACGGGCTACCCGTCGGCAAACCAAGCCCAATGCTTCGGAAACTTCTCTGGACCGGTCTCTATGCAGCCGTCGGCGCGGCGGCGACCGTCGTGGCGCGCCGAGTCGCGACGAAGGTCTGGCACATCGCGACGGGCGAGGAGCCCCCGACGAAGAAATGAGCTCGAAGGCAGACCAGACGATCGACTTGGCCGCCGACAAGCTCGAGGGCTTCGTCCGCGACGCACAGCGCAGCGGCGGCGTGAAGGGCAAGGTCGGCGAGGCGCTCGCCGACGACCCCGAGTTCCTGCGCAAGCTGAAGCCGAGCCTGATCGTGGCGCGTGCGAAGGGCAAGACGCCGACCGAGCAGGCGCCGAGCGCACCGTCAGGCCCGCAGCTCGAGCGCGCGGAGAAGCCGAAGAAGGGCGGCGGCGGTGTCAGCCCGTGGGCGGTGCTCGGCGCCGCGCTCGCCGTCGGCTACCTGCTCGCGAAGCTGGTCGACTGGAGAGGCCATGCACACCCCAAGTACTGACGCGCAGGCGAACGGCGGGGTCGGCGGTGCGGCGAAGTCGGTCGCCGAGCACGCCTCCGCGATCGCGCGGCTCGAGGTCGAGCTCGCAGCGCTCGAGCTGAAGAAGAAGGTTTCGTCGCTCGGGATCGGGATCGGGCTCGGTGTCGGCGCGGCGTTGCTCGCGGTCTTCGGCCTCTGGTTCGTGTTCGCGACGATCGCGGCTGGGCTCGCGACGTTCCTGGCGACGTGGCTCGCGCTGCTGATCGTGACCTTGCTGCTCTTCGTGCTGACCGGTCTGCTCGGGCTGCTCGCGCGCGGGGCGATCAAGAAGGGCACGCCGCCGGTACCCGAGCAGGCGATCGAAGAGGCGAAGCTCACGACCGAGGCGTTGAAGCGCTGATGCCTCCCGCACGGACGCCGGAGCAGATCCGCAGCGAGCTGAACACGGAGCGCGAGCAGCTCGCGGGCGCGGTCGAGCAGTTGCGCGGCGAGCTCGGCGAAGCCACCAACATCGGTGCCAAGCTGCAGTCGAAGCTCCCGCTCGTCGCCGCCGGAGCGGCATCCGTCGGCTTCGTGCTCGCCGGTGGGGTCGGCGCGACGTTCCGCTACTTCGCGCGACGCGGCCGCGAGCCGGACGAGAAGCTGCGCGTCGGGCGCTGGTCGATCTTCGACCGCGATTGAGCAAGCCTCCCAGCACACCGTTGCGGCTCGGCGGCGGAGAGTGGGTCGCAGCCTCCAAACGTGCCGGCCGCCAGTTCATTGCCGACGACTGCATGGGCCTTGCGCAGGCCGTGGCGTACAGCTGGATGCTCGCCTTCTTCCCGGCCGTCGCGTTCTTCCTCGGCCTGCTCGGCGTGCTGAACCTGTACGACGACACGAAGACGTTCGTCGGCGCCGTCGCGCCGGCGGGCGTGATCGATTTCATCGACGGGCTACAGCGGGACACGCACAACAGCTCGAACGTCGTTGCGCTCGTCGTCGGCGGCGGCCTCGCGATCTGGGTGGCGAGCGGCGCCATGGGATCGGTGATCAAGGCAGTGAACCGCGCGTACGACCGGATCGAGACGCGCCCGTTCTGGAGGGTCCGGATCACCGCAATCGTGCTCGTCCTGCTCACGTCGGTCACGATCCTCACGCTCGCGGCGCTGATCGTCTTCGGCGCCCCGCTGGGCAAGGCGATCGCGGACAAGGCAGGGCTCGGCTCGGCGTTCACGCTCGCTTGGTCGGTCCTGCGCTGGCCGATCGCGTTCGTTGCCGTGCTGCTGCTCTTCGCACTCGTCTACTACTTCGCTCCGAACCTCGAGAACCAGCGCTGGCAGTGGATCACGCCCGGGTCGCTCGTCGGTGCTGCCCTGTGGCTGGTCCTCTCGGGGTTGTTCGCGCTCTACGTGACGTTCGCCGGCAACTACTCGAAGACGTACGGGACGCTGGCCGCGGGCGTGATCCTCATGCTCTGGCTCAACTACACCGCGTGGGCGATTCTCTTCGGCGCGGAGCTGAACTCGGAGCTCGAGCGCCAGGCGGACATCCACGCCGCCGGCGGCGAGCACGCGGGCCTCATCAAGCCTGCGCGCCGAACCGCCTAGGCCCGAAGCTCGGCGCCGAACGACCCGGCGAGCGCGCCGACGATCGCGTCGCGCAGGCGCGCCGCGTCCTCGTCGGTGAGCGTGCGCTCCGGCGACTGGAACGCGACCGAGAACGCGATCGACTTGCTTGCCGCTCGGGATCGGGTCGCCGCGGTAGTCGCTGAGGAAGCGCACCTCGCGCAGCTCCTCGCCGGCGGCGGCGCGCGCGGCCGCCATCAGCTCGCCGGCGGGCACACCTTCGTCGACGACGAAGGCGAGGTCGAGCCGCAGCGGCGGGTACGTGATCACGTCGCGGTAGAGGATGCGCTCGGGCACGAGCGCGAACAGCTCGTCGAGGTCGAGCTCGAACGCGCTCCACTCGCCGTCGAGCTCGAGCGGGCCGTACGTGCCGACCCAGCCCGACTGCACCGACGCGCCGACGACGAACTCGTCGCGCAGCCGCGCGCGCTCGAACACCGGCTCGATGTGCAGCGCCTCGAAGACGGCCTCGACGATCCCCTTCGCCTTGTAGAAGTCGCCCTGGACGATGCCGCCGAGGCGCCACGCGCTCGCTCGGGCACCGGCCCGGGCGGCAGGTAGACGTGCGCGATCTCGAAGAGCTCGACGTCGGCGTTCCCCATGTCGACGTTGTGCTTCGCGGCGCCGAGCAGCCCGACCGCGAGCGTCGTGCGCAGCAGACGCTGCTGCGAGCTGAGCGGCACCGGGCAGCTCGAGCGCGTTCGGATCGGGATCGGTCGCCTGCAGCGAGTACGTGTACGCCTCGTAGAGCCCCGCGCCGACGAGCACGTCCTCGACCCGCCGGCGCAGCCGCTGCTCGTGCGCCAGCCGCCCGAACATCGCCTGCCGGACGGGCAGCGTCGCGGGCACGTCCTCGAGCCGGAAGCGCGCGACCTCCTCGACGACGTCGATGTCGCGGCGCACGTCGCGCGCGCGCCAGGTCGGCGTGTGCACCGTCCAGTCGTCCGCGACCTCGAAGCCGAGCCGGTCGAGGCGGTCGCGCTGCTCGGCCTCCGGCACCTCGAGGCCGAGCGACGTCGTTCGTGTAACCGGGCCGGAACGCGATCACGGGCGGCGCCGGCAGCTCGCCGCGCACCTCGCCCTCGCCGGTCCAGCGTGCGCCCGCGAGCTCGACGAGCAGCTGCGACGCGTACCGCGCGGCCGGCCCGGCGAGCTCCGGGTCGACGCCCTTCTCCCAGCGCGTCTGGCTCTCGGTGCGCATGCGGTGGCGCTCGCCGCTCCGCAGCACGGTCAGCGGCTCGAAGTTCGCCGCCTCGAGCAACACGTTCGCCGTGGTGTCAGACACCTCGGTGTTGCCGCCGCCCATCACACCGCCGATCGCGATCGGCTTCTCGGCGTCCGCGATCACGAGGTCCTCCGGGTCGAGCTCGCGCATCGTGCCGTCGAGCGTCTCCAGCTGCTCGCCGGGCCGTGCACGGCGGACGACGATGCGGCCGCCGGTGAGCGTGTCGTAGTCGAACGCGTGCAGCGGGCTGCCGAGCGCGAGCATCACGTAGTTCGTCACGTCGACGACGTTCGAGATCGGCCGCATCCCCGCGCCGGCCAGCCGCGCCTTCAGCCAGGCGGGCGACTCGCCGAGCTGCACGTCGCGGAACAGCCGCCCGATGTAGCGCGGGCAGCGCTCGAGGTCCTCGACCGCGATCTCGACCGGCTCGTCGCCGTCGCGCGGCGGGTCGACGCCCGGCATCGGCGCGCAGCTCCGTCCCGAGGAGCGCCGCCACCTCGCGTGCGATCCCGTAGATCGACGTCAGGTCGGGCCGGTTGTAGAGCGTCTCGATCTCGAGGATGTCGTCGCCGACCGGCAGCACATCCGCCAACGGCGTTCCCGCCTCCAGCGAGTCCGGGAGCACCATGATCCCGCCGTGGTCCTGCCCGAGCTCGAGCTCGCGCTCCGACAGGATCATCCCGTCCGAGACCTCACCGCGCAGCTTGCGCCGCTCGATCGTGAACTCGCCGCCCGGCATCACGCCGCCCGGGAGCGACGACGGCGACGGTCGCGCCCGCGCCGAAGTTCCACGCGCCGCAGACGATCGAGCGCGGCTCGCCGCTCGCCGACGTCGACCTTCGTCAGCTGCAGCTTGTCCGCGTTCGGATGCTTGCCCGCCTCGAGCACCTTGCCGACGACGAAGTGCTCGAGGTTGTCGCCGCCGGGCGCGCCCTGCCGGACGATCCGGTCGACCTCGCAGCTCGTGAACACGAGCTGCCGTGCGAGCTCCTCGACCGGCAGGTCGAAGTCGACGTACTCGCGCAGCCACGATGACGGGGACCTTCATCAGAACTGCCCCAGGACGCGGAGGTCGTTCTCCCAGAACGCGCGCAGGTCCGGCAGGCCGTGCCGGAGCATGGCGATGCGCTCGATCCCGAAGCCGAACGCGAAGCCCTGGTACTCGGCGGGGTCGATGCCGACGTTGCGGAACACGTCCGGGTCGACCCAGCCGGCGCCGCCCATCTCGATCCAGCCGGAGTGCTTGCAGGTCGCGCAGCCTTCGCCGCCGCAGATGAAGCACGTGACGTCGAACTCGACCGACGGCTCGGTGAACGGGAAGAAGCTCGTGCGCATGCGCACCTCGCGCTCCTCGCCGAACAGCGCGCGGAAGAACTGCAGCACCGTTCCCTGCAGGTCGGCGAGCGTGATCCCGCGGTCGACGGCGAGGCACTCGACCTGCAGGAAGATCGGCGAGTGGGTGGCGTCCGGCGTGTCGCGGCGGTAGCAGCGGCCGGGCGAGACCATGTAGATCGGCGGCTTGCGCTGCTGCATCGCGCGGATCTGGTCCGGCGAGGTGTGCGTGCGCAGAACCGTGTTCGTCGTCGATGTAGAAGGTGTCGAACTGCGAGCGCGACGGGTGCCCGGGTCGGTCGTTGAGCGCGTCGAAGTTCTCCCACACGGTCGCGACCTCGTTGCCGTCCCAGACCTCGTAGCCCATGCCGAGGAAGATGTCCTCGATCTCGCGGCGGATCTGCGTCAGCAGGTGCAGCCGGCCGCGGTGCACGGGCTTGCCGGGGATCGTGACGTCGATGCCGGCCTCGGCCGCCTGCTCGTAGGCGAGCCGCACGAGCGCGGCCTCGCGGGCCGCGACCGCCTCCTCGAGCTTCGCGCGGATGCCGTTCAGGAGCATGCCGCTCTCGCGGTCGCGCACGCCGCGCAGCGCCTGGGCGAGCTCCGACTTGCGGCCGAGGTACTTGACGCGCGCGTCGTCGAGCTCGTGCTCCGAGAGCGCGGCGTCGAGGGCGCTCAGCGCTTCCGGTTTCGTACGCGGTCCAGTCCACCGCGGCGAGACTATCCAAGGTTCCTCCTTCGTTTCGCAGGGCCGACGGAAAGCCCCGGTGTCGGCGGAGGCGCGCTAGCGAATGGCGCGGCCCGGGCACCGGGGCCGCATAAAGAGCGTCATCGCCTGCGTCAGCATGGGTACAAGGATAGCGACGTGTCCGGCGTACGACAAGATCGCGCGCCTCTACGACCCGTGGTCGCGGAGCGTCGTCGAGGACATCGCGTTCTACATCGACGAGGCGACGCACTCGGGCGGCCCGGTGCTCGAGCTCGGTGTCGGCACGGGGCGCATCGCCGTCCCGGTCGCGGCGGCGGGGATCGAGGTGGTCGGCGTCGACCTCTCCGCCGGGATGCTCGAGGTCGCGCGCGAGCGCGCCGAGCTCGCCGCGGTGTCGAGTCGACCTGCGGCAGGGCGACATGCGCGATCCGCCGGTCGACGGCGTGTTCCCGCTCGTGCTGATCCCGTTCCGCTCGCTGCTGCACATGGAGACGGACGTCGACCGGCGTGCGGCGCTGCGCGCGGCCGCGCGGCATCTCGCGCCGGAGGGGCGTCTGATCTTCGACGTCTTCGCGCCCGGCGCGGACGACATCGCCGACACGCACGGCCGCTGGCTCGAGCGCGAGCCGGGCATCTGGGAGCGGGCCGACTGGGACGAGGAGACGCGCACGCTGATCCTCCGCGTGCGCGGCGCGGAGTCCGAGTCGGAGATGTCGCTCGCGTGGCTCTCGGTCGCCGAGTGGACGGAGCTGCTCCGCGAGGAGGGCTGGGTCGTCGACGCCGTCTACGGCTGGTTCGACCGCTCACCGTGGCGCGGCGGCGAGGACTCGATCTGGGTCTGCCGCCGCGCAGGTGTCTGAAATCGGCAATTGCGGAGACGCTCGCCGCTCACGCTGTGATGCGCCGCGACGACGCCGGATTATCGTGGTGCGGCCGACATCCTCGAGGTACGTCAGAACGCCGATGCAGGACGGATGACGCGAGCGAGCGCCCAGCGCGTGGACGAACCGCAGGAGCGGTATCGGATGGCGCTGAAGCTCGCTGCGCGGATCGAGCAACGCGAGCAATCGCACGGGACACCTTCGCTCGCCGGCTCGCCTGGCGGATCCGGTCGAGCGGCTCGCTGAGGCCGGAACCTACTTCCGCGATCGGCGAGCATCATTCGGCTTCGCCGAATCAGATTGCAGCTGGGTTCTGCCGCCGCCACTCGTAGAGCGCGACCGCGCCCGACGCGGCGACGTTCAGCGACTCGGCGCCGGCGATCGGGATCGTCGCGTTCACGTCGCGCTCCACCTCGGCCGGCAGCCCCTCGCGCTCCGCGCCGAGCAGGAACGCCACGCGTCCCGTCAGGTCGACCGACGCGAGCGCCACGCCGCCGTGCGCTTCCAGCGCAACCCGACTTAGTGATGAGTCATCACCAAGTGCTTCGGGGCGGCCGATGGGCACGCGCCAGATCGAGCCGGCGCTCGCGCGCAGTGCCTTCGGCGAGGTCGGGTCGGCGCAGCCGTCCGAGAGGGCGACGGCGGCGCCGAAGGCGTCGGCGGTGCGGATCAGCGTGCCGACGTTGCCGGGGTCGGCGAGGTGCCACAACACGAGCGTCGCGGGCCGCTCCTCCCAGGCCGGCAGGTCGTCCCGCCGGTAGACGGCGACGACGCGCGGCGGGTGCGGCGCCGACGCGACCGACGCGAGCAGCCGCGGCTCGACGTCATCCCCCGCGCGGAGCAGGTCGACCGGCTCGGCGGTCGCGGCCGCGACCGCGTCCTCGCCCTCGACGAAGAAGAGCCCGAGCTTGTCGCGCCAGCGCTTGTCGTGCAGCTTGCGCATGAGCTTGAGGCGCTCGTTGTCCCTGGAGACGATCACAGCGGCACTGTATTGACAGACGTATTCCTCTAGGGGAATATGTCTGGAACCGTGGCAGACCTGTTCACCGCGATCGCCGAGCGGCACCGGCGCGACATCCTGGACGCGCTGTTCGAAGGCGAAAAGGCAGTCGGCGTGCTCGTCGCCGACCTCTCGCTGGCGCAACCTCAGGTCTCGAAGCACCTGCGCGTGCTCAGCGAGGTGGGGCTCGTCAGGTCACGGGCAGACGGGCGTCGCCGTCTCTACAGCGTCGACCCGACAGGCTGGGCGCCGTTTCGGGACTGGCTGGCCAAGTACGAGCAGGCGATGAGCGACCGGCTCGATCGGATCGACGACTACCTCAAAGAGCTGCAACGACAAGGAGAGACGCAATGACAGTGAATACGATCGAGTTCCCGAGCGACCTCGAGATTCTCATGACGCGCCAGTTCGAAGCTCCGATCGAGCTTGTCTTCGACGTCTTCACGAGGGAAGAGCACGTGCGCAACACCTTCCCTCCGTTCGGGGAAGAGATGGCGGTCTGCGACATCGACCTACGCGTCGGCGGGGAGTACCACTACGTGGTGGTCACCGCTGACGGACGGGAGATGTCGTTCCGCGGGACGTTCCTGGAGATCGAGCCGCCTACGCGCATGGTCCAGACGTGGCTTTTCGAAGGGTGGCCCGACGCCGAGGCCGTCGAAACGGTGGATTTCCACGAGACCGACGGAGTCACGACGATGACGTGGAAGCTGGCATTCCACGACCAGGCCGGCCGCGACCACATGACGAAGTACGACGGCATCGAAGCGAGCTGGGACAACGTGGAGGCCTATCTCCGAACCCTGCAGGCCGCCTGATCATCGGCCCCAGTCCAACCACTCGCCGTGGAAGTCGAAGACGCCCAGTCGGCGACGACGCCCGTCGGGGTAGCGCTCGACCTCCAGCGCGAAGCCGTCGTCGTCGGGCGCACGGCCGGTCGTCAGGTAGACGAGCGGCTCCTCGCGCGCCGCCTCGTGCAGCGCGGCGCGCACCTTCGCGAGCCCCGAGCGCTCGAGGTACATGGTCGACGCCGTCTGGAAGACGACGAGCTGCGTTCCCTCGCGCCGGTCGGCGAGCAGGCCCGGGAGCGTCTCGACGTAGTCGCCCTCGATCAGCTCGGGCGGATCCGCGCGCGCCACGTCGATCGCACGGCGCAGCCGCTCGAGCCGCTCGGTCTGGTCGGCCCAGACGAACGCCTGCAGGAGACGCGCGCCGTGGTCGGTCGTGACGTCGACCGGGCTCAGGTCGATCCCGCGCCGCCGCGCGACCGAGACCGCCGCGCGACAGCAGCTCCGCCGGCGGCGGCGTGCGATCGTCGCCGCTCAGCTCGAGCGGCACCGCTCCCCCACTCGCCCGTGCGGTAGCGGTAGCGGTAGCGGTCCCACATCAGGTTCAGCCCGGCCGACGGCCCGAGCTCGAGCAGGTCGAACGGCCGTCCGTCGGCGAGCGAGAGGAACCCGGGCAGGAGCGCCCAGGCCCGCTGCACCTCGTTCGTCTGCACGTCCTGCTCCCCGGCCCAGCGCCGCAGGAACTCGCGGTGCTCGACGAGCGCGGAGCCGATGTCGTCCCACCTCGCCTTGCCCGCGAGCACGAGGTAGTGCAAGCCCGCCGAGCAGGCGCAGCGGGAAGTCCCAGACGAGGTCGGGCGCGATGTCGCCGACCCGCGGATCGTCCGCGAGCCGGCGACACAGTTCTGCGTAGAGCGGCGAGCGGCCGTCGCAGTAGACGGCCTGCCGCTGGAAGATCTCGGCCTGCCGCGTTATTTCGCGAGCGCCGACTTCGCCTGCTCTACGATCTCGCCGAACTTGGCCGGATCGGAGACCGCGAGATCCGCGAGCACCTTGCGGTCGAGCTCGATCTCGGCGGCCTTCAGGCCGGCGATGAACTGGTTGTACGACAGCCCGTTCGCGCGGGCGCCCGCGTTGATCCGCATGATCCACAGCCGGCGGAACTCCCGCTTGCGCACCTTGCGGTCGCGGTACGCGTAGACGAGCGAGCGCTCGACCTGCTCCTTCGCGTACGTGTAGTTCGAGTTCTTCAGGCCCCAGTAGCCGGACGCCTGCTCGAGGATCTTGCGGCGCTTCTTGCGCGCGTGGACGGAACGCTTGACGCGAGGCATCCGTTACCTCCGTCCCAGCATGCGTGCCACGGTCTTCTCGTTGGCCGGAGCGACCGGCTGGTCCTTACTGAACTGACGCTTCTGCTTCGGCGACTTGTTCATGAGCTTGCCCGACATCTGACTGCGTCGCAGCAGCTTGCCCGTCGAGGTCACCTTGAACTTCTTCTTCGCTCCCGTGTGTGTCTTCTGTTTCGGCATCTCTCTTGACTCCTGCGTTCTTCGTTGGGCCGAGCACCATGGTCATGTTCCGCCCTTCGAGGAGCGGCTGCGTCTCGATCAGGCCGATCTCCTTCACGTCGTCGGCGAGCCGCATCAGCAGATCGCGCCCGCGGTCCGGATGCTCGCGCTCACGCCCGCGGAACATGATCGTGACCTTGACCTTCGCGCGCTGGTTCAGGAACCGCGCGACGTGGCCTTTCTTGGTCTCGTAATCGTGTATCCCGATCTTGGGCCTGAGCTTGATCTCCTTGACGTTGATCTGCGTCTGATGCTTGCGGGCGAGCTTTGCCTTCTGCTCCAGCTCGTACCGGTACTTCCCGTAGTCCATGACCCGGGCGACCGGCGGGTCCGCCTGGGCCGCGACTTCGACGAGATCGAGGTTCTTCCCGTATGCGTACTCACGGGCCTCGTCCGTCGTCTTGATTCCGAGTTGCTCCCCGTTCTCGCCGATCAGCCGGACCTTCGGGACGCGAATCGCATCGTTGATGCGCGTCTGTGGCTCGGGACGGCGGGGCGGTTCGTTTCCGGAACGCCTGCGCGGCCTCAAATGTTCTTCACCAAGCTCGTGTTGACCTCCTCCTTCAATGGAAAAACCGCTGGCATGCAGCGGCAGGAAGTCTCGTCAACCCACATCGGTTGAACCTCCGAAGCTGCGCACGCTGGTGCCGCTAGGAGGTGAGAGACGGTTCCGCCCCTGCTTGCCAGGGACTCAGGTTAGCAAGTTTGGCCCGGAAATCAGCCAGCGACAGGGTGAGCTGGCCGCCTCCGTGCTCCCTGATCGCAAGCGCCTCGTCGGACTCCTTGTCCCCGTAGACGATCACGAAGGGGATCTTCTCCACCTCGGCGTTCCGGATCCGCTTGCCGACGGTGTCGTCGGAGTCGTCGACCTCCACGCGCACCCCGCTCGAGCCTCGACGCCAGCTCCTGCGCCGCGTCGCGGTGGCTCTCGCCGACCGGAATGACCCGCACCTGGACGGGCGCGAGCCAGAACGGGAACGCGCCGCCGTAGTGCTCGATCAGGATCCCCATGAAGCGCTCGAGCGACCCGAGCAGCGCACGGTGGATCACGTAGGGGAAGTGCTCGTGGTTGTCGGCGCCCATGTAGCTGAGCCCGAAGCGCTGCGGCATCTGGGCGTCGAGCTGGATCGTGCCCATCTGCCAGGAGCGGCCGAGCACGTCGGTCATGTGCAGGTCGATCTTCGGCCCGTAGAAGGCGCCGTCGCCCTCGTTCACCTCGTAGGCGATGCCGCGCCGCTCGAGGGCCGCGCGCAGCGCGCTCTCGGTGAAGTCCCAGTCCTCGTCGCTGCCGAGCTTCTTCTCCGGCCGGGTGGAGAGCTCGAAGCGCGCCTCCATCCCGAACAGGTCGTAGAGGTCGGCGGCGAAGTCGAGGCAGGCGAAGATCTCGTCCTCGATCTGGTCCGGGCTGACGAAGATGTGCGCGTCGTCCTGGGTGATGTGCTTCACGCGCAGGAGGCCGTGCAGCGTCCCGCCGAGCTCGTCGCGGTGCAGGGTCGACGACTCGGCGAACCGCAGCGGCAGGTCCTTGTAACTGCGCAGCCGCGAGCCGAAGAGCAGCATGTGGCCGGGGCAGTTCATCGGCTTCAGCGCCAGCCGCCGGTCGGCTTCCGAGTGCGAGCGCACCCAGAAGATGTTCTCCTCGTAGTTCTGCAGGTGGCCGGAGGTCTCGTAGGTCTGCTCGTCGTAGATGAGCGGCGTCTTCACCTCGAGGTAGCCGCGGCGCTTGTTCTCGCGCCGGCGCAGGTCCTCGAGCTCGTTCCAGATCACCATCCCCTTCGGGTGCCAGAACGGCGAGCCCGGCGAGTGCTCCGAGAGGTGGAAGAGGTCGAGCTGCGTGCCGAGACGGCGGTGGTCGCGGGCGCGCGCCTGCTCGAGCCGCTCGAGGTACGCGTCGAGGTCGGCCTGCGAGTAGAACGCGGTGCCGTAGATGCGGGTCAGCTGGGTGTTGTGCTCGTCGCCGCGCCAGTACGCGCCGGCGAGCCCGGTCAGCTTGAACGCCTTGATCGGCGTCGCGTTCTGCAGATGCGGCCCGCGGCAGAGGTCGGTGAAGTCGCCCACGCCGTCATGCGACTGGGTGTACAACGAGATGTCGCCCTCGGCGGTGTCGACGAGCTCGACCTTGTACGGCTCGCCTTCCGCCTCGAAGCGCTCACGCGCCTCGTCGCGTGAGATCTCCTCTCGCGACCACTGGCGGCCCTCCGCGATCTCGCGCCGGACCTCGTCCTCGATCTTCGCCAGGTCGGCGTCGCCGATCGGCTCCGGGAACTCGAAGTCGTAGTAGAAGCCGTTCTCGATCGGCGGGCCGATCGCGATCTTCACGCCCGGGTAGAGCCGCCGCACGGCTTCGGCGAGCAGGTGCGCCGACGAGTGGCGCAGGACGTACAGCGCGTCGGGGTCGCTGGAGTCGCGCGTGGTCACGAACCGGATCTGCTGGCCGTCGTGAAGCGGCAGCCGCAGGTCCTGGACCGAGCCGTTCGAGCGCACGAGAACTGCCTGTTCGGCGAGCTTCGGGCCGATCGCGCGCGCGGCGTCGAGGCCGGTGGCGCCGTCGGGAAGTTCGAGCTCGGAGTTGTCGGGTAGGACGACTTTCATGGAAGACGACAAGGTTAATCACCCCCGCGAGGACGACAGGAACGAGGAGCTCGACGAGTCGCCGGTCCCCGATCCCGATGAGGGTGAGGACCCGTCGCCCGGAGACGATCCGGAAGCTGATTAAGCCGCGCGCGGGCCGGCGACCGTCGCCCGCGCGCGGCAGCGCGTCAGCGTGGTCGTGATCCGGCTCGCGTTCATGAGCGCAGCTTAGCGCGGAAAAGCCGGAATCTGATTCGGCGTAGCCGAATCAGATTCCACGAAACCGCATCAACACCCACGGCGCCGTGTGGTGCTCGTCCGCCGGATGCCCGCGGGAGACCTCGACGAAGCCGGCGTTCGCCCAGCCGCGGAGGGCCTGCTCGTTCCACTCGTAGGGATCCACGGTGACCGACGCCCAGCCCTCGTCGAGCAGCGACTGTGCGAGCGCCCGGGCGGCACGCGGCATCAGCCCCCGCCCACGGGCCGACGGGATCAGGAACCCGTCGAGCCCGCCCCGCACCGGCGGGTCTGCTTCCCGCCAGCACTGCAGGAACCCGACCGGCTCGTCGCCGTCGAGCACGACGAACATCTGCAGCGTCGGGTCGGCGAGATCGGCCCTCACCTCGGCCGCCGTCGGCTGCTCGTCGTCCCAGTAGCGCGCGACCTCGGGGTCGGCGTGCCAGCGCGACGAGCAGCTCGACGTCGGCGTCGGTGAGTGGTCGGTAGCTCAGTGGTCCACCTGCTGGAGGATCTGGCACGCCATGCGAGCGATGGAGCTCATGCTTCCCCCTAGTTTGCCCGTGCAGGACCACGGGGAGACGGTGCGCGGAAAGGAGGGGTCACATGCCCCAGGTTCGTGAGTTGATGACAGAGAGCCCCCGCACGGTGCCGCCGGATGCGTCCGCGGTGGACGCGGCGAAGGTGATGCAGAACGAGGACGCGGGCATCGTCCCGATCGTCGAGGGCGACGGCCGGCTCATCGGCGTCGTGACCGATCGCGACATCGCGCTGCGCGTCGTCGCCGAGGGACGGGAGCCCGACTCGACGAAGGTCGCCGAGATCGCGTCGCAGAATCTCGCCACCGTCGACCCGCAGCAGGACATCGACGAGGCGTTGCGGTTGATGGCGGAGCACCAGGTCCACCGGCTGCCCGTCGTCGAGGAGGACGGCAGGCTCGTCGGCATCCTCGCTCAGGCAGACGTCGCGAGGCACCTCGACGCGTCGCGCACCGGCGAGGTCGTCGAGCAAATCTCGGAATGAGCGGTGGTTTCGTGTGCGCGCCCTCTTGCGCGGGGGCGCGCGCACGTCGTACAGTGCGGCTCCCGCTGAGCACGGAGCGCGAGTAGGTCGAAGCCCCGCCGAGTGACTGTCGAAGGCGCAAGCCACAGACGGCCGGTCGGTGAGGTGGACGAAAGCGCCACCGGCTCGGCGGGATATTTTTTGGACCGATGGACTTCGAGCTCTCGGACGAGCAGCAGCTGATCCGCCGGACGGCGCGCGAGTTCTGCGACTCGGAGATCGCGCCGCACGCCGCCGAGTGGGACCGCACGGAGACGATCGACCGCGGCATCGTCGGCAAGCTCGCCGAGCTCGGCTTTCTCGCCGCGGCGTTGCCCGAGGAGCACGGCGGCATGGGGCTCGACATGCGCTCGTACGCGCTCGTCGTCGAGGAGCTCGGCCGGGCCGACTCGAACGTGCGCGGGATCGTCTCGGTGTCGAACGGCCTCTACGGCAAGAGCGTCGCGAAGTGGGGATCGGACGAGCAGCGCGCGCGCCTCCTGCCGCCGCTCGCCGCGGGCGAGGCGCTCGGCTGCTACGCGCTCACCGAGCCGGGCGCCGGCTCCGACCCGGGGAGCCTCGAGACGCGCGCCGAGCGCGACGGCGACGGCTGGCGGATCAGCGGCCAGAAGATCTTCATCACGCTCGGCTCGTGGGCGGCGACCGCGCTCGTCTTCGCACGCACCGGCGAGGCCGGCCCACGCGGCATCACGTGCTTCGCCGTCCCGACCGACTCGGACGGCTTCGAGGCCCGCCCGATCAAGGGCAAGCTCGGGCTGCGCGCGCAGGACACGGCCGAGCTCTTCCTGGACGGCGTCCGCATCGGCGACGACGCGATCGTCGGCGAGCTGGGCGGCGGGTTCAAGGTCGCGATGTCGGCGCTCGACCACGGCCGCATCTCGCTCGGCGCGGGCTGCGTGGGCATCGCGCAGGGCTGTCTCGACGCATCGGTGGCGTACACGAAGGAGCGCCGGCAGTTCGGACGGAGCGTCGCGAGCTTCCAACTCGTGCAGGAGCTGCTCGCCGACATCGCGGTCGAGACGGAGGCGGCGCGTCTGCTCGTCTGGCGCGCGGCCGCGACCGCCGACCGCGGCGAGCGGCACACCGTCGAGGCCTCGTACGCGAAGTACTTCGCGAGCGAGGTCGCGGTGCGCGCCGCGAACGCCGCGGTGCAGGCGCACGGCGGCTACGGCTACGTCGACGAGTACCCGGTCGGCAAGTACCTCCGCGACGCGCGCGTGACGACGCTCTACGAGGGCACGAGCCAGATCCAGAAGCTGCTGATCGGCCGCGCGCTGACCGGCGAGAACGCCTTCGCGTGACGGACGAGGTCTTCGCGCGCGACGCCGCCGAGTGGGAAGCGTGGCTGGCTGCGAACCACGAGACCGCGGCGGAGGTCTGGCTCGTCTACTGGAAGAAGGCGAGCGGCAACCCGTCGATCAAGTGGGCGGAGGCGGTCGAGGTCGCGCTCAAGTTCGGCTGGATCGACGGGGTGATGCGGCCGATCGACGACGTGCAGTATGCGCAGCGCTGGACGCCGCGCCGGCCGAAGAGCAAGTGGTCGAAGGTGAACCGCGAGATCGCGCTGCGGCACATCGCAAGCGGCGAGATGCGGCCACTCGGGCTCGCCGCCGTCGAGGCGGGCAAGGCGAGCGGCGAGTGGGACCGCGCGTACACGGTCGCGCCGGCGCGCCCGGTCCCCGACGACCTGAAGGCGCGGCTGAAGGCGAGCCCCGCCGCGAAGGAGCAGCAGCGCCGCGTCTCCCGCACGCGCTGGGACCGCTGGCTCGCCTGGCTCGAGGCGGCGAGCGGCGTCGCGCGGACGCGGCGGCTGAACGCGATCGTGAGGGCGCTCGAGACGAAGGACTACACGGCGGCAGACGATGCCGCTCGGCGCTTCGAGCAGAACGCACGGCGTTGAGCATCACGATCGAGCCCCAGCGCGCGTGTCACTTCCGTAACGGTGTCAGCCACCCACACGGAAACGTCGCGAACCTTCCACAAACCCCTGCACACGCGCTGTTCCCGTAGGTGTCAGCCACCTGCACGGAAGTGCCACGGCGGCGGGTTCACGTGGGTGTCAGCCACCTGCACGGAAGTGCCACGGCGGCGGACGCCGCCGTGGCACTTCGCTGTCCGTAGGGGTCAGCTGTTGTTCGCGGTGAGAGACGGCGTCGGCCAGCCGGCGGGGCGATCGACGTAGACGATCCCGCCCGAGGCGGGGATCCACGCGCGCTCGAACTGCTCGCGGTCGTAGAAGTGCTTGACCGTCGCGTCGTCGGGCGACGCGGGGTCGTTCACGATCACTTTGCTGCCGTCGCCGGTGAAGCCCTCGATCACGGCGAGGTGACCGTTCGTGCTCTTGATCGACGCGCCGTCGAGCTTGTTCGAGTTGAACGCGATCGACGCGACGAGCGGGATGCCCGCCTTGATGAAGGGCTCCGCCTCCCGCAGCGAGTGCAGCTGCACGACGTCCGACACGAGACCGCGCTCGGCGGCGTACGCCGTGTTGAACGGCCAGTTGCCGGCGCCCTGGAAGTGGTAGTCGTAGACGTAGCGCGCGGTGTGGTCGACCCACGGGTCCGAGAACGCCGGGTCGACCCACGCTGTCTCCGCGGCGGTCGGCGAGTATGCCGTGCCCGTCCTCGCCTGCCAGTACGCGACCACCATCGACGTCGACGTCGGGCTGCACCACGCCTCGCCGCCGTTGTCGAACTCCGGGTACTCGCCGTGGTGGATCTCCTGCGAGTACTGCGGCACGTTCAGATCGACGGTCGTCCCACGCATCGTCGTCGCGCTCGGGAAGACGTTCTTCTGGTTCGTGAGGTTCGAGACGACCGCGCTGTAGCGGCTGACGACGGGCGTCGCCGTCGACCCGATCCGCCGGAAGAGCGTGAGCCGCAGGCGGTAGGCGATCGCAGGGTGGTCCTTCGCGAAAAACGTGTCGATCGCGACGAAGCCGTCCGCGTCGCCCTGGCCGCCGACGGAGGTGCGGTGGAAGTCGGAGTCGTTGTACGACCAGCGCCCGAGCACGTACCACTTCGACGCCCAGTGGCCGTCGTCGAGCTGCGGCAGCACCTCCGACTGCACGAAGGTCCCGACCGGCGTCTTCGAGTTCCACGACGAGACGAGCTCGTTGAACGGGAACGACACCGGGTAGACGTCCGACGTCCACGTGCCGCTCTGGTAGATGCCGGAGCCGTCGACGCCGTCGCCGGCGTTGTTCGCCGACGGGTCGACATACGTGAGCGAGCCGAGCCCGCTCGAGGCGAGCCCGAGCGAGCCGCCCGCGAGCGTGAGCCCGCTCGTCGTGCCCGTGCGCAGGTCGAAGGTGTGGAAGTTGACGGGATACGGCTGCGCCGCGAACGCGGACGCAGCGCCGGCGAGCCAGACAGCGAAGGCCGCGGCGACGGTGAGAGCGAGGTGACGGAGCATCGGGCGAGCGTAATCGCTCGCCCCGCCGTCGTCTACGACTCGCGCAGGTCATATACGGCGCGCAGCTGCTTCAGCACCTGCGCGGCGATCAGGTCGCCCGCCGCCGGGGTGTAGTGCACGCCGTCGGGTAGGCGCATCAGCGTCAGCTTTCCGTGCACGCGCAGGTAGGGCGCGAAGCGGCCGTGGGCGTCGTCGAGGAGATGCCACGTGTCGACGTACGTCGCGCCGGCGGCGTGTGCGCGCGCGACGGAGGCGAGGATGCGGTTCACGACCGGGAAGCTCCTCTTGAACCCGGGGCCGTCGGGGATCGGCAGGCCGAGCCAGACCACGTAGACGCCCCTCGCGTTCAGCTCGCGCGTGACGCCCGTGACGCGCCGCTGGTACTCCGCGTTCCACGACGGGCTGCCGAACGGGCCGACGCTCTTGCCCTCCGGGACGCCCGCCATGAAGTCGTGCGCGTCGTCGGCGCCGAACGAGAACACCGCCACCTTCGGCGTGAGCTGCGCGGGCGCGACCTGCACGCGCGTGAACCAGTTGTAGAGATCGGGGCGCGCGAGGCCGGTCGAGAGCCGGCTCTCGACGCCGACGACCTTCACCGACGGGAGCGTCGATGCGCTCGAGCGCCTGGCCGGGGACCTGCGCGAGCGAGTCGCCCGCCACCCAGATGCGCAGCGGCCGAGCCGCCGTGAAGCGCGGCTTGGCCGCGGCAACGGCCGGTGCGGGCGTCCACGCCGCGGCTGGTGACGGCGCTGCGGCAACGGGCCAGCCGGCGGAGGCAGCGTGAGATGCACCTGCGTGTCGATGCGGTCCTCGTTCTCGCGGCCGATCGCGACCTGCAGCTCGTGCCGCGGCGTCGTCAGGTGCAGCGTCGCGGCTGACGCCGACGAGCGGCTGCGTGATGTCGAGCGCGACGTCGCGCTGGAACCCCGCCGGCTGGATCTGCGCCTGCTTGCGCAGCCCCTCGGCCTGCAGCACGCCGCGAGAAGCAGCCCGAAGGACGAGGATCGCGATCCCGCGGCCGGCGGCGTTGAGGTGTGCGCGCATCAGAACCGGAAGTAGATGAAGGGCGCGACGCCCTCCGGGCCGAGGGTGTTGATCAGCGGTGAGCGCGACGCCGAAGCACGCGGCCTGCGCGGCCACGGCCAGTCGCTGGAAGCCGGCGAGCGCAGCGCCGAGCGCGCCGGGCCGCACGTACTGGCCGCCGATCCCGACGAGGATCGCGAGCACGACCGACGTCGTCACGAGCGGCGAGGCCTGACCCCACGCGGTGAACAGCCGCTCGATCACCTGGCCGGCGCGCGTGGAACGAGTCGGCGCGGAAGAAGATCCACGCGAAGCAGACGACGTGGAAGGTGAGCACGCGGCCGAACCAGACCGCCGCCGTCGACGTCGGGCGCCAGCCGGTCGCGCGCTCGATGCACAGCCCGAGCCCGTGGATGCCGCCCCAGACGACGAACGTCCACGCGGCGCCGTGCCAGAGCCCGCCGAGCAGCATCGTCAGCATCAGGTTGCGGTACGTGATGACGCTGCCCTTCCGGTTCCCGCCGAGCGGGATGTACAGGTAGTCGCGGAGCCAGCGCGAGAGCGTCATGTGCCAGCGCCGCCAGAAGTCCTGCAGCGAGACCGCCGTGTACGGCGACGCGAAGTTCTGCGGGAACTCGAAGCCGAGCAGCAGCGCGATGCCGATCGCGATGTTCGTGTAGCCGCAGAAGTCGGCGAAGATCTGCACCGCGTAGCCGTAGACCGCCGACCAGCACCTCGAGCGACGAGTGGCGGTTCGGCGCCGCGAAGACCTCGTCGACGATGTGCGTCGCGAGGTGGTTCGCGATCACGACCTTCAGGAAGAGGCCCGACGACGATCAGGAAGAACGCGCGCGACGATGTCGACGCGCCGCGGGTCGCGCGGACGCTCGAGCTGCGGGAGCAGCTCGCTCGCGCGCACGATCGGGCCGGCGACGAGATGCGGGAAGAACGCCTGGAAGACCGCGAAGCGCGCGAACGTCGTCGGGCACGAGCTCGCCGCGGTACGTGTCGACGACGTACGAGATCGCCATGAACGTGAAGAAGGAGATGCCGACCGGCAGCGTCACGTTCGCGATCCACGACGTGCCGAGCGACGTTGTCGGCCGAGCTGAGGAAGAAGTTCGTGTACTTGAAGTAGCCGAGCAGCCCGAGGTCGAACGCGACGGCGAGCGCGAGCAGCGCCTTGCGCGCGCCGCGCCGCCTCGGCGCGGTAGATCGCGACCGCGAGCGACGTGGTTGACGACGGTCGACGCGGCGAGCAGGAAGACGAACCGCCAGTCCCACCAGCGCGTAGAAGACGTAGCTCGCAGCGAGGATGAAGACGCGCCACGCCGTCTGCTGCCGCATCAGCGCCCAGCGACAACGGCAGGACGATCATGAAGAAGACCGCGAAGGTGACGGTCGGGAAGAGCACGGACGACGTTAGCTGCGGATGCGGAGCGTGAGGCGGCGGGTCGCGAGCGACCCGGCCGCGTCCTTGACGCGCACGTTGAACGCGTAGCGCCCGGGCTTGCGCGCGCGGCTTGCCGATGATGCGGCCGTCCGCCTCGAGGTGGATCCCGAGCGGGCGCGCGCGCGAGCAGCGACCAGCGGTAGGGCGCGAGCCCCTGCGCCGCGGCGAGGTGCGCGGCGTAGCCTTGCCGCGCCGCGCGGCCGGCAGCGCGTCGGTCGAGACGCTGGACCGGCTTGAGCGCGACGCCGTCGTCGAGCAGCGTCTTGTGGATCAGCCTCGCCATCGCCTCGGCGCCCGGTCCGAGCAGGTGCAGCCCGTCGGCCTGGAACCAGTCCGGATGGCTGCGCGAGTAGACGTTCCAGTCGATCACGCTCAGCTCGGGATGGTGCTTCGCGGCGTCTCTCGATGTCGTCGTTCATGTTGATGTACGGGTGATGCGCCGCCCGCAGCGTCAGCCACCACACGTGCTTCACGCCCGACGTCCTTGAACGCCGTCGAGCGCGTTCTCGATGTTCTGCGCGTACTGATCCTCGAAGTCGTTGTAGCCGACCGACGACGACGACGTTCGCCGCCGAGCTTCGAGCCCATCGCCTCGCGAGCTGCACGACGTTCGGCGGGCGGCACGCCGCTGATCGGGCAGCTCGCCTGTCGACGCGCCGGCACGGCGCCACCTCGAGGTCGAGGTCGATGCCCTGACGCAGGCTCGCGACGGCGCTGTCGTCGCCGGGGATCGCGTCCGCGACCGAGTCGCCGATCAGCGTCACGTGCTGCAGGTCGCGCGGACCGGCTTGCGCGCTCGAGGCGAAGAGCGCGAGCGCAGCGAGCATCGCAAGCAGGAGGCCCCCTCTCATCCCGCGCCGATCGTAGCGGCGTGTCTCGAAAAGCGCTCCTTGCACGAAAAACGTGGCGCGACGCCCTTGCGGGGCGGCGCGACGAGGTCGTACTCTGCGGCTCCCGCCGGGCGCGGAGCGCAAGTAGGTCGAAGCCCCGCCGAGCGACTCGAGCGCGCGCGAGCGCGAACGGGCCGGCCGGCGTGGTGGACGAACGCGCCACCGCGCCGGGCGGGTTTCTCTTTGCGTGCGAGTCACGGGCGGAGCCTGAACGGCGCCGAGCGCCACGCCGCCCAGCGCCAGTACCACGCCGGCGGCTTGTGCGGCGCAGCCGCGGGCCGCGAGCCCTTGTGGTGCTGGAAGTCGTACAGCCCCCAGGCCCACTGCGGCAGCGCGCGCGGCACGTCGGCGGGACGCTTCGACGGGAGCACGACGACCGGTTTCGACGCAACGCTCGCGTTCCCGGCGAGGTCGACCGCGCGCACGCGGTAGACGGTCTGCGTGCCCGGGTGGAACGCGCGCACGATGATGCGGCGCGACGCGCCCGTGACGCGCGCGGCAGGCGTGCCGTCCAGCAGCACCTCGTAGCGCACGACCGGCCCGGCGTTGTCGGTCGAGCCCTGCCACGAGAGCCGGAGCGCGCCCTTGACGAAGCGCCCGGTCACGCCGTCCGGCCGGCTCGGCGGCACGGTGTCGGCGAGCAGCCCGAAGAAGCCGGGCACGAGCGTGTCGATCTCGACGGTGCCGTCGCCGAGCAGCGTGTAGCCGGCGTCGATGCCCGGCACGAGCTTCGGCAGGGGCTTCCACTTCGTCCCGTCGGTCGAGAAGGACGGCGCGAGCCCGTTCGCGGGCACCGCCAGGTGGATGCTGACCGGCGCCCCGAAGCGCGTCACCGGCGTCGAGGTTGCCGAGTCGGTGACCGTCAACTGGACCGCGTAGCCGTTCGGGGCGGGTGCCTGGGTCGTCGGTGTCAGCGTGACGACCGACGTCGCCGGGAACGAGCCGCTCGTCCAGGTCGCCGTCGCCTTGCCGTCGCCCGAGCCGACGGACCCGGCGGGCGGCTGGACGGGCGGCGGAGGCGGCGGAGCGGCGGCGCTGTTGACCACGGCGCCGTCGACGAAGCTCGAGTCGATGTTGATCGTGACGCCGCCCCACGTCTCGTTGTGGCCGCCCTTGTACTGGTGGACGCGCTGGTGGTTCGCCCAGAGACCGTCGCTCACGTACGGGTCGCCGAAGACCGACTCGATGCCGTTCCAGTTCGCGATCCAGATCGCGTCGGGGATCGCGGAGCCGAGCGCGGCGACGTCGCGCACGGTCGAGGCGGCGCTGCCGTAGACGCCCGGGACGAGGCCGTTCGCGCGCAGCTCGGTCACCCAGCCGGTGACGAACGACTGCACGACACGCGTGCAGGCGGCGTCGTTCGTCTTGTACCCCTCCATGTCGAAGTAGACGGGGCTGCCGGCGGGGAGCCCGAGGCCGACCGCGAGCGTCGCCGCGTCGTCGGCGGCGGTGCGCCCCTGCGCGGCAGCCGTCGCGACGTTCGTCGAGACGTGCTGCAGCCGTGTCTGTCCGACGCAGGGCGCCTGCAGCCCGACGTACAGCGGGAGCAGGCTCCAGCCCATCCCGAGCGTCGTCGTCACCCAGCCGCGGCGTCAGGTTCTTCTGCGTGCAGCCGCGGTTCGCACCGCCGAGGTAGATGCCGACCGCGCGGTAGGGGGAAGCCGACCAGGCCTGGAGCGCGTTCGTCGAGGGGGCGGTGCAGGCGTCGAAGCCGTAGCCCGTGTAGACCTGGGCGGCGGCGCGTCGAGGTGCGGCGCTACCCGCGGCCGAGAAGGCCAGGAGCCAGGCCGTGAGCACGGCCACGAGGGCCGCGACGATGAGAGACCCCCCTCTCACCGGCGCCAGTCTGCCGACGGCATGTGATGGAAATGGAAACGCGCAATCTGGACGATCGTCTAGTGAGGAAGCGCCCCGAGGCCGCCGAAAACAGGACTACGCGTAGAGAGACACGGCATTCCGGGGCAGAGTCTTCCTCGGACCTCGCAGTGAGATCGAGGTCAGGACTTCTCTCGGCCCCGGCAGCCGGTTCGCGGGAGCTAGCGTCTAATGCAGGACGTGGGCGCGGCGGACGGCGTGGCCGTCGACGCCGGTGCCCTCGAGGTAGACGTTCTGCAGGTGCCCGAGCAGGAGCGCCGGGTCGATCGTCTTCGGGAGCACTGCCCGCGCGCCGGCGGCGAGCGCCCGTGCGTGGTGCTGAGCCGAGGCGGAGGCCGTGAGGACGAAGACGACCGTCGAGAGGCGGTCGAGAATCCGGCTCGTCGCCTCGATTCCGTCCATCACCGGCATCTCGATGTCCATCAGGACGACGTCCGGCTTCGCCGTGGCGGCCAGGACGACCCCGTCGCGGCCGTTCGTCGCGCAGCCGACCACTTCGAGCCAGTCCTGGCGATGGAACGAGCGGAGCAGGAGCTCGGTGAAGATCGGGTGGTCCTCGACGATCAGGACCTTGAGGGGCTCCTCGGCGCGGAGGGGAAACCGCGTCGGGTGAGAAACGACCGGTGGGCGGCGTTTCGCGGCCGATTCGCCGCCCACCCTGTCGACCAGGCGTCCCGCAAGACCAATTGCCGTCAGTCCTGCGTGTGTCGTCGTCATCGGGGACACGCCCTGCCGGGCGACTGCGGCGCGCCCCGGCCCTGTTCCCGACGTCGATGACTTCCACCCGGGGATCGTGGCCCGCGCGGTTCCGGCGGGTCCCCAGCTAGCCACGGCTACCACACCCAGGGAATGAGGTGCGATAGTGGGAGCGAGGGAAACGTCTTGCGCGGATCACAATTGCATCATCGGGCGCACTGTCCATCCGGCGGTCACTCGCCGGTAATCGGGACGGAGATCTAGGGAAATGGAGTTTCGGACACTCGGCGAGCTGGAGGTCTGGCACGCCAACGAACCCGTTCCGATTCGCGGGGCCGTACAACGTTCGGTCCTAGCCCTACTGCTTCTAAGAGCGAATGATGTCGTCCGCACCGAGGATCTCGTCGAGGAGCTCTGGGGCCCGGCGGCGCCCAACACGGCGCCGAAGATGATCCAGAACGCCGTTTCCAAGCTCCGGAAGGGCGGCATGACGGAGGTTCTGGCGACCCGCGCCGGCGGCTACATGCTCCAGGTCGACCCCGAGCAGGTCGACGCGACGCGTTTCGAGCGGCTCGTCGACCGTGCCCGCGAGTCCCTCGCGGCCGGATTACCGGAGGTCGCGGAGCAGCTGATCGACCAGGCGAACGGGCTCTGGCGCGGCCCGCCGCTCGCCGACCTGGCGCCGGAGACGTTCGCCCAGCCGGAGATCGCCCGGCTCGAGGAGCTGCGCCTGACCGCGACCGAGACGTCGATCGACGCCGCTCTCGCTCTCGGCCGGCACCGCGAGCTCACGAGCACGCTCGAGACGCTCGTCAGCCGGTACCCGCTGCGGGAGACGCTGCGCATGCAGCTCATGCTCTCGCTCTACCGCTCGGGCCGGCAGGCCGACGCACTCGCCGCCTACCAGGCGGCGCGTGCCTATCTGCGGGACGAGGTCGGGCTCGAGCCGAGCCCCGCGCTGCAGCGGCTCGAGCAGGCGATCCTGATCCAGGACCCGGCGCTCGACCTCGAGTTCGTCGACCCGGCCGTGACCGAGCCGCGCGCGGTGCGCAAGACGCTGACCGTGCTGCACGCAGACCTGGCGCGGCAGGGGCGTGAGCTCGATCCCGAGGCGTTGATCGGCCTCGCGGCGCGCCTCGAGGGCTGCCTTTCCGGCCCTGTGACCGCTCACGGCGGCACCGTCTCGCAGGCGGGCGCGGTGACGTTCGTCGCGGTCTTCGGCCTCCCGACGCTCGCCGAGGACGACCCGCTGCGCGCGGCGCGCGCGGCGCTCGCGATCCGGGACGCCGTCGCCGAGCTGAACGCGGCGCTGGAGCGCGACTGGGGCGTGCGCTACCAGCTTCGGATCGGGGTCGCGACCGGCAAGACGCTCGTCGACCCGACCGACACGACCACGGCCACCGGCGAGGTGTTCGGCGTCGCCGCGCGGCTCGCGCGCGCCGCCGGCCCGGACGAGGTTCTGCTCGCCAACTCGACGCGCAGCACGCTGCGCGAGGCGGTCGAAGTGGAGCGGGCCGGGGAGCTCGAGAACGGCGACCGCCCGGACCTCGCCTGGAGGCTCGTCGACGTGCGCGCCGTGGTCGCGATCGTGCCGCGGCGGCTGGACGCACCGCTCGTCGGCCGCGAGTGGGAGCTCGCACAGCTCCGTCATGCCTTCGACCGCGCGGCGCGCGGCCACACCTCCTACCTGATCACCGTGCTCGGACCGGCCGGCATCGGCAAGTCGCGGCTCGCCC
>CAWJZQ010000020.1:0-5139 GCA_963847415.1 uncultured Thermoleophilia bacterium | reverse complement strand
ACCTCGCGCTGCCAGTCGATCGCCCACCCCATGCGGCGCATCTGGACGCGGATCGCCTCCATGTTGCGCTCGGTGATCTCCATCGGATGGCCGCCGTCCTTGATCGCGGCGTTCTCCGCGGGAAGCCCGAAGGAGTCGAAGCCCATCGGGCGCAGCACCTTGAACCCGTTGCGCCGCTTGAAGTGCGTGACGACGTCGCCCAGCGTGTAGTTGAGGACGTGCCCCATGTGCAGGCTGCCGGACGGGTACGGGAGCATCTCGAGCATGTAGAACTTCGGCTCGCCGCCGGTCGTGTTGTCGACGTGGAAGGACTGCTCGGCGTCCCACACCGATTGCCACTTGCTCTCGATTGCGTGTGCGTCGTAGTCCTTCACATCGGCTCCTAAAGACGAAAAAGCCTCTCATGCGAGAGGCCGTGGGAGGTCGACGCGGCGTCCGGCCGCGGTGCTCCCTGCGCTATGGAAGCAGCAGCTCCATCGGAGATCCATGTTAGCGCCGAAACCGGCGCAATGGGCCAGGCGCCACCAGTTCCAGTCGCCGAGCAGAGCCATGAGGCTGGGCACGAGGAGCGCCCGGACGAGCGTGGCGTCGATCGCGACGGCGACGGCGATCCCGATGCCGAGCTCCTTGACGATCAGGATCCCCGAGGTGGCGAAGGCGCCGACCGCGACGCAGAAGAGGAGCGCCGCGGCGGTGATCACCCGGCCGGTGCGCTCGAGCCCGAGCGCGACGGCCTCGCGGTTCGGGAGGCCCGCGTCGTGCGCCTCCCTGATCCGCGAGAACAGGAAGACGCCGTAGTCCGTCGCGAGGCCGAAGGCGATCGCGAACAGCAGCACCGGCTGCGTCAGCTCGAGCGCGTTCTGGCTGCGGTAGTCGAGCAGCGACTCGAGCCGGCCGTCCTGGAAGACGAGCACGAGGATCCCGAACGCGGCCGTCAAGCCGAGCACGTTCATCACGAGCGCCTTCAGCGGCAGCACGAGCGAGCCGGTGACGACGAAGAGGAGCGCGAACGTCGTCAGCCCGAGCACCGCAAGCGCGAGCGGCAGCCGTGCCGCAACGTGGCGGCCGTGTCGAGGTACCACGCCGTCCTGCCGGTGACGGCGACGCCGGGCAACTCGCGCAGGCTGCGCACGAGCTGCTTCGTCTGCTCGGTCATCGCGCCGGAGCGCGGGACGACGTCGACCGACCAGAGCCGCGGCCCGATCCGCTCCGGTTTCGCGACGGCGGCGACGCCGGCAACCTCGGCAGGCGCGGCGATGCGCCGCTCACGAGCACGTGCAGCTGCGCGTCGAGCCCGGGCGCGAAGCGCGCGCGGAGCACGTCGTCGACCTGCCGTGCGCTGGAGCTCGCCGGCAGCACGGACGCGTCGACGCCGACGAAGCGGACGCCGAGGAACGGGAGCCCGAGCACGACGAGCAGCGTCGCCGAGCCGACGGCGACGAACGGCGCCCGGCGCATCACAAAGTGCGCGAAGCGGTACCACGAGCCGTGCTCGTCGGGACGAGCGGCGCGCTCGGCCGCGCGCTGCCAGCGGCGCGGAGCGAGCGCGTTCACGCGCTCACCGAGGAGCGCGAAGAGCGCCGGCAGCAGCAGAAGAGCGACGAGCCCCGCGAGCGGCGCGACGAGCACGCCGCCGATCGCCATCGAGCGCAGGTACGGCAGCGGGAAGACGAGCAGCGACGCGAACGCGGCGGCGACGGTCAGCGCGCTGAACGCCACGGTGCGTCCCGCCGTCGTCAGCGTCGCGCGCAGCGCCGTTCGACCCGGGCCGTGCCGCGCGAGCTCCTCGCGGAAGCGCGTGACGAGCAGCAGGCTGTAGTCGATCGCGAGCCCGATCGCTGCACCGGTGACGAGGTTCAGCGCAAAGACCGAGATCGGGCGCACGTCGTCGACGAGCCGCAGCAGCGCGAGCGTCATGAGCAGCGCGAGCAGGCCGGCCGCGACCGGCAGCAGGGCCGCGACGAGGCCCCGGAACACCCAGAGCGTGAGCAGGAGCAGAAGCGGGAACGCGAGCGTCTCCGCGCGCACGAGGTCGCGCTCGGTCTGCTTGCCGACCTGCTCGTTCGCGAGGCTCGAGCCGCCGGCGAGGCCGGGCAGCGTCCGTGCGAGCTGCGACACGTTGGGCGCCTCGGCGGGACCGCGCGTGCGGAACCACGCTCCGACGAGCACGAGGCGCCGGTCGCGCGAGACCGCGAGCCGCTGGGCGCGGGCCACCGAGCGATCGCGCCGCAGCGTCTCGAGCGCACCGGCCGCCTGCCCCGCCGGCGCGACCACGACGAGCGACGGCCCGGGCAGGACGTGCGTGCGGCGCGAGAGCAAGTCGAGCGTCCGGAAGCTCTCCGAGCCGCTGTTCTGGAAGTCGTTGTCGCTCGACTCGAGCAGCGACGGTGTCGAGGCGCCGAAGAGGGCCGCGGCGACCGCCACGACGAGGCCGCCGGCGGCGATCCAGCGGGCGCGGCGAAAGGCCAGGTCGGCGAGCGCTACGAGCATCGGCATGCGCAGAATGCCTGCGTGGTCAGCGACCTTCTTCCGGACAGCGCGCGCGTGGACGACGGCGAGCTCGCGATCGGCGGCGTCCGGGCGAGCGAGCTCGCGCGCCGGTTCGGAACGCCGGTCGTCGTCTACGACGAGGCGACGCTGCGCGGGCAGGCCCGCGCCTATCGGGAGGCGGCGCCGGGCGCCCTGGTCGTCTACGGGACGAAGGCGTTCCCGTCGGTCGCCGTGCTGCAGATCCTCGCCGAGGAGGGGCTCGGCGCGGACGTCTCGACGGTCGGCGAGCTCGAGTTTGCGCAGCGCGCGGGAATCGCCGGCGACCAGCTCGTCGTGCACGGGAACAACAAGGAGGACGAGCTGCTCCGGCGCACCGCCGAGGCGGGCGCGCTGATCGTGCTCGACTCGCTCGAGGAGCTGGAGCGTGCACGCTCGATCGGCGCGAAGCGGTGTCTCGTGCGCGTCACCCCGGGGATCGAGGCCGACACGCACGAGGCGGTGAAGACCGCGCACCACGGGTCGAAGTTCGGCCTCCCGCCCGACGACGCGGTCGAGGCGATCAGGCGCCTGCCCGAGTGCGAGGGCCTGCACGTGCACGTCGGCTCGCAGCTGATGCACTTCGGCGCGTCGCTGATGACGGTCGACTGGATCTCGAGCTTCGCGGTGCGGCTGCGGGCGGAGCTCGGCTGGACGCCGAAGATCGTCGATCTCGGCGGCGGGCTCGGGGCGCGCCACGTGCCGGAGGACCCGTCGTTCACGATCCAGGAATTCGTCGGCGGGCTGCTCGGCGAGCTGCAGCGCACCTGGCCGCTTCAGGGTCTGCCCGATCCGCAGCTGATCTTCGAGCCGGGCCGCTCGCTCGTCTCACGCGCGGGTGTGACGCTCTACACCGTCGGAGGCGTGAAGCGCGCCAGCGCGGCGAGGACGTACGTGACGATCGACGGCGGCATGTCGGACAACCCGCGGCCGGCGATGTACAGCGCGCGCTACACGGCGTTCCTCGCGAACCGCATTGACGAGACGACAACCGCGGCGATTCGCGGTCGCGGGCAAGCACTGTGAGTCCGGCGACGTGCTGATCGAGCGTGTCGAGCTGCCGGAGCCGCGCCGCGGCGACGTGCTCGCCGTGCCGGTGACGGGCGCGTACACGCTCTCGATGTCGTCGACGTACAACGCGGTGCCGCGACCGCCGGCCGTGCTCGTCGCCGACGGAGACGCGCGGCTGATCCGGCGGCGCGAGACCGTCGACGACCTGCTCGCGCTCGAGCAGACGTAGAACCTGGTTCGCAGAAACAGGTTGCGTGCAGACTCGTCCGCGGTCGCGAAGTCCGGTGTCAGACACGCGCACGAAAGCGTCGCGGAAGAGGGACGCAGCTGTGCCGCACGTTCCACCGCGGAGCAGATCCGCTTCACGAGGCGATCCGCGCCGTGGGCTCGACAGGACAGGGCCCGTGTCAGACACGCGCACAGAATCGTCAGTACCAGGTCGCGGCGGGTCGCCGGGAGCTAGAAGACGCGATACGACTCCCGCGAGAGGAACAGCCCGTGCCCCGCGCGGTTCGTGCACGTGAGGCCGGTGAAGCGCGAGACGCACGTGAACCCCTTGTGGCGCCATGTGCGGCCGTAGCGGAGCGTGACGAACGTCGGCTTGTCGCGACCGTCGTACATGATCCCGCCCGCGCAGAGGACCTCGCCCTTGCGCGTCTCGGACAGCTGGAAGCCGTGCCAGTCGAGCCCCGTCGGCGGCGAGATGCAGTGTCGCTGCAGCCGCCGCGCGTAGCTCGAGCGCTTGATGTCGCAGAGCAGGTTCCCGTGCGCGGTCGGCCGGACAGGTACGTAGAAGCATTTGATGTTGCGCGTCGGCGTCTGCACGCCCGGGAGGCGCGCAGCCGCCGCGCTCCCGGCGGCCAACGCGAGCACCAGCGAGAGGGCGAGCAGGCGCACTAGAAGATCCTGTACGACAGGCGCGAGACGAAGAGCCCGTGCCTCGCCGAATTCGTGCACGTGATGCCGGTGACGCGCGAGACGCACGTATAAGCGCCGTGCTTCCACGTGCGGCCGTAGCGGAGCAGCGCGTACGTCGGGCGCTGGGTGCTCGGGTCGTAGAGCACGCCGCCGGAACAGACGACGGTGGCCTTGCCCGCGGTCGGGAGCTCGAAGCCGTGCCAGTCGAGCCCGGCCTTGCCACGCGAGCAGCTCTTCTGCAGGCGCGCGGCGTAGGCGGCGCGGGTGACCATGCAGAGCAACTCGGGCCGGCCGGTCGCGCCGAAGCGTGGGATGTAGAGGCATTTGATCGCCCCGGACGGCGAGCGGATGCCGGGAATGGGCTTCGGCGCGGCCGCCGCTGCCGCGACGAGGACGAGCCCTGTGAGCAGGGTGAGTGCCGCGAGCCGCATGGCTCGAACGTTACATCCGGCCGCGCAGCGCCAGGACGTTCGCGACGAACGGCTTCGTCACCTTGTAGAGCCCGCTCGCCTTGACCGCGCGCTCGCCCTGGTACCACCCGGCGAGCGCGAGGTGCTCGTTGCCGTTGAAGGCCTCCAGGAGGTGCCGCAGGTAGAGGATCCCGACCTCGATGTCGCCGTCGACGGTGTTCGGGATCTTGCGGCCGGCGAGGACGTTCTCGACGTAGGCGCGCGTCGTCGGGAG
>CAWJZQ010000019.1:0-32587 GCA_963847415.1 uncultured Thermoleophilia bacterium | reverse complement strand
CGTCGTCGAACGACCCGACCGGCGACGCGCTCTCGAGCTACTCGCTCACCGCGCCCGCCGTCGAGCCGCCCGATCCGCCGACGAAGAACGAGGCGGCGGCCGACTTCACGTCGACGGCGGTCGGGCCTGACGCCGTGACCGGCGGCTTCACCGTCACGCTCGGCGTCGCCGACCTGTCGACCGCGGCGCTCACGCAGGCGCTCGCCGACACCGGCGGCCAGTCGCTCCTCTGGGTGTGGCGCTTCGCGAACGGCTACCAGGACGCGGCCGTGAGCGCCCGCTGGAACCCGGTCTCCGGCTTCACGTTCGGCTACAACGGCTACGCCACCGGCGGCACGCCGTGCGCCGGCGTGACGAACGCGCAGGGCGAGAAGTGTGTCGTCTACCCCGGCACGCAGCCGGTGGCGGGGAGGGTCGACCAGGCGGCCGGCACGATCACGCTGACCGTCCCGGCGACCGTCCTGCGGCAGCTCTCCGGAGCCGACGCGAACGGCCGCCCGCTCGAGCAGCCTGCTGCGAAAGGGTCGCGCCTCTACGACGGCACCGCGTTCTCGTTCGCAAACACGACCGGCGTGACGCAGGACACGCAGTCCTTCCTCTACACGCTGGACTCCACGCCTGCGATGGACTTCCTGCTGCCGTAAGGGTCACGCGGCCAGGGGAAACGGGAGGCCGGCGTCTGCGGGCCGGCCTCCCGCCGACCGATCTCGTCAGCCGCCGAGTGGAAAGGCCCGGCGCCTCGACCAGCGCTCGGTCGCCTCGTCCTCCTCGATCAGCACCACCTCGTGCGCGCGAGCGGCGATCGGCAGCTCGACGTAGACGTCGACCGGCGTGTCGCTCACGGTCAGGTGCGGGATCACCTCGTCGTGGATGCCCTCGTACGGCGGATAGTCGGGCCAGCGCTGCTCGACCGCCGCGATCAGGTCGACGAACGGCAGCGACGGCTCGGGTGCAGCCAGACCGCGCCCTCCTGGAACCGCTCGATGCGGTCGAGCACGAAGTCGAACGGGCGGAAGCGCGCGAAGAAGCCGGCGAGTGCGTCCTCGTCGACGTCGTCGGGATCGGCGAACGGAAACAGATCGTGATGTGCGCGGGCACGCCGCGCGCGGCCGACCAGTCGTGCCGCAGGCGCAGCTCGCCCACGGCCGGCTCGGCTTCGGGGACCTCCACGATCAGTGCGGTGCGCCGTGGCATGCTCGGCAGCGTGAAGCGCACGCTCCTGATCGTCAACCCCTACTCGACGAACGTCACCGGCCGGCGCGTGACGGAGGTCTCGCGCGTGCTCGGCGAGCGCGGCGAGCTGACGACGGAGTTCACGCAGGCGCCGGGGCACGCGACGGAGCTCGTGCGCGAGGCGTCCGCGTCGAATGTCGATGCGATCGTCGTCTTCTCGGGCGACGGCACGTACAACGAGGCGCTGAACGGCTCCGACGGCACGACGCCGTTCGGCTTCCTGCCCGGCGGCGGCACGAGCGTCTTCCCGCGCGCACTCGGACTGTCGCGCGACCCGGTCCACGCGGCGCGCGCCGTCGCCGCAGCGGTCGCCGAGGGCCGCACGCGCCGCATCTCGCTCGGCGCCGTCAACGGCAGGCGCTTCAGCTTCGCGGCGGGTATCGGCTTCGACGCGGAGGCGGTGCGGCGGCTCGACGCGCTCGGCCGCGACGCCGCCGGCGCGCGCCCCGGCGACGCGGCATTCATCCGCGAGGTGACGAAGATGCTGCTCGCGCGGCGCGCGCGCTGGGAGCCGCAGCTCGAGATCGAAGGGGTGGGGCGCGCGGCGTTCGTGCTGGTCGCGAACGGCGACCCGTACAGCTACGCGGGCTCGATCCCGCTGCGCGTGACGCCGGACGCGCGCTTCGAGGGCGGCCTCGACTTCGCCGCGCCGACCCGCGTCCGCGCCCGCGACGTGCCGTGGATCGCGACGGCGATCGTGCGCGGCAACCGCGTCGATCCGCGCGTCCTGCGCGGTCACGACCTCGACCGGATCGTCGTCCGCTGCGACAGCCCGATGCCGCTGCAGTCCGACGGCGAGGACCTCGGCGACGCCGACCACGCCGTCTTCGAGGCGCGCCGAGACGCGCTCGCCGTCCTGGTGTAGGGGCATCTGAACCGTTCGCTAGCCTTCCGCCGCGCATGGCCTCCACCGAAGCGCTCGTGACCCACGGACTGACCGAGAGCGACCTCCTCGAGCTGTATCGCCGCATGGTCCTGCTGCGCACGTACGACGAGCGCTCGGTCGTCTACCACCGCCAGGGCCGGATCGGCACCTACGCGATCTTCTGGAACCACGAGGCGATCCAGGCCGGCGCGACGTTCGCGCTCACCGACGACGACTGGATCTTCCCGTCGTACCGCGAGTCCGCGATCGGGCTCGTACGCGGCATGCCGGTCGAGACGATCCTGCAATGGTGGCGCGGCCATCCGTCCGGCTGGTGGAACCCGGCCGACTGGAACGTCGCGTCGATCGCGGTGCCGATCGCGACGCACGTTCCGCACGCGGCGGGACTCGCGTGGGGGAAGAAGCTGCGCGGCGAGCAGCGCGGTCGCGATGGCGTTCTTCGGCGACGGCGCGACGAGCGAGGGCGCGTTCCACGAGGGCGTCAATCTCGCCGCGGTCATGAACGCGCCGGCGGTGTTCGTCTGCAACAACAACCAGTGGGCGATCTCGACGCCGATCGAGGCGCAGACGCGTGCCGACTCGCTCGCCGACAAGGCGGTCGGCTACGGCATCCCGGGCGTGCGCGTCGACGGGCTCGACGTGCTCGCCGTCTACCGAGCAGCGCACGAGGCGGTCGAGCGTGCGCGCTCCGGTGGCGGCCCGACGCTGATCGAGGCCGTGCACTACCGCGCCGCGCCGCACGCGACGGCCGACGACCCGCGCGCGTACATCGATCTCGAGCGGGTCGAGGAGGAGCGCGCGCGCGAGTGCGTCGGCCGCTACGAGGCCGTGCTGAAGAGCGCAGGCGTGCTCACCGACGAGCGCGCGGAGGCGGTGCGCCGCGAGGCCGAGGACCTGATGCGCGCCGGAATCGCCGCCGCCGAGGCCGAGCCGCCCGCCGATCCTGAGCTGCTCTTCCGCCACGCGTACGTCGACCCGCCGGGGAACCTGCGCCGTGGCTGAGCTCACGCTGGTCGAAGCGGTCAACGACGCGCTGCACACGGAGCTCGAGCGCGACGACAACGTGATGGTGCTCGGCGAGGACGTCGGCCGCTCGGGCGGCGTCTTCCGCGCGACCGCGGGGCTGCGCGACCGCTTCGGGCCAGACCGCTGCGTCGACACGCCGCTCGCCGAGGCAGGCCTGCTCGGCGGCGCCGTCGGTCTCTGCATGGCCGGCTGGCGCCCGGTCGTCGAGATGCAGTACGACGCGTTCTCGTACCCGTGCCTCGACCAGCTGATCACGCATGTCGGCCGCTATCACTGGCGCACCGGCGGTCGGATGCAGTTCCCGCTCACGATCCGCATGCCGTACGGGGGCGGCGTGCGCGCGCCGGAGCTGCACGACGACTCGCCCGAGGCGTACTACGTGCACACGCCGGGGATCAAGGTCGCGATCCCGTCGACGCCCGCCGACGCGAAGGGACTGCTCGCGGCCGCGATCCGCGACCCCGATCCGGTCGTGATCTTCGAGCCGAAGCTCGTCTACCGCACCGCGCGCGGCGAGGTGCCGGAGGGCGAGCACGTCGTGCCGCTCGGCAAGGCGCGCATCGCGCGCGAAGGCACCGACGTGACCCTGATCGCGTACGGCGCGATGGTGCCCGTGTGCGAGCGCGCAGCCGACGCGCTCGACGTTTCGTGCGAGGTGATCGACATCCGCTCGCTCCGCCCGCTCGACGAGGAGGCGATCCTCGCCTCGGTCGCGAAGACCGGGCGCGTCGTGATCGTGCACGAGGCCCCGCGCACCGCAGGCTTCGGCGCCGAGCTCGCCGCGCTGATCGCCGAGCGCGCGATCTTCGACCTGCAGGGGCCGGTGCTGCGCGTCACCGGCTACGACGTGCCGTACCCGTACTGGTCGATCGAGGACGCGTACATGCCCTCGGTCGAGCGCGTGACGCGGCGGTGCGTACGCTCGTGCAGTGATCCACGAGCTTCCGCTCGAGCGGCGCACGCTGCACGGCCACTTCTCGCGCGACCTGCCGCCGGTGCTGACGATCGACCCGGGCGACTCGGTGCGCTTCTCGACGCCGAACGCGGGCTGGGAGCTCGAGGACGACTCACCACTTCGAGCCGCGCACCTCGCCCGAGGACGACGGCCACGCGCTCGCCGGGCCGATCGAGGTGCGCGGCGCGCGCGCGGGGCAGACGCTCGCGTGCACGTCGACGAGGTGGCGCCCGGGCCGTGGGGCGTCACGCTACCGAGGAGCCGCACAGGATCGACTGGGAGCCTCGAGGGCGGCGCTCGGCGCGCGCTCGACGGGCCACGTCGTCGGGTCGCGCCCGTTCCTCGGCGTGATGGGCATGCCGCCGGCCGGGCACGGCGTGCACTCGACGATCCCGCCGCGGCCGCAGGGCGGCAACATCGACTGCAAGGAGCTCGTCGCCGGCACGACGCTCTTCCTGCCGATCCCGGTCGACGGCGCGCTGTTCTCGGCCGGCGACGGCCACGGCGCGCAGGGCGACGGCGAGGTGAGCGGCACCGCGATCGAGTGCCCGACCTCGGCCCAGCTGACGCTCGACCTGCACGACGACCTGCCGCTCGACTGGCCGTGCGCGCGCATCGACGGCGCGTGGCTGACGTTCGGCTTCGACGACCATCTCGGCCGCGCCGCGAAGAAGGCCGTCGACGGGATGATCGCGCTGATGGTGCGCACGCACGGGCTCTCGCCCGACGACGCGCTCGCGCTCGCGAGCGTCGTCGTCGACCTGCGCGTGACGCAGGTAGTGAACGGGCAGCTCGGCGTGCACGCGGTGTTGCGCGACGACGCCTGGTCGTGAGTACACCGTCGTGACCGGGCGGCTGCGGCTGTGGCTCGAGCGCGACCGGCGGGGCGCGGGCTACCACCTGCGTGACGCGGCGACGGGCGACCCGCGTGTCGTGGGAGGACGAGCGCATCCGCGTGATCGCCGTCGCCGGCGTCTCGTTCCGCCCCGAGGCGGTCGCGGACTCGTCGTTCGACCCGGGCGCGCGCCTCGCGCTCGTCCCGGAGCCGCAGAACGAGCACGACCCGAACGCCGTCGCCGTGTGGAACGAGGTGCGCACGCTGCAGGCTGGGCTACGTCCCTCGCGACGTCGCGCCCGTGCTCGACGGGACCGAGCAGGCGGTGTCGCTCTGGCGCGCCGGTGAGGGCCTGCGCGTCCTGATCGCGCCGCGCGACGCCTGGATCGGACGGCCCCGCAGGTAACCTCCGCCGCCGATGGCGTACGAGTTCAAGCTCCCGGACCTCGGCGAGGGCCTGACCGAGGGGGAGGTCGCCCGCTGGCTCGTGGCCGAAGGCGACGAGATCGCGGAGGACGCGCCCCTGGTGGAGATCCAGACCGACAAGACGACGGTCGAGATCCCGTCCCCAGCGGCCGGTGTCGTCGCGCGCATCCTCGTGGCCGAAGGGGACATCGTCCCTGTCGGCACCGTCCTCGTGGTCATCGGCGACGAGAACGGCTCCGCTGAGCCGTCGGCGGCACAAGGTGCTGTAGCTGTACAGCTACACAACGACCCCCCTTCGAGCCCTGTCGAAAGGGTGCAGGCGACCCCGCTCGTGCGCAAGATCGCCGCCGAGCTCGGCGTCGACCTCGCGTCGCTCGAGGGGACCGGTCCCGCCGGGCGCATCACCGAGGCCGACGTGCGGGCCGCCGCCGGAGCTAGTGATGACTCATCACAAAGTTCGGAGGGCCGGCGCGAGAAGGTGCGCGGGGTCCGGCGTCAGATCGTCGAGCACCTGACGCGCGCGCACCGGGAGGTGCCGGCGGTCACGTTCGTCGAGGAGTGCGACTTCTCGAACGTCGACCTGGGGCTGCTGCTGCCGATCGTGCTCGAGGCGACGGCGGAGACCCTGCGCGAGTACCCCGAGCTGAACGCGCGGCTCGAGGGCGACGAGATCGTCTACCTCGACCGTTACGACTTCGGGATCGCGGTGCAGACCGATCAGGGGCTCGTCGTGCCGGTCGTCCGCGACTGCGATTCGCGCACGGTCGACGAGCTGCGCACCGCGGTCGACGAGCTCGCAGAGAAGGCGCGCGGCGGCAACCTCGCGCCCGAGGAGCTGCGCGGCTCGACGTTCACCGTCACGAGCGCCGGCAAGCTCGGCGGCCTCCTCGTCACGCCGCTCATCAACCATCCAGAGGTGGCGATCCTCGGCATCCACCGCATCGGGCCGCGCCCGGTCGTGCGCGACGGAGAGATCGTGGCGCGCAACATCGGCAACGTGAGCGTGACGTTCGATCACCGCGTCGTCGACGGCGCCCGCGCGGCGGCGTTCACGCTTGCGCTGATCGCGCGGCTGCAGGGCTAGCGGAGAACGGGCGCGGGCTCGGGCGGCAGGTGCGCCGCGGCATCTGCTCGGCCGATGCCCACCGCGCGGCCGTCGCCAGAGGCGGCGCTACACTCGGCGCCCGATGGGCGACTGGTACACGATCGGCATCCTCGTCGGCCTGGGCACGGCGCTCGGGATCGCCGCCACCGCTGTGCTGCGCCGCGCGCCGGTCGCGCTCGTCGTCGCCGCCGTGGTCGCGGCCGCGATCGGCCTCGCGTTCTGGCAGTGGGACGAGGCCGTCGGCGGGATCGTCGGCGCGATCTGCGGCTCGCTCGGCTCGGCGCCGCTCGTCTCCGGCACGCTCCGCCGCGGCGGCACGCGCGGCGGGACCGCGGCGCTGCTCGGGCTCGCGTCGCTCGTCGTCGCCGCGCTCGCGTTCGTGCCCGTCGTCGGCTACCTCGAGGCGATCGCGGTGCCCGTGCTCGGCCTGCGCCTGCGCCGCCGCGCGCCGGACCGGCATGCCGGCCTGCGCTCGCTCGCAAAGGACTGAAGGGCTGGTGCCGAAACCGGTCGTCGTGATCGTGATCGACGGCCTCACGCCGTCGATGTTCGAGGCGGCGGACACGCCCGCGATCCGCTTCCTCGCCGAGCACGGCGAGTACCGCCGCGCGGCCTCCGTCTTCCCCTCGCTGACGCCGGTCTGCCTCGCCTCGATCTCGACCGGCGCGTACCCCGACGTGCACCAGATCCCGCACCTCGTGTGGTGGCATCGCGGCGAGCAGCGGATCATCGAGTACGGCTCGTCGTTCGGCGCAGTTCGCGCCGCAGGGCTGGCGCGCTCGCTGCGGGACACGATCATCGACCTGAACGCGAAGCACCTCTCGCGCGACGCGGAGACGATTCACGAGGCGCTCGAGTCCGCCGGGCTGACAACCGCGGCGATCAACATCACGACCTACCGCGGCACGCACCGCCACCTGCCGACGATCCCCGGCGTGCCCGCGGTGAACGGGCCGAAGCGGTTCTTCTTCTACTCGCTCTACGAGAGCGACCGCACCGGCGCGCCGATGGCGATCCGCAACCGCGCGCTCGGCTCGATCGACGCATACGCCGCGTCGGTCGGCCGCTGGCTCGTGACGCGCGACGGCTTCGACGCGCTCGTCTACTACCTGCCCGACTACGACTATGCGTCGCATGCGCACGGTCCCGACAGCGCGCACGAGGCGCTCGCGCGCACCGACGCGGCGATCTCGGAGCTGATGGACGCCGCCGGCGGCCCCGACGCGTTCCTCGAGCGGTACGCGGTCGTGCTCTTGAGCGACCACGGCCAGTCGCTCGTCGAGAACGTCGCGCGTCTCGACGCAGGTGACGATCTCGTGACCGCGTCGAACCGCGCCGCGATGGTCTACACCGATACGCCCCGGGCGGTCGCCGAGAGACTCGACGAGCAGCCCGCCGCCGGCATCGTCGTCTTCGAGGAGGACGGCCGTATCGTCGTGCGCCGCGACGGCGACGAGGACGAGGCGCTTCTCGACGCGGTGCCGGACGGACGCGCACGTGCCGCGGCCGCGCTGCGCAACCCGAACGCCGGCGAGGTGCTCGTCTCCGCGGCGCCGGGGTGGGAGTTCCTCGACCTCGCCGGCAGCCACCACCTCGGCGGCGGCAGCCACGGCTCGCTCGAGCGTGCCGACTCCGAGGTGCCGATGCTGACGGTCGGGCTCGGGACGCCGCCCGCGTCGATCACCGGCGTCAAGGGCGCCGTCGCCGAGCACTTCGGCGTCGCGGTTCGCCGTGCCGCCTAGGTGGATCGCGCGCCAGCTCGAGCGGCGCGGCATCCACGACGAGCGCGTGCTCCACGCGATGGCGAGCGTCCCGCGCGAGCGCTTCGTGCCGGCCGAGGCGCGCGGCGACGCGTACGCGGACGCAGCGCTCGCACTCCCGCACGGGCAGACGATCTCGCAGCCGTTCATCGTGGCGCTCATCTGCCAGGCGCTCCTGCTGCAGGGCGGCGAGCGCGTGCTCGACGTCGGCACCGGCTCCGGCTACCAGGCGGCCGTGCTCGCCGAGCTCGGCGCGAAGGTCGTCTCGATCGAGCGAATCGCGGAGCTCGCCGAGCAGGCACGGCGCAACCTCGAGGAGGCGGGCTACGACGTCGACGTGCGCGTCGGCGACGGGACACTCGGCCTACCGGAGTGCGCGCCGTTCGACGCGATCGCCGTCGCCGCCTCGGCCACCGAGCTGCCGCAGGCTCTGTACGAGCAGCTCGCGCCCGGCGGGCGCATCGTGCTGCCGATCGAGGAGAGCCTCGTTTCCGTCACGCGCACCTCGGCCGGGCCGCGAACGCGGTTTCTCACCTCCGTGCGCTTCGTGCCGCTCGTCGGCGGTTTGCCGGGAGAGTGACGGGGGATGACCCGGCCGTCATGGAGCGGCGTCCGCTGTCGGAGGTGCTGGCGCTGCCCGTCCGGATGCACGGCATCGAGCTCGGCCGTCCGGTCGATGCGCGCCTCGACCTCTCGTCCAACCGCGTGGTCGGCTTCGAGATCCACTGCGGCGACGGCGCGCGGCGCTTCCTGCCGCTCGCGGTGGCGCGCGTGCGCGCCGACGAGATCGCGATCGAGTCCGCGCTGACGCTGATCGACGAGCGCGACCTCGACTACTACCGGCTGCGGACCCGACGGCTCGCCGACGCGGGCTACGAGCAGCCGTGGCTCGACGCGGACGGCGGCCTCCACGAGGCGCTCAGTGCGGCCTGAACGCGCCGCCTACCGGTAGCCTCGCGCCGTGTCCGTATCGGCCCGCGCGGCGTCGGCGCTCCGTCAACGCCACAACTGGGTTCAGCTGGTCAAGTTCGGCGTGGTCGGTGCGAGCGGCTTCATCATCAACCTGGCCGTCTACCAGGCGATCCTGGGGATCGGCGCGCACCGGGCCGCCGCCGTGTCGTTCGTCGTGTCCGCGGCCAGCAACTACTGGTGGAACCGGCACTGGACGTTCGCAGGGCAGAAGGGAAGCTTCGCGCTCCAGGGCGCCCGCTTCTACGCCGTGTCGCTCGGCGCGTTCATCGTCAACCAGCTGTGGCTCGCGATCTTCCTCGACCTGATGGGACTGGGCAAACTGGTCTCGCAGGCGCTCGCGATCATCCTCGTGACTCCGCTCAACTTCCTCGGCAACAAGCTCTGGTCGTTCAGACATTGAGGCTGTTCTACGTCGCCGCGCTCGCCGTCGCGCTCGTCCCGGCGGCGCACGCCGCGACGACGACGACCACCGTCCCGAACCCGCTGACGACCACGTCGGCGACGCGCAGTCGAAGCCGCGCGCGACGAAGAACCAGTCGATCAAGCTGTTCATGGCGTACCCGAAGGTCGCCGACTGGCTGAAGCGCTATCCCCGGAACCCGACGACCGACGCGACGTTCGACCAGGGCGTCTGGAACGTGAACATCTGGTCGGGACGCGCAGGCGAGATCGCGACCGGCAAGGTCGACGACGCGACCGGCTCGATCGTCGAGGCCTGGACCGGGCCGCAGGTCGCGTGGAAGATGGCGCGCGGCTACAAGGGCGCGTTCGGCGGCACGAAGATCAACAGCTACAGCGTGTGGCTCGGGCTGTGCGCGATCTTCCTGCTCGGGCTCGTCGACTGGCGGCGACCGTTCTCGATTCGCAACGCGGACCTGCTCGCGCTCCTCTCACTCTCGGTCTCGTTGTGGTTTTTCAACCGCGGCAACATCTTCGCGGCGATGCCGCTCGCGTACCCGCCGCTCATCTGGCTGCTCGTGCGCTGTATCTGGGTCGCGCGCGGTGACCGGGGCCCGCGCGGCGAGGCCGTGTGGCCGGTGTGGGTGCTCGCTTCGGCGACCGTCTTCCTGGCCGGCTTCCGCGTCGGGCTGAACTGGCGCTCGTCGAACGTGATCGACGTCGGCTACTCGGGTGTGATCGGCGCCGACCGGATCGCCAACGGCGAGAGCCCGTACGGGCACTTTCCTGTCGAGGATCCCCGACCCAAGTGCGGGCCCGCCGACAGCTCCGGAGAGGTGCGCGACCGCATCCAGACGAACGGCAAGTGCGAGACCGCGAACCCGCTCGGCGACACGTACGGGCCGGTGTCGTACCTCGCCTACATCCCCGGCTACGAGATCTTCGGCTGGATCGCACAAGTGGGACCCGCTGCCCGTCGGTCCACTTCACGTCGATCCTGTTCGACCTGCTGGCGCTGTTCGGGCTCGCGCTCGTCGGGCGGCGCTTCGGAGGGCCGCGACTTGCGGCCGCCGCGCGTTCGCGTGGGCGGCATGGCCGTTCACGCAGTACGCGTCGAGCTCGAACACCAACGACTCGATCGCGCCCGCGCTGCTCATCTGGGGCTTCCTCGTGCTCACGAGCGACTTCGGCCGCGGCGCGTTCGTCGCGCTCTCGGGCTGGACGAAGTTCGCGTCGCTGCTCCTGCTGCCGCTCTGGTCCGGGTACCCGGATGCGCTGCGGCCGCGCAAGGTCGGAGCGGCCGCTGCTCGGGTTCCTCGTCGCGACGGCGGCCGTCTTCTTCGTGCTCCTCCTCGAGCCGTCGCCGCTGCACGCGGCGCGCGTCTTCTTCGACCGGACGGTCGGCTTCCAGATCGGACGCGACTCGCCGTTCTCGCTCTGGGACTGGGGCCAGTACCACGCCAAGGGCTGCCCGACCTCCACCTCGTGCAGCGCGTGCTGCAGATGCTGCTCGTCGTCGCGGCGCGCTCGCGGCTCGCGTTGCTTCCCGCGCCGCCGCTCGCCGCTCCGCATGGCCGCGCTCACCGGCGCGATGCTGATCGGATTCGAGCTCGTGCTGACCCACTGGTTCTACCTCTACCTGCCGTGGTTCTTCCCGTTCGTCGCGCTCGCGCTGATCGCGCCGCTCCCGGGGCGCCCGGTCGACGACGCTCCCGCCGAAGTCGCTAGCCGCTCGCCGCGGCCTGAGCTCGCGGCCGCGGCGCGTGCGGCGCTCTTCCTCGCTCTGCTGGGGGCTCGTGCACCTCGACTTCTGGTCGCGCGCACCAGCTCGTCGACTGGCCGACGTACGAGCGTTACGGCGACCGATCCTGCATCGCGGCCTCGTGCCCTACCGCGACTTCGCGGTCGAGTACCCGCCCGGGGCGATCGCCGCATTCCTCGTGCCCGCGTTCTTCGGCGACTACGCCGACGCGCGTTCGCGTGGCAGATGGCGGTCTGCGGCGTCGCGCTCGTCGCGGTCGTGACGGCGATCCGCGTCGAGGCGGCGCTTCTACGTCGCGTTCGCGCCGCTGCTCGCCGGCTCGCTGATCCTCTCGCGCTTCGACCTCTGGCCCGCACTGCTCACTGTCGCGGCGCTCGCTGCGCTGCTCGCGCGGCCGGCACAGGCTCGGCTGGGGGCTCCTCGGCGCGGCGTTCGCGGCGAAGCTCTGGCCGCTCGTGCTCGTGCCGCTCGCCCTCGTCTGGTCGTACCGCGCGGGTCGCATCCGCGCAGCGCTCGTCGGCCTGGCGGTCGCGGCGATCGCGTTTGTCCCGTTTGCGTTGATTGCGCCGCACGGGCTGTGGCACAGCATCAGCGGGCAGGGCTCGCGGCCGCTGCAGATCGAGAGCCTGGGCGCGTCGTTCTTCACCACCTTCGGCCATCCGCGCGTGATCACGACGCACGGCTCGCAGAACGTCGCCGGGCACGGCGCGGTCGGCGCGCTGTTCGCCCTCGTGCAGGTCGCCGCGCTGGTCGCGCTCTGGGTCTCGTTCGCGCGCGGGCCGGTGACGGCAGATCGGCTTCTGCGCTACTCGGCCGCGTGTGTGTGCGCGTTCGTGGCGTTCGGGAAGGTGCTCTCGCCGCAGTTCCTGCTCTGGCTGATCCCGCTCGTGCCGCTCGTCCGCGGCCGGCGCGGCCTCGCCGCCACAGCGCTGCTCACGCTCGCGCTCGTCCTCACCCAGGTGTGGTTCCCCGACGCGTACTTCGACTACGTCGGCACCTTCCACGACGCCGGCGTCGTGCTCGCGCGCAACCTGACGCTCGTCGCGCTCTTCGCCGTGCTCGCCTGGCCCGAGGAGGTTGCGCGGCGACCGCCGATCCCGCAGAGTCAATGATCAGAAATCGAGACGAGGAGGACGGGGTTGGCGCGCACACCACTGGCCGGCGCGGTCGAGGAGGCCGTGGCACGGATCGCAGACGAGCAGCGCTGACGACGCGGCGCGGGTTCCTGAAGGGCGCGGGCGCGGCCGTCGCAGGCGCAGCGCTCTTCGCGCGGCCCGCCTTCGCAAGGACAGGGCCGCCGCCCGGCACGCGCGTCGTCGTCGTGGGCGCGGGCCTCGCGGGGCTGCGTGCGCCTACCGGCTGCAGCAGGCGGGTCTCGCCGCGCAGGTGTTCGAGGGGTCGGGGCGGATCGGGGGCCGCTGCTGGACAGGCCGCGGCGAGTTCGCCGAAGGGCAGATCTACGAGCACGGCGGCGAGCTGATCGACAGCGGCCACATCGACATGAAGCAGCTCGCGAGCGAGCTCGGTTTCACGCTCGACAACCTGCTGCAGGCGGAGACGAACGGCACCGAGCAGCTCGGCTTCTTCTTCGGCAAGCCGTACACATTCAGGCAGGCGAGCGACGACCTCAAGACGATCTGGCAGCAGTTGCACATGGACGTCAGCGCAGCGGGCTACCCGACGCTCTACAACTCGTCGACGCAGCGCGGCCGCGAGCTCGACGCGATGTCGCTCTACCAGTGGATCGAGAGCTTCGTGCCCGGCGGCCACCGCTCGCGCGCTCGGGCAGCTGCTCGACGTCGCCTACAACATCGAGTACGGCGCCGAGACGACCGTGCAGAGCTCGCTGAACATGCTCTACCTGCTCGGCTTCGTCGGCCCCGGCCAGTTCCGCACGTTCGGCAAGTCGAACGAGAAGTTCCACGTGCACGGAGGGAACGACCAGGTCCCGACGGCGCTCGCTGCGAAGCTCAACTCGCAGTTGACGGTGAACACACCGCTGACGGCGATCAAGCGCAACAACGACGGGACCTACACGCTCACGTTCGCGAACGGCTCAGGGTCGTTCACGCGCGTCGCCGACCACGTCGTGCTCGCGCTGCCGTTCACGCTCCTGCGCACGATCGACTTCTCGCGCGCCGGCTTCAACCTGGTGAAGACGCGGGCGATCAACGAGCTCGGGATGGGAACGAACTCGAAGCTGCACCTGCAGTTCTCGTCGCGCTTCTGGCGCGCGCAGGGCCTCACCGGCGAGACGTACTCCGACCGCGGCTACCAGAGCACGTGGGAGGTCTCGCGCGCCCAGGCCGGCACGAGCGGCATCCTCGTCGATACACGGGCGGCATCCCCGGCGTCAACGCCGGCAACGGAACGCCCGCAGCAGGTCGCCGCGACGTTCCTGAAGCAGATCGAGCCGGTGCTCCCGGGCGCGACCGCGAGCTGGAACGGCCGCGTCACGCGCGACTACTGGACCGGGAACGAGTGGACGAAGGGCTCGTACTCCTACTGGAAGGTCGGCCAGTACACGCGCTTCTCCGGCGCGGAGAAGGAGCAGAGCGGCAACTGCCACTTCGCCGGCGAGCACACCTCGCAGGACTTCCAGGGGTACCTGCAGGGCGCGGTCGAGACCGGCCAGCGTGCCGCGAGCGAGATCCTGAAGCCCTAGCGAGCCTAGTCGCCGCGTCGCGGATCCAGGCTGCGAAGCCGGCGTCGGGTGCGTGCAGGTTCAGCACCCGCGCCGGCTCGCCGTTCGCGGAGCGAAAGCCGTGCCGCGTTCCCAGCGGCGCCGAGACGAACTCGCCGGGGCCGAGCGTGACGGTGTCGTCGCCGCGCAAGAACTCGACGGCACCGTCGGCGACGTAGAACGAGTCGACGTGGTCGTCGTGCGTGTGCGGGTCGACGGAGAACGATCCTTCGAACTCGATCTCGACGAGCGAGAGCTGCGGCAGCTCGAAGCGGACCGTCACGGCGCGGTTGTCTCGCTCGAACCGCTCGCCCTCGCCGGCGCGTGCGACGACGGGGTCGCCGCCCGGCGCGTCGTCCGGCGGGAACTGGTCGTACTCAGCGGGGTCGGTCGTCTCCCGCGCGTACTGCCGGCGCAGGTACTCGACGAACCGCCGCGAGGGAGCGTGCACGTTGAGCAGGCGCACCGGCCCGGGCTCGAGGTTGTTGAACCCGTGCACGACGCCGGGCGGCACGGCGACCGCGTCGCCGGGTGCGAGCGTCAGCTCGCCGTCCGCGGTGAGGATCTCGAGCCGTCCCTCGAGGAGGACGAAGGCGTCGACGTGCGTCGCGTGGAAGTGCCGGTCGGCGCCGGGCGTCCCACCGCGCCGCAGGAACTCGAACGCGGCGATCTCCTCCAGGTCGGCGAGCACCTCCGTGCGCGAGCCGTTCCGCTCCAGGACTTCGACCACCGAGCTCAAACTACTCGACCTCGACGCGCACCGCGCTGCAGCTCGTGGCGCGGCCGTCCGCGCCGCACTCGACGAGCACGCCCTCGATGCGCACGTCGCCGGTCGCGGGCTCGAGCCGGGTCGGCATGCCGGTCAGGAAGCGCCTGAGCACGTTGTGGTCGTCGCTTCCGATCACCGAGTCGTGCGGGCCGGTCATGCCGGCGTCGGTGATCGCGGCCGTGCCGCCCGCGAGCACGCGCGCGTCGTTCGTCTGCACGTGCGTGTGCGTGCCGAGCACCGCAGTCACGCGGCCGTCGAGGTAATCGCGCCATCGCGACCTTCTCGCTCGTCGCCTCGGCGTGGAAGTCGACCACGATCACGGGCGTCTGCGCGCGCGCCTCCTCGACGAGCCGGTCGACCGCGATGAACGCGCTCTCGAACGGGTCGAGCGCGAACGCGCCGAGCAGGTTGATCACCGCGACGCCGTCGTGGACGGCGAGCCCGCGTGCCGGGCGTGCTGGGGCGACAGGTTCGCCGGGCCGCAGCACGCGGTCGGTGCCCGAGAGGTAGGGCGCGAAGCCCTGCTGGCCCCAGGCCCAGTTGCCGAGCGTGATCACGTCGGCGCCGCTCGCGAGGATCCGGTCGGCGAGCTTCGCGGTGATCCCGCGGCCGGCCGCGGCGTTCTCGCCGTTGACGATGCAGAAGTCGGCGCCGAGCTCCTCGCGCAGCGACGGCAGCCGCGTCTCGACCGCCCGCCGGCCGGGCGCGCCGAACACGTCGGCGACGAAGAGGATCCTCAACTAGTGAGGCTACTAGTTCAGGGAGAGCGTCGCGGCGGGGTGGACCTCGACGACGACGTGGTTGCCCGCGTCGTTCGTGTAGCGCGAGAGCGCCTGGTGCTCGGCCCGGCGAGAAGTCGACGCACGCGCGCCGAGCTTGCGAGCCCGCCGCCGTCACCGGCGAGCCGACCGCGAGCGACGGGTCGACGCGAACGTGCGAGACGCCGACGACGAGCGACGGCGCGCCGGTCGGCTGGATGTCGATGCGCGAGCCGTACGTGCGCCCGTTGAGCATGACGTCGTCGATCCCGACGATCGTCCCGTCGACCGGCGAGTAGACGTCGGTGCCGGGCGCCGCGCCGACGTCGAGCGCCGACGTCGCGGGGCCCGGCCGCCGGGCAGCTGGTACCAGCGCGGCGTGCCGCTCGCGCCGCCGAAGATCTTGTGCACGACGCGCTTCAGCAGGCCCTGGTTCGCCTGCGTGCCGAGCGGCGAGAGCGCGAGCGCGCCGTCGGTGCCGCCCTGGTAGCCGACCGCCGTCACGCGGGTCTGGTTGATCGGCAGCTGGAGGTGCAGCGTGCCGAGGCGCGCGACGATCTCCGGCGATCGGCGGCCCGGCGGGCAGCAGGCGCGAGGCGCTCGCCGGCGCGGTCGCCTGCACGGGCGAGTCCCGACCCGCCGAAGGCGGACAGGAGCAGGCGTCACGATGCCGATCGCGACGATCACGACGAGCACTGCGAGCCGGCGAAGCGGCGCTCGCGCTCGAGGTGGCGCCGCTGCGGCCGCGCGGGCACGCCGGTGTGTCACCGGGGGCGGCATGCGGGGCACCGTAGCCGAACGGCGCCCGGGCCGTTTCAACGCGGGTACGCCGCCTCGGCGTCCCGACGCCCAGTCCCAGTCCGGGGGCCGGACGAACGGCTCGCAGCATGGGCGTAGCGCTCGACGGCGATGGCGCCGCGGATCGAGATCCCGCGCTGGATCCAGCTCGTCGGGCTGCCGCTGCTGCTCGTGCTCGCGTGGGTGCTCGCGAGCGCGGCTGCTCACGTCGTCTTCCTCTTCCTCGTCGCGGCGCTGATCGCGCTGCTGCTCGACCCGCTCGTGCGGGCGCTGCAGCGGGCCCGGCTCCCGCGCGGCCTCTCGGTCGCGATCGTGTACCTGACCTTCGCTGCGGCGTTGGCGCTCGTCATCATCGCGATCGCGACCGCCGTCGTCGGCCAGACGAAGACGGCGGCGGACCGGTTCAACGACTACTTCACGCATGCTCGCGGCGCGACCGGACAGACGGCGGCCGACCGCGACGTCGACCGGCTCCAGCACTGGCTCGACACGCACCACCTGAAGTCGATCAAGGTCGCAGGAGCGCGGCCACCGGCTCGTGCGGCAGATCCGGCAGCGCGACGTCGGCAAGTACACGCACAAGATCGTCACGTTCGTCGAGGGCGCGGCGATCTCGATCGGCAAGACGCTCTTCGACGTCGTGCTGCTGCTCGTCGTCTCGATCTACATGCTGCTCGACATGCAGCGGCTCGGCCGCGCGATCGACCGGCGCTTCCCGCCGCGACCGGGAGAGCAGCCGCTGCTGCTGCAGCATCGAGCACGCGCTCGCGTCGTACGTGCGCGGGCAGGCGCTGCTCAGCCTGATCATCGGCGCGAGCGCCGGCATCGGGCTCTGGGTCCTCGGCGCACTCGGGCTGCTGCCCCACGGGCAGCAGTACGCGCTGCTCTTCGGCGCGTGGGTCGCGCGTGACCGAGGTGATCCCGTACCTCGGCCCGTGGCTCGGCGCGATTCCCGCCGTCGTCTACGCGCTCGTCGTGCATCCGATCTCGGCGGTCTGGGTCGCGCTGCTCTTCCTCGGCATCCACCAGATCGAAGGCCACGTCGTCGTCCCGAACGTGATGGGGAACGCGCTGCGCCTGCACCCGCTGCTCGTGATCTTCGGGCTCGCCGCCGGCGCCGAGCTCTACGGGCTCGCCGGCGCGCTGATCGCGCTGCCGCTGCTCGCCGTCGGGCGCGCGATCTGGGAGTTCTTCGCCGACCGCCTCACGCTCGAGCCGTGGGCGGGCAGAGGCGGTACCGGTCGAGGTCGAGCCCGTCGGAGCGTCGATCGAGCCGCGTACGCTTGAGACGAAGCCGTGAGCGCCTTCCCGGCCACCCGCCTGCGCCGCCTGCGCCGCACCGGCGCGCTGCGCGACCTCGTCCGCGAGACGACGCTCTCGCTCGACGACCTCGTGATGCCGCTCTTCGTCGCGCCCGAGGCGCTGCCGAACGAGCGCCTGCCCGCGCTGGCGCGCCACACCGTCGAGTCGGTCGTGCGCGAGTGCGAGGAGCTCGTGTCGCGTCGGGCGTCGGCGCGGTGATCCTGTTCGGGATCCCCGAGGAGAAGGACGAGGAGGGCTCGGGCGCGTGGATCGACGACGGGATCGTCCAGCAGGCGCTGCGCGCGCTGCGGCCGCGCTTCCCCGAGCTGCTGCTCCTGACCGACGTCTGCCTGTGCGAGTACACCTCGCACGGCCACTGCGGCGTGGTGCACGAGAACGGCGAGGTCGACAACGACGCGTCGCTCGAGCTGATCGCGCGCACCGCCGTCTCGCACGTCGAGGCGGGCGCCGACGTCGTCTGCCCGAGCGACATGATGGACGGGCGCGTCGCCGCGATCCGCGAGCGAGCTGCCGCAGACGCCGATCGTCGCCTACTCGGCCAAGTACGCGTCGGCGTTCTACGGGCCGTTCCGCGACGTCGCGGACAGCGCGCCCGCGTTCGGCGACCGGCGCGGCTACCAGATGGATCCGGGCAACGTGCGCGAGGCGCTGCGCGAGTGCGAGCTGGACGTCGCCGAGGGCGCCGACATGCTGATGGTCAAGCCGGCGCTGCCGTACCTCGACGTGATCCGCGCGGTGCGCGACCGTTTCGACCTGCCGCTCGCCGCCTACAACGTGTCGCGGCGAGTACGCGATGATCAAGGCCGCCGCAGCGGCCGGCGACCTCGACGAGCGCAGCGGCGGCGATCGAGTCGCTGACCGCGATCCGGCGCGCCGGCGCCGACGTCGTCATCACGTACTGGGCGAAGGAGTTCGCGTCCTGGCTCTGAGCCCGCATCGCGAGCTCTGGCACCGCGCGCAGCAGCTCATCCCCGGGCGGCGTCAACTCGCCCGGTGCGCGCGATGCGCGGCGTCGGCCTCGACGAGCCGTTCTTCGTCGCGCGCGGGCGACGGCGCGACGATCGAGACGGCCGACGGCCGCACGCTGCTCGACTGGGTGCAGTCGTGGGGGCCGCTGATCTTCGGGCACGCCGACCCGGAGACGGTCGAGGCCGTGCGCGAGGCGGCGCTCGACGGGCACGAGCTTCGGCGCGCCGACCGAGCGCGAGGTCGAGCTCGCGCAGGAGATCGTCGACGCGGTCCCGTCCGTCGAGCGCGTGCGGCTCGTCTCGTCGGGCACCGAGGCGGCGATGTCCGCGGTCCGGCTCGCGCGCGGCTTCACGCACCGCGACCGCGTGATCAAGTTCGCGGGCTGCTACCACGGCCACGCCGACCAGTTCCTCGCGAGCGCCGGGCTCGGGGCTCGCGACGCTCGGCATCCCGGCGTCGCCGGGCGTGCCGAGCGGCGTCACCGCAGGACACGATCGTGTGCGAGTACAACGACGTCGACGGCGTCGCCGCCGCGGTCGAGCGCTACGGCGAAGGGCTCGCGGCGATCATCGTCGAGCCGGTCGCCGGGAACATGGGCTGCGTCCCGCCGGCGCCCGGGTTCCTCGAGGCGCTGCGCGCGCTCTGCGACGCGTCCGGCGCGCTGCTCGTCTTCGACGAGGTGATCACCGGCTTCCGGGTCGCGCGCGGCGGCGCGCAGGAGCGCTTCGGCGTCCGCCCGGACCTGACGGTGCTCGGGAAGATCGTCGGCGGCGGCCTGCCGCTCGCCGCGTTCGGCGGCCGCGCCGAGGTGATGGGCGAGCTCGCGCCGGCCGGCGACGTCTACCAGGCCGGGACGCTGAGCGGGAACCCGCTCGCGACCGCCGCCGGGCTCTCCGTGCTGCGGCGGCTGCGCGACCCCGCCGTCTACGAGGAGCTCGAGCGCCGCTCGGCGCGGCTCGCCGAGGGCCTCGCGCCGTTCGGCCGCGTGCAACGTGTCGGCGCGATGCTCACGCTCTTCGCCGGCCGCGACGAGCCGGTCGAGCGGTTCGCGGAGCTCGACACCGAGCGCTACGGCGAGCTCTTCCGCGGCCTGCTCGAGCGTGGCATCTACGTCGCGCCGAGCCAGTACGAGTGCCTGTTCCCGTCGCTCGCGCACGGCGACGACGAGATCGACGCGACGATCGAGGCGGTGGGCGATGTCCTCGGTCGCTGAGACGATCGCTGCCGGCGCGCGCGCAGAGAGCGAGCGTCTGGGCGGCCGCGCTGCGCGACGCGCCCGACTGGGAGCCGGTCTTCTCGCCGCTCGCCCCCGACGACGCTCGCGGCTCGGGCTCGAGACCGTCTACGAGGCGTACCTCGTGCACTACGGCCGGCCGCGGCTCTTCGCCGCCGCCGACCCCGACGAGGCGGTCCTGCTCGGCGACTACCTCTACGCGCACGGCCTCGTGCGCGTCGCCGAGGCGGGCGGGGTCGACGCGGTCGCCGTGCTCGCCGAGCTTGATCTCGCGCTGCGCGGCGCTGCGCGCCGACGGCAAGCGCCGGCGACGGCGACGCGTGGGTCGACGCCGCCCGTGCGCTCGGCGGCGAGGCCGGCGACGACGCGGTCGAGCAGCGCGCTCGCGCGGCACTCCGCTAGAGTCGCCGCCTGATGCTTTCGACGCCGCCAGCGAGGGCCTGCACGTCATCATCGGCATGCTCATCGTCGGCCTGATCTTCCTCGCCGTGATCGGGCTCGGCGAGCTCTCGCACTGGGCCGGGCCACCGCCGCGCCGAGCGCCGCCGCACCCAGCGGCCAGTCGTACTGAGCGCTAGACACACGAACCGCCGCCCGGAGGCGGCGCCGTGTCCCGTGCGTCTCCCCTAAGAGACCGAGCGATGACGCGCTGCCCGCCGCTGCAGCAACCAGAGGGCGGCGGACGCGGAACGTCTGCCCGTGGGTTATGCCCACACGACGGGCGCGGCCGCGGTCGCGCTTCCCGGACTGTCGTGCGTGCGACACTCAAACGGTGCAATGGCGGCTGCTCCAGGGTGTCTCGCCCGAGGACGTCGGCCGGCTCGTCGCCGTCGCGGAGCGCTGCGCCTTCCGCCGCGGGCAGGTCGTGTTCCACGCCGACGACGAGGGTGACGCGCTGCATCTCGTCTCGGCCGGCTGCTTCGCGATCCGGGCGGGCGACGCGCTGCTGCTCGACGTCGTCGGGCCCGGCGACGCGTTCGGCGAGCTCGCGCTGGTCTCGCCGGGCCGGCGCAACGCGACGGTGCAGGCGCTCTCGGACGGCGAGACGCTCGCGCTGCAGCGCGGCGCGTTCGAGGCGCTTCGCCGGCAGCGTCCCGCGGTCGACCGCGCGCTCGTCGTGATGCTCGCCGAGCGGCTGCGCCGCGCAGGGCGCCTGATCGTCGAGGCGCACTTCGTCGACGCCGACGTCCGGGTGCGCCGCCGCCTGCTCGAGCTCGCGGAGACGTTCGACGGCCCGATCCCGCTCACGCAGGAGGAGATCGGACAGACCGCCGGGACCTCGCGGGCGACCGTCAATCGCGTGCTGCGCGAGGAGGCGGCCGCGGCACGTCGACCTCGCGCGCGGCCGTACTGACGATCGTCGACGCGGACGCCCTGCGCGGCCGCGGCGACTTGCCGCCTCCGTACACTGACGCGATGCGCGGCCCAGGACCTGCGCGAGTGGATCGCGCTCCTCGAGCGCGAGGGCGAGCTCGTCCGCGTCGCGGCCGAGGTCGACCCGCACCTCGAGGTGACCGAGATCGTCGACCGCACGGTGCGCGCAGGCGGGCCGGCGCTGCTCTTCGAGCGTCCGAAGGGCGCGCAGCATCCGCTGCTGATCAACCAGTTCGGCACCGAGCGGCGCATGTGCCTCGCCTTCGGCGTCGAGCGCTCGACGACGTCGCGGCGCGGCTCGCGCGACGTGCTCGAGATGCAGCCGCCCGAGGGGCTCGCCGCGAAGGTGCGCGGGCTGAAGACGCTGAAGTCGATCGCCGACTCGCGGCCGAAGCGTCGTCCGGCGCGGCGCGTGCCAGGAGATCGTGCTGCGCGGCGACGACGTCGACCTCGGCCGCGCTGCCGGTGCAGACCGCGTGGCCCGGCGACGCCGGACCGTTCATCACCCTGCCCGCCGTGATCACGCGCGACCCGCGCAACGGGCGGCGCAACGTCGGCATGTACCGCATGCAGGTGCTCGGCCCGCGCTCGACGGCGATGCACTGGCAGATCCACAAGGACGGCCGCGCCGACTACCTGTTCACCGAGGGGCGGATGGAGGTCGCGGTCGCGCTCGGGCTCGACCCGATCACGCGCCTACTCGGCGAGCGCGCCGCTGCCGAAGCACATCGACGAGTTGATGGTCGCCGGCTTCCTGCGCGGCGAGCCGGTCGAGCTCGTGAAGGGCGTGACGGTCGACCTCGAGGTGCCCGCCGACGCGGAGATCGTGCTCGAGGGCTACGATCGACAAGGGCGAGCTGACCGAGCGAAGGGCCGTTCGGCGACCACACCGGCTACTACACGCCCGCCGAGCAGTTCCCGGTCTTCAACGTGACCGCGATCACGATGCGCCGCGACGCGATCTACCCGTCGATCGTCGTCGGCAAGCCGCCGCAGGAGGACGCGTGGCTCGGCAAGGCGACCGAGCGGATCTTCCTGCCCGCCGTGCAGATGACCGTGCCCGAGATCGTCGACTACGACCTGCCGGTCGCGGGCGCGTTCCACAACCTCTGCGATCGTCTCGATCAAGAAGGCGTTCCCGGGCCACGCGCGCAAGGTGATGCACGCGATCTGGGGCCTCGGGATGCTCAGCCTGACGAAGGGCATCGTCGTCGTCGACGAGCACGTCGACGTGCACGACTACGCGCAGGTGATGTTCTACGTCGGCGCGAACGTCGACCCGAAGCGCGACGTCGTGCATCACCGAGGGGCCGCTCGACCACCTCGACCATGCGCCGACGCTCCAGTTCATCGGCGGCAAGATCGGGATCGACGCCACCGCGAAGGGCCCGCTCGAGGGGACGCGGGAGTGGCCGCCGGAGATCGAGATGAGCGCCGAGATGCGCGAGCTCGTCGACCGGCGCTGGGCCGAGTACGGGCTCGGAGACGGTTCCCCGGCGCAGGGAACGGCGGGATCCGTCAGAGTTCGCGCCGCCTGTTACGACGTTGACCGCCGTCTGCCCCGACCGCTTGAATCCCGCCTGAGCGCCTTGAGCCGAGCCACGACGACCACCCGCACGTCCCGGGCCCGAGCCTCTGGCCGGTCGGCTTCGCCATCGGCGTCGTCGTGCTGCTGGTCGGGCTGATCGTCTCCTGGTGGATCGCCGGCCTCGGCGCGATCGTCGCGCTCGTCTTCGCGTTCCTCTGGGTCCGCGACCTGACGGCGGGCACGCACGCTCGCGCACGACGCCGGAGGTCGCCGCCGGAGACGCCGCGGCGGCCGCGCGCGTCCCGGCGAGCGCAGGCGCCGGCCGCGACGCGCAGTCGACGTCCCGGACGAGCGCTACCCGCGCTCGAAGTTCCTCGAGGTCTCGACCATCGGCCTCGGCGCGCGTGATCGGCGGCATCGTCACCGCTCCCGGCGCTCGGCTTCATGGTCGCGCCGGCGTTCCTCAAGCAGGGCGACAAGGACCACGACATCGGCCCGATCACCGACTATCCCGGAGGGCAAGTTCGTCGTCGCGACCTTCACGGCCGACGCCGGCGCAGGGCGAGGTCTCGCGGCGCACGGCGTACGTCCGCTACAACGGCCAGCTGAACGGCCTGCCGAGCTTCACGATCATCTCGAACCACTGCGCTCACCTCGGCTGCCCGGTGCAGCCGAACGGCCCGCTCGACGCGAAGAACGCGAAGCAGTACGGCGACGTCGACGCTGATCCCGACGATCTCGATCGCCGGCTTCGGCTGCCCGTGCCACGGCGGCCAGTACGACACCGAGGGCAACCGCACCGCCGGCCCGCCGGTGCGCGCGCTCGACCGCTACTCGTTCTCGATCCGCAACGGCAACCTCTTCATCGGCAAGCCGTTCTCCGTCTCGCACGTCGACGGCACCGGCGCGCAGCGCGAAGATCCACAAGTGGACGCTCGCGTACCCCGGCGAGCACGTCGAGCGGCCTCGAGTCCTGGCTCTATCCGATCCAGCCTCCGCACTGATGGCGACGCGCGAAGCCACCCACACGCAGCGAGCAGATCCAGCAGGCGATCCTGTACCCGCTCGACTGGCTCGAGGAGCGCTCGGGGCTCGTCGGCGGCGTCAAGTACTTCCTCTTCCGCAAGGTCCCGGGCGACATCAACTGGTTCCAGACGCTCGGCTCGGCGACGCTGACCGCGTTCCTCGTCCAGGCGCTGACCGGCGTCGATCCTCGCGATGTACTACAAGCCGGATCCGCAGACACGCGTACGCGTCGATCCAGCACATCACGAACGACCTCTGGGCCGGCTGGCTCGTGCGCGGCATGCACCGCTGGGGCGCCTCGGTCTTCATCATCCTCATGTTCATGCACATGGGCCGCGTGTTCCTGTTCGGCGCGTACAAGTACCCGCGCGAGCTGAACTGGATCATCGGCGTGCTGCTGCTCGCGATGGGCCTGGCGAGGGCTTCACCGGCTACCTGCTGCCGTGGGACCAGACGGCGTACTGGGCGACGGTCGTCGGCATCAACCTCAACGGCACGGCGCCGTTCCTCGGGCCGTTCCTCGCGCAGTTCCTGCAGGGCGGCACCGTACATCAACGCGCGACACGCTGTCGCGCTTCTACGCGATCCACATGCTGCTGATCCCGGGCGCGATCTTCGCGCTGATCGGGCTGCACCTGTACCTCGTGATCCGGCTCGGCGTCACGTCGCCGCCGTGGTCGAAGGAGGCCGCGGGCACGGGCCCGATCGGCCGCAGTCGCAGGCGAACGGCGGCCGCTCGCGGCCTGACGCGCCTCGGCCCGGAGGAGCGGAAGTGATGGCGAGCGAGCGCATCGTCGAGCGGCGGCGCGTCTTCCAGCAGTACAAGGAGGACGTCAAGGAGCGCGGGAAGCCGTTCTTCCCGTACGCGATGTTCCACGACACGGTCATGTCGCTCGTCGTCGTGCTGCGTGATCATCGGGCTCGCGATCGTCTGGAAGTACTCGACGCCGGGCGACCACCACACGCACCGAGGCGGGCTGGCTCGGCAAGCTCTACGACGCGCCGGCCGACCCGGGAACGATCAACTTCGTCCCGCGGCCCGACTGGTACTTCTACTTCCTCTTCTACCTGCTGCGGATCTTCAAGTGGCCGGAGACGGTCATCCTCGGCACGATCGGCATCCCGACGGTGCTGCTCGATCCTGCTGCTCGCGCTGCCGTTCATCGACATGCGCGCGGAGCGCCGGCTGCTCGCGCCGGCCCGGTCGCGATCGTCGCGGCGATCCTCGTCGTCATCTCGATGGGCGTCCTCACCTACAAGGGCGCGACCGCGAAGGAGGCGCTCGGCTCGGAGCTCGTCGGCTACGTGCCGACGTGGGCGGAGAAGCAGGGGTTCGCGGACAACCAGCAGGCGGTCGCGGGCGCGAAGCTCTTCGCGGTCGTCGGGCTGCCTCAACTGCCACACGTATCTCGGCGCCGGCGGCGCGAACCTCGGCGCGCCGGACCTGACCGCCGAAGGCGCGAAGAACAAGGGCATCGCGTTCCAGATCGCGCACCTGAAGTGCCCGGCGTGCGTGAACCCGGGCTCGCCGATGCCGTCGTTCGCCGGGCCTCGGCGACGCGAACGCTGCGCACAGCTCGCCGACGTTCCTCGAGGCCTCCAAGGGCCCGAAGTAGTCCGAGCGCGGCGCCTGCACGCGTAGGCTGACGCCGAGATGCGCGTCTTCCTCGGCATCACCGGCGCCTCCGGCGCGCCGTACGCGCGGCGGCTGCTGCAGGCGCTCGCCGCGGCCGACTGCGAGGTCGGCGTCTCGCGTCTCGGGCGCGGCGATCGAGGTGCTCGCGACCGAGCTGTACGGCGACGCGCGCCTCTCGCGCGACGAGACGCTCGCGCGCTTCACCGAGGGCACGGGCGACGACGTCACGGTCTACGAGCCGAACGACTGGAAGGCGCCGTACGCGTCGGGCTCGGCGAAGGTCGACGCCTACGTGATCTGCCCGTGCTCGATGGGCACGCTCGGCACGATCGCCTCCGGCGCGATGCAGAACCTGATCCACCGCGCCGCGTCGGTCGCGCTGAAGGAGGAGCGGAAGCTCGTCCTCTGCCCGCGCGAGACGCCGCTGTCGACGATCCACCTCGAGAACATGCTCACGCTGCGCCGCGCCGGCGCGACGATCCTCTTCCTCGCGCCCGGCTTCTACCACGGCGCCGAGACGCGTCGACGACCTCGTCGACTTCGTCGTCGCGCGCGTGCTCGACCAGCTCGGCCTCGACAACGCGCTCGTCGCCGCGGTGGGGCGCAGCCGTGACGCTCGCGCCCGACTCGGTGCGCACGATGTTCGACCGGATCGCGCCGGTGTACGACGTGATGAACCGCGTCATGACGGCGGGCCTCGACCTGCGCTGGCGCCGGCTCGCCGCACAGGCGGCCGTGCGGCCCGGCGACCGCGTGCTCGACGCGGCGTGCGGCACCGGCGACCTCGCGATCGCCGACCTGAAGGCGGGCGCGGCGCGCGTGACCGGGCTCGACTTCTCGCGAGCAGATGCTCGAGCGCGCGCGCCGCAAGGCGCCGGCGTCGAGTGGGTGCAGGGCGACATGCTCGCGCTGCCGTTCGCCGACGGCGACGTTCGACGCCGCGACGGTCGGCTTCGGCGTGCGCAACGTCGCCGACCTCGAGCTCGCGCTGCGCGAGCTGCGGCGCGTGCTCCGGCCCGGCGGCCGGCTCGCGATCCTCGAGATCACGCAGCCGCGCGGCGCCGCTGCGGCCGTTCTTCTCGCTCTGGTTCGACCGCATCGTCCCGCTGCTCGGCAAGGTGCTGCCCGGCGGCGACGCCGTACACGTACCTGCCCGCGTCGGTGAAGCGCTTCCCGACCGCCGAGGGGCTCGCCGACCTGCTGCGCGACGCCGGCTTCGGCGACGTGCGCTTCCGCCTGCTCGGCGGCTCGATCGTCGCGCTGCACACGGGAGTCGCCGCAGTGAGCGCAGCTCGCGCAGGTGCACGCGACGCCCGGGCTCGCGGCGTACATGGCCGAGGTCGAGGCGGGGCTCGCGCGGCGGTCGCCGCGCGGCCGGGGCTCGCGCAGGAGGTCGCCGGCGAGGCGCTCGCGGCCGGCGGCAAGCGCCTGCGGCCGCTGCTCTGCTTCCTCACCGCGCGCGAGCGAGCCGTCGGTCGCCGCGGGCGTCGCGGTCGAGCTGGTGCACATGGCGACGCTCGTGCACGACGACCTCGTCGACGGCGCGCGCCTGCGCCGCGGGCTGCCGGCCGCGTGGTCGGTCTACGGCGCCGACGCCGCGAAGGCGGCGGGCGACTACCTCTTCGCGTGCGCGTTCGCCGTGCTCGCCGAGACGGGCGACGAGCGCGCGGTCGTCGACGCTCGCCGACGCGGCGCTCTGCCTCGCGCGCGGCGAGGCGATGCAGAAGCTGCAGACGCACGATCCCGACACGCCGATCGACGCGTACCTCGAGCGCTGCGCGCTCAAGACCGGGAAGCTGATCGAGGCCGCGTGCCTGCTCGGCTCGGGCGGCGACGAGCGGCTCGGCGCCTACGGCGCTGAACCTCGGCATCGCGTTCCAGATCGCCGACGACATCCTCGACTGCGCCGGCGAGACGCAGGAGACCGGGAAGATCCCCGGCACCGACCTGCGCGAGGGGACGCCGACGATGCCGCTCCTGCTCGCCGCGCAGCAGGACGAGCGTCGTGCGCGCGCGCGCTCGCCGGCGGCCCGCTCGACGGCGCGCTCGTGCGCGTCGCCGCGACCGACGCGATCGCGCGGTCGCGCGAGGCGGCGCTCGACTACGCGGCGCGCGCGCGCGTCGTTCCTCGGCGCGCAACCGCACCGCGAGGAGCTCGAGGCGCTGACGTACGCCGTCGTGGACCGCGCCGGCTGATGATCCGCCTCGGCCGCATCGGGTACGTGAACATGGCGCCGGTCTTCTTCCGGCTCGAGGCCGAGGTCGAGGAGGTCGTCGGCGTGCCGACCGAGCTCAACCGCCAGCTCGTCGCCGGCGAGCTCGACGTCGCGCCGATCTCGTCGATCGAGTACGCGCGCAACGCCGACACGCTGCGCCTGCTGCCGCGCCTCTGCGTCTCGAGCGAGGGCGCGGTCGAGTCGATCCAGCTGATCTCGAAGACGCCGCTCGAGCAGATCCGCACGGTCGCGGTCACGCCGGAGTCGGCGACCTCGGTCGTGCTGACGAAGGTGCTCTTCCCGGACGCGGAGCAGGTGCCGCTCGGCGAGGACGCCGAGGCGAAGCTGCTGATCGGCGACGCGGCGCTCAAGTCCGCGTTCGAGGATCCGACGCCGCACCACGACCTCGGCCGGCTCTGGCTCGAGCGCACCGGGCTGCCGATGGTGTTCGCCGTCTGGGCGGCGCCGGAGCCGACGCATCCCGACCTGCCCGAGCTCGAGGACGCGCTCGTCGCGTCGGTGCGCGCCGCGCGCGCGGAGCCGGAGCAGCTCGCGTTCGAGTCGTCCGAGCGCTACGGCTATCCGGCGGGCTTCCTCGCGCGCTACTTCGAGAAGCTGCGCTACCGCTTCGGCCCGCGCGAGCGCGCCGGCCTCTACACGTTCCTCGAGCTGGCGCGCGACGTCGGCGAGCTCGACGAGGTGCCGGAGCTGCGGTTCGTCGCCGCCGGCGCGACGGTCTGAACGAGCCGAAGCGCGTGACGACGGAACGGAGCTCCGGTCCCGAAACGACGCCGTACGCGATCGGTGCGGTTGCAGCTGTGCTCGCATTCGTGGGCGCCGGTGCACTGCTCGCCGTCACGCTCCCGTACCACCAGTGGGATTCGTTCGGGTTCGCGAACTGGTCGCGTGCGATCGCCGAGCATGGTCGCCTCGACCCGCTCGTTTCGGGCCCGCTGCAGTCTTCGCGGCCGCTGTTCTACGAGCTCCAGGGTGCTGTGTGGTGGATCACCGGGGTCAGTTTCACGGCCGGACGCCTCCTCTCCCTGGCCTTCGCGGTCCTGCTCCTCGGCTCGGTGCTGTGGCTGGCGCGGATCCTGACGAGCTTCTGGCTCGAGGCGGCGATCGCAGTCGCCGTGATGATCGCGGTGCCGATGCTCGCGCAGGAGACCCTCGCCGGCCAGACCGACGTTCCCGCCGCAGCGATGGTGGCGCTCGTCGCCGCGCTGGCGCTCCGCGCGGCAGCGCTCGAGCGGTTCTCGCCCCTGCTCGTCGCGGCCGCGGCTCTTGCCGTGCTCACCAAGCAGTCGGTGCTCGTCGCCCTCGTGCCGCTGAACGTCGTGCTGCTCGCCGGTCGGCCGCAGCACATTCTGGGACGTTTGCGCGGCGCTGCGGGAGCGCTCGGCGCCGGCCTCGCGGTCGGGCTGTCCTACGACCTCGTCATGGCCTCGCGCTTCCACGAAGACCTTCCCGTCTACCTGCGTCAGGGAACGACCGGCATCTGGGCCGAGCTCGCAGCGCGCGCACGCGGAGACGTGCTCTTGCGCGCCGACGTCCTCGGTTCGGGTTTGCGGCTGCCGCTGACGTTCGCGCTCGTCTACGCGGCGGCTCGCCTGCTTCGCCTTCGTCACCGGTTCGCCGTTCCGTTGGCGCTCGCCGCCGGGCTGGTGTGGTGCATCGCCGGGCCGCTTGCCGCAGGCGTGTCGAACGGGGCGTTCTCACGCCCCGAGGACGGGTTCACATTGGTCGGGTTCGCGCTGCTCCTGGCCGCCGGCTCGCTGCTTCCCGACGAAGAGGCCCCCGCCCGCCGGACGCTGCTCGTCGGGCTTGCACTCGCGGTGCCGCCTCTGGTCGTCTGGGTCGACTACACCGCGTATACCGACCGGCTCGCCTCCGCAGCGTGGCCCGGGCTCGCCGTGCTGATCGCGAGCGTGGTCGCAGCCGGCATTCGCGGCCTGCGGCAATGGGGGACGGTCTTCGCGCTCGCGCCGATCGCACTCCTGGCGATGGCCGTCTGGATGTCGCTCGCCACGTTCGACGGTCTGCACGGGCCGATGTGGACGGAGTACCGGTCGCTTGGCGTGAACGGCCTTCGGGATCAGCAGCGCACGATGCATGTGGTCTTGCCGGCGCTCCAGTCGACGCTTGCCACGGCGCAATCTGCACTCGGCGACGGGCGGCTCGTCACAGGCGATCCGATGATCCCGTGGTTCATGCCCGGGCGTGTCGACTCGAGCACCCCGGGCAAGTGCCGTGACGTCAAGGGCGAGCGCGTGTTCGTCCTGCTCACCGGCGACGAGTCGCTGCAGTCCGCGCGCGAAGAAGGGCGTCTCGCGACGCCGGAGCAGTGGGTCAGCTGCAGTGCGCCGAAGCTTCGCCTGCTCTCCGACGGGAGCAACGGCTACGCGGTCCTGGCGGTCGAGCCCTAGGCGGTGACCGGCGTCCGGCCCTCGGCGGTGACGGTCGTCACGGGCAGGCCGAGGTGCGACAGGCGGTGCGGCAGGTCGGTGTGCAGCCAGCGGGAGATGCCGTGCGGGAGCGTCGAGAGGATGATCTCGTGGAAGTCGCCGTCGTGGAGCGTCTCCTCGATCGCGTCCATCGGGTCGTGCCGGATCGAGACGACGCCGTCCGCGTGGCGTGCCGGCCGCCTCGTCGATCAGCGGCAAGGCGAGCGCGAGGACGTGCTCGCCTTCCGTCGTGCTGCGTGTCGCGTTCGGCGTCGGTGAGCTCGGCGTGCTCCGCGGGGTTCGGGACGAGCAGGTGGAAGCTCGCCGGGCCCGCGCGCGGCGCGGTCGCGGATCGCGTCGAGCAGCGCCGGCGTCGGCGCGGTCTTGTGCGCGACGACGAGCACCTGCGCGTCCGGCGGCTGCGGCGTCGACGCGCTCGCGCCGTGCCTCGGTCGCGTCCTTGCGCGTGATGCTGAGGAAGACGACGACGACGAGGATCGCGACGCAGGAAGATGACGCTCGTCACGGTCGTGCCGAGCCCGAGGCCGCCGTCGAGCGGTGGCTGCGAGAGCAGGTCGCCGATCGAGGCGCCGAGCGGGCGGGTGAGGATGTAGGCGATCCAGAACGCGAGCACCGCGTTGAGCCCGAACCGGTAGTGCGCGACGGCGACGGCGGCGATCAGCGCCGGCGAACAGGAGCGACCGACCACGCGTAGCCGACGTTGAGCGCTCCGCCGTCAGGTCGCCGGCGGCGGTGCCGAGCGCGAAGGTGAAGAGGACCGCCAGCCAGTAGAAGGCCTCGCGGCGGGTCGTGTAGATCGTGTGGATCGAGAGCGTGCGCTCGCTAGCGTACCAGACCGCGAACACGACGGCGAGCACGATGCTGAAGACGATCGTCGTGATCGACGAGCGAGACGCCGAGGTTGTCGGCCAGGTTGTCGGTGATCTGCGTGCCGACGACGCTGATCAGCACGACGCCGAGCCAGTAGACGCACCGGCACGTACCGCCGCAGCCGGAACTGGAACGACGAGCGCGCGAGCAGGAGCGCGCCGGTGATGAACGTCGTCTTCGTCAGGCCGAGGTTCAGGTTCGTCGGTGAGGTAGTCGGACGCCGTCTCGCCGACCGTCGTGCAGAGGACCTTGATCACCCAGAAGTAGAGGGTGACCTCCGGAACCTTGTTCAGCATCTTGCGCGCGGTCGAGGCGGCCGCGCTCGGCTGAGTAGGATGCGCTGTCGTCGGCAGTCATAAGTCGACACCATAGCGGGGCGGTCTGAAGGGCGCCTGAAGGCACTCGTGTTACGAGCGCGCCCTTCCGGGTATTCGAGTTCACATGCGGCGGAGGGGTCTGCTCGTCATGCTCATCGTTGGTTTGGCCGCGCTCGTCGCGCCGGCTTTCGCGTTCGCGCCCTACGAGGCGTATCCGCTCAACGCTGAAGGCCAATCCATTGCAATCGCGGATGTCACAAGCGACAAGCGCAGCGATGTCGTGCTCACCGATCAAACGCGGCTCTTTGTCTTTCACGGCAGCGCGAGCGGGAAGCTCGCGAAACCCGTCGTCTACCCGACCGCCGGCCCCGGTCGAACGAGTGGAACGGCGGCCTTGCGGTCGCGGACCTGAACCGCGATGGAAAGCTCGACGCCGCTTCGCCGACAAGGTGGGCGTCCAGGTCTTTCTGCAGCGCACGGGCCGGTTCGCGCCTCCGAAGACGATCTCGCTCCCGTTCATCGGCATCTCGATCGCAGCCGCAGACGTCGACGGCGATGGCCGTCCGGACCTCGTCGTGAGCGGTCGCAGCGACCAGAACTCGTCGATTGCCGGGCTGTACCTGCTCTCGAACCGGCGGGCGGGGTGGCACGCACAGAAGCTGGACGCGCGCTGGTTCTCGTCGATTCGCCTCGTCGATGTCACCGGCGACGGCAAGCTCGACATCGTCCCGCTGCCGCCGGGCAACGTCGTACCGCCGATGGTGCGCCTCTACATCGGTAACGGCCACGGGGCCTTCACGCCTCGCGACCTACAGGTCGGGACGCAGGCGACGGACGCGCCGGCCGCGCTCGTCGCGGGAGATGTCACAGGCGATCACAGAGCCGATCTCGTCTTTGTCAACGGGTGGAATCAACCGCTGAGTCACCTGACCGTGCTGGCCGGCGCACCAGGTGGCACCTTCGCCGCGGCGAACGTCTATCCGTCGCTCGACATGTCCGACGCGCTCGTCATTGCCGATCTCAACGGCGATCGCCGAAATGACATCGTCGTGCTGCACGGCGGGTTCAAGAAGCTCGGCGTCTACTACCAGGCGACCGGCGGAACACTCGGAGCGGAACGGCTGACCGACATCCCGTACAGCACGCGCTACGACCCGAACGGCGTCACAGTCGGGAAGATCGGCGCCGGCGGACGCCCGGACATCGCGATCGCCGACAACGGGTACACGAAGGGGTTTGTGGTCGTCAGGCAGTGAGCGCGG
>CAWJZQ010000018.1:0-17066 GCA_963847415.1 uncultured Thermoleophilia bacterium | reverse complement strand
GCAGAAGTAGTCGGTCTTGCCGATCTCGTAGCGGGCCTCGAAGTCGAAGAAGTACTCCTCGCTGCGGCTTGGCCTCCACGATCGGCAGCGCCTGCACGCCCCGTCGCGCTCCTCGAGCAGGCTGACCGCCAGCTCGCGGCCGCTGATGTGCCGCTCGAGCAGCACCCGGTCGTCGTAGCTGAAGGCCGCCACGAGCGCCTCGGGCACGTCGCTCGGCGAGGCGGCGAACTCGATCCCGAGCGCCGAGCCCTGGGCCGCCGGCTTCACGACGAGCGGGAAGCCGAGCCGCTCCTCGATCGCCGGCAGCGCGTCGGCGGCGCCGAACTCCTTGAAGGCGACCTCGCTGAACGCGAAGAAGTCCGGGGTCGGGATCCCGTTCGCCGACCAGCAGGTGCTTCGTCAGCACCTTGTCCATGCAGCGCATGCAGGCCAGCACGCCCGAGCCCGTGTAGGGGATGCCGACGATCTCGAGGATCTCCTGGACGGTGCCGTCCTCGCCGCCGCGGCCGTGCAGCGCGATGAACGCGACGTCGGCGCTCGGACTCGCGCAGGCGCCGCGACCAGCGTGGCGTCGACGTCGATCGGCACGACGTCGCGCGCCGAGCTCGCTCCAGCGCGTCCTCGACGCGGCCGCCCGAGCGCAGCGAGACCTGGCGCTCGAGCGACGGCCCGCCCTTGAGGACGGCGACGCGCCGCGCGTTCATGAGCCCTGCGCGCCGCGCTTCGTGCCGGCCGCGGCGGGAGGTGCACGACGTCCGGCCAGCGGCTCCTCGTCGCGCTGCTCGCGGGTCCGCTCGTCGGCGGCCGCGGCCGGCTGCGCGCCCGTGAAGGTCCCGTAGAGGTCGATCTGCTCGTCGATCGACCTTGCCGATGCGGCGGATGCCCTCGACGATCTCGTCGATCGTCGACGCCGGAGAAGTTGAGCCGCATCGAGCTGCCGCCGCGGCCGTCGACGTAGGCGGCCGAGCCGGGGACGAAGGCGACGTTCTCCTCGCGGATCGCCTTCGCGAGCAGGTCGCTCGGTGTCGATGAAGTCGGGCAGCGTCGCCCAGATGAACAGCCCGCCGCCCGGCTGGGTCCACTCCGCCTCGCGGCGGGAAGAACTCGGCCAGCGCGTCCAGCATCGCGTCGCGGCGCTGGCGGTAGATGCGCGCACAGGCCCTGGATGTAGTCGCGCCATCGCCCCTCGGCGAAGTAGGCGTCGACGAGCTGCTGGGTCAGCGACGACGTGCAGAGGTCGGCCGCCTGCTTGCCGAGCTTGATCTTGGCCAGCACGGGCGCCGGCGCCACGACCCAGCCGAGCCGGATGCCCGGGCGAGAGGATCTTCGAGAAGGTGCCCGAGGTAGAGCACGTAGCGCCGCCGTCGAGCGAGTAGCAGCGTCGGCAGCGGCTCGCCCTCGTAGCGCAGCAGGCCGTAGGGGTTGTCCTCGAGCACCAGCAGCTCTCGCTCGCGCGCGATCTCCACCAGCCGCTGCGCGGCGCGGCTCCGACAGCGTCACGCCGGCCGGGTTCTGGAACGTCGGCACCGTGTAGATGAACTTCGGGCCGGCGGCCCTCGCGCTCGAGCCGGTCGAGCGTCTCCTCGAGCAGGTCGATGCGCATCCCGTCCGCAGTCCATCTCGATCTGGATCGACGTCGGCCTCGTAGCTCGAGAACACCGGCACCGCGCCGGGATAGGTGGGCGCCTCGCAGATCACGACGTCGCCGGGGTCGACCAGCGTCTTCGTGACGAGGTCGATCACCTGCTGGCCGCCGGTCGTGACGACCATGTCGTCGATGTCGACGCGCATGCCCTCGGCCGCCATCACCTCGGCGATGCAGCTGCTTGGTCTCGTCGAAGCCCTCGGTCGGGCCGTACTGGAGGGCGCTCGCGCAGGACTCGCGCGCGATGCGCGTCCATGATCGCGGCGAACGTCTCGGGCGGGAAGGTCGAGGTGTCCGGCAGCCCGCCGGCGAGCGAGATCACCTCGGGCCGGGCGGTGATCGCCATCAGGTCCCGCATCGCAGACGACCGCATCTGGCGCGTGCGCCTGCGCGAAGAGGCCGGCGTAGCGCTCGATCTCGTGGCTGGTGGTCTGTGCTGCCCGTCCGTCACGCAGATGTCCTGGATCGGTGCTTCGGGGTCTCTCCGAGCCGCCCTGCGGACCGCTCGCCGGTGCACGCTCGACACCGCGGGCACACGTCTGCAATCCGCAACAGCGACAATGACGATAGACCATCGCCGATGGACCTCTTTCTGGCCATATCCCAGGGAATCGGCGCCTCCCTCGCGGCCGGCGTGCGCGCGGCCGTCTCCGCCGCTGCGTCGTCGGGCTGCTCGCGCGCGCGAACGCGGGCGTCGATTTCGAGCGGCACCGACTTCGCGTTCCTGGAGTCGATCCCGTGGTGGCTGGCGCTGATGGCTGGTCGCGCGTCGTGATCGCGTTCGTCGTAGCTCGCCCGGCGTCGCCGTGCCGGCGGTCGCTGCTCGCCGGCGTCGCGGTCGGCGATCGGCGCGCTCCTGTTCGCCGGCTCGCTCGCCGACGAGGGCTACGCGGCGGGCCCGGGACTCGCCGGCCGGGCGCGGTCTGCGCCGCTGCTCGGCGTTCGCCGCCGCGCACGCGCGTTCTTCGGCCGGCGCGCCGTCGCGGCTGCGCGCGCGCGGCGACGAGGAGACCGCGTCGTTCCTGGCTCGTGTTCGCGGACGTCGCGACAGCGTGCTGCTGGCTGCTCTGGCGATGCTCGTCCCACCTGTTCTCGTATCCTGGCGCTTGGCGTCCGCGCGTCTGGGTGATCCTCGTCGCAGCGCCGCCGCGCGCAGCAGCAAGTACGAGGGCCTGCGCATCCTCCGTTGAAAAAGCTCGTCCTGGTCGTCGTCGACGCGCTCAAGCCGGCGATGCTCGAGCGCGCCGTGGAGGAGGGCAAGGCGCCGATGTTCGCGGAGATCCTGCGGCGCGGCACCTACTTCCCGGACTGCGTGAGCGTCTTCCCGTCGGTCACGCCGGCCGCCTCGGCCATCGATCACGACCGGCGCGCACGGTCGACCGCCACGGCGTGCCCTCGATCAACTGGTACCACCGCGGCGAGCGGCGCTATGTCGACTACGGGTCGTCGGGCCAGGCGGTGCGCACGTTCGGCGTCCTGCGGACGCTGACCGACACCGTCTACAACATGAACTTCGATCACCTGAGCCGCGCGCAGCCGACGTTCTTCGAGCGGCTCGACGACGCCGGCGTGCGCACCGCCTGCACGCCGTTCCTGATCTTCCGCGGGCGCACGCGGCACGAGCTCGGCCGTCCAGGGCTGGCTGCGCCGGGTCGCCCAGGCGGCCAACTTCCGGCACGCGGTCTACGGGCCCGTCGGAGCTGTTCTACGGCGAGCTCTACTGCCTCGCGGACGGTCGACTGCCCGCCGACGCTGGCGCGGCCCGGGCACGCGCGACCCGTACTCGGGCTGCGTGGGCGCGCTACCTCGAGCGCACACGACCTCTACGACTTCATGCTGTTCTCGCTGCCCGACAACGACCACTACTCGCACCGCCTCGGGCCCGACGCGACGGTCACGTCGATCGCCCGCGCCGACCGGCATCTCGAGCGAGCTCGTCGAGGCCGGCGGCGGCGTCGAGCGCGTTCTTCGACGACCACGCGGTGATCCTGATGGCCGACCACGCCCAGATCGCCGTCGAGCGAGCGCATCCGGCTCGACGAGTGCGCTCGGCGACTGGCGCGTGCTGCAGCCGAACGATCCCGAGCCGGACGCCGCCGAGCTCGCCGTCTGCCCGGGCGCGCGCTCGGCGATGGTCTACGCGCTCGGCGACCGAGGAGGCGCGCGCGGCGCGGCTGCCGCGAAGGTGCTCGCCCGGCTGCGCGAGCTCGAGGGCGTCGACGTGATCGCCTGGCCGAGGACGGCGAGGCGCTGCGTCTGGACCGAGCGCGGCGAGCTGCGCTTCGCGCCCGGGCACCGCCGTCGCGCGACCCGTACGGCGAGGCGCTGGGACGTCGAGGGCGATCTCGCGGCGCTCGAGCTCGAGCGCGCGGACGGCGTGCTCGGAGAGCCGCGCCTACCCGGACGCGCTGCGGCGGCTGTGGGCCGCGCTCGAGTGCGCCGGGCGCCGGCGACGTGCTCGTGTCGGCCGCGCGCGGGTACGAGTTCGTCGACTGGGGCGGCGCCGACCACGTCGGCGGCGGCAGCCACGGCTCGCTGCGCCGGGGCGACTCGCTCGGCCCGCTCGCGTTCGTGAACTGCGGCCCCGACCTGAACGGCGGCGCCGACGCAGCCGCGCCAGTGGTCGATCGCGGACGTCGCACGCGGTCGTGCTCGACCACTTCGGCGTCGAGCCGTGAGCGAGGCGACGAGGGCGCGTGTAGCCGGGCGGGTGCAGGGCGTGTTCTTCCGGGACAGCGTCCGCCGCCGCGGCACGTCGGAAGGGGTGGCAGGCTGGGTGCGGAACCGCTCCGACGGAGCGGTCGAGGCGGTGTTCGAGGGCGATCCGGCGGCGGTCGAGCGGCTGGTCGACTTCTGTCGTACGGGCCGCGCGGCGCCCGCGTCGATGGCGTCGAGGTAGTCGAGGAGCCCCGGAGGGCCTGACCGAGTTCGCGATCAGACCGTGAACGCAGGCTGAACGCGTGGCGCTCGACCCGTGGCACCGTGCCCGATCTTCGGCGCCCATGCCACGGCTGCGAGCTCCACCGCCCAGCGACCGGCCGCGAGCCGGCGCCACGCGCGCCGCGTCGGCCGCGGCCTGCGCAAGCCCGCACAACTGGGTGCAGCTGTCAAGTTCTCGCTCGTCGGAGCGACCGGCTACGTGATCAACCTCGCCGTCTTCTCGGCGCTGCTGAAGCGGCGCCGGGGTCCACTACTCGCCGGCCGCGGTGCTCGCCTTCTGCGTCGCGGTCACCAACAACTTCCTGCTGAACCGGCACTGGACCTTCAAGGCCGGCGACGGTCATGCCGGCTTCCAGGCGGCGCGCTTCCTGGCCGTCAGCCTGCTCGCGCTCGGCTTCAACCTGATCGTGCTCGAGCTGCTGGTGAGCGTCGCCGGCGTCGCGAAGATCCCGGCGCAGGCGATCGCGATCCTCGCGGCGACGCCGCTCAACTTCGTCGGCAACAAGCTCTGGAGCTTCCGGCAAGCGCGCCGGGCCGCGACCGGCCGCGCCCACGGCGCCTGAGCCGCCGCTCGCTCGCGAGTCGCTTGGCGTCGCGGCGCTCGCCGCTGTGCGCGCGCTGGCCGCGTTCGCCGCGGCGCCGCCTCGGCGGCGTCGAGCCAGGCGGTCGAGTCCGACGCCGACGCTCACGCGTCCCGCCTCGCCGACGAAGCCGCCGCCGCAGCACTTCCTCACGGCGCATGCAGGCGAGCGCATCGCGGCTCGCTCGAGCCGAAGCTCCAGGACGAGCTGCGCAAGCACGAGCGCATCGTGCACGCGTGCGTCCCTACGCGAAGGGCCCGGGCCGCTGGCAGGTGAGCTACTACGCGGGCGCCGAGGAGGTCGCCCAGGTGATCGTCGACGAGCGCGCGCGGCCGCGCGGTCGAGGTCTGGACCGGGCCGCAGGTCGCATGGCAGATGGCGCGCGGCCTGCCGGGCGCGTTCGGGCGCAAGGTGCAACTCGCCGGCGGTCTGGATCCCGCTGATGCTCGCCTTCTTCGTGCCGTTCTTCGACTGGCGGCGGCCGTTCCGCATGCTGCACCTCGACCTGCTCGTGCTGCTCGGCTTCTCGCTGTCGCACGTCTTCTTCAACCGCGGCGAGATCTCCACGTCGGTGCCGCTCGTCTACCCGGTGCTCGTGTACCTGCTGGTCGCGCATGCTGATGGTCGCCTACGCGCGCCGCGGCCGGCCGCCGCGGACTGCCGCACGCTGCTCGTCCCGCTGTCGCTGGCTCGGCGCTCGCGCTCGATCTTCCTGGTCGGGTTCCGCGTCGGGCTCAACCTCACCAACTCGAACGTGATCGACGTCGGCTACTCGGGCGTGATCGGCGCCGACCGCATCACGCACGGCAAGGACATCTACGGAGCCTTCCCGCAGGACAACCCGTCCGGCGACACCTACGGGCCCGTCAACTACTACGCCTACGTTCCCTTCGAGCTGGTGTTCCCGTGGTACGGCACGTGGGACGACCTGCCCGCGGCGCACGCACGCCGTCCACTTCGAGCTCCGGCGAGCCGATCATGAAGTCGACGTGCGTGTCGCTCTCGTTCACGCGCGACTTCTCGTGCTCGTCGACGAGGAAGGGGAAGCCGGAGCCGAACGCGACGTGACTGGAGGCGTTCTCGTCGAGCAGCGTGTCGTAGAAGACGGTGCCGAGCGGCCCGATGCGCCCCTGGCGGTCGACGAGCGCGAGCTCGCCGAGCCGAAGGCCGTTGTCGTCGACGGCAAGACGCGAGCGCAGCGCCTCGACGTTCTGGTCCGCCTCGATCTCGACGGCCTTGCCGCCTTCGAAGCGCACGCGCAGCCCGCGAACGATCGTCCCGTCCTGCAGCACGAGCGGCTTCGTCGAGGTGACGTGCCCCTCGGTGCGCTGCGGGTCGGGCGTCGTGAAGACCTCCTCGGTCGGCAGGTTCGGCAGGTGCCGCAGCCCCTGCGCGGTCGAGAAGTCGGCCGCCCACCACAGCGCGGTCGAGAAGAGGCCGATGCGGAGGTCGGTGCCCGGCCCGCGCAGCTCGATCGCGTCGAAGTGGCGGTCGCTCAGCCGCTTGGCGGAGTCCCGGAGCACGTCCATGCGCTCGTCCCAGGCGGCGGCCGGGTCGGGCTCGTCGAGTCGCAGCACGTGCTCGATCTCCGACCACAGCTTCTCGTACGCCTCCTCCTCCGGCAGGTCGGCGTACACGAGCGAGGCCCACGGCCGGGTCGGGGCGGGCACGATGCACCAGTTCGTCGAGCGCTCGCTGACGATCTGGCTGAACTCCTTGAGCCGCGGCAGGCGGTCGCGCCCGACGAGCGACTTGTCGAGGTCGTCGAGGAGGTTCGGCGCCGTGACGCCGTTCAGCGTGACGCGCGCGCCGCGCTCTTCGGCATGCCGCAGCATGCGGTCGCCGTACCACGGCGGCACGTACTCGAGTGTCGACGCGTCGGCGTGCTCGATCCGCGCCCGTTTCACGTACGGGTCGAAGTAGCTGACGTCGACGAACTTGGCGCCGCGCCCGTACGCCGCGGCCGCGACTGCGCGCGCGAGCTCCTCGTGGCCGAGCTCGGCGTTCACGAGCACCACCTGGCCCTCCTGCACGTTGGCGCCGTGCGTTGCGAGCTCGGCGAGTCGGGTCGTGCGTTCCTCCACGGCAGGCGATCCTAACGCCGGAGCGAAGGAGAACCGGAGATGACGTTCGACGCGGCAACCGAGCGCTACCTGTCGACAGCCGGGATCTCCGACGCGACACGCCGGGCCTACGCGACCGATCTCCGCGAGTTCGGCGAGTGGTTCGGGCCTGACAGCCCCGTCGAGGACATCGACGTGCGCGTGCTCGCGGACTGGGTCGCCGAGCTCGGGCGGGCGCGGGCGCGCGGCAAGCTGGCACCGTCGACGATCTCGCGCAAGCTGGTCGCGGTGCGCTCGCTCCTGCGACATGACGCTCGGCCCGGAGGCGGTGCCGGACGCGAGCCTCGCGCCGAAGCGGTCCCGGCGCCTGCCGGACGCACCGAAGCTCGGCGAGGTCGACGAGATGGTCGACAGCTTCGACGCGTCCACCCCGCTCGGGCTCCGCAACCGCGCACTCGTCGAGCTCGTCTACTCGGCGGGGCTGCGCAGCGCCGAGGCGGTCGGCCTCGACCTCGGCGACGTCGACTTCGAGCAGGAGCTCGTGCACGTGCGCGAGGGCAAGGGCGCGAAGGATCGCGTCGTGCCGCTCGGGGAGGAGGCGGCGCACCTGCTCGCGCTCTATCTGCATCGCGCGCGCCCCCAGCTCGCGCGCCGCGCGGAGAACGCGTTCTTCATCTCGGCGCGCGGCCGGCGCCTCGACACGTCGACGCTGCGCCGCCTCGTCCCGCACCCGCACCGCCTGCGGCACGCGTTCGCGACGCACCTGCTCGAGGGCGGCGCCGACCTGCGCACGATCCAGGAGCTCCTCGGCCACTCGTCCCTCTCGACGACGCAGATGTACAGCCACGTCGACGCAAGGCGCCTGCGCCGTGTCTACGACCGCGCGCACCCTCGTTCCTAGCCTTGTCCCGAGCGGCCACGCCCGGTGTCAGACACGCGCGCGAAAGCGTCACGGAACAGTGACGAGATTGCATCGCCGCTCCCCAGGCCGCCCGGCTACGCGCTGCGCCTGGGATCGGCGCTCGCGCCGGGCCGGACACGGCCGGTGTCAGACACCGGCACGAGACGCGCGCAGGTAGCCGCCGCTCCGCGGCGAACCCGCGTGGGATGGACCGCGATCCGGACGTCGAGGGGTTTCTCGCGCTGCTGGCGGCGCGGCGCGCGCCGAAGACGGTCGAGGCGTACCGCCGCGATCTGGGCGCGCTCGGGGCGTTTCTCGGCAAGCCGGTCGCGCAAGCGACGCTCGAGGAGCTCGAGACGTACACCGCGCAGCTGCGCGCCGACGGGCTGGCGCCGACGACGATCGCACGCCGCACGGCCGCGGCACGCAGCTTCTACCGCCACCAGCAGCTGCTCGGCGCCCGCGACGACAACCCGGCCGCGGGCGTCAAGCTTCCGCGCCGGCCGCGGCCGCTGCCGAAGACGCTCTCGCCCGGCGAGGCCGAGCGGCTGATCGCCGCCGCCGCGGGCACGCGTCCCCGGAACCTCCGCGACCAGGCGCTCGTCGAGCTCCTCTACGGCGCGGGCCTCCGCGTCTCCGAGGCGATCGGCCTCGACAAGGCGGGCGTCGACCTGAGCGGCCGGCTCGTCCGCGTCGTCGGCAAGGGCGGGAAGGAGCGCGTCGTCCCGATCGGCCGGCCCGCGGCGGAGGCGCTCCGCCGATACCTGGCCAAGGGCCGGCCGTTCCTCGACTCCCGGCACCGTCCAGAGCTGTTCCTGAACGCGCGAGGCGGCCCGCTCACCAGGGCCGGCGCGTTCCTGATCCTCCGCAAATTGGCCGCAAACGGCGGGCCTCGACCCCCTCCGGGTTCACCCACACTTGTTACGGCACTCGTTCGCCACGCACCTCCTCGAGGGAGGCGCGGACCTGAGATCGGTTCAAGAAATGCTGGGCCATGCCGATCTCTCCACAACCGAGCTGTACACCCACGTAACCGACAGGCGGCGTCGGGAGTTGTATTTCCAGGCGCATCCGCACGCTCGTCGTAGAAACACGGAGGAACCCGTTGCACCTCGATCCACACGTCACTCTTCTGATGGCACTCGCCTCGGGCGCGGCGTGGCTGATGATGAAGGCGGGGCTCGCTAAGAACGCGCTCGAGCTCAAGCGCCGGCGGCCGCCCTGTCCTTCCTGCGGCCGGCACAACGGCTGCCGCTGCGTCTAGCCACCCTGCTCGGCCCAGAAACAGCGCAACCCGCTCCTCGACCCTCGCCGCGAACGCCGCGTCCAGGTCGACGAGCCGGTCCCAGGTCACCGCACGGAGCAGGTACCGCAGCGCGAGCACATCCTCGACGTCAGCGAGGATCCGCTCCCGCGGCGCGAACGCCTCCCACGGCTCGAGGTACGCCGCCCGCGCCGACGGATCCTCCTCCACCGTCAGCGTGAACAGCGGATGCGCCAGCGACGCGTCGCCCCAGTCGAGGATGCGCGACCGCCCCTCCCGCGAGAAGACGTTGCCGTCGTGCAGGTCGTTGTGGTCGACCGTCGGCGGGATCGGCGAGGCGGCGAGGCGCGCGAGCCGCTCCTCGACCTCCGGCAGCCTCGCACGCAGCGCGTCCGCCCGCGCGGGCGTCAGATAGTCGAGCAGCCGCTCGACGTCGGGCCGCCGGTTGTCGACGAGCCCGGCTTCGAGCAGCGCGTCGGCATGCGGGACGGCCGCGATCTGCAGCTCGGCGTAGCGGCGCAGCAGCGGCGCCCACTCGATCGGATGCTCGCGTGCGCGCTCGCCCGCGTCGCGCAGCAGCAGCCAGCCCGCCTCGGGCCGCACCGCGAGGATCTCGGGGAGGAGGTCCGGCGCGAGCGGCACGAGCACCTCGAGCACGCGCGCCTCGTACGCGAACGCCTCGCGCGCGGCCTTGAACCAGACGCTGCCGTCTGCTGTCGGCACCCGCAGCACCGTCGACCACGCGCGCAGGTGCGGCTGCTCGATCTGTCCCGTCGACCGTCACCTGACGCTCGATCCAGGCCCGCACCTCGGCGAGCCAGACCGGGTCGGTGAACGGCGAGCCCTGCGCTACTTCGAGCCGCCCTTGCGCCGCAGGAGCTGCGCGACCTTGGCTGCGGACTCGCGGAGCTCGCGCGGCTGCTCGTCGTCGTCGCCGAGCGAGCGCAGGATCTGGATCGTGTCGGGACGCGCCGAGCCGTTCTTGAGCGCGACGACGGCGAGCCGCCGCACCGCCTCGTTGCCGTCGTGCGCGACCATCTCGTGCAGCAGCGGGCGCACTTCGTTCACGTCGCCGGGATGGTCGCGCGAGAGCTTCTCGAGCGCGAGCAGCGCGGAGCCGCGCACGGCCGGGCTGTCGTCCTCGAGCCCGCGCCGCAGGAGCTCCTTCTTCGTGCGGAAGCGGAACTGCCCGATCGCGCGGTAGGCGACGGCGCGCTCGCGGAAGTCGGCGGCGCGTGCCTGCGCCTCGAGCTCCTCGTCCCACTGCGTGCGCAGCTGCGAGAGCTCCCGCTCGCTGCCGTCGTCGGCGAGCGCGTCAGCCTGAGCCGCCGCGTCCGCCAGCGAGCTCAAAGGTCGTCGACCGACCGCGGTGCCGGACCGATATAGCGCGAGCCGGGCCGGATCAGGCGGCCGGTGCGCTTCTGCTCGAGGATGTGCGCCGACCAGCCGGCGACACGCGCGCAGCCGAACATCGCGGGCGTGAGGTCCGGCGGGATCTCCGCGAAATCGAGCACGACCGCGGCCCAGTACTCGACGTTCGTCTCGAGCGGGCGGTCTGGCGACTTCTCGCGCAGCACCGTGAGCGCCGCCTCCTCGAGCGCCGCCGCGACCTCGAGCGCGCGGCGAGCCGAGCTCCTTCGCCGTGCGCTTGAGCACGGTCGCGCGCGGGTCGTACGCGCGGTAGACGCGGTGGCCGAAGCCCATGATCCGCTCGCCGCGGTTGAGCATGTCGCGCACGTACTGCTCGAGGTCGTCGGCCCCCTCCGCACCCTCGATCATCGGCAGCACGCGCGCCGGCGCGCCGCCGTGCAGCGGGCCCGAGAGCGTGCCGACGGCCGACGACATGGCGGCCGCGCAGTCGGCGCCCGTCGAGGCGGCGATGCGCGCGGTGAACGTCGACGCGTTGAGGCCGTGCTCGGCGGCCGAGATCCAGTACGTGTCGAGCGCCTTCACCTGCTTCGGGTCCGCCTCGCCGCGCCAGCGGATGAGGAACTTCGCGGCGGCGTTCTCGCCCTTCGCGATCTCGTCCTCCGGGACCTGCGGCTGCCTACCGCGCGCGGCCTGCGCGACGATCGTCAGCGTCGCCGACGAGAGGCGGGCGAGGTCGTCGCGCGCCTGCTTGTCGTCGATGTCGACGAGCTTCTTCATCCCCCACTTCGGGCCGAGCGTCGCGAGACCGGCTTGCAGATCCGCCGGCACCGAGCCGCTCGGGTCCTGCAGCTCGATCGGCTCCGACTCGGGGAGCGGCGAGTTGATGTCCTCGTCGACCAGCAGGCCCCAGACGTTCTCGAACGGGTAGCGGCCGACGAGCTCTTCGATGTCGACGCCGCGGTAGCGAAGAGTCCCGCCGTCCTTGTCCGGCTCCGCGATCTCGGACTCGAACGCGATCACGCCCTCGAGACCGGGGCGGAAGTCGGTGCTCGCCGAGCTCATCGGCGCGAACCGTACAGGATGAGCCGTTCCGGGCGGACGGCATAACGCCGACGCTGCGACGCACGAGTGACGGGCGCAACAGGTGGCTGTGTGTACGCTCCGCCCCCGTGGCGCACCGTGTCACCCTGATTCCCGGCGACGGCACGGGCCCGGAGTTGACCGAGGCGACCCGCCGCGTCCTCGAGGCGACCGGTGTCGCATTCGACTGGGACGTGAAGCAGGCAGGCGTCGACGTGATGGAGACAGCCGGCACGCCGCTCCCGGAGGACACGCTCGCCTCCGTCAAGGAGAACAAGGTCGCGCTCAAGGGCCCGATCACGACGCCGATCGGCACCGGCTTCCGCTCGGTCAACGTCGCGCTCCGGCACGAGCTCGGCCTCTACGCCTGCCTGCGCCCGTGCAAGACCTACCCGGGCGTGCGCTCGCGCTACGACAACGTCGACCTCGTCGTCGTGCGGGAGAACACCGAGGATCTGTACGCCGGGATCGAGTACGAGGCCGGCACACCCGAGGCCGAGCAGGTGATCTCGGAGCTGAACGCGCTGCAGCCGAAGAAGATCGCCGCCGGCTCGGGCATCTCCGTGAAGCCGATCAGCCGCGAGGGATCGGAGCGGATCATCCGCTTCGCGTTCGAGTACGCGCGCGACCACGGCCGCAAGCGCGTCTCCTGCATCACGAAGGCGAACATCATGAAGTTCACGGACGGCCTCTTCCTGCAGGTCTTCCGCGACGTCGCGAAGGACTACCCGGAGGTCGAGCCGTGGGAGAACCTGGTCGACGCGCTCTGCATGGGGCTCGTGCAGCGGCCCGAGGAGTTCGACGTGCTCGTGCTCCCGAACCTCTACGGCGACATCGTCAGCGACCTGACCGCCGGGCTCGTCGGCGGGCTCGGCGTCGCGCCGGGCGGCAACATCGGCCCGGACACCGCTGTCTTCGAGGCGACGCACGGGTCGGCGCCGAAGTACACGGGCCAGAACAAGGTCAACCCGACCGCGATGATCCTCTCCGGGAAGCTGATGCTCGAGCACCTCGGCGAGCGCGACGCGGCCGAGCGCCTCGAGCGCGCGGTCGCAGACGTCATCCGCGAGGGCGCGCGCGTCACCTACGACATGAAGCCGTCGCGCGACGACCCGACCGCCGTCGGGACGAGCGAGTACGCCGACGCGATCATCGACAAGTTGCAGGCGTAGGCTCGACGGAGCCGCAGATAAATGGAGGCATAAGTGTCTGAAAGGCGGAAGGTCACCGTCGTCGGCGCCGGGAACGTCGGCGCGACGTGTGCGCAGGTGCTGGCGCTGCGCGACTACGCAGACGTCGTCCTCGTCGACATCAAGGAGGGCCTGCCGCAGGGCAAGGCGCTCGACATCAACCAGATGGGCGCCGTGCTCGGCTACGAGCCGAACGTCACGGGCTCGAACGACTACGACGGCACCGCCGGGTCCGACGTCGTCGTCATCACCGCAGGCCTGCCGCGCTCGCCGGGGATGAGCCGCGACGACCTCGTGACGACGAACGAGAAGATCGTCAAGGACGTCACCGAGAAGGTCGCCGACAAGAGCCCCGACGCGATCCTGATCGTCGTCTCGAACCCGCTCGACGCGATGTGTCACGTCGCGAAGAGCGTCTCCGGCTTCCCCAAGGAGCGCGTGTTCGGCCAGGCGGGGATCCTCGACACGGCGCGGCTGCAGACCTTCATCGCCTGGGAGACCGGCGCCTCCGTCAAGGACGTGAGCGCGGTCGTGCTCGGCGGCCACGGCGACCAGATGGTCTCCGTGATCTCCGCCACCACGGTCGGCGGCGTCCCGATCCGCAAGCTCGTCTCGGGCGAGAAGATCGAGGCGATGGTCGAGCGCACCGCGAAGGGCGGCGGCGAGCTCGTCCAGCTGATGGGCACCTCGGCCTGGTACGCCCCCGGCGCAGCCTCCGCGCAGATGGTCGATGCGGTCATGCTCGACGAGAAGCGCATCCTCCCGTGCACCGCCTACCTCGAGGGCGAGTACGGCATCGACGGGCTCTACATGGGCGTGCCGGTGAAGCTCGGCGTCTCCGGGATCGAGGAGATCTACGAGGTCGACCTCGACGAGGTCGAGCAGGAAGCGCTCCGGAAGTCCGCCGACGCCGTCCGCGAGGTGGTCGGCGTCCTCACGGGCTAGAAAGGCTGAAACCTGATTCGGCTGCGCCGAATCAGTTTTCTGTGCCGGCGCACAGGCAGACCGGCTACCGTCCCGCCGCATGGATCTCGGCCTGCGCGGCAGAACGGCGATCGTCTGCGGAGCCTCGTCCGGCCTCGGCCTGGGCTCCGCCGAGGCGCTTGCGGAAGAAGGCGCCAACGTCGCCATGCTCGCGCGCAGGCGCGAGCAGCTCGAGTTGGACGCCGAGCGGATCGGCGCGCTCGCAGTCCGCGGCGACGTCACGAACGCCGCCGACCTGGAGCGGCTGGTCTCGAAGACGCTCGAGGCGTTCGGCGGGATCGACATCGTCGTCTGGAACTCGGGCGGCCCGCCGCCCGGCAAGGCGGCGGAGATCACCGACGACAGCCTGGAGGCGGCGTTCGAGCTCCTGCTCCTCCCCGCCGTGCGACTCGTCCGGCTCGCGCTGCCGCACCTCGAGCGCAGCCCGGCCGGCCGCGTCATCTGCATCACCTCTTCCGCGGTGAAGGAGCCGGTGCCGCACCTCGCGCTCTCGAACACGATCCGCCCCGGCGTCACCGGCTGGGCGAAGACCCTCGCCCGCGAGCTCGGCCCGAAGGGAATCACCGTCAACTGCGTCGCCCCTGGCCGCATCGACACGCCGCGCATGAAAGAGGTCTACGGCGAGGACGGCCCGTCGGCGGAGGAGCTCGCGCAGATCCCGCTCGGACGCATGGGAACGCCGCGCGAGTTCGGCGACGTCGTCTGCTTCCTCGCCTCGGAGCGCGCGTCGTACGTGACCGGAGTCACCTTGCTGGTCGACGGCGGCATCTCGCGCGGACTGCTGTGAAGTTCTTCACGCCGGTCCGCCTGGTGGTCGCAGGCCTCGCGCTGCTCGCGATCGTCCTCGCGCTCGTCGTCTTCCCGTCCAGCGACTACATCTTCCTGCCCGACCGTGCGCACCCGGTCGCGCCGCTCGTGACCGTGAAGGGCGGCAAGGACCCGGCGCACGGCGGCGTCTACTTCGTCGACGTCGTCGTGCGGAAGGCGACGCTGCTCGAGCGGCTCTTCGGCGGCCTCCACGAGGGCGCCGACCTCTACCCGCCACAGGCGGTCGACCCTCCGGGCGTCGACGAGCGGCAGCGGCGCGTTCTCGACCTGCAGGACATGCACCGCTCGCAGGAGATCGCCGCCGCGGTCGCGCTGCGCGCGGCCGGGAAGAAGGTCGTCGTGCGCGACATCGGTGCGCGCATCGGCTTCGTGCAGCAAGGACTGCCCGCGTTCGGGAAGCTCGAGGCCGGCGACGTCGTCGTCGCGATCGACGGCAAGCCCGTGCACACGCTGCCGGACGTCTTCACGAACATGACCGCGCACAAGATCGGCGACGTCGTCGCGTTCACGGTGCGGCGCGGCAAGGACACGCAGGTCGTGGAGATGAAGACGGTCGGTGCGGGCTCCGGCGCTGCCCGCCGGCCCGTCGTCGGCGTCAGCCTCGAGCCGGCACTCGACATCCACCTGCCGTTCCCGGTCCGGATCGACGCCGGCAACGTCGGCGGGCCGTCCGCGGGCGTGGCGTTCGCCCTCGAGGTGATGGAGGAGCTCGGCCGCGACGTCGTCCACGGCCACAACGTCGCGGCCACCGGCGAGATCAACGCGGACGGCTCGATCGGGCCGATCGGCGGCATCAAGCAGAAGACGATCGGCGCGCGCCAGGCGCATGTGGATGCGTTCCTGGTGCCGGCTGGGGAGAACGCACGCGAAGCCCGCAAGCACGCGGCGGGGCTTCGCATCATCCCTGTGAAGACCTTTCCACAGGCGTTGCGCGCGCTGGCAACGCTCCCACAGAACGGGTAATCAACCTCCCCGTTCGGCCAGGAAAAGTTGCCGGAAAGTGCACGTTTTCCGTTTGGACAAGCCCTTTTCAGGGGCGCGGGCGAGTCGTAGAGTGCCCGCTCCGTCAACCCGCCGACCGCCCACGGGGGAGACAACATGAATCGACCGACGACGTCTACGTGCGACGACTGCTACTTCCGCCGGCACGGCCTGTGCGCCATGTCGCCCGAGCGTCCGTGTCCCACCTTCCGTGCGGCTACGCGCACGCTCCGACCGCCCAGGCAACCGCGCCTCGTCCCGCTCGCCGTCTCTGCGCCTGTCGTCGCGTAGAGTCGCGCGCGTGACGGACGAGCCAACGCAGGAACCAGACCAGCCGGCCAAAGCCCCCGGCTTCGGCGCGCGGTTCGAAGAGACGCGGCAGACCTTCCAGCCCGGTCTGTGGTCGCGGCTGCTCGCGATCGCCGCGATCGGCGTCTACGCGCTCCTCTTCGTTGTGCTGAACACGCGCACGGTCAAGGTCAGCTTCGTGTTCGCGAACCCGAAGGTGTCGCTGATCTGGGTGATCCTGCTCTCGCTCGTCGTCGGCGTCGCGCTCGGCGTGCTGCTCTCGCAGCTACACCGTCGCAGGCAGCGCAGCCGCTAGCCGGCCGACGCCTTCCGCGATCTCGTCGACCGAGACGAAGCTGTACGCGAGCCGCAGCGAGTCCGGCGGGCCGCCGAAGTCGGTGCCGTTCACGAACGTCACGCCGGCTTCCTCGGCGCGGGCGAGCAACTCGCCCGCGTCGACGCCGCCGAGCTCGGCCCACAGGAAGTAGCCGCCCTCGGGACGGGTCGTGCGAACGTTCGGCAGCTCGCGCTCGAGGGCCGCGAGCATCGCGTCCCGGCGCATGCCGATCAGCTTCCGCACACGTTGCAGGTTCGACTCGAACAGTCCGCGACCGACGAACTCGTGCACCGTCGCCTGCCCGAGCAGCACGGGCGTGATGTACGTCCCGGTCGCGGTCGCCTCGATCTCGCGCGCGAGCTGCTCGGGAAACACGAACCAGCCGACGCGGATCCCCGGCGCGATCGTCTTCGAGAAGCTCGAGCTATATGCGGTGTAGCCGTCCGAGAGCTCGAGCAGCGACGGCAGCGGCTCGCCCTCGAAGCGCACGAGCCCGTACGGGTCGTCCTCGAGCACGAGGAGGTCGTGCTCGCGCGCGAGCTCGACGATCCGCCTGCGCCGCTCCTCGCTCAGGGTGCGGCCACTCGGGTTCTGGAAGGTCGGGATCAGGTAG
>CAWJZQ010000017.1:0-5997 GCA_963847415.1 uncultured Thermoleophilia bacterium | reverse complement strand
ACCTGGTGTCAGTGAGCGTTGGCAAGAATCCGAGGATGCAGACGCTGCGTGATGTAGTCGGCGCGCGCGATTCGCTGGACGAGAAGGAGGCGATCTATACCGAGGGAACGTCTCCGGTGGGGGCGGCGCAGGCGGTCGGTGCTTCCGGAGGGCGCCGCCGCCGAGGCGAAGGCGGCCGGGCCGCGCTACTTCCTCGAGGTCGCGCTGGCGAAGGATGCCGTAGACGTGTGGAGCGTGTGGCGTGACGGAACCGAGGCGACCGTCGACGACAAACTGACGGCGATCTCGTGTTACGCGAGGCACGACGCGTACCTTCCGCTCGGCTGACCGAGCATCCGCCTACGTTGCCGCGACCGCGAGCAGCGCCGCGTCGAGCGCGCGCTTTAGCGGCTCGGTCGTCGCCGGCCAGTCCTCGACGTGACCGGCCGCGGTGGTCTGGTCGCTGATCGCGAGCACGGCCGCGGCCTCCACGCCGATCGCCTCGGCGACCGCGAAGAGTGCAGCCGCCTCCATCTCGACGGCGACCACCCCGTCGGCGCGATGGGGACCCGAGCTCGCGGCTCGTCATCCGGTAGGGGATCGGCACGGTCCACGTGGAGCCGCCAAGTGCATTCGGCAGCAGTCGACGGAGCCGCTCGCTGAGCGCCTTCGCAGGCCTCGCGTAACGAGCAGGTGGCAGGTAGTGCTGCGAGATCCCGTCGTCGCGCACCGCAGCGGTCGGGATCACCGTGGCGCCGGGAAGCACATCCTCCGAGATCGAGCCCGCTGCCCCGACGATGGCAAACCGTCGCGCGCCAAGAGGTGGCCGAAGGTACTGCATCTGCGTCACCATCGCCGTGGCGCCGGGCGACAGGCACGAGACGATTGCCGGGCCGATCCGGAACACACGCGCATTGCCGGGCGCGAGCGCCGGCGCCTCGGCCGAGAAGCCCGGGCGCTGCTCGACGTACGCGCGCAGGCGATGGTCGAAGACGACGCGGCACCGAGCAACGGCGATGCGTCCCGTATCCCACCCGGCCGCGAGCGCGGCGCCGAGGAACTCCGCCGGCCCGTGCAACGACGGATTGCGCCACTTGTCCGCAACGACGGGATACGTGACGCCGCCGGTGTTGGTCTCAGACACCTCGTGGAGCGCGGGCGGAGGCTACTCGGCCAGCGTCTCGCCGGAGCCGCCCAGCTCCGCGGGGAAGTCCTTGAGCTTGGGCAGGCCGTCCTTCATGGGCAGCACGGTCGACTCGTAGTTGACGTGCACCCCGGGCTGCGAACGGAAACGAAGGGATCGTCGCCGCGTAGACATCGACCAGACCCCACTGCGGATGCCGGGTCAGCAGATGGCCGCCGCAGCCTTGCACCACTGGCGATAGCTCCGCTCGTTCTGTGGTACTCGCCGATCTGGTCCTCTCCCTGGTCACCTTGACCGCCTCGGGCTTCCAGAGCGTGAATGCGTTGACCGGGCCGGCCGACCAGCTCCTGCAGGAGGCGCAGTGGCAGTAGCCGGCGCCCTCCGGATCGCCCGTGACGGCGATCTTGACGGCGCCGCAGTAGCACTGCCCCTCGAAGGTCTTCTCATCCTGGCTCATGAGCTCTCCTTTCGATTGATTGGAAGACGAATTCGATAGAGGCTACAGCGGAACGGTCGCGCCACACCACCGACCTCCACCAGTGATGACTCAACACAAGCTCCGGCGGGGGCCGCTCGGCATGCACGGGCGAGTCGGCGAGAATCCGGCTGATGCAGACGTTGCGTGAAGTCGTCGGTGCGCTCGACGAACTGGACGAAGAGGCGGTGATCTACACCGACGGCACCTCGCCGGCCGCGCGGGCCGTCGTGCTGCACGAGGGCGAAGCCGCCGAGGCGAAGGCAGCCGGGCTCCGCTACTTCCTGGAGGTCGCGTTGGCGAAAGATGCCGTCGACGTGTGGAGCGCCTGGCGCGACGGCTCCGAGCCGACCGTCGACGACAAGCTGATGGCGATCTCGCACTACGCGACGCACGACGCTTACCTTCCGCTCGAATGACGGCGACTGAGCGGAGCATCGAGTTGCGTGCGATCGCCCGGTCGTATCGCGGAAGCACTGCCGCCGACCGTCGAGGAAGGCAGTGGTGACGGGAAGCGTCTCGCGCGGCGTCGCGGACGACGTCTCCGACATCGAGATGCTGATCGTGACGCCGAGAGCCAGCTCCTATCTCGACGAGTGCTTCGAGCTCGCCGCCGCCGCACGGGCTGTCCGACCTCGGGACGTGGGGCACGCAGGGCGTGCCGACGAAGCGCGTGTCCGGGCTACCGCGACGGCGCGCCGATCGAGCTCATCTGGTGGCCGCGCGCGCACGCCGAGCAGGCGCTCGACGCGATCTTCGCGGGCGAAGCCCTCCACGACAGCGGACGCGCTGGCGAACGGCATCGCGCTCCGCACGTCGGGGCTGCTGGCGCAATGGCAGGAACGGCTGCGCCACTACCCCGACGAGCTCCGCGCCGCGTCGATCGAGGACGCAGCACTCACGTGGGGCGGGTTCGCGGCCGCGAGGGGCTCCTCACGCTCGTCCGTCCCGGCGAGCGGGCCGCCCTCGTCGAGCGAATGGTCGACGACGCCTCGCGGGTCGTGCGCATCGTCTTCGCGCTGAACCGTGTCTGGGAGCCCACGCTCAAGCGGCTCGCAGACCGGGCTGCGCCCCCTGGCACAGAGAAGCCCGAGCGCCTCGCCGAGCGTATCGAGGAGGCGCTGAGCCAGACCCGATCCGCACCGCGCGCTGATCGACGATGACCGAGCTGCAGCTCGAGACCGCCCTCCTCGCACCGGACGGCCCGAACATCGTGCGCGCACGGACCTGGCTCGCCGAAGGACGCGAGATCCTGCTCGCTAGAGCGCCAGCTTGAAGCCCTCGTGCGAGGCCACGAAGCCGAGTCGCTCGTAGAAGCGATGCGCGTCGGTGCGCCGCTTGTCGCTCGTCAGCTGCACGAGCGCGCAGCCGCGGCGGCGCGCCTCCTCGATCGCCGGCGACCAGCAGCAAGTGCCGCGGGGTCGCCGGCGATAGGGGAGGTCGCCGCCGCGGCTGCGCGCTCGTGCAGCTGACGAGCGACAAGCGGCGCACCGACGCGCATCGCTTCTACGAGCAACTCGGCTTCGTGGCCTCGCGCGAGAGGGCTTCGAGCTCGCGCTCTCGGCGAGCAGGATCTCGCGTCCTTCGGCGAGCCACGCTCGTGCGCGGACGACGTTCGGGCCGTCCGGTGCGAGGGCCACGGTGTCCGCCTGGAGCTCGGTCATGATCCGGAGCGCGCGGCGCGGATCCGGCTCGGTCAGCGCTTCCTCGATCCGCTCGGCCAGTCGCTCGGGCTTGACGGCCAGCGCGGCGCTCCGAGCGCGAGCCGCTTGAGCGTCGGCGGCCAGACGCGGTTCATCGCGAAGACGAGCCGCACGACGCGCGACGCGTCGTCGACCATCCGCTCGACGAGCGCCAGACGTTCGCCCGGCCGGACGATCGTCGTAGGCCGGCGGCCGCGAATCCGCCCCACGTGAGCGCTGCATCCTCGATCCGCGCGCCGCGCCAGCTCCTCCGGGTATTCGCGCAGCCGCTCCTGCCAGCGGGCGAGCAGTCCCGACGTGCGCAGCGCGACGCCGTTGGCGAGCGCGTCCGCGGTTGCCCAGGCCTCGCCGGTGAACGCCGCGTCGACCGCCGCCGCGGCATGCGCGTGCGACCACCAGATCAGCTCGACCGGGGCGTCGCCTTGGTAGCCGGAGACGCGTTTCGTCGGACCGCCCTGCGGCCCCCACGTCCCGAGGTGGGTCACCCCCGACGCGGCCGCGAGCACGAGGCAGTCCTCGAGGTTCAGCTCGTCGCGCGTCACGATCAGCATCTCGATGTCGGAGACGTCGTCCGCCACGCCGCGCGACGACGCTCCCGGTCACCACCACTTCCTCGGCGGTCGCGGGCAGCGCTTCCGCGATCGACCGGGCGACCGCATTGCAGCTCGACGCTCCGCTCGTCGCCGTCATTCGAGCGGAAGGTCCGTCGTCTCGCGTAGTGCGAGATCGCCATCAGCTTGTCGTCGACGGTCGGCTCGGAGCCGTCGCGCCAGGCGCTCCACACGTCGACGGCATCTTTCGCCGACGCGACCTCCAGGACGTAGCGGAGCCCGGCTGCCTTCGCCTCGGCGGCTTCACCCTCGTGCCGCGCGACGGCCCGCGCGGCCGGCGAGGTGCCGTCGGTGTAGATCACCGCCTCTTCGTCCAGTTCGTCGAGCGCACCGACGACTTTACGCAACGTCTGCATCAGCCGGATTCTCGCCGACTCGCCCGTGCATGCCGAGCGGCCCCCGCCGGAGCTTGTGTTGAGTCATCACTGGTGGAGGTCGGTGGTGTGGCGCGACTCCTCCGTGTGAATTAGTGATCAACATTCGTCTTCCCATGAATCGAAGGAGAGCTGATGAGCGTCAGTGAGAAGGACCTATGAGGGGCAGTGCTTCTGCGGCGCCGTCGGCGATCGAAGTCACGGGCGAACCGGCCGGCGCGGCTACTGCCACTGCAAGACTGCCGGACTGGTCGGCCGGGCCGGTCAACGCCTTCACGCTCTGGAAGCCCGAGCAGGTGAAGGTGACCAGCGGCGCAGACCATATCGGCGCCTTCCGCAACAGCGAGAAGAGCAACCGCAAGTGGTGCAAGGATGCGGCGGCCACCTGATGACCGGCCATCCGGCCTGGGTCTGATCGACGTCTACGCCGCGACGATCCCCCCGTTCCCGTTCAAGCCCGGCGTGCACGTCAACTACGCCTCGACCGTGCTGCCGATGAAGGACGGCCTGCCGAAGCTCGAGGACTTCCCCGCAGAGCTCGGTGGTTCCGGCGAGGCGGCCGCCGGAGTAGCCTCCGCCCGCGCTCACGAGGTGTCTGAGACGCCGGCGGCGGTCCCCCATCCCGTCGTTGCGAAGCAAGTGGCGCAATCCATCATTGCACGGGCCAGCAGGAGTTCCTCGGCGCCGCGCTCTCGCGGCCGGGTGGGATCAGAGGCGATCCCCGTCGGCGCCGTGTTCGTCTTCGACCATCGCCTGCGCGCGTACGTCGAGCAGCGCCCGGCTCGGCCGAGGCGCCGGCGCTCGCGAGGGGCCATGCGCGTGTGTTCCGGATCGGCCCGGCAAAGTAGTCTCGTCCCTGTCGCCCGGCGCCACGGCGATGGTGACGCAGATGCAGAACCTCGGCTACCTCGGCGCGCGACGGTTTGCCATCGTCGGGGCCGGGTTTTTTTTTGGAGGGCATGCTACCCGCGCCGCGTGATCCCGAGCCGTTGAGGTGCGCGACAACAGGGATCTCGCAGCACTACCTGCCACCTGCTCGTTACGCGAGGCCTGACGAAGGCGCTCAGCGAGCGGCTCCGTCAAAAGTGCTTCCAAATGCACTTGGCAGCTCCACGTGGACCGTACCGATCCCCTACCGGATGACGAGCCACAAACTCGAGCTCGATCGCGCCGACGGGGTGGTCGCCGTCGAGATGGAGGCGGCTGCACTCTATCGCGGTCGCAGAGGGCGATCGGCGTGGAGGCCGCGGCCGTGCTCGCGATAGGCCGCCAGACCACGGCGGCCGGTCGCGTCGAGGACTGGCCGGCGACGACCGAGGCACTCGGACAAAGCGCGCGCTCGACGCGGCGCTGCTCGCGGTCGCGCGGAAACGTCGGCGGATGCTCGGTCGGCCCGGACGGAAGGTACCGCGGTTGGTGCCTCGCGTAACACGAGATCGCCGTCGGGGTTTTCACTTGAAGCGTGGCCTCGGTTCCGTCACGCCACACGCTCCACACGTCTACGGCATCCTTCGCCACGCCGACCTCGAGGAAGTAGCGAAGCCCGGCCGCCTTCGCCTCGGCCGGCGGCGCCCTCCGGCGAGCGCCGACCGCCTGCGCCGCCCCCACCGGAGACGTTCCCTCGGTATAGATCGCCTCCTTCTCGTCCAGCGAATCGCGCACGCAGCATCTGCATCCTCGGATTCTTGCCAACGCTCACTGACACCAGGTA
>CAWJZQ010000016.1:0-82403 GCA_963847415.1 uncultured Thermoleophilia bacterium | reverse complement strand
ATCCGCGACTGACGATAGACGCGGAATCAGGCGCGGAGACGGGCAACCTAAGCGCAAGCGCCACGGGGCTCTGGTGGCCGACCTGGTGTCGAGGGCCGGCGGCGTGCCGCGGCCGTCCATCGCTGACGGTCAGCGGCCGAAGAAACGCCGGCGCGGCGGCTCACGCCGCGCCAGCTCCTCGAGCAGGCCCGGATGTACGAGCGCGGGCACGGCGTCGGACGGCGCCTCGTCGCGCAAGTACAAGATCGTGTTCTGCGTGTACCACCAGTCGACACGCTCGTCCTCCCAGACGAGCGGCCGCAGCCAATCGACTGCGCGGAACCCGTGCCGCGCGAACAGGCCGGCCCACCAGCCCGGCCACTGCCGATTGACCGTCGGCCCGCCGGGCTGGTGCGGGATCGCGGCGCCGAAGAGGACGGCAGGTGCGAGCGACGCGATCGACGAGACGAGCACCTCCGCGCGCTCCGGCGCGACGTACTGCGCCGCCTCGAGCGAGATCGCGAGATCGAATGTTCGCCGCAGGTCGAACGGCTCGTTGAGGTCGGCGCCGACGAACCGGTCTGGTGAGACGCGCAACGACTCGGGCCGCACGTAGGCCCCATCGACGCCGACGACGTCTTCGATGCCGTGCCCGCAGAAGACGTGCAGCCACGCGCCCGACCCACAGCCGACGTCGACGACGCTCGCCGGCCGGAGCCGTTCGAGCACGAGAGGCACGACCACGCGCGCCGATCGCTCGGCGGAGTCGCCCTGCCACTCGAAGTACGCGGCGTCGAAGTATGCCGCCGGGTCATCGACCGTCGCCAGACGAGGATTGTAGAACGGCCTAGGCTCGCACGCCGAAGAGGCGTATGGTCGGAGGAGGGTGGAGTACGGCGCGAGCGTCGAGGAGCTGCAGCGTCCAGCACACGCCCGGGGGCGTGTCGCCGTTTCGCTGTCCGTCTGCGCGATGACGCGAGGCGGCGCGTCACGACTCGCGAACGTGCTCACCCTCCTGAGACCGCTCGCGACCGAGATCGTCGTCGCGCTCGACGATCGCTCGCCGGAGGACGCTGACCTGTTGAGCTCGGTCGCGGACGAGGTCGTCCTTTTCCCGCATCGGGATCCCGGTGACTCGCTCATCCCCTGGCTGCATGCGCAATGCAGCGGAAGCTGGATCTTGAACGTCGACGACGACGAGGTGCCGAGTTGTGGTCTGCTCGAGGAGCTGCCGAACCTGCTCACCCACACCGGAGCGACGAACTGGTGGCTGCCGCGGAGGTGGCTCTTCGGACGACTCGACGCGTACCTGGACGAACCACCGTGGGTCCCGGACTACCAGCTGCGCCTGTACCGCAACGACCCGGACGTGCTGCGCTTTTCGGACGAGTTCCACCGTCCCGTCGTCGTTGCGGGGCCGGCCGGGTTCTCGCGCCACTCCGTGTGGCACCTCGACTGCATCGTGAACCCGGTTGCGCGCCGGCGCGCGAAGGCCGATGCGTACGAGCACGCGCGACGGGGAATGCGCGTGGCAGGCATCGCGCACAACAGCGGCTTCTACGTCCCAGAGCTCCTCCCGTCTGCCTCGACGGCGGCTGTGCCGCCTGCGGACGTCGCGCTCGTCCGGCGAGTCCTCGAGCCGCTTGAAGGCGCCTTCGAGCCGCGCGGACACGTGCGTCGGGTGCGACGAGAGGCCATCGACGCGCTGTGGCCGGGCGAGCCCTTCGAGCCCGAGATCTGGCAGGCACGCCTGACGAGGCTGCACAGACTCGATCGCCTGCCGGCGGGCGCGCGCCACACGGTGACGATCGGCGTCGAGAACCGCGGAGACACGACATGGCCGCGCGGCAGCGACGCCGCCCCGCTGATCCAGCTCGCGACGCGCTGGCACGCCGAGAGCGGCGACTTCGAGGAAGGGCTCCACACGCCGCTCCCGCTCGACGTGCACCCGGGAGCGATCGTGGACGTGCCGGTGCACGTGCGCGCGCCCGATCGCGCGGGCGCGTACCGGCTGTCGGTGGACCTCGTTCACCAGCACGTGCGCTGGTTCGGCTGCGCGGTCGAGTGGCCGGTCGCCGTCACGCCGGCACGTCGCTGCGCCGTGGTCGGACGCGCATCGGCCCTCGAGGCCGCGCTCGACGAGGTGCACGCGATGCCGGATGTCGAGCCGATCGTGCTCGAGGCAGGTGCGACCATCACACCCGAGCGGTCAGGGAGCCGGCGCGCGCCGGGGCTCGCCGACTACCTGCTCGACGGGATCGACGGTCGCATCGGACCTCGCGCACTGGCGCTTCTGTCGCTGAGAACCGCGAGGCTGCTGCAGCGCGCCCGACGGCTCCGCGTCGGGCGCTCGTCCGCGCCGCTTCCGCGAGCTGCGGAGGATTGCCTCGCCGCGATCGGCGAGTGCGATCGGCTCGTCGTCTCGTCCCCCGACTGGGACGCCGGCGCGCCGCCCACGCGGCATCTATGGCGACTGGCGGCGACGACCGAAGCCGCACGGAGGCTCGGCGTCGAGGTCGACGTCCGCGCAGATGAGTTCCCGGCCACGGACGCGCTCGACCGGCTCCTGGTGCGTCTTCTGAGGCGCTAGCCGATCCGCCGCAAAGCCCCGTCCCTGATCTCCCACGTGGCGTGGTACTTGCGCGGGATCGCGGGGTCGTTCGTCGCCAGCCAGTGCTCGACGTCTCGTACGCGCTCGTAAGGCTTGTTCGCCTTCGTCGCCGCGACGTGCGTGGGCGGGCGCGGCCACGACGTAGAGCGGCGCGGCGGCGGCGCACGCGGTAGCTCTGCTTGATCGGCGCGATCACGATCGAGCCCTTCGGCACGTTCTTGCGCAGGCTCTCGACGAGCCCCGGCGGAAGCGCGTAGGGGTCGCTGGGCTGCGCGGGCGTCCAGTGGCGGAGCCCGTGGACGAACACCGGCGCGGCCAGGCAGGCGACGGCGAGCGCGCCGACACCCCAGCGCTCACGCAGCGGCCGGCGCCGCATCGCGACCGCGGCGACGACCGCCGCGACCCCGCCGACGAGCGCGATCCAGGTCGCTGCGGCCGGGCCGCCGTGGTGCAGCCCGTACGCGAAGTCGCCCGGCCACAACTGCTGCAGCACGATCCCGCCGGCGAGCGCGACGAGCGGCACCCAGAAACGGCGCGCGACGATCGCCACCGCGCCCACGAAGGCGAACGGCAGCGGCGCGAAGCCCATCGCGCGACGTGACTGTGAGAGGCCGACCGCGTCCGAGAAGTGCACGAACAGCCACGGCACGCTGCCGAGCGCGAGCACGACCAGCGTGCCGGGGATCGCGAACGACGCCCAGCGCCGCGGCAGCGCGAACGCGACGAGCGGGAGCAGGATCAGCGCGGCGACGGCGACCGCGCCGCTGCGGCCGAACACCTCCGGCGCGATCCGGAAGTGGTCGGGGCCGCGGATCACGAGCTGGTCCTGGTACTGGATCAATCCGCGGCGCAACTCTCCATCGGCCGGCGTGTGCGAGATCGTCTCTGCCACGATCGGGCGCAGCCACAGGAGCACGAGCGCGGTCGGCGCGGCGGCGACGAGCCAGTTCCGCCACTCCCAGCGCACGAGCACGATCAGCGGGATGAGCAGGAAGATCGCGTAGGTCGGGTGCGAGAGCGAGATCGCGCCGAAGACCGCGAAGAGCGTCGCCCAGCCGGCCCGGTTGCGCGCCGTGAAGAAGATCGCGACCGCCGCCGGCACGAGCAGCTGACGCGTCGCGGTCGCGGGCAGCGAGAGCACGCTGAACGAGCCGCCGTGGCCGGCGCCGAAGCAGAAGAGCGCGAGCGTCGTGAGCAGGAACGAGAGCCCGGCGAGGCGCGAGCCGAAGACCGCGACGCCCGCCTCCCAGACGACCGCGCAGACGAGAGGCGCGAGCACGGCCGGCCCGTAGCGCACGACCGTCTCCGGGTCGAGGCCGGAGAACCACGAGACGAGCGCGAGCACGCCGTGCCAGAGCGGGAACGCGTAGCCCGGATGGAGGCCGCCGTCCTTGAACTCGTCGACGGTGCGCAGATGCAGGTCGCCGAACTCGACGAGCTTGCGCACGCGCGCCTCGTGGAAGAGCGCGTCCCCGATCACCACGTCGGCAACCCGCCAGAGCAGCCAGCCGACTACGACGCCGACCGCTAGCGCGAAGCGCGGCCACGGCTCCTGCTCCGGATCGGGCAGCCGACGCCGCCCGGCGACCAGCGCTCCGACCGTGATCGCGGCCAGGACGAAGACCGCCGTCTCGATGCTCTTGTGCAGCGCGAAGACGGCGAGCCACGCGACGAAGACGGATGCGAGCGACCACGTGACGACGGCGGAGACCGTGCGCAGGCCGAACGCGCGCGCGACCGCCCAGCCGGGCAGCAGCACGACGAGCAGGCCGAAGACGAGGCGGAGGTAGTCGCTCATCTCGAGTCGATGAGTGTCCGTGCGTTGCCGGACGACAGGAAGCGGACGCCCTCGCGCTCGTGCTCGCGGCGAAGGAGGAGCGCGCGGGCGCGGAGCGACCAGAGCAGCATCCTGCGGACGCGCTCGGCCTCCTTCAGGCTGCGGTGCTTCGCGAAGAAGCGCAGGTGGCCGCGCAGGTTCTCGACGTACATGCGGCCGCCGTGCGAGGCGCCGCCGACGTGCACCACCTCGGCGTCGGGGTAGAAGAGCACCTTCCAGCCTGCGCGGCGGAACCGGGTCATCCAGTCCACCTCTTCGCTGAACATGAAGAAGTCCTCGTCGAACAGGCCGACCGCGTCGGCGGCCTCGCGGCGCACGAGCAGCGCGGAGCCCGAGAGCCAGTCGACCTCGGCGACGCGGTCGTGGTCGAAGTCGCCGCGGTAGAGCGGGTTGAGCCGCCCCGAGTGCGGCGCGAGCTTGCGGATCGCGAGGTACTCGGTCGCGAGCCGCCACAGCGTCGGCTCCCCCCGCGCGGAGCGCTGCAGCGTGCCGTCGGTGTTCAGGAGCTTCGGGCCGACGACGGCCGCCTCGGGGTGCGCGTCCGCGAACGCCACGAGCTTCGCGAGCGCGTCGTCGACGACCCACGCGTCCGAGTTGAGCAGGAAGAAGTAGCGTCCGTCGGCCGCGCGCATGCCGGCGTTGTTGCCGCCGCCCATGCCCTTGTTGTCCTGCTCGATCAGGCGCAGCTCCGGGAAGCGCTCGCGCACGAGCGCGACCGTCCCGTCCTTCGACCCGTTGTCGACGACGACCACGTCCTCCCCGCGCACCGACTCGAGACATTGCTCGAGGTAGGGCAGCGCGTTCCACGTCACGACGACGACGGAGACGTCAGCCACTCGGCGTCGGCACCGACGTGCGGCGGTCGAAGATCTGCTCCCAGAGGATCACGGCGAGCCCGGGCAGCGCGAGCAGCACGGTCATGACGAAGAAGAGGAAGCCGCACGCGAACGCGGCGTCCGCGCTCACGCCGAGGTTGCCGAGGAAGCTGACGAAGAACGCCTCTCGCACGCCGATGCCGTTGACGGTGAACGGCACGAGCATCACGAGGAAGAGCAGCGGGCCGAGCACGACGTACGGCAGCAGGCCGAGATGGATCCCGACCGCCCTGGCGGACGCGTAGATCGCGATCACGCGCGAGAGCTGCAGCAGGACCGTCACGGCGGAGACCAGCACGAGCGTCCCGGCATGGTCGCGGTAGCCGTGGACGCCGTCGTAGACGGCGCGCGCGGGCTTCTCGATGCGCAGGCGGCGCGCGAACAGCATCAGGAACGAGAGCCGCCGTCGCGCGGTGTGGGAGAAGAAGACGATCCCGGCGGCGATCGTCAGCACGACGAAGATCGCCTCGGGCCACAGGTAGGCGCCGATCGGGTAGCGGCCGATCGCGAGCAGGAAGCCGACGCCGGCGAGGAGCAGCGTGACGGCGCCGCCGAGCGCGCGCTCGACGAGCACCGAGCCGGTGATCGGCGTCAGCTGGCCGGGATGCCGGCGCGACGTCTCGAAGATGCGCGACGCGTCGCCGCCCACCGTCGTCGGCAGGATCTGCCCCCACGCGTACGAGACGAAGTAGGCGCGCGTCAGCCACGCCACGCCCTCGCGAATGCCGCGCACCGCCAGTAGGCGCTGCCACCGCCACGCCATCGGCGGCACCGTGATGTACGTCAGCACGACCGACGCGATCAACCACGGCACGCTCGCGTCGCGGAGAATCGACACGGTCTTGCCGATGTCGACCTTGTAGACGATGTAGGCGACGGCGGCAGCCGAGACGGCGAGCGTCAGCGCGACGCGCAGCGAGCGTCTCATCCCGAGAGCCGCGCGTGCACGCGGCGCAACGCGGCCACGGCGTCGCGCACGTCGTCGTCCGAGTGGGCCGGCGAGAGCGGCAGCGACAGCACCTCGGCGCCGGCGCGATCGGTGACGGGCAGGTCCGGCTGGTGCGGCGCGAGGCGCTCGCGGTACGCGCTCAGGCGGTGCACGGGCAGGAAGTGGATCGACGTGCCGATGTTCTCGTCGGCGAGCGCGCGCTGCACCTCGTCGCGGTCGGCGAAGGTGACGCGCACGACGTACAGGTGGTTCGCGTGCACGTCGCGCGGATCGCGGCCGACCGCCTCGACGCCGTCGAGGTCGGCGATCCCCTCGTCGTAGATCGCGACGTGGCGCGCGCGGATCTCGGCGTGCTGCTCGATCTTGTCGAGCTGCACGAGCGCGATCGACGCGAGCACGTCGCTGAGGTTCGCCTTGTAGCCCGGGACCGCGATGTCGTAGAGCGCGCCGTGGTTGCGCCGCATCACGCGCAGGTCGTCGAGCGCGGCGGCGAGATCGTCGCGGCTCGTCGCGATCAGCCCGCCCTCGCCGGCGGCGATGTTCTTCGTCGCGTAGAGCGAGAAGCACGTCGAGGTCGGCGATCGAGCCGACCTTGCGGCCGCGGTAGCGCGACTCGGCCGCGTGTGCGGCGTCCTCGACGAGCGGCAGGCCGAGCGCGGCGAGCTCGTCCAGGTCGGCGGGCTGGCCGTACAGGTCGACGGGCACGATCGCCTTCGTCCGCTCGGTGACGAGCTGCGCGGCGTGCGCGGGGTCGATGTTGAGCGTGTCCTCGCGCACGTCGGCGAAGACCGGCGTCGCCCCGCAGTGGACGATCACGTTCGCGGTCGCGGGCCACGTGATCGAGGTGGTGATCACCTCGTCGCCGGGGCCGACGCCGAGGGCGACGAGCGAGAGGTGGAGCGCGGCCGTGCAGGAGGAGACCGCGAGCACGTGCTTCGCCTCGAGGTACTCCCGCATCCGGGCCTCCAGCTCGGCCGTGCGGGGACCGGTCGTCAGCCAGCCCGACCGCAGCGTCTCCGCGACGGCCTCGATCTCCGCGTCGGTGATCGCAGGGGGCTGGAACGAGAGAAAGGTCTTCCGCCTAGACGAGAGCTCCGGCATCCGCGGTGAGGAAGCGTACGCGGTTCGCCGCGGCCTCGGCCTGCGCGACGGCCTCCTCGCGCGAGCCGGCGACGACCAGCACCGCCCCGGCCCGGTCGGCCCCGCGGCGGAGCGGCGTGAACACGTAGCCCGGCTCCCGGTAGATCCGGGCGCCGCGATCCCCTCCGGCACCTCGACCCGCTGGAGCACCCCCGGCGGCGCGACCAGGAAGCGCGTCACCGCGCCGCCGACCAGAGGCTTGTGATGACTCATCACTAAGTCCGTCCCGAGCGCCGCGTCGAGGGCGAGGCCGTTCAGGTCGAGGCCCAGGACGGCCTCCACGAGCTCCGCGTCGTGGCCGCCGCCGAGGCGGGCCGCGACCTCGATCACCTGCGGCCCGTCCGGGCCGACGCGCAGCTGGGTGTAGCTGGGGCCGTTCTCGATGCCCAGGGCGGCCACGGCGGCCTCGGCCACGTCCGCGGCGCCAGGCGGCGCGCTGCTCGGCCACACGTGGGCGAGCGCGACCCCGAAGGCGGGCGGATCGGCGGTGATCCGGTCCGTGACGGTCAGGGCCGTGAAGGCCCCGTCGATCGAGAAGCCGACGACCGTCACCTCCGGCCCGTCCACCAGCTCCTCGACGAGCGCGAGGCCGCTGCGGGCGGCGCCGCGCGCCGTCTCGATCGCCGCGCCGAGCTCGGCCGGGTCGGCGACGAGCGTCAGTCCCTTCTGCCCCTGCCGGTCGGGAGCCTTCACGACCACCGGCCCGTCGACGTGCGGCGGCTCGTCGTCCGAGCCGACGACCCACGAGCGCGGCTGCGGGACGCCGGCGGCCGCCAGGCACTCGCGCTGGCGGAGCTTGTTCGTCGCGAGCACGGCCGTCTGCGGCGAGATCGGATGCGGCAGCCCCGCGTGGCTCGCGACGCGCGCGGCGACGCTGACAGGCCAGTCGGTGCCGGGCGAGATGATCCCGTCGATCTCGAGCGCGCCGACGAGGCGCTCGATCGCGGGCTCGTCCTCGGTCGAGAGGATGCAGCGGCGGTCGGCGAGCCGGAAGCCGGGCGCGCCCGGGTCGCGGTCGACGACGGCGACCCAGAGCCCGCGTGCGCGCGCCGCCTCGAGCAGGCCGAGTTGTGCGGGTCCGCGCCTAGGACGAGTAGGCGCGGGCTTCCCGAGCGAGGATCGCTCTCCACCACGCCTCATTGTCGCGATACCACGCGACGGTGCGGTCGAGTCCCTGCTCGAAGCTCGTGCGCGCGGTCCAGCCGAGCAGCCGCTCCGCCTTCTCGGTCGAGCCGATGTGCCGGTCGACCTGGCCCGGGCGCTCGGCGACGTTGCGCACGAGGTCGCCGGGCTTGCCGAGCGCCTCGAGCACCATCGCCGCGATCTCGCCGACGGCGATGTCGACGCCGGTCGCGATGTTGATCACCTCGCCGGCGATCGACTCGATCGGCGCCTCGATCACCGCCTGGATCGCCTCGGCGTCGTCGCCGACGTACAGCCAGTCGCGGGAGGCGTGGCCGTCGCCGTGCACGGTCAGCGGCTCGTCGGCGAGCGCCTGCGTGATGAAGCGCGGCAGCACCTTCTCGGGATGCTGGCGCGGCCCGTAGTTGTTGAACGGGCGCACGATCACGATCGGCAGGTCGTACGTCGTCCAGTACGAGTAGGCGAGCCGGTCGGCGCCCGCCTTCGTCGCCGCGTAGGGCGAGCGCGGCTTGAGCGGATGGTCCTCGTCCATCGGCGCGTAGCGTGCGGTGCCGTACACCTCGGAGGACGAGATGAGGATGAAGCGCTCGACGGGCGTCTCGCGGATCGCGTCGAGCAGGATCTGAGTCCCCTCGACGTTCGTCGTCACGAACTCGGACGCGCCGTGCTCGATCGACTTCTCGACGTGCGACTCGGCTGCGGCGTTCACGATCACGTCCACGCCCTCGACCAGCTCGCGCACGAGCGCGGCGTTGCGGATGTCGCCGTGCACGAACGACAGGCGCGGATGGCTCATCACGTCGGCGAGGTTCTCGAGGTTGCCCGCGTACGTGAGGGCGTCGAGCGTGACGACGTCGTGCTCGGTCGCCTCCAGGAGATGGCACACGAAGTTCGAGGAGATGAACCCTGCGCCCCCCGGTCACCAGAACGCGCTCCTCAAAGCTCCTCCTCGATCGTGTACAGCGGCCGGTTCTCGACGTCCCGCTGCACCCGTCCCAGCGACTCGCCGATCAGCGCCAGGACGAAACCCTGGATGCCGAGGACGAGAACAATGCCTGCTCCGCCGAAGAGCGGCCCGGGGAAGTCGCTGTTCGCGATCCAGTAGACGACCCCGTAGATGCCGATCGCGGCCGCCGCCAGCGTGCAGACGAGCCCGAGCGTGACGCCGATCCACTGCACGGGCTGCGGCCAGAAGCCCGCGACGACGTGCAGCGCGAGCCGGACGAGCCGGAGCGGCGAGTAGCGCGAGCCGGTGCGCGCCGGTGCGTGGGAGACGTCGACCTCCTCGACGCTGACGCCGCTCGAGAGCACGAGCGCCTTCGTGAACTTCTGCCGGCCGATCGAGCCGAGCATCGGCTCGATCGCCTCGCGCCGGTAGCCGTTGAACGCGCAGCCGAAGTCGGAGATGCGCACGCCGGTGAAGCGCCGGAGCAGGCCGTTGATCACGCGGCTCGGCATCGTGCGGCCCGGCGAGTCGCGACGGGCGACGCGGCGGCCGGAGGCGACGTCCGCGCGGTCGAGCGCGGCGAGCAGCTTCGGGATGTCCTCCGGCTCGTTCTGCAGGTCGCCGTCCATCGTCACGATCCGCGACCCGCGCGCGCGCGAGAGCCCGGCGTGCATCGCGGGGTGCTGGCCGAAGTTGCGCTTGAAGCGCACGACGCGGACCCGCGGGTCGTCGCCGTGCAGCGCGCGGAGCTTCGCGAAGTTCCGTCGGTCGACCCGTCGTCGACGAAGATCGCCTCCCACTCGCTCGCCGTTCAGCGACGCGGCGACGCGGCGGTACAGCTCGTCCACCGCGCCCTCCTCGTTGAGCACGGTGACCACGATCGATACGTCCATCTCACAAGACCCTAACCCGCGGCTCGTAGAGTCGCGCTGGTGCGGGTGGGCGACATCGTCCTCAAGCGGAGCATCTACCGCGGCAACGTGCGCTGGACGTTCCCGCACCGCTACGTCGGCGACTGGGACGGCCGCATCGGCCTCTACTGCGGCCCCGGCAACCAGGGGAAGGCCATGCGCCGCGGCCCCGACGGCTACCTGCGGCGCTGGATGACCGACGCGCCGCCCTTCGACACGGAGTGGGAGCAGACGCACGTGCTGCGCTTCGAGCGCGCCGGCGCGCGCCACAGCATCGAGATCTACTGGAAGACGGACTGGGAGCACTGGAGCTGGTACGTGAACCTGCAGTCCCCCGTCGTCGTGAACGGGCGCTTCGTCGACACGACGGACGAGGCGCTCGACATCGTCGTCAGTCCCGGACGGCGGCTGGCGTTGGAAGGACGAAGACGAGCTCGCGGAAGGCGTCGAGCTCGGGATCTGGAGCGACGCGGAGGCGGCGGAGATCCGCGCCGAGGGCGAGCGCGTCGTCGCGGCGGCCCCGTGGCCGACGGGCTGGGAGGACTGGCGCCCGCCGGCGGACTGGGGGCCGCTGGGGCTGCCGCGGGACTGGCATGTGGTCTGAGGGCGAGGTCGTCACGCGCCGCGAGGTGCTGAGCGACGGTCGCTGCTGGATGCACATGCCGGTCGTCGTCGTGCGCGACGAGCCCGGGCTGCTCGCGACGTACATCGCCGAGGAGACGCCCTTCACCTTCCCGCCGGGCGATTGGCCGATCGCGGGCGGGCGGCACCCGTGGGACAACCGCGAGCGCTGGAACGGCCACGGCGTGCCTGATGCTCCAGCGGCCGGGCGACTCGTACGCGGTCTGGCTCTTCTGGCACGGGCCCGAGCGCGAGTTCCACGGCTGGTACCTCAACCTGCAGGAGCCGTTCCGCCGCACGGCGGAGGGCTACGACACGCAGGATCTCGAGCTCGACATCTGGGTGCCGCGTGAGGGCGGCTGGGTGCTGAAGGACGACGAGCTGCTCGACGTACGCGTCGCGCGAGGGCCGTTTCACGCAAGATCAGGCCCGTGCGATTCGACGCGAGGCCCGACGCATCACCGCCGAGCTCGACGCCGGCCGCCGCTGGTGGGACGACGCCTGGGCCGCCTGGCGACCGGTTGGTTCAACCGATCATCCCCGGGATTCGCGACGTTCACCGTTACCCCGCACACCGGCCTCAGTGAGGGCGGGATTCAGTCAGCGTCAGGCATCGTTCCCACTCCACGCGGCGACATCCACGTCAGTTGGTCGCAAGATGGACGCGGGCGACTCGACTTGAAGGTGAGCGCCCCTCCAGGAACAACCTGGACCAACGCGCCGTCCAAACTACGGAAACCGCCGACGACCAAGAAGCCAGTGAAGCCGCGCCGGTAGGCCGTCGACGCGACGGTTGACAGAACATCCAGGACTGCCTTCCACTGCGGCTGGCCGCCCGCCGTGGCGCAGCGGTGAGATCGTCACCGTGCGTTTCCGGTCGATCGACGGCCGCTTCCACTCGGGCCGGCCGGTGCGCGTCGTCGAGCACACCCCGGAGCTGCTCGTCACCTTCATGGCCGAGGGGACGATCGTGTCGGTGCCGATGCTCGTCGACGGGCGCGGCCTGCGCGACGTGCCGCTCGACGAGCGCTGGGCACACCCGCGCACGTCGAAGCGCGCACCCTGGCACGGCACCGAGCTGATCCAGCTCTTCCCGCGCGGCCGCGCACACTCGCTCTGGGTCGTGCGCAACCCCGACCACTCGCTCGTCGGCTGGTACGTCAACCTCGAGGACGCGCACGTGTACGGCGACCGCACGGTCTCGACGCGTGACGGGGTGCTCGACATCTGGGTGCCGGCGGAGACGGGCGAGCCGGAGTGGAAGGACGAGGACGAGCTCGAGGCGGCCGAGCGGCACGGCCGCGTGACGAGCGATGAGGCCCGCGCGATCCGCGCCGAGGGCGAGCGCGTCTGGCGCGAGCGGCCGTGGCCGACCGGCTGGGAGGACTGGCGCCCGCCCGCGGAGTGGGCCACGCCGGCGCTCCCGGAGGGCTGGGATGCCTGAGCTGCGCACGGAGCGCCTGCGCCTGATTCCGCTGAGCGCGGCGCACGCAGGCCCGTATAGCGCGTTCATGCCGGAGGAGGACGCGCTGCGCGAGACGGCGGAGTCCGACCGGCACTGGGCCGCGCACGGCTTCGGCCCGTGGGCGGTGCTCGAGGGCGACGTGTTCGCCGGCTTCGCCGAGGTGCACTACGCCGGCACCGGGATCGGCGGGATCGCGCCCGACGAGGTCGAGGTGGGCTGGGTGATCGACGAGGCGCGCCGCAACCGCGGCCTCGCGACCGAGGCGATGACCGCCGCGATCGCGGACGCGTGGGCGCGCGCGCGGACCGATCACGTCGTCGCGTACATCCGCCCTGGAACGAGACGTCGATCCGCGTGGCGGCGAAGCTCGGCTTCCGCGTGCGCGGCCCCGGTCACGCGCGCTCGGGCGACCCGGTCGCGATCTACGTGCTCGATGCCCCGTAGGAACCCGACCCTCGCCGGGTTCCTCGCGCTCGGCCTCTTCTGGGGCGCGTGGGCGGCGGTCCTGCCGAGCGTGCAGGAGGCGACCGGCGCGTCGAAGGGCGCGCTCGGGCTCGCGATGCTCTTCGTCTCCGTCGGGTCGATCCCGTCGATGTTCTTCCTCGCCGCGCCGGCGGTGCGCCGCTTCGGCGCGCGGGCGGTCGTCGATCGGCTGCGCGGTCTTCGCGCTCGCGACGGTGCTGCCCGGGCTGGCGACGACGCTGCCGGTGCTGATCCTGACGCTCACGCTGACCGGCGTCGGCTCCGGCCTCGTCGACGTCGGCATCAACGCGAACATCGGCCGCATCGAGACCGAGACGGGCGCGCGGCTGATGCCGCTCGCGCACGGCATGTACTCGGTCGGTGTGCTGGTCGGCGCCGTCGGCGCGGGTCTCGCGCGCGGCGCCGGCGTCGGCCGCGAGGAGATCCTCGCCGCGGTCGCGGTCCTGATCGCGCTCACCGGTCTCGTGATCGCGACCGACGACGCGCCTGCGCAGGCCGACGCGCAGCCGGGGTTCCGCCTCGCGCACGCGCTGCTCCTGATCGGCTTCCTCGGCGCGGCGGCGTTCGTCGTCGAGGGCGGGATCGAGAGCTGGAGCGCGCTCTTCCTCGAGCGGCAGTTCGACGCCGAGCCGGCGGTCAGCGGCCTCGGCCCGGGCGTGTTCGGCGCGTCGATGGCGTTCGGCCGCTTCTTCGGGCAGGCGGCGGGCCGCTACTCGGACCGCCTGCTGCTCGCCGGCGGCTCCGCGCTCGCAGCCGGCGGCTGCACGCTCGCGGCGTTCGCGCCCGACGCGAAGCTCGGCGCTGATCGGCTTCGCGATCGGCGGCGCGGGCGTGTCGCTGAACGCGCCGATCGTCTTCGGCATCGCCGGCGCGCAAGCCGGACGCCGCCACGGCGGTCGCGACGGTGACGACGATCGGCTACCTCGGGCTGCTGATCGGCCCGCTGCTCGTCGGCGGCGTCGCGCAGGTGACGAGCCTGCGCGTGTCGTTCCTCGTGCTCGCCGCGATCGCTGCCGGCGTGGCGGCGGTCGCGAGCCGCATGCGTCTCGGCTGACGTCTGTCACGAGAGCGCAAAGAAAGTGCGCCAACTCCGAAACGGACACTATCGCCGCGGCGCGCGGGCAGTTATCACGGACGGACAACACAACAACCGTCGAATGGAGCCGCCTACATGCACCGCACCAAACTCGCACTCGTCGTCGCCCTGGCAGCCGCCCTGTTACCGGCCGCAGCCGCGCATGGCGCATCCTCCGCGCTCGTCGTCAGCCAGGTGTTCGCCGCCGGCGGCAACGCGGGCGCCACCTTCACCAACGACTACGTCGAGCTGCTCAACCGCGGCAGCTCGAGCCATCGACCTGACCGGCTGGTCGGTCCAGTACGCGACGGCGACCGGCACGTCCTGGTCAGCCCACCCCGCTCGCCGGAACGCATCGGCGCCGGGCCGGCGCTACCTCGTTCAGCTCGGTCCGGGCGGGACGGCCGGCGCGGCGCTTCCCGACGCCCGACGCCACCGGCACGGTCAACCTGGCCGCGAGCGGCGGCAAGGTCGCGCTCGTGCAGGACACGGCTGCGCTGACGTGCGGCGCGTCGCCGGGCAGCTGCGCGGCCGCGCCCGCGGTCGCGCGACCTTGTCGGCTACGGCGCCGCCAGCGACTTCGAGGGAACCGGCGCAGCGCCGGCGCTCACCAGCACGACGGCACGTCGTGCGCGAGGCGAACGGCTGCACCGACAGCGACGCGAACGCCGTCCGACTTCGCGGCGGCGGCGCCGGCATCCGCACAACTCGTCCGCCGCGCCGACATCCTGCGGCGTCGGCGCCACGGGCGCGGCCACGCAGGCGGCCAACGTCGCGGTCGACGTCCAGCCGGTGCGTCTCGACTCACGCTCGAGCGGCCGCGCGGTGAGCTTCGGGACGCCGTCGTCCCGGGCGCAGCGCCGCCGCCGGTCGGCGAGCGCGTCACCGTCTCGAGCAACGCGCCGGCGGGCTACGCGCTGAGCCTGCATCGAACCGCTTTCGCGCCGCGCCGACCTGCCGCTCGGCGTCTCGGCGAGCGCGCCGCCCGGCACGCAGCTCGCACCGCCGCTCGCGGGCGGCGCCGTCGTCGGCGTGCCGATGCGCCGGCGGCCGACCTGCTGCTCGGGAACGGCGACCGCGCCCAGCGCTCCCCCGGCGACGTCTGGCCGACCGCCTTCTCCTTCCTCTCGCCGCTCCCGGCGCTGCCGCCGGGCCACTACACGGCGTCCGTCACCTACACGGTGATCGGCGCGTTGATCGCCGCCGCCGTCCTCGCCGGGGCGCTCTTCGCCTCGCAGACCGCGCGCGCCGCCGCTGCGCGACGCAGCCACCCGGGTCACGCTCTCGGCGGCGCCGCTGCGTTTCGCGGTCCAGGCGGGAGCGGTCCAGGTCGTGCGCCTGCGGGCGGCAGGCCGTCGTCCCCTCCGCGTCGAGGCGCACGTCGCGGGGTATGCCCTCGATCTGCGCGGGCGGCCTCGGATCGTCCCCGCGCTTGACGCCGCGTCCTGGGTGTCGGTGCGCCCGCGTCGCGTCACCGTGGGACGGCAGCGGTGCGCGCTTCGTCTCGACCCGCCGCGTCCGCGACGCGCGGGCCGGCGACCACAGCGCGCTCGTTCTCCTCACCACGGCCGCTCCGCCGCAGGCGGCGTCCTCGTGCGCATGCGGATCGGCCTCGTCGTCACGGTGCGCGTCCCCGGTGTGCTGTACATCGCGTCGAGCTGCGAGCGGCTCCATGTCCGGCCGCTCGGGCCGCCGGCGGGCTGTCGAGCTCACGCTCGCGAACCGGGGCAACGTCGTCGAGCCGATCGACGCCGCCCACCTCAGGCTCACGCTGCTGCGCCGCGGTCACGTCCTCGTCGCGGCTACGGCCGGAGCGGCGCAGACTGCTGCCGCGGGCGACCGGCCTCGTCGCCCTGCGCTACGCCGGGCGGGCACGCGGACGCGTGACGGCAAGGCTCGAGCTGAGCTCCGGAACCAAGCTGCCACGCGTCCGCAGTTTCCCGCTGCGGCTCTGACGGTCAGGCGCCCTCGAGCACCGCTTCCGGCGCCGCGGCCCTCGTCGGGCGCCGCTTGATCGCGAACGCGGCGACCGAGCCGAGCGCGACGACGCCGGCGCCGATCCAGACGGCCGGCGTCATCCCGTCGACGAACGATCGCGCCGCTCGTGTAGCCGCCGTAGTGCGCGAACACCGACGCGAGCACCGCGACGCCGAACACGCCGCCGAGCTCGCGGATCGCGTTGTTGGCGCCGGAGGCCTGGCCCTCCTCCTCGCCGCGCACCGACGAGAGCACGACGTTCGCGATCGGGGCGAAGAACAGCGCCCATGCCGATGCCGGAGATCGCGAACGGGCAGCGACGAGCTCGGCGTACGGCGTCGTCGGCGTCGAGACCGCCGCGATCCACGCGAGGCCGATCGCCTGCAGCGCGAGCCCGGTGCCGATGATGCCGGTGCGCCGGCGATCCGGTCGGAGAGCGCGCCCGCGATCGGCGCGACGATCATCGGCATCGCCGTCCACGGCAGGATCCGCAGGCCCGAGCCGAGCGGCGAGTAGCCCTGCACCGTCTGGAAGAACTGCGCGAGCAGGAAGATCGAGCCGAACATCCCGAAGCTCATCAGGAGCGAGGCGATGTTCGCGAGCGCGAACGTGCGGTTGCGGAAGAAGCGCATCGGCAGCATCGGATGCTCGGCGCGCAGCTCCCACGCGACGAACGCGGCGACGAGCACGCGCGCCGGCGACGAGCGCGCCGACGATCTCCGGCGACGTCCAGCCGACGCGAGTTGCCGCGGACGAGGCCCCACACGATCCCGAACAGACCGGCGCTCGCGAGCACGAGGCCGGGCAGGTCGACGCGTGCCGAACGGGCCCTTCGTCTCGTCGAGCCGGAGCAGCGCGAGCGGAGCAGCACGAGGCCGATCGGCACGTTCAGCCAGAAGATCCAGTGCCACGAGATGCCGCTGACGACGGCGCCGCCGACGAGCGGGCCGAACGCGACGGCGAGGCCGCTGATCCCGCCCCACGCGCCGAGGAACGACGCCGCGCCGCTCCGCCGGCACCGCCGGCGGAGAGGATCGTCAGCGTCAGCGGCATGCACGATCGCGCCGCCGACGCCCTGCACCGCGCGCGCCGCGTCGAGCGCGCCGATCGTCGGCGCGAGCGCCGCGGCGGCGGAGGCGAGCGGTGAAGATGCCGAGCCCGATCGCGAACATGAGCCGCGCGCCCGAAGCGGTCGCCGAGCGCGGCGCCCGGTCAGGAGCAGCACCGCGAAGGTCAGCGTGTACGCGTTGACGGTCCACTCGAGGCCGCTGAGCCCGGCGTGCAGGTCCTCGCGGATCACCGGCAGCGCCGTCGTCACGACGAGGTTGTCGAGCGTGACCATGAAGAGCGCCGACCGACGTGATCGCGAACGTCCACCAGGTCTTCGAGCTGCTTCTTTGTGAGTCATCACTTACCTCCTGGCGAAAAAAAGAGGCTCTAGTCCTGTCCTTGCAGCCGTCGAGCAGGCGCTGCGCCCACGCCTCGGTCGGTCGGACTGGTCCATCGACGGAGGACGTTCATCAGCATCCCGGTGGCGAAGAAGGCGGAGATCGTCGCCGGGTCGGCGCCCGAGACCCGCTCGACGTAGGCGACGAGGTCGCCGTAGCCGCCCCGCACGACCGCGCAGATCTCGGGGTCGTCGCAGGCGGCGTACGCCTGCATCTGCGAGCGCAGGTAGACCCGGTCGGAGGCCAGGAGCTCGCGCGTAGGCCTCGCCGATCGCCTGCAGGGCCTCCTCGCCCCGCTTGCCCTCGGCTGCCTGCTGGAACAGCTCGAGCGTCCGCCGGAAGCAGCGGGTCACGACCGCCGTGAACAGGTCCTTCTTCGTCCCGAAGAGCCGGAAGACGTAGGGCTGCGAGATGCCGGCCCGGCGCGCGATCTCCTCGGTCGACGCGCCGTGCAGGCCGTGCTCCGCGAACACGGCAAGCGCCGCGTCGAGGATCTCCTCCCGCCGCTCCTCCTTCGATTTCCGTTCCGTCGTGACCATGCGCGGTAGGTTAGTGATGACTCACTATCTTGTCAAGTGCCTCCGCCACCCGGTCGAGATCGTCCTCGGAGAGCCGGGTGTGGAAGGGGAGCGCCAGCGCCCGCTCGAAGACGCGCTGGGCGCCGGGGAAGGCGCCCTGGTCGCGGTAGGCGCCGAGCATGTGCAGCGCGTAGGTGCCGATCTGCGCCTCGATCCCCTGCGCCCGCAAGGCGGCGAGGACACGGTCGCGGTCGTCGAGCTGGATCACGTAGGCCTGCCAGCCGTGCACGTCGCCGTCGTCCGCCGACGGCAGGAGGACGGGCAGGTCGCGCAGCCGCTCCGTGTAGCCGTTCGCGATCCGCGTCCGCGCGGCGAGCAGCTCGTCGAGCCGGCGCGCCTGCGGGATCCCGATCGCGCACAGGATGTCCGAGAGCCGGTAGTTGAGTCCCGGCGCCGGCATGTCGGGCGGGACGAGGGAGCGCCAGCCATGGTTTCGCACCTCGCGCACCCGCGCCGCCAGCGCGTCGTCGTTCGTCGTCACCGCGCCGCCCTCCCCGGTCGTGACGATCTTGCGCGGGTGGAAGCTGAGGCAGCCCGCGATCCCGAGCCCGCCGCACGCGCGGCCGCGATAGCGCGCGCCGAGCGCACCCGCGGCGTCCTCGAGCAGCGGCACGTCGGCGGGGAGCTCGTGCAGGCGCAGCGGCCGGCCGAAGAGGTGCACGCCGAGCAGCAGCTTCGTGCGCGGCCCGGTCTCGACCTTCGCCGGGTCGACGTTCATCGTCTCCGGGTCGACGTCGACGAGCACCGGCTTCAGCCCCGCGAGCGCGACGACGTTGGCGGTCGCCGGGAACGTGTAGGCGGGGACGAGCACCTCGTCGCCGGGCTGCAGCCCCGCCGCGAGGACCGCCAGGTGGAGCGCGGCCGTGCCGGAGGTGACGGCGAGCGCGTGCTCGACCTCGCAGAGCCGCGCGATCTCGGCCTCGAACTCCGCGACCTTCGGCCCCATCGTGAGCATGCCGCTCTCGAGGACCTCGGCCACCTCGGCGAGCTCGCGCTCGCCGACGTCGGGCCAGCCTAAGCGGACGCGAGTGCCTTCGCCCTGTACCAAGCGATCGTCTTCTCGAGGCCCTCGTCGAGCTCGACGGTCGGCTCCCAGCCGAGCACCGTGCGCGCCTTCTCGACGTTCGGGATGCGCAGCTCGACGTCTGCGTAGTGCAGCGGCTGGAACACGATCTCGCCCGGCGCGTCGGTGAGGCGCTTGATGCGCTGCGCGAGGTCGTAGATCGTGACCGCCGAGCGCGGGTTGCCGATGTTGAACGCCTGGCCGGGCGCGTCCGGATGCTCGAGGCAGGCGAGCACGCCCTCGACCATGTCGGTGACGTACGTCCACGCGCGGATCTGCGAGCCGTCGCCGTGGATCGTCAGGTCGCGGCCGGCGAGCGCGGCCTCGATGAACGCGCGGATCGCGCCGCCGCCGATCTGCCCGGGGCCGAAGATGTTGAACGGGTGCACCGTCGTCGCCGGCAGCCCGAGCTCGTCGTGGTAGGCGTGCGCCATGTGCTCGCCCGCGAGCTTCGAGACGGCGTACGTCCAGCGCGCCTCGCCGACGGAGCCGATCGTCGACACCTGCCCCTCCTCGACGCGGAAGGCGTGCGTGCCGAAGACCTCGCTCGTCGAGAAGTCGACGAAGCGCTCGAGCGTGTCGAGAGTCGCGACGGCCGCCTCGAGCGCGTTGTAGGTGCCGATCACGTTCACGCGCATCGTCCGCACCGGGCTCGCTAGCACGGTGTCGACGCCGGCGATCGCCGCGCAGTGCACGAAGTGTGTCGCGCCGTGCGTGGCCGCGCGCAGCGCATCGGCGTCCAGGACGTCGCCCTGGATCAGCTCGAAGTTCGGGTGCTCGGCGAGCTCGGTGCCCGCGAGCGCGTCGCGGTGCAGGTTGTCGAACGCGACGACCGAGTTGCGCTCGACGAGCTCGCGCGCGAGCGTCGTGCCGATGAAGCCCGCGCCGCCGCTGATGAAGATGCGCTTTCCCTCCAGGGCCACGCGCGCACTCTAGCCTGGGCATCCGATCGTCCCGGTGAGCGACGAGCTTCGCGAACGGCGCGGCCGCCCGACTACGCGCTGATCGCACGCAAGTAGCATCGCGGCGTGCCCAAGACCGTCCTCTTCGTCGGCGCGGGCCGCCACCAGCGCCGGGCGATCCTGCGCGCGAAGGAGATGGGGCTGAGGGTGGCGGCTGTCGACCGCAACCCCGACGCACTCGGCCTGCAGGAGGCCGACATCGCCCGGGTCGTCGACTTCTCGAACGTCGATGCGGTCCTTGCCGCCACCGCGCGGCTGAGGATCGAGGGCGTGCTGACCGTGAGCGCCGACCGCGCCGTGCCGGTCGTGGCGGCGGTCGCGGAGGCTCGCGGGCTGCCTGGCATCGGCACCGACACGGCGCACCTGATGACGCACAAGATCGCGATGCGCCGCCGGCTCGCCGATGCCGGTGTTCCGCAGCCGAGGTTCGCTGCGATCAGAACGACGTCCGAACGTCGCCGCGCCGCAGCGGAGGTCGGTTTCCCCGCCGTGCTGAAGCCGGCCGACTCGGGCGGTCAGCGCGGGCTCTTCCGCGTCGAGTCGCTCGACGAGATCGACGCGCACCTGCACGAGGCACTCCGTGCGTCGCCGACCGGCGAGGCGATCCTCGAGGAGTACGTCGAGGGGATCGAGATGAACGGGATCGTGATCGCGCGCGACGGCGAGGCGATCCCGCTGACCCTGTCCGACCGGCTGCGCCCGCCCGGCGTCGGCTTCGGCGTCGGCTGGATCCACGTCTATCCCGCGACGATCTACGGGGACCAGCTCGCCGAGTCGGAGCGCGTCGCCGTGCACACGGTGCACGCGCTCGGGCTGAAGACCGGGATCGCGTTCCCGCAGCTGATCGCGTCGCCGGACGGGCGCGTGCTCGTGGTCGAGTGCGCGGCGCGGATCCCCGGCGGGCAGATGGCCGACCTCGTGCGGCACGCGGTCGGCGTCGATCTCGTCGAGGTGCAGTTGCGCATGGCGCTCGGCGAGGAGCTGCCGGACGAGCTCGTACACGCCACGCTTCAAGCAACCGCTGGCGATCAGGTTCCTCACCGCCGAGCCCGGGCCGCTGCCGACGGGACGCGTGAAGCGAGATCGGGCCGCTCGACAAGGTGCTCGCGTTTCCCGGCGTCGTGCAGGCGGACGTCTACCTGCAGGTCGGCGAGACGATCCGCCCCGTGCGCCTCGACGGCGACCGCCGCGGCTACGTGATCGCGATCGCCGACACGAACCTCGAGGCGCTGCGAGCGCGCCGAGGCGGCGGCGCGCCTGCTCGACGTGGAGGTGGAGTGACCGGCGTAGGCTCGACGGAGTCGGGCAGGGAAGCGACACGCGGACGAGCCTCGTCGGCGCCGGCTACGACCGATGGCCGACACCTGGGAGTCCTGGTCGGCGCGCATCACCGACGACCCGCGCCACGCGTGGCTCGAGGCGCTGCTCGAGCTGCTGCCGGCGGGTGCGTCGGTCGTCGAGCTCGGCTGCGGCAACGGCACCGTCGGAGACGCGCGAGCTCGCGCGTCATGCGAGCCTCGTCGGCGTCGACCTCTCCGAGGAGCAGCTGCGACGCGCGCGCGAGCGCGTGCCTGGTGCGACGTTCGTGCAGGGCGACCTGACGACGATCGACTTCGAGCCGGCCTCGCTCGACGCCGTGGTCGCCTTCTACGTCTTCAACCACGTGCCGCGCGAGCTGCTCGCGGGCGTCTTCGCGCGCATCCACGGCTGGCTGCGTCCGGGCGGCCACTTCCTCGCCGCGCTCGGCGCCGGCGACATCGACGCCTGGACCGGGGAGTGGCTCGGCGTGCCGATGTTCTTCTCGAGCTTCCCGCCGGAGACGAACACGCGGCTGCTCCGCGACGCGGGCTTCGAGCTCGTGCGCGACGAGCCGGTGACGATCACCGAGCCGGAGGGCGCCGTCACCTTCCACTGGATACTGGGCCGCCGATGACCTGCGCCTTCACGCTCGAGCACTACCGCGACCTGCTGCGCGCCGCGCGCGCGGGCGGCTACCGCTTCGCCGGCTTCGACCGCGCGCCGGAGGCCGGCGACGTGATCCTGCGCCACGACGTCGACCTGTCGCTCGACGCGGCGCTCGCGGTCGCCGAGGTGGAGGCGGAGGAGGGCGCGTGGTCGACGTGGTTCCTGATGACGCGCTCGGTCTTCTACAACCTCGCGTCCTCCGAGGGCGAGCGCGCGCTCGCGCGCCTGCGCGAGCTCGGCCACCGCGTCGCGCATCACGCGGTCTACCCGAACGTCGACCTCGACGACCGCTTCGACCCGGTCGTCGCATGGCACAACCCGGATCCCGAGTACATGCACGCAGACATCCCGGGCGCGGTCAACGTCATGCAGGCGCCGTTCTTCGTCCAGGGGCACTACCGCTCGGACTCGAACCAGCACTGGCGAAGCGGCTGCCCGCACGAGGACCTCGCTCGCGGCGCCTTCGACTGGGTGCAGATCCTCACGCACCCGGAGATCTGGGCCTACGACGGCGACACGATGCGCGAGTCGATGGAGTCATTCCTGACCGCCGACCGAGCAGCGCGACTCGAGCTGATGCGGCACGACAGAATCGACCTCTCGTGAAGCTGCTGACGATCATGGTGACGGCGTCGGGCGCGCCGGGCACGGCCGCGCTGCTGCGCGGGCTGCGCGAGAACGGCGAGCGCCCCGTGCGGCTCGTCGGCACCGACATGAGCGAGCGCTCGATCGGCCGCCACCTCTGCGACGCGTTCCACGTCGTGCCCGCCGGCGCCGATCCGTCGTTTCCCGACGCGATGCTCGAGGTCGCGGAGCGAGAACGCGTCGACGCGATCCTGCCGCAGTCGTCGTTCGATCTCGAAGGGCTCGCGCGGCACGTCGACCGCTTCCCGATGCCGGTGCTCGTGTCGAAGCCCGACGCGATCACGCGCTCGAACGACAAGGCGGAGACGTACGAGCTGCTGCACCGCATCGGCGTGCGCACGGTCGACTTCCGGCGCGTGAACGGCGCGGGGCAGGTCGAGGCCGCCGCGCGCGAGCTCGGCTATCCGGAGCGGCCGGTGTGCTTCAAGCCCGTCTTCTCGTCGGGCTCGCGCGGCTTCCGCATCCTCGACCCGACCGTCGACCGCGCGCACCAGCTGCTGCACGAGCGGCCGGGGTCGGTCGCGATGCGTCTCGAGGAGGCGGTCGAGCTGCTGCCGGACGAGGGCGGTCCCGACCTGCTCGTGATGGAGCTCGCGACCGGGGGCGAGCGCACGATCGACGGGATCGCGAACGGCCGCGAGATCGTGCTCGGTCATCCGAAGACGCGCGAGGCGATGCGCGCCGGGCTCGCGATGTACTTCGTGACGCTCGACGACCCGGAGCTGATGGAGATCGGCAACAGGATCGTCGCCGAGCTCGGCGATCGAGCACTTCTTCAACATCCAGCTCGTCGGCGACTACGTGATCGAGATCAACCCGCGCATCTCGACGATCGTCTACCAGGACGACCTCGACCTGCCCTACCTCGGCGTCAAGCGCGCGCTCGGCGAGATCTCCGACGACGAGCTGCGCGACCTCTCCTCCCGCGTCCGCCCCGGCCGCACCGCGCTCCGCTACTTCGACCAGGTCGAGTTCGACCAGTCCGAACCGGCCTAGGCCGGTGTCAGACACGGGCACGAAACCGTGACGGATCGTCCACAGCTGCGGGTGACGCACGCGCCCGTGAACATCGCGGGGATCCCGTGGGAGAACGTGCAGGCGCTGCGGCGGAAGGGGGTCGACGCGCGGCTCGTCGTGTTCGAGCGCGGGACGCTGCACCACGAGGCGGACTGGTCGCTCGACCGTCACGGGCCGCTGCCGCAGCGGCTCGCCCAGCAGTTCGCGGCGTTCGGGAAGCTCGCGCCGCGGACCGACGTCTTCCACTTCTACTTCGGGCTGACGCTCGTGCCGAAGTCGGTCCAGTTCCCGCTCCTGCGCGCGCTGCGCAAGAAGAGCGTCTTCCACTACCTCGGCTCCGACATCCGCGGCAAGTCGCGCGCGGAGCTCGCCTACGGCGAGCGCGCCGACGCCGAGATCGTCGGCAGCTACGACGCGGTGCGCTGGGTGCCGCACGCGCACGTGATCCCGCCCGGGCTCGACCTGCGCCCGTTCACGCCGGTGCCGCCGTCCGACAGCCCGCGGCCGGTCGTCGTGCACGCGCCGTCGAACCGCGAGAAGAAGGGCACCGCGCAGGTGGTCGCCGCGCTCGAGCAGCTGCCTGTCGAGCTCGACATCGTCGAGGGCGTGCCGCACGAGGAGGCACGCGCCCGGTACGCGCGCGCCGACATCGTCGTCGACCAGCTGAACGCCGGCTGGCACGGCGTCTTCGCCCTCGAGGCGATGGCGCTCGGCAAGCCGGTCGTCACCTACCTCAAGCCGGACGTCGTCGAGAAGAGCGCCGCCGGCTACGGCATCCGCATCCCGATCGTGCCGGCGACGGCCGACACGCTCGCCGAGGCGATCACGCCGCTCGTCGAGAGCCCCGCGCTCCGGCGCGAGATCGGCGCCGCGAGCCGCGCCTACGTCGAGCAGGTCCACGACATCGACCGTGTCGCCGACCGCCTGCTCGACGTCTACCGTTCGCTCTAGCTCCGTGTCGCTCGCCTTCCAGATCCGGCGGCTCGCCCGCCACTCGGCGATCTACGGCCTCGGCGGGATCCTCTCGCGCATCCTCGCCGTCCTGCTGCTCCCCCTGTACACGTCGTACCTCGGGACGCGGGGCTTCGGGAAGATCGAGCTCGTCACCGCGCTGACGACGGTGCTCGTGATCGTGCTGAGCGCCGGCATCTCGAGCGCGTTCTTCCGCTTCTACTTCGACTCGAAGGAGGAGGCGTACCGCACGCTGGTGGTGCGCACCGCGTTCTGGTTCACGATGGCGATGGCGACGCTCGGGCTGTTTGCGGGCGTGACGTTCGCGACGCCGATCGCGCACGCGCTCGGGCTCGGGAACGACCCCTGGCTCGTGCGTGCCGCCGCCGTCGGGCTGTGGGCGCAGATGAACTACCTGCAGCTGACGAACCTCTTCCGCGTCGAGGAGCGGTCGGTGCAGTTCGTGATCGCGAGCGTCGCGAACATCCTGATCACCGTCGGGGCGACCGTGCTGCTCGTCGTCGGCCTGCACAAGGGCGCGACCGGCGCGGTCGTCGGCAACTTCATCGGCACGCTCGCCGTCTACCTCGTGCTGCTCGTCTACCGGCGCTACCAGCTCGGCCTGCAGTTCGACGGGCGGCTGCTGCGCGAGATGAACCGCTTCGGCCTGCCGCTCGTCCCGTCGGCGCTCGCGCTCTGGGCGATCACCTTCATCGACCGGCTGTTCCTCGGCGCGTACAAGGGCGTCGCCGAGGTGGGCGTCTACTCGCTCGCCGTGCGCGTGTCGAGCGTGATCGTGTTCCTGATGATCGCCTTCCGCCTCGCCTGGCCCGCGTTCGCGTATTCGATCGAGGACGAGTCCGCGGCCAAGCGCACGTATTCCTACGTGCTCACGTACCTGCTCTTCATCTGCTGCTGGATCTCGATCGCGCTCGGCACGCTCGCGCCGTGGCTCGTGAGGATCCTCGCGCCCTCGAAGCCCGCGTTCTATCGCGCCGACGAAGCGGTCGGCGTGCTCGCGTTCGGCACGACCGCGTATGCCGGCTACACCGTGCTCGCGATCGGCATCGGCCGCGCACGGCAGACGCAGTTCAACTGGATCGTCACCGGCATCGCCGCGCTCGTGAACATCGCGCTCAACTTCGCGCTCATCCCGCCCTACGGGATGATGGGCGCCGCAGTCTCGACCGCTGCCGCATACGTCACGCTCTTCCTCGGCATGACGGTCAACTCGCAGCGCGTCTTCCGGGTGCCGTACCAGTGGCGGCGCGTGCTCACGCTGAGCGGCGTCGCGGTCGCGCTGACCGCGGTCGGCTACGAGGTGCGGTCGCTGCCGCTCTCGATCGCGCTCTGCCTCGTCTACCCATTGCTGCTCCTGCCGCTCGGCTTCTACCTGCCGGCGGAGCGCGCGCGTCTGCGCCGGCTCGTCCCGCTACGCAGCTGACGAGCTAGGAGGGGTTCGCGCGGCCGCGCGCGTGGCGAACGCCCAGGCCGACCGCACCGGCTGCGACGAGCAGGAGCGCGATCGCGCCGAGCACGAGGATCGGCAGCGGCGGGCCGCTGCTCGACGAGGTGTCGGCGACCGGCGGCGCCGCGACGACGGCCGTGCCCTTCGGCGTCTCCTTCTGCTCCGAGTTGCTGATCGCGACGACCTTGCCCTTCACGCTGCCGGAGCCCGAGGAGGCGGGAAAGCCCTTGCCGACGACACGCGGCGCTGCGAGACCCTCAGAGCGGCGGGCCGCAGCGCGCATCGCGGCACGGATGTCGTCGCTGAGGCTCGAGTAGATGCCGGCGTCGACCGGGATGTGCTTCAGCGCGTCGCGGTAGCACGCGATCGGGTAGGTCGACGCGATCTTCCCGTCCTGGTACCAGTCGTTGAAGACCTTGTTGCGACACGGAGACCGCCGCGCTCGCCGTTCCCGGAAGCAAGACGGCGAGCAGGCCTGCGAGCACGGCCAGGAGGAGGAGCAGGCGCTTCACCCGCCCCATCTTCCCCACACGCCGTCAAGATCCACCCTCGATGCCGTAAGGCTTTCGTAAAGGCTCAGGCGGGCGCGAAGCACGCGTCGTGACACGACGCCGAGACCCGCACCGTTGCGAGCAGCCTGCCCTTCGCATCCAGGATCGACAGCGTCCCCCGCGAGAGCGACGGAGATATCACCCGTCCCCACGACGCTTGAACGTTGTAGGAGCCGACCGGGATGCGCGTGCTGCGGAGAACCGCTCCGGTCGTCACAGACTGCACGTGCAACGTGCCGGCGTCGCCGCTCGTGACGTATGCCACGCCATGCGCGAAGGTGACGTGCTGCGGCGCCGCGTCCGCCGCAAGTGTGGAGTGCAACGCACGTCCGTTCGCATAGATCGCAGTGCGTTCAGCGACACCGGAGGTCACCCAGACGCGGCCGTCGGGCGCGACGCCGACGTCGTGCGCGCGGAACGGCGGCGTGACGAGCGCAACGCGCACCGGGTGGCGAGGATCGGAGACGTCGACGACCGCGACGCGCGCGGAGGACGAGCCGAGACCGACCCAGAGCGTGCGACCGGCCTCGTCGACCGAGACGTGCCGGGGCCAGCCGGGCAGCCTGACGCGTCCGACGATCCGGCCGCGCCGCGCGTCGACGACCGCGACGCCGTTGCCCGAGTCCGAGACGAACGCATGCACGCCGTCGGGGTGCGCGGCCGTGTAGCGGGGCTCGTCGATCCCCTCGACGACGTGCAGCACCCGGCGGCCGTCGACGATCGAGACCGAGCCGAGCGTCCAGTGCGCGACGACCGCCCGGTCGCCGACGAGCTCGATCGCGCGCGGCGCGGCCGGCGTCGCGATCCAGCGCGCGACGCGGAACGCCGCGAGGTCGACGACGGCGAGCCGCGCCTCCTCGTCGCACGTCACCAGCGCGTAGGGCGCGGTCGCCGCGGCGGCGAGAGACCGGCGCAGGCCGAACGGCGCGGCGGCGGCGAGGGCGACGAACTCGCGGCGGTTCACGAACGTGATACGTGCCACGCCGCGTGACGGGTCCGGAGGCGGGCGCTACGTTGGAACGGTGAGCCACCCGGAGCTGGCAGCGGAGCAGCGCTACGTCGACCGCGCGTACGAGCACCTCGAGCGCATGCGGCAGGTGGTTGCGGGCGCGGCCGACAAGGTCGACGGCGAGGTCGCGCAGGCCGCGATGGACGCCTGGGCAGCCCGGCGCCTGCGGACGTACGAGGAAGCCGAGCGCGGCCTCTGCTTCGGGCGGCTCGACGTGGAGACGATGCGGCGGCCGCTGTACATCGGGCGGCGCTGGGTGCACGACGAGGAGCAGCGGCAGCTCGTCGTCAACTGGCAGGCGCCGGCCGCGCGCGCGTTCTATACGGCGACGCCGCAGGACCCGCACGGCGTGACCCTGCGCCGCCGGTTCCGCACCGACGGCCGCAAGCTGCTCGACATCGCGGACGAGGCGCTCGACGGCTCGATCGTCGACGGCGCCGCGGTCGGCGACTTCCTGCTCGAGGAGCTCGAGCGCACGCGCGACGCGCGCATGCGCGACATCGTCGCGACGATCCAGGCCGACCAGTACCGGCTGATCACGCACGACCCGAACGGCACCCTCGTCATCCAGGGCGGGCCGGGCACCGGCAAGACGGCGGTCGGGCTGCACCGCGCCTCGTGGCTGCTCTACACGGCACGCGAGGACCTGCAGCACCGCGGCGTGCTCGTCGTCGGCCCGAACCGCACGTTCATGGAGTACGTCAGCCACGTGCTGCCGGCGCTCGGCGAGGACAGCGTCGAGCAGCGGGCGGTCAGCGAGCTCGTCGACGGCGTCGTCCCCGAGCGGCGCGACCCGCCCGCGGTCGCGGAGCTGAAGGCCGACCTGCGGCTCGCCGAGGTCGTCCGCCGCGCGGCCGAGCTGAAGCTCGTCTCCGAGCCGGAGGAGCTCGTGATCCGGCTCGAGGGCTCGTTCGTCTCGGTGCGCCTGCGCGAGGTGCGCGAGCTGCTCGCCGCCGCACGCGAGCGCGGCGTGACCGCGGCCGACCGCGAGCGGTTCCGGATGAGCCTGCTGCGCCGCTTCTACGAGGAGTACGGCCGGATCCTCGGTCTGGGCGCGATCCGCAACTTCGACGAGGTCGAGAAGGCGCTGCGCGCGAACGGCTACCTCGACCGCGTGCTCAAGGCGGCATGGCCGCTCGTGCAGCCGGACCGGCTCGTGCGCTCGCTGCTCACGAACCGCACGGCGCTCGCCGAGGCGGCCGACGGCATCCTCGACGAGCCCGAGCAGAAGCTGCTCGCCCGCCGCGGCGCGGGCTGGTCGGACGCAGACGTCCCGCTGCTCGACGAGGCGCGCACGGTGCTCGACACGCCGCCGCGCAGGTTCGGGCACGTGATCGTCGACGAGGCGCAGGACCTGACGCCGATGCAGCTCCGCATGATCGCCCGCCGCGCGCGCGAGGGAGCGCTGACGATCCTCGGCGACGTCGCGCAGGGCACGGGGGCCGTGCGCTACTCGAGCTGGGGCGAGGTGCTGCCGCATCTGCCGCACGGCGGCGACGCCGTCGTCGAGGAGCTGCGACACGCCTACCGCGTGCCGCGCGAGATCATGGAGCTGGCACTGCCGCTGCTCGACACGATCGCGCCGGACGTCGCGCCGCCGATCTCATACCGCACCGGCGCCGCGCCGCCGGCGGTGCGGCGCGTCGAGCGGCGAGCACCTGCTCGCCGAGGCCTACCGCGAGGCGGCGCGGCTCGCAGAGCGCGAGGGCCTGCTCGCGGTGATCGTCCCGGAGCAGCTCGTCGACGAGGTGCCCGCCGACGACCTCTGGAACGGCGTGCCCGTCCTCACACCGCGGGAGTCGAAGGGCCTCGAGTTCGACCACGTGGTCGTGGTCGAGCCTGCCCTGGTCGAGCTGCGCGAGCTCTACGTCGCGCTCAGCCGGCCGACGAAGACGCTCGTCGTCGTGCACGCGCGAGACCTGCCTGCCGAGCTTCGTTACGTCCAGTAGTAGACGACGAGCGTGATCCCGAGCGCGACCCCGACGATCACGCTCAGCGCGAGCATGATCGCGCCGAGCACGATCGGCAGCGTGGCGGGCGCGTAGCCGTCGCGCGCGATCTCCTCGAGGTGGTGCTCCTCGGCGATCGCCTTCTGCACGAGTGACGTCATGTGCGGATTGTGACGCGTGGGCCTGCCGTTGTCACGTCGATACTGACCGCGTGCTGTGCGCGACCGCCCTGCTCGCCGTCGTGCTCGCGGGCCTGCCCGGGCCGGCGGCGCCGATTCCCGGCGCGCCGAAGCCGCTCGCCGCGGCGCTCGTGCAGACGGAGCGCTCGCTCGACGACGCACTCGACGGCTGGGACACCTCGACGGCGGCGCCGCGCGCGGTGACGCTGCTCGCGCTCTACCAGCAGCGGATCCTCCGTCGGCTCGGCACCTCGCCGGCGCTCGCGCGCGCGGTCGTGCGCCTCGACCCGGCAGCCCGCGACGACGTCGCGGCGCGCGCCGACCTCTCGAGGCTCGCGGCGTCCTCACCGCCTCTGCGCGCGACGCCGCGCGTGGGGCCTGCGCCCCCTGCGGGCCGGCTGCTCGCCTGGTACCGCGAGGCGCAGGCGCGCTTCCACGTCCGCTGGCAGCTGCTCGCGGCGGTCAACTTCGTCGAGTCTGCCTTCGGGAAGGTGCGAAACGTCAGCACCGCCGGCGCGCAGGGGCCGATGCAGTTCGAGCCGGCGACCTGGCGGGCCTACGGGCTCGGCGGCGACGTCCACGACCCGCACGACGCGATCCTCGGCGCGGCGAACTACCTCGCCGCCAACGGTGCACGGACGGACGAGCGGAACGCCCTCCTCCACTACAACCACTCGGCGCTCTACGTCGACGCCGTCGCCCGCTATGCACACCGGATCGCAGTCGACCGACACGCGTTCCTGCGCTACTACAGCTGGCAGGTGTTCGTGCGCACGCCGTCGGGCTACCGGCGCGTCACCGGGCCGCGCTGATCGAAAACCGCGAACAAGACTGCTCCCGATCGCGGATCAGAGCTTAAGATCGGCCCGTGTCGGATCGTCAGGGTGACGCGCCGGCGGGGTTCGATCGGAGCGGCGCGGCATTCCAGGCTCCGATCGGCGACCGCGCGCTCGTCTGGAGGAGGTTCCGGCGCGAGCGGCTGGCGGTCGCAGCGCTCTGCGGGCTGGTCTTCATCGTCTTCGCGTGCTTCGTGCTCGAGCCGATCCTCGTCTCGGTGCTCGGGCACGGGCCCGACACGCCGTTCCAGCACGCCGTGCACGGGATCGACCACCACCCGGTCGGGGCGTGGACGTGGGTGCCGAACGACGCCCTCGGCGTGCGCCACGGCAACACGTTCTTCCTGCTCGGCGGCGACGGGCCGCTCGGCCGCGACGAGTTGCTGCGCGTGCTCGCGGGCGGGCAGGTCTCGCTCGAGATCGCGTTCATCTCGACCGCGATCGCGCTCCTGATCGGCGTCGTGCTCGGCACGGCCGCCGGCTACTTCGGCGGCGTCACCGACACGGTCCTCAGCCGGATGACCGAGCTCTTCATGTCGTTCCCGCTGCTCCTGCTCGTGATCGCGCTCGGCCAGACGACCGCCCAGCGCTTCTCCGCCTACACGGTGCACGGCTTCTTCGAGCCGGGGGTGCTCGCGCTCTCGATGGTGATCGGGCTCTTCTGCTGGTTCTACCCGGCGCGGGTCGTGCGAACGCTCGTCGTCTCGCTGCGCGAGCAGGAGTTCGTCGAGGCCGCGCACATGGTCGGAGCGCGCGACAGGCGCGTGATACGCACGCACCTGCTTCCACACCTGACCGGGCCGCTGATCGTCTGGGGGACGATCGTTGCGGCGGGCGTGATCGTGCTCGAGGCATCGCTCTCGGTGCTCGGATTCGGGCTCCGTCTCGGCACCGCGAGCTGGGGCAGCCTGCTCGCGAGCACCTGGGGCACGCTGCTCAACTTCGGCCGGCCGTCGAACGACTTCGGGCTGCCCTATCCCGCGCCGACCCTGCTGAAGGTCGCGCCGTCGCTCGCGCTCTTCCTGACCGTCCTGTGCCTGGCACTGATCGGCGACGGGCTGCGCTCGGCGCTCGACCCGCGGGGCGAGGCCTGATGGCCGCATTCCTCGTCCGCCGCCTGCTCTCCGGGCTGCTGCTGATCTTGCTGCTGACGTTCCTGACGTTCTTCGTCTTCAACGAGATCCCGACCAACCCCGCCTGCCTCGTCGTGGCCTGCGGGCCGCACACCTCGACGACCGACGAGCAGATCCGCGAGGCCGACCACACACTCGGGATCGACCGCTCGGTCTTCGTGCAGTACGGCGACTTCGTCTGGAGCCTCGTGCGTCACGCCGACCTCGGCAAGGCCTGGACGCAGGACAACCAAGTCGGCTCGCTGATCGGAGATGCGCTGCCGGCGACCGCGTCGCTCGTGCTCGGCGGGATGGTGCTCATGCTGATGCTCGCCCTGCCGCTCGGCTGCATCTCTGCCCTGCGACCACGCTCCCCCGCCGACCGCAGCCTGCTCGCGGCGAGCGTGATCGGGCTTGCGATCCACCCGTTCGTCCTCGGCCTGACGATCCGCGACTTCTTCGGCAACCAGCTCGGGATCTTCGAGTCAGGCTACTGCCCATTCACCGGCAAGAGCGCGGGAACGCCGATCTCGCAGAACGGCGTGTTCACGACGGTCGCCGGCTGCGGGGGCCCCGCCGACTGGGCGAAGCACATGTTCATCCCGTGGGTCGTCTTCGCGCTCTTCTTCCTGCCCCTCTACATGCGCATGCTGCGCGTGCGGCTGCTCGAGGTGTTCAGCGAGCCGTGGATCTCGACGGCACGCGCGAAGGGCGCGTCGGAGCGACGCGTCGTCCTCGGCCACGCGATGCGGAACGCGATCGGCCCCGTGCTGCCGATGCTGGCGATCGACGCCGGCACCGCGATCACGGCCGCGATCTACGTCGAGACGGTCTTCGGCCTGAGCGGGCTCGGCACGCTCGCGGTGACGGCGTTCAGCGGGCAGGCCGGCGGCTACGACCTGCCGCTCACGGCGGGCATCGTCGTCACCGTCGGCGCCTTCGTCGTCCTGCTGAACATCGCGGCCGACGTCGCGGGCGCGTGGATCGATCCGCGTACGCGCGAGCGGGAGGCGCGCGGCCTGATCCCCGTCCCCGCCGCGGTCGCAGCGCGGCCGCGCGTGCAGCGCGGGCTCTCGCTCGCCGTCGTCGCCGCCGGGCTCGTGCTCCTCGCGCTCTTCGTCGGGCTCGGGCGCGGCAAGGCGCGGTCGGGCATCGAGCTCGGGACGCCCGTGCGCACGTTGCACGTCAACTGGTCGGACGCCTACCCGGCGCCCGGGCCGGCGGCGCTCGCGACGCGCGTGAGCAGGATCGACCTCGGCGTCTACGGCTGGCGCGTGCGCGCGACGATCGCGAATCGCAGCAGCTCGTCGGTCCCGGTGGAGAATCTCCAGGTTCCGCCCGCCTTCGGCGGCGGCCCGCCCGGGCCGCAGCCGTATCCGAACCAGCCGATCTCGCTGCTCGTGCGCGGCCCGGACCGCTACGGCAGCATCATCCTGCAGGTGTACGAGGCGAAGCAGTTCGACCCGCCGCTGCCGGCGACGCTGAAGCCGCACGAGACCTGGCGCGGCACGTTCGCCGGCACCGGGAAGGTGAAGACCGGCTCGCTCTTCTATGTCGGCTTCGGCCAGTTCACGCTGGACAACCGGCCGATCTCGTTCAGCAGCGAGAAGAGCGCGACTGCTCCTTAGAGGCTTAGTCCACACTGGACTATTCCGCTCAGGACTGTTAGCGTGCGCGCATGCCGGCGCGTGTGCGCGAGACGGTGCAGCAGCTCACGACGACCGAGGCCGCCGTGCTGGCGCTGCTCGCGATCGAGGGCGAACGGTCGGGGTACGACCTGCTGAAGCTCGTCGAGCAGGCGATCGCGCACGTCTGGTCGCCCGCGCGCAGCGGGTTGTACGCGGTGCTGCCTCGACTCGTCGCCGGCGGCCACGCGTCGCGCCGCGCGGTCAGCCAGTCGACGCGACCGGACAAGCAGCTCTACCGCATCACCCGCTCCGGCCGCGCGTCGCTCGACTCGTGGCTCGAGACGGTCGAGCCCGGGCGCGCGCGAGACGTTCTTCCTCAAGCTGTTCGTCGGGAAGCTGACGACGCCCGAGGTGCTGCTCGAGCACGTCGCGCAGTTCACCGCCGATACGGAGGACGCGGCTGGAGACGCTGCGCGCGATCGAGCCGACGAACACGAACCGCGACCACGACTGGTTCCACCGTCACCTGCTGCGTTACGGCATCGAGCGCGCCGAGCAGGATCTCGACTGGGCAGCACGCGTCGCACGCGCGCTGCGGCGCGGCCCGAAGTGAGAGCGGCGCTCCTCGCCGGGTGGCGCTGGCGCTCGCGCCGGCCGCCCACGCCGCGGACTGGAGCGGAACGTTCAGCCTGCCCGAGTCCGCCGAGGCCGTGCGGATCGCCGTCCAGCTCTCCGGCTCGCACGCGGCCGTCGCGCTCGGGCCGGGCCACGCGGGACGGACGACCGTGCCCGCGCGACTGCGCGGCGGCCGGCTGCACTTCACCCTCGGCGCCGTCGCCTTCGACGGGACGGTGCGCGGCGGCGCGATCGCCGGCCGCGTCTCCCAAGGCACGCTGCGCGGCTCGTTCCGGCTCGTGCGCGGCCGCGATGCGCGCACGCTCGCGCTCGGTCTCTACCGGAGCGCCTCGGGGGATGCGGTCGCGGTCGTCGAGCCCGGCGAGGGCTTCCCGACGTGGCTCGTGGAGCTCCCGTCGGGGAACATCCACGGGCTCGGCGCCTCGCTCACGACCGTCGGCACGCGCGCCGGGAACCGGACCGGAGACGGCACGCTCGCGGTTGCCCCGACCGGCCTCGTCTGGACGCATCGGGGCACCTCGGTGCGCTACGAGCGCGTACCGCTCCGCCAGCGCGAGGTGCGCGTGGGCGACGTCGCGGCGACGCTCACGCTGCCGCCGGGGTCGGGGCCGTTCCCCGCCGTCGCGATGGTGCACGGCTCCGGCCCGCATGGACGCGAGGAGTTCCAGGTGTTCGGCGCCTACTGCGCACTGCTGGGCGTCGCGGTGCTGGCCGACGACAAGCGCGGGATCGGCCAGTCGCGCGGCACGTACCCCGGCGAGGCCGCGACGCCGCACACGATCGACGTGCTCGCAAAGGACGCGCAGGCGGAGGTTCGCTACCTCGCGTCGCTGCCGCAGGTCGATGCGACGCGCGTCGGGCTGCTCGGTGACAGCCAGGCCGGCTGGATCATCGCGCTCGCAGCCGCGCGCGAGCGAACGGTGCGATGGGCGGTGCCGCTCGTCGGCCCGACGGTGTCGGTGGACGAGAGCGACGGCTGGGGCGCGCTCGCGGGCAGGGGCGTCGGCGCGCCGTCGGGCACGCCCGCGGCGATGCTCGCGGAGGTGCGTGCTGCGGGCCGCGGCGGATTCGACCCCGAGCCGTCGCTGCGCAGGCTCGGCATCCCCGTGCACTGGGTGTTCGCCGACGACGACCGCAACGTCCCGACGGAGCTCTGCATCGAGCGCCTGCGCGCGTTGCAAGACGGTCACGACTACTCGTGGACGGTCGTGCACGCCACGCACACGCTGCTCGAGCTGCCGTCGGGGCTGAACGCGGAGATCGCGCGCTCGCGCGGCTTCGCAACCGAGCTGTGGCCCGACGTCGGTACGTTCCTGCGGGGGCACGGCATCGTGCGCAGCGGCTGACGTTCCGCAGCTTGTACCGCCCGGAAGGGAGCGCTACGGTCGAAGAGTCAGGAGGTGACTCGAGTCACCGGCCGTACGATCGTCGGCAGGCAAGCGGAGCTTGCGCGCATCGATGACTTCCTCGCCGCAATGCGGGACGGTCCTCGCGCGCTCTTCGTCGACGGCGAGGCTGGGATCGGGAAGTCCAGCCTCTGGCGGGCCGCTGTCGAGAAGGCGCGGTCGTCCGACATGCGCATCGTCTCGACCCGGCCGAGCGGCGCCGAGGTCAGGCTGGCGTTCACGGGGCTGGCCGACCTGCTGGGCGAGCCCGTCTCTTCTCTGTTGCCGCAACTGCCGCGGCCGCAGCGCAAGGCTCTGGAGATCGCCTTGCTGCTCGACGAGCCCGCCGACGCTCCGGCCGACGACCGCGCGACGGCCGCAGGATTCCTGAGCTGTGTCCGGTTGCTCGCTGCCGAGGCACCGCTGCTCGTTGCGGTCGACGACGCTCAATGGCTCGACGCGGCCTCCGCGCGAGTGCTCGCGTTCGCCTCGAGACGGCTCGAGACCGAGCGCGTCGGCCTGCTCGCGACGGTCCGGCTTGCGCGCGAGGAGAACGAGCCGGTCGAGCTGGACGCGGCCTTCGGCAGCGACCGTGCGGAGCACCTTTTGGTCGGCCCGCTGACGCTCGCCGCCCTTTACCAGCTCGTCCGTCTGCATCTCGACGTCGCTCTCTCTCGACCAGTGCTTCTTCGGGTGCACGAGGCTTCCGGCGGCAACCCGTTCTACGCTCTCGAGCTCGCACGGGCGCTCGCCCACTCGCGCGGCGGCGCGGGCGAGCCTCTCGCCGTTCCCCCAACCTACGCCTGCTCGTCCGGCGGCGGTTGTCGCTGCTCCCCGATACGGCGTCGGAGACCTTGCGGCTCGCCGCGGGGCTCAGCCGCCCGACGATCGCGGCAGTCGAGCAGGCGGTCTCGTCGAGCGAGCGTGCCGAGCGCGACCTCGAGCTCGCGGTCGACGCAGGCCTCGTGGAGTTGCTCGGCAACGAGATCCGCTTCACGCACCCGCTGCTCGCGTCGATCCACTTCGACTCGGCGTCGCCTCAGGCGAGACGGGCGGTGCACCGCCGACTCGCAAGCGTGGCCGCGGATCCGGAGGAGCGCGCGCTCCACCTCGCACTCGGCGCGAACGGCGCGAACGCGAAGATCGCGACCGTCGTCGAGGCTGCGTCCGGGCGCGCGCACGCTCGAGGGGCGATCGCGGCAGGGGCCGAGCTTGCGGAGCATGCGCTGGAGCTCACGCCTCCGGACCTCGCCGACGACGTCCTACGACGCCTGCTCGTCGCCGCGGAGCGCCGTTACGCCGCCGGCAACACGGTGCGGGCTGTCGAGCTGCTCGAAACCGCGCTCCACCGCGCGCCGCGCGGGCATCCCCGTGCCGAGCTCTTGTGGAGCCTGGGAAAGATCACGTTCGAAGGGCAGGACACCCGCGTGGGCCTGGGGCACTGGCGGGCCGCGCTCGACGAAGTCGACGGCGACGACGTGCTGCGTGCGCGGATCCTCGCAGAGCCTCACGTTCGCCGCCTTCAAGCAGGAGGGCTCCGAGGCCGCGCGGGGATACGCAAGCGAGGCGGCGGTGCTGGCCGAGCGCCACGGAGACCTCGCGACGCTCGCCGGGGCTCTTTCGCAACTCGCGTCGCTCGAGCTCGGGCGCGGAGCGGCCTTCGAGCTCGACGTCTTCGAGCGCGCGGTCGCACTCGAGGAAGAAGTCGGCGGGCTGGAGGTGGACTACGGCCCCACCGCCCAGTTCGCAGTCGCGCTGATCGAGGCCGGCGAAGACGAGCGCGCACGGCCACTGCTCGAGCGACTGTGCGAGCGCGGGCGGGCATCGGGCGACGCCGCCGTCCATCAGCCGCTGGTGAACCTCGCTTGGCTCGAGTTCGCGGTCGGCAACTGGGAACGGGCGGAGCAGCTCGCGCGCGAGGCATACGACGTCGCCGTGCAGACGGGCCGCGAAGCCGCCGAGCCGAAAGGGATGTTCACGCTGGCATTGATCGAGGCCGCCCTCGGACGGTGCGACAGCGCGCGCATGCGGGCCGAGCGTGCCCTCGTGCTCACCGACGGGCGCGGCTGGAGCTCGGGCGGCCCACGCGGCGCGCTCGGGTTCCTGGAGCTCTCGCTCGGGAACCACGAGGCCGCGTACGACGTGCTGTTGCCCGCAATCGAGCGCTACCGCAGCCTCGGCGTGCCGGTGATCGAGCAGACCTTCGACGCCGTCGAGGCGCTCGCAGCCCTGGGTCGTGTCGAGGAAGCGCACGAGCTGCTCGATCGATGCGCCGAGGCGCCCGCACTGCTCCGCATACCGGTGACGGTCATGGTGGTCATGCGAGCGCGCGGGGTCCTAGCCGAGGCAGAGGGTGACCTGACTGCTGCGGAGACTGCGCTCGCCGAGTCCGTGCGAGTGGGCACGGAGTGCAACCGCCCGCTCGAGCTCGGCCGGAGCCTGCTCGCGCTCGGCACCGTGCAGCGGCGCTTGCGCAAGAAGCATGTGGCGCGACAGACGCTCGTCCGCGCGTCCGAGATCTTCGGCCGCCTCGGCGCCGTCCTCTGGGAAGAGCGCGCCCAGCGTGAGCTCGCGCGCATCGGCGGTCGCTCGACACCGCGCGGCGAGCTCTCCGCGACCGAATACGACATCGTCGAGCTCGTCGTGCTCGGACGGTCGAACAAGGAGGTCGCCGAGGCGCTCCACCTCAGCGCGAAGACCGTCGAGTGGAACCTGTCGCGGATCTACACGAGGCTCGGGGTGCACTCGCGGACCGAGCTCGCTGCAGCGCGTCGATCGGAGAGCGCGTAGCCGGGATCGTAAGTCCGGGGGTATCCCCGGTTGTTGCGGGACGCTCCCGGTCCTACCGTCGGTGGTGTGAACGACTACCTGGTCGAGCAGTACCTTCCCGGCGTCACCGCCCGCGAGCTCGAAGAGGCGAGCGCTCGGCTCGCCGCCGCAGCCACCGAGCTCGCGGCCGACGGCGTCGACGTGCGGTACATCAGCTCGACCTTCATCCCGGAAGAGGAGTCGTGCTTCTGCCGGTTCGAGGCCGGCGATGCGAACGACGTGCGTCGGGCCTGCGAACGCGCCGGCATCGCGCTTGCGCGGATCGTCCAGACCCGCGACCTGATTCCGAGAACGGAGGACAGATGATCAAGCACATCCGTGTCATCGTCGCGTCACTGACGCTGCTGGTCGCAATCGGAGCGGTTGCGTCGGTCGCGGTCGCCGGCGACTCCGACGGTCACGGGAAGCGCCTGAAGGGGACCTTCTGGGTCGCCAACCGCGGGACGAACACGATTCGCGCGTTCGACGCGGCGAGCGGCGACGTGCTGACGACGATCCCGATGGCGCCCAACTCGCAGCCTGGAGATCTCACCTACGCGCGCGGCAAGCTGTACGTCTCCGAGGAGTTCGGGACGCCGCCCGCGGTGGCCATTGTCGACGCCACGACCGGCGTGGTGCTGAAGCGGATCCTCACCGGGCCTCGCCCGCACCACATGCACGTGACACGCGACGGCGACCTCGTGTCCTACGGCGTGTTCGGCACGAACAGGATCGGGATCATCGACACGAGCACCGACACGCTGCTCGGCGAATGGCAAGCCAGTGCGAACCCGGCGGCGCGCTCCCATGCAGGCGTGTTCTCGCCTGACGGAGACACGGTCTACGTGGCGAACGACGTCGGCAACGAGCTCGCGGCGCTCGATCCCCGCACGGGCACGGTGCGGTGGACGATGGCGGTGCCGGCTGCCCATGAGTTGATCCTCAGCCGCGATGGTGAGACGGCCTACGTCACGTGTCGCGCAGTGAGCGAGCTGCGCGTGATCGACCTCGAGCATCAGACGGTCGAGGCGACGATCCCACTCGGCCCGCTCCCCGACACGCTGCAGCTCTCGAGGAACGGGAAGCAGCTCACCGTCGGCCTTCGTGGCACGCCGGCTCAGCTGGCGATCGTCGACACCCGAACGCTCACGTTCCAGACGGTGACGATCGCGCACGGCGCGGGCACGATCGCCGGCCATCAATGGACGTCGCCGAACGGACGCGTCACGTACGCGGCGTTCGAAGGACAGTCCCTTTCCCGGGCCCACTGCCGGAGTCGCGATCATCGACCACCGGCAGGGAAACGCCGTCGTGCGGACGACTCGACTACCCGGGACGGCCGCACGGCTTGATCTTCGTCCGCGCGCACGAGAACGACGACGAAGACGACGACGGAGACCAGACGGGGACGACGACTAGCAAGGCGTTTCGTCAGCTCCCGGCGACCGCCGGGAGCTGACGGGCGGATGCCGACTCGCCCGCGCACGACGATCCAGCCTCGGTTAGGTTCAGCGCGATGGCGACGAGGCAGGCGGCGTGTCACTGCGGGCAGCTCCGGCTGGAGGTGCGGGGCGAGCCGATCGCGGTCTCGATCTGCAACTGCCGCGCGTGCCAGCGCCGCACGGGTAGCGCGTTCGGGATGCAGGCGGGGTTCAAGGCCGACCAGGTCGACGTGAACGGCCGCTACAACGACTTCTCGCGCATCTCGGACGAGTCGGACGAGCGGGAGCACGTGTTCCACTTCTGCCCCGAGTGCGGCTCGCAGGTCTTCTACACCGAGCCCGACGAGCCGGACCGGATCGTCGTCTCCGTGGGGTCGTTCGCCGACCCGACCTTCCCGCCGCCGACGCAGTCGGGCTACGACTCGAGCCGGCATCCGTGGGTCGGCCTGCCGGATTCGGTGCTGCGGCACATACCCGGTGCGTGGGAGCCCGCGCGACTGCTCTACGACGAGGGCCGGTACGCGGAAGCCGCCGACCGGGGCCGCGAGGCGATGGCCGCGTACCCGGACAACCCCGGGCTCGCGTACAACGTCGCGTGCTGCGAGAGCCTCGCCGGCCGTGCGCCCGAGGCGCTCGACTACCTCCGGCAGGCGATCGAGCAGTCGAGCGAGTTCCGCAAATTGGCCAAGCGCGACTCGGACTTCGACCCGATCCGCGCGGAGCCGGCGTTCGTCGAGCTCGTCGGCGGGTGATCCGAGGCCCGAAGGGACAGGGCCGGTGTCAGACACACGCACGAAAACGTGACGGAATCATGGCCGGCGCCTGTCCGCGCCGAATCATCTCGAGCGGGTGGCTACGCTCGCCGCCGATCGCACGTAGCTTCAGTCATGCCCGTTCGTCCCGAGGAGGAGAGAAACGATGAAAGCGAACATCTCGATAGCGCTCGCGGTCGTAGCGATCGGCGCGGTCGCCGCAGGGGCTCAGGCGGCCGTTCGGCCGCAAGCCACCCACGCGTCTGCGCTCCTGGCCCGCGTGAACGTCGCCGCCAGCGAGTTCAAGTTCGTGCTGAACAAGAAGACCGCGAAACGCGGCGTCGTCGTCTTCAAGGTCACGAACGTCGGCAAGGTCTCCCACGACTTCGAGATCTCCGGACGGAAGACGAAAATGCTCTCTCACGGCCAGTCCGCGACGCTCCGAGTCACCTTCCTGCGGAAGGGCCACTATCCGTACAAGTGCACCGTGCCGGGGCATGCTGTCGCCGGGATGAAGGGCGTCTTCACGATCACCTGAGCCCAGCGCGTTCTCGTGTTCCGCCGGCGCGCGCCGCCGCCGCCGCTACGCGACGACGCGGTACACCTGGAACACCTCGGCGTACTCGCGGTTCACGTTGATGCCGTGCGTTCGCGCGACGTTCCAGACGTACTCGGCGTTCGCGTAGCGGCGGTGCTGCTGTGACGCGTACTTCTCCAACGCCGCGACCTTGCGCTCGATGTGGCTCTTCTCGAGCGCGAGGTAGGCCTGGTAGGAGAAGTCGTAGTTGTTCCACGGGATCTCGTAGCCGAGGATCGTCGTGCGCTTGAACGCGCGCAGGCCCTCGCTCGCGATCGTCTGATGGTCCTGGTGCACGTCGTGGAGCGACGGTGTGAACACGCACTCGGGCTGCCAGTCGTTCCAGATCTCGATCAGCAGCTCGAGGATCTCCTGACGGCGCTCCGGGAACGTGCGCACGTCGAAGTCGTGCACGGTCAGGTTCTCGGGAGGGATGCCGATCTCCGCGGTCGCCTCCCGCACCTCGCGCGCGAGCGTGTCCGGCGCGAAGCCCTCCGGGAGCGAGCGCGTCGCGATCGAGAACGCGACGTAGCGCACGTCGGCGCCGGAGTCGACGAGGCGGGCCATCGTGCCGCCGCAGCCGAACTCGCCGTCATCGGTGTGCGGCGCGAGGACGAGGGCTCGCTTGACGCCGTCGATCACGCCTGCTGCTCCCCGAGCGTGCGTGCGCCGACGACGACGAGCGCGAGCAGCCCCCAGAACGTCGGGTCTTCGAGCAGCGCGTTGTAGAAGATGCAATGCACGAGGATCGCGACCAAGGCTAGTCCGAGCGCCAGTCGCGCAGCGCCGTCGAAGTCGCGGCTCAGCCGGCGGAACGCGACGAAGAGTGCCGTTGCCACCAGCCAGAGCAGCAGCAGCAAACCGGGGAAACCCGTCTCGGCGGCGACCGTGATCGGCGTCGTGTGCGACGCGGCCGCCTTCGGCTCCTTGCCGCGCAGGTGCACGAGGTCGGCGTACGCACGCCGGAACCCGCCGACGCCGACGCCCGCGACCGGGTGGTGCAGCGCGACCTTGACGCCGTTCGAGGCGAGCGTGGAGCGGCCGCTCGTGATCTTCGACAGCGACGCCTTCTCGCGGATCGCCGGCGACGCCAGCCCGCCGACGAGCACGATCGCGGCCGCGACGGCGACGAGCAACAGGCTGCGCGTGCGCCAGAGCACGATCGCCGCGACGAACGTCGCCGCCATCAGCGCCACGAAGCTCGACTGCGAGAACGACGGCACGAGCCCGACGAACGTGATCCAGAGCGTGAGCGCCGCCGCGATCCCCCACAGCGGGTCGACACGCCGGCGCAGCACGACGACGAGGCTCGCGAGGATGCCGACGACCAGGAAGCGCCCGTAGATCGAGGGGTCGTAGAAGACGGAGTTGACCCGGTAGAACCAGCCGCTCGGCGCGTAGGCGTTGTCGACGCGCACCTTCGGGTTCCAGAAGATGTTGCGGGTCTGGTACTGCACGATCCCGATCACCGCGAACACGAGAGCCATCACAGCCAGCTGCACGTAGAGGCCGAGCATCCACACGCGCGACCAGATGAGCCGCGCGAGCGCGACCGTCAGCAGCCCGAACGGCAGCACGAAGAACAGCAGCTCGATCGCGCCCTGCCGCACGTCCTTCGTCCACAACGTCGACACGCCCTCCCAGCCGACGAACGCGGCGAGCGGCCACGCGAGCGGCCCGAGCTCGCGCGACCGCTGCTCCTCCCCGAAGACGTCCCACGCGAGTGCGACCGCCGCCACGGCGACGACGCCGTAGAGCGGGAGCAGGAGGTTCGCCTGCGTGTCGCCGACGTGCACCGGGATGCGCGCCGGGACGCACGCAAGCGTGGCGACCGCGAGGAGCCACGGGAGGCGCAGCACGATCCAGCCGCCCGCGATCGCGGCGATCGCACCGACCACGGCCGCTGCGGCGAGCATCCGGTGATGTCCCGCCGGCGCGAGGTAGACGACGAGCCCGGCGCAGCCGAGCGCCCAGCCGGCGAGGCCGGCGATGCGCGCCTCCCGGCGCGTCGCGACGATCAGCAGCGCCAGCCCGAGCGCCCCGACCGCAGCCGCCGCCTGAGCGGCACCTGCGGTCACGCGACCACCACGGTCGCCTTCGCGGAGTGGTTGCCGGCGGTGATGTAGAGACGGAAGACGCCGCGCGACTTCGGCGCGCGGAGGTGCAGCGTGCCGGTGCGCTGGGTGCCGGAGCGGCCGCGGAGCTTCCAGTCCACCGACGGGTAGTCGGTCGAGACGCGCAGCGCGAACTTGCCGCCCGGCCGTACGACGATGCGGTCGCGGCCGAGCGACAGGTAACGCACCTGTGCGATCCCGAACGGCACCGGCTTCGACTGGTTGCCGGCCTCGTCCCGGGCGGCGACCGTCAGCAGGTAGCGGCCGGGGAGCACGCGCTTGTTGTTCAGCCTCCCGTTCCAGCGGAGCTCGCCGGTCGGCTTGCGGCTTTTCGTGAGCACGACCTGTCGCCCCCGCACCGACAGGATCGCCTGTGCCCGCTTGTCGATCCGGTACTGCGTCGTGAAGCTGTCGCGCCGGCCGTCGCCGTCGGGCGAGAGCAGCGGGTAGACCGGGTGGCGGACCGAGATGACGGGCGGCTTCGTGTCGAGCCGGATCGGGCTCGGGAGCGCGATCGTCCGGTGCGAGCGCAGAAGCTTCACGACCGGCGTGTAGACCCCGTCGGGCTCGACCGTCCCGTTGCCGGTGAAGCCGTCCCAGACCAGGTCGAGGCTCGTGCCGCGCGCGTAGGAGCGCGGGGCCTGCAGGTCGCGCACCCGGTGCCCGTCCGAGTCCTCGATCCACGCCTCCAGGCGCTCGGGGGTGCGCAGGCGGAACTGCACGTGCGCGGTTCTGCTCTTGACGCCGTTCGGCGAGAAGATCGGCGTGACCTTCGTGCCTGCGATCGGCGACTTCTCGAGCTTCGCCCCCTCGGTGAGCACGAAGGCGCCGGCGGTCGCCGCGAGCAGGGCAAGGACGATCGCCGTCGACAGGACCCGTGGCACGCCCGGCGATTCTACGGTGCGGTTTCGAGACGTCGCGAGGGGGCCTTGCGGCCCCCTCGCTGTCCTACTGTCCGACGTGCCCTTACGGGCAATTCGGCTCAGGCGGCTCCGAACACGAACTCCTTGTTGTTCACCTTGATCGAGCGGAGCAGCGCCGAGAGCGTGTTGCCTCCGGTGAAGCCCGTCGTCACGTAGATGCCGCTGATGACATCGGTGCCGTGAGCGGCATCGACCGTCGCCCAGGGCTGCTGATTGGCCGCCGTGGTGCAGCGTCGTCGTCGTAGCGAACCGTCCACCGTCGTGACCTCGTAGGTGTGGAACGTGTCCTCGGTCGGAACTGTCGTCGCACACTTCGTCGCGTCGAAGATCACATCGACCTGGTCGTTGTTCAGGAAGATGCGCAGGTACGGCGCGGAGATCAGGCTGTCGTCCGCCGACGAGTGCATCACCGGTGTAGCGAGAGCTGCGTGATGTCGGCGAGCGTCTTGCCGTCGATCCCGTGGTAGACCACCGAGCCACCGGCCGTGCCGCCGTCGAAGTACGGGCCGAACTGAACGCCGTCGAGCGACGTGGCGACGCTCGGCGTTGGTGCCCGCGAAGTCGCACCGCTCAGGCGGAGCATCTTCGTCTGCGGGGGTTCCCGCGGGCCTCCGGGCCTGAGGGCCTGCGCGGCCCGGTCGCCCTTCGCACCGGCAGCGCGCCGGCCGGCGCCCGGCAGCGCCGGTGTCGCCCTTCGCACCGGTCGGCGCCGGTGTCGCCCTTCGGGCCGGCCGCCGGCCGGCAGGGCCCTTGCCGGGCCGCGAGCGCCGGTCGCGGCCGCGGAGGGCGTTCCGCGCGTCCCTCGAGAGGTCGTTCGTACCGAGCGAGCCGTCCTTGATGTCGGCGCCGGTGACGGAGCCGTTCTTGATGTCGGCGCCCGTGATGAGCCCCTTTGCCGCGAATGCGCCGGTCGTGATCGCGAGGACCACGGCGACGAAGCCGCAGGCGGCAACAATCTTCTTCACGTACTTCTCCTTTTGGACTTGAGCGTTGACCCCGCCGCCACGTGACGTGGCGGACGATTTCCCATCGTGTCGCGATGGACACGATAGCCGACCTTTCGGCACTTGACGCACGCACTTTCGTCGTTTCACTCGAAAGGGGTAGTCGATGGTTCCGAGAAGCTGTGCGCCGAGCCGCTACTCCGCAGCGGGGCTCAACCGCCGGCCGCGCAGGCTCACCGCGAGCCAGACGAGGAAGAAGACCAGGGCGGCAACAGCTGTGACCTCGATGATCACCGTCGCCGCGGGCACCTCGAGCAGCCTGATCCCGGACAGCATGAGGATGATCGAGAACGCGACGCGCAGCCCTCGGTCGGGCACGCGGATCGACAGCTGAGAGCCGACGAGCACGCCCGGGATCGAGCCGACGAGCAGCCAGGCCATCGCGTGCAGGTCGACGTTCCCGTGCAGCAGGTGCCCGGCGCCGGCGACCCAGAGCAGGAGCGAGGCGTGGAGGAGGTCCGTGCCGACGATCCGGCGCGCGGTCAGCGGGAAGAACAGGAGCATCGCCAGCCCGAAGAACGTGCCGGAGCCGACCGACGTGAGGCCGACGACGAAGCCGAACGTGGCGCCGATGAGCACGGCGGCGATCCGGTCGCGTGTCGTCATGTCGAAGCCGCGCTTGCCCTCGTGCGGGTGCAGGAACGTCTTCACGAGGAAGCCGACGCCGCCGACGATCAGCGTCGCGCCGACGAGCTTCGACATCGCCGACTCCGCGCCGTCACCGAACGACGAGGCGATCTCCACCCCGACGAGCGACAACGGCGCCGAGCCCGCGAGCATCCACAGCGCGAGGCGCGTGTGGACGTTGCCGAGCTGGCGGTGGCGCACCGCGCCGAACGACTTGAAGATCGCGCCGTGCAGGATGTCGGTGCCGACCGCCGTCTTCGCGTCGAAGCCGAAGAGCAGGATCAGCATCGGCGTCATCAGGCTGCCGCCGCCCATACCGGTCAGGCCGACGAGCACGCCGACCGCGAGGCCGGCGAGCGCGAACTGCCAGGTCACCGGGCGACCTGCGGCGGGAGCGGGCACGAGACGAACGGCTTGCCGCGCAGCAGGCAGCCGAGCTTGTACGCCTCGCAGCCCGTGCAGAAGCCGGTCACGGCGGCGAGCAGCGCCAACGCGGCGACGAGCAGGCCGAGGACCGCGCCGGCGGTCTGCCAGCCGGCGGCGTACGCGAGCGACGCGGCGGTCAGCACCGTCAGCCCGACGACGTTCGCGGCGCGCGGCGGCCGTGCGTCCTCGAGCGGGCCTTCGCCGAAGCGCGGCTGGATCAGCTCGAAGTAGAGAAGGCAAGGCAGGCAGTAGCGGCGGCCGAAGGCGAGCCCGACCGCGAGCTGCAGGGCGAGCAGCGCGAGCAGCCACCACCAGCCGGTGAGCACCGCGAGCAGCGAGAGGACGCCGATCACCGCCTGGTTCGTCCGCGGGCCGCGCGAGTCGATTACGTGCAGGTCGCGGTACGGGTCCGCGCTGCGCGCCACAGAGCTGTGCGCCACAGAGCTACGAGGCATCGACCACCATGCCCGCGCCCACCGTGTCGTTCGTCGACTCGTCGATCAGGATGAACGCGCCGGTCGCGCGGTTTTGCGCGTACGGGTCGACGACGAGCGGCTCGGCGAGGCGGAAGCGGACGACGCCGAGGTCGTTCAGCTCCAGCCGGCCGGGGCCGGCGTGCTCCTCGAGCGTGGCGATCTCGACGACCGAGACGAGCTCGTCGACACGCGCCGGAACCGTGCGCGTCGTGTGCTTGACGAGCAGGCGCGCGCGGTCCTCGAGCGGCCGCTCGCTCATCCAGCAGACGCGTGCCGTCAGCTCGCGCGCCACGACCGGCGGCTGCGCAGGGTCGGCGAGCAGGTCGCCGCGCGAGACGTCGACGTCGTCCTCGAGCCGGATCGTCACCGACTGCCCGGGGAGCGCCTCCTCGGCGCCGTCGACGGCGGCGACCCGGGAACGCAGGCCCGAGGGCAGCACGACGACCTCGTCGCCGGCACGCCACACGCCGCCCGCGACGCGTCCCGCGTAGCCGCGGTAGTCGTGGTGCTCGTCGGCCATCGGGCGGATCACCCACTGCACGGGGAAGCGGCGGTCGTCGTTGTTGCGGTCGTCGGCCAGCTCGACGGTCTCGAGGTGCTCGAGCAGCGTCGGGCCCGTCGTACCACGGCATCGCGTCGGTCGCGTTCGACGACGTTGTCGCCCTTCAGCGCCGAGATCGGGATCGCAGTCTCGTCGTGGACGCCGAGGCGCGACGTCAGGTCGGCGAGCTCGCGCGCGATCTCGTCGAAGCGCTCCTCGGAGTAGTCGACGAGATCCATCTTGTTGACGGCGTACACGACGTGCGGCGTCTCGCAGAATCGCGGTGATGTAGCGAGTGGCGGCGGGTCTGCTCGATCACGCCCTTGCGCGCGTCGACGAGGATCACCGCGACGTCGGCGGTCGAGGCGCCCGTGACCATGTTGCGCGTGTACTGCACGTGGCCGGGCGCGTCCGCGAGCTGGAAGCGGCGCCGCGGCGTGACGAAGGAGCGGTAGGCGACGTCGATCGTGATCCCCTGCTCGCGCTCGGCACGCAGCCCGTCGGTGAGCAGCGCGAGGTCGACGTAGTCGTGGCCGCGCCGCCGCGACGCGTCCTCGATGTGCTCGAGCTGGTCGACGAGGATCTGCTTCGTGTCGTAGAGCAGCCGGCCGATCAGCGTCGACTTGCCGTCGTCGACGGAGCCGCCGTGACGAGGCGCAGCAGCTCGGTGTCCAGGAACTCCTTAGAAGTAGCCAACGCGCTTCCTGTCCTCCATCGCGGCCTCGGAGACGCGGTCGTCGGCGCGGGTCTCGCCGCGCTCGGTGACGCGCGTCGCCGCGATCTCGGCGACGACCTCTCGATCGTCGCCGGCGTCGCTGACGACGCCGCCGGTGCACGTCATGTCGCCGACGGTGCGGAAGCGAACGGACGCGTTGAACGGCTGCTCGTCGGGGAAGCGCTCGACGAAGTCGCGAGCGGCGTAGAGCATGCCGTCGCGCTTGAAGACCTCGCGCTCGTGCGCGAAGTAGATCGCCGGCAGCTCGAGGTTCTCGCGCGCGATGTACTGCCACACGTCGAGCTCCGTCCAGTTCGAGATCGGGAAGACGCGGATGTGCTCGCCCTTGCGGATGCGCGCGTTGTAGAGATCCCAGAGCTCGGGACGCTGCGCGCGCGGGTTCCACTGGCCGAAGTCGTCGCGGAAGCTGAAGATGCGCTCCTTCGCGCGCGCCCGCTCCTCGTCGCGCCGCGCGCCGCCCATCGCGGCGTCGAACCGGTGCTCCTCGATCGCGTCGAGCAGCGTCGTCGTCTGCAGCTGGTTGCGCGACGCGCGCGGTCCGGTCTGATCCTGCGACGCGACCCCTGTCGATCGACTCCTGCACGCTCGCGACGACGAGGCGCTCGCCGAGCTCCGCGACGCGACGGTCGCGGAACTCGATCACCTCGGGGAAGTTGTGGCCCGTGTCGACGTGCATGACCGGGAACGGGAACTTCGCCGGGCCGGAACGCCTTCTCGGCGAGGCGCAGCAGCACGATCGAGTCCTTGCCGCCCGAGAAGAGCAGCACGGGCCGCTCTCGCTCGGCGGCGACCTCGCGCATGATGTGGATCGCCTCCGCCTCGAGCTCGTCGAGGTGGGAGAGCGTGCGGCGAGTCGGCGCTCACGGTCACGACGCCACTTCCGACGGGACGAGTCGCAGCTCCTCGAGCCGCGCGAGCACGCTCGGCCGCCGACTCGGCCGGCGTCGCTTCGGTCGTGTCGAGGCGGAGCTCCGGGCTCGGCGGCGCCTCGTAGGGCGCCGAGACGCCGGTGAAGTCGTCGATCTCGCCGGAGAACGCCTTCGCGTAGAGGCCCTTCGGGTCGCGGCGCGCGCACTCCTCGATCGGCGTCGCGACGTGCACCTCGACGAACGGCGAATGCGGCTCGACCAGCGCGCGCGCGTTGCGGCGCGCCTCCTCGTACGGCGAGATCGCCGAGACGATCACCGCCGCGCCGGCGCGCGCGACGCGAGAGGCGACCCAGGCGATGCGCGCGATGTTCGTGTCGCGGTCCTCCTTCGAGTAGCCGAGCCCCCTCGAGAGGTGCGTGCGCACGATGTCGCCGTCGAGGTGGTCGACGACGAGGCCGCGCCGCTCGAGCTCCGGCGACGACGTTCGATGCGATCGTCGTCTTGCCGGCCGCGGAGAGCCCGGTGAACCAGAGCACGAACCCGCTCATGCGACCTCTCCCGGCACGTGCAGGCCGCACTCGGTGCGGTCGGTGCCGGCCCAGCGGCCCTCACGGCCGGCGCCGGGCGACCGTCGAGTGCGTGTCGCCGATCGAGTCGTAGCCGCGGTCGTGGAGCGGGTTGTAGGGCAGCCCGCGCTCGTGGATGTAGGCCCAGTCATCTCGTCTGTCCAGTCGGCGAGCGGGTTCGCCTTCCAGAGCTCGTGCTGCCTCGTCCCAGCCCAGCTTCGGCGCGTTCGCGCGCGTCGGCGCCTGGTCGCGGCGGACGCCGGTGATCCAGCAGTCGAGGTCGAGCGAGCGCGCGGTTGAGCGGCTCGACCTTGGCGATCGCGAGATAGAGATCGGGCTTCGTCTCCCAGAGCCCGTCCTCGACGGCCGCACCTTCGTAGACGCTCGACCTTCGTGTCGTAGCGCTGCTCGACCTCGCGCCAGAGCGCGTACGTCTCCGGGAACAGGTGGTGCGTGTCGATCGCGAAGACGCGCGCCTTCGGCTCGAGCGCGAAGAGCATGTCGAGCAGCACGGTCTCCTCCTTCTGGAAGGAGCACGCGAGCGCCACCTTGTCGGCGAAGTGCTCGACGCAGAAGCGCAGCACGTCCTCCGCGCTCATCGCCTCGATCTCGGTTTCAGACGGCAGCCGTAGGCTGGTCGCCAAGGAGCACCTCCTTCAACGTGTCGCCGCGGAGCCCGAGCCGGAGCGTCTCGAGCGGGATCACCTCGTCGGGCGGGATGTTCCCGAGGTTGACCGACGGGCCGAACTGCTTCACGAACCACGCCTGGGCGGCCTTCGTCGGCGCCTCGAAGACGATGTTCGCCGGGCCGACGGCGTTCGCGATCTCCTTGATCAGGTCGGTGCGCATGCCGCCGGACGAGTCGAAGATGCCGGCCGTGCCGCCCTCGCGCGCCTCGGTGATCACCTTCCAGGCGCCGGCCGCCAGCTCCTCGTTCAGCCAGCGCGTCCACTCGTCCGACGCGAGTACTCGACGCTCGAGTCCTTCGACCCGACCTCGGAGAGGACGGTGAAGTCGCGCGCGAAGTCGGCGATCAGCTCGAGCTTGCGGTCGCGCGGGATCTCGACGGTGCCGTCGGAGATCTCGACGTGCGTCGAGGCCGAGGTCGGCCAGCCACTGCTTGTAGTCGTCGAGCCGGCCCTTCGCGTAGACGACCTCGAAGAACGTGCCGCCGATCACGACCGGCTTGTCGCGCAGCACGTCGAGCTTGCGCTCGAGGTTGCGCGTGACGTAGGCGGTGCCCCAGCCGAGCTTGACGATCGAGATGTGGTCGCCCGCGACGTCGAGGATGTCCTCCCAGGCGCGCGGGCCGAGGCCCTTGTCGATCACGTGGGTCAGGCCGACGTGGCGGCCGAGGTTGAGATCAAAGTTTGGCAAAGAGCTCCTCCAGCTTCGCCTTCGCCCGTTCTTGCACGTCGCGGTAGAGCGAGTTGCCGTGCGCGTCGATCCCGACGGTCAGCGGGCCGAAGTCCTTGACACGGAACTTCCAGAGGCACTCGGGCATCAGCTCTTCCCAGGCGACCTCCTCGATCTCCTCGATCTGCGTCGTCTCGAGCGCCGCGGCGCCGCCGACGATCGCGAAATAGACCATTCCGAGCTGGTGCATGGGCTCGATTGCCTCATCGGGAAAACCGCCCTTGCCGCAAATAGCCCGAACGCCGTATTGACGGCCGAGCGGCTCGGTGAAGCGCACCATGCGGGCGCTCGTCGTCGTGCCGATGCAGATCTTCTCGTACTTGCCGTCCGCGACCTTGCGCACGTTCGGCGCGGTGTGGAGCAGGAACGCGCCGCGGAGGTCCATCGGCGGCTCGATGCCCTGGTCGAAGATCCGGATCTGCGTCCGGTCGCGGATGCCGATGATGTGGCCCTGCACGACCACCTCGTCGCCGGCGCGGAGCTTCAGGATCTCCTCGGGGTCCGTGATCGGGAACGTCACCTCGTGCGTCGGCAACGGCTCATGCCTCCCGGTCGTAGTCGATGTCGCCGTCGGCGCCGATGTGCGCGGAGGCACGGCGCGCGGCCCAGCACTGGTAGTTCACGGCGACCGGGTTCAGCGTCATGTGGGTGTCCGCGTGCTCGATGTGGCACTGCAGCACGGTCACGTCGCCGCCGAGGCCCATCGGGCCGATCCCCGTTTCATTCAGTAGCTCAAACAACTCAGTCTCGAGCTGGGCGACGAGCGGGTCGCTGTTGCGCGTCCCGATCGGCCGCATGATCGCCTCCTTCGCGAGATACATCGCGTAGTCGGCCGAGCCGCCGATGCCGACGCCGACGATCCCGGGCGGGCACGGCTTCCCGCCGGCGCCGACGATCGACTCGAGCACGAACCGCTTGATCCCCTTCACGCCGTCGGCGGGGACGCACATCTTCAGGAAGCTCATGTTCTCCGAGCCGGAGCCCTTCGGCACGCACTTGATGTCGAGGCCGTCCCAGTCCTGCACGAACTCCCAGTGCACGATCGGCAGGCGGTGGCCGATGTTCGGGCCGGTGTTCTCGCGCGTCAGCGTGTGCACCGCGTTCGAGCGCAGCGGATGCTCGATCGTCGCGCGCGCGGTGCCGTCGCGCAGGCCCTCGTAGATGCGTGCCGGATGGAGCGGGAAGTGCTCGCCGACACGGGCGTGGTAGACGGCGATGCCGGTGTCCTGGCAGACGAGGTTCTTCTCGCTGTCGGCGATGTTGACGTTCTTGTGGATCGTGTCGAGCACGCGGCGCCCGGGGACGGATGTCTCGCGCTCGCGTGCGGCTGCGAGGGCGTCGCGCAGGTCCTGCGGGATGTCCTTCAGCGACCAGACGTAGAGATGCGCGGCCGCTTCCTCGACTGCGTGACAGGCAGATCGGTGTCGATCCCGACGCCCATCCGCTCTAGCCTTCCGAGCGCGGCCCTGCCCGCGCGGCGGCCGAAGACGACGCATTCGAGAAGGCTGTTGCCCATCATGCGGTTGCGCCCGTGCGTGCCGCCGGCGATCTCGCCGCACGCGAACACACCCTCGAGCGTCGTCTCGGCGTCCGTGTCGATCACGAGGCCGCCGTTCTGGTAGTGGAGGACGGGGTAGGTGAGGATCCTCTCGCGCAGCGGGTCGATGCCCGCGCCGCGGTAGCGCCGCAGCATGTACGGCAGCGAGATCTCCGCGTCGGCCTGCGGGATGCGCGTCGTGTCGAGGTAGACGGCGGGGCGGCCGTCGGGCGTGTCGACGCCGCGGCCGGCGTTCACCTCGTCGACGATCGCCTGGCTGACCGCGTCGCGCGGGCCGAGCGAGTCGGTGAACTCCTCGCCCTCCGCGTTCAGCAGCACGGCGCCGTACGCGCGCGTCGTCTCGGGGATCGAGTAGCCCTGCATGTTCGACGGCCAGGCGCCGCCGTTCGGGTGGTACTGGAGCGCGTCCAGGTCGCGCGCCTCGGCGCCGAGCGCGAGCGCGAGCTGCGTCACCTCGCCTGTGGCGTTCGGGTGATTGGTGGAGAGCTCGCCGCGCCGCTCGGCCTCGGCGTAGCAGCGGCCGCCGGCCGCGAGCACCACCGTGCCGGCGTCGACGTCCTGCTCGCCGACGCGCGCGCGCCAGTGGCCGTTCACCTGCTGCAGCTCGCGCAGCGGCGCGTTCGTGAGGCTCGTGCCGCTGCCACTTTCCCACGCCTCGCGCAGCTGCTTCGTGATCGCGTGGCCGGTGCGGTCGCCGACCTGGAGGAGCCGCTTCGCGGTCGCACCGCCGCAGCGGGCGAGGCGGTAGCCGCCGTCCTCGTCGCGCGTGAACTGGACGCCCAGCTCCTCGAGCCAGTGGATCGCGGAGCGCGCGTCGCCGGTCAGCACCTCGACGAGCTCGAGGTTGGCGGTGTCGTGCGAGGACTTGTAGATGTCCCCCGCGTGCTGCTCGGGCGAGTCGTCAGCACCGAAGGAGGCCTGGATGCCGCCCTGCGCCTTCGAGGAGTTGTTCGCCTGCAGCGAGCCCTTGGTCGCCAGGGCGACCCGCGCGCCGCTCCGCTCGGCGGAGACCGCAGCGGCGAGGCCGGAGGCCCCACTGCCGATCACGAGCACGTCGAACGGGGCTTCCGCGGCCACGAACCGACTATACCTGAGATTAGTGAATCTTATGCTTTGTTCACTGCCGCGGTGAGCATTGGGGGCGGCATGGCGCTCTCAGTCGGCGAGCGCGGGCGTCGCGTCGGGCGCAGTCCGCTCGTGCGTGAGGTCGGGCAGCCACTCGAGCCAGCGCGGCAGGTACCAGTTCCATTCGCCGAGCAGCTTCATCGCCGACGGGAGCAGCACGGCACGGACGACCGTCGCGTCGATCAGGATCGCCGCCGCGAGGCCGAAGCCCATCTGCTTGATGTCGATCTCGTGCAGCGTGACGAAGATCGCGAACACCGCGACCATGACGATCGCCGCGCTCGTCACCGTCGACGCCGTGCGCTTGATCCCCGTCGCGACCGCCTCGTCCGTCGGCATGCCGCCGTCGACGAGCTCCTTGACCCGGCTGAGGATGAACACGTGGTAGTCCATCGACAGTCCGAACAGGATCACGAACATGAACAGCGGCAGCCAGGAAGCGATCGCGCCGTTCGAGTGGAACGAGAGCAGGCCCTGCGCCCACGTGTGCTGGAAGACGAGCACGAGCAGCCCGTACGCGGCGCCGACCGACAGCAGGTTGAGCAGCACGGCCTTGATCGGGATCACGATCGAGCGGAACGTGACGCAGCAGCAGCAGGAAGCAGAGCGCGAGCACGAAGCCGAACACGATCGGCGCGTGCGACTTCATCTGCTGGTTGAAGTCGTGCGTGCCGGCGGTCTCGCCGGTGACGTAGGCGACCGCGCCGGGCACCGCGCCGACCGTGTTCGGGATCAGGTTGCCGCGCAGCGTCTGCAGCGCGTGCACGGACGCGGCGTTGTTGCCGTCGCCCTGCAGCGGCAGCGACACGATCGCGACCGTGCGGTCGGGGTTCACCTCGACGTGAACGGGCTGCTTCACCTCGCCGCTCGCCAGCGCCTGCTGCTCGAGCGAGGCGATCGCATGCCGGACGTTCGGCGCGGTGACGTCGCGCGCCTTGACGACGACGTCGGCGGGCGTCTGTGCGCCGGGGAAGTCCTTCTGGATCGCGTCGTAGGTGCGGACGATCGCGATCGACTTCGGCAGGTCGGTGAAGCTCGGCAGCTGCGTGTGCAGGTTGAGCGCCGGCAGTGCGAGCAGGAACAGCGCGCCCCCGGAGAGGACCGCAGAGAGCACCGGGCGCTTCAGCACCGCGTCGAGCACCGTGTTCCAGAGCTTCGACTCGCCCGGCTTGCGGCGGCCCAGCAGCGGCAGCCGCCCCTTGTTGACACGGTCGCCGAGCTTCGAGAGCAGCGCGGGCAGGATCGAGAGCGAGCCGATCAGCGCGACGGCGACCATCAGCATCGCGCCGACGGCGATCGACGTGAAGATCGGGTTGCCGGTGAAGAGCATGCCGGCCATCGCGATCATCACGGTCAGTCCCGAGATGAAGACGGCGTAGCCGGACGTGGCAGCCGTGCGCAGCAGGGCCTCGAGATGCCCGGCGCCGGCCGCGCGCTCCTCGCGCTCACGGCGGAGGTAGAAGAGCGAGTAGTCGACGCCGACGGCCATGCCGATCAGGAGGATCACGGACTGCGTCGCGTCGCCGGCCGCGAACAGATGGCTCGCGAGCGACGAGAGGCCGATCGTCGCCAGCACGCCCGAGAAGGCGAGCAGCACCGGGAGGCCGGCGGCGACGAGCGCGCCGAACGCGAACAGCAGGATGACCAGCGTCACGGGCACCGACGAGAGCTCTGCGCGCTGGAAGTCCTTCCCGAGCGTCTTCGCGAGCACGTGATTGGCGCTCGCGAACCCGAACTCGCCGATCGTGAAGCCGGGATGCTCCTTCTGGAGCGCGGCGGTCGAGTCGAGGAACGGCTGCACCTTGTCCTGCGCGTCGGCGATGTCGCCCTTCATGTCGAACTCGACGAGTGCGGCGTGGCCGTTGCGCGAGATCTGACCGGCGTTCGCGCGATCGAGCGGCGAGCGCACGGCGCGCACGTCCGGCTTGCTCCGCAGCGAGTCGACGACGTCGTTCACCGCTGCGCCGAACGCGGCGTCGTGCACCGTCGCGGTCTTCGACCGGACGAGGATGCTCTCGGTCGCGGGCCGCTTGAAGTTCGCGGTCGCGAGGATCTGCTCGGCCTTCTTCGTATCGCCGGACGCGGTGTCGACGTCCTTGATCTTGTTCGTTCCGACGAGCGTCCCGGCGATCACCGCCAGGACGGCGAAGGCGAGCCAGGCGAAGGTGACGGTCTTCCAGTGCGCGGCGCTCCAGCGTCCCGCGCGCGCGGCGATGTTTCCGTTCATGGAATTCGTTGTAGCGGCCCGCGGATCCCTCGCGAGGAGGATTTGTCGGACCGTCACCAGATCGACCGAAGGAGCCCCAGGATCTCCTCGGCCGTGGCGGGACGCGGGTTCGCGAGGTTGCCGGCGCGCTGCGAGGCCGCCTCGGCGACCGCGGGGAGGTCATCCTCGGGAACGACATGGTCGCGAAGGCGGTCGAAGCCGCCGAGCAGCGCGAGCTCGCGGGTGCGCGCGACGGCGTCCCCGCCGATCGCCTCGCCGAAGCGCTCCACCTCGACCGGCGCGAGCTCGCGGTTGAAGCGGAGCGCCGGCGAGAGGCAGAGGGCGTTCATCGCACCGTGCGCGAGCCCGTAGCGGCCGCCGAGCGCCTGCGCCATCGCGTGGGCGAGCGCGAGCCCGGCGAGGCCGAGAGCGTGGCCGGCGTGCGCGGCGCCGCGCAGCAGGTCCTCGCGCGCCGCGCGGTCGTGCGGATCGGCCAGCACACGCGGCAGCGCGCTCGCGATCAGCGGCGCGCCGGCGAGCGCCTGCTCGTCGCCCTCGGCGTTGCGGTTCTTGACGTAGAGCGCCTCGGCGCAGTGCGCGAGCGCGTTCATCGACGTGCCGGCCGTCACGTCGGGCGGCAGGTCGAGCGTCAGTTCGACGTCGTAGACGATCCCGACGGGCCGCGCCCCGCCGCCGCTCCCCTGGATCACGCGGTCCGGCGAGCGGATGCCGTAGTGCGTCGTCCACTCGGCGCCGGAGTAGGTCGTCGGCACGTGCACGACGGGCTTCTCCGACTGCGCGGACGCGTACTTGCCGGTGTCGATCGCGGAGCCGCCGCCGACGGCGAGGATGCCGTCCGCCTCCGCGGGCACCTCGACGCGGTGCGACGGCACCTCCGTCCAGCGCGCGACGTGGTCGGGCAGGTCGAGCTCGGCCCAGCGCGGGCTGGCGATCAGGAACGGGCGCTCGATCCCGGCCTCGGCGAGCACCTCGGGCAGCTCTGCGAGGCTCCAGCGGACGATCACGCGAGCCGCTCCCGCGCGAACTCGAGGAACGCGCGCGCTGCTCGTGTCTCGGAGCGGCCGGCGGCGCGGACGAGGTGGATCTCGCGCTCGAGCTGCAGGCCCTCCACGTGCGCCTCGACGAGCAGCCCCGCGGCCAGATCGTCCTCGATCGAGGAGCGCGAGATGAACGTGACGCCGTAGCCCGCAGCGCACCGCGCTCGTCGCCGACTCCTGCAGTCCGAGCTCGAGCCGCACGCCGAGGTCGCGCAGCCGCGTGCCGGCACGGCGCAGCTCGTCGTCGATCATCTGGCGCACGCCGGCGCCCTCCTGCATCACGATCAGCTGCTCGCCTTTCAACTCGCTGAGCGCGACCGTTCGATTTGCGAACGCGTGGCCGGGCGGGCAGGCGAGGACGACGGTGTCGTGGAAGAACGGCTCGTACTCGACACCGCGGTGCCGCGGCGCAGCGCCGACGACGCCGAGCTGCAGCGAACGGTCGGCGACCCGCTCGACGATCGTCTGCGTGTCGAAGACGCTGAGCGCGATGTGCAGTGCCGGGTGCTGCTCGGCGAACTGGCAGAGGAGCTGCGCGAGGAGCACGCCGCCGGGCCCGGTCGACGCGCCGATCTCGAAGGTGCCGTCGAGCTCGCCGGTCGCCTCCTCCGCGAGCTCGCCGAGGATCTCGTCCTCGAGTGCGAGCAGCCGCTGCGCCGATCGGTAGAGCTTCAGACCGCTCTCCGTCGGCTCCACGCGGCGCCCGGAGCGGTCGAGCAGCTGCGTCCCGAGCCGCTTCTCCAGCGACCGCACCTGGAGCGAGACGGCCGGCTGCGTCACCCCGAGCCGCTCGGCCGCGAGCGAGAACGACTTGCGCTCCACCACCTCGCAGAACGCCTGCAACTGACGCGTGTCCATAAGCGAAGCTTATCCATAGCCTCGCCGTTGTCCGGGGCGGCCATGGCCGGTGTCAGACACGGGCATCGAAAGCGTCACGGATCCGTGCCGGATCTGTGCCGGTCGCTACCCCTGCCGGAACTCGAGCCGGTTGCCGAACGGGTCGGCGGCGTAGAAGCGGGTCGTGCCCGGGATCGTGTCGTCGTAGGCGACCTCGATCCCCTGCTCGCCGAGCCGGCGGGCGAGGTCGGCGAGGTCCTCGACGACGAGGCCGGGGTGCGCCTTGCGGGCGGGCGCGAACGGCTCCTCGACGCCGACGTGCAGCTCCTGCGCGCCGGCGCGGAACCAGCAGCCGCCGCGGGCGGCGAGCGGCTCCGGCTTCGGCAGCTCCGTCAGTCCCAGCAGCCCGCCGTAGAACGCGCGCGCGTCGGCCTCGCAGCCCGCGGGCGCGGCGACCTGAACATGATCGATTCCGGTTATCGAGCCCACGGGCCCCACGGTCTACCATCGCTCGGGTGTCGTCTGCGCAGCCTCGCCTGGAGGACACCCTCGTCACCGGCTACACGCGGCTCGCACGGGCGACCCCGAACCGGCGCATCGACCTCGAGCTCCGCACGCTCGACATCCTCTTCTCCGGGCTCTTCCTGATCGTCCTCTCGCCGCTCGCGCTCGTGATCGCGCTGCTCGTGATCGCGACGAGCGGCCGGCCCGTGCTCTACCGCGGGGAGCGCGTCGGGCGCGGCGGCCACTTCTTCGCCATGCTGAAGTTCCGGACGCTGCGGTCGGGCGCCGAGGAGCGCATCGGCCAGTACCTCGGCGAAGAGCTGGTGCGGCGCACCGACGCGGAGCTGACCGGCTTCGGGCGCTGGCTGAAGGCGTCGCAGCTCGACGAGATCCCGCAGCTGTGGAACGTGCTGCGCGGCGACATGTCGTTCGTCGGGCCGCGCCCGATCCGGCCGCGCTTCTTCTCCGAGCTCGCGCACGATCTGCCTGCGTACTGGCAGCGGCTCGTCGTGCGGCCGGGGCTGACCGGCTTCGCGCAGGTGCGGCGCGGCTACGCGACGTCGATGGCGGAGAAGCTCGCGCACGACCTCGAGTGGATCGCCGACCGCTCCGTGCGCCTCTACCTGCGCACACTGGTCTCGACGGCGTTCCGCGTGGTGCGCCAGACGATCACGCACCGACCGTAGACTCCGCCGCATGTGCGGGATCTGCGGGATCGCGTCCACGCGCGGCGCCGTCGACCCCGACCGGCTGCGGCGCATGGCCGAAACGCTGTACCACCGCGGCCCCGACTCCGAGGGCGCGCACGTCGACGGCCCGATCGGGATCGCGGCGCGCCGGCTCGCGATCATCGACCTGACGGGCGGCGACCAGCCGATCGCGAACGAGGACGGCTCCGTCGTCGTCGTGCAGAACGGCGAGATCTACAACTACCGCGAGCTGATGCAGGAGCTGGAGCGCGCCGGGCACCGCTTCCGCACGCACTGCGACACCGAGGTGCTCGTGCACGGCTACGAGCAATGGGGCGCCGGGCTCTGGGAGCGGCTCCGCGGCATGTTCGCCGTCGCGGTGTGGGACGCGAGCACGCGGCGGCTCGTGCTCGCACGCGACCGCTTCGGCATCAAGCCGCTCTACTACCGCGACGTCGACGGCGAGCTGTCGTTCGCGTCCGAGCTCGACGCGCTGCCGAAGGGCGAGATCGACCTCGACGCCCTCGAGGGCTTTCTCGCGTTCAACGTCGTCCCCGCGCCGCTCTCGATCTTCAAGGACATCCGCAAGCTGCTTCCCGGTCACGTGCTCACGTGGCACGACGGCGCAGACGACGATCGAGCGCTTCGCGCGCACGGGCCCGCAGCCGGCACGGCACGGCGAAGACGAAGCCGAGCTCGTCGAGGAGTGCCGCGCGCGCCTGCGCGACTCGGTGCGCGCGCACCTCGTCGCCGACGTGCCCGTCGGCGTGCTCCTCTCCGGCGGCGTCGACTCCGGCGCGCTCGCGGCGCTCGCAGCGGAGGAGTCGCCGGAGCCCGTGCGCACGTTCTCGATCGGCTTCGAGGAGGCGTCGTACGACGAGCTCGACGGCGCGCGCGCGGTCGCGCAGCGCTACGGGACCGTGCACCGCGAGCTGACGCTACGGCCGGACGCGGCACGGCTGCTGCCGGCGCTCGCGGCGGCGTTCGACGAGCCGTTCGCGGACTCGTCCGCGCTCCCGACCTACCTCGTCTCGAAGCTCGCGGCCGAGGACGTGAAGGTCGCGCTCTCCGGCGAGGGCGGCGACGAGCTGTTCGGCGGCTACTACACGTACGTCGCCGACCTGCTCGCGGAGCGCTTCGGCCCGCTCGCGGCGCGCCTGCGCCCGGTCGCCGAGCTGCTGCCGAGCTCGTCGAAGAAGGCGAGCTTCGACTACCGGCTGAAGAAGTTCACGCGCGCCGCGGCCGAGCCGCCGCTCGAGCGCCACCATCTGCTACAAGGAGATCTTCGCGCCCGAGGTGCGCGCGGAGCTGACCGGCCGCCGCAGCGAGTTCGACCCGCTGACGCGCTACCGCGAACGGTTCGCCGAGACGGAGGGCCACGAGCTCGTCACCCGCCTGCAGGACGTCGACTTCGGGCTGTACCTCGTCGACGACCTGCTGACCAAGACCGACCGCGCGTCGATGGCCTGGTCGCTCGAGGCGCGCGTGCCGTTCATGGACACCGTCGTCGCGAACTTCGCGTTCTCGCTGCCGGTGCGACACAAGGTGCGCGGCTTCTCGAAGAAGCGCCTGCTGCGGCAGGCGGTCGAGCCACTGCTGCCGCGCGAGATCGTGCACGGCCGCAAGCGCGGCTTCTCGATCCCCGCCGCGGCGTGGCTGCGCGGGGAGCTCGAGCCGTTCGCGCGCGAGACGCTCTCGCGCGAGACGCTCGCGCGGCAGGGGTTCTTCCGGGCCGGAGACGGTCGAGCGCCTGATCGACGACCACGTCGCGGGGCGCGAGGACCTGTCGCGCCAGCTGTGGGGCCTCCTCGCGTTCACGCTCTGGCACGAACGGCACGTCGAGGGTGTGACGCGAGACGTGTCGCTCGAGAGCGCCGTCGTGTCATGAAGGTCTGGGTCGACCTGACGGCGAGCGCGCACCCGCTCGTCTTCCGGCCGCTCGTGCAGCTGCTCGAGGCGCAGGGACACGAGGTCGAGATCACGGCGCGCCGCTACGCGCAGACGCTGCAGCTGATCGAGTCGCACGGGATGACGGCGACGGTGATCGGCCATCACGGCGGCCGCTCGTCGCTCGGGAAGGGGCGGCAGATGGTCTCGCGGCTGCGGGCGCTGCGCGCGTGGGCGCGGCCGCGGCAGTTCGACCTCGCCCTCGCGCACGGCTCACACGAGCTGACGATGACCGCGCGGCGACTCGGCATCCCGAGTGCGACGACGTTCGACTACGAGTTCGCGTGGCTGCAGCACCAGCTCGGCTGCCGCGCGGCGACACGCGTCGTCGTCCCGGACTCGATCCCGCCCGAGCGCCTGAAGCGCTACGGCGCGACGCCGCCGAAGCTCCAGCAGTACGCGGGGCTGAAGGAGGAGTACTACCTCGCGGACTTCGAGCCGGACCGCTCGGTGCTCGAGGACTGGTCGATCGACCCGGCGCGCGTGCTCGTCGTGCTCCGCCCGCCGCCTGACGTCTCGCTCTACCACCGCCACTCGAACCCGCTCTTCCCGATGACGCTCGAGCATCTCGGCCGCCTCGACGACGTGCACGCGTTCGTCATCCCGCGCACCGACGAGCAGCGCGACTACGTGAAGGCGCTCGAGCTGCCGTCGGTGATCGTCCCGGAGCGCGCCGTCGACGCGCAGAGCCTGATCGCGCTCTCCGACCTCGTCGTCTCGGCCGGCGGGACGATGAACCGCGAGGCGGCGGCGCTCGGCGTGCCCGTCTACACGACGTACGGCGGCCGGCTCGGCGGCGTCGACGAGGAGCTGATCCGGCAGGGCCGGCTGCGGCCGCTCACCGACCCGCGCGCGCTCGACCTGCACAAGCGCGACGCCGGCGAGACGCCGCACGAGCGCCGCGACCCGCAGCTGATGCTCGACCTGCTCCTGTCGGCCCTGCAAGGTGTCTGACACCGCGCCGCCCGTCGCGAGCAGCGGCGCGCGCCCGGCGGTGTCAGGGGCGGCCATGGCCGGTGTCAGACACGGGCACGAAAGCGTCACGGATCCGTGCCGGATCTGTGCCGGTCGCCAGACACCGTTACGGATGTGCTACGCGAGCGCCGCGAGCACGTCGGCGCCGTAGCGCTCGAGCTTCGCGGGGCCGACGCCGGAGATCTGCGCGAGCTCGCCGAGCGACGACGGGCGGCGGTCGGCGATCGCGTGCAGGACCGTGTCGTGGAAGACGACGTACGGCGGGACGCCGTCCGCACTCGCGCGCTCGCGGCGCCACTCGCGCAGGCGCTGCGCGTCGGGCGTCCAGTCCTGCGCTGCGCGCGGCGCACGCGGCGCGGGCACCGACGCGGCCTTCGCGCCGAGCTCCGCGAGGAACCTGCTCGGCTTCCCCGACCACGTCAGCCAGAGCACGCGCTTCGCGCGCGTCATGCCGACGTAGAGCAGCCGCCGCTCCTCGGCGAGCTCGTCCGGCGTGCGCGCCTGCTTCGAGGGCAGCTCCTTCTCCTGCAGGCGCGGGATGAAGACCACCTCGAACTCGAGCCCCTTCGCGCGATGCAGCGTCAGCAGATGCACGCCGCGCGCGCCGTCGCCGCCCGAGTCGAAGCGGCGACGCAGGTCCGCGACGAACGAGGCGGCGTCACCGTCGAACGCCGACGCGAGCTGCACGATGCGCGCGAGATCCGTCTGCCGCACCTGCTCGCGCTCGCCGAGCTTCTCGGGCAGCCGCTCGAGCCAGCCCGCCTCCAGCGCCGCCGCGCGCACCGCCTCCGACGCGTCCGCGGTCGACCGCTCGAGCCGCCGCGTCAGGCGCCGCGCAGCGTCGCGCGCGAGCAGCGACGCGCCCTGGAACGCGATGCCCGCGTCGTGCAGCAGCTCCTCGAAGTCGGTCAGCCGTGCGTTCGTGCGCGCGAGGATCGCGATCTCCTCGAGCGGCACGCCGAGGCGGCGGATCTCCGCGACGATCGCCGCGCCCTCGCCTTCCGGCGTCGCGTACGGCTGCACCGCCGGCTCCGGCCCGTCCGCCAGCGTCGGCCGCAGCGTCTTCTCGGCGCCGCCGAGGCTCGGCACGAGGCGGTTCGCGAGCGCGAGCACCTGCGGCGTCGAGCGGTAGTTCTCCTCGAGCCGCACGACGAGCGCGTGCGGGAACCGCTCCGGCACGCCGAGCAGGTGGTCGGGCGAGGCGCCCGTGAACGCGTAGATCGACTGGTAGTCGTCGCCGACCACGCACAGGTCGTCGCGGTCGCCGAGCCACAGGTCGAGCAGCCGCTGCTGCAGCAGGTTCACGTCCTGGTACTCGTCGACGGTGAACGCCCGGTACTGCGCGCGGAACGTCTCGCGCGCCCCGCCGTCCTCCTCGAAGAGCCGGGCCGCGAGCTCGAGCAGGTCCTCGAAGTCGATCAGCCCCTCTGCCGCCTTCCGCCGCTCGTACTCGCGGTAGACGCGCAGCATCAGGTCGACGGGAATCGGCGGCTCGCGCCCGTCGGCCTCGATCGCATACCGCTCGACGGGGATGCGCCGGTTCTTCGCCCACTCGATCTCCGTCGCGAGGTCGCCGGCCGGGCGGAACTTGAACGGCGCGGGCAGCGAGTTCGCGATCTGGCGCAGCGCGAGCGCCTTCGACGGAAGGATCGTCCCGACCGCGTCCGGCGCGAAGTGGCGCAGCTGGCGCAGCGCCGCGGAGTGGAACGTCGAGGCGCGCACGCCGGGCGCGCCGAGCGACGCGAGCCGCTGCTTCAGCTCGCCGGCCGCCTTGTCGGTGAACGTGACGGCCATGATCTGCGCCGGCGCGAAGGCGCCCGTCGCCACCTGCTGGGCGATCCGGCGTGTGATCGTGGTCGTCTTCCCGGAGCCCGCGCCGGCGAGGATGCAGACCGGGCCGCGCACCGCCTCGGCGGCGCGCCGCTGCTCCGTGTTCAGGCCGTCCAGGGGATCCACCGCGCCACCGTACCGGCCGGCCCGGCGGGCGTCTGTGACGTCAGTGCAACGTGTCTTCCAGCATCGCCGCGCGGCCCGTCCGGGCCGGCTCGGCGACCATCGAGCGCAGCTTGGCGACGACGGCGAGCGTGTCGCCCTCCTCGACGAGCCGCTCGAGCTCGCCGAGCGACTCCTCGAGCCACGACGCGTCGATCTGCGGCCGGGCGGCGCGCATGATCTTCGGGTGCGACGTCGGGCCGACGGCCTCGCCCTCGTTCCAGAGGACCTCGTGCACCTTCTCGCCGGCGCGCGCGCCGGTGAAGACGATCGGGATGTCCTCCACGTTGCGACCGGAGAGGCGGATCATCTGCTTCGCGAGGTCGAGGATGCGCACCGGCTCGCCCATGTCGAGCACGTACACCTGACCGCGGCCGCCCATCGCGCCCGCCTGCACGACGAGCGACGACGCCTCCGGGATCGTCATGAAGAACCGCGTCATCTCCGGCGTCGTGACGCGCACCGGGCCGCCGCGCTCGATCTGCTTGCGGAAGATCGGGATCACGGATCCCGACGAGCCGAGCACGTTGCCGAAGCGAACCGCGACGAAGCGCGTGTCGACCTCGGGATGCAGCGCGAACGACTCGATGATCCACTCGCAGACCGCCTTCGACTGGCCCATGATGTTCTTCGGGTTCGCGGCCTTGTCCGTCGAGATGAGGACGAAGCGCTCGACCGCGAAGTCGACGGCGACCTCGGCGAGCGCGCGGGTCGCGAGCACGTTGTTCGAGACCGCCTGCAACGGGTTCGCCTCGAGCATGCCGACGTGCTTGTACGCAGCCGTGTGGAAGAGCACCTGCGGCCGGTAGCGCTCGAAGACCTGGCGCATCTTCGCGCGGTCGCCGCTGTCGGCGAGCACGGGGATGGCGGCCGGGAAGTCGCGATCCTCGACGAGCTCGCGCTCGATCTCGAACAGCGCCGACTCGCCCTTGTCGACGAGCACGAGCCGCGCGACGCCGAGCCGCGCCAGCTGCCTGCAGAGCTCGCCGCCGATCGATCCGCCGGCGCCGGTGACGAGCACCGTCTTGTCCTTCACGTACGCGCTGACCTGCTGGAGGTCGACCTCGACCTGCTGGCGGCCGAGCACGTCCTCGACCTGCACGGGCCGGATCTGGCGGCCGAGGTTGAGGTCGCCGGCGATCAGCTCGTGCAGGCCGGGCAGCGTCTTCACCGGGACGTTCTCCGCGCGGCACTTCTCGACGACGGACTGGCGCACCTGGCCGGACGCGGACGGGATCGCGATCAGCACCTCGTCCGGCTTGTTGTCGCGCAGCACGTGCGTGAGCTCCTCGGTCGTCCCGAGCACGCGCACGCCGTGGATGCGGTCGCCGCGCTTGCGCGGGTCGTCGTCGACGAACCCGATCGGCGTGTAATGCAATTGTCGGTTGCGCTGCATCTCGCGCACGAGCAGCTGGCCCGCGTCGCCGGCGCCGATGATCAGCACCTCCTTGCCGCTCGCGACGAGCCCCGCGGGCGGCCGCTCGATCAGCGTGCGCGCGAGCAGCCGCGTGCCCGCGACGAACGCGAGCAGGAGCAGGAAGTCGAGCGCCGCGACGCCGCGCGGCAGCCGCGCGGTGTTCTCGGGCGGGAACGCGTAGAGCACGAGGTACGTGACGGCGCAGGCGGCCGTCACGCCGCGCGCCGCGCCCCACATGTCGCGCGTGGAGACGTACCGCCACCAGCGGTTGTAGAAGCCGAAGAGGACGAACATCGTGAGCTTGATCCCGACGACGACCGTGACGACCTGCCAGTCCAGCAGGTGCCGGTAGAAGACCGGCGTCGCCTTGTCGAAGCGGAGGAAGAACGTCGAGCCGCCACGCGGCGATGATCAGGACCGCGTCGAAGGCAAGCTGCCAGACCCGGTGTCGATTCACCGGGAGCCGGATCACGAGGTCACGAGATCCGAGGCGCGCTTCAGGACGGAGACGACCTCCGCCTGCTGCTCCTCGGTGATCCCGGCCCACAACGGCAGGCAGAGATTCTCGCGCGAGGCCTTCTCCGTCTCCGGGAAGTCACCCTCCGAGTGGCCGAGGAAGCGCAGCGCGGGCTGCAGGTGCAGCGGCGGCTGGTAGTACACGGCGAAGCCGATGTCCGCGTCCTTCAGGGCCGCGGCGAGGCGGTCGCGCTCGGGCGAGCGGACGCAGTACATGTGGTAGACGTGGCCGTCCTCGTCGACCGGCGTCTCCACGAGCCCTCGAGCAGCCGGGTCGAGCAGCTCGGTGTACAGCGCAGCGGCCTCGCGCCGCTGCCGGTTCCAGTCGGTGATGTGCTCGAGGAAGATGCGCAGGAACGACGCCTGCACGGCGTCGAGGCGCGAGTTGTAGCCGATGTAGAGAAACTCCTTCTTCGACTCGGAGCCGTGGAAGCGCAGCATGCGCAGGCGCTGTCCGAGCTCGGCGTCGTTGACCGCGATCAGGCCGCCGTCGCCGAGTGCGAAGAGGTTCTTCGTCGGGAAGAAGCTGAACGTCGACGCGATGCTCGTCGCGATCCCGCCGGCGCCGAACGCCTGCGCCGCGTCCTCGATCACCGGCAGCCCGAAGCCGCTCAGATCCGGCGCGGGCCGGCCGAAGAGGTGCACCGGCATCAGCGCCTTCGTCTTCGGCGTGATCTTCTTCTCGACCTCTGCCGGGTCGAGGTTCAGCGACACCGGGTCGATGTCGGCGAACACCGGAACAGCGCCGCGGCGTGCGATCGCCTCGGCGGTCGCGTAGAAGGTGAACGCGGGGCAGACGACCTCGTCGCCCGGGCCGATCTCCAGCGCGTCGAGCACGAGCACGATCGCGTCCGTGCCGTTCGCGCAGCTGACCGTCTCCTGCACGCCGAGCAGCGCGGCCGCTTCGCGCTCGAACGACTCGACCTCCGGGCCGAAGATGAACCGGCCGGTCTCGAGCGTGCGCGCGAACGCCTCCTGCAGCTTCGGGATCAGCGGCGCGTACTGCGCCTTGACGTCAACGTGGGGAATCGGCATTGCCGGAGCGCATCGTAGCCGGGCGGCGTCGACGCAGTATCCAGTACGCCACGGCTGCCACGATTCCCACCACGACCGCGATCTCCACCCAGCGGAAGTCGTGGTGCAGCGTCTCCCAGTTCGACCCGAGCGCCCAGCCGGCTGCGGCCAGCGACGACGCACCAGATCGAGTTGCCGATCAGCGTCAGCAGGTTGTAGCGCGGGAACGGGCTCTCGAAGACACCGGCGGGGATCGACACGAACGAGCGTGCGACCGGCGTCACGCGCCCCACCAGCACCGCCCATGCGTCCCAGCGCTCGAACCAGCGTTCGGCCCGGTCGAGCTTCTCCGGCGTCAGGTGGAACCAGCGGCCGCGGCGCTCGAGGAACGGCCGGCCGCCGCGGATCCCGATCCACCAGCCGAGGATCGCGCCCAGCTGGTAGCCCACGACGCCCGCGAGCACGACCGCGAGGAACGCCGACAGCCCGGACCCATGCCAGCCGAAGACGTCGACGCGGTGCGTCAGCGCGCCCGAGGCGAGCGCGCCGGCGTAGACCATCACGAGCTCGCTCGCCGCGGGGAAGATCGCGTCGACGAACATCAGGATGAAGACGGCGAGGACGCCGTAGTGCGCGAGCCAAGAGGTCACCGCCCCGGAGCGTACTCACCCGCGTCTGAAGGCGAACGGAACAGCGAAGTCCGACGTGCCGACCTCGCTGGCCGCGAACACGTGCGCGACGTAGCTCCCTCCGAACGCACGTGTGCCCTGGGCGAGCCGGCCGTCCCACGTGACCGAGCCCGCACCGGGCTGCAGCGCGACCTCGGGAAGCGTCCGCACGACGATCCCCGCGCGCGTCTCGATGCGCAGGCGCACGCGCGCCGCGCGCGAGAGCGTGAAGCGAACGGTCACCTGCGCGGTCGCGGAGCGCGGCGCGGCGAGCCCGCGCAGCGTCCGGTCGAAGCGGAACGGGCGGTCGACTGTCGAGATGCGGCCGAGATCGTCGGTGGCGGCGACGTTCCAGTGCCACGTCCCCTCGACGTCGAAGTCGGTGAACGTGAACTGGTACGAGCCGGGCTGGTGCTGCACGTTCACCTCGAGCGGGCGCGTCGTGCCGTCGGGTGCGACGAGCTTCGCGTTCACCTTCGACGGGCGCACGATCTTGTAGGAGAGCTGCTCGGCGCCCTTGCCCGGCTCGCCGTTCAGGAGCGCGAGCGGCGGCGGCGCCGCGTAGACGCCGAAGTACTGCACGAGCAGCGCCTCCTTGACCGGGCGCTCGCCCGCGGGATCGCTCGGCCGGTTGAGAAGCTGCCCGTCGAACGCGACGGTGACCGAGCCGCCGGAGTCGACGGCCGAAGCGGTCACGGCGCCGAGGCGAGCGAGCGTCTGCGCGAGCTCGAAGCTCGTCAGGCCGGCGCTGTAGCCGGGCTGGCCGCCGTCGACGGCGACGAGGATGACGCGCCCATCCGCGAGCTGGCCGACGCCGGCGCGCGGGTCGCGCTTGCTGACCTGGTCGTTCGTGAAGTCCTCGACGGAGCGGAAGACCGGCTTGCCCCCGCGCACGAGCAGCGGGCCGCCTCCGAGCGCGGAGCAGCACGTCCGTCCAGGCGGGCGGCAGCACGAGCCGCGTCGTGACCGGCGTCCCGACCGGCGCCTCCGCCTGGAGCACGGGAGCGAGCGTGGTCCCGGCCGCCATCAGGACCGCGCCGTCCGGCGGGATCGTCGTGCCGCCGCCGCTTGCGACGGCGCTGACCCTCGCGTCGAGGTCGGTGTTCGGGCGCGCCGCCGGGAACGGCTGCAGCACGACCTCGGCCGCGCCGGCGACCGCCGGCGTCCTGGCGCCGTAGGCGGGCGTGAAGAGCACGACCTCGCCGGCCTTCGGGATCTCGTTGATCCCGCCGAGCGGCCGGCGCTGCCCGGTCCCGCGCCACGTGCCGAAGAACTTGACGCGGTCGACGTGCAGGCCGCCGGCGGAGTCGACGCCGATCGACGAGCGCGTGCGGAGCGGCGGGTGCACGAGCACCCCGCTCTGCATCAAGATCGCCGGCCGGGTGCGCCGTCCTTCGCGTTGAAGAGGTCGCCGTTGATGCCGGCGACGGTCGCCTGGCCGAGAGCGTCCTTCTCCATCTGCGTCACCCGCTGCCGGCCGCCGAGCACCGTCCCGCGCGCGAGCACCGGGCCGAGCTGCCAGAGGCCGTTCTGGTCGCCCGGGCGGGGCGCGGTGAGGACGTGCACGACGACCGCGCCGTGCGGCGTGAACTGCACCGTCTTCTCGTAGGTGACGCCCGGCATCAGCGGCGTCCCCTGGGCATGCGCAGGCGCGGCGAAGGCCGCCACGAGCAGGAAGATCGCGGCGGAACGGCGCAGCATGACCCGTGTGCGAGGGTAGCCGACGCCCTCCGGACTTACGTGCGCTCTTACGCGCGCTTACCTTCGCTTCCGCGGCACGCAACCGGTGAACCAGGGTTCGGCCGTTGTCAGTCGACTGGAGGACTGCAATGCGCAAGTTGACATTCGCCGCGGTGGTGCTCGTCGCACTGGTTGCGACGAGCTACGCGGTTGCACATGGGATCGAGGGCGCGAAGAGTGCGAAGGCCGTCGCCGGGCGCGTTCACGGCGGCCGGCGTCGAGCACGTCGTCGCGATCGTGCACGACGACCGACGGCAAGACGATCGTCGTCACCGACGGCAAGTACACGGGCGCGGCGACGGGCGACCCGGATCTGACCGGCGCGATCACGCTGCGCGCGCGCAGCGTCGTCAACACGACCGACAAGATCGGCGTCGTCGACGGCAGCCTCAAGGTCGACGTCTCCGGGCGTGACACCCACGCCGCCTTCGCGGCCGTGTAGGATCACGGCACGATCGCGGGCCTCGCGGTCGGCCGCGCGCACGATCCGAGCGCGAAGCTGGTCGCGAACGTCTCCGCGACGTTCGACCGCCGCCACCGGGTTCAAGGGCGGCAAGATCGGCGGCGGCACCGCCGCCGGCTCGGCTGCGGAGGTCGAGCAGCGCGAACGGCTGCCGGCCGTGCACCGAACCGGCCGGAGAAGAGCGAGGCGCGCGGCGTCATCTCCGCGCTCTCGACGACGTCCATCACCGTTGCGGGCCTGACGTGTGCGATCCCGGCCGACAAGTCGGCCGACGTCAACGCCAAGTTCAAGCAGGGCGACACGGCGCAGATCCGCTGCGCGTTCTCGAGCGGGCAGAACACGCTCACGCACATCGAGAAGCGGCACTAGCGCGCCCGACGTCTCGTGCCGGGCGGCGGAGGTGGCGCCGCCCGGCACGACGATCCTCGGCTAGCGTTGGCCGGGTGAGCGTCCCGACAGCCGAGTCCCGCACGAAGCTCGTCGAGGGATTGATGGAGCGCTTCCCGCACATCCCACGGGAGGCCGTGCTGAAAGAGGACCTCCTCCGCACCGGGATCGACTTCGCCGACGTCGGCGCTGACCGACAACCTCGACGGCGAGGTGAAGCCGAAGTCGTACTTCATCTTCTCGTTCGACCAGAAGCCGCTCGCCGAGCTCGGCGAGGCCGCGAAGCGGCGGCCGCCCGAGGAGCTCGCGCTGACCGGCGGCCCGTACGGGCTGCGGCGCACGATCGTCTCGGTGCGCGTCAACCCCGACTCGCCCTACCGCGTCTCCCGCGGCGACGAGGGCGGGCTGCGAGCTGTCGCTCGACGGCCGCGCGATCGCCGACGTCGGCGCTGCCGCCGATGCCCGAGTACTACCGCCACGAGCTCGCGAACGGCAAGACGGTGATGGAGACCGCGCCGACGATCCAGTGGGGCTACCTCGATCTACCTGACCGTGCTGCGCCTCTGCCAGTACTTCGGCGCGAAGGAGGAGTGCGAGTTCTGCGACATCAACCACAACTGGCGCCAGCACAAGAAGGAAGGCCGGCCGTACACGGGCGTCAAGCCGGTCGACGACGTGCTCGAGGCGCTCGCGATCATCGACCGCTACGACACGGCGAAGGTCGTCGAAGGCGTACACGCTCACCGGCGGCTCGGTGACGAGCACGGTCGACGGGCTCGCCGAGGCCGACTTCTACGGCCGCTACGCGCAGGCGATCGAGGAGCGCTTCCCCGAACCGCTGGATCGGCAAGGTCGTCGCGCAGGCGCTGCCGAAGGCGGACGTGCAGCGCTACAAGGACTACGGGATCACGATCTACCACCCGAACTACGAGGTGTGGGACAAGCGCCTGTTCGAGATCATCTCGCCGGGCAAGGAGCGCTACGTCGGGCGCGAGGAGTGGCACCGCCGGATCTTCGACGCCGCCGAGGTGTTCGGCGCGCGCTTCGTGATCCCGAACTTCGTCGCCGGCGTCGAGATGGCGAAGCCGTTCGGCTTCGCGACGATCGACGAGGCGATCGCGTCGACGACCGAGGGGCTCGACTACTTCATGAGCCGCGGGATCACGCCGCGCTTCACGACGTGGTGCCCGGAGCCGACGACGCCGCTCGGCCGCGACAACCCGAACGGCGCGCCGCTCGAGTACCACATCCGCCTGCTCGAGGCCTACCGCGAGACGCTCGAGCAGCACGGCCTCAAGCCGCCGCCCGGGCTACGGCATCGCGGGCGCGGGCAACGCGGTCTTCTCGGTCAGCTCGTTCATGGACACGCTCGCGCCCGGAGGAAGTCACGGTCGAGGAGGCGGTGCCCGCGTGAGCGACGCGCATCGACGTCGACGAGGCGCGGCGAGCTCTGGCTGGAGGCGTCCGACGAGGAGCTGCAGCGCTCGCGCGCGCGAGTGCGCGCGACCGCTGGCACGAGCCGAACCGTGCGACCTACATGGTGATGCGGATCATCAACTACACGAACGTGTGCGTCGCGCAGTGCGACTACTGCGCGTTCTACGTGCTGCCCGAACCAGGAGGGCGGCTACGTGCTGTCGCGCGAGGACGTGTTCGCGAAGATCGACGAGCTCGCTCGAGCGTCGGCGGCGACCTCGTCGCGTTCAACGGCGGCTTCAACCCGAAGCTGCCGCTCGAGTTCTACTGCGACCTCTTCGCCGCCGTGCGCGAGCGCTACGGCGACCGCGTCGAGTTCTACGCGCTGACGATCGCCGAGTTCGTCTACCTCGCCGACCGCGCGGGGCTGTCGTACGCGGAGGCCGCTGCGCGGCTGCGCGACGCGGGCGTGCACTGGGTCACCGGCGGCGGCAGCGAGATCCTCACCGAGGACTTCCGCAAGCGGCACGCCAAGTTCAAGTACACGGTGCGCGACTACTTCGAGGCGCAGCGCGCGATCGTCGACAGCGGGCCTGAAGACGACGGCGACGATGGTGATCGGCTTCGACGAGACGCTCGACGAGCGGCTCGAGCACCTGCAGCGCACGCGCGACTTCCAGGACGAGACGGGCGGCCTGTTCTCGTTCCTCTGCTGGACGTACAAGCCGTACGGCACCGCGTTCGGCGGACGCGAGATCGCGCCGCGCGAGTACTGGCGGCACATCGCGCTGTCGCGGATCTTCCTCGACAACGTCAAGCACGTGCGCACGTCGGTGCTGACGCAGAACGAGGACGCGTTCCGCGCGCTCGACTACGGCGCCGACGACTTCGACCTGCCGATCGAGGACGAGGTGACGCAGAAGGCGGGCGCGCGATCGAGCTCGACCTCGAGGCCTGCTCGCCGTCCCGCGCAAGCTCGGCTACACGGTCGAGTACCGCCGCGCCGAGCGGCCCGCGCTCGCGGTCTGAACGGATTCGGTGCAGCCGCACCTGATTCGCGAGCTGCGGCCGGGACTCATCGATCTGGTTCGCTGCGCGAATCAGATTCGGACGGCGCCGTTGGCTGCGACGAAGCGCAGCTCCGGCACCTCCTCCAGCTCGCCGACGTCGCGGGCGAGCTCGAGGAACGTGTACAGCCCGGCGCGCTCGCGCGGGCCGAAGCGGTAGCGCAGCTTCTCGAAGTAGCGCGCGAGGAAGCCGGCGGGATAGCCGTAGCGCTCGGCCGACTCGTGGGCGAGCACCTCCGGGTTCGCGCGCGCGGCGCGCAGCGACGCGACGAGCGCTTCCTCGAGCTCGGGCAGATCCGGGTGCGTCGGCTCCGGCGCCGCCCAGACGGCGAACACCATCGGCAGGCCGGTGCGCTCCTGCCACAGCCGCCCCAGGTCGTGGTGCGGCGTCGGGTCCTCGAACGCGGACTTGAGCGCGGCGTCGCCGATCAGCAGCCGCGCCTCCGCCTCCTCGCCGAGCGGCACCTGCTCCGCATCGGGGAAGAGGACGCTGCGTCAGGACGACGGAGGTCGCGGACTCGGGCGTCACCGCGACACTGCGGATGCGCTCGAGCGGCGTCTTCGAGATCAGCTGGATCGACTCGACCGCGCCGTCGCTCGACACGCACAGCCGCGGCAGCAGCCGGAGCGTGTCCGCGTTGCGCGCGTACTCGATCGACGAGATCGGCGCGACGTCGAGCTGCCCCGCGACGAGCTGGCGGTTCAGCTCCGTCGGGACGCCGACGACCTCGTCGACGGTCGCGTCGAGCCGGAAGAAGACCGGCGCCATGTTCGCGTAGCCGATGCGGCCGAGCCTGATCGCTGCGCCGTCCATCTAGCCCGCTCGGTCCACCACTGCATACGTCAACGCTTCGAGCTCCTCCCGGTGAGGCTGGGTGTCGAGGAACGACCTGGCGCGCGCAGCGTAGTCGAGCGCAGCCGCACGGGAGCGAGCGAGCGCGTCGGTTGCGGCAACGCGCACGAGCGCGCCGTCGAGCGATCCCCCGGCGAGCGCGTTGCGCACGACGTCGTCGGAGCGCGCCGCGAGCAGGAGCGGCATCGTCGGCGTGCCCTCGCGCAGGTCGGTGCCGGGGATCTTCCCCGTCTCCTGCGTCTGGCCGGCGCAGTCGAGGATGTCGTCGGCGATCTGGAAGGCAATGCCGAGGTTCGCGCCGTACGCGCCGAGGCGCGCGTCGGCGCCGGAGCCGAGCAGGCACGCGGCCTCGATCAGCTTCCCCGTCTTCAGCGAGCAGCGCTCGAGGTAGGCCTCGATCGCCGTGTCGGGGTCGTGCGTCTGCAGCTTCTGCATCGCCTCGCCGCGGGCGAGGCAGAGCGCGGCGTCGGCGAGGATCTCGACGGCGCGCTCGTCGCCGGTCTGCGCGAGCACGGAGAACGCGCACGCGAACAGGTAGTCGCCCGCCGCCTTGGCCGCGTGCGCGCCGTAGACCGACCACGCCGCGGGCAGCCCGCGCCGTAGCCGTGCGCCGTCGACGAGGTCGTCGTGCACGAGCGTCGCCATGTGCACGAGCTCGACCGCGACGCCCGCGGCGACGGACGGCTGTTCGCGCGCCGTCAGGAAGCAGAGCAGCGGGCGCAGGCGCTTGCCGCCCGCGGAGAGCGCCTCGCCGGCGACCTCCTGGGCGAGCCCCGGCCGCGCGGCGACCGCCCGCGCCAGGCCCGCCTCCACCTCCGCCATGTACGCCGCCACCCCAGGTGTGGCGTGCACGGCCGCGAGCTGTTGGCTCACGTGACCCTTCCGTGACACTCGCAGCGCAGTTTCGTGCGCGTGTCTGACACCGGACGGGGCCTCAAGCGGCCTCGCCGGTGTGGAGGGCGACGATCGAGCCGGCGAGCAGCCGGACGCGCACGGCGGCGAAGCCGGCCTCGCGCAGCATGTCGGCGAGGCGCTCGGCGGTCGGGAAGCGCTTCACCGACGCCGGCAGGTACGTGTAGGCGTCACCGCCCGGAAGCACCTTGCCGAGCAACGGGACGACGCGGTCGAACCAGAGCGAGTAGAACGGCCGCAGCGCGCCGCGCGGCTGCGTGATCTCGAGGATCGCGAGCCGTCCGCCGGGCCGCAGCACGCGCCGCAGCTCGCGCAGCGCAAGCTCGAGGTCGGCGACGTTGCGCACGCCGAAGCCGACGGTCGCACTATCGAAGGTCGCGTCGGCGAAGGGGAGCGCGAGCATGTCGCCCAGCACCCACTCGAGCGCGTCCTTGCGAGGCACAGGCTTGCGCCGCGCGCGCTCGAGCATCCCTTCGCTGAAGTCGAGGCCCGTCACGCGGTCGGCGCCCGCCTTCAGGCCCGCAACCGCGAGGTCGCCCGTGCCGCACGCCGCGTCGAGCACGCGGTCGCCGGGCCGGACGGCCGCCTCCGCGGTCAGCCGCCGCCAGCGCACGTCGAGCCCCGCCGTCATGACGCGGTTCATCGCGTCGTACACCGGCGCGATGCGGTCGAACATCGTGCGCACGGCGTCGGGCGCGAGCGTCACGTGTGAGCCCCCAGATCCCGTGAGCGGATGCCTGGGTCGCGAGCACCAAGCGATGCAAGGACGCAGGGAGCGTGAATAGCTTTAGCTATTTGCGCGACCGAGGACGCGGCAGCGCGCCGCGTGATCGCGGGCCAGGCGCCGCGAGACGGGGTCTGGGGGCTCACGACTGCCCCCACCTCGGCACGAGCGCTTGGTCGAGCCCGACGTGGTCGAGGATGCGAGCGACGACGAAGTCGACGAGGTCGTCCACCGACTCCGCCCCGTGGTAGAAGCCGGGCGCGAGGAAGAGGATGGTGGCGCCGGCGCGGCGCAGCGTGAGCATGTTCTCGAGGTGGATCGCCGACAGCGGTGTCTCGCGCGGGCACAGGATCAGCTTGCGCTCCTCCTTCAGAGCGACCGACGCCGCGCGATGGATGAGGTTCTGCATCGCGCCTGACGCGACCGTGCCGAGCGTGCCCATCGAGCACGGGCAGATCACGTACGCGTCGGTCTTCGCGGAGCCTGACGCGTACGGCGCCTTCCAGTCGTTGGGGTCGTAGACGGTCACGTTGCCGCCGACGCCTTCGGTGAAGCGCGCGAGCGTCTCGTCGCGCGAGAGTCGCGCGTCGTCGAACAGCTCCGTCGCGAGCACCTCGATCGCCGCGCCGGAGACCGAGACGCCGACCTCGACGTCGGCCGCGGCGAGCGCGTGCAACAGACGCCGCGCGTAGGGCGCGCCGGACGCACCGGTGATGCCGAGGAACACGCGCATGCGCGTAAGCCTACGTCGGCGGAACTACTTCGGGCCCTTGGAGGCCTCGAGGAACTCCGCCAGCTGTCGCAGGCGATCCGTGCCGAGACCGGCGAACGACGGCATCGGCGAGCCTGAGTTGACGCACGCCGGGCACGTCAGGTGGTTGACCTGGAACTCGATGCCCTTGTTCTTCGCGCCTTCCGCGGAGAGGTCGGGCGCGCCGAGGTTCGTGCCGCCGGCACCAAGATACGTGTGGCAGTTGAGACAACCGGAGACCGCGAACAGCTTCGCACCCTCGATCGCCTGCTGGTTGTTCTCGAAGCCCTGCTGCTGCGCCCAGCCCGGTACCAGCGCGAGTAGCTCCGTACCGAGCGCCTCCTTCGCCGTCGCGCCCTTGTAGGTGAGGACGCCCATCGAGATGACGACGAGGATCGCCGCCACAATCGCGACGGGGCGACGCGAGAGCCGTCTTTCCATGCGCACGTCGATGAACGGCAGCGCGAGCAGGATGATCAGCAGCACCGTCGGCAAGCCGACCGTTCCGATCACGACCGTCGGCGGCCACTTGAAGATGCGCAGCAGGTAGAAGAGGAAGTAGAAGTACCAGTCCGGCCGCGGGACGAAGTTGATCGTTCCCGGATCGGCGGGCTCGTCGTAGAGCTTCCCCAGCCAGCCCGCCTCGACGGTCTGGTGGTCGCCGGGCGTCGAGTACTTCCAGACAATCGCGAGCCCGGTGATCACGAGCACCACGACGAGCGACATGATCGTGTCGTGGAGCATCGCGAACGGGTAGAACGGCTTCCCGCGCTCCTTGACGTCCTCCTTGTACTGCTGGAAGACGCGCCTGCGCTCGACGACGCGCTCGCTCGCCAGTTTCTGGCTTATTTCTTTATGGCGGCTAGGATTTCTTTTTGGTTTTTCAGGATTTCGGTGAGGGCGGACTGGTTCTTTTTGATTACGCCCTGGTTGGCGTAAATCATCTTTTGATTTTTCACGATGGTCTGCTGGTTTGCCAGGATGCGTTTCTGATTTTTTACGATTGTGGACTGGTTGTTCAGGATCGTCTTCTGATTGGATAGAACTTTGGCGTCGGCCATGTTTTGTTTTCTCCTGTTGTTGGTTTGCGTCGGTAGTTTAACACTGGCGTCGGCGGCCAGGCTTCGGTTGGTTTTCTGACTGTTGTGATAATGTCGCCATGACGGATTTGGGGTCGGGTTGGTGGATATTTTTCTGAGGGCGGGACGCCGGCGCTACTGGCCGGCAAGGAAACGATGACTGATCGACTGGAGAAAGACGAGGAGACTGATCGCGTGGAGATGGTGCAGAACGCTGCGGGGCGCATGGTGCCTGGGATGGTGAATGGGAAGCCTGCGATCCCTTACCTCGGCATGGGCAAGTATCAGCCACGGGGACGGAAAGCTGCGCCTCCGGTGCGGTCGAGCAAGGACTATCCGGAGGGTGGCGACAAGCGGGTTGCAGATCTCGAGACGGCTTTGCGCAAGTGCGGATTGCGCGATGGCATGGTGCTGTCAAACCATCACCACCTGCGCGACGGCGATCGCGTTGCGTTGATGATGTTGGAAGCGGCTGCTCGGATCGGCGTTAAGGATGTGATGTGGTTTCCCAGCGCGTCGTTTCCGTCGCAGAAGAGTGCAATTGACCTGATGCAGTCAGGCGTAATCCATCACATTGAAGGATCGATGAACGGGCCACTGGGGGATTACTGCACCCAGGGAAGATGCGGGGCATGGGAGTCTTGCGGTCGCATGGCGGCCGCTGGCAGGCGATTCAGGATGGCGAAGTACACATCGATATTGCGGTGATCGCGGCCCCGACGGCCGACGCATTTGGCAACGCTGATGGCTCGCATGGGAAGTCGGCGTGCGGCTCTCTGGGATTTGCTTTGGCGGATTCGGTATACGCCGATCAGGTGATTGTCGTCACCGACAACCTGGTGCCGTTCCCTTGCGTGCCGTGGCAGATTCAGGGCAACAACGTGGACTATGTTGTCGAAGTGGAATCCATCGGCGATCCCGCGAAGATTGTTTCTGGGACGACGCAAATTAGCGCTCTCCCGACCGGTTGCGAGTGGCTGAGTATGTGGCGCGATTTTTGCGCGATGCTGGAATTATGCGCAACGGGTTTTCTTTTCAGGCGGGAGCGGGCGGGATTGCCTTGGCGTTTGTGGATTATCTGCGGCGCATGATGAAAGAAGATGGAGTGAAGGCGCGGTTTGTGCGGGGAGGATCGACCAAATATCTGGTGGAATTGTTGCAGGAAGGATTGACCGACTACTTCTCGACGGGCAGACGTTTGATCTGGACGCGTGAAGAGTATTGCGAGCGATCCGCGGCACGTGGCGACGTCTCCGTTTACTTCCTACAACTATCACGGCAAGGGATCGTTCGCGTCGATGATCGATGCGGTGGTTCTGGGCGCGACGGAAGTGGATGTGAATTTTAACGGCAACGTGGTTACGCACTCCGACGGGCGGTTGTTGCACGGCATTGGCGGCTGGCAGAATTGTCTGGACGCAGGATGCACGATTCTCGCGGTGCCGGGTTGCGATCGCATTCCAGTGATTGTGGATGAAGTCACGACGTTGACCGGGCCGGGAGAGTTGATCGACGTTGTGGTGACGGAGCGCGGGATTGCGATTAATCCGCGGCGCCAGGATTTGATCGATGCGGTGAAAGGCTCGTCGCTACCGATACGTCCCATTCAAGACATCAAGGCGGAAGTGGAACGGATTTGTGGCGGGAAGCCGGCGCGTCCCAAGCTCGGAGACAATCCGGTGGCAGTGGTTAAGTGGATCGACGGACGGTTTTGGATACCGTTTGGCAGGTTGGTTAGAACCTCTTCTCGGTCTCATTCTGAGGCCCATGGTTACTTTCGTTACCTCAAGTGCTTCAATTTGAGTCATGCCGTGCGGCTAATCCTATTAGATTGAGCGCAGTTGCCTCGGGCCCAGGTTGTCTCAATTTGAATCACCCTAATTTGAATCAGAGGACTCCAAGCCATGGGCAGCCGCCACTTCCTGGTATTCCTGTGCTCTCTTCCTGCTGCCCCCCGCCTAGCGCTGGTCAAAGAAACCGAGCCAAAACCAGATGATAAATGCGGCATTTTGGAGCTCCTGCCGCGTTCGACAAATATCAGGATATTAATTCCTGTCCTCGATGCGGCGCGCAGGAAACGAGCAAGGGCTGCGAAGAAGCTTAAGGGGAGGAGCGATTTAGGACCGCTCTTACCACTCTGTCATCCCGAGCGAAGTCGAGGGACCTGTTTTGTGCCGGGCCCGCACTATCTGTTTCAGCGTCGCCGGCTGATGACGCCGGCTAACAGCAGGTCTTTCGACTGCGTGAAGGACTCGCAAGCGAGTCCCTTCTCTCCGCTCAAGATGACAAACGCTGGGAATCATTGCCGCCTGCACGAGCGGGGCGCTCGCGCCTACATTCCTTACTCTGCTTTCATGGCGTCGATCAATTGAAAAAGCTGGGAGCGGTCTACAACTTCGACGAGGCTTGCCTTGAGTCTTGTTGCTGACCACGTAAATGGTTGGCGTGTGGTTGATGCCGACGCGCTGGCCCAGATTTTTGTCCTGCGTATTCCGGCGGCTAGTTTGCCTTGGGGATCTACGGCGAAGGGCAACTCTACCTTATGGTCGGCGGCGAATTTCTCCGCAAAGCTCGCAGCGTCGCAGGCGTGATCTCTGGCTGGTGCTGGAAGATGTAGTCGCGGAAGTCAATGCCCAGTTGTTTGGACTGAGTGTCGAAGTAGCGGGCGATCAGGGCCGCGTCATAGGACCAGTTGTGCATGGGCAACGGAAAGTCGTGGCGGACCACTGGAATTTTGTAAGTTCTTGCGGCTTCCTCGACCAGGGGAGCGGCGCGGCGGCAGTCGGGGCATTGCAGATCTTCAAAGACAACGATTGCGACCTGGGTGCCCTTGGGAGGCCTCAGCGCGGGGTCGACGTCCTGGGCCGAAGCCATTGAGGCCACCAGCAAAAAACTCACGGCAAGCACGAGGCAGTAGTTAGTCATAATTTGGTTGGATGCAGTTTTTCCCTTACTTCTTCGCACGAGATATGGTAACCGAAGCGGCGACGAGGGACACGCGAAAAGCTTTAAACCACGAAGGAACACGAAGGTTCACAAAGAAGACCTTACAGCACCCAGACAGAAGCTAATTGGCGGCGTTCCAGGGCTATCAGCTTTTCCTTGATTGGCAGACCACCCCCGTATCCGGTGAGTTTGCCATTACCCCGATTACACGATGGCAGGGAATCACGATCGGGATCGGATTGGATCCGTTCGCCAGCCCGACTGCTCGCGAGGCGTTCGGGTTGCCGAGGCGGCGGGCCAGTTCGCCGTAGGAGATGTTTTGTCCGTAAGGAATTTCGCATAGGCTGCGCCAGACGCCGAGTTGGAACGATGTGCCCTGGGGAGCCAGGGGGAGATCGAAAGTCTCAAGTTCTCCGGCGAAGTAGGCGCGGAGTTGGCGGACGGGTTCTTGCAGACGCTCGGGATCTTCCTCCCATGCGGGATCGGGGGAGACCGAATGTCTTCCGTTTATGAAACTGATTGAGCGAAGGCCTGTGTCATCGGCGGCAAGCAAAAGCGGACCCACGGGGCTTTCAATTTGGGTGAAGGCGGTTGGCACGGCGCCTAAATTTAATCACAGATAGGGATGGTAATTGTCGAATTGACAAATTTTCGGATTTAAACGAAACCCCATTTCGGAGATTCAAAATTAGATGACGGCGGCTTGTTCGCGCCTTCGCGCCTGGATTTCTATGAACACGTTTACCAGAGAAACCGCGGCGGGGGTCACTCCCGGAATCCGGGAAGCCTGGCCGATGGTGCGCGGGCGAATTTTGGTCAGCTTCTCCTGCATTTCTCGGGACAGGCCGCTGACCGAACGGTAGTCGAACCATTCGGGGATGGCGTGCTGCTCGGATTTCTTCAGGCGCTCGATTGCGCGCTGCTGCTGCAGAAGGTAGCCTTCGTACTTGATCTCCGTTTCGACGGATTTCAGTTCGTTGCGGATTTGAGAAGGAAGAGAACCTTCTGAGGACTCGGTGGTTATTCTCCCGCTCGAAAAACTCTGGTTTCAGTTTCCTAAGAATTGGAGCCAGTTGTTCGATTGAGAGTTCAGGGCGCTTCAGCAGTTGGGCCAGGGTTTGACCCGTGGGATCGAGGCGAGAGCGCCGCCGAGCTTTGCTCGGCTGGACAGCCGAGGGCGGCTGTCCCTACATGGGCCTTGCTGGACTGCAGCATTTCTGGGGTCAGGCGGGTGACTCCAGGAGCTTTTTCATTTCTGCCAGACGGCGCTGCTTTGCCTGGAAGTCCTTCCAGGCTTCGTCTGAGATCAGGCCTACTCGGCGGCCGTGCGGGGTCAGGCGGCGGTCGGCGTTGTCGATGCGCAGGTGCAGGCGGAATTCGGCCCGCGAGGTGAACATGCGGTAGGGCTCATTGGTGCCCTTGGAAATCAGGTCGTCGATCAGGATCGCCGTGTAGGCTTCGGTGCGGTCCAGGATCAGGGGCGGTTCGTGCTTCACCTGCAGTGCGGCATTGATTCCCGCCATTATTCCCTGGCACGCGGCTTCTTCGTAACCGGAGGTGCCGTTGATCTGCCCGGCGAGGAACAGGCCCGCGATTTTGCGGGTTTCGAGAGTGCGCTCGAGTTCGGTGGGATCGATGGAGTCGTATTCGATGGCGTATCCGGGGCGCAGCATTTCCGCGCTTTCGAGTCCGGGGATCGACTTCAGAATTGCAAGCTGCACTTCGACCGGCAACGAGGTGCTCATGCCATTCACATAGATCTCGTGCGTGTTCAGTCCCTCGGGCTCGAGGAAGAGCTGGTGCATTTCCTTGTCGGGGAACTTGACGATCTTGTCCTCGATGGAAGGGCAATAACGCGGGCCGATGGATTGGATCTGCCCGCTGTACATCGGAGAGCGGTGTACGTTCTCGCGGATGATGCGGTGAGTTTCGGGCGTGGTCCAGGCGATGTAGCAAGGAACCTGCGAATCGTGATGCGCAACGCGCTTGGTACGGAAGCTGAAGGGTGTGGGATCGTCGTCGCCGGGCTGCAGGGCGAATCTGGTCCAGTCGATGGTGCGGCCATCGAGGCGCGGCGGGGTGCCGGTTTTCAGGCGGCAGCCGCGAAGGCCTAACTTCTTCAGAGCCTCGCCCAGCAGGACGGCGTTCGGTTCGCCGGAGCGTCCGGCGGGATATTGTTGCTCGCCGCAGTGGATCAGGCCATTGAGGAATGTTCCAGTGGTGATGATGACTGCTTGGGCGCCTACGGTGCGTCCGTCGCGGAGCTTGACGCCGAGAACACGGTTTCTAGTTTCAGGTTTCGAGTTTCGAGAGGTTACTAGCGCCATCTTGTGCCTGTGCCCGAAACTTGAAACTCGACACCTGAAACTTCCTGTGTGATCAGGTCGGCGACTTCCGCCTGCTTGATTTTCAGATTCGGCTGCGATTCGAGGACCTCGCGCATTTTCAGGCGATAGGCCTGCTTGTCGCATTGGGCTCGCGGAGACCATACTGCCGGGCCGCGAGACGTATTCAGCAGACGGAACTGGATGCCAACGGCATCTGTGATCTCGCCCATGATGCCGCCGAGAGCATCGACTTCGCGCACCAGATGGCCTTTGGCAATCCCTCCGATGGCGGGATTGCAGGACATCTGCGCGATCAGATCGACGTTGAGCGTATAGAGAGCGGTCTTCAGGCCCATGCGCGAGGAGGCCATGGCGGCCTCGCATCCGGCATGGCCGGCGCCGACGACAACGACGTCGAATTGTTCGGTGAACTGCATAGCTGCCGTTTCTTATTCTAACAACAGCTAGCTAAAATGCAGGGCAGAGGCCGGAAGACATGGATTCACTCATCAACAAAACCAAACACAACACAAAGGCTGCGGCATTTCGCGACATGCATCG
>CAWJZQ010000015.1:0-8366 GCA_963847415.1 uncultured Thermoleophilia bacterium | reverse complement strand
AAAGCCACGAGAGCGGCATCGGGCGGCGGGTCCGCACGAACTCACCCAGGAGCCCCGGCGATGACCGCGAGGTCGTCGTCCGACAACTCGAGCTCGGCGGCGCCGACGACTCCGTCGACCTGCCGTGCGCTACGGAAGCCGACGATCGCGCCATCCACGGCGGGGTGATGCAGTGCCCACGCGACCGCAACCTCGCCCGGTGAGGCGCCGTGACGTTCGCCCACCTTCTTCAGGCGGGGCACGAGCTCGAAGCTTCGCGCGAGCGCTTCGGGGGAGAAGCGGGCGTCGCTCTTCCGCCAGTCGGTCTCGGGGAGCGCGGCGAACCGGTCGAGGGTCATCGTTCCCGTCAGTAGGCCCGATCCCATCGGCGAGTAGACGATCACGCCGATTCCGCCGATTGTCCGCATACGGCAGCAACTCCTCAGCTGCCTCCGGCTGCATCAGTGAGTACGCCGGCTGAATCGTCTGTGAAGGCTCCAGTGCGGCGATCCGTTCGAGTTGGGCCACATCGAAGTTGGATACGCCGATGCAGCGGACGAGGCCCTGGTCGCGCAGTTCGATCAGTGTCTGCCAGCCGCGTTCGAGGTCGCGCTCGGGGAACGGACGATGAATCTGGTACAGGTCGACCCGGTCGATCCGGAGGCGCGCGAGGCTGGCCTCGAGCTCGCGCCGGATGGAATCGGGTGCGAGATCGAACACGATCTTGCCGGCGCCGTCGACGCGCGCCCCACACTTCGTAAAGACCAGCGGACGTCGTCGTCCCGTACCCGCGATAGCGCGCCCGACGATCGCTTCGGAGTGTCCCCGGCCGTACGCAGCCGCGGTGTCGATCCAGTCGACGCCGAGCTCGAGGGCCCGTTCGACGGCGGCGAGCGAGTCGCTGTCCTGCTGGTTGGACCAGCCGCGACTCCACTCTGAGCCGCCCGCGGCCCACGCACCGAACCCGATCCGGGTGGTGCGGAACCCCGTTGCTCCGAGAGACGTTCGTTTCAGCTCAATCGGCTCCTCGGCCGCGTGCGACGCGCGCTACGGCGCTTAGCTTGACATGCAGCAAGTTAGAGCTTACGGTCGTTTCTCTCAGCGCGCATGCCGCGCTGCCCGTGCAATCCGACGGGAAACGCGTCTGGGAGGTTGGTTGGATGCGAAAGCTGGCACTCATGGTGGTCGTCCTAGCCGTCTGCGCGGTCGTTGCGGGCAGCATGCTCGGAGCCACATCGGGTAAGGCGGCAGGCGGGCCGTTGTCGGGCAAGGTCATCTGGGAAGTCGACGTCGTCAACGCCAATCCGGCCCTCACGGCGCTCGCGCAGGCCATCAACGTGAAGATCGCCGCCGCAGGTGGGACACTGGTGCGCTCGTTCGCGGTCAATTCCGCAGGTCAAGTCGATCTGTCGCTACAGGCGCAGGGTTTCGATCGCGCCATTGCGGCCAAGCCTGCGGCAATTATCTGGCTCGTCATCGATCCAAAGTCGATGCAGCCGCAGGTCAAGAAGGCGACCGCTGCCGGAATCCCAGTCTTCGCGCTCATCGGCAAGCCGCAGGGCTCGACGGTTGCCGCGATCGAGAACATCAAGAACTACGACCAGGGTTTCCTCCTCGGGAAAACGCTCGCGAAGGCGCTGAAACCTGGTGACGAAGTCTCGATGATCGAGTCGTTCCCGACGCCGAACACGATCGCCGAGCAGGCCGGTGCCATCAAAGCGATGAAGCAGGGCGGTCTGAAGATCGTCGGCGACCCGAGCAAGCAGCGAAACGCAACCGACATTGCCTCCGGCGCGCAACCGATCATGCAGGGCCTGCTCGCGCGCTACCCAAACCTCAAGGGCATGTTCGTCTACAACGACGACTCGGCGATCGGTGCGATCTCGGCAATCCGTGCTGCAGGCAAGCGCGGAAAGATCGTCGTCGTCAGTCGGAACGGTGAAGACCCAGCGATCGCGGCGATCAAGAGCGGCGACCTGCTCGCGACGTGCGACATCAACCCGATCGAACTGGGTGAGGACATCGGCGCTGCGATCGTCAAGCACGTGTCGGGCAAGGTCAAGTACAAGAACAACGCCGTGCTTCCGTCGCCGTCTGCGTCGAACTGCTTGGTCACGAAGGCGAACGTCAACCGTTACAAGTCCTGGTCGAAGCGCATCCACTACGTCAAGATCGCGGAGCGCTGACCTCGCGCGTGGAGCCACCGATGCACGTGCGGTGGCTCCACGTCCATCTCTTCCGGGACGGACTGCATGAACGACGATCGCATCGACGCTGAGACGATCAGGTCGCTGGCGACCCTGCTGGGGATCGCCGTCCCCGAGGAGGACGTCGACTCGCTCGCTGCGGCCCTCGCCGACCAGCTCGCCGCAGGTCGTCGCATCCTCGACCGGTATGGGGATCGAAGCCTCGAACCGCCGCTCGTCTTCGATCCTCGGTGGAGATGATCGAGCTGACAGAGTTGACAGAGCTGACGCTGCGCCAGGCGAGTGAGCTGCTCGCCGGGGGCGAGACGTCCGCGGTCGAGTTGCTCGAGGCGACGCTACAGCAGATCGACGCGACGGAGCCGCTCGTCCACGCATACGCGTACGTCGCCGCGGACCAAGCCCGTGCCGCCGCTGCAACGGCCGACCAGGAGCGTGCCCGCGGTGTCGACAGAGGCCCAGTCCACGGTATTCCCGTCGGGATCAAGGACCTGCTCTACACGACCGACATGCCGACGGAAGCGGGCTCGAAGGTGTTCGCGGGTTTTGCGCCCGCGTTCGATGCGACGGCCGTGCGACGTCTTCGCGAGGCGGGAGCCGTGATCGTCGGCAAGACCGTCACGCACGAGTTCGCGTACGGGCAGGACGTTCCGCCGACGCGCAACGCGTGGAACCAGGAGTGTTACCCCGGTGGTTCGAGCGCAGGCTCGGGCGTCGCGGTCGCGGTGCGCTCGGCTTTCGGCGCTCTCGGCAGCGACACGGGTGCTTCGATCCGGATTCCGGGGTCGGTCAACGGCGTGGTCGGCGTGAAGCCGACGTTCGGCCGCGTCAGCCGGCACGGCGTCGTCGGCATGAGCCCCTCTCTCGACCACGTCGGGCCGCTCGCACGCACCGTCGAGGACGCGGCGCTCCTGCTCGGGGCGGTCGCGGGTCACGATCCTGCCGATCTCGCCTCGCTCGACACGCCGAACGAGGACTTCACACGCGAGCTCGACGGCGGAGCGGACGGACTGCGAATCGGCGTCGATCGCGACTACTACTTCTCGCATTTCGTCAATGACGAAGTGCGAGCCGCCACGCTCGAGGCGATCGACGAGCTCGAGCGTCAAGGCGCGACGATCGTCGACGTCAGAATCGACGAGCTGCAGCTCATGTCGGACGTCGGGTTGATCCTCGTCCTGACCGACACGAGCGATTACCACCGGATGCTGCTCCGTGCCCACGTGTCGGATTACACCGCCGGGGTCCGATTGATGCTCGAGCTCGGCAACCTCGTGCCGGCGACGACCTATCTCGTCGCCCAACGTGCGCGCGCGGCGATGCGCGAGGCGGTACGCAAGACGTTCCACGACCATCACCTGGATGCGCTCGCCGCGCCGACCATCCCGACGACGACGATGCCGCTCGACCAGCTGTCCGTCGCTCCCGGTGACGGAGAAGAAAGCGTGTTCGCGATGTTTCTCCACCACAACATCCCGTCGAACCTGACCGGCCAACCGGCACTGTCGGTGCCTTGCGGCTTCTCGAGCGACCAGCTGCCGATCGGGCTGCAGCTGATCGGTCGTCCGCTCGAAGAAGCACGCCTGTTCCGCATCGCCCACGCATACGAACGCGCGAACCCGTTCTTCGAGCGCAGACCTCCGGTCGCGGGCTAGACGATTGATTCCCAACTGGGGCACGCCCGGCTGGTGGCCCAGACACGGCGCATCTCGCCCGGCTCGGGCTGGAACGTAGGAACCGCTATGTCCTGCGCCCGAGCCGTGCGACCTGCTTGGTCTGGGCCATCCCCGAACGCACCCGACTTAGGAATCAATCGTCTAGTCGCGGGCCAGGCCGCGAAACAACAGATCGGTCACGAACGTCGCGTAATCGGACCGGAAGACCGGGTCGTCGATGTCCAGGCCGAGCGCCGGGAGCATCGTCGTCGAGTGTGAGACGGGGTACCACGCCAGCGCGACGATGCAGATGAGCAGCAGGCGCGGGGACACCTCCTTCAGACGGTCTCCCGTCAACGCCTGGAGCTGGTCGACGGACGATCGCAGCTGCGACAGGCGCGGCTCCAGATCCTGGATCGTCGTGCCGCCGCGTAGAGCCTCGCGGTCGCTGAGCCGCACGAGCTCGGGGGGGATGGAGAGGTACGCCGACACGATGCGCGCGATCGCCTCGCGTGGCTCGGCGCTGTCCGCTTCCGCGTACGCATCGTGGAGGATCGCGTCGACTCGCGTGAAGGCGCGGTCGAAAACGGCCCGGTACAGCCCTTCCTTCGAGCCGAAGAAGTAGCCCGGCGTCGCGCGCGAGACGCCGGCGAAGTCGCCGACGAGTTGGAGGCTGGTCGCTTCGTATCCACGCTCCGCGAAGAGGCGTTCTGCGGCGTCCAGGATCGCCTCGCGGCTCCGCTGAGCGTCCCGGCTTCGCTTGACCTGCGTCATCGGCCCTCGATGCATACCAGAGTTCGACCTAACTTGACAGTCAGCAAGTATCTCTCGTAGAGTCGCGCGATGGGTCGGCAGATCCACGGTTCGACGCCTTGAGCACGAGCGCGCCGGCGCTGCGCGACCCCGCGCCCGGGTTCCTGCTCGCCGCACGGAATCTCTCCGTGGAGTACCCGGGGACGCTCGCCGTCGACGACGTCGACATCGAGGTGCGGCCCGGTGAGGTGCTCGCGATCGTCGGGGCGAACGGGTCCGGGAAGACGACGCTCCTCACGGTGCTCTGCGGCCTGCGGCGTCCGACTCGCGGCTCGCTGGAGGACCACCGCGGCGAAGTCGTCTTCCACTCTCCGAGCGACGCGCTTCGTCGCGGCATCACGCTCGTGCCCCAGGAGCCTCAGCTCGCCATCACACTCTCGTGCTGGGAGAACCTGTGCCTGGGCCACTCGTCGGCGTACGGCATGCCGCTGCTCGACCGCAAGCAACGGACAACCGCCCGTCGCGCTTTACGTGAGGCGCTTCCCCACGTCGACCCCTCGTCTCGGGCCGGGTCACTTCGAAAGTCGGATCGTGCGATCGTCGCCCTCGTAGCAGCTCTGGCCCGGCGCCCGCGTCTGTTGGCGCTCGACGAGCCGACAGCCGTCCTCGGCGAGCAGGCCGTCGAGGTCGTGTCGTCAGCGGTCGCCCAGGTTCGAGAGAACGGCGGCGCAGTTGTCCTCGTCAGTCACAGGCTCCGCGACATCGTGGCGCTCGCCACCCGCGTTGTCGTGCTCGTCGACGGACGTCTCACGTTCGAGAACACCCACGTCGGCGACCTCACCGTCGAGGCGCTCGTCGAGCAGCTCACGCACGCCCACGTGCCGCCGGCATCCGCCGATCCGGCGGCACGACCCCGGATTGCGGTTCCTGAGCGGGCGAGGCCCGATGTGCCGCTGCTGCGTGTGCGCAATGTCGCAAGCGTCGATGGGCTCCGCGTCGACGAGCTGCACGTCGACTCCGGAGACATCGTCGGCCTCGCCGGCCTATCCGGGAGCGGCCGGTCGCGCCTCCTACGCGCACTGGCGGGCGCGACGAAGGTCAGCGAGGGAACGATCGAGGTGGACGGGACACGAACGAGGGGAGACGTTCGTTCCGGACGCCGGCTCGGCATCGCCTACGTGACTGAGGATCGCGCCGCCGACGGCATCTTCGCGCCTCTGACCGTTGTCCGGAATCTCACGATGAGCGAGCTCGTCGCGTCCAAGCGTCTCGTGAGCCGCACCTCCCGTATGCGCGAACGGCAGCTCGGCCGCAGGCTGATCGAACGGTTCCGGATCAGGACGCCTCACATCTATTCGCTCGTCACCGCGCTCTCAGGCGGCAATCAGCAGCGCGTCGTTCTCGGGCGCGCGCTCGCCGGCACGCCGAAGATCCTGCTTGCTGACGAACCGACTCAGGGAGTCGACATCCAGGGCAGGGCCGAGATCCAGGAGCACATGCGCGAGTTCGCTCGCAGCGGTGGCGCGATCGTGATGTCGAGCTCCGATTTCGACGAGCTGCTCGGGCTCTGCAACCGCCTCGTGATCATGCGCGACGGTGTCGCGCTCGGCGAGCTCGATCCCGCCGCGACCGATTACCGCACGCTGATCGCGCTCACGTCCGGCGCGCAGCTGCAGCTGCACGACGACGAGCGAGGTACGGCGTGAGTAGTGCCGCCAAGGTCCCCGGCGGAGGTGTGCTGCCCGAGTCGATCCGCGAACAGCTGCCGCCGATCCGGATCCAGCAGTTCGCCTTCCCGCTGGCCCTTCTGACGATGATCGTCGTCGGTTCGATCGCATACCCGCAGTTCCACACCACCGCCAACGTGCGCAACGTCCTGACGTTTGCCTCGATCCCCTTGATCGTCGCTCTCGGTCAGACCGTGGTCGTGCTCGCGCGGGGCGCCGACCTTTCCGTCGGCTCGATGATCGCGTTGAGCGGCGCGATCCTGGGTGAGCTCTTCGTGATCAAGAACGTTCCGCTGGCCCTGACCTTCGTGATCTGCATCGGGGTCGGCGTTCTCCTCGGAGGCATGGTCAACGGGCTGATCGTGACGAAGCTGCGGGTGTCGTTCATCATCGTGACGCTCGGGACGTTCTCGATCTTTCGCAGCCTCGCGGACGTCATCATCAACGGCACCAGCATCTCTGTTTACGACCCGACGCTCGACTGGATGACGAACGGCCAGATCGGATCGATCCCGGTGTTGATCGTGATCGCCGTGGTCTTCTACCTCGTGATGCTCGTCGTCCTGCGCGGCACGACCTTCGGACGGTCCGTGTACGCGGTCGGCGCCAATCCCGAAGCTGCAAGGCTCTCCGGCATCCCCGTGCACCGCATCGTGATCGCGGGCTACGCGATCTGCGGCGGCCTCGCCGCCTTTGCGGGGATTCTCACGGTCGGCCAGCTCGGGTCGGCGCAACCAACCGCGGGCGTGAGCGCCGAGCTCAACTCGCTCGCCGCTGTTTTGCTCGGGGGCACACGATTCTCCGGCGGGCACGGCGGTGTGACCGGAACGGTCATGGGCGTGCTCTTCCTCGGGACGCTCACGAACCTCCTGCTGATCGCAGGGGTGAACTCTTTCTGGCAAGGGACGGCCTCGGGGGTCGTCCTGATCACGGCGGTCGCACTCGACCGCACACGGCGCGACTAGCGAAAGGGGCTCGAGATGGCCGTCACGCAACATTCAGGAAGAACCGAGCAGCGCGCGAGGCTCTTTGCTGTCCTGCAGGAGAGGGGTCTCGACGCCGCGGTGATGACGTCGTATCAGGCTGTCTCGTACTTTGCGGGGACGAACATCATCACCCAGACTGCGCTCCCGGAGCGACTCGAGTTCTGCGTTCTCTTCGCAGACGGGACGGCCGCGCTCCTTCTCTGCAACATCGAGACCGGCATGGCGATTACGCAGACGGACATCGAGGACGTGAACGAGTACGTCGAGTTCGCCATCTTGCCTGCGCTCGCGCTCGCCGATCTGTTGAAGGAGCGCGGGCTGGTGCGAGGACGCATCGGCATCGAGTCGCGTCGCTTGCATTCCGAGGCGTACCTCGACCTGCGCAAGGCGCTCCCGGACGTCGACCTCGTACCGCTCGACGAGGAGGTCGAGCATGTCCAGTCGGTCAAGACGCCGGCCGAGTTGGAGAAGCTCAGAAGTGCAGCGCAAACGACGCTGCAGGCCGTTCTCGACGCGGCGGGAAGAGCGCAGCCTGGGGTCAGCGAGCTCTCCGTCGCCGCCGATATCTCGGCTCAAATGACGAGAAAGGGCGGAATCTACGTTTTCATGGTCTTCAGCTCCGGCCGCCGTGCGCTCGGGGCGCACGTGGAGGCTGCGGACCTCCCTCTCGAAGAGGGAGCGATCTGGCGCGTCGATCTCGGCTCGCGCTTCTTCGAGGTCATCAACTCGGACCTCGCGCGGGTCGGCGTCGTTGGCACACCCAGCGCGCGGCAGCGCGAGATCATGGCCGCGCTGCACGCCATCCAGCAGGCGGGCTTTGCGGTGATCGAGCCCGGCAGGCCGGCGTGCGACGTCTTCCGTGCCGTCGAGCGGGAGTTCGCCAGCCAGAACCTGCCGTTCTTCATGCCTCACGTCGGCCACGGACTCGGGATCGGCCTGCACGAGGCCCCGATCCTCGAACCGAACAACACCACGCCGCTCGAGCCGGGAATGGTCGTGAATGTCGAGCCGATGATTCGTCTCGACGACGACGGCGAGTGCTACCACACCGAGGACCTCGCG
>CAWJZQ010000014.1:0-19905 GCA_963847415.1 uncultured Thermoleophilia bacterium | reverse complement strand
CACGCGTGACGACCTTCCGTCGCTTGCAGTGGCAATCGGACTTGGAATCGAGGTCTAGATGCGCGCGGTCAACCTTCTTCCCGCCGCCGGCGCCGACAAGGGCCAGAACGAGACCCAGAGCCGGTCCAGACGACGAAGTCGATCGCGGTCGCCGCAGGCCTCGTGCTCGTGCTGCTCGCGGTCGCTCCTCGGGCTCGCGTTCACGCAGACACGCGCCAACGTCAGCGACCGGCAGGCGACGCTCCACGGGCTCGAGGCCGAGGTCGCCCAGAACGAGGCGGCTGCGGCCGTCACGGCTGCGGCTGCCGCCCAGATGCGGGCGCACTACGCCGCGGTCACGGCGGCGGCAACCGGGCGGACCGCCTGGGACCGCCTGCTCGGCCAGCTCTCGCGCGTGATGCCGGCGGCGCCTGGCTCGAGAGCGTCCAGCCGACGCCGCGGCTGCGCGAGCCGCCGCCCCACGTCGCCACGACCCGAGAGCACCGGCAGCGCGGTCGTGACGTCGAACGGCCTGAGCTCGTCGAGCGCCGCCACGGCCCCCACGGCGGGGACGTTCACGGTCACCGGGCTTCGCCCGCTCTCAGGCGTCGTTGCGCGCGTCCTCGACCGCCTCGCGCTCATTCCGGCGCTCTCCGACGTGTCGCTCCAGACGACGCAGCGGACGACGTCGCCAGCAAGACGGCAGTGCAATTCACGATCAACGCCAACGTGCGTTCAGCGGGAGGGAATCGGCTGATGAAGGACAAGTTGACGCCAAAGGTTGTCGCTGCGCTGGCGCGCGGCCGCACTCGCGGTCGTGGCCCTGATCGGCTGGTTCGGCCTCGTGTCGCCGCAGCGGTCGAAGGCTGCCGACCTCGACCAGAGATCGCCGACGCGCAGACGCAGCTCGTGGTCATCAAGGCGACGCGCGCCGCCGGCTCGAACGAGCGAGCTGCCGTCCGCGCTCGTGCTCGCGCGCGCGATGCCGCGGAGCGTGGCGATGCCGCAGGTGCTGCGGCAGCTCCTGCGCGCCGGGAACCGCGCCGACGTGCGGCTCGACTCCGTCACGCCGCAGCCTGCGACCGCGCGAGCGGGCTACGAGACCGTCCCGATGGACGTCGTCGTGACGGGACGCTACTTCCCGATCAAGCGGTTCCTGCATCGGCTGCGCACGCAGACGCGTGTGCTCGGCGACAAGCGTGAAGTCCTCCGGCCGGCTCTTCAGCGTCGACACGGTGAACCTGGCTGCCGGTGAAGACCAGCTGCCGCAGCTCGCGGCGACGATCCACCTGAACGTCTTCACGTACAGCGGGTCGGCAGCGGCGGCGACGTCGACCGCCACGCCGACGACGACGCCCGACTCTTCGACCTCGACCTCGGCGGTTGCCGCAGGAGGGACACCCTGATGAGTGCTATCGAGACACGGATGGGCGACCGCCGCGCGGCCGCCCGCGACGCCGCCGAGCGGCGCAAGAAGATGATCCTCGTCGGCCTGGCGGTCGTGCTCGTGGCGGTGCTCGCCTTCGAGCTGCCCAAGCTCTGAAGCGCTCGAGCTCGTCCTCGAGCACCGCCGCGACGTCCGTCACGACGACTGGCGACCCCGGCCGGACCGCATCGGCTGCGAGCCGGACGCTCGCTCACGGCTGCGTGCCGCGAAGCGCCTGCGCGCGATCCGGCGGCTGGACGCCAAGGACCCGTTCGTGCCGCTCATCAAGGACAGCACGAGCACGTCCTCGTCTGCGTCGACGCCGGCCTCGACGCCCGCGCCGACGCAGCCCGCGTTCCACTTCACGCCGCTCGGCGGCCGCGTCGGTCGCTGCCGCCGTCACAAGCCCGTCGTGACGAAGCCCGCTCATGTCAAGCCGGCCGCGCCGACGGCTGCGGTGATCTGGACGAACGGCAAGCGCCAGGTCGTCGGCCTCGCGCAGACGTTCAACGTCGGCGACGTGCAGTTCCGGCTCGCCGCAGTCACGCGGAAGCCGATGCGCATCAAGGCCGTCGGCGGCCCGTTCGCAGGCGGTAAGCACGCGATCACGGTGCGCAAGGGCCACGGCGTCAAGCTCGCCAACACGGCGACCGGCATCAGTACCGCCTCCGCTTCCAGGCGGGACCACGGCCGCTCCGACCGTGATCCAGCCGTCGAGCACGACCCCCGAGCCGCCGCTTCGGCGAGGCGAACCAGAGCTCATGAATCCATTCCAGAGAAAGGCGAACAGCGTCGAGATGAACAACAACGATCATCGCGACGCCAAGGGCGGGCTCCGCCGTCTGCGGCGTCCCCAACTTCTGACCTACTGCGGCGGTACTCGCCGTGCTTCGCCGCCGATCCCCGTCGCCGCAGGCGCGGCGCAGCGGCCCGTCCCTCGGCGACGCCGACCGGGCTGCAGAACTTCAGCCTGAAGCTCAACGACGCGCCGGACGACAGCCGGGACCGGCATCCCGACCTTCTCGCGGACGCCGTCCTTCGCGTGGGCGCCGGTCCGCGGCGCGACGCGCTACGAGTTCGAGCTCTCGACCAGCAAGAACTTCGGCTCCGACAACAGCCTCATCTGGTCGAGCAAGACGCTCACGACTCCGGCGGCGGCCGTTCCGATCTCGCTGCCGTGGATCACCGGCGACCACAGCGTCGCTGTACTGGCACGTGCGCGCGTACGGCGCGGCGGCGCGTGTCTCGGCCTGGAGCGCGCCGCGCGGCTTCAACATGCGCTGGCCGGACGTCTCGACAAGGACAGCGCCGACGACGAGTCGGAGTCCCGCAGAGGCTCACGAGCGAGCCGGGCTACATCCGCTGGACGCCGATCGAGGGCGCGACCGGCTACGACGTCTGGTTCCTGAACCTCGGCGTCGACGCGACGTCGGCATCGGCAAGATCGTCTCGACGATCACGACGGTCGCCGACGAGCGCGAGTACTACACGCTGCGCGCTCCGTCGCAGTCACGTCGAGTGGCGCGTTCGCGCGCAGGCGCGAGCTCTACGGCAAGACGCAGAACGGCCTGCCGCGCGTCTCGTACGGCCCGTGGAGCAGCCGTCCGAGTACACGTCCACCGCCGGCGCGATCAGCGCCGACGTCGCGACATCGCACGCCCGCTCAAGACGGTCTCGGCCCAGGTCGTGTCCGACAGCCGGCTCCGTCCGGGCGCACGCGCTCATGCCGGCGTTCGTCTTCTCGAGCGACGGCCGCCCGCTTCACCGCGTCTACATCGCGACCGACAGGGACTGCGTCAACATCGTCCACGTCGGATCGATCGTCGGCGGCACGGCCTACGCACCGCGCGTGACGGGCCCGCTCGCTCTCAATCCGGAGACGTGGAACGACCGGACACGCACTCGTTCCTCCTCGACGGGTCGGAAGGCAAGACTCTCCGGTCGGACGGCGAGGCCGTGACGACGAACGAGGCCTCGCCGGAGGCCGACGCGGCCGATCCGGCGGCGCACGAGGCGTCGGACGCCGACAGCTCGACGCACGACGACGACACGAGCCAAGGCTCCGCCCGCCGTCGACCTCTGGGACACCGACTGGGATTCCGGCGTGTACTACTGGACGGTCGTCCCGGTCGCCAAGAACAAGGCGGGCGAGTACCAGGACCGGATCGTTCCGCAGGACGCCTGCCAGGCACGGCAACGTGCAGATGTTCAAGAAGCGGAGCACGCAGAGCCTCGCGAGCACTCGAGCAGCAAGCGCATCGCGTCGCCGTATGTCGACCGGGTCTGTCGCCGTCGGGTCGCCTGCTGTCGGCGTCGAGCTCGCGGAGCTCCTTCTACGGCGTGCCGCTGATCGCATGGACGCCGTCGACCGGCGCGGCCACGTACGACGTCGAGTGGAGCAAGACGAGCTATCCGTGGCAGAAGGCCGGCGCCCTTCAGACGCCCGCGACCTCGGCGCTCCTGCCGCTCAAGCCGGGCACGTGGTACTACCGCGTCCGCGGCAACAACCCGTAGCTGCCCGGGAACAAGAAGCTCCGGTGGTCCGGCCCGGTTCGGGTCGAGATCGCCAAGCCGACCTTCAGCGTTGTCGGAGGCTAGGGAGTCGCGTGCGCCGGCTCGCGACAAGCGAGGGAGGCTTCACGCCTCGTCGAGTTGCTGATCGCCATGGTCATCATGGCGATCGGCATCGCGGCGCTCGTGGCCGGCTTCAGCTCGGGCATCCTCTCCGTCAACCGTGCGGGCTCAGGCTCGACCGCCGGCGCGCTTGCCGACCAGCAGATGGAGAGCTACCGCCAGGCGCCGTTCACCTCGGTGCCGACCGACGCTGCAGACTGCGACCACGCCGACGGGCTCGGACGGCCGCCCTACTGGATGCAGGTCGACGGGTCCTGGACGTGCGCGGTCGGCACGCTACGTCCGCGGGCCCGCCCGCCGACGTGCTCCGGCACGCCGCGCGAGCCGCCCGGTGAAGCTCGTGACGATCACCGTGCGCGACGGCTCGGCGACCGGGAAGCTCCTCTTCACCGAGAGCGCGACCTTCGACTCCTCGACAGGCTGACAACCCACTTCGACCTAAGGAACCAGACTGGCCGCATTCGCATACGACGCAATCAACGCCCAGGGACTCGAGATCTCGGGCGTCGTCCACGCGCCGGACCGTGAGCGCGGCGCGCGAGCAGCTGCAGATGCGCGGGCTCCTGCCGCACTCGCTCGCCGAGCGCGCCGCCGCAGGCGCGAGCGGGGCGGCGAGCGCGTTCAAGAAGGTCAAGCCGAAGTCGCTGCAGGTCTTCGCGCGTCAGTTCGCGACGATGATCGCGGCCGGCGTCAGCGTCGTCGCGGCGCTCGTGACGCTCGAGGAGCAGACCGACGACAAGTACCTGGCCGAGGTGATCGCCGACGTCCGCTCCGAGATCGAGGGCGGCGTCATCCTCTCGAAGGCGCTCGCGCGGCACCCGAAGGTCTTCAACCGCCTGTTCGTCGCGATGGTCGAGGCCGGCGAGTCGTCGGGAACGCTCGACACCGTGCTCGACCGCCTCGCCGTCCAGATCGAGAAGGAGACGCAGATCAAGCGGCGCGTCAAGGGCGCGATGGTCTACCCGGCGGTCGTGATCACGTTCGCGTCCCTCGTGCTCACGTTCATGCTCCTCTTCATCATCCCGGTCTTCGTCAACGTCTTCGACACGCTGGACGGAGAGCTGCCGAAGCCCACGCAGATCGTGATGAAGATGTCGTACGCGCTGCGCCACTGGTGGTTCATCATCTTCCCCGCGATCGGCGCGATGATCTTCGCGTTCCGCCGCTTGAAGCGCACCGAGCGCGGGCCGGAAGGTCTGGGATCGCTTCAAGCTCAGGATCCCGATGCGCATCGGCGACGTCGTGCACAAGATCGCGCTCGCGCGCTTCTCGCGCACGCTCGCGACGCTCGTCTCCTCCGGCGTCGACATCATCAAGGCGCTCGAGATCACCGGCGCGACCTCCGGCAACTGGGTCGTCGAGCAGTCGCTCGCGGACATCCGGACGCGCGTCCACGAGGGCGTGCCGATCAGCCAGCCGCTGCAGGAGGACCCGATCTTCCCGCCGATGGTCGGGCAGATGGTGAAGATCGGCGAGGAGACCGGCGAGCTCGACGAGCATGCTCGGCAAGGTCGCCGACTTCTACGAGGACGAGGTCGACTCGAGCATCCAGTCGCTCACGTCGATCATCGAGCCCATCCTGATGATCTTCGTCGGAATCATGGTCGGCACGATCGTGATCGCGATGTACCTGCCGATGTTCAAGATGCTCACGCTCATCAAGTAGACGGACGGACGGCGCGTCGTGACAACGAACTCGACGTCGCGGCGCCGCCGAGGAAACCTCGTGGCCGTCGCCCCGCTCGGGCTCGTGCTCGTCGTCGCGGGATGCGGCTCGAGCAGCGTCGCGAAGGACGTCGGGGCCGGGGTAGACATGATCACGCGTGCCGAGCTCACCGCGGGCGCGGCGAACCTCCAGCAGTGGTACCAGTCGCACGGCACGTACGCGGGTGCGAATCCCGGCGTACCGAACGTGACACTCGTCCGCGCCGACGGCAACAGCTGGTGCTTGCAGACTGCCGGCGCGCACGAGGCCGGCCCCGACGGCGAGCCCTCAGCGGGCCTCTGCTGAGAGCCGGATCATGTTGGCGCTGAGCGTCTTTCCCCTGTTCGTCTCGGTCGCGACCGCCGCAGCTTCGACCGCGGTTCTCGCGCTCGTCGGCCTGGTCGCTGCGCTCGTCTTCACCGTGACCGCGTTCCGAGCCCGTGACCGCGCGCTCGCCCAGCTCGAGCAGGAGCAGGCGCGGGCGCGCACGGACGCGCTCACGGGCGCGTTGAACCGGCGCGCGCTCGACGAGGCGCTCGCGTCCGAGCAGGCGCGCGTCAACCGCGGCGCCAAGCCGACCGGAATCCTCTTCCTCGACGCCGACCGGTTCCGTGACGTGAACAACACGTACGGGTACGCGACCGGCGACGCGCTGCTCGTGGCCGTGCACGACCGGCTTCGCTCGGAGCTGCGTGCGTCTGACAGCGTCTACCGCTGGGGCGGCGAGGAGTTCGTCGTGATCGCGCCCGAGATCGGTGACGAGGCCTCGCTCACCGCGGGTGCCGAGCGCCTTCGCAGACTGTTCGCAGACGAGCCGCTCGAGGCCGGCGCACTCCTGCTTCCGGTCACCGTCTCGATCGGCGCCGCGCTGCTCGAGAACGGCAAGGATGCACTGGAGACGGTCGAGCAGGCAGGACGCCTCGCGAAGAAAGCCAAGGAGTGGCGGAACACTGTCCTCGTGCAGGCAGCGGACTCGCCGCAAGAAGACGGCCGCGCGCTGACGGCGACCTGAGCCTCCGCCTCGCCGATCACCCGCACTGTCGTCTACACCGGGTGAGGGTACGGTCCTGTCGTGGGGCGCGGCGAATCGCGTGGTGATGTGGATTGAGCTTCCGCCGGTTCTCCGGGCGGCCTCAGCTTGCTGTCGATCTCGGGACCGCGAACACGGTCGTCTATCGGCGGGGGCACGGGATCGTGTTGTTCGAGCCTTCGATCGTCGCGATCGACGAGCGCACCGGGAGCGTGTACGCGGTCGGCGCGGAGGCGAGCAGGATGATCGGACGTACTCCCGCTCACATCTCGGCAACGAGGCCGCTTCGCGACGGCGTGATCGCAGACTTCGAGATGACCGAGCAGATGCTGCGTCATTTCATCCGTCGAGCGGCCGGCGGCAAGCGTCTCCGCGCCGATGTCATGGTGTGCGTTCCGAGCGGGATCACGCAGGTCGAGCGGAACGCCGTGACTCGCGCGGCCCGCGCGGCCGGCGCGACGCAGGCCTTTCTGATCGACGAGCCGATGGCGGCGGCAATCGGAGCGGGTCTGCCCGTCGCCGAGCCGCGAGGGGCGTTGGTCGTGGACATCGGCGGCGGCACGACGGAGACCGCCGTCACCGCCCTCGGGAGCCTCGCCGTCGTCCACTCGATCAAGGTCGGTGGCTACCAGATGGACGATGCGATCGTCCGCTCGATCCAGCAACAGGAGCGGCTGTTGATCGGCCAGGAACAGGCGGAGGCCCTGAAGATCGAGATCGGCTCGGCGAGCGCCGTCACGAGCGACGCGAGTCGCGCGGAGGTCGCAGGGCGCGACCTGGGAACCGGGCTGCTGCGTCGCGCGTCGATCACATCGGCGGGGATCGGGAGCGCGCTCGAACACCCGCTCACGCAGATCGTCGCCGCAGTCAAAGAGCTCCTCGACCGAACGCCGGCCGAGCTCTCGGCCGACCTGCTCGAGCAGGGAATCACGATGGTCGGCGGCGGCGCTCTCCTCCGCGGCCTCGACACGCTGCTCGCCGGCCAGACCGGGCTTCCCGTCAGAGTTGCCGACGAGCCGCTCCTCACGGTCGCTCTCGGAGCGGGGCAAGCACTCGAAGAGATGAACACGCTCAAGGCGCGAGAACGCGCGCGCCGCAAATCGCGCTGAAGGTCAGCCGTCAGCGGACCACGGAGGCTTGGCTCAGCCAAGAACGCCCTGGGATGATGTGGAGTGTGAGATCGACTCGCGTCAGCCGGCATGTGAAGGCACCGCGTGCCAGGGTGTACGCGGCACTCATCGACGCGAACGCGGTCTCGAGGTGGAAGGTGCCGGAAGGCATGACCTGTCGTGTACACGAGTTCGAGGTCCGTGAAGGTGGCGCGATCAGAATTTCCCTGACCTACGACACCTCCAGCGATGCTGGGAAGACGACCGCGCACACCGACACCTACCGGGGCCGGTTTGTGGAACTCGTCCCGAATGAGCGAGTCGTCGAGGTAGACGAGTTCGAGACGGCAGATCCGGCACTGCGCGGCGAGATGAAGATCACGATCTCGCTCGTTGATTCCGACGGCGGCACCGACGTTGTGGGTGTGCATGAGGGGCTACCGGCGGGTGTGTCGATCGCCGACAACCAGGCGGGCTGGCAGTCGTCGCTCGCGAGGCTGGCCGCGCTCGTCGAAGACGAGTAGTAGGAGAGCCGCCTGCGCCAGCGTGCTCTCGCGTGACATCGCTCGGAGGCCTGCCGCGGTGAGCACCCTGGAACGTAAGGGCCAAAACGAGCACTGGAGTCAGCGCGCTCTGTGCGCCGTTCTTGCTCGGCGCGCTGCGGGCTCGTAATCCGATTCAGGGCAGTGTCGCGGCTCGGGCGGCGGCGACGCTTCGAGTCGGGAGTTGAGCCGAGGTCCGAAAGAGACCGCGCATGATTTTGACGGTCTCCGTACTCAGGTGGAGATCGGCGGATCGCTTTGTCGAGCGGCCCTTCTCAAGAAGACGAAGCACCTCGAGGCGGGGGTGAGATGCGGGTGCGGTGCCGTGGTCGTCGGGGTTCCTCGATCAGTCCGAGTGAAGCCGTCCACGGACAGTGCCTCGGACCGGTCGAGACGGGCGGTCGCCTCGCTGCGGGGAGGTGCCGAGCATCTTCTGAGCGAACGCTCGGGCGGCGGGCCTGTCCAGGTGCTATGACGGAGGTGTACTGGCGTCGGATGTCGCGAGAACCGCTCGGCCGGATCACGGACGTTCCCGTGGCTCGACGACGTAGCTCGGGACGCCGACGTCTCCAGGCCTGTCGAGTGCCTCGACTTCCCGGCTGTCACATAGAACGGCGGCGGCTCGAGCCGACTACGTGCGGTCTACGAGACTTCCATCAGCCGCGCTCGTTAGCCGAAGAGTTGGATGAACGCGCGCTCGTTCCGGAGGGGATCGAGATCACTGTCTTTCATAGCGATCTCGCGAAGGCTGGGCCGCCGCTCGAACGCAACGCGTAGGTGTTCGATCGCCTCCTCGGTCTGACCAGTGAATGCCTCGCAACAAGCAAGATTGTAAAACGGTGTCGCGTAGCCGCTCGCTTCGAGGGTGCTCCGCCCCCGTTCAACCACGCCGACGTAGTCGCCGGCTTCGTAGGCGGGATCGAACTCGGCCCAGACCTCCCAGCCACCGGCCTCATACGGCTTCCCGACGGTGCTGCCGACCGCGAGCACGACTGTTTGCGGCTCCTCCGCGTAGGCGGTGCGGTTCACCAACGGCGGGACGAACACCAGCGTTCCCTGCGGTGCGTCAACGGTGTTTCCGTCGATCTCGAATCGAGCGTGGCCGCGAAGCACGATGTAGAGCTCTTCGCTGCCCTCGTCCTCCTCGTGTTCGGGCATCAGCCGATCACCCACGTTTGCAGCTGTCCAAGCGTTCGTCCCGAAAGCGGTGATCCCGAAGTGGTGACGCACCGGACGCAGATGCGTGTCCTGCCGGTAGTCGATGTCCTGCAACTCGTCGACACTCGCCACTTGATAAGTCACAGCAGCCTCCCCAGTCGATTTGATCCAGCTGTCGGAAATGGTGCGCAACACGAACATTCGCATGAGGAGCGCGTCCAACTCGATGCTGTGTGTGTACCTTGACAGTTACGTAACCATCTTGGTACGTTCGTGGCATGGAAGCTGTTCTGCGGGCGGTCGCCGACGAGAGCCGGAGGACGCTGCTGGAGACGCTGGCCCGCGGCCCGGCGACCGCGGGTGAGCTGGCGGCGTTGCTGCCGATCGCTCGTCCGGGCGTCTCCCGCCACCTGCGAGTGTTGAGGGAAGCAGGGCTGGTCGAGGCCCGCCAGGAGGCGCAGCGGCGGGTCTACAGTCTTCGCCCCGCACCGCTCGCAGAAGTAGATCAGTGGCTCGACCGCTACCGGTCTCTGTGGGAGCAGCGATTGGACGCCCTGCATACCGAGGTGGCGCGAGGAAAACGCGAACGAAGGAGCGCGACATGACCAGCAACACGAGTCCGGGCACCCGCATTCTCGGCAGCCTGCGATCAGCAGACGGCGCAGGCGTCGTCCGAATCGAAGACCGCTACGCCACCGACATCGACGACCTCTGGTCGGCAGTCACCGATCCGGACCGGCTCGCCCGCTGGTTCGGCGAGGTGGATGGCGAGCTTTCTGAGGGGGGCGAGTTCCGTGTGCACATCGCCGACGCGGGAGAGCGCACAGGTCAGGTGGAGGCGTGCGAGGCCCCACAGCGCCTATTGGTGACGACCAGGGAAACCGATGAGTCCTACCGCAGAGGTCAGGGTGTGCCGCCGTTCGACGCGGTCTGGGAAATCACGCTGACCGCCGACGGCGACCAGACCATCCTGGTCATCGAGGTCAAGGGCATGCCCCTGGACAAGATCGCCTTCTACGGAGCCGGGTGGCAGATCCACGCCGAAAACCTCGCCGCGTACCTCGCTGGCCGTGAACCCGACGAGGTCGAGGCGCGCTGGGAAGAACTCGTCCCTCCCTATCAGGACTTGGCGGCCAACATCAGCTGAGCCAGCCGACAAGCGTCCGTCGAGACAGGGACCGCGCGAAACCCGCGGCACGATGATCCGAGAGGAATGACCCCCGCCTGGGCGAGCGTTCGCGAAGACACCCTGAGCGGGGCGGGTGCGAACGGCGGTCTCATGCCCGTTGTCGTCCGTGTCCGAGACCTTGCACGAGCGTGGAAGCCGCCGGACTACGACGACAGTTCAGCCCGGCGCGACCACCAGGCCTCGGCGGCGGTCATTGCGCTCTCGGCCTGGCGGATGTCGCCGCCGACCAGTCCCGCGGTGGCAGCCCAGTGCAGGGGTACAAGGGCCAGCGCCCCGGGGAGCCAACGGTGCTCGTCGGGAGTCAACGGTTCCGGAGCCGTGCCTTCGTAGGCGTCGAGCAGTCGTCGCGGCTCGAGCAATTCAACGGGCGGGCCCACGCCATCGGGGCCGCTCTGTGCGACGTGGTTCAGGCTGCCCGCGATGTCGTACAGCCGCTCCCTGACCCTCGCGAAATCCAGGTCGAAGGTGGCCCACGAGCCGTCTGACAGTTCTCCCGCGTTGCCCAGCTTGTAGTCCCCATGAATCGGAGCGCATGGCAGTTCGAGGCCCTTTCGGAGCTTGGAGAGCTCGCCGGTCAGTTGACGCATCCGACGCACGACCGGCTCGCTGCGGGGTCCGAGCCTGCGGCGTGTGAGGCCGACCGAGTAACGCAGTTGCCCGAGTGTTCTGTGGTCGTCGAGGGGTTCGGGCGGACTGGGCTCCCAGACTGCTTTGAGCGCAGTGTGAAGGCGTCCGAGCTCCTCGAATAGGCGGACGTAGGAGTCCTCGCCCGCCGGTGGCTGGACGTGGTCGATGAACTCCTCAATCTCAGCCCAACGATCAGCGACCCTCAGGAGGTCGCCGCCGGAGATCGGAATCGGCCGAGCGACCCGGACTTGCGTCCCCTGGAGCCGCTCTCGCAGGCGCCGCAGTCCCGCTACCCGCCCGCGGCGGACCCAGGGCCTATGAACCCGGAGGACAACCGGCGGCTCAGCGTCTATCCGCACGTTGAGGTTGAACGCGCCGCCAATGTCTGCCCATCCGGCCTCGCGCGCGACGCGGTCGATCAGGGCCGAGACGGCCGGATCATCTGCGCTGGCTCTAGGTCCGAACCAGCGCGGCAACCCAGAGGGAGAGGTCGAAGCTTCGACTCCGGTCATGGCAATGGCCCACCAGCGCACCCGAGGAAAGGTCTTCCGGCGAACATGGCCCAATCTTGCCGCGACGCCACTAGACCGAGGCGACGCGGGGGCAACGGGCCGAGTTTCGAGATTCTCGCTTGGGCCAGTGTGCTCTCGCCTGACATTCGCCCGGAGGGCCTGCCGCGGTGAGCGAGCGTGGATAGGCCAGAGCAGAGGGGTGGATAAGAGGATGCTGCCCACGCGGCCAATGTCGCGCTAAAGGGCCGGCCCCGAGCGTAGGCATCTTCAAACGCCTCCGCGTCCCCAGAAGCGTGAGCACCTTCGTAAACCGCATCAGAAGCGGCTAACCGCGGCGCGATACGCGGCGCGTGCTGACCGCTCGCCGGCCCCGGCCGAACATGGCCCCGAGCTCGGGTGAGAGTGATAGCCGATCGCGTTGCATGGTCAGACCTTGGTCGAGGCGAGGAACAGCTTTCTCGAGCAGAATGAGGCCAACTCCGAGGAGGAGGCCACTTCAGTGAATACACGACGCCGTCTCGTTCTGGCCGCGGTGCTTGTAATCACCGCCGCCATCGGGTTCAGCATCGGGAAGTTCGCTACGGCACCTGCTGCGGACGCATCGGCGGTAGCGCACCGCTACACCCTGCGCGTCGGCGACGAGGTGTCGGTTCCCGCCGTCAACCAGCGCTGCGCTATCTACAAGGAAGGCGGTGCGCCGGAGCTCTTCTGCGCGCGACCGCGGCACGCGCGCCATCAGGTAACGATCTTCAGGGACAGCATCCTGATCTGGAAGGTCGGTAACCCAGACCACCCCGCATGGTCGGGGAAGCCTTAAGGGTCGTTGTGACCGAGGAAGTCAGGGTGGCGCTGGTTGCGGGGGCGACGCGCGGCGCCGGTCGTGCGATCGCGGTCGAGCTTGCCCGTGCGGGCTTCTACGTCTACGCGACCGGTCGCAGTAGTCGGACGACCGGGCCTTCTGAGATCGGCAGGCCCGAGACGATCGAGGAGACCGGGGAGCTGATCGCGGCGGCGGGAGGCGCGGGCTCGGCGCTGGTGGTCGATCACGAGGACCCCGCCTCGGTTGCCGAGCTCGTCGTCGGCGATCGAGGGCGACCACGGGCGGCTCGACGTGCTCGTCAACGACATCTTCGGTGGCGACAGGTACATGGAATGGGACAAGCCGCTCTGGGAGCACGACTGGGCCGGCGGGCTGCGGATGCTGCAGATGGGCGTGCACACGCACCTGATCACCTGTCGTGCCGCCATCCCGCTCATGCTGCGCACCGCCGAAGCCCTCGGCACGCGCGGCCTCGTCGTGGAGATGACGGACGGCACCTCGCAGGCGAACGCCGAGTTCAGGCGGAACGTCGGCTTCTACTACGACCTCGTCAAGGCCAACGTCGAGCGGATCGTCATAGGGCCTGAGCGCCGAGCTCGAGGACAGTCCCGTGACGGCCGTCGGCGTGACTCCCGGCTGGCTGCGCTCGGAGAAGATGCTGGAGAACTTCGGCGTCACCGAGGCGAACTGGCGGGACGCCTGCCGCGACCGTCCCGGCTTCGGGATCTCCGAGTCGCCTACCTATGTCGCCAGAGGCGTTGCTGCACTCGCCGGGGCCGCAGACGCCGAGCGATGGGCAGGCACGATCATCAGCGCTCGCCAGCTCGCCGACGCCTACGGCGTCACGGACACCGACGGAAGCCGGCCGGACTGCTGGGGCTATCACGCCGCCTACGGGTGGGAGCCGGAAGACAGGCCGCGGCATCGACGAGTTCCGGTAAGTCAGAGCAACAACGGCGCGAGCGGAGTAATTGCACATGGCAACCCCAGGTGTTCTACTGGTCCCGGTGCGGTCGACGCGCGTCGAGGACTCACTGACTGGCGGCTTGCTACGCCGTGAGGGGTTGCAACTCGCCGTTCTCGCGCTCGTAACGGCTGCGCCGATCCTGACTGACGTGCGGGCGCTTCAGGTGATCGCAGGCGTCGTGGACGTCGCCGTGGCAGTGGTGGCGGCGATCGCCGCCGTGATTGCTTGGAGAGCGTCGCGCCGAGTCGCACCGGTCGCGATCTACGCCATAGCGGTCCCCGTGTTCTCGTTGTTGGCGTTCGTCAACTTCTCCGTCTAACGCGGCTACGGCTTCTACGTCCTGGCCGGGATCGGTGCGCGAAACGATCCCCGGCGGCCAGGTCGCCGGAGCGCTTACCTCGGCGTCGGCCTCGTGATGGAGTTCCGGCTGAACTCCGACGACTTCGATAGAAGCTCCAGTTCAACGGCGTCGACGTTCTCCCGGACGCACACCCGTCGAGTCCGGCGCCGGACCCGGGCGGTGGGTTATACCGCATACGGTATAGTCTCGGCCGTGCGCAGCGCTGATCTGATCCGTAACGCGCGCCTGCAGGCGGGGTTCAGCCAGGCCGAGCTCGCCCGGCGTACCGGCAGCTCGCAGGCGGCGGTCGCCCGGCGCGAGAACGGGGGCGAGGAGCCGACGCTGCCGGTCCTGCGCCGCCTGCTCTATGCCTGCGGCCTGCAGCTCGTGCTCGGAGCGACACCGCTGCCGAAGTCCGCGCCGCGCAGGCGGCTGCTCGCACGCCGCGAGCAGATACTGGCTGCCGCCGGTCGAAGGCAGGCCTCGAACGTGCGCCTTTTCGGCTCTTACGCGCGCGGGGAGGAGCGCCGCGGCAGCGACGTCGACCTGCTGGTGGACCTGCCGGAGGAGCTCGCGCGCGGCGAGGCGTTGCTGCAGCTGCTCGGGCTCGGCGAGGAGCTGCGCGAGCTGACCGGGCTGCCGGTGAACGTCGTCAGCGCGCCCCTGCTTCGCCCGGAGGTGCAGGCGCAGCGCGCTGCGAGAGGCGGTGCCGCTGTGAGACGAGAGGATGAGCAGCGGCTGCAGGACATCCTGGACGCGATCGGGCGCATCCGCGCCTATCGCGACGGCGCCGGAGCCGAGCTCGACGAGCGCACTCGCGACGGCATCTTCTACAACTTCCTTGTGATCGGGGAGGCGGCGAACGCTCTCCCATCCGAACTGACCGAGGCCGAGAGGGAGACCGACTGGCAAAACATCGTCGGCCTGCGCAACTTCCTCGCCCACAAGTACTTCGACGTCGACCTGGAGCTGATCGAGCAGATCATCAGCGACGGGCTCGACCCGCTGCAGCAGGCGGTCGAACGGCTGCGCAACCTGTGAACTGATCGCCTTGCCTGCAATTGGGGCTCTACCGCCGCGCCAACCGCGACGGCAACCGCGCCAACTACGAGCGACGCGCCGGATACTCCATACGGTTTAGATCGTCTTGAACGGCGCCCCGGAGTCGGATCAGACGCGGAACGGACAAGTCGGTCCGGCTCGTGCCCGTGAGGTCGGTACCAGATGCGGTGCCCTGAGGGAGCGTGTGGCTTAGCGGCTTTCGGGGGCGCCGGTGGGCTCCGCCTGCCGCACCCAGAGGGTCACCAGCCGGGCGACCATCGTGACCAAGAACACCTGGCCGAACAGCGCTTCGACCGCCACCAGCGCCTGCGGCAGCCCGGCTGTCGGGGACAGGTCGCCGAACCCGAGTGTGGTCAGCACGACGAAGCTGAAGTACAGGTACTCCGACTGCTGGTGCGGGCCGGGCTGGGCGAAGAAGTCGATGCCGAAGCGGGAAAGGGCGATGTAGACGAACGCGAACACGAGCCCGGTCAGCACGTACGCGCAGAGCGCACCCAGGATCGTCTCGTAGGTGACCACCCGGTGGTGCAGCGTGCGCTGCAGCGTGATCGGCAGGTTGATCGCGACCAGGACCGCCGGGAGTAGGTAGGTGGAGCCGATCAGGTCACTCGAGTCGGTGAGCAGGACGAGCGTGGATAGGAGCACCGCTGCGATGATCGCGGCCGCCTGCCAGCCCGTCAGCTTGCTGCCGGTGCCCGAGTCGTAGATCGCAGCGGCCAGAGCGGCCGCGGCGACCAGCGTGGAGACGAACGCGCCGACCCGCTGGTTGTCGACCAGTTCGAGCACGAAGAAGTTCGCGAGCAGTAGCCCGAGCAGCGTCGCATTCGAGTCGAGCAGCCGAACAAGGTCAGTACGGAGCCTGCGTCCGGGCACCAGCGAGCGTTCGCTTCCCGGCCGCCCTGTCCTGCCGCTCGCGGAAAGATTCCTGCGACCGCTACTCGCCGCTAGATCGTCTTGAACTGCTCGAAGGGCTGGCGGCAGTTGTCGCACCAGCGGATCGAGCGGCACGGTGTGGGGCCGAAGAGGGCTACTCCCGGAACGGGTTCTGGACGCGCATCCCGTCGTAGTCGGTCGTGTCGCTGAGTTCTTCTGAGAGGACGAGCTCGCACCCGCCCAAGCGGCCGGCCTCGATGATCGCGGCATCCCAGTAGGAGATGTCGAACCGCTCCGAGGTTGCGATCGCAGCCAGCATCAGCTCGGCCGTGACTTCGACGACCGGAAAGCGGCGGAACGACGCGACGAGGTCGGCCGCCTGCCGCGAGGTCAGAGCATTGGCCCGGCTGCGCCGGGTGGCTTGCACGTAGAACTCCTGCAGCACCTGGACGGAGAGCAAGATGTCGCCGGCGGCGAGGATCTCGCTGGCGCGGGCTGCTTTCGCTTCCTCCTTTCCGTCGCGTGAGATCGCGTAGAGGAGGATGTTGGTGTCAGCGAACCGCACGCGCGTGCAGCTCGTCGCGGCCGAGGCGATCGCCGGCGCTGAAGCGGTCGATCTCGCCCTGAACGCGCCGCTGCAGCGTCTCGAGCCGGCGGAACTCCGCGCCGAAGCGCCAGGCGAGAAACTCGGTCACGATCGCGCTCACCGAGCTGCCGCGTTCGGCCGCACCGATACGGGCGTTGCGGTAGACGTCTTCCGGAACCGAGACTGTGATGTTCTTCACAGTCTCACAGTGACACAGGAGCACTTGCCTGCTTCGCCCCGAGCGCGCCTGAAGCACGACTTCGGGCACGCCTGAACGCCGGCGGCGGCCACCACGCCGCTAGATCGTCTTGAACTGCTCGAACGGCTGGCGGCAGCTCTCGCACCAGCGGATCGAACGGCACGGTGTGGGGCCGAAGATGTTCTCGAGGCGCGTGCTCGTCGAGCTGCAGTACGGGCAGCGGAACGCGTTCGACTGCAGCTGCACGAGCGTCGTCGGGCCGGCGGCGCGCGGGGCGGGTGGGGCGAAGCCGGCGGCGCGCAGCTTCTCGCGGCCGGCGGCGGTGATGCGGTCGGTCGACCAGGAGTCGTCCTGGATCACCGCGACCTCCGCCTGGCCGCCGAGCTCGGCCACCTTGTCCTCGATCGCGCGCTTCATCGTCTCGAGCGCGGGGCAGCCGAGGAACGTCGGCGTGAACTCGACGTGCACGCTGTCGCCGTCGACGGCGACGTCGCGGATCACGCCGAGGTCTATGAGCGAGACGACGGGGATCTCCGGGTCGGGGATCTCGTCGAACGCCGCCCAGACGGCGTCGACGGTCAACATCTCGCAGCCACCGGTGTCTGACACACCCGTTCGAACCGGCGACGCGGATCGAGCCGCGCAAAGGTGTCAGACACCTTCGGAGCGCGTCAACATCTCGCCGCCCCCGGTGTCTGACCGTCGGACCCGCGCCGCGGTCGAGCCACGTAAGGTGTCGGACACCTTCGGAGCGCGTCACCAGTCGCACCCGGCACGGAGCGGCGACCTCGTCATCTCGTTCCACAGCTCCGCGAGCTCCGGCGTGTGCTCGCCGCGACCGAAGACCGTTAGTGATGAGTCATCGCTAAGTCCGACGCGGCGCGCCAGCTCCGGCCGCAGCTCGGCTCGACGACGCCGAGCGCGTACGGCCACAGCTCGTCGACCGCTGCGCGGAAGCGCGGCTCGTCGCGCAGGCGCGCGGCCCACATCTCGGCGTGCATGCGGTGGTAGACCTCTTCGCGGTCGATCTTCGCGGCAAGGCCCGCGAGCTCGGCGTCGTCGCCGTGGCGCAACGCGTCGAGGCGCACACGGTCTGCCTCCTCGTAGAGGAAGCGGCGCGCGATCGTCTTCGCCCAGTCGTCGAGCAGGTGCAGCTCGACGAGCGGCGCGCACAGGTACTCGTCCGGCGCGCGGTCGAACGCGAGCGCGTCGGGGTCGCTGTCGAGCTCCTTCGCAGCGAGCTCGTACAGCGCGCGCGCATGCCCGATCTCGTTCTGCGCGATCGACGAGAACGCGACGTCCTCCTCGAGCGTCGGCGCGATCCCGGTCCACTCGGAGTCGCGCCAGCCGAGGATCAGCTCGTCGTCAGCGATCGACAGCAGGAGCTGTGCCCGCTCGTTCACGCGCACTCCTGCAACCTTGCCTTGATCGAGTAGCCGTCGACGCGGCGGTACTTGAGGTCGAACTCGTCGGCCCACTCGGTGACCGCGTGGATCGACTCGCGCGGCACGAGCCAGAGCGCCTCCGACTCGCCGCGGCGGCCGTACTGCTCCCGCGCCCATGCGTCGGCGAACGCCGCGTCCGGCGCCTCGATCGAGCCGGCGTGCGCGAACGGCTGGCCCTTCCGCTCCTGGCGGAAACCTCGAAGATCATGCGGCGAGCGGGGCGTCGCGCACCCACCGCTCCTGCTCGAGGAAGCGCCGCGCGGAACGCGAGGCGCTCCTGCGAGCGCGGGCCGTGCCCGGTGACCACGCTTCAGCTCGTCCCAGTCGGGCTCGCGTGTACTTCCACACCCCGTCGTCGCCGCGACGCAGCTTTGGGTCGGCACGGTCAGGCCGAGCTCCCAGATCTGCGGCACGTACCCCTCGAGGAACTGCTGCCGCGCCTCCTCGTTGCCCTGCGACTTGATGCGCCAGTGTACATCGGATCCTCGTCCGGCGGGATCTGGTTGCCTGGAACTGCATCAGCGGGCCCCACCAGCGGTCGAGCGCTCCTGACGAGCCCGCGCTGCGCGTCGGTCCCGGTCACCATCGCGAGCACCACGTCGCCCGTGGAGGATGTGGAACGACTCCTCCCAGCAGATCTTCTTCATGATCCGCGCGTACGGCGTGTACGAGCACTTGAGGAGTGCCTTCTGGGAGATGATCGCCGCGCCGTCGACGAGCCACGCGATCACGCCGACGTCGCCCCACGTCTCGGTCGGGTAGTGGAAGACGTTGTGGAACTTCGCCCTGCCGGTGACGAGGTCGTCGAGCATCTGCTCGCGCGGCTTGCCGAGGTCCTCGGCGACCCGGTAGATGAGCTGCGCGTGGCCGACCTCGTCCTGCACCTTCGCCGTCAGCGCGAGCTTGCGCTGCAGCGTCGGCGCGCGGAGGATCCACTCGCGCTCCGGCAGCACGCCCATGAGCTCCGAGTTGCGCGTGCATCTCGACGAACTTGATCAGCTTCTGCCGGTACTCGTCCGGCAGCCAGTCCGTCGCCTCGACCTGCCCGCCCTCCTGGACGTAGGCGAGGAACTCCTCCGTCGTGCGTCCACGGCTCGAGCCTCCCTACCTACCGATCGTTAGGCTGCGAATTATAGATGTCGGCGAGGCGCGAGGAGCTGACGCGGATCGCGGCCCGGCTCTTCGCCGAGCGCGGCTACCAAGGCACGTCCCTCGCCGACCTCGCCGAGCAGCTCGGGATCCAGAAGCCGCTCGCTCTACCACCACATCGCCTCGAAGGAGGACCTCCTCTGGGAGGTCGCCTGGGAAGGCGCCGAGGTCGTTCCACGCGGCCTCGACGCCGTCCCGGCCGAGGCTGCCGGCCACCGAGCGGATCCGGCTCGCGCTGCGCGCGCACCTTGCGCGTCGTCGCCGAGCCAGCTCGACGCCGCGACCGTCTTCGTGCGCGAGTGGCGCTACCTCGAGGGCGAGCGCCGCGAGCGGTTCGTCGCCGAGCGCCGGCGCTACGAGGAGCGCATCCGCGACCTCTTCCGGGAGGGCGTCGAGCGCAGCGAGCTCCGCACCGATCTCGACGTCGCGACCGCGGCGCTTCTCTTCCTCTCGGCGGCCACTGGGCCTACACGTGGCTCCGCCGGGCGCCGACACCGACGAGCTCGCCGACCGCTTCTTCGGCGCCCTGCTCGACGGCATGCGCGGCTACGCC